>JBBRYT010000010.1:0-132850 GCA_038237435.1 Chthoniobacterales bacterium
TCCGCACATGGCGGCCACCTTAGCGACACCGATCACACCCGGCAAACCGAAATTGCTCAACCAAGTAAGGGATACGCTCCGGCGGAAGCATTACAGCTTTCGTACCGAACAGACCTACACTGATTGGATTCGCCGATTCATTCTCTTCCATGGCAAGCGGCACCCGCGTGAGATGAATGAGGTCGAAGTGGGAGAATTTCTCACTTCGTTGGCACGAGATGGGAGAGTCGCGGCGTCGACGCAGAACCAGGCACTGAGCGCCTTGCTCTTCCTGTACAAGCAGGTTTTGGAACAAGAGATCGGCTGGCTCAAAGGCGTAGAGCGCGCGAAGAGACCGGCGCGTTTGCCGGTCGTGCTAGCACGAGAAGAAGTGGGCAAAATCCTGGAACATTTGCGCGGAACGCATCGGCTCATGGCAGAACTTCTCTATGGAAGTGGTTTGCGTTTGATGGAGTGCGTTCGTTTGCGAATAAAGGATGTCGATTTCGCGTACGCGCAGATCGCGGTGCGCGATGGGAAGGGCGGCAAAGACAGGATCACGATGTTACCCATTCACTCCGTGCAACGACTGGAGCGACATTTGCAAAAAATCAAAGCGCAGCACGAAGAGGATCTGGAAGCGGGTTTCGGCAATGTTTACCTGCCGGGCGCGGTGGAGCGGAAATATCCCAAGGCAAAATACGAATGGGCCTGGCAGTATGTTTTTCCTTCATCGCGCATTTCGACCGATCCGCGGACGGGAGAGAGACGTCGCCATCACACGGAGGAAAGCTCATTGCAACTCGCAATGAAGAAAGCTGTGCGTGCGGCCCGCGTAACGAAGCCGGCGACATGTCACACGCTGCGGCATTCGTTTGCCACGCACCTCTTGGAAAATGGGTCCGACATCCGCACAGTGCAGGAGTTGTTGGGCCACAAGGATGTGAGCACAACGATGATCTATACACATGTCCTCAATAAGCCCGGCATCGGCGTGCGCAGTCCGCTGGACATGTAGGTCAGTCTGGGGGTAAGAGCCGCAATTATCCGGTGGCGAAGCGCGCGCCATCATTTAGCGTTGCCGCTCATGTTCACGCCGCGTTACGTCAAACACAGCAAACTCCTGCTTCGTCACGCGGAGAAATATTTACGCTACAAGAAGGACGTTCTGAACGATCGCGATCGCGGCGAAGTCACTTCGGGAATTGCGGCCCTCAGCGTGGCCTTGCGGGAAAAAAATCCGGAGTGCATCAAAGCCGAAGGAGAAAAGCTCGACGCGAAATTGCACAAGCTTACGCCCGTGACCTGGGAAGCGCCGTGGCGCGAAAACGTCGAAGTAATTCTGGTCGCCATCATCGTGGCCGTTGGAATTCGTTCTTATTTTTTGCAGCCATTTAAGATTCCGACCGGCTCGATGCAGCCGACGTTGAATGGAATTATCGGTCACCCAATGACTGAGGCGCCGCCGAATTTTGTGCGGCAGGTAGTCGAGTTTCTGGTCCTCGGTCGCAATTATATCAACGTCGTTTCGCAGGAAGACGATCGCGTCGAGCAAATCGTTCCTAAAAAATTCGCCTTCTTTTTCACCTTCTCGCGCATCATTTGCCAGAAGCAGAATTTTCTCGTTTACGCGGCGCCGGATCAGTTGCGGCAGGATTTTCGCGTCGTGCCCGGCGCGACTTATCGGCGCGGCGACGTCATCGCGCGCGGCGCCATCGATACGGGCGATCAGGTCTTCGTCGACAAATTCAGTTACAATTTCGTCAAGCCGCACGAAGGCAATGTCTTCGTTTTTCGCACGGACAACATTCCCGGCATTCTCGGCGATCCGGAAACAGGTCAGCCCTATTACATCAAACGTTTGGCCGGCTTGCCTAACGACCAGTTGCGCGTCGAGCCGCCAAAACTTTTCCTCAATGGTGAACTAGCCAAAGGCCGAGGGTTCGAGCGAGTCATGGCCGCGAAGGAGGGCTATCGCGGCTATGGACCGGGCCGCGATTATTTGGTCAATCCGCAGGCGACGTTCACCGTGCCGGAGTCCAGTTACTTCGCCATGGGCGACAACAGTTACAACAGTTACGACAGCCGTTACTGGGGGCCGGTCCCGGATGAAAATCTCGTCGGGCGCGGGCTATTTGTTTACTGGCCGTTCAGTCGCCACTGGGGATTCATTCGTTAGGCAAAAAATGGAGTGGCAGAATGTGCCGCGAATCTATCCGCTGCTCGGGTTCGGCGTCGGCTATCTCTTGCTGCTTTTTTTTAATCCGATCCGTCTCGCCTTGCGCGACGGTTTGCGCTGCATCCTGCGCTTCAAACGTATCTGGCTGACCTTCGTTGTTCTCGGCCTGGCCTACTCGATTTTTCAATTCGCGACTTTTACTTTCGAACGCAGCGCGGATTTCGATCCCGCGCAGGTCGGTTCGATCGGCAGCTGGTCCTGGCCGGGCTTGCGCGACGTTTGGCAGCAAACGCTCCTGCCCGCACTCGAAGGTGTCGCGGGAATTTTTGATAGCGCCACTACCACTTATCCGCTTTCGGTCGTCGCCGCGATTTTGTTGCTCTGTAATTGGCGCGGGCTGCATGGCGCGCTTCTCGGCGCGATGCGAAAACGATTCCAGCTTTGGAGTTATCTCATCTATCTGGTCGTCGCGCTCAGCGCGGTCGCGTCGCTTTTTAAGCCGATTATTTTTTGGCGACTACCGCTTTGGCGCACGGTCCTGCCAGAGAGCGTTCTTTTTCAAACTGCCGCCGCGGTCGATGCCGTCGCCTTCATCTTCGAATATCTCTTCGGCGTTTACCTTCAGGTTTATTTGATCGCGGTCTGCCTCGCCTGGGTCAAAGGCTTGAGCTTCACCGAGGACGCGCTTTTTCAATTTGCCGTGCGTCGCTTCAGTTATGTTTTGAAATGGGCCGGCGTCGTCATCGTCATCAGCATGATCATCCTCCGGCTGCCGCTCTTGCTGGCTTACTTCGTTAATCTTCCCGGCGTGCTCGATTACCAACCGCTCGCACGCTACCTCATGAGCGGGTTCATTATTTTTTTCGCGTCGGTGCAAATCTCCCTCGTTTTGCACAACGAAAGTCTGCACGCGGCATTGCACGCGCACTGGGAATTCTTTCGACGTAACCTGACGCGTTTCGCCTGGTTTTTCCTGATCTGCGCGCTTCATTTCTTTCTCTTCAGCGCCTTTGACGCGATCGTGCACAGCGCGACCGAGGATCGCTTGTTAGCCGCGATCATCTGGAAAATTATTTACGTCTGCGCCCGCGGATTTGTCACCGGTTGGTTGCTCGCCTCGTGGGTTTGCTTTTTCCGGCAATGCGAAACGGGTCGCATCGATCAGGAAAGTTGGATCAAATATTGATCACGTGGATGCTGCCAAAATCACGCGCCGGAGCAAATCGAATCTCGCGCTGGCTTTTGTCTCGTTAGGCAAAGAACGCCGGCACGACGTCACCACCTTCTACGCTTTCTGCCGTCTCATCGACGACATCGCGGATTCGGCGCAATTAAGCATTGCAGAAAAGACGGAAGGCTTGGCGGCGTGGCGGAAGTGGCTCGCGCTACCGTGCGAAGGCGAAGATCCGCTCGCGTCTGAAGTGCGCGCCTTGATCGCGAAGTATCAACTCACGCCCGCGATGCTGGAAGAAATCATTACCGGCGTGGAAATGGATTTGCGCAAGGTGCGCTACGCGAATTTCGCAGAGCTGCGTCTCTATTGTTACCGCGTAGCCAGCGCCGTTGGCTTGGTCAGCATCGAAATTTTTGGCTACAAGAATCCACGCTGCAAAGAGTACGCCATTGATCTTGGTCTTGCGCTGCAAACGACCAATATCATTCGTGACGTCGGCAAAGACCTGCGCACCGGTCGGATCTATTTGCCGCAGGATGAAATGGCGCGCTTCGGATATTCGGAGGCGCAACTACTGAAGGCCGAGTACAACGAACGCTTCGTCGCGCTGATGGAATTTCAGGCGCAACGTTCTGACAAATTTTACGACAGCGCGGCCGCACTTTTGCCGCGGGAAGATCGCGCTTCCATGGTCGCGGCCGAAATCATGGGAGCAGTTTACCGGAAGCTCTTGCGCAAGATCGAAGCGGACCAGTTTCGCGTTTTCGAAAAGGATTATCGGCTCAATCGCGTGCAGAAAACCGCGCTGATCGCCGCCCAGTTTTTCCGCAGAAAAGAGCGCGGAGCCATTTGACCGCGAATATCTTCGAACCTAGAACGTCGAAAGACAGTTCAATGTTTCAGCTACACCATATGAAAAAAATCAATCTAGCTTTTGTCGCAACCGCCGCTCTCGGCGCGCTTGCTCTTAGTTCCTGTGATACTCCTACCGGCCAGGGCGCTGGTATCGGCGCCGCTACCGGCGCAATTATCGGCGCTGCCGCAACCGGCAATGTCCGCGGGGCGGCGATCGGCGCGGGCATCGGCGCTGGTACTGGCGCGTTAATCGGCGCTTCGGTGGAAGCAGATGAGCGCGGCTATTACGGCGGTCATCCGATGGCGTATTATCCGTACGGCCGTTATGCCGGTGAGCCCGGATTTTTCCGGAGCCCGTATCCCCCGCACGCAATCGTGAATACGCGTGGAATTCCACACGGCGCGCTCGTGCGTGACCCGGCCACAGGCAACGTTTTCCGCAAGCCGTAATTTAGTCTAACGAGTAGTTTCGCGGGTTGGTTCGGCGAGAAGCCGGATCAACCCGCTTTCTTTTGCAGCGCATCGACCAGCCGTTGCGCCTCTTCGGTCATCTTGAGCAACTCCGGCCAGGGCCGATGATAATTTTCACCAGGCAATTTTCGCGTGGCATCGAAGCCCATGTGCGAACCGATGTTTTGCGAAGTGGGCGCGTGGTCTAACGAGTCGCTGGGATTGCGAATAATGGTGGAATCGCGTTCCGGATCGGTGTTCGCACAAAGACGAAAGAGCACTTCGCTCGTGTTATGCACGTCGCAATCTTCGTCCACCACCACGATGTACTTGCTGAACATCATTTGCCCCATGCCCCACAAGCCGTGCATGATCTTGAAGGCCTGATACGGGTATTGTTTGCGGATGCTGACGAAAACGAGGTTGTGGAAAACGCCTTCTGGCGGCAGCGCCATGTCGACTAATTCCGGAAAGTTCATTTTGAAGACGGGCAAAAAAATGCGCACGCTCGCGTCGCCGATGTAGAAATCTTCCATCGGCGGAATGCCGACGATGGTCGCAGGATAAACAGCATCACGTCGATGCGTGATCGCGGTCAGATGAAAAACCGGATAGTCTTCGAGCGCGGTGTAGAAACCGGTGTGATCGCCGAATGGTCCTTCTGGTTTGGTCTCGTAAGGCTGGACGTAACCCTCCAAAACGAAATCCACATCGCTCGGCACTTCGAGGTCGATCGATTTGCATTTCACGAGATCGACTGATTTCTTGCGAATGAAACCGGCGAACAAAATTTCATCGAGTCCATCGGGCAACGGCGCTGTTGCCGCGAATGTGTAAGCGGGATCGCCTCCAAGCGTGACCGCAACAGGCATGCGCTCATTGCGTTCGTAATAAACTTTGCCGTGACGCGCGCCGACCTTGTGCACCTGCCAATGCATCCCGGTTGTCCGATCGTCGTAAACTTGCATGCGATACATGCCAAGATTGCGCGCGCCAGATTCTGGATCGCGCGTGTGCACGTTCGGCAAGGT
This sequence comes from Chthoniobacterales bacterium, assembly GCA_038237435.1. Taxonomy (GTDB): domain Bacteria; phylum Verrucomicrobiota; class Verrucomicrobiia; order Chthoniobacterales; family UBA10450; genus JACCTI01. The sequence goes on from JBBRYT010000010.1 coordinate 5,669, forward strand.
AATGAAACGTCCGCCGTCTTTCGGCCAGCATTTGAGAATCGGTAGCTCGCCTAACGAGACATCGCCCTTCTCAATCGTGTGCACCACTTCCTGACACGCGCCTTCTCTCGAATGTTTCGGCCGGGCGTGCAGCAGGTTGATTCCCTGCTTGAGCAAACTCCAACCTTCACGCAGATCCGTCGGCGGTTTCGCTTTAAGGATGAGCGAAATCTCCTGCGCGAGATCCTCGACGCTTTCGACTTTCAACGCCATCGCCATGCGACGCCGCGAGCCCATGGTGTTGATCGCGAGGGGATATTTCGATTCGCGTCCATCGATCAGCGGCTTTTCGAAAAACAACGCCTTCCCGCCACCGGGCGATTTCATTTCGCGGTTAGCCCATTCCGCGATCAGCAAATCGGTCTCGACCGGTTCGCGAATGCGCTTCAATTCGCCCGCCTGGTCGAGAGCTTCAACGAATTGGCCGAAAGAAGAATAAGCCATCTAGCTCTCGTTAGACCACGGCCCTCGCGCCGCGTCTATCTTTAATAGAAGCGAGGCGCGGGCAAAAACTGGAAGGCAATCACGCGACCGTTCTCAAACGAAACGGTGCGCTCCGGATATCGCACAATATTGGCGTGATTATAAAAATACGGATCGAAAAACGGATCGTAGAAATACGGGCCATGCCGAAAACGGCGACCGTATCCGCCATAAAGCCCGTAACCCACGCCGTGGCCATATCCATAGCCGTAGCTAAATGGACCTGCATAATCGCCCGCAGCAGTCGCATCGTAGACCCACGTATCGACCATCGATCCGCGATAACGACCGGGGATTCGCTGACTGGGCGGACCCCACGCGATGTAGACCGCGTCCATCGGCAGGCCTTCGTGGATTTTTCCCTGTTGCACCAGTGCTTGATCCGCCGGGGACAAACGACGGAAGGTCGCCTGCTTTTCGGAGATGCGCGTCTCGACCGTGGTGCATCCCGTGAAGCCGAACGTGAGTGAAAGAGCGCCGATCATCAGCGCCCCGAAAAGTAATCGCCGCGTCATACGTGAAACTAACCTTGCGCCCGCGAGCGTCAACTTGTGTGCCTTGTTTTCGGGGCAGCGCTCTCGTATTTTAACGAAGAGATGGAGGACAAATTCGGCCACCGCATTTCGTATCTGCGCGTTTCCATCACGGATCGTTGCAATGAGCGATGCACCTACTGCATGCCACAGGAGTTGCAGGAATGGTTGCCGCGCGAAGGCATTTTGAGTTTCGAGGAGACCTTGCGCCTCATTCGCATCGCCGCTCGGCTGGGTGTGAAAAAAGTGCGCGTGACCGGCGGCGAACCGCTGACACGTCGCGATGTTCTGTGGTTCTGCGAGCAACTCGCGCGCATTCCGGGCATCGACGATATCGGTTTGTCGACGAACGGCACGCTGCTCGCGCGCGAGGTGAAACCGAACGTATCGATGGCGCGCGCCTTGCGCCAAGCCGGTGTGCGCACGGTCAACATTTCGCTCGATACGCTCGATCGTGAAGACTATCGCCTAACGACTGGTCGCGATTTTCTTCCGCAAGTTCTGCAGGGAATCGACGCCGCGCTCGAGGCGAAATTCGAGCAGATCAAACTTAACTGCGTCTTGATGCGCAGTCGCAACGACGAGCGACTGTATTCGTTAGTCGATTTCGCCGCGGAGCGGAACCTTCTCCTGCGTTTCATCGAACTGATGCCCGTGAGCACGAGCGAAGTTTTGTCGGAAGAAAATTTCTTTCCGATTCGTACCGCGCAGAAGGAACTGGAAACGCGCTACGGTTCCTTGATTCCGGAGCCGACTTTCCGTACGAATGGGCCGGCGACTTATTATCAAATTCCCGGTCGCAATCAGCGCGTCGGTTTTATTGGCGCGATGACGAATCTGCATTTTTGCGAGAGTTGCAACAAACTCCGCCTCACTTGCGATGGGAAATTGCGGCCCTGCCTCGGCAGTCATCTGGAGTTCGATATCATGCAGCCGCTGCGCACCGGCGCGAGCGAGGCGGAGCTCGAGCGTTTTTTCCTCGATGTGGTCGAGCGCAAACCGCAGCAGCACGATTTTCGCGAAGCTTATCAGCCCAATCGTAAGATGGTCGCAATTGGCGGTTAATTGATGGCGCGCCTCTCACACGTCGCCGATGACGGCAGTGCGCGAATGGTGGACGTCTCCGCCAAAGCGACCAGCGCGCGGGAAGCAATCGCCGCCGGTCGGATCAAATTGCAACGCGAAACAATTGCGTTAATCGCCGGGAACAAGATCGCGAAAGGAAATGTTTTCGCGACCGCGCGCATCGCTGGCATTCAGGCGGCGAAACAAACCTCACAACTCATTCCGCTTTGTCACGGCTTGAATTTGAGCCATGTCGATCTCGACCTCTCGTTAGGCGAAAATGACGTGGAAGCGAAATGCACCGCGCGCACCTTTGCGCAAACGGGCGTAGAGATGGAAGCTCTTACCGGCGTTTCGGTTGCGCTCCTCACGATCTACGACATGTGCAAAGCCGTCGATAAGCAGATGGAAATCTCCAACGTGCGTTTGCTTTCCAAAATTAAGCGGCCGCTCGGCGAATGACGATCGCCGCCGGAATTATCACGATCTCCGATCGCGCTTCCGCTGGTGATTACGCCGATCTCGGTGGTCCGGCGTTAAAAGAAGCAGCCCAAAAGTACGGTTGGAATGTGCAAAGCGAAGCCGTCATTCCAGATGAGTTGGCGAAAGTTCAGGAAACGATCCGTGCGTTTTGCGCGCAGAATTGCGGGCTGATTCTAACGACTGGCGGAACCGGTATTGCCGCGCGCGATGTTACGCCGGAAGCAATTCGTGGAATCATGCGAGTGGAGCTTCCCGGCTTCGGCGAAGCCATGCGCCTTGAATCGATGAAGATCACACCCAATGCGATTCTCTCGCGCAGTCTCGCGGCCGTGGTTGAGCAATCGTTGGTCATAGCGTTGCCGGGCAAGCCGAGCGGCGCGGTCGAATGTCTTGGCTTTGTCGCCGGCGCGATTCCACACGCGGTCGCGCTTGCGCAACGCGTGCCGACTTCTTGTTAGGCTAAATTGTCAACAGCGTGACCTCCGGGCGGCAATTGAATCGCCATGGAATATAATAGGTGCCGATGCCGGGATTGACGTAGAGCGGTCCGCCTTTCGTCTCGTAATAGCCGAGATCATAAGGCCCTACTCCCCACGGCACGACGAGCGGGCCGTAAAAGGGCAATCGCACCTGTCCGCCATGCGAATGACCCGACATGATCAAATCGAAGCGCGGTCCCCCTAACGAGTCGGCCATCTTTGGATAGTGCAGCAGCAGCAAACGACGCGAGGCTTGTGGTGTCTTGAGTGCATGAATACCGACCATCGCCATGCCGACAATCTCGAGATCATGCTTATCGATCACGACACCGCGATCGACTAGCCATCCGCCGCCGGTAGCCGCGAATGCTTCCTGATAATTCGCGAAGTTCGCGCCGCACCAATAATCATGATTCCCCGGCGATCCGAAGACCGGTGCTTTTATTTGCCTAACGAATGCTAGCGCATCCGGCGCGAAGCTTTTGTTCTCAACCAGATCGCCCGTGAAACAAACGAACTCGGCCGCGAGATCGTTGATCGTGCGAACGAGATGCTTCGCGTAGGCCGCGTTGCCTTTGTAATGAAAATCGGTGAAGTGAACAAAGCGGATCTTCCCGTTCCGATTCAATGGAAGATGCCGGACGCGCAAATCGGTCGGCTCGATGCAGACATCAGCGCCGAGCGCCGCCGGCATGGCGAGTAGGCCGAGGCCGAGAAATTTTCTGCGCGTCATCATCCTGCTGTTGATTAGACCAGGAAGAGCACGATGCGTTCTCGGAAAAGAGCTAGTTTGGCCAAATAAGCAGGCGCATCAGATGATCGCCGTTCTCGCTGAAAATTGCCTTGCTCCCGCTGCCGTTGATGACGCCGCGGGTGAGTCCGGAATAGCTGCCGCTTCCTTTCCTCACGTAGGACAAAGTAGGAGCCGACACGGATGAGGAGGCTGACTCAATCTTCAGCGGAACACCGGCGCGATTGAATGAAACTTCCCACGACGCCGCGGATTTATCGGCGCCGTGCAGCAACCACGGATAGCGTTGGAGCAGCTCAAAGTTGCGCGTCTTCGGCAGCGTTACTTTGTAAAACACCTCTTCGTGCGCGAGAAATTCCGGAATGGTCAGCGACGGATTTTCGCGCAGTGCGAGATAAAGCCGCGCGCTGTCGATGCCCATGAGGTTGATCCCGTTGTAAATCCCGTGATGATTCGGATCGTTCTTAACGAAGAACTCGTACCACGATTCGAAACGGCGGCTGAGCATCAGATTCAATTCGAGATGCACATGCGCACGTTCCTTGTCCAAACCTTCGCCGGTGTAACCCATGATGCCGAGCACGTCGCCGCGATTAACCTTCGTGCCCGGCCTAACGAGCGGTGAACTAAGATGGCCGTAAAGGCTGTAGTAACTGGCGCCATCCCAGCGATGTTCGACGACGATGTAGCGTCCGTAGTTTGAATAACCGGCGACGGTATTGACGTAGACGATAGTGCCATCGGCAATCGCGCGGACTTCGTCGAGGGGTTCGCCATTCGCGTCGCGATGCATCGGGCGAATGTCGATGCCTTCGTGGAAGCGCGTGTAAATCAGACCATTCGGCGTCTCGACCGGGTCGCGCACAAAACCGTATTGGCCGCCTTCCCATGGAGTGGATTTCTCACCTTTGAAATCGCGCGTGACGTATTGATAAAAATCCGAGCCGCCGCCGCGGAAGATCGCGTCGTTATCCGTGGGGAGGCCGAGATTCAAGCGATCTTCTGCTCTACTACTCGTTAGGCCAATGAGTAGGAGAAGGACAAAGACACGCCGCTTCACTTCTTCGGTCGCCCGAGCACGCGCCAATCTTTTCCCATGAGCGCGAGATCATTCTGGGTGAGACCGGACGCGAGATAGAGCTGGCCGTCGGTGATACGACGATCGATTTGCATTTCGGAAACCGGGCGGCGATTCACGAAAACGTAAACATAAGCGCCGCGCCGCTCCACGCTCAGGGTATCTAGTACCAGCCTTCCATGGTCGTTGAGCTTGAGCAAAACTCCGTAGCTACCGTTCGCACCCTGATAGGGATAGAATGCGGCGACATCCTGTTCCGAAATGCGCGGCACTTTTTCCATGACAATTTTTTTACCGGTCACGGCCGAACGCATGGTCGTAGCGAAAACTTCGCTATCATTCGCGTTGCCCTCCACATGAACGCGCAACGTGCAATGCGCCCGGCCAGCCTGGGCGTGGGAAATTGTCGCGAGAAGAAAGCCGAAAAAAATGCAGGTCGCACGCCTCGACATGGGCGATTGATAAAGGGTTTGACACGATTTGCAACCGCAGCTGAATACCGGCTCATGAAACGGCCCCTGGTGGCATTGATGCTAGTCCTGGCGGCGCAGATGAGCGCGCTCGCTCAGGACGAGCAGGCTCCGCCGCGCCCGGAAAAACGCAGCATTTTCAGCCGTATCCTCCATCCGTTCCGGTCTAACGAGCAGTTGTCGGAATACAAGGATGCGCATTTGAATGGGCTGACTCTCTCCGTGGAGGTCTCGCCGCAGCCAGTCAAACTTTCCGAAGTACGGCAGATGGATGTGCGCGTGACGTTAACCAATCGGGGTCGCCGTCCCGTGCCGCTCGAGTTTCCCGATTCGCAACGTTTCGAGATTCGTTTACGCACTTCCGCCGGCGGAGTTCTGACGACGTGGTCGGAGAATCATGCCTTCGCCGACACTCCCGGCAGCGTCATGATTAATCCGCAGGAACACATCGAGTATGCCGAAACGATTGCCACGCGCGAGCTTTCGCCGAACCGGGTTTTCACCGTGGAAGCTTTCTTCCCGAAATATCCGGAGCTGCGCGTGCAGCAAAAATTCATGACCGCGCCGTGACTCGTTAGGCGCGATGCTTTTTTCTGATTATCATACCCATCCTCAGGGACATCGCGTGCGGTCGTATACGCCGGAGCTGCTCCAGCCGTGGATCGAGAGCGCGAAGGCGAAAGGATTAACCGACATCGCATTGACCGATCACGATCGGTATCACGAAGGAATCGACTTTGATGTAATCGAGCAAGTGCGCGCGGCGAATCCAGAGATGAAAATTCGTGTCGGCATTGAACTTGATAATGATCCGGTGCATTCCGCGGCTGGTCGGGACTGGGTGGAGAAACATTGGGGGAAGCTCGATTTCGTTTTGGGCTCTGTGCATTTTCTCGATCGGCCGAACGAGATGTTCGACAACGTTCCAGCCGGCGCGGAGCAGTTTTCCGGTCGCGATGTCGATGCGGTCTATGCCGATTATTTTCGGCGCGTGCAACAGATTGCGGCGAGCGGTTTGATCGATTGCCTGGCGCATGTGGATCTGATTAAAATCCATGGACACCGGCCTCACGCAGATGTGAAGACGTTAGCCAGCGAGACGCTCGATTTCATCAAGACGCGCGGACTAGCCCTCGAGCTATCGACCGCCGGCTGGCGCAAACCAGTGAATGAGCTTTATCCGTCGGATGATTTGATTGGCCTCGCGATCGAGAAGAACATTCCCTTCACGACCGCCTCGGACGCGCATTCGCATGCGCAGTTAGGCGAAAATTACGAGCGGTTGGCGGAAAAGATGATTCAGTTTGGGATCAAAGAAGTATGCGTTTACGAGAATCATCGCCCGCAGTTGCGCCCCGCGTGACAAGCCGGGGACAAATGAGGCACAATGCCTAACCAAACGATGAAGGTTGTGATTTTGTGTGGCGGGAAAGGGACTCGACTGCGCGAGGAAACGGAATTTCGCCCCAAACCGATGCTGCCGATCGGCGATCGTCCGATCTTATGGCACATCATGAAGACGTATTCGCACTACGGCTTCAACGAATTCATTCTCTGCCTCGGCTACAAAGGGGAAATGATTAAGGAATATTTCCGGAATTATCTCTGGAACATTTGCGACACGACACTTTCTCTCGGCGTCGATCCGTCGGTGAAATTTCACACCCGCCATGACGAAGAGGATTGGCAGGTGACGCTGGCCGACACCGGCGCAGAGGCGCTAACTGGCGAACGAATTTTCCGCATCCGAGAGTATCTGGGAACGGACGAAGATTTTCTTCTCACCTACGGCGACGGAGTGGGGAACATCGACATTCCCGCTTCGATCGAAGCGCATCACAGCTCTGGAAAAATCTGCACCATTACCGCAGTGCATCCCCCGGGAAGATTCGGCGAGTTGTCGATGGATCAAGATTCAGCCATCTCCGGCTTTAACGAGAAACCGCAAACCGAGACTGGTTATATCAATGGCGGTTACATGGTTTGCAGCACGAGTATCTTCAAGTATCTCGAAAAGGATCCGGCGGTCATGCTGGAGCAACAACCGCTGCGTCTGATTGCGGCTGAAGGGAAAATGGGCGCCTACAAGCACCGCGGTTTCTGGCAGCCGATGGATACTTTTCAGGAGTTCACTCTTCTGAACGATCTCTGGCGCGAGAACCGTGCGCCGTGGAAGGTCTGGTAGGTTAATGTTGGGCGGCGCATTTCGAGATCGAGCGGTGTGGCTTTCCGGTCACACCGGGTTCAAAGGCGCCTGGCTCGCGACCTGGCTGCTCGAACTGGGCGCGCGGGTGTATGGCTATGCGCTCGAGCCGCCGACCAGGCCGAGTTTGTTCGAGCAACTTGGCCTAACGAGTCGTTTGACCAAACACGAAATCGCCGATGTGCGCGATGCCGCGGCGGTCGAGAAATCAATTCGCGCCGTACAGCCTGATTTCGTTTTCCACCTCGCGGCCCAACCAATCGTTAGGCTGTCCTATCAGGACCCGCGAGAAACCTATGCCACTAACGTCATGGGAACGGTGCACGTTTTGGAAGCGTTGCGAAGAATCGGCCGACCGTGCCACGCCATTTTTGTCACCACCGACAAGGTCTACGAAAATCGAGAGACGAATCACGCTTACGCCGAAGACGATCCGCTCGGTGGCCACGATCCATATAGCTCGAGCAAAGCGGCGGCGGAAATCGCGATCGCGGCCTATCGGCGCTCCTTCTTTTCGCCTAACGAGTCATTCATTTCTATCGCCAGTGCGCGTGCCGGCAATGTGATCGGCGGCGGTGATTGGGCTGTCGACCGCATTGTGCCCGATAGCATTCGCGCCCTGCAGAAAGGCGAAGCGATCGCGGTGCGCAACAAAACATCGACGCGTCCGTGGCAGCATGTGCTTGAGCCGCTCGGCGGCTATCTAACTCTTGCGGCAGCCCAGGCGGGAAAAAACGGGGCGTTGCGTTCCGCTTTTAATTTCGGTCCCGGTCCGGATTCAAATCGTACCGTCGAAGAAGTGGTGCGCGAAACTCTTTTGCACTGGCCGGGAAAATGGGAGGACAAATCGCAAACGAACGCCCCGCATGAAGCGGGACGCTTGAACCTGGCGATCGATAAGGCACTGCGCCTGCTTGAGTGGTCGCCTGTCTGGGATTTTCGCGAGACAATTGCTGAGACTATCGAATGGTATCGCGGTGCGGAGAAGGCCGATGCTGCCGAAGTGAATCGATTGACTCTCGCACAGATCAAGAAATACGAGACCGATTGGAATGACAGATCCAAAGGAAATTAAGGCTGAGATCCTGCGATTGACGCGGGAGTATTCTTGTCGCGTGCATGGCGGGCAACTACCCAGCTTTGTGGAAGGCAAGCGGCCCAAGTTTGTTCCGGGCGAAACAGTCGTGCCCTATGCTGGTCGCGCCTTCAACGAAGACGAGGTGGAGGCCGCAGTCTCAAGCACTCTTGATTTCTGGCTTACGCTCGGGGTGGAAGGAGAAGCTTTCGAGGATGAGCTCAAGAACTTGTTAGGTATCAAGAAGTCGATCCTGGTTAATTCCGGATCGTCTGCCAACCTGCTGGCCTTTTCCTGCTTAACGAGTCCTAAGCTGGGCGAGCGTCGCATTCGTCCAGGCGACGAAGTCATTACCTGCTGTGCCGGTTTTCCAACAACCGTCGCGCCCATTCTACAAAACGGCGCCGTCCCGGTGTTTCTCGATAATAATCCCCTGACACTGAATGCAAACCTCGATCGACTCGAAGAAGCGCATGTGCCGGGTAAGACAAAAGCCGTGATGATGGCACACACCCTCGGTAATCCGTTCGATCTCGAGCGCATCACCAGCTTTTGTCGCGAGCACAAGCTCTGGCTCATCGAGGATAACTGCGACGCGCTGGGTTCGACCTATAACGGGAGGTTTACCGGAACCTTTGGAGACTTATCTACTCAATCCTTCTATCCACCCCATCACCTTACCCTGGGCGAAGGCGGCGCGGTTAATATCGTGCGCGAAATGCGATTGAAGGTGCTTGTGGAAAGTTTTCGAGATTGGGGCCGTGATTGCTGGTGCGCCAGCGGAAAGGATAACACTTGCGGCAAACGCTTCGGTTGGCAGCTGGGCGAGCTACCCGAAGGTTACGACCATAAGTATATCTACTCGCATGTCGGTTATAACTTAAAGCCGCTCGACATCCAGGCGGCGATCGGGCGACAACAGATCAAGAAGCTTCCACAGTTCGGTGAAGCACGTCGCGCCAACTGGGAACACTTACGTCGCGCTCTGGCCGATCTCGAGGAATTCTTCGACTTTCATCTGCCTACACATGCCAAAGCATGGTCGCGCGATGGTTTTATCTGGAACGATGAGAACGGACCGACTTGCTCGCCGTCATGGTTTGGTTTCATGCTACTCGTTAGGCCAAGCTCGCCGTTCAGCCGCACGGAATTCGCGCGACATCTCGACGAGCATCGCATCGGCAACCGCATGCTCTTCGGCGGAAATCTGCTCCGTCAGCCGGCGTTCGTGCAGCTGCGCAAGGAACGACCGGATGCGTTGCGTATTATCGGCGACATGAGCGGCGCCGATCGCATCATGCGAGAATCGATCTTCATCGGCGTCTATCCCGGGCTGACCCAAGAGATGCTCGATTACATGGTCGAAACCGTGCGGACCTTTTGCGCGAAGGTATGACTTGTTAGGCCACTAGAGGAAAGGGAACTTCGTCTTACTTGCCTCTTTGCCCAAAGTCGCAGCAGGAAGATGGCGCTCCGGCTCGCTTCCAGGAAAGACATCTTGGAATGTCCGTACATCCGCGCCGGCAGAACGATAGGAATTTCCTTAACCGTGCAGCCATAATACGCGAGGTAGAAGAGGCTTTCGAAGAAGAACGAGTAACTCGTCGAATCCACGCTTTGAAAGATTCCCTGTGGAATGGTGCGTAAGTTGTAGATGCGAAAGGCGCCGCTGGCATCGTAGGGCATACGCAGGAAAGTCTTGGTCAGGAAATGACCAAACTGCGTGAGGGAGCGACGAAGCAAGTTCCATCCGGGCAAGCTATCGGGTTGTAGATAACGCGAGCCAAGTGTGATGTCAGCGCTATCAGCTACTGCGAGCAAGCGCGGAATGTCCGCCGGCGAGTGAGTGAAATCACAATCGAGAGTGATCAGCCGCTCGTAGCCGGCCTCGTAGGCATAGCTGATACCAGCGAGATGCGCGCTACCGATACCTTGCCCATCGATGCGATGAATAATTTTGGTTCGAGCATCAGCCTCCGCGATTCTTTCTAGTTCTTCGCTGGTGCCATCCTGCGAATTGTCGTCCAGAAAAAGGATGTCGGCCTCCAGCCCGAGGGCTCGTAATTCGCGGTGCATTGGGCCGACGTTTTCCGCCTCGTTTAAGGTCGGGACGAAAATCAGAGTGCGCGGCCCGCTCATGTTTATTCGCCTACGATTTCGATCTGAGGCAATGGGAAAATTAGCTTACCGCCGCGAGCGAGAAAGTCTGCCTCGCGCGCGACAATGTTCTCGCGGAAATGCCATGGTAGAACAAGGAAGTAATCCGGTCTCATCGCGTGCGCTTCGTTTTCGAAGATAATCGGAATAGAACTACCCGGAGTCTTACAGCCGAATTTATCCGGATTCACTTCCGCAATGAAAGGCAGGAGGTGAGTGGTTATGCCGCAATGTTGCAGGAGCACATTTCCTTTGGTGGAAGCTCCATAGCCAAGGACTTTGCGCCCTTGTGTTTTGAGGCGATGTAATAAGGCTGGCAGATCAAACTTATGCTTGAGCACGAACCTGACGAATGGACGATAGCCAGCGGAGCTATCCAAACCCATTTGCGTTTCTTCCTGCAGTAGGGCCGTGATCGCCTCGGTAGCCGGCGCGAATTGCGCCTCTTTCTTTGCGGCCGTCACGGCAAAGCTGCCACCGTTCGTTTCGTTGAGCTGGACGTCAATAATCTTGAGACCAGCGGCCTTAACCATGCGCTGGATCTGGCTCAGTGCGTAGTATTCCAGATGCTCATGACAGATCGTGTCGTAGGCGTTCGCCTGTAACATGGATGGCAGATAACTCTGCTCGAAATGCCAGATACCATCGTCCGCTAGCAAGCTGGCAACATCGTCCACAAACTTCTGCGGTTCTTCCAAGTCATAGAACATGGCGATGGAAGTTATGATACGTGCTTTGCGTTGCCCGAAGGCTTTACGAAAGGTCGAGGCATCAAAGAAGTCCGTGATCAGCTTGACGCCGGGCTGGTAATACTTGCGAAACTTTTCCGCTGAAGGATCAAAGCCGACGCGTTCTACATTCTGAGGATAAAAGCCAAGAGTCGTTCCGTCGTTGCTGCCAATGTCGATGACCAGGTCATTCGGACGAAGAGGAACCGACGCGGTCAACGTCACAACTTTCTGCTGCAAATGCGCTACCATGGAAGCATTCAAGCCGGAGCGATAACCGTAGTGCGCGCCGTAGAGCTCATCCGCCTCGTAGGAATGCAGCAGTTGAACGAGATTGCATTCGAGGCATCGGGTGAGAGTTAGCGGTCCTTTCGCTACCGGTCCGTCGGTTGCGGGCGGAAAGACGCCAGTCAACGCCTGACTGCCCAGGCTGAGGATATTTTCCAAGCCGATCGATTTACAGACGCGGCAGCGCGCGATCTGATGGAGATGTGGCTCCTTGCCCGGGTGTAAAGCGGGTAAACCGGTGATCGACGGGTTGGTGGTGATCATCGTCCACCACCGAGGGAGCAGAAGGCGTGCTAGGAGGGGTTTCGGCGATAGTCGCCGCGGCTGAAGTATTTCTCCAGCCAGACGTAGAGGCAGACAAAGAGATAGCGGCTACCCATTTCCTTCATCTTCAACTTCGTCACGCCGCTGCGCCGGTTGCGCCAGGTGATGGGAATGACGATCCAGTTGAACCCGCGCACAATCGTCTTCAGCGGCAGTTCCACGGTCAGATTAAAGTGCGGCGAAATCAAAGGCCGGCAACCCTCGATGGTGGTTCGTCGATAAGCTTTGAAGGCATTGGTCGTGTCGTTCAACTTGATGGCGAAAAGTGTTTGGATAAAAAGATTAGCCAGACGATTCACTACTAGCTTTAGCCACGGGTAATCGATCACGCCGCCGCCGCGCAGGAATCGGCTACCAAAGACCGCGTCATGGCCTTGATTAAGTAGCTCCCAGTAACGGACAACGTCGCGGCAATCGTCGCTTTCATCGGCCATCATGAGGACAACGGCATCGCCGCGCATGCGATCGAATCCATAAGTGATCGCGCGCCCGAAACCATGAGGCTCTGGATTACTCAAGAGCGCCAACTCCGGGATAGTCTTAGCTAGCTCGGCTACGACTTTAGCGGTGTTATCCGAGCTGCCGTCGTCCACCACAATAATTTCGTGCGGCACTCCGCTCAAGCGCAGCTCCAGATGCAAATGCTCAATCGTTGCGGCAATGCGTCCTTCCTCATCGCGCGCTGGAATAACAACGGAGAGTAGCTGCAAAGAAGCAGGCTTGGCCGGGCCTTCCATAGTTAACGACTTAGCTCTAGCCAGCCAGGATGAGCTTCAGCGTGCTGGGCTACTTCTTCGAAAATTTCCTGGAGCGTAATAGCAGGCGACCACTCCCAGCTCTGTTGCGCGCGAGAGCTATCCATGATTATCCAGGGCAAATCCAACGGACGAGGACTAGGCTCTGCTGCGATAGTTGCTTCAAACCCGAATCGCTGGGCACACCACAGCGATAGCTCCGCCAAGGAAAAGCTATTTGTTTCGCCGCCACCGAGATTAATTGTCCGTGGATGTCCTTTGGCATCTCTAGTGTCGAGTTGCTTGTTCACGATCATCGCTAGGTCGCGCGGATGGAAGGCATCTCGCACCTGTTGACCTTTTCCATTAAAACCAAGGTAACGCAGAGGCTTCCGCCGAAGATAGGAATTGATCCAGTAAGCAACAATGCCTTGGTCGGCGCGGCCGAACTGCCCAGCCCCGGCGATAACTCCACAGCGGTTAATCCAGACCGGCAGTCCGAGCGTTTCCGCATACTCAAGTGCGAGGACCTCGCTGGCCAGTTTAGTCGCGCCATAAAGAGAAATAGGGGCAGCCACGCTGAAGCTTTCCGTGATTCCCCTCGCGGATACGCCCTCAGGCAATGACTTATCCGCGGCCAGTTGAAATCGCTCTCTAGTAGTGGTCAGCGGCAACGCCGCTAGTTCCTTGATGGAGTAAAGGCGGCTCGTGCTAAGCAAGAGAAACCCTGCTTCTTGTTTTCGCGCTAATTCGAGCAGGTTGATTGTGCTCGTTAGGTTGTGCTCCAAGACCTGACGGCTGCTGACCTGTCCATCGACTCCAGCGAGGACGCTAGGATTAGCCGCCGCATCGATGATCCAATCCACCCGCGGCAACTCTTCCAAGTCGCTCGGGACGCGCACGTCGCCATGAACCAATGTTACGCCCAGGCGCCGAAGCTCGGCCCGATTAGTCTCGCTTCCCGCGCGAATGAAATTGTCCAATCCGACGATCTCCAAACCCGGCCGCACTTCGAGAAGCGCGCGCGCCACGCTACTCCCGACAAAGCCGCAAGCGCCAGTGAGAAGGATCTTCATTTGATTGGCGACAACATTCCCGTTGTTTGTTAGGCCGCAAGTCGCGAAAAGTAGTTGTGCCCGAGAGATTCGCGTTAAATCTATAGCCCATGCCGATCCGCCTGGCCGACTACATCTTCCAAACGCTGGCCGATCGTGGTGTGCGTCATGTTTTTTTAGTAACTGGCGGCGGCGCGATGCATTTGAACGACGCCATCGCGCGCGAGCCACGGCTTCGTTACATTTGTAATCATCACGAACAAGCCAGCGCGATCGCGGCGGAAGCCTATGCGCGTGTCTCCGGCGGGATAGGTGTAGTTAATGTCACGGCCGGGCCCGGTGGAATCAACGCGCTTAATGGCGTCTTCGGTGCGTTTACCGATTCGATACCGCTGCTTGTCCTATCGGGACAGACTAAGCGCGAGACATGCATGGCTTCTTATGATCTGCCGGGTCTGCGTCAGTTAGGTGATCAGGAAGTGGACATTGTCTCGATGGTTAAGCCGATTACCAAATATGCGAAACTGGTACTTGATCCAAACTTGATTCGGCTTGAGCTGGAAAGGGCGCTGCATTTGGCGACGAGCGGCCGACCGGGTCCGTGCTGGCTGGATATTCCGGTCGATGTGCAATCAGCCTTGATTGAACCAGATGAGCTAGACGGTTATACGCCAGAAATAGAACCTAGCCCAACTGACCTGGCGGCAAAGTGTCAGGCAATAATCGATCGAATCCAAAAAGCCGAGCGGCCCGTCTTACTTGTAGGCACAGGAGTGCGTATAGCTGGTGCCATAGACATACTGGAGAATCTCGCAGCGCAGTTAGCTATTCCGGTAGTTACGGCTTGGATTCCGGACCTTATTACCAGCGACAACCCTCATTATTGTGGACGACAGGGCACGATTGGGACGCGGGCCGGTAACTTCGCGGTGCAGAACTCCGATCTCCTTCTTATTGTCGGTTCGCGTATGGCTATCAGGCAAGTTAGCTATAACTGGAAGAGTTTTGCGCGGCACGCTTACAAGATTCAGGTGGATGTTGACTCAGCTGAGTTAAACAAGCCCACGGGTGTCGCCAATGAGACACTCTGCTGCGAAGCAAAGACATTCCTGACTGAACTGGCCGGTCAACTGGCAGCATCCCAGTATAAGCCGGGCAGGCACCAAACGTGGCTGGGGTGGTGCCGCGAGCGCGTGCAAAAATATCCTACCGTTCTGCCAAGGCAACGCACGACTGCCAGTGGAATTAACCCTTACTATTTTGTCGAAGCTCTTTTTGAACAACTAGTAGAAGGCGATGTAGTAGCCTGCGGCGATGCGACTGCATGTATTACGTCGTTTCAAGCGGCGAGAGTAAAACCAAAACAACAAGTCTTCAGTAACTCGGGCTGCGCTTCCATGGGCTATGACCTACCCGCGGCCATCGGCGCGGCAGTGGCGCGTGAGGGCAAACGGGTAATCTGTCTGGCTGGTGACGGTAGTGTCATGATGAATTTGCAGGAGCTACAAACCGTGGCGCACTACAAGCTACCGATCGTCATCTTCGTCTTGAACAATAACGGTTATCTTTCCATTCGTAGTACGCAGAGTGCCTTCTTCGGCAGACTCATGGGCGAAAGTCCGGAAAGCGGAGTCTCGTTCCCGGATTTTTCGAAACTTGCTGAAGCCCACGGCCTGCCGGCCATGCGATTGCAGGACGATAACTTCCATGAACAAATCGCGCAGGCCTTGAGCAAAGGTGGACCTATCCTGTGCGAAGTCATGCTTGACCCAAGCCAGAGCTTTGAACCGAAGCTCAGCTCCAGGAAGCTGCCCGATGGTCGTCTCGTGACCGCGCCGCTGGAAGACATGGCGCCGTTTCTCGATCGTGCAGAAATGCGCGCTAATATGTTGGTGCCGCTGGTAGAAGAGTAGAACCTAACGAGACGCAGGCATGCCATACAAGGAAGCGATCCGACCCTGTCCTATCTGCGGCAATCATTCCGTCGAGGTACTGCATCACCAAAGGTTTGTTCTCGCGGAAGAACACATCCTGCCGGAGTCCTACGACGTAGTTTGGTGCGGACAATGCGGCTTTGCCTATGCTGACACTTCCGCCACGCAGGCCGATTACGATCGGTATTATGCTGAGTTTTCCAAATACGAGGATAACCAGATCTCGACCGGTGGTGGCGGTTCGGGCTGGGATGCGAAACGGTTAGGCGAAACCGCGCGGGCTATCGCTCAGGTTTTGACTGATCGAGAGATGCGCATTGTGGATATCGGTTGCGCCAACGGAGGATTGCTCGGCGAACTGAAGAAGCTGGGTTTCAAAAATCTAGTCGGTCTGGATCCGTCTCCCGCGTGCGTTGCGCACACGCGCAACAACCATGGGGTCGAAGCTGCGATTGGTTCCTTAGATCATTTTCCGTCGGAAATCGGGAAGTTTGATCTAGTGATCCTATCGCACGTCCTGGAACACGTCTTGAATCTGCGACCGGCAGTAGAAAAAATCTCCCAGCTTTTAGAGAAGGATAGTTCGCTCTATGTCGAGGTTCCCGATGCTTCGAGATACCACGACTTTCTTGTCGCGCCTTTCCAGGATTTCAACACTGAGCACATCAATCACTTTAATCTCACCTCGATGAGGAATCTTTTTATTCCGCGCGGTTTCCAGGTGGAACAAACTGGCGAAAAGGTAATCGCCTCTTCTCCTGATAATCACTACCCGGCTATCTTTGGGTTCTTTCGCGCGGCGGGCGTTAGCGCGTCGCGCTCTTACGAGATCGATGGAGATTTTCGGGAAAGGCTCGTCTCATACATCGAGGCCTCTCGAAAAAAGATTGCGACAATAAGTGCGCGCCTGGAATTACTTAGTCGGGGTGGAAGTTCCATCCTCGTCTGGGGCACTGGCCAATTAACGATGAAGTTGCTCGCGGAAAACGCGCTTCCACTCGAACGTGTAAGTGCCTTCGTCGATGGGAATCCGATCAACCAGGGGAAAACTTTGCTTGGCATTCCTATTCTCGCGCCCGATGAGATTGTCGATCGAGAAAGCCCGATTCTGATCACGACGCTTCTCCATCAGAAAGAGATCAGCTCGAGAATCAAAGAGAGTCTGAAGTTGCCCAATCCGCTTATTCTTCTGGACTGACCATCTGGATGAAGCGTTCAGCTAACGAGAGAATGGAAAATGGATAGTCGACAGCGGCTGGCGCAGCTCCTTGAAAGTGGAGGCCGCCTTACCGAGCCTTTGCTTCCCGGTCGTCTTGTTATCTACGGAGCAGGGAACTGTGGCCGCAAGGTGGCTGCTACTGCGCGAGAAGCCGGATTTGAAGTAGCTGCGTTTATTGACGCACGCCTATCAAGCTCGACCATTACGCTCGAAAGCTCGAAGGCCAAAGAACTGGCTAGTCAGGATATACCGGTCGTGGTTGGTGTCTTTAATCATGCTACCGATACGCGAGCGATTAAAGCTAACCTTCGCCAGACTGGATTTAGTCGTGTCGTTAGCTACCCGGAGTTTCATGAGCAGTTCGGTGGCTCTGACGACTTCTGGCTCACGAAGCGGAGCTACTACTCTAATCGAACCAAAGAGATCCTGGCCGGCTTCGATTCCTTCGCGGATGAACTTAGTCGTCAAGTTTATTATGACACGATAGCTTACCGATTGAACGTGGATGACAACTTCCTTCAGACTCCTGAACTAGCGAACCAATACTTGCCGTCCGATCTAGCTAAACCAATTTCGCCGATGCGCTTAATTGATGGTGGGGCTTTTAGCGGTGATACCTTGCAGTTTTTTGTGAAACGCGGATTTCGCTTCGAAGCTGTCGCCGCTTTCGAGCCAGATGCAGCTAACTATCACCTATTGGAAGAAACCGCCGCGAAGCTGGGAAATGCGCTGGGTGACGTTCGGCTCTTTCGTTATGGATTGGGCAGCGAGAACGCGACACTGAATTTTCGGGCCGGCGACAGCGCCGGCAGTGGGATCGACCAGGGCGGCGAGACTCAGATTGAGATCGTGGCGTTGGATGAGTTTCTCCCGGATTTTGCGCCGACGTTTATCAAGTTGGATATTGAAGGGGCGGAGTCGGCCGCCTTGCGCGGGGCGGCGAAGACGATCCAGAAATTCCGTCCGCGTCTGGCCGTTTGCGCCTATCACCGGCCGGCGGATCTCTGGACGATTCCGCAGCTCATCCGTGAATTGGAGCCGGGTTATCGTCTGTCCTTGCGCTACCACCAGTGGAACGGATTCGATTTGGTGGTCTACGCGGGAGAGTGATCGGCGGGCGGGCATCGCAACTGCTGTAGGAGAGGGGCACTTCTCCACACAGCCGTCGTTTCCAGCCTGCGCCCCACATGATCCATCGCGATTTCTTCGAAGAATTATTCGTTCTCGAAATGGCCAACAACCATTGGGGTCGGTTGGCACGCGGTCTAAAAATCATCGCCGATTTTTCCAAGATCGTGCGCTTCAACAATGTCCGCGCTTCGATCAAGCTGCAGATTCGCGATGTAAACAATTTCATCCATCGCGATTTTCGCGACCGGGAGGACATCCGTTACATCAAGAAGACGCGCCAGACGCAGATGGCCCGCGAAGAGATCGCCACTCTGGTTAACGCTATCATCAAGGCTGGTTGCATTCCCAGCGCCACACCTTTCGACGAAGCCTCTGTCGATTTTTGTGAAGAGCTAGAGCTGCCTTTGATCAAGCTGGCTAGCTCGGATATTACCGACTGGTCATTGATCGAACGGATAGCTCGAACTAAGAAGCCGGTTATTGCTTCTTCCGGTGGCTCGTCTTTAAAAGACACAGATGACCTGGTTACCTTCTTTGGTAACCGCAACATTCCACTCGCGCTGAATCACTGTGTTTCCTTGTATCCGACGGAGGAACGGAACCTGGAGTTAAATCAAATCGACTTCCTCAAGAGCCGTTATCCTAATAACACGATCGGTCTCTCGACCCACGAGTATAAGAACTGGGAGATGAGCATGGCCATCGCTTATGCGAAAGGCGCGCGAACTTTTGAACGTCACATCGACATCGAGAATGACAGCATCCCAGTTTCGCCTTACTGCTCGCAGCCGCACCAAGTCGATGTCTGGTTCAAAGCTTTCCGGCAGGCCAAACGCATGTGTGGAACGCCCGGCACGATGAAGCGCCGCTGCGAAGAAGAAGAGATCAAGTATCTCGATGGATTAGTCCGCGGCGTTTATGCCAAGCGCGATTTAAAGCTGGGCCACGCCGTGCGTGAAGGCGATGTCTACCTGGCCGTGCCACTGCAGAAGGGCCAAATTTCCTCGCGTGAACTGATGTTCGGCCAGACCCTGCTTAGAGATGTGGCGGCGGATGTGCCGATTAAGATCGACCAGATCGACAGCCCTTATGCCTACGACGACGAGCTAAAGGAATCGATCTACACCCGGGGGCTTTAGACTTTCATGGCGAAGTTTAAGTTCGCCTTTCGGGCCCTACTTTCACTAGGTCTCCTTCTTTGGGTAACGCGCAAGATCAATTGGTCCGATCTTGGAGTTGTTCTTGGCAGGATAGATTGGTCATGGGCGGCGCTTGGCTTCCTTCTTAGTGGAACATTGATTAGCGGGCTCGCTTTGCGCTGGCAGATTTTTCTGCGACAACAGCAGATCGTCCTGCCGTTTGGCACCGTCTTGTCATTGACCTGGGCTGGGCAGTTCTTTAACTCCTTTCTTCCCGGGAGTACAGGCGGAGACTTGGTCAAGATTTACGAAGTCTGTCGCTTGCACGCCGGTCGCGGCGCTGCCGCGGTCACGAGCGTGATTGTCGATCGACTTAGCGCCCTGGTCATCTTGCTGGCCTTTGCCAGCGTAGCATTTTTTCTCGAACCCGCGCCTTTGAGCGAACTCGTTAGCGGAAGATTGTCCGCCGTCAGTCTGTGGTGGCTTGGCGTCATCTTCGCTCTAGCTATCGTCGCTTTGTGGATAGTCGGGCGGGCCTTTCTCTCTCGTCCAAGGTTAAATAAGGTAAAACAAACCGTAGGAGAAACGGTTCGGAATCTCCGTCCAAATACCGCAGTCGCCGTGCTACTCGCTTTTGGCATTCATTCCCTGAATTTTCTTACTCTCTACTTCCTCGCGAAGTCGCTCGGCCTGACAGTCAGCTTCGGACAGATTCTGCTTATCATGCCAGTGGTGTTGCTCCTGCTTATGCTTCCGATCACAATCAACGGGCATGGCTTGCGCGAGGTCTTGTTCATCGCCTACTTCACGCGACTAGGCGTGCATCTTGGCCAGGACCGCACTATTGCCTATCAGGAAGTGGCCGTGGCTCTTTCGTTGCTCATGGTAGCAAACGACCTACTGTGGAGCTTGCCGGGCGGTTTACAGTACCTTGTGCGTTTTCGAGTAACGAAAGAATTGCACTTGCTTGCGAACGCGACCTAGAGATTAACGTGTGAAAAAAATTAGCGTAGTCGCAGGCTGCTATAACGAGGCCGAGAATCTCGCCGAGTTTCTTCAGCGCCTGGAAACGATCTTTCGCGCCCTGCCGCAGTATGATTACGAGATCATCGTAATCGACAACGCGTCGACCGATGATTCACCTGAAATCTTGCGACGATTTGCCGCTCACAACCCGCGCTTAAAGGTCATTCTCAATGCCCGGAACTTCGGCCACATTCGTTCGCCTTACTATGCGTTGCTGCAGGCTACAGGCGATGCCGCTCTCACTTGCGCGTCTGATCTACAGGATCCGCCGGAGTTAATCCCGCAATTCCTGGCGAAGTGGGAAGAAGGCTTCAAAGCCGTCGTGGCGGTTAAGGCTGAGACCCACGAGACGCCCGTCTTCTCCGCGATTCGTAAGACCTACTATCGTGTGATTCATCGACTGGCCGAGTTCGACATTATCGAGAACTTCACCGGCTTCGGGTTATATGACCGGCAGGTGATCGATCACTGCCGGGAGTTACACGATCCTTATCCTTACTTTCGCGGCATCATAGCCGACATTGGTTTGCCGACGGCGCGTATCCCGTTCGTCCAACCGAGCCGGAAACGCGGCCTAACGAAAAGCAACTTCTACGTCCTTTACGACCTGGCCATGCTTGGCCTGACTAATCATAGCAAAGTGCCCTTGCGGATTGCGGCGATGGCTGGCTTCGCCATGTCGTTACTTAGCTTCCTCATCGGCCTTGGTTACCTCGGCTACAAGCTACTGTTCTGGGATCGATTCACCGTGGGAGTAGCTCCCATTGTTATCGGGCTTTTCCTTTTCTCTTCCGTGCAGCTGTTCTTCATCGGCATCGTGGGTGAATATATCGGGTCGATTCATACCCAGGTGCTGCGCCGCCCCCTAGTGGTGGAACGGGAACGAATAAATTTCGAGGTGACAGACACGACGCCGGAATTTCCCGAGCGAGAAAAACTGCACCGCGTTGGAATCGAACCAACAACCCAGTGATTAAGAGTCACTTGCTCTGCCAATTGAGCTAGCGGTGCGTCTTGTGCTTTGCGCGGGACGGAAGGTATCCATCCTCGCGCGATGCACAACTCTATTGCGGCGTTTCGTAAGGCGGCTCGTTGGTCGCGATCGGCGTTGTTTGCGCGGGCGGATTGATCATGTTGAAAATAATCGCTGCGGCGATGGCACCGGCCATCACGGTCATGCCAATTGCCAGACCGTAGAATGAATTGCCCGAAGTTCCTTCCGCGGTCGCGGCGTTTAACACCACGTAAACGAGCGCGAAGGTGAAAACAAATTCCGCGAGTAACGCATGGCCAATGTTTGGCGCAATAGGGGTGACCGCGCCGATCGCCAGCGGTGCGATCACGCCTGCGCTCGCGCCGATTCCGGTGCAACCAATCGTCAAGACGAGGAAGAACGTTCCGATGAATTCCG
Organism: Chthoniobacterales bacterium; assembly: GCA_038237435.1. Lineage (GTDB taxonomy): Bacteria > Verrucomicrobiota > Verrucomicrobiia > Chthoniobacterales > UBA10450 > JACCTI01. The sequence continues at coordinate 27,474 of JBBRYT010000010.1, forward strand.
CGATGTACTGTTCATGATTTACAGGGCTAAAGTAAAGCTAAGGGTTAATGCAAGCTCTCGTTAGGCGCGTTGGCCGCAAAAGGAAACGGCGCCGCGGGTCACCACGGCGCCGTCAATAGCTACCCACTCTTCTGTTTAGATGGTCGGCGCTGGAATCAGCCAGCAAGCCAGAATCGTGACGACAACCGTGAAGAGGAAGATCGCTTGAATCATTTTTAGTGTGGACATGTTAATGCGATCGACGAGGAGAGCGGCGACAAGAATTACTTCCGCACAAATGCGTCTCACCTGTCAAAAGAATCGCTCCGCCCGGGGCCGAAGATTTTTGCTGTGATCCCGTCCTTGGCGCGTCTCTTCCGCTGGCACGTTCTGCGTTACCTCGGGCGGCATCCTCTGCTGGCGTTATTAAATGTGGCCAGCGTCGCGCTCGGCGTCGCAGTTTATCTCGCGATTCAAATTGCCAACGGCAGCGCGCTGCACGCTTTCAACGCCACCATCGATGTCGTGGCCGGCAAAGCTGATCTGCTGTTGACGCGTCCGGCCAGCGGATTGTCCGATGAGATCTTTCCTGCGGTGGCGCGTGCGCCTGGGATTTCTGCCGCCACGCCGCTGGTGCGCGGCTTCATCACCTTGCCCGATTTTCCGGGAGAATATTTACAGGTTTTGGGCGTCGACATTTTCACCAACACGCCTTTTCGCACTTTTGAGCTGCATGATTTTCAGGCCGGCGAATTCGATGTGCAGCATTGGCTAGGTCGGTCGAATGCCATTGCCATCACGGAAGAGTTTGCGCGTCGGCATGATTTGCATTTCGGCGATCGATTGCGTGTGCAGGTCAACAGCGCCGATCGCGAATTGCATGTCGGTTTTGTTCTGCGCGCGAGTGATCCGACAACACTCGATTCGCACTTCGCCTCCATGGATATCGGCTGGGCCCAGGAATTTTTCACGCGCCGCGGGTCGCTCAGCGCGATCGAATTACGCCTGACGAATCCTGAGGAACGCGAATCTGTCATGGCGAATCTGCGCGCGATCGTTCCGGCGGATGCGACCGTCACCACACCGACGCAGCGCAGCGCACAGGTAGGAAATCTCCTGCGCGGCTTCCAGCTAAACCTCACCGCCATGAGTCTCGTCTCTCTTCTGGTCGGGATGTTTTTGATCTACAACACGGTCTCGGCTTCCGTAGTGCGACGCCGGCGGGAGATCGGGATCTTGCGCTCGTTAGGCACAACTCGCGGCGAAGTCCGCTTCCTCTTTCTCGGCGAGGCGCTAACGCTTGGAATCGTCGGGGTGTTGCTGGGGTTGGGTGGAGGAATTCTCCTCGCGCGCGGACTGGTCGGGACCGTTTCGAAAACGATTTCGTCGCTTTATATCCTGTTGAGCGTGCGCGAACTTGCCGTCGCGCCTGCGATGTTCTTATCCGCAGCGGTGGCGGGTTTGTTTTCCGTTCTTATTGCCGCATGGCTTCCAGCGCGCGCCGCCGCGCGAATAGATCCAGTGAGCGCACTTCGCGCCGGCACCATCATCGAACAGTCGGCGCGACTTTCCCATGCGTGGGCTTGGTCCGGCGTCCTTGTTATTTTTCTCGCGATTTTCTTTTCTTTTGTCGCCTTGTCCCTTGGTCCGCCCTGGATCGCGTTTGGCGCGGCCTTTTGTGTCCTCGTAGGATTTTCACTTCTCGTTCCGGGAATAACCTTTCGCTTCAGCGAAATCGCGTCGCACCTTCTGCGTGGTGCAGTTTCGCGGCTTGCGGCGCAAAATTTATCGCGCTCGCTGGCGCGTAACGCCGTCACCATCGCGGCCCTGGCCGCGGCCGTCGCCATGGCCATTGGTGTCAGCGTAATGGTTTTTTCTTTTCGGCGAACGGTTGCGACCTGGATCGATCAAACCCTCCTCGCCGATATTTTCATCGCACCCGCTTCCAACGAAATTGTTGGCCCGAGTTCGTTTATTTCTCCCGAAGTTATTCGCTGGTTCGAAGCGCGCGCGGACATTGCTGAAGTCGACACTTTTCGCGAAGTCGATTTGCCGAGCGGCGCGAAGAGCGTCGCCGTCGCCGTGATCCGTGGGGCGCAGGGGCGGAATTTCGAATTCCTGCACGGTGATCGCGAAACGATCATGCGTCGCTTCCGCGATGAGCCTTGCGTGATTGTCTCGGAAAGTTTCGTGCGCAAAAACCGTGTGCACGACGGAGACACCCTGCAGGTGACGACGCCGGATGGACCGCGCGACTTTCCCATCGCCGGCACGTTCTACGATTATACGCGCGATGACGGTGTGGTTTATATGAACGCAAAAACCTTCGTTGCGATTTGGAAGGACGATCGCATCAACAGCATCGCTCTTTACCTGCAACCGCGAGTTTCATCAGACAATTTGCTGACGCAATTCCGTGCGGAATTTAGTCGCGCGGGGCAATTTCTTATTCTGTCGAATCGCGATCTGCGCCAGCGAGTCTTCGAAATTTTCGATCAGACGTTTGCGGTCACTTATGTTTTGCGCACTATCGCGGTCATCGTCGCGATCGTCGGGATTTGTCTCACGCTCACGACATTGATCGCGGAGCGCACGCGCGAACTCGCGATTTTTCGCACCCTCGGCGGAAGCGTCTGGCAATTGCGCCGCCTGCTTTTATACGAATGCGGAATGATTGGTGTGCTCGCGGCGGTGGTAGGTCTCGCCTCGGGTCTGTGTCTTTCCTTCGTTCTTACCGGGGTCATCAACCGCGCCTTTTTTGGATGGACGATTCAATTGGCTTTTCCGTGGCCGTCACTCGCACTCACACCGTGGTGGATCGTCGCAGTGGCGATCCTCGCTGGGCTCTGGCCGGCCTGGCGCGCCGGACGCCTGGTGCTGGCCGAATCCCTGCGCGAAGAATGAAGCATTCGTTAGGCATTGTGTTCCTCGCGCTGGTCTCGTTAGGCGCGAATTGGGAAACGGCGCAGCCCGGTTGGGCATATGAGTTCCCGCGCGATCATCATTCGCATCCAAATTTCAAAACTGAATGGTGGTATTTCACCGGGAATCTCTTCGATTCATCCGGCCATCGCTTCGGCTACCAGCTGACCTTCTTTCGCCAGGGCATTCGCCCGCCTAACGAACGCAATCCGGACCTGTCGCGGTTTGTGGTGAATGATTTGAAATTCGCGCACTTCACCATCACGGACGTGAGTGGAAAGAAATTTCGTTTTGAACAAAAGACGAGTCGCGGAGCGTTCGGCGAAGCAGGTTTCGATGAAGGTGATCGCGTCGCCTGGATCGATGATTGGACGCTGGAGATGAATGGCACGGACGAATTCGATCTCACCGCGCGGATGAGCGACGCGACGCTGCGTCTACATTTGCGCTCGAGCAAGCCGGTAGTGGTGCATGGGCAGAACGGTGTGAGCGTGAAAGCGAGCGACGCGAAACACGCGTCCCATTATTATTCGTGCACTCGCGTCGAGACGAGTGGCGAAATTATTCGCAACGGAGCATCGACATCGTTGCACGGCGAGAGTTGGTTCGACCACGAATGGGCAACCAATCAGCTGGCGCCGGAACAATTCGGCTGGAATTGGCTCTCAGTGCAATTCGAGGACGGTCGCGAATTGATGCTCTATCAAATGCGGCTGCAATCCGGCGCGATCGACCCGAGTTCGAGCGGAACACTGGTTAGGCCGGACGGCTCAGGCATTTATTTGCCTAACGAGTCGTTTCACTGCATGCCCACGAAATTTTGGACGAGCCCAAAGACGGGCGCCAAATATCCGATTGGTTGGCGCGTAGAAATTCCCTCGGAGAATTTACAGTTCAATGTGCGCGCGGTTTTGGAGAACCAGGAACTCGCACTAACGCCCCTGACGTATTGGGAAGGGGCGATCGATACGGAGCCGATCAAAGGCTGCGGTTATCTGGAGTTAACCGGCTACGCTGGCGCGCTGCACGAATTGCAGCGATAACTCGTTAGGCCTGCTTGTGGCGGGCGTAGTGCACTTCCGCGCCCTTCGGCAGCAGCCGTTTGCGACCGCGTTGACGACGGCGGGCGAGGGTAGCGCGGCCGCCTTTGGTGCTCATGCGCGCACGGAATCCGTGCTGGTTTTTCCGGGTGCGCTTCGAGCGCTGTAGAGTGCGTTTCATACCGAAGGGCGGCTACATTAGGGACGAGACCTCGATTGTCAATTGCCAGCACGAGCCCTTTCTGAGAAATAAGAAACCGCGATGAGTGATGTTGTAATCGAGCCGGCCACGTTTGAGGATTTGGACGAATTGTCCGGTCTGCTCGGCGAGCTTTTTAGCGAGGAAAGCGATTTCCGTCCCGACAAGCACAAGCAACTGCACGGGCTGCGTTTGATTTTCGAACAGCCGAATCGCGGGCGCGTTTTCGTGCTGCGGCGCGATCGCACCATCGTCGGCATGATCAACCTGCTTTTTACGATCAGCACGGCGGAGGGCGGCTTCGTTATCGTGCTGGAAGATCTCGTCGTGCACAAAAATTTCCAGGGTAAAGGCTACGGCTCGCAGATGCTTGAATACGCGATCAATTTCGCGAAGCAGAAAAATTTTCTACGCATCACTTTATTGACCGATCGCCCGGAATTGCGCTCGCAAAGTTTGTTTAAGCGTTACGGCTTCTTCGAGTCTGCCATGATTCCCATGCGTCTGCTTTTGCCGGCGCACGACGGCAAAGAAGACATCAAGTTGTAGCCCGCCGCGCTTGCCCGCGCGAAAAATTGCACTAGAGCCTGTGCATGCTCGGTGGCTCGATTCGTCTCTTTCGCTTTGCCGGAATCCAGGTCTCGTTGCACTTTAGTTGGTTTCTGGCGGCCGCCTATTTTCTCACTTCCAGCAAAGGTGTTTATGCCTCGCCCATTTACGGCGTATACGAATATCTCGGACTTTTCGTCATCGTCTTGACGCATGAATTCGGCCACGCCTTCGCTTGTCGCAGCGTCGGCGGAACGGCCGATCAGATTTTGCTCTGGCCCTTCGGCGGGGTTGCATTCGTTAGGCCGCCGCCGCGCCCCGGCGCTCAACTGTGGAGCATCGCCGCCGGACCTCTGGTGAACGTCGCGCTTTACCCGGTTTTCTTTCTGCTCAGCTACCTCATTGCGAGTTCAGGAATGGCCGAGCAAACACCGGATCTCTATCGTCTCATCCTTCGCGTCTCGTCGATCAATCTACTAATTCTCTGCTTCAATCTCCTGCCGGTTTATCCTCTCGATGGCGGACAAATTCTCCGCTCGCTCCTCTGGTTTCCTCTGGGGCAGATCATGAGTCTGCGCATCGCCAGTGTCGTTGGTTTGATTGGTGGCGCCGCGTTTGTCGTCTGGGCAATTACGGAATCTTCGGTTTGGTTGATTTTGCTTTCGGTCTTCCTCATGAGCCAGGCACTGGCTGGTTGGCGTCACGCGAAAACATTACAGCTGCGCGAAGATGAAATTCTGCGCGGCCCGCCGCCGATTCCGCCGGAGCAGCAGCCCCGGCCACCGATGGTTTAGCCGCGCGGCGTTTTCGTCGGCCAGTCCACGATCTCGTTTGTCAGGCGTTTTTTGAAATCGCCGCGGAAAATCATTTCATCGATCGCGCCGTCGACCGCTCTTTTCGCCTCGGCGGGCAAATTGGATTTCGCATAGCTGCGCAATTCATCAACGCGTGACGCATCGAAGAAGAAGCGAAAGAGATTCGGCGCGTAACTGTTGCTCGCGAGTGCGTCCGCTTTCGCGAGCAATTCTTTCATGTGTGATTTCGCGAATTCCCACGCCACCGCCGGGTGTCCGCCTTCGCGCGCGACGCGGGTGACGAGATAAAGCGCACGGCTCGTCGGCAACTCATCGCCCAACGCGATCTGGAGCGCGCGTTGCATTAACTTCGGATCAGTCGCGCCGGAGAGTGCTTCGTAATAATTTTGTTTCTCTTCGATGCTGATCGTCTTCAGACCGAGGTCATGCAATTTCGACCACGTTTTGTCGTCGGCATAGCGTCCAACAATTTTCAAAACCGAAGGACGCAAATCCGGCGCGAGCGATTTCGGATCGGTTAGAAAAGAGGCGAAACGCTCTCGACAACCGGCGATCACATCTGTGTCGCCATAATTTCCCAGCGCCTCGATCAAACTGGCGCGCAAGTTGGCAATCCTATTGGACTCGTTAGGCCGCGGCGTCCAGCCAACTTCATCGAAACTCGGGCGCAGTTGCGCGCAGGCGTATTGAAGAAACTGAGTACGCTGCGGCCCATCAACGACGAGACCATTGATGTAATCGAAGGCGGTGCGCATTTGGTCGCGCTCGGCTAGTTCGGTGCGAGTGGGAAGTTTCTCGATCACGTCGAGGTAAAATGACAACGGTACACGCCCGGCTTGCACCAGCGCCCACGCATCCGCTAGCAGATTAACGCGATCGCCCACGCTCAACTGCGACAACTCCGCCATGAGCAACTTCCAAGACGCATCATCGTATTGAACGCGATAATTTCCTGCGCCCTCGGTGTTCAACTTGACCGCGCGATCGGCCGGAATGTCAGCAATTTCCATCGTCTTCGATGTCATTAAGACGCTTGTCGCTTTGTTCGAACCGGCGACTGAATAGGTCAGCGGAATTTTCCATTCCAACTGCGGCGCGTCGGGAAAGTTCACCGTGAAACGTTCCTGCATGAGTGTCATTTTGCCGCTGGCATCACGCGCCACTTTCACGACCGGAAATCCCGGTTGCTCCGTCCATGCCGCCGCGATTTCGACGACCGGTTTGCCGGACGATTCGCCCAGCGCGTTCCAAAGATCAGTCGTGGTGGTGTTGGAATATTTGTGGCGCGCCATGTACTTGCGGATGCCATCGCGGAAAACATCTGGCCCAAGGAAACTCTCGAGCATGCGCAGGAACGACTGGCCTTTTTTGTAAGTAATGTCATCGAAAGCGCTGTTCGCTTCCGCTTCGGTTTTGATCGGCTGTTGAATCGAATGCGTGGTGGAACGCGCGTCGCCTTCCATGGCCGCTTCTTTCGCCATGCCGACGCGACGCGCCGGATCGCGCGGAACTCCGCGAGCCAGATACACTTCCCAATCCGGATTAAATTTCGCGGAACATTTGCTCCCCATCCACGAAGCGAAACCTTCGTTCAGCCAGAGATTGTCCCACCACGCCATGGTGACGAGATCGCCAAACCATTGATGCGCGATTTCGTGCGCGAGCACTTCGTAAACGCGCTGTTTCGTTTCAGCCGATGAATTCCGCGGATCGAAGAGCAGCGCGGATTCGTAGTAGGTGATACCGCCCCAATTTTCCATCGCGCCGCCGAATCCGCCGGGCACCGCGACCTCGTCGAGTTTCGGCAAGGGGAACGGCACGCCGAAGTAATCGTTGTAGTATTCAACGATCTGCGCTGCGCTCTCGAGTGCGTAGCGGCCCATTTCTGCTTTGCCGCGAGTCGCGATCACGCGATGCAGCACGCCGCTGCTCCGCTTCTCGATCATGTCGAGCTCGCCCGCGCAAAGAACATTTAGGTATGACGCCATCGACGGCGACATGGCGAAATGGATTTCTTTTCCGCCGGTTGCTTTCGATTCCTTCTCAACCGGCATGTTGGAAATCGCGATCCAATTTTCCGGAATGACCACCGTCATCTGAAAACGCGCTCGAAAACTTGGTTCATCCCAGCAAGGAAACAGGCGGCGCGCGTCAGTCGCTTCGAACTGAGTGCCGAGCATGACTTTCTTCGCAGCGGTGCCGTGTTCGGCGTACGGCGCGCGATAAAGTCCCTGGCCTTGATCGTTGATTTTGCCGGAAAATTTCAACGATAACGTGTGTGTGCCAGTGGAGAGCTCGCTGCCTAACGAGAGGTTTAATGTCTCTTCCTTTACCTCGAGTTTGATCCCGCTTTGCGAGATTGGTTTATCGTCAATTGCAGCGCTTTCGATTTGAATTTCCGCCGCGTTGAGCACCAGCTCGCGCACTGGCTGGCGCACGTTGAGTTTGATCGTCTCGCTGCCGGTGAAGGTTTGTTTCTGCACCTCCGGCGCGATGCGGACCGCATATTCTTCCGGCACAACTTGCTTCGGAAGTTTGCCGGGAGTGTTTTCGAAAACGAAAGGTTCTTCGGCCGACACGATGGCGATGAAGCTAAACGAAATAGCCGCGCAAAGAAAAAAGCGGAAGACGAACATCTTCCCACTAGACGCGAGCGGGCGCGCTATTCAATCACGAGGACGAGAACCAAAAGACCGTTTCCGACCTGCGGACCTTTGATGACGAGCGGACTGGTCTTGCTCAACTTCGCGTCAGTTTCGAGCAGCAGTTTTTCCTGCTGAAATAACTTCAGGTTGAGGAGATACGAATCGCGCGTCGTTCCTTTGGAATCGACATGCAGCGCGAAGTAATTGCTCTTGGCCAGCCAATCTTCTTCGCCGGTCTTTAGAATCTTACGTGACTGGCCAATAACCTGAAACTGGTTGTAGCCAAAAATCCCTTTGAACGTTCCTTCCAGCCAACTGAACTCCGCCGGGATGGGCGTAGGCGCCGGAACATTCGTGGCAATGACCAGACCGCTCCAGACCACTTTCGATTCCCGTCCGCAACTCGTCATTCCGAGCATGAACACGGCAACGGCGAGGGCGGCGGAGCGATGCGACATCGTTATTATTGCGCGGCGTATTCCGAAGGTAGTGACTCGAGTCCATTTACCCACAGCACGGTCACCTTATGTTCCTTTGTTTCGAAAATAGAAATATTGGCCTCGGGATTATCGACGCGCGCACCCAGGACCTGGCTGAGCAACGGCGACTGCCCGCCGACCTTCTCATCACGCATGATGAAGAAAGTGCAGACAATAAACACCGCGAGTGACGCAGCGCCCGTCCAAAGCAGACGACCAATCGTCCACCACGTTTCGCCTGAGCGGCGCGCGGGCGCGCCGGCTCCAATACCTTCCTCGTGGTCGATCTGTTCGCGCAACTGATGATGGAAAAACTCCTCGTTCGTCATCGAGTGCGCGCCGAGTTGTTCCTTTAAGAATGCGCCCAGTTTCTGCGCCTGCTCTTTTTCTAACTCAGCGGCAGCCTTGTCCGGCAACGATGCTTCGAACTCGACCAGCTCTTTGCCAGTGAGTTGTCCATCGATCCAGGCGGTAAATTTTTCTTCAAACGTTTTCATAAACGTCCCTCAACATATTCTGCAATTTTTTGCGCGCGTAGAAAAGCCGGGACATAACCGTGCCGATCGAACAGTCGAGCGCTTCTGCGATCTCGTGATATTGCATGTCTTCAATTTCCTTCATTAAAATAACCGCGCGATGTTCCGGCGATAATTGCGCGATCGCTTGATCGATGCGCGTTCTGATCTCGCCGTGCACCATCCGTTCATGCGGCAGCGCATCCGCTTTCGGTACGGTGCGCGACGCCGGATCGATCTCGCGCAACTGCACTTCATCATTAAATTCTGCGCCCGACCCTTTGACCTGCTTTTTGCGCAGCCAGTCGATCGTCACATTCATGACGATGCGGTACATCCAAGTGTAGAAACTCGATTGCCCGCGGAAACGCGCGATCGATTTCCACGCCTTCAGGAAACTGTCCTGGGCCAGATCCCAGGCGTCCTGTTCGTTATGCACCATGTTGTAAATCATACCAAAAACTCTAGTTCGGTAGCGCCCGACCAGCTGGTCGAACGCCTCGGCATCGCCCTTCTGGCATAACTGCACCAGATCCTGATCCGGGACTTCGGCTTGGGCCGGGGTCGCTTCCGTATGCATGTTTGACGAAGCAGCGGCTAATTCATTCAACCCCGAACATGTTCGGGGCTAAAGGCTGCCGAAGCGGCGCAGCCACTCGCCGCGATATTCGCCCATCAAAGTGATGATTCCGTCGCGCACCTGGAAAAGGCGTTGCATGAGAACAGCATGCTGGCGGGGCGAAATCAGCTTTTGCGAGAACAGCTCGCCGCCACCCTGCATCGAGACCGTGATCGCTTTCAGGGCGCGCTTCAAATACGCGATCGTCATGCCGATTTCATCGACGTCGTCATCGCTCAACGCGGCCGCGAGTTTGGCACTGGCCAAAGCGGCGTGCGTCGCAAGTTTTACCGCCGAGGGTTCATTTTGCAGCGCGGAGTTGTCGTCGAAGAGTTGATCGATCCAAACCGTGAGGGCGAACGCGGCGCGATACAGACTGTGATCTTCGAAGCTCTCACTCGCGTTCGTGACTTGTTCGGAAGGCAATGCCGAATCCCCGCTGCTCACTTCATCCGCCATCAAGGCATCGACTTCATCGCTCCAATCGTCGCTATTGACCAGATGAGTCCAGCCCATCTCGCGCGCAATGATTTGATCGCGTTGCGGATGATCGAGATACTTCTCGAGTAACTCCATGTACTTTTCCGTTTTTTGATCCTGCTGCTGCAGAAAACGTTCCCACTCATACTCGTCCCATGCATGATCGGACTCGGAGTCGTAGCCGGGCATGTTTTTCTCTTAGAGCAGCTTTCATGGCCGCGCAAAAACTTTTGCGAATAGCCACCCTAGCTAATTGGCGATTACGATGACGGACGAAGAACGGGACGAGCTATTTTATCGCGATACCGCGGCGATTGCTTTTCCAAAAATCGATGATGCACAGCTCTCGCTCCTCGAGCGCATCGGTCAGCGCCGCACGTTGCGCAAAGGTGAATTGATCATCAAAGCCGGGCAGCGCGATCTTCCGCTCACCGTTGTCTTGCGCGGCGAAGTGGAAGTCTTCGATGCGCACGATGGGGAGGAACAAATTCTCGCTACCGCGGGGCCGCGGGACTTTACCGGCGACGTCGCCATGCTGGAAGGCACTTCAGCTCTCGCCAGCTCGCGCGTGAAATCGGACGAAGCGGAAATTCTGCAAATCTCGGCCGCGAATCTGCAACGCGCTCTGGCGGAGTTACCGCAAGTGAGCAAGCCGATCGTCAATGCGCTTATCATGCGCCGGCGGCGATTGCGGCGCGATCGCGAGTTCGCCGGCATGCGAGTGCTCGCACCTTCGGACACACGCGAAGGTCATCAGCTCGACGATTTTCTCGACAAGAATCACATCCCGCATCGGGTGGTTCGTTTCGAAGCGAGGCCGGCCGCGCCTTGGCCGAGCGTTTGCATTTGAGCGAGCGTGATCTGCCCGCGCTCATCACTCCCGGCGGCGCGCCGCTGCGTAAACCTTCCTTGCGCGAAGTGGCGCAGGTCGCCGGTTTGCTGCGCCCGCTCGCGCTCGAAGACGAAAGCGAGATCATTTGCGACCTCACCATCGTCGGCGCCGGACCCGCTGGACTGGCCGCGGCGGTTTATGCGGCTTCGGAAGGATTGAAGACTGTCGTCCTCGAAAGTTATGCCCCGGGCGGGCAGGCCGGCTCGTCCTCGCTCATCGAAAACTTTTTCGGTTTTCCCACCGGCATTAGCGGCGGCGATCTCACCTATCGGGCGCAACTGCAGGCCTACCGTTTCGGCGCGAAATTTTCTACGCCCGCGCAAGCTCTTTCGTTGGATTATCTGCCTAACGAGACCAATCGGATCTGCATTCAAATCGAAAATTGTCCCGCCTCGCTTCGTTCCAAGGCCGCGCTCATCGCCACCGGCTCGATGCGGAGGGTCGCGCGCAGTTTGAAGGCTCCGGCGTTTACTACGCCGCTACCGCCTTGGAAGGACAACTCTGCGCGGGCGCCACGGTCATCGTAAATGGTGCAGGAAATTCCGCCGGCCAGGCCGCGATGTTCATTGCCGAAGGCGCGCGCAAAGTTCTGCTGGTCATCCGGGGCGATGACCTGACCAGGAGCATGTCGAACTACCTAACGACTCGTATTCTCGCGCGCGACAACATCGAAGTTCTTTGCCAAACCGAGATTCGCAAAATGCGCGGCGGAAAAATGTTGGATGAAGTGGAGTTGGAAAACCTTCGGACGGGTGAGCGTCGCACCGTGAAAACGCCCGCGGTTTTTTCCATGATTGGAGCGACGCCTTGCACAAATTGGCTGCCCGCTGTTATCGAGCGCGACGAAAAAGGTTTCATCAAAACCGGCCCACTGGTGGTCACTTCCCCGTTCTGGAAAAACAACGCACGCGTTCCCGGCCCCCTCGAGACCAGTTGTCCGGGCATTTTCGCGGCCGGCGATGTGCGCTCCGGTTCCGTGAAACGTTGTGCAGCCGCGGTCGGTGAAGGCGGCATGGCCGTGGCCGGCGTGCACGAAATCCTGGCGGCATCTCGTTAGGCAATTAGCGTTAATTCCTGCCGCGGCTTCGATTTTTTTGTTCTACCGAGTGGTAGCGCAATAGTACCTAACGAGTAGTTGCTGGAGGAGCTTCGGCTTTTGTTTTGAGCGCAGCTTTATCTTCTTTCGAAAGAAACGCGGTTTCGAGTGCGTTTATTTGTGCCTGCCGAATTTCGTTTTGCGACAAACCCGCCGCCGGCGCCGCAATCTCAAACTCGTGACGCAAATCAATCGCGCTCACCCCTGGATCGTCGGTGTTGATGGAGGCGAGCAATCCGCGCGCAAGCATTTCGCGTAGCGGATGACTGGCGAGGTCTGCCACCGTGCTGGTCTGAACATTACTTGTTAGGTTGGCTTCAATTCCGATCTGTTTTTGCGCGAGAAATTCCACCAGCCGCGGATCTTCGAGCGCGCGCACGCCATGCCCGATCCGTTCCGCGCCTAACAACTGCACTGCCTCCCACACACTTTGCGCTCCGGCACTTTCGCCGGCGTGAATCGTCACCCGCCAGCCCGCCTCACGGGCCTGCGCAAAATGTTTCACAAAAAGTCGCGGCGGAAAACTTGCTTCGTCGCCCGCCAGATCGAGAGCCACGATTTTTTCGTGCTGCGTCAGGAGCGCGGCTAATTCCTTCTGCGCAATTTCAGGTCCGTAGGTCCGACTGAGAATCCCAATCAGGTTTACGCGCAGACCTGTAATTTCCGTTCCTTCGGCAATTCCCTCCACGACCGCCGCGGTCACTTGCGCGGGATCGAGCTGATGCGGCTCGCTCATGAACCATGGACTGAACCGTAGTTCGATATAATTAATTCCTTCACGCCGCGCGTCCTCAACATTCTCCCGCGCCACGCGCCGGCAAGCCTCCGTGTCTGCCAAGACCCCTGTCATCCAAAGCATTTTCTGGATGAATGCCATCACGCCCGGCTGCCGTTCGGTGATTTGCACATACGGCCGAAGCTCTTCGAGCGTTTGCCCGGGCAGTTTGATTCGATGCTGTTTCGCCAGCTCCAACATCGTGGATAACCGCACGTTACCATCGAGATGACGGTGCAGATCGATCAACGGCAATCGCGCATCAATCATCGAGTAACAATCGTTGCGTCCTGTTCCGCACGCCTGGTTTGCAAACGCAATTGTCCGCAGGCGGGAGACAACGTGGCGTGAGCGGGAGGGCAGCAGTTATCATAGCTATACGGCAGCAACGCGAATGAGATTGCCTCTCGCAGCATATCGGTGCTGGAATCTTACGCTATGAAAACCCGACTCCTCCTCACTGCTGCCATCATTGCCGCGGCCGGTTGCCTCTGCGGCACAGCCACGACGGCTCGTGCGCAAGATCCGCTGGTCGTTAATTCATCGACGATAAAACTGAAGTTCGAGAACGAGCGGGTGCGGGTGATGGAGGCGACCTTGCCACCCGGAGCGAAAGAGCAGGTGCACTCACATCCTGCCTACGTCATCTATGTTCTGGAAGGCGGTCGCTACCGCAACCATGCGACCGACGGCCAGACAACCGAAGGTGAATTTAAGAGCGGCGAAGTAATCTACCGCGAGCCGTTGACCCATGCTGCCGAGAACATCGGCGATAAGCCGATGCATCTGATTCTAGTCGAACTTAAAGAATCGAGCCAGCGGGAAGCGGTGCGAGATGGACCTAGCCCGTAGGGTGAGCATCGGGGGCATGCGAATCAATGCACCAGGCGGCGGCATCCCACCGCACCGGTAAATCTAGACCGACTTTCGATCCTAAATCGCTTCCGATTGCCGACGTTCGGCTATACGTGGTTCACGTATAGCTAGTGGAGAAAGCGGAAAGTTGTCCGGGGTGAATCCGGCGACCGGCCGAGTTAAGAACAAACTATACGTGGTTCACGTATAGCAGGGCGGAGAGGCGTGACGGAACAAGGATGGGTATACGTGACTCACCTATAGCAAGCGGAGGCGCGCTGGAAAATTGGTGTGTGGAAATCCCGATGACGATCTGAGTAACCAGAATGCTTTAAGCATTCGAGTTTAAGGACAAGCTAGGCTAGGCCTAGGTTAGTGGGCACGGGCCAATGAGGATGCCGGTAGCGCTGTAGCATCGCGAAGGAGGAGCTGTCACGCTGCGCGCTCGGGCCGTAACGCAGCGCCCTAGCGCGAGGCCGGGCTTTCAAAACTTCGGAGTAGCATCGCGAAGGAGGATTACTCGGAGTGACTTGGGCGAGGGCTCGCCAATGTTTAGCGCTTCAAGTCAGCGGCGATTGGAAACTTTTCGGATGGCTTGATAAGATTCGGCAGCAGACGCTATACGTGAACCACGTATAGCCGATGCTGGAAGGGTGGGGTCTAGTAAACGGCTATACGTGGTTCACGTATAGGGGGCCGCCGGAACTAGATTTCTTGTCTGTAGGATCCAGTCGTCATGTGCAACCTTGACCGCTTTAAGCGGTCAAGTTTAGACAGCGGATGGGGTGCGGCGGTTGGTTGCGGCGGTTTGCGTGTCACGCTGTAGCATCGCGAAGGAGGACCTGTCACGCCGTAGCAACAGCAAAGGCGGATTACTCGGAGTGACTTGGGCGATGGCTCACCAATGTTTAGCGCTTCAAGTCAGTGGCGGCTGCGACGCGGGCCGATGGCCATCGAGCTGCCTTTGAGCTTCCATCTTACCAGCAGCAGGTATTCTGTCGGTATCCCTAAGCGTCCGTAGGTGTCGGGAACAGCGCGTGCTAAGAAACAAGCATACGTCTTTCTCTTATCCTCTTATTGTTAAGCGTTGCTTCCGGGCGAGCAAGAATCGGTGAAACGCCAATCCAATTTGCTGATCGTTACGGGACGCCGAGGGATTCGCAGCTAACCAAGATCACGGACAAGCAGTTTCCCCTTATCGAAGGCGCTATTCATCATGCATACGAATACCAAGGCTGGAAAATTCGAGCAGCATTCCTGCAACTGGACGGACCGGCCGTGCGGATGGATTTCCAGAAGATAAGCGCCGCCGGCATCTCTCCGGTTATTCAGGATTACGAGCTTCAAGCGATCGCAGCGGCGAACACCCCGGAAGGTATGTCATGGAAGCGAATGGCCTACGACAATCCTGATTCACCGAAACAAGGGCCTAGCCAAAATGGCTGAGGGTCTTCTCGCCGTAGGTCAGATGATGTGGCAACGCAGCGACGGCGCCATCCTCTGGCAGCCCAGTAATCTAATGGTGCGACTCGAGCTTCCGGCAGCGCGACAATACGAGGCGCAATTGAAAGTCGCGAAAGACCAGAGGGCGCGCGCGTCAGTGCCTGGCTTGTGAGGCTTTAAACAGGTCGGTCGGCCTCGGTTGACGATGTGAAGGTCTGGGCTTGTGCCGCCGAGCGCGCCCTAGGTAAGGAGCCTTTCGGCGGAAGAACGCGAACTGCTATAGAATGCTAGTATCTACTGCAAGACTCTTCTTCTCCTCTGTGCCGCGGTAGGCGTTGCAATCACGTCCGCGCAGGCGCGGGAGGCCGTCATTTTTACCTCCCCCTGCACCTGCGAAGGCAACCACGGGGTGGAGCGCTGGGCGGAGAAGACTGATCTTTCGGAACCGCCCACGAACAGGGCGGACATTCGATCGATCACTCCGGGCACGATGGCAGCTTGGGGAGACGCCGGTGGCGGTGTCGCGCGAAACGGTAGAAAGGGTCTGGAGACGCTATGGTTTGCCCTCACCGGAAAGGTGTCGAAGGTCAAAGTGGAAGAGGATGGTGACCTTCACCTGTCAGTGGATGACCTGGAGAAGCCCGGACACGTCGTGGTAGAGATCCCTCTCGGCGAGAGATGGTGCGCTTTACGAAAGGAAGTGTTCTCGTGGACTACCACTGCCTTCCCCTTGCCAGCCGGTAGATCATTGAAGCTAATCCGGAAACCGATCGTCACCGTGACGGGTAAGGCCTTTTATGACGCTGGTCACGCCAGTGGAGGGAATCGACGGAGCTACGATTCGGAATTGGCCGTCTGGGAAATCCACCCGGTGATGGAAATGCGCGAGGCAACCGCGCTCACGTCCACACCCGCCAGTTCAACTCCGCTCCGTACGCCTACACCCGAGCCAATACCGTTACCCACCGCTACGCCCGTCCCGGCTGCTTCGGTGGGAGAATTCGTCACCCTCACGCAGCCGGTCCCAATCAAAATCCCTTATGGCCAAACCATCCTCCCACTTGGACTCAAGCTACCGGTGATCTCGCGAGACGCTCTCACAGTCCACGTTCACTACATGGGCGAGACTTACGCGATCCCGATCGGATCGACCGACCTGCGGTGACGCGGTGCAGTCAGAACTAGCATCTGCGGACGGTATTCAAAACACCGCAGAACTCGATTATCTTTCGTCGAAGTAGTCGCTGTCGATTTTCTTTACGCTGTAGGCATGCTCTTCGGCGACGCCTATCGCGTGTTCGATCATTAGTTCCGCGAGTCGACGGCCGCCGATTAGGATGACCTTGTGATTCAAGCCATCCACATAATCCGTAGCGTTCTCGTGAAACTCGCTGGTGGTAATAAAGATTCCTTTGTTGGCTTTCTTACCTGCGAGAGCGCCAACGAAGCTCTGAATCTCCGGCCGGCCAACGTTTGCTTTCCAACGTTTGGCCTGGATATAGATCACGTCGAGACCGAGGCGGTCCTCATTGATGACGCCGTCGATTCCATGATCACCGGTCTTCTGAGTGACGGCGGCAGCTTCCTTCCGTGAGCCGCCGTAACCCATTGCTACGAGCAGATCGAGGACGACTTGTTCGAAGCGGAAAGGATCAGTAGTTCCAAGCTTGGAAAGGAGGTCCGCGATCAGCGTCTCACGTAATTCAGTGAACGCGCCTTCGATTCTCTCCTCCGGGGTGGCTTCTTCGTCATTGCTCACCGTCTGTTCTGCAATGCCACCGGCTCTCGTCTTGGCCGCGGCAGTCCCGCGCTCTTTCATTACAGCAACAAATTGTCTGTATGGCTCGAATTGCATCAGAACTGCGCGAGTAAGTCTTCCGCTCGGGTTTGTGGCGAGGAACTTTCTCCCTTCATCAGTTATCTCCAGCGTTCCTTCGACCGGGTTTGTAGCTAGCCCAGCTTTCCTCAAACCGAAAGCGGCCCAACCTGTTCGATGCTTGATGTAAGTTGCCCTAGTGCTAGGAAGCATCTGTTCTCGCTCTTCTGGTGTTAGTCCGAAATGCTCGGCCATCTTTTCCGCCACCTCGCGCTTGGTATGCGACTGCCCATCGCTCAGCACTTTGAGCAGCGGAAGCATGATTTCGTCGTATTTTGGTATAGCCATTAGCTTCTAAGTCTTGCCATAGCGGCATATTTCGCATGACACAATAGAGCGTTCAGTAACTTTGTCGGCGGCATCATAGGCTAGTTTCGACGGCTATGGCTTGCCAAAAAGCATCCACTGGCGGAGCAGGCCGGAGATGTCTCCTGCTTGGCTCTCATCACTCGTTCGGCTTCGCGCAAGTTGGTCTGTGCGCAGTTGCACGAATTCAAGTCGCTCGCGAAACTGTCGTAATAGTGCGGACGCTGCTTCCTTCGTATCCGGAAGGTTGAACTCTCCAGTAAGACGGCAATTTGCGATTTCGAAAAGAAGCTCGGCATGCGCTCGGCTTGGACAAGACACTGCCTTCGCTTTCGCGTTGCGCTCACGCGGCTGGAAGAAGACCGTTTGCGCGTCGAGCATGTCATCACTTGGCGGCAGAGATGGTCGAGCCTCAGGAATAATGATCTTCCATCCTCCGAGCGACTGTTGGTTCAGCCACCCTGCGAGAGGCAGCCGCTCGTCATCAGTGAGAGCGTCCCACAGGTCTAGCGCAAGATCGTTAACAGAAAATGTTGAACTGTCGCGACCAGCTCGTTGCTCTTGTTTCTGAATTTCGACGATTCGAACTTGTCGAAAATGTTTCGCGGTTTCGTAGTAGAGTTCGTCGCACAACCGTTTCCGCTCGACAGAATCCGTCACGCCTAACATTTCAAACACAGCCAGATCGAGATCTTGTCGATCTCTCATCTTTAATTCAGCCGGGTACTCTATAGGCGTGAGCGCTAACTTCGCCGCGCGCTCTGGAGTGTGGCATTCCATAAACGCCTCTTCGACCATTGGCATGGTGTCGCGTTCGCAAAGTCGCCGGAACGCATCTTGAAGCCTTTTCTGCACGCTCTTCGTTGCGTGCCGAGGATCAGGAATCTCTAGTAGATTCACGTCGACGACTTCAGTTTTAAGATTGCCTTCCGTGCCGGCATATCGTCCGAAGTATGTCTTCATCAGAGCAACCAAGGTTGAATTGAGAACGGCAGCAGTGGTTTCTGGAACATGAACCTCTTCGTTAAGTATTGTGACGTCGTAGAGATTACAGTTCACAGTCAGGCGGTTACTGTTGAAGACGATAACGTGGCGATATTGCTGCGCCTTGGGCCATACAAGATGGCCTGCTGTGGTATAGGTCAGGTCATACCATAGTTCTCGCGCCGCACACGTCGCTCGCTCAGGCACCGGCACGGCTTTGCTTTTCTTAGACTCGAAAGTGCTCTTTTCGCCGAAGCGCAAGTATCGGTATGTGTATGTGCCCTTCAAGTCCGACATGGGCTTAGACACAAGGAGCACTTGCCGTTTCAGCTCGGCGGGATTCACGAGCGGCCGACTCACATTCATTAAGCTGTGGACTTCAGGAGCAAGGTAACTTGATTCGATTGGATGCACTGTACCGTCACCAGCTTCCAAAAGACTGACATCGCCGGATTCAACTTCATCTCGTTTGCACGTTGAATAGATTGGTGCGTCGTGCCACTTACCTACGGGATACTTCGCAAGAAAGTCTTTAGTAACGTCGCGGGGCATGAAGAAGGCATCGCAGCCGCTTTTAACGCCGAAGCGGATTGTGGCGATCTCTCCTAAGCGAACAAAACGGTCTCGGAAGCGGTCGGCAAGAGTGAAGTAAAGGTCTGGCGCTCGAAGGTATTTGCCCCACTTTCCGCCGCCATATTCACCTTCGACCATTTCACTAAGTGTGTCCTCGTCGTCCTCGCTGTCGTTTCCGCCTGGCGCACGAGCCCTCTGCGCTGCGAACAGACGGCCCGCGCGCAGCCCTTCCTCCCATAGCTGATTTTGAGGAGCTACGATAATTCGTAGTTGATCGTTCGACTTGCTTTCCTTACTGCGGCTAATGAAGTCGCGTAACCGTTCTGCAGATTTCTGGCGCGAGTTTTCGTCTTCACGTACACCAAGAAGTTCCGCGAGCGGGACCTTCAGCTGAACGAATTTGGTCAGTTGGTCATGCCGCAAAGCTTGATCGTTAGTGCGCTGTAATATGACAGCGCATGTCTTGACTCGGGCGTCTTCGAACCACGGTTCGGCCTGCGTCTCCAAGACGGCATGAAGTCGGAAGTGGCGCAGAATCCACTCTTGAAGCGCGAAACCATATTCCACGTCGAGCCAGCTCGAAGACACGATAAAACCGAACCACCCGCCATCTTTGAGAAACGCCGTAGACGCTGGCCAGAAATAGCAATGAAGATCGCTGCGGCCGCCGAGCTTTAGGCCCGGCCATAAACGAGTCGAAAGCTCTTGCAGGTCTTCTTTAGCCTGCATCGCCTTGAGGCCTGGTGTGTCTCGCTTCGGTATTAACTCTTGGCGGACATACGGCGGATTCCCGACAATCGCATTGACGTTAGGCAGAAGTATGGGCGCGACAGTCCGCTCGCCCTGAAGTCCCGATGGTAGGTAGCAAAAGGGTTCGCCGTCTTTAATTTCGAAGAAATTCCGTCGGGCGATCCTAGGGTAATTTTCTTCGTCGTTTATATCGCGTGCGGCAAGGTTCAAGGTTGCCAAGTGAGCAGCGAACAGAGCGATATCGGAGCCGTAGAGCTGAGAAATCCGCTCTTGATGGCTAGCCGAAGGATCTAGCCACGCCTTCCGGTGGTATGCGCGAACAAGAAAGCTGCCGGAGCCGCAGGCTGGGTCTAGGACAATGTCACTCCCTTTTCGCACGCAGAATGCATTAACCACATCGACGATGTCCTCGTGCGTATAGAACTGACCGAACTTGTGCCGCTCCTCAGGAGCGATTAGTCGCTGAAAGATCGCACCTAGAATGTCGCTACGAATCGCCTTGAAGTTGAACGGGCGTAAGTTCTCCAGCACTGAGCGCCACGCATCGGCGGCGTCCTCGTGACCGAATACATTGAGGCCGCCCCAATCCGTCTCGAAAGGATAGAACAGGGTCTCGTAGTCGCCTGTTACCTCAACTGCACCCTGAAACAGTGCTTGAAAATGCTGGTAGAGTTGAACGGGTTCGCGACCACGTCGCGGTACACTAAGTGGCTTTAGCGACTCAAATTTAACGCGAAGGGACTCATAGAAGATAAGCCGATTTGAGAAGACATAGCAGAAGGTACGTGCGGCCCTATCTAACAGCATGCGCCACACTGCCGGATCACTACGAAGCACCTGCCAGCTTTGATCTCGCGCCATCCAGCGCTGTAGCTGTTGATCAAATCCTAGATCGTTCGCAGCCTTTTGCGCCAAGAACTCTGACGTGAGTTTGACCGCCCATGAGATGTGACATTCGAACGCGCGAACGAACAACTCGTCGGGCGCCATACCCCAGTCTTCCCTTTCCCCGAGGACGATTTGTGCAAAGTCGACAAAGAACGCGGCTAGAAATGCCCGAATGTCTACTTCGACCTCCGCGCGATCCACATCGGCCGGTTCCTGCAAATTCAGGCCGAGATCATATTCCTTCACCCGGCGTTCGTAGAGGGGCTTTTGCCAGAGGCTGCTATCGAACAAGACAAGCTTGTTCACATTCCAAGTGAAGAAGAACTGCGCGCCAGCATTTGAAGCTTTCAGGAAGGCGTCTTCAACAAGGCTTCCGTCATAGGGATTGCGGCCTTCTGGCGTTCCCGGTAGCTTAACCTCTCCCGCTAACACTAGCTTGTTAGCTTGCCCGTAAATTCGGAGATCGGAACGCTTTCGACGGATGCCTTTTGATTCTTCAATCTCGACACGTTTGAATGGGCTATCTGGTTCCGACTTAAACAGCGCTTCGGCCCATTTCATTACGCGGCCACAGAACGTGACCTCGTGTACGCGTATATCTTTATGCGGCACTGATAACTGCTAGCGGTTCTGTGTTGTTGAACAAAAGGACGCGCCGTTTTATTCGCCAAATCGGAAAAAATCGACGTAAAACTTCGAATACCCTGAAGCCCGGCCGCTCTTTCACCCGCGTGACGGCGCGAGCAGGCTTCGTCACGTCGCAAGCCAACGATTTTACTTCAAACCGGAAGTTCAACTTCCGTTTCCGCGCGTTTCATTTGCAAGCGTAACTGCCGGCAGGCCGCGGCGACAGGAAAGGTAGAAAGATGAAGGATGCCGTAACCCGTAACGGATTCGAAGAAACGGCCGGGCTTTCAAATGCGAAGCAAGGGCCGGGCTTTCCATTAAGAAGTGGGATGATGTTTCCCCAAATCGGGCGGCTCGTCGCGAATGGCGTTTGTTTTCGGAGACCTTGCGATGTGGATGGTGAGCGTGCGCTCGCGCAGAGCATCGAGCATTCGTAGCTTCTCGGCGATCGGCCGCGCAGCTAAGCGATCGCGCAAGGCCCGCTTTTCTCTCAGCATTTGCTCAAGGTTGAAACTCATGAGTGGGCAAGGATGAAGGAAGAATTAAGAATTAAGAAGTAGGATCGCGGAGGAATTGTTGCTGGAACCGTTGCCATTTCTCGGTTAACCCATGGCGTTTCACTATCTTCTCGAACTGAGTCATCTCAAGTGTACGAGACTCCAGAAACTGAAGTAAGCGCGCTTTGTCTTTGGCGCGTCCGGTTTGCAGCGCGATGGCGGCGAGGTGTTCGGCAGTAAAGATAGAGACCGTTGCACCCTCCACATCCACCTCCGTCGCGTGATTGAGTGCTTGCTCTATCAATGGACTAGTCGGCGGCACGAACTGAACCGGCCATCCGCTGATAACGATGTGTTCGCCTTCCATCTTGTAGCCGCGTTCGCGAAGGTAACCGAAGATCGGATCGAGTGAGACGAGGAGCGATCCGGTCGCGGTATGGAGCTCAATGAAAATATCAACGTCGAGTGTTGAGACCGGCTCGAGATAAAAGGTTGCGGCAACCGCCCCTCCGACCGCATAGCGCTCGATCACGTGATCGACTTTCATCTGATTAATTGTGCGAAAGACTTCTTCGATCTTCATTCAGACTGGAAGCTTAACTTCCCTTTCAGCGCGCTTGGTTTGTAAGCGCAACTGTCCGCAGGCGGCGGCGACACGGAAAGGTAGAAGGATGAAGGAAAAATTAAGAAGGGGAGTCATTTCTCCTTTGAACGTTTCAGGATCGTAACGAAAATAGCGGTGAGTTCATCACATTCTCCCCTCAACAGCCGGAGTTCATTAGGAGAAACGATCTTTGCGTCTACAAGCAACTCGAGCCAATACGCAGTCTCTTCGATCTCGCGCAATGAGTCTCCGCACTTGGCGATGAATTCGGGTTTGCTGCGAGCGCGGTATGCTTCGCGGTAGTTTGCGCCGATTGAAGTTCCAGAGCGCAGTAGTTGTTTCCCAAGCACTTGCGCCTCCGTCGTTTTCGGAAGAGCCGAAAACATCCGAACAATCCGAAGTGCGAAATCTTTAGTTCGCTCGCGCAAGTCGCGTTCATCCTTCTGCATTCTTCCTTCTTCCTTCACGCGGGAAGTCTGACTTCGCGTTCGGCTCGCTTTGTTTGGAGCCGTAGCTGACCGCAGGCGGCGGCGATGTCGTGGCCTTTTTCGCGGCGTAAGGTGGCGACGATGTCGTGTTCGCGCAAGATGGATTGGAATCGTTCCTGGCGCGCGCGCGGTGGGCGCGTCCAGGCCAGGCCTTCGACGGTGTTGTAGGGAATGAGATTGGTCTTGGCGGATAAGCGGCGCGCGATCTGGGCCAGGGCGTGCGCTTGTTCGTCGGTGTCGTTCACATCGCCGATGAGAATGTATTCGATCATCATGCGGCGTTTTTTTGCAACGTAGTAATCGCAGGCTTCGAGCAGAACTTTGAGCGGATACTTGCGGTTGATCGGCATGATCTGGTCGCGCACTTCGTCGGTGGCGCCGTGTAAGGAAAGGGCGAGACGAAATTGCGTGGATTCGTTAGCCAATTCGCGAATCTGCGGGGCGAGTCCGCTGGTGGAGACGGTGATGTGGCGCGCGCCAATCTCCAGTCCCCAGGGCGCGTTGATGATGCGAATGGCGCGGAGCAAGTTCTTCAAGTTGGCGAGCGGTTCGCCCATGCCCATGAAGACGACGTTGTCGATTCTTTCGCCACAAGATTCTTCAACGGCGATGAGTTGGGCCACGATTTCGCCCGCATCGAGATTGCGCGTCCAACCGTCCAGGCCGCTCGCGCAAAATTTACAGCCGTAAGCGCAACCGACCTGGCTGGAAACGCAAATGGTGCGGCGATCGGAGCGCTCGCCATACAAAGCGGGCGAGGCCGGAATGAGGACGGACTCGATCAGGTTTGCGTCGCGCAAACGGAAGAGAAATTTTTGCGTGGTGTCTTTCGAACCGAGGACGCGTACGACTTCGGTTTTCGGGAACTCAAATTCGGTCGCGAGTTCTGTGCGCAGCTCGTTAGGCAAATCGGTCATCGACTCGAACGACGGGACGCGTTTTTTGTAGATCCAATCGGTGATCTGTTTCGCGCGATAGGCCGGCGCGCCGCGCTGGCGGAGAAAATCCGCCAGCTCTTCGAGGATGATTCCGTTCAGCAGCGGCTTCACGATTTCGTAATCTATTGCCCTTTTGAATTGATCGCGAACTGCTGGGGAGCGCACGCGGCTCGCGTGCTGGTTGTGAACGCCCGCCGCAACTGCTCCGGGTAGGGAGGGATTTAGCGACTGCGGGCCGCAGTCGCCAGCACGCGGGCCGCGTGCGCTCCCCGGAAGGAGTCGGCCGACGCGAGCGCGTTGCACCGACGAATGCACAAAGGGACGTCCCATAGGGACGTGGCTACAAATTGAGCTTGCTCGTCTTCGGGGGCACGTGAGTTTGCGGCGCATGTCGGTCGGAGGAAAAACAGATGGACGCGCGCCTCTCTCGATCGGCTGGGAAGCGGCCAAGGCGAATGCAATCCCTGCTTTCATTTTGCAGGCGCTCATGCTCGCGCTGCTGGTCGGTTATTATTTCAGTCCGCCCTTTGCGCAGGCGCTCGAATCGTTTGCGGAATTGCGGCAACGCTACGGATTGGCGTTCATTGTCAGCGCGGGAATTCTGGCGGGCGGAATCGTGCCGGAAATTTTTCTCATCATCTTTTTTCAGGGCGGAAAATTGCGCCGGGAAAATTTTCGCAATCTCGCGTTCACCGTTCCGACCTGGGCGATCGACGCGATTCTAGTCGATTGGATGTATCGACTGAATGCGTTCTGGTTTGGAACTGCAGTGACGGTACCGGTTCTGATTGCGAAACTTTGTGTGGATCAATTTGGTTACAATCCGTTTTTCGCTGCGCCGACCGAGGTGCTCATCTACGAATGGAAAAACGAAGGGTTTTCCTGGGCGTCGGTGCGTCGCGCGCTAACTTGGGAACATTATCGCGACAAGATCGTCCCGACGTTGCTCGCGACCTGGGCGGTGTGGGGACCGTTGATGGCAATCATTTATGCGCTACCGCTGGCGCTGCAATTCCCGCTCTTTAGCATCGCGCTTACTTTTTGGGTGTTGTTGCTCACTTATATGACGAATCGTTTCGCCGGAAAAATCGAAGCCGACGTGCCGCTGACGCTCTCGAGGGCGAAACGCGAGGAAGAGAGTTAGAAGTGTAGCGACGGCGCTCTGCCGCCGTAGAACGCGTGGTTTGCATGAAAGGCGGATTACGCCGACAGAGCGGCGTCCCTACAGATGAAAGCGCACGAACTATTCCAAAAAATGTCGCCGGAAAATGCCGCGGAGATTTTCATTTACCTCCAGCGCGAGGAGAAGCCGGTCTACAAAGCGGCCATTCAAGGTCTGGCCAATCAACGCAATTTGCGTGGCGTGTTTGTCGAACGGAAACCGCCTAACGAACGACATCCGTGGATGCAGGCTGCGCTGGGTCGACCAATCAGTGACGCGCTTGCCACTCATTTGCTGCAAGCCTGGTTACTCGGGGCCAATAAGCCGATGCTCTGCGATTTTCTCGACGCGCTGGAGATTGCGCATGAGCCGGACGGAACGGTGGAGAATTTGCCCGAATCGCCCGCAAAAGAAAAACTGCAGGGCGCGATCAACCACTTGTTAGGCAAGTACCCTGCACAAGCTGTGGCGATTTATCTGCACGCTTTTCGCGAGATGGACAGCGCGGTGCAATGGCCGCCGCTGAATGAAATTCTGGCGGAGGATTCGAGGTTGGTTGTAGGCGGCGTCTCCTGACGCGGCGGTGATGTGACGTGGATAGCCGCATAGCGCCGCGTCGGGAGACGCCGCCTACAACGCCGTAAAATATTGCAGCGCTTCATAGACGCCGGCGCCGCAATTTTTCCGGGCGACGTAGCCACCGGCATTGCGCACAGCTTCCTTCACTTCGGGAATTGCGTTTGCCGGACAGGCGGGAAACTGCGCGTAGCGACCGTCGAGCATGGAAATGTCGTTGTAATGATCGCCGGCCGCGAATGTTTCTTCGCGCGGGATTTCGAGCAATCGTGCTAACTCCGCCAGAGCTGCTCCCTTGTGATAATCGGCGTGGCAAAAACGGAGATAAACAGTGTTGCGTTGGTAATAAAATTTGTCGTGCGCGGCGCGCGCTTCGTCGATGAAACGCACAATACGATCCATCTCACCTTCGTCCGACGCGATTAAACCTTCCACGGCCGAGCGGTCGTAAAGGACGCGCGCTCGGGTCTGGTGGCTGACGAAATCCAAAACCTCAGCGAGAACGGACGAAGCCGAGGCGAAGAGTTCTGCATGGTCGCGCGCGACCCGCGAGTTCCAATCGCCAAACGGTTCCCATTTTTCGGCGCCATTACTGGCGGGGCGAAAAACATCTCGTTCACTCGTGAGGATGAAATCGGGATGAACTGGAAATTCGAAATCAATCAGGCCAGTCTCGAGCAATTGTACGGAACGCCCCGTGTTGATGGCCCAGAGCGCGCCGGCGGTCTGCAATTCGCCAATCAACTTCATGCACTCGGGATCGAGGACCGGATCGATGTCGTGCGCAACCAGCGTCCCATCGAAGTCGGTGCTGAGAAGACGAATCTGGCTGTCCACTGCCTAACTTGATTTCTCGCGCCGGACGCGCAACGTCTTTTCGCGATGAAATCTGCTTACGAACTGGCGATGGAACGGTTGGAGAAAAACAAACCGAGCGTTTCGCTCACGCAGGAGCAGAAAGAGCAGATCGCCGATATCGACTCGAGTTATCGCGCGAAAATAGCGGAGAAGGAATTATTCCTCAAAGATCAGATCCGCAAAGCGCAGCTGGGTGGAAAGTTGGAGGAAGCGGAATCGTTGGAGAAGCAACTCTCGGTGGACGTTCGACGTCTGCAGGAAGATTGCGAAGAGAAGAAAGAAAAACTGCGCGCGCAGTTTGCGAAATAGCTAAACTTCTAGCACTCGTTAGGCGATTTCAGTTTTGGACCGCGACAGGGGGTGCGGCGACGCCGGCTTCTTCGGAAAGAATTTCCATCCGCACGCGCGCGATACCTTCGCCGATCATCCCGAGCTCTTTCGCGGCACCTTTGCAAAGATCGATCTTTATGCGGCGGTCGTGGATGCCGCGATCGGTGATGCGAACGACAACCGACTTGCCATTGTCCAGGTGAGTGACGCGGACGCGACTCCCGATGGGTAAAAGGTTATGCGCCGCGGTGAATTCGCCCGGACCGGCGCGTCGATAAGCCAGGGAAAGCAGTGGGACTTCATACCAAGCCGCATTAACTATTCGCCCCGCAGCATGGCCGGTTGATGACGTCGGCGGGGTAGCCTTTGGTGAAGTCTGCGCGGCTAATGCTTCGCTCTTCGGCACGACGGGCGAGCTCTTACGTTTGCAGCCGCTCACGCCTAGAGAAAAGACAACGCTTACGATGATAAGTAGAGTTAGCCAATGTACAGATCTAGCACTCGTTAGGTTCATCTAACTGAGACCGCTTGCGAGTGAGCGTGTCCTTCCAGAATATCCCGGACGCGGCGCGCCAAGGTTTGCGGAGTGAACGGCTTCTGCAGCAGTTCGATTTGTGTGTCCACTACTCCGTGTTCGCTGATGTCGTTATTTGAGTAACCGGAGATATAGAGGACGTGGATACCCGGGCGCGCGGTGGTGAGTTTGTCGGCCAGTTCGGGCCCGTTCATGTGAGGCATGATTACATCGGTCACCAGCATATGGATATGGCCGTCGAATTCTTCGGCGATGCGGAAGCCTTCGATTCCATCGCTCGCGCAAAGAACATGGTAGCCTTCTTCTTCGAGGACATCGCAAACCAAAGTCCGCACAATCTCTTCATCTTCGACCACGAGAACCGTTTCAAAATTGCGCGACTTGTCCAAAGGCGGAGCGGGTTGGGTGCGAGCATCGACCGGACGTTTCTCCAGCGGAAAATAAATGCGAAAGGTGCTGCCTTTGTGTAAGTCGCTTTCGACAGAAATGCCGCCGCCGCTTTGCCGCACAATCCCGTAAACGGTAGCCAAACCCAGCCCCGTTCCTTTGCCTGGACCCTTGGTGGTGAAGAAAGGTTCGAAGATATGGGCCTTGGTATTTTCATCCATGCCGGTGCCGGTATCGGCCACAGATAATTCCACGTAATCGCCTGCGCCTAACGACATTGAAATTAGGCGCGCTTCTTCTTCTTCCAGATGAACATTTCGCGTCTGAATGGTGAGAGTGCCGCCGGTCGGCATGGCGTCGCGCGCGTTCACGCCCAGATTCAGAATGACTTGCTCGACCTGACTGGGGTCAGCCATAACACGACCGATCTGCGCCTGCGGATGAGTCTGCAAATCGAAGCGTTCGCCGATGACGCGGCGCAAAAGTTTTTCCATGTCGATGACCAGCCGGTTTAAGTCAATCACGCGCGGTTGCAAAAGCTGCTTACGACTAAAAGCCAGCAGCTGCCGGGTGAGGGAGGCGGCTTGTTGCCCGGCTTTCTGAATTAGATCGGCGTGCTGCCTAACGAGCGGATCGTTAGTCGCTCGCTCGGTAATCAATTCGGCGTAACCGATAATGGCGGTGAGAAGGTTATTGAAATCGTGCGCGACGCCGCCGGCTAATCGACCGACCGCTTCCATCTTTTGCGAATGACGCAATTCCGCTTCACTCTTGCGCAGCGCTTCTTCGGTGGCGCGGCGCTCATCCATTTCGCGCAGGAGATTGTCGCGTTGCGCGAAAAATTTCTGGATGGTGCGCGCCAGTTCACCGAACTCCGAGCTGTCCTCCGCCAAATGTGCGATCGGTTTTGGGTCATCCCGCTGCAAACTCTCCATCGTCTGACGCAGTGGCCGACTGACCCAACGCACGAGCGAAATTGCGAGGAGGAATAGAAGAACGAGCGAGAAAAGTAAAAGCGAAAGGAGCAAACGCTGGCTCGAACGATTTAGTTCTTTGACGACGGCGGATTCATTGCGCACCACGACCTGCGCAAGCGGCTGGCTGTCCCAGCTATTTAAGGTGCGCGAAAAGGCGATCTGGCCATTTTGCTGGTCGATCACATTCTGTTCCACACGCTCGGTCGGCGGCGCGAGACTGATTTGATTCCCGGTGAACAACGACATCTCGCGCAGGACCGGCTGATTCCACATACGCCCCGCAAAGCAGAAACCGGCCGGAGGCGACGAGCGCTCAAAATCTTTCGATGGGTGCACCGTCGCTGCCCAGATTTCCAAAAGGCCTTGCGGGACCTTTGCGAAAAAGTGAGCGAGCTTTTCGTTGGCAAAAATTTTCGGAAAGACCTCGGGCGGAACGGGCCCGTCTGCTTGCGTGAGCTCGATGTTGTTGGCCGCGTGCACGAGCGTCCCATCCGGCCGGTAAATCCAGAGCGCGTTGGCGTGGAAACTATCCAGGGCCGCTTCGGCCGCATTGTCGCCGAACCACTCCTGATCGTCGCGTTTGATGGCATCGACCATCGAGTCCCAAGTGGTCGAATCGAAGACCAGCATCTTCAGTGACTGGCCGTGGTAATTCAGGAATTCTTCGAACGAGCTATTGCGTTCGCGAAAGCGATCCTCCGCGATCTGGCGGAACTTTCGCTGATCGTAAGTGCGCAGGGTGGCCAGTCCTGCCAAAAAAATCGCCACCACCACGATGAGAAGCAGAATGATCTTGGACTGAACTTTCATCGGATTTCGTTAGACGGCGGCAAGGTCGAGGCATTCAAGGCACCGCGTCTGTTGGATCGAACCAATCATTCGCGCAAGCGTTGCTCACTAATCGCGATAATTTTTAAATCATCGCCTTGGGCGCGCAGCGTCCAGAAATTGATCGTCCGGCCCGAGGCCGTGTGATTCTTGTTTCGCACCTGAAAAGTAATCGGAAATCGCACCACGATTTCGCCTTCTTTGGCGGCGATGAAGTTAATCGGTTCGAGCAACTCGTATTTCCGCTGCGGCCAGCGCTTCACGTAATTGGTCACGTCTTTTTGCACGAAAGCGGAATCGACCGTGCCGTGATCAAAATACGCGACCGGATAATCGAAATACTTTGTTTGGGCCGCGATGTCGTCGCTTTCGGAATCGCGCAGATAATTTTGGGCGAGTGATCGAATCCGCTCGGAATTATTTTCCGAAGCGGGCGCTTCCGCCGGTGACGCTGGGGTGGGAACCGAATCGGGATTTAAGTCCGCTTCTTTCTCCAGCGCGATTCGTTGTTCGGGCGGCAACTCCCTCGCGGCGTCGCTGCGCAAAATCGGAACGTCAGGCAACGAAGTGCTCTGCGCGATCGCGCCCGATTTCACATTCAACGAGATCGCGGTTTCATCATTGATCGTCCCCGTGACGGCGAATCCCTTGCGCGCCTGGTAACGCCGCACTGCGTTGTTCAATTCCGGCCGCGCCTGTCCATCGATGTCTCCGAAATAGAGATTCCGTTTTCGCAGTTCTTCCTGCACCTGCCGCACTTGCTCATCGGCGAAAACGGTCGAGACGACCAGGACGAGTGCTATACAAAGCCAGCGCATAAAAAATTAAACCCTTCTCCCCCAAGCGTAGGACGCTAAGTTCCTTCGTGCGAGAGTCATTCGGCGGTTGCTGCCCAAAATTTTTGGAAGGCATTTGGCCAGCTGCGATTAAGGACTTTTTCGCGCGCACGCGCGGACATTTGCGCTCGCAACTCGGCGTTTTCGGATAACGTCCGAATGCCGCGCGCAAAATCTTCCGCGTCGAGCGCCTTCGTCACGATCCCATCTACACCGTCCTCCACCAGCTCGTTCGGCCCGCCCAGATTTGAAACAACCACGGGCAAACCCGAAGCCTGCGCTTCGATAACGACATTACCGAAAGTGTCGGTCGTGCTCGGAAAGACGAAGATATCGGCCGACGCATAAGCCGTCGCTAAATCTTTACCCGCGAGATAGCCGGTAAAAACTGCCTCAGGCAGATTTGCCGCGAGCGTCTTTGCGTAGGGCCCGTTACCGACGATAAACAATTTCATCGGCGCATTTTCTTCGCGCAGTTTGGTGTAGGCAGCAGCCAGCACATCGAGATCTTTTTCTTTCGAAACGCGCCCGACATACAAAAGCCTAACGAGTCGTTGCTCGGCGCCTTGCTTTCGGCGTTTCTCGAATCGCTGCCAGAATTTCGGATCGCGCCGCTCCGGTCCAAATAACTCCGTATCGAGTCCGCGCGGCAGCAATTTTATTTTGTCCGGTTCGATTCCGCGATCGATCCAGCTTTGCCGGTATTGCTCGGAGTTCACGAAAACCGTGTCCTGTTGCCCGTAAAGCCAGCGCATGTAACGCCAGCCTAACGACTCCAGGAATTTGTCCTCGGTCAGGATGCGAATGTATTCGGGGAAATCGGTGTGATAGATCGCGGTCTTGCGCAGATTGAGCATGTTGGCCGCGAGTAATCCGGTCAGACCGACTGGGCCCGGCGTGCTGATGATGATCTCGGTAAACTTCTCGCGCTGGATGTAATCGAGGATTTGCAACACCGGCGGAAAGCTAAGTTTCTGCAGTTCATATTCGGGCAGTTCGAATTCGCCGATCGGCCGGAAATTTTTGATGCGAACATCTTCAATCGAAAGCTCGCCGCGCGAAGTCACGACGACTAATTCCTCGCCCGCGGCTGCAGCGGCGGCCGCCATTTTTCGGATCGTGGTAGAGACGCCATTCACATCTTCCAGCGTGTCGGTAAACCAGGCGCGCTTGTTGTTCTGCAATTGCGGCGGGATTCGTCCCATCAATTGCCGGCAGATCTCGCGCAGCCACTTACGCGACGGCGCCTGACTGTGAAATCCGTAAATGTAAGGCGCGAGCACCACGAGGATTGGGACCGTTCCGCTGAGCGCCTGCATCGCTTCGATCACATTTCCGCTCGTCAGTTGGCTGACGAATTTTTCGAAAAAACGAAACGCCAGGCGCTCACAGACGAGATTGGCCATGAGAAAGGTGCGGCGCTCGGGTTCATCGACCGCTTCGATTTCCTCCGCCAGCCGCGCCTTCACTTCCGGTTGCGCGAAGTAACCGGAAAGATCTTTCCAAACGGACACGTTGCCGCGCTTGGCCAGCTCAAAGATTTTTCCCGAGCGCACACCTTGCGCGATGAAGTTTACTTTTTCGCCGAGGGTGAATTCCGTCGGATCGCGTCCCTCCATGAAGCGCGCGAACATCGTTTCCACCAAGGGCGCCGCCGCACCGAGCCGCTCTTCGAAGCGATCCTGAATGAAGCAGTAGAGCGTGTTGTAAAATCCGTGTGAAAGCGCGAGCGGCGTGCCGCCTTTGCCTTTCGCCTCGCAATTTCCCGCGCGCAGATGTTCCAAAAATTCTGCGGGCGATTTCGCTTTGGGCGTTTCCGTAAATGCCGTCGCGAGAAACTGCCCGCCGTGATCGTCTGAACCGCCGAGTAGAATTTTTCGGTACGGCTCCGCATGAGTCGGTGCCAGATCATGGCGATTCGCCAGCTCGTCGATCTTACTACTCGTTAGGCCGCTCAGGATTTCCTGGATCAGATCGCTTAACAAAGCGTCGCGCAATCCGTTCACGCCTTCGAAGTGTTTAAAGAGAAGGATCAGTCGTTCGAGATGCGTCGCTGCCAGTTTGCCGTTGATGCTGTAGAGCGGATGCGCCACTGCGTGCAGGATGTTTTCGCTCTGCAGATATTTTTGCAGATCAAAAATATTCGCCCGCAGTGTCGTGATCTCGGCGTGCTGCGCCTCGGTGATTCCAAAAGCCAGCAAATGAACTTTGCAGGGATCTTGTGGGAAGTAAGTCGTGATCTGTTCGCTGATGAATGTGTCCGCGCGATCGGCGATTTCGAGACAACCGCTGATCGTGTCGTGGTCGGTGATAGTGACGAAATCCATCCCGGCCCCGAGGAGTGAAGCGTGCAAGGCGCTCGGGTCGGAGTAGCTGTCGGGAAAATCGAAGCGGCGAAAAAGCCATTCCTCCGAGCGCTCGCTATGGCGGGAGTGAACGTGTAAATCGCACCGGCTCATCACTCGTTAGGCCGCGTCTCGCTCATTCACCCGCTGTTCCGCAATCCAATCGCGATAGGTGGTGAGCGTGCGGGTTTCGGCGAAGCGATCGAGCAATTGCGTAACCTGCGTCCAGATTTCCGCATGTTCGAAGTCCGGCGGATGCAAGCTGAGTCGGAGTAACGGCCGCTCGGCCAGCAAGCGCGCACAGGTACTGTTCCAAGCCAGGCTGGTGGCGCGCCGCCAACTATTGCGCACGCTGTAAACGAGCGAGCGTGCGCGTTCACAGTGACCGGTGCGCAGATCGTGTACACTCGTTAGGCGTGTGGTGTATTCCATCTCCGCATCACGCGCGGCGCGTTCTGCTTCGGGACTCAGGAGCCAGGCCGGCGCGATGAAACCGCGCGGTCGTAAACCTGCGCGGACGAATTCATCGCGACCGCGCGTAATACGCTCGAGCGCTTCCTTGTAATCGAGATCGTAAAACTCGCCTTCACCGCTGGTGTAACTGCGCGTGATTATTTTTGCGCGTAACGACTCGTTAGGCCGTCGCGGCCGTTGGTGAAAATAACCATGCAATACGATTTCGTGCCCGGCCGCTTCCAGATCGCGCAGCCATTGCACAAAGTTGCGATTTTCCATAGCGCGACCGGTGTGATGATAATCCGGCACGACCAAAATCGAACTGACTCGCACGCCATGATGCGCCAGTTCGTGGACCATTTTTTCCGAGGCAACGCGTGTCGGCGGTGCGACATCGTGTAATGAAACGACCAGCGGACTGCGCTGCGTTTGCGCGACGCCGAAAAGCGGGAGAGCAGGAGCAGCGGCGCCGGTCACGACGCACTTTTCGTTCAGCACCGCGCGCAAACAAGCGCAAAGCGTCCGACTAAGCCGTCACGTGTAGTAACCGTGCAACCAAAGATAAACGATCGCGGCCGCACAACCGGCAGCGATGAACGCGAGAGTAATCGAACGTTTGATGAAATTGGCGTGCTCGGCGCGTGTGACAATATCCACCGCGCGCTCCACTGGCAGCGCATTCGTCAGCAACTCTTCGTAAAAACGGCGATACTCGTCCGGCATTTGTTTTACGTTTTTGAATTCCTGTCCGTCCACGACGATGCGAGAGCGGAGTTTCGGAACGATGTGGGCGTTGCTCCCGGTGATACTGCGCGCGGAAAAGCGTCGCAGAACGCGGTCGTGAATGCGTTGCATACCGCGCGACATTTCCGTTAGCGGACAATACTCGTCGGTGCCATCGAGAGTGAGTCGGAGGGCGATTCTCATGGGTCGGTAGCTTACAAACAGCAGCTTTGTTACCAACCCGCTCGCCCGTCGGTAATTCTTAGCCAGCCGTCCGGACGATTTCGTCGAATTCCGCCTTCGTCACCGGCTGAACTGAGAGCCGCGAATAGCGCAGCAGCGCCATGTTTTTGAGCTTCGAATTCTTTTTCATCTCAGCGAGCGCGACCGGATTTTTAAGCGCCTTCTTTGGAACTAGATCCACGGCGCTCCAATCGCCCTCTTTCGCAGTCGAATCGGGATAAGCGGTCCGTGAAACTTCCGCCGTCCCGACGATCGTCTTGTCCGTGACGCTGTGATAAAAGAAGACCGCGTCTCCTTTCTGCATGGCACGCAGATTTTTTCGCGCCATGAAATTGCGCACGCCCGTCCAGCTTGTGCTTTTGTCGCGCAGTAAATCCGTCCACGAGTAGGAGGACGGTTCCGATTTCACTAGCCAGTAATTTTTCATGTGAGTCGAGCGCTTGTGCGAGCGCGTTCTACAATAGAGAATCGCCGCGTGTCACGAGGCCTTTTCATCACCTTCGAAGGATCGGAAGGCTGCGGAAAATCCACGCAGGTCAAGCGCCTGGTTGTGCGGCTCGAGCGTGCGCGGATTCCATTTCTTGTCACGCGCGAACCGGGCGGCACGCCGATCGGCGAAAAAATCCGCGATCTCTTGCAGTTCGCGCCCGAAGGAAAGGCGATGCAGCCGGAAACGGAACTGCTGCTTTTCGAAGCGAGCCGCAGCCAATTAGTACGCGAGCTGATCGAGCCCGCGCTGGAGGCTGGACAGATCGTCATCTCTGATCGTTTCTTTGATTCGACCACTGTCTACCAGGGAGCGGCGCGAAAGTTGGAATCTAAATTTGTCGAACAGGTGAATCGTTTCGCAGTCGGGAAATGCGTTCCCGATCTGACGCTTCTGCTCGATCTCGATGTTGCGACTTCGCGTGCGCGCCTGTTCAGGCGGGTTCGGCCGGTCGGTGAAGTGGATCGAATGGAAGAGCAGCCGATCGAATTCTACGAAGACGTTTGCGCGGCTTATCGCGACTTGGCGGCGCGCGAAAAGGATCGTGTTCGTTTGATTGATGGGTCGCGCTCCCCCGACGAAGTCGAAACGAAAATTTTGCAACTGCTGCGCGAAAAATTTCCGCAACGGTTTAATTTCTAGCGATGGCTTTTTCGCCGGAGGCCGCTTTCAAACATCTGCATCGAGCGAAGGAGCAGGGCCGGCTTGCCCATGCGTATCTGATTTCCGGCCCGAACGGCGCGGGCAAGCGCGCGCTCGCCTCGCGCCTGGCCGAAATGGTCAACGGCGCGGACAACCAGGATGTGTTTGTCGCCGAACCGGGTTCGAAATCGCGTCGCATCGTCATCGAGCAAATTCGTAATCTCGAACACACGCTGCAAATGCGCGCAATCAATGGCCGCCGTAAAGTCGCGATCGTTTCCGATGCCGATCGTCTGCAGCCGCAGGCAGCCAATGCCTTTTTGAAAACGCTGGAAGAACCGCCTAACGATTCGTTGCTTTTGCTTTTGAGCGCGCTGCCGGAGGCATTGCCCGACACGATTCTTTCCCGGTGCATTCCGATTCACTTGGCTGCGCCGGAAGACGTCGCGCCGTTGCCGGAAGAGCAAGAGTTGATCGAATTACTGAACGAAACCGCCGAATCGCGAGCGGCCGGCGTCCAGAATTCTTATCGGCTCGCGCAAACTTTCCTGCGTTTGCTCGGCAAAGTGCGCGAAGAAATTGTCACAGAAAATGCCGCGGCGTTGAAAGCGGAAGAGATCCGCTACAAGAACACGACCGACGGCGCCTGGCTGGATGAGCGCGAAGACTATTTTAAGGCGCTGAACGAAAGCATGTACCTGCAGCGCCGCGCGCGCATGATCGAAATGATTTTTCGCTGGTGGTCGGACGTTTTGCGCGCGAGCGCCAGCCTGAATGGAAATGAAATCGCCTCGGCCGCGAAAGCGACGCGCGCGCTGGCGCAACGTCTGACGACTAACGAGTGCTTAAAACGCATCCGCCGTCTCGAAGAATTGCGCGATCAGCTCGGTCGCAACATTCAGGAAGCCCTCGCCATCGAAGTCGCTTTCCTAAGAATTTTTCGTTTTTGACCGACCGAGGCGCACGCTCGCCATGTGTCCGCCGCAACGTTTCGCGCCAAAGCGGACTGCGACCTTGGTCGGGCGCGGAAAGCGATATTGTCGATCGAATAAATTCGACGAGTGCCATTGCCGCGCTGAACCCCACAGGAAAATGGCCGCGCCGAGCGCAATAATGGCCGCGCCACCGATGATCCATCCGACCGGAATTGGTTTGTCCGGTTCCTTGATTTTTCGCATCGGTGTTGGTGTCTCCAGCGGGCGCGGACCGAAAGGTCGTTCCTCGAAAAGCGGCGCGGAGGGCGTGGGCGTGGCGATTGCATCTTGCGCGCGCGTCCCGCTCACCGGTAGCAACAACAATAAAAATGAATAGAGCGCGATTCGTTGCATTCGTTAGGCCGGAAGAACGGCGTGGGTCGGCACGGACCTCGCCGTCGCGGAAAGAACACGCAGACGTTGCGTGAGAAATTCGATGCAAGCGCGCAGACCGGTTGCGAGATCCTGACCGCGCATCGCGCGCGCCAATTCGTCGAGCACATCCTGCAAATCGCTTTCCTGAATGTAAGGCTCGAGACCATAACCGACGGTCAACGCGGCGGTGTTCCCGGCCAGATCGATCGCTAAGAGCAAATTAAAATTATCCGCCAGCGCCTTGTCCACGCCCCCGAATTTCGCGCGGTTCGCCAGCCAAAAGGCGTACTCCGCGACCGACATTCCCGCTTCGAGTTCCGTGATCAGGATGGAGAAAAGCGCTTGCGGAAATTTTTTCTGAAACAAACGCAGCATGCCGCGCAGTTGTTCCATGTCTTCGAGCGCGAGAGTGCCGCTGCGGTCTGTCAGGAAACGCGAATGCGCCGGGACGAGGCCGAATTTCATGTCCATGCGTGAGAGCGAGAATTTGCATTGCGGGCAACGATCGGCCGGCGCGTCGAGCAAGTGGGCGCAGGATGGACACTTCATGGAGGGACATTTATAAGACAGCGGCGCGAGCATTGCACTTTCTATGAGGACCAGACGAACAGTGGCGGTCGGCTTGGTCGGCTACGATTTTATGGGCCGGGCGCACTCGAATGCGTGGCGACAGGCGCCGCGCTTCTTCGATTTACCGGCAGACGTGCGAATGAAAACGCTCTGCGGTCGTAATCGCGCGGCGGTCAAGAAAGCGGCGGCGAAATTGGGCTGGGAAAAATCTGCGACCAATTGGCGTGATGTCGTGGCGGATCCGGAAATCGATATCATCGACATCTGCACGCCTAACGATACGCATTGCGAAATTGCCATCGCCGCCGCGCGCGCGGGCAAGGCGATCCTTTGCGAGAAGCCGCTCGCCCTCGATGTCGCGGAATGCTCGCGGATGCTCGCGGCCGTGCGCAAAGCGCGCGTTGTGCACATGGTTTGTCACAACTACCGACGCATCCCTGCGATTACGCTGGCGAAGGAGATGATCGAGCGCGGCGAACTGGGCAATCTCATCTATCATTACCGGGCGCGTTACGCGCAGGATTGGATCACCGATCCGAAATTTCCGCTCGTCTGGCGCTTGCGAGCGGATGTCGCCGGCTCCGGCGCGCACGGCGATATCAACGCGCACATCATCGACCTCGCGCGTTATCTCGTCGGTGAGTTCAAGGAAGTTTCCGCCACGATGGAAACTTTCGTGAAGCAACGTCCCGGTGGTCGCGTCACGGTCGATGATGCCGTGACCATGATCGGACGATTTCGTAACGGTGCGCTGGCGAATTTGGAAGCGACACGTTTTGCACCAGGAAGAAAAAATAACATCACCATCGAGATCAACGGCAGCGGCGGTTCGCTCTTTTTCGATTTCGAAAAAATGAATCGGCTGCGTTTCTACAACTCGTTAGACCCGCAAGGTCGTCGCGGTTTTCGCGACATTTTGGTGACCGAGCCCACGCATCCCTTCGTGAAAAATTGGTGGCCGCCCGGCCATCTCATCGGTTACGAACACACCTTCGTGCATACGATTGCGGATTTCGTGCAAGCAGTCGTTGGGCGCAAGAATGCGCAGCCGACGTTCGAAGACGGTTTGCGCAATCAGCGCGTGCTCGAGGCCGCGACGAAGAGTGCACGAACGAAAAGATGGGCGAAAGTTGAACGACGATGAGATTTGAAAACCAGGTGGCGGTGGTCACGGGCGCGGGGCGGGGGATTGGTCACGCCATCGCGGTGAAGCTAGCCAGTGACGGCGCGCGCGTCGCTTCGGTTAGTCGGACGGAAGCGAATGCGCAAAAGACGGCGAATGAAATTAACGCCGCACGAGCAGACGCGGCGAAGTTCTACGCGGTTGATGTTTCGGATCACGCCGCCGTGCAAAAAACCGGCGCGCAAATTCTCGAAGACTTCGGTCGAGTGGACATTCTGGTAAACAACGCCGGCGTGACGCGTGATGGATTAAGCATGCGCATGTCGCCGGAAGATTGGGACACGGTCTTGAACACCAATCTCAAGGGCGCCTTCAATTTTACGCAGGCGCTGCAGCGCGCGATGATCAAGCAGCGCAGTGGCCGCATTATTAATATCAGCTCGGTCATAGGACTAATCGGCAACGCCGGCCAATCGAATTACGCCGCGAGCAAGGCGGGACTGATTGGTCTTACCAAATCGCTAGCCCGCGAATTCGCCAGTCGGGGTATCACGGTCAATGCCGTCGCGCCCGGTTTGATTGAAACTGATATGACCGCGGTTCTCTCGGAGGAAATTCGGAAGAACATCCTGACGAAAATTCCACTGGGTTCGCTAGGCCAGCCCGATGATATCGCCAACGCCGTGGCGTTTCTTGCTTCGGCCGATGCGAAATACATCATTGGCCAGGTGCTCGCCGTCGATGGCGGCATGGTGATGTAGCATCGAATCTGCTTTTTACAGATGCAGGATCTGTGAAGAAGATTTTCGCGCTACTCGCGGTTGGTTTCCTTTGGTTAGGCTACCGTCAATGGACGGCGCCAATCACGCATTCGCCGGGTGTTTTGATCGCGGCCGATCCCGAGCAAGTCAATTTGTCCGGCGCCGATGAAACCGAGCACGGCTCTTTTCATCTGAAGCCGCTCGCGAAATTTTCGATCGATGCGCGGTTGTTGCATCGCAAACGTTATCGTTGGGATAGGCAGTCGGCCCTCGTGCCAGTTGATCTCGCGGTTGGCTGGGGGCGGATGTCCGATCAAGCCGTGCTCGACCAACTCAAGATCAGTCAGAGCATGCGTTTCTATTGGTATGAATACCGGTTGCCGCCGCCGATTCCGCAGGATGAAATCGCTCGGCACAGCACGAATATCCACATCATTCCGGCGAACGACTTGGTGGAGAAGGCGTGCGAATCGGCGCGCGTGGGCGAGTTGATTCATCTCGATGGCGAACTAGTGGAAGCGACCGGACCGAAGATCGGAACGTGGCGCAGTTCGATGCGACGCGATGATACTGGCAATGGCGCGTGCGAACTTTTGTTAGTGGAAGGTTTCTCGAAGCTCGACGCCGATTCCATCAGCGCATCGAAACAACTCGTTAGGCGTTAGGCATCTTGCGCGCGCTATCTTCTCGTCTGATGTTGCGAGATGACGGAGAAAGCGATGTTCGGTGCGGGGTGTTTTTGGGGCGTGGAAGCGACGTTCCGCAACATCAAAGGCGTGACAGATGTAGCGGTGGGTTATGCCGGTGGGGCAAAGGAAAATCCGACCTATGAAGATGTTTGCTCGGGCTCAACTCAGCACGCGGAAGTGGTCGAGGTTACGTTCGATCCGGCGCAGGTGACTTACGAAGAGTTGCTCAATGTTTTTTGGAGCAATCACAATCCGACCACGTTGAATCGCCAGGGTCCAGACGTCGGGACGCAATATCGTTCGGTGATTTTTTGTTCCACGCCCGAGCAAAAAGCTGCGGCGGAGCAATCGAAGGCAGGGCTGGACAAGAGTGAAAAATTCCGCAGTCCCATTGTCACGCAAATCGAGTCGGCGCCGAAGTTTTATCGCGGCGAAGAATATCATCAGCGTTATCTGGAGAAGCGCGGGATGACGCATTGCGCGATCTGAACCTAACTAGTGCGGATGAAGCGCGACGTTATCCGTACCAGTGATTTCGTTCGCGACGCGAGCGACCTGATTTTGCGCAAGGCGCGAAATGCCATCGCAGAACGCGGTGAATTTCGCCTCGCTCTCTCCGGCGGAAATACGCCACGGCCGGTTTATGCCGAATTGGCGCGGCGCGCCGCGGAGATCGATTGGGAACGAACCTTTGTTACGTTCGGCGACGAGCGTTGCGTTCCGCCTGAGCACGA
The DNA here is from genome assembly GCA_038237435.1 of Chthoniobacterales bacterium. GTDB lineage: Bacteria > Verrucomicrobiota > Verrucomicrobiia > Chthoniobacterales > UBA10450 > JACCTI01. The sequence continues at coordinate 67,919 of JBBRYT010000010.1, forward strand.
AAAAAGCAATTACCGAATGGCGCGGGAATCGCTATTTCTCCCGGCGTCAGTGCCGGATCGATCGGTCGCGCGGATGCGAGGCGAAATCGAACCGCATTTGGCGGCGGAGGATTATCAGGATCAACTGGATGTCTTAGCAGCGCAGAAAGGTGAAATGATTTTTCGGCACGATTTGGTCTTGTTAGGTTTGGGAGACGACGGACATACCGCTTCGCTTTTCCCGGGCACGGCGGCGCTCGAAGAAAAATCGCGCCGAGCAATGGCGAATTTTGTTTCGAAGCTAAACGAGTGGCGGCTCACCTTTACTTTTCCGCTGATCGCGCAATCCCGCAGTGTTTGTTTTCTGGTCGATGGCAGAAAAAATCCCGAATTGATCAAGGAAGTTTTAGCCGGCGATAGCCGTTATCCGGCCGCGAATGTCACCGCGACAGATGATTTAACCTGGGTTATCGGTCATACTGCCTAACGAATGAAAACCGACACGATCATCGTTTCCGGTTCGGCTGGTTTGATCGGCTCGGAGACAGTGAAGCGTTTTGCGAACGATGGACTGCGCATCGTCGGGTTGGATAACGACATGCGCGCGCAGTTCTTCGGCGAAGAAGCATCGACGAAATCGACGCGCGATTTGTTGATCGAAACGATCAGCAGTTACGAACATCACGATCTGGATATTCGTGATGCGCTCGATGTGCGCGACTTGTTCAAGGAAAATGCCGGACGCATCGCGGCCGTGGTGCACACCGCGGCCCAACCCTCGCATGATTGGGCGGCGCGCGATCCGCGGATGGACTTCACGGTGAACGCGAACGGCACCCTGAATTTGCTCGAAGGCACGCGCGAGTTTTGTCCGGAAGCCCCCTTCGTTTTCACATCGACGAACAAGGTTTATGGCGACACGCCGAATCGTTTGCCGCTGCGCGAACTGGAAATGCGCTGGGAGATCCAAGCCGGTCACCAATACGAGCCTGGCATTTCCGAAACGATGAGCATCGATCAGACGAAGCATTCGCTTTTCGGCGCCTCGAAAGCGGCGGCGGATGTGCTGGTGCAGGAATATGGACGCTATTTCGGAATGCCGACGGCGTGTTTTCGCGGCGGTTGCCTGACCGGTCCTGCGCACGCGGGAACTGAACTGCACGGATTTCTCTCCTACTTAATGAAGTGCACCGTCTCCGGGCGACCGTATCGGGTCTTCGGTTACAACGGCAAACAGGTGCGTGACAATATTCACAGCTTCGATTTGGTGGAAGCTTTCGCCGCCTTCATCGCTGCGCCGCGTGCCGGTGAGGTTTATAACATCGGCGGCAGTCGCCACTGCAATTGTTCGATGCGTGAAGCGATTCAGCTCTGCGAAGAAATCAGCGGACGGCGCTTAACGTGGACCTACGAGGAAGACAACCGCATTGGCGATCACATTTGGTGGATCAGCGATGTGCGGAAGTTTCAGCAACATTATCCGCGCTGGGAATTTCGCTACGGTCTGCGCGAAATTCTCGAGGAAATTCACGAAGCCGTCGTCGGGACCGAAGCGGTTGCCTAACGAGTTGCTTCCGAGCCTGTCGTCCTGAGGCAGGTGCAGCGCGCCGAAGGATCTCACACAAGCTCAGGATGACAGCTTTGAGGGCCAGGCGAACAATCTTGCCTAACGACTAGTATTCTTCGCCGTCGTCGCCAGCAACCTTGGGCGCGACGCGATCCGGAATGGCGTAGACGTGAAACATCACGCCGAACCAATAAATCGGAATTAACGCGAGGCCGAAGCCGGCTGTGGCAGTCGCAGCCAAGGCGCCGCATAACAACGCGAAGCCGCCACCGATTAGAAATAACAGTCCGAGGATTCGGTAACCTTTGTAAACATGCCCGAGTCCCGGAATGACGCTGAGCATGGCCGCGACCAGATCGCTCGCTTTGCCCTCCGCGCTTTCCAGCTTTCCCTCGGCGTTGCGCGCGAGGCTAGCGGTTTCGTTTTCGGTGGAAGGCGCGTCCGTGTATTCGATTTCCAAAATGTCTCCTTCTGAAACCTGCGAGGGTTCACCGTTCCAAGCGAGACAGATTTCGTCAAGCCTGTGATATTGCGCCGATGCGGATCGAACTCGCGCAATGCATTCTGCGTTCCTGGCAAATGGAAGACGCGCCGGCTTTGGCCGAGGGCGCGAACAATCGCAAAATCTGGCTGAAAGTGCGCGATCGGATGCCGCATCCGTATTCGCTGGCCGATGCGGAGACCTATCTACAGCGCGTGACTAAGGATGACACTGCGCACGTTGCCTGCATTGAGATCGACGGCAAAGCATCCGGCGCCATTGGACTTCATCCCGGAGAAGATGTGCATCGGCGCACGGCCGAGCTCGGTTATTGGGTAGCCGAACCGTATTGGGGGCGCGGCATCGCTACCGCAGCGGTGCGCGCTTTCGTCGAATTCGGATTCACCAACATTCCGCTCAATCGCATTTACGCCAGCGCCTACGCGAACAATCCCGCGTCCGTGCGCGTCCTGGAAAAGGCCGGCTTCGCATTTGAAGGACGCATGCGCAAGCACGCGATCAAGGACAGCGTCGTGCTCGATGCACTGCTTTACGCGATCGTGCGCGATTGAATCATTCTTCTCGGCAGGCATTAGACGCGTCGTCTAAAAGAAGGCGTGGCGGAACTGAAGGAGATCGTTGGTTATATCGATGAATTTCTCAGGATCGATCACTGCGACGATTGGGCGAATGCTCTCAACGGTTTGCAGGTGGAAAATTCCGGCACTGTGAAAAAAATTGGAGCGGCCGTGGACGCGTCGAGCCGCATTTTCCGCGCGGCGGCGGAGCGCGGGATCGATTTAATTCTCGTGCATCACGGACTTTTCTGGGCCGGTCCGCAACCGATCGCGGGCGCGGTGCGACGGCAGATCGCCACCTTATTCGAGCGCGACATCGCGCTCTACAGCGCGCATCTGCCGCTCGATGTGCATCCGGTCGTCGGCAACAATGCCCAACTGGCCGCTGCCCTTGGCCTGACCGCGACGGAGCCGTTTTTCGAAGAGAAGGACCAATTGATCGGCCTGCGCGCGAAGTTGCAAATTTTTCCGAATGAGCTCGCGCGCAAACTCGAGCACTCGTTAGGCAGCAGTGTTAAACTTTTCGCGAGCGGCCCGCCTACCACGGCCGAAATCGGAATTATCACTGGTGGCGCGGGGAGCGAGATTTATGCGGTGGCACGAGAAGGTATCGATACCTTCATCACCGGCGAAGCGCCGCACTGGGCGGCCGTCGCTGCCGAAGAACTTGGTCTCAACCTCTTGTTAGGCGGACATTACGCCACTGAGACTTTCGGAGTAAAAGCGCTGGCCACGCACCTCGCGGAACATTTCGATCTGCCGTGGGAATTTCTTGATGCCCCGACCGGTCTTTGAGGAAGCTCCTCACTTCCGGCCCAGGCCGTAGCTAATGGAACCCTTGATTACGTGTCTTGGCTTCGTCCTGGTGGTGGCGCTGCTCGTGCCATTCATTCTCGCTTTCGCGCATGCGCGCAAAATCAAGGCACTCGAAACCATCGTGGGAAAATTAGGCGCGCGCATTAACTCATTGGAATCGCAAATCCGCGGCCCGGTTGCGCCGCTGCCGGAAGAACCAGTCGTTAGGCCGATACCCGAGCCCCCTACCATTGCAGTTCCACCACCCTTGCCGACAATCGCACGAGCCGCAGCGCCAACACCTCCGCCTGTCATCGTTACACCATCGAAGCCCGCTGCGAAACCGCGCGCCGCGATCGATTGGGAAAGTTTTCTCGGAGTAAAACTCTTCGCCTGGATCGGCGGCTTCGTTCTTTTCCTCGGCGTTGTCTTCCTCGTGAAGTACGCCTTCGAAAATAACGTCATCACGCCAGTCACGCGCGTCATCGGTGGAGCGACTATCGGTTGCACCCTCATCGCCATTGGTTGGTTCGCGGCACGACGTGATTACCGCGTTCCCGGCCAAAGCCTCTGCGCCACGGGTGTGGTCATTCTTTATGCCGATATTTTTGGTGCGCATGCCTTCTATGGTTTGGTCTCGTTAGGCACAGCCTTCGCCCTCATGTCCGTCGTGACGGTCGCGGCCTTTTTCCTCGCCGTCCGACTCAACGCACAGGTTGTGGTTATCCTCGGATTGCTTGGCGGATTTCTCACGCCGGCCTTGCTCAATGAGCATACCGATCAACCGCTGCGTCTTTTCGGTTATATCGCACTTCTCAACGCCGGCATCGCCGCCGTTGTCTTGCGCAAGCGCTGGAATTATCTGCTCGTGCTCGCCGCCGCGGGCACCGCACTCATGCAGCTCGCGTGGGCGAGCGAATTCAATCCGGGTAAAGCCACCGCGGGAATGCTCATTTTTCTCGGCTTCGAAGCGCAATTTCTTCTCTTCGCCTGGCTGCGGCAGAAAATTCAACCGCCGGAAAAATGGTCGATGGCCGCGGCTTGCATCACAGGAGCATCCGCGCTGGCATTCGGTTTCTTCTTGTTAGACTTCAGCTCGCTCGCGACGCGCCCGGGCTACTTCTTCGGCTATACTTTTCTCGCCGATATCGGTCTGCTCGCGCTCGCTTTGTCGCGCAAACATCCCGCGCGCATATCGGCGCCTTCCGGCAGTATTATTTTTCTTCTCCTCGCGAGCTGGACTGCCCTTTTTCTGCGCCAAGATCTTCTTTGGTGGGCCCTCGGCACCTATCTGCTCTTCGCATTGATCCACGCTGGTTTTTCCGTCTGGCCGGCACGCGCGGAAACCAAGACGGCCGCACCGATCTGGCAGAGCTACGTCCCATTGCTCGCGCTCGCCTTGCTTTTCATCGCCGTGTGGCGCGGCGAAACTTCCTTTGCCATTTGGGCGGTGGTGCTGGTGATCGACATCATCGCCGTCCTCCTGGCGATAACATCCAAGTCTGTCGTGGCCTTGCTCGCCGCTTTGCTCGCCACGCTGTTTACCGCCGGACTTTGGGTGGTAACCGCGCCCCCGCTTCACCAAAGCGTCGTCGGCATTCTGATGGTGATCGGCACCTTTGGCGTCTTCTTTTCCAGCGCCTCCAGTTTCGTTACGCGCAAGCTCGGCCTAACGAGCGCTGATTCCCGCCGTCACGTCCCGGCGCTTTCTGCCGCGATGCCATTTGTGCTCTTGTTAATGGTCATCGCCAAGCTGCCGATTGGCGTGCCTACGGCGGTCTTCGCTGTCGCGTTACTTCTAGCGGTTCTTCTTCTCGCTCTCGGAATTTTGTCGAGCACCAGCTGGGTCGCAGCCGTCGCGCTCATCTTCACCTGGGCGGTGGAATGCGAATGGCACACCATGCACCTCGCCGATAGCTATGCCTTCATCGCGCTCGGCTGGTATGTTGTCTTTTTTCTTCTTTTCGTCGCTTATCCATTCTTCTCTGCGGAGAAAAAGAGCTGGTTGCCCTGGGCCATCGGTTCGCTCTCGGGCCTCCTTCATTTTGCCCTCATCTTCGATCTCAAATCGATCTACCCACAAATGCAGAACGGCCTGGTGCCAGCCGCCTTCGCCATGCCATTTGCCTTTGGCGTCTGGTTCCTAACTAAAAAACAAGGCGTCCTCCCGGCTTCTGGTGATGCGCGCTTGGCCTGGCAGGGTGCTACGGCGCTGTTCTTTCTAAGTCTTATTTTTCCGATCGAATTCGACCGGGAATGGGTCACGCTCGGTTGGGCCGTGGAAGGTGTTGCCTTGCTAGCTCTCTTTCGCGGCGTGCCGAACAAAGGACTACGCATTGTGGGCACAGGTATGCTCAGCCTTGCATTCGTTAGGCTAGCTCTTAATCCCGCTGTCTTGGAATATCATCGGCGCACGCCGGTTCGTATTTGGAACTGGTACCTTTATGCCTATGGCCTGACGAGTCTTTGTTTGTTTGGTGGCGCGCACCTGCTGCGTAACTGTCGCGAAACCTTGTTCGCCCGCATCGCGCCTCGATACCTTTATACCCTTGGCACGATTCTCACCTTCCTTCTCCTCAACATCGAGATCGCCGACTTCTTTTCCATTGGCCCGACCCTCGTCTTTTCGTTCTCCGGAAACTTCGCCCGGGACATGAGCTACTCGATCGCCTGGGCCCTCTTTGCCTTTGCCCTACTGCTGGTTGGGATGAAGAAAGACATGCGCTTCGTGCGGTACGCCGGCTTGGCCTTGTTGCTGGTCACACTCGTGAAACTGTTCCTGCACGATCTTGGTTACTTGAGTCAGCTCTATCGCATTGGTGCCTTTATTGGTGTCGCGCTCATTCTCATTATTGCCTCGTTTGTCTATCAACGCTTCCTCGCGCCGCGCACGCCTTAGCTGCCACGGCTTGCCAGCTAAGTTTCCTCTGCCGACATTCTGTCATGTTGATGCGCGGTTTGATGGGGTCCGCATGGCGCTCTACTTGAAGTAGCGCGAGTTACTTCCCGTCGTGCGCGGCTTGTAGCTTGGCCAGGTCGAGCTATTTCATTTGCATTAAAGCGCGCATGACTCGCTCAAATCCGCTCGTGTCCTTCTCCTTCGCCCATTCCCGGAAAACGGCCGGAACAATTTGCCAGGAAAGGCCGCCTGGCGTCGAACCATAAAAAGGGAGTGATCTTTTGCATCGAGCCATCATGCGGCAAACATCCTGCGCTTCAAATCTTTCTTGCAGCCTAGAGGCTGAGGAGAATCGAAGAGAAAGAGTGAAGACTGGCGCCTACTTTATCTTTTCTATCCTCGCGCTTGTCTCGATTGTTCGCGCCGACACCATTCAGCCCAATTCCGGCCCGGAAATTGTTGGGACGGTGACGAAGTATGCGAACAGCTCTTTTGCGGTGCGCGGCGCGGACGGCAAAGTCCAGACTTACTCTTCCAATAGCATCAAGCGGATCGTTTTTGATCCGCGACCGATTCCGGCCAAGGTCGCTTCGCGGACGAAAGGTGCGCTCGAAGGTAAGGTTAGCTTGTACGAAAATGGCAGCTTCGCTTTTGCTGGTCCTACGGGCGTGGAAAAATTGCCGGCCATCTTTATAGATCAGATTAGTTTCGGCGGCGACCGCGGGCCCGAGATTGATACGATCAGTAAGGGGAACCAGGTCGATCTCAGTAAGCACCTTGTCCTGGGTAGCGTAACGATCGTGGATTTCTATGCCGATTGGTGTGGTCCTTGTAAGCAGCTCTCACCTACTCTCGAACAGCTCGCCCGGACCGATCCGGAGATTGCCGTCCGCAAGATCGACATTATTAACTGGGAGTCAGCCGTGGCGAAGCAATATCAGGTTACGTCCATCCCGCGGGTCGAAGTCTATAATCGCGCGGGTAAGCTCGTGGGCACGGTGCGTGGCGTTTCGCCCGAGGAAGTGCGGCGCTACGTAGCGCAGGCGAAAGCGGGCGGTTAGTTAAGGTCGCAAGAGCCAGCCCCCGATATCAGCTAGCTTCGTGCAACCGCAAAGTAACATGGCTTCGTCGAGTTCTCGCCGGAGAATCTCCAGGACGTTACTGACGCCTTCCTGACCGGCGACGGACAAACCCCATAAGACTGGCCGCCCTACCAGGACCGCCCGTGCCCCGAGTGCTACGGCCTTAAGCACATCACTTCCGCGCCGGATGCCACCATCCACATAGATCTCGCAAAGGTCACCAGCCGCTTCCGCTACGTACGGTAACACTTCACAAGTAGCAGGCGCGGTATCGAGTTGTCGTCCACCGTGATTAGAAATAACCAAGGCCTTGGCGCCGTGCTGGACGCAGCGCCGCGCATCGTCAGCCCGACAAACCCCTTTCACGACCACTGGTAAGCGAGTTGAGCTACACAACCATTCCAGATCATCGAACCCGAGATCTTGTTTGAAGTTAGCTCTCACGTAAGCAGCGAGCCCGGACCCTTGCACTTCCGGCATATCGCCTTTGCCTAAGGGCGAGAGGTTTGCCACCGCGAGGCCATCCGGCAAAGTGAAACGGTGGCGCGCATCGCGTTCGCGCGTCCCCAAGCCGGGCGCATCTACCGTGAGTACGATCGCTTCCGCTCCGGCTGCTTCCGCTCGCTGGACTAGCTCAAAGGTGATCCCACGGTCCTGGTAGATGTAGAGTTGGAACCAACGCGGAGTAGCTGCCTCGGCAAAAACCAACTCCATGGAGGTATTCGAAAGCGAACTAAGAACAAACAAGGTCCTGGCATCCTTAGCTGCCTTGGCCGTCGCGGTTTCGCCTTCTGCGCAAGCCAGTTTGTGGAACGCTGTCGGCGCGACCACTATTGGCATCGAGATAGGCTGACCTAGGACGGTAGTGGCTAGATCGCGCCTACCTACGCTGGCGAGCACGCGGTAGTAGAGCTTCAGTCGCTCCCAACCAGCTGCGTTCTCGCGCAGTGTGATCTCATCCAGCGCGCCGCCGTCGTAGTAATCGCAGCAGTCCTTGGCTAGCTTACCGCGAGCGGCCTGTGCGTAATCGGCGACATTGAGTAAAAATGCGGGCTCCACCTCTCGTGATCCTAATGAGCTGCGTGCTCAAGGACAAACCACGCCGGTTTCAAATGCGCCAGTGGTTCCCGGAGTTTGTCTAGTTCATGCGCCGGTCCGTGTAGCTCTATTCGAAGCAGATCGGCAATGGTCATGACTTCGGCGAGAAGCTGACCGACGTTACCGAGGTGTGTGAGAATGCCTTCGGCATCAGCATAACCTTCGCGACAGAAGATCTCGTCGCCATTAAGAGTAAACTCGTAGAAGAGATTTTTCTCTTCGCTGCGCGTTTTCGCGATGAATTCCGGCAGCCGAGCCTTAAAGGCTTCGAGCTTGCCCGGATGAGCCTTGAAGTAGGGATGAAGGCTTACGAAGTTCGAGAGAGTGGCCATCCCCGAAGGGTGCACTTCGGCGAGAAACAGGTCGAGCTTGAAACGTCGCCGCGAAGAAGTGCTCGGGGGGGGACTTGAACCCCCATGCCTTACGGCATACGCCCCTCAAACGTACGTGTCTGCCATTTCACCACCCGAGCAAAAACGCGGCCGGGCCGACCGCAGCTCAAGATGGTAAAGCGATGTGCGCCCCTGGCAAGTGGCAAGTCGATGGAAAGCGGATTGACAGAGAATGTTTCCGCCTTTTTGCTAGCGACATGAAATTAAAGGCCCTCACTCTTTTTGCCGCATTTTTTTTCTGCCTCGTGACGGCCGGACATGCCGAGCTCGTCTTCGAAAAAACGGAGATCGAATTGCACCCGAAAGCGACAGATGCCGACGCCGTGGCCAATTTCAAATACGAAAACAAGGGGAAAACACCGATCAAGATCAAGTCGGTGAAGAGTTCATGCGGTTGCACGGTTGCCTCCTCGCGCAAGGACGAGGTCGCGCCGGGCGAGAAGGGCGAGGTGACTGCGACTTTTCATATTGGCGGGCGCACCGGACTGCAGCAAAAAGGCATCACGGTGGAAACCGACGATGCGACGCAGCCAGTGATGAATTTGATGCTGAAAGCTGTCATCGAACAAGCACTCGAGATTCAGCCGCAATTTGTCTACTGGCAGGCGGGAGAAAAGCCGGCGCCTAAGAGCTTCAAGGTCAAAGCCGGCAAGGATGTGAGCCTTACTAAAGTAGAGATAGCCTCCTCGAATCCCGACTACACCGCGAAGGTCGAGAAAGTCTCGGCTGGCGAATTCAACATCATGGTGCAACCCAAAGACACCGAGAAGATGTCGAATGTCACCTTCACCATCAAAACTGACCTCCCACAGCCCTACTACGTAACGGCACGCGTGACTCCGGCGGCCGACGCCGCTGTCAAGCAGTGAAGCCTGCCCTGCCGCAGGCTTTACTTTTGTTAGGCCTGGCTCTCCTGCCGGCGATCGGGCAGGCCATTTATCTGCGGCACGACATTGCCTGGGAGGCGGCGCCGCTTCTTCCCGATGAAGTTAAGTTAGTGGACGCCCGCGCCTGGGGTAACTCTCTCCTATGGGTGGATGCGCGGCCTAACGAGCAGTTCGAAGAGGCTCATATTCCTGGAGCTATCCTGCTTAACGAAGATCACTGGCAGGAGCTACTACCGCAGATGCTGGCCCTCTGGTCGCCCGACCGCCGCACGGTAGTTTATTGTAGCCGCCAAACTTGTGCGGCTAGTCACGAGGTAGCCAAGCGTCTGCGCGAGGATGCGGGTTTGAAAGATGTTTATGTCCTGCACGGTGGTTGGGAAAGCTGGCAGGAAATGAATCGCTAGGTCTCATGCCAGGGCGTCTACCACTCGTTAGGCTAGTTCTCGCTCTTTTGCTCGGCGGGACTTTCATCTATACCGGTATAGTCAAAGTGCTTGATCCTTTGCATTTCGCCAGCGAGATCGGCAACTATCGCCTGGTCTCATGGCCCATCGGACTGGGCGTCGCCTTCTATCTGCCCTGGCTGGAAATTCTTTGCGGTCTCGCTCTTATATTGGGTTGGCTACGTTCCGGCGCTACCGCCATTCTTATAGCTGCCACGTCCTTCTTTATTGTCTTGTCAGTGGTCACGCGGGCGCGCGGGATCGATCTCGCTTGCGGCTGCTTCGGCCGTGCCGGTAAGGGATTCGGTTTCACCTCACATCTTGCGATTGATTTCGCTCTCCTGGCCGCGCTTTGCCTACTCTGGTTCTGGTCGGCGCGCACGGTCGAACCAGTGCAACCCCAGACCCAGCCTTCTTATCGCCCAGCATGAAATTTCTTCTGTATCCTTCCATTGTGTTGGCCTGCGCGCTTTCTCCTTCCATCAGAGCGCAGGAAGCGATAGAGAACCGGCTCGCCTTGCACGACCGTTTTGCTCGTGGCTCATGGGAGCTCGAAAACATGGCCGGCATCTACTATTTGTTCGATCGCGGCGGTAAGGTGCGCGCGACTGTCGATAACGTAGTCGATAGCGCGCGCTTCGGCCTCATGCTCTACAATCCCAACGGGACTAGTTTCCTCCGCGGCAACTTCGAATTTGTCGGTGAAGTATTCGGCGGCGCCATCTTTCACGGACCAGGTAACGTCTTGGCCGGAGCTAGTATCTTCCTGCGCTACAACTTCATCCAACCCGGCTCCCGTCTCGTGCCTTACTACCAGTTTGGCGGTGGCGGTGTTTATACCGACATCGCTCACGGCGAACCCTCCAGCAATGCCATTAGTCAGAACTACAACTTTAACCTCCAATTCATCCTTGGCCTGCGTTATCTGATCAATCCCAAATGGTCGTTGAACTTGGAAGGAGGCTATCGCCACATCTCCAATGCCGGTCTTTCCGATCCTAACTACGGCATCGACCAGCTAGGCGGGGCGCTGGGTGTAGGTTATAGCTTCTAAGGCCCCAGCAAGCGGCCAAGACGCTTGCGATCACCGTCGGGAGCGCCGAGTGGCAAGACTAGCAACTGCTATTCCGCAGTCGCGGCAAAGTTAGCGCTAGGTCGCGCGCCGAATCTTCGCTGATAGGCGCGCTGAAAGGCGGCGGAGTCGGTGAAACCAACTGAGGCTGCGACACCGAAGATGGTTTTCTGACGCTTGGATAAGCGGCGGCGTGCTTCGTTCAAACGCAGGTTTTCGATAAAGAGCTTGGGAGGCTGACCGAAGACACTCTTGAAGGCTTTGCTGAAATGATTGGGCGACATGCAGGCGCGTCGGGCCAGGATCTCAACGGAGAGATCGCCTTGCAGGTTACGCACGATCCATGGGATGAGGTCGGCAAACCGCTCGTTAGGCCGACGATCCAGGAGACCGCCGTCTGACTCTTTTCCTTCCGGGTCGGTCTGATCGCGGAATAGCTCACTTTCCACCGCTTGAGCTACGTAAGGTCCGTAGTCTTCGCGAATCATGGCTAACGAGAGGTTCACGCCCGCAGCCAGACCGCTGGAAGTGTAGAAGGGACCGCTTTGCACCAGCGGACGTTTGTGGTTGATGCGGAGGCGCGGAAAACGGCGAGCGGCATCGGTGGCGAAACGCCAGTTAATTGTTACTTCACGGTCGTCGAGTAAGCCGGTCGAGGCGAGACCATACAAGCCGCTGCAAACCGCCCCGATGCGGCGGCAGTCGGAGGAGCGCCGGAGTAGGAAGGTAGCGATGGCCTGGCTTACTTTAGGTTCGCGAATGCCCGGGCCACCCGCGACAATAATTGTGTCGAGCTCTTCTACCTTGTCCAAGGTAGTCTGGGCTTGCACTTCGAGGCCGGAATCGGTGTGGAACTTTTCCGAACCGACGCCGATGATACAGACTTCGTAGCAAGGAATGCGACCGCCGTAGCCGTTATCCAGGGCCGCGGCCCGGAAGGCCTCAGCCGGAGCGATGACATGCAGAGCGGTGACCTGATCGAAACCGATGATGCCAACGCGTTTGGGATTCATGCTCTTGGCTAACCACTCGTTAGGTTAGGTCGCCATTTTCGTGTGACGGCGCCCGATACGCCGATGAGCCTGGAGGGAATGTTCTTGCAGGCTTTGCCTTTGGAACTTCTTGGGTGGGATACCGTAGCGACGCTCAAAGGCGCGGCGGAAGACGTCGGCTGTCTTATAACCAACCGAACCGGCCACTTCATCTACGCTTGAGTTATAGGAGGCTAGCCGGCGTGCTGCTTCTGCAATTCGAAGGCGTTCGACAAACTCGGCCGGGGAAACCTGGAAACGGCGCTTGAAGATGCGTCGAAAATGTCGGGGGCACACGCAGGCGCGTTCGGCTAGCACTTCCACTGAAAGGTTGGCCCGCAGGCGGCTGGTGATCCAGGCCGGTAACTCGGCCAGGCGTTCTTCCACTCCGGGCTGCTCCGGAGCGGGGTCGAGGTGAGCTTCATCGCCGCCGGAAGGTCTAAGACTAACCACTAGCTCGCGTGCCAAACGCAAGGCACTGCGCGAGCCGTAGTCCTCTTGGATCAGAGCCAGACTCATCTCAATGCCCGCGGTGCCACCTCCGCAGGTATAGAATTTTTCGTCCTTCACAAAGGAACCAGTGTCGCTGACCTGGAGGGCGCGAAAGGTGTTAGCGACGTGTTGGGCGACGCGCCAGTGGGTAGTAACGCGGCGACCGGCGAGCAGACCGCTCTCCGCTAAGGGGTAAATGCCGGAGGAAACGGCCGCGATGCGTCGGGTCTCGGGAGCGCGTTCTTGTAACCAGGCCGCGATCCGCTTGCTGGTTTCGCTTTGGCGGAGGCCCGCTCCTCCTGGAATAATGATCGTATCGAGTGGCGGCGCAGTCTTAAGCAGATGGTGCGCTTTGAAAGTTGCGCCCGATTGCGCGGAAAAAACTTTGCCAGTTACTCCGATGAGCAAGGTATCGTAACATGCTTCTCCTTCATCGTGACGCGCGGCGGCGAAGGCTTCGAGCGGTCCGGTCAGATCGAGCGTGGTCACGCCATCAAAGCCGAGCAGCCCAACGACTTTACGCGAGCTTTCTGTTAGCTTGGAAAAATAAGTCATTTGCGAGAAGACAAAGCGGAACCAAAGTCCCAGAGAGCATGAGGAGAACTTTGCTTCATACCCAGTAATGCAACGTTCCCGACTAAAAAGGCTCACGATTGTTCAAAAAAAATTTGAGTGAGATGGAAAAAGCCTTTTGCTGAGTAAACACCGCATGAGCACGACTCTCCCGGTGCCGAGTAAGTCCGCCGCGGCCATCGAAGAAATGATGCCGCAGGTCTATGACGACTTGCGCCGTCTGGCTGCTTCTTATCTGCGCGGCGAGCGGATCGAACACACTCTGCAAGGGACAGCCCTGGTGCATGAGGCTTACCTGCGGCTGCTTAAAGAAGGCGAAGTAGACTGGAATAACCGCGCGCATTTCATCGGTATCTTTGCGCGCTTGATGCGCCAGACTTTGATTAACCACGCGGTGGCGAGGCGTCGCCTGAAGCGTGGCGGCGATGAGGCGACGCTGCTGACTCTGGAGTTCTACGAGAGCCGGCAGGTTAATGTGCAGGCGCTCGATGAAGCTTTGCGCGAATTGGAGACACTAGATAGCAGACAAGCGCAGATCGTTGAGCTACGCTTCTTTGCTGGGTTAACTATCGAACAAATTGCGGAAGTGCTTGCCATTTCGCCAGCGACTGTTAAACGCGAGTGGACCGTGGCAAAGATCTGGCTAAGGAGAGAACTTTCCGAAAGTAGCTAACGAGTCGTTATTGAATGAGCAAGATATTCATAGCAGAGGAGAAGCTCGGACCTGAGAAGTGGCAACTACTTAAGGAGATCGTAGCCGATGCCATGGAGGAAAGGTCACCGGCGGCGCGCACGGCTCTGGTAGAAAACCGCTGCGCGGATGATGCGCGGCTCCTGGCGGAAGCGGAATCGTTGGTGCAAGAGGCGGAAGCTCTTTTGCGCGAGCCGACCGATAGCCTGGAAGATTGCGCAGAGCAAGCGACCGCGGCCTTATGGCGCGACGAAACGCCGCGCACGGGCTGGCGGATCGGCGCCTATGAGGTAGTACGCGAGCTAGGCCGCGGCGGAATGGGTGCAGTTTATCTGGCGGCGCGCGCAGATGGCCAATTCGAGAAGGAAGTAGCTATCAAAGTGCTCAAGCGTGGCACAGACACGGAGGAAGTGTTACGGCGCTTTGCGGCCGAGCGTCACATCCAGGCGCGGCTCGATCATCCGAATATTGCGCGGCTACTCGATGCTGGGACTACGGAAGACGGGCTTCCTTACTTCGTGATGGAACACGTTTCTGGCGCTCCGGTTACTCGGTTCGTCCGCGATCGCGATCTCTCCGTCCGGGAGCGGCTGGGAATTTTTCTGAAGGTTTGTTCTGCGGTCGAGGTAGCTCATCACAGTCATGTCGTTCACCGCGATCTGAAGTCGAGTAACATTCTGGTTAACCTCGATGGCGAAGTGAAGCTACTGGACTTCGGAATCGCCAAGCTGCTTAGCCCTGGTCAGGACTGCCTCGAAATAACGGCCGCGGGCGAAGAACGTCTCACTCCCAACTGCGCTTCCCCGGAACAAACCGATGGCCGACCGGTGACGGAAGCAAGCGACGTCTATGCGCTGGGCGCTCTCTTATACGAAATATTGAGCGGACAAAAACCGCACAAGTTTTCTTCCACCCATCCGGCGCGCGAAGAAATTGTGCGGGTTATTCGCGAGGAAGAGCCAGCGCCGCCAAGCTCGGTAGTTTCTAACAAAGAAGTGGCGCGACAGTTACGAGGCGATCTTGATGCGATCGTCGCCTTCGCCATGCGCAAGGAACCGGAGCTGCGGTATCACACGGCGGCAGACCTGGCAGCGGACGTCCGTCGCCATCTGGCACACGAGCCTGTGCGGGCACGGCGCGGCACGGCCGGCTATCGCACTAGGTCTTTCCTGGTTCGCCATCGACCTGCTGTGGGCGCAATGGTGGCCCTACTGCTCCTAGGCGCAGTAGCATTCGCAATTTGGAATCGTTGGCCTAGAAACACCGCGGAAGTAACAACGGTATCGCCAGCCCCCCCTAAGAGTATTGCCGTTTTGCCTTTCGATAATCTGGGCGACAACACCAATCCGCCTTCCTACTTCGCCGACGGTGTGCAAGATAATATCCTAACTGACCTGGGCAAGGTGGGCGATCTAAAGGTGATCAGCCGAAGCGGCGTCGCAGCTTACCGCGGGAAGAGAAACGTGAAGGAGATTGGTCGCGAGCTAGGGGTAGCGAATGTCCTGGAAGGTAGCGTGCAAATTTCGGGGGACCGTGTGAGGATCAATGCGCAACTAATCGATACCCGCTCCGATACCCAGCTGTGGGCGGAGCGGTACGACCGCAAACTGGAAGACATTTTCGCGCTGCAAAGCGAGCTGGCGCAAACGATCGTGGCCCAGCTCAAGGTCACACTTACGTCGCAGGAGAAAGACGCGATTGCGAGACGGCCCACGCAGGATTTCCAAGCTTACGATCTTTACCTCAAAGCGCGTTCCCTTTTCGACAACGAAGCTGGTCCCCAGCCACGGCCTAGCTGGAGCGACGTTCTCGACTTAGCCAAGCAAGCAACAAAGTTAGATGAAAAATTCACCCGGGCTTACTGCCTGGTGAATCAAATCGACCTTTTGATGTACCGCTTTGGGAGTGACCATAAACCAGAGCAATTGGCCGAGGCTAAGGCCGCTGCCGAGACAGCACTACGCCTGGAACCCGATTCGGAAGAAGCGCGCCTGGCGATTGTCCGCTACTACTATGACGGCCTTAACGATAATCGGAAAACGGAAGAAGAGCTTTCGAAGATTCCTGCTTCCGCATCGCATACAGTCGCTTACTATGCGCTCGCCTCACTAGCCGAACGTCGTCTGGGCAAATGGAAGGAATCGATTCGGGACGGTGAGAAAGCGGTCGAGCTCGATCCGCAAAATTCCGCGCTAGCGGTCAATCTTATCCAGACGTATTCCGGCCTGCGGAGATTCGATGATTCGAATCGGTTGGCTGACGCTGCGATTGCCAGACTGAAGGGCCCTTCGCCTCGCTTGGCGTTGGTCAAGAGCGAGGCATCCCTGTCCGTCGGGGATTTGGCCGCGGCGCGCACTGCGCTAGATAAACTTCCCGATTGGGAAGGCGCCGACTATCAAAGCGCGCGTTTTTGGCTGCCTCTGCTCGAAAAAAATTACGAAGAGGCTCGGAGTATGGCGGCCAAGTCCGGCGTGGAAGCTCGCGAGATGCCGAGTCACTGGCAGATGATGGCGCTACTGGAAAAGGCGGAGGGTAGAACGGAACTAGCGCGCGGTGCCTACGAAGAAGCTAAGCGCACCGCACAGGCAGGTCTAATTAAACGGCCCGGCGATCCTAGCCTGCTCTGCGATTTGGCGGTGGCAAATGCCGGATTGGGTTTGAAGGACGAAGCATTGCGTCTGGCGAGGCGGGCGGTGGAAAGTTGTCCGCCCAGCGTTGATGCATTGGTGGCTCCGGCCTGCCTGACGGTGCTGGCGGAAATTCTGGCGTCAAACGGCGATCGTGAGGGCGCGTTCGAAATATTGAACGCGGTAGTTCGCAAACCATTTGGGCCGAGCTACGGTGAGTTGAAATTTGCTCCGATGTGGGATCCTCTGCGCGATGATCCTCGCTTCGATGAGGCCTTATCGCTAGCTGCGCTTCCAGCGACAGTCGACGAATAGGGGATTCCTCCCGCTAGCACTCGTTAGGTTCTCGTTTCTCACCCTTTGGGGAGTGAGCGTCCCGTTTCGTCTGGTTTAAGTCCTAACCATGATTGAACGAGCCGGAGTAAGACTTCGGCCGCAATGAACGTTCAATCCTTAACCGTGGAGAAACCAATGACGAGAAATGTACCGAACAAGCCACCGCTGCGGTGGATAGTTATTTTACTAACGCTTTCTTTAGGCGCGATTGCTTTTGCGCAGGAACCACCGGCGGCGGGTGGGGGTGGTGTGGCTACGACCGAGCGCGTGATCGTAACCGGGTCCTATATCCCTACCGCGGAAACGGAGTCGGCCTTGCCCGTAACTGTTTATACTGCCGAGGTGCTACAAAAGCAGGGTGCCATGACTCCGGTGGAAGGTCTACGCCAGTTGCCATCTTTCGTGGGAGCTTCCACGACGGAGAACGACGCCAACGGCGGCAACGGCCAGGCGGGTATTAACCTTCGTGGCATCGGGCAAAATAACGTGCTCATTTTGATCAACGGACGCCGCGCGTTTCTTGGTCAAAGCTTGAACACATCCGCCGACATTAATGCCATTCCTATAAGCGGTCTTAGCCGCACGGAAGTATTAAAGGACGGTGCATCCGCCATCTACGGCTCGGATGCCGTAGCCGGGGTGGTCAACTTCATCATGCTGGACGGCCCGGGCGAAGCCCCTTATGAGGGCGCGGAAGTTTTCGCGTTGTACGGTAATACGACCGAGAGCGACGCGCATGTTCGCCAGGTCTACCTCAAGGGCGGCGTGAAGACGGACAAGGTCTCAGTGGCCGCAGCGGGCGAATATTATTCGCGCGCTAACCTTTACTCGCGCGACCGCGCCCAACTCGCGGGTTCGGGTGACCTGAGTAACAATCCCACCGGGCTGGGCCGCGGCGGTATAAATAACAATAGCCAGACTTTCGCGGGGCGGGCGAATGTTTCTGCGAACACTGCGGCCGACCCGCGCGTTTATCCGATCACCGGAGACCTTGTCTTGACCAATCTCTCCACCAATCAGGTCACACCGGCCAGCTATCGCAGATTCGTGCTGGGCTCGGATCCCAGCCAGTTTAATTTCCGGGCTTACACTCCTTCCATACCGGCGATGGAAAAGGCATTGTACTTCGTGACGGGACGTTACAAAATCTTCGGTGAAGGCCTGCAGATCTACGGTGATGTTTTGTACGCCAAAACCAAGCAGGATAACGGCGCCGCCCCTTCGCCTTTCAGTATTACTAACGCGGGGAACGGTCGCAATACCGCGCGTCTGTCCATTTTTAACCCGTTCGGCAATCGTTTACTCAACGTCAGGTATCGCCTCGTTAACGAGCTCGGCTTGCGCCGGTCTTTCTACGATCATGACTACTATCGCTATGTGGCAGGCTTGAATGGAGACTTCAATTTCAAGAACAACAGTATCATCAGTCATTTCGGCTATGACACGGGGATTGTGTATGAGCGGTTCGACCAGCAGCGAACTGATAGCGGCGACGCACAACGGACACCGTTGGTAGCATCGATTCTAGCTAATAACGTAACTGCGCCGCGCTTCAATCCGTTCATCGGACAGAATGCGCCCACTGTTGGCACAGCTCCGACTTACATCAACGGTGTTCCGACCGGCCTGACGGCGGGTTACGACAATACGACAGCTGCCCAGAATGCATCTTATCTGGGCCATTCCTTCCGCTATGAGAGAGATTGGCTGGCCGATGCCAAAGTGAACGCCCATTTCTTCCCGGGCTTGTGGAACGGAGGTTTTGACTTGGCACTTGGTTATGAGCACCGCGAGGTAGCGGAGCATTCTGTGCCTGACCCAGTGCAAGCGAATGGCGACCAACTCGGCTTCAATCAAGCACCAAACACTAAAACCCTGCAGGCGGTGAACTCGGTCTTCACCGAATTGAACTTCCCCATCATAACCTCCACCATGAACATCCCATGGGTGCGGTCACTCGATTTCTCGATCGCGTGGCGTTATGAGAAGTTCGAAGATAGGGACCAATACACCCATGCGATCTCAAGCTTCGAGAATAAGAACCCGAATGAAAATTTCGGCGGCAGCCCGCGCGTTTCCCTACGCTACCAGCCTATTCCGGATCTAACCCTCCGTGGAAACTTTAACCAGTCGTTCCTTTCACCGACGCCTTTGCAGTTGTTCTTGCCACCCGGGCAGAATTTCCCCGTGCTCTTCGATCCCTTCGTGAACGGCGGCGTGACGTTGCAACCGCCTGGCGGTGTGTTCCAAGCGGGCAACCCGGCCTTGCAACCTGAAGTGACAGACACCTACTCCGCGGGTCTGGTTTATACTCCGAAATGGCTCCCGGGTTTCACCCTTACGGCTGATTTTTATCAGATCTACTCCAAGAATGTTATTCTGCCGGCAGCCAACGCCGCGCAGGTCTTGCTCAGCTTGAACATCATCGACCCCGACGCGCCCGGCGGAGGTGCTGACGGTGTGACGCGACTGGCGGATGGCAGCCTCGACTCGATCGATGCGACGACATCGAATGCCGGGACGCGTTTCGTGGAAGGCCTCGACGTAACCGCGGCCTATGAGATCCCGACGCAAAACTTCGGGACCTTCAGCTTCGCACTCGGTTGGAACCACTTCTTCGTCTGGAAAGCGGAGCCGCTGCCTGGCTTCGGTTCGCATAACTTCATCGGCGATTTCAACGCTACCTTCCCACTTACTCCGGGCGGAATCCCGTTTAACAAGGCGTTTCTGCGCGGCGAATGGACTTGGAAAGGCTTCGACTTCGCCGCTACCGGTAACTACATCGGCGACCAGGAAGACGATCCGCAGTTTATTCAAGGCAACGCAGTGGTGCCAGGGAATCCCGGATCGGTCGCCAACCCAAACTACATCCTGCATCACAGAATCTCGGACTTCGAGACGCTTGATCTACAGCTAAGTTACGAGTTTACCAAACCGAAGATCGAGGCAGCCGCGGGTTACTCGAAGGATGCAAAGGATGCCAAGAGCATGACCGAGGCAGGTGGCGTGGAAAACAGCAGCATCTGGCAGCGGATGCTCTGGAATACCAAACTAACAGTCGGGGTTAACAACGTTTTCGATCGTTACCCGCCCACGGCCTTAGGTGCCTTCAACGACAACTACGACACATCGAACTACAACATTCGAAATCGTTACTGGTACGTGAGTCTGACGAAGAAATTCTAACGCTGTCCAAATTACCGTTCATTGGTAACGGTTAGGTTCGGCCGGGCTCGGAAACGGGTCCGGCCGTTTTTTGCATGCGTTGCACCCAGCTCCGAAATTGGATGGGATGCGCGATCGTTTCGAAACGCTCGGCAAAGCCGCCTGTTCCACGCACCACCACCGTTCCGTAATCGAACAGCCGACCAAGAAAGCTTTGATCGATGGCGATCGATTCGATTTTCGAAATAAACATCTCCAAGCTTTGACGCCGCACGACTCCGGTTTTGATCAAAACCCGCACGTCCGTGATGACAAGCTCGCTTCCAACGTAAGCCAGTGTCGGCGCGATCATGATGCAGGCTGGCAGCGGAAGCGCGAACCAACCGAGTTGCGATCCAGTCAGGGCCTGGACGGCGATGGCGAAGGGCATGGCGATGAGAAGAAAAGCGCCCAAGGCGAGGAGGGCGAAACGAACAAAGACCATCCAATGCATTGAAGTGCGATAAAATGGCGTCTCGTTAGGCGCGAGCGTGGTCCGCGCATAAGGTCCGAGGGAATCGGTTGCTAGCGGCGGCAAGTGGTCGCGTCGTGGCGGCGTGGTTGCTACCTGCGGAACAGGCGGCGGCGGGACGTGCACCCGTTCCTCGCGGTCGAGAAGAAGGGCCAACGGTTGCAGATTACCGTTAAGGCTGTCAGAGGCGAGATCGGCGGATTGCACCAGACCTGCGGCAAGATAGTCGCGCACCCTGTCTTTACTAAAAGGACCTCGCCTCGTGCCATTGAGGTAGATGTAAAACTCCATGGGTTAGGCTGCGATGCCGATGTAACTAAGGCCGCGCAACGGCGTTTTGCGCAAGATATGTCTCGAGCGATCCGCGCGTGACGATGTGCGAAGCTCCGCACCGTGGACAATTTACTCGAATGGAATCTTCCTGGCCAAAAAGGCTCTCCGCATCGCTACGCATGATCGGTCCGAGGATGGCAAACATTCGTTCCGGCGAACAACCGCAACCCCACTTATAGCGTCGTTCTTCCAACAGGCTAAGCGTTTCGTTTTCATCCAGGCTTCGCACTTTTTCGTCATCGAGCGCCTGTAACCAATCGAGATCGCAACCAGGTTGCGCAGTAATCATGACGAAATCTTCCGGTCCATGGCGGAAGTAACGGGCCGGGCGTTGTTCGCTTTGCGCGTAGAATTCTTCCACAATCGCAAAGGGTTCTGCGCTTTTGAATTCAACGGTGCTCCGTCGCGAGTCCTGCCTTTCCCGAACAAGGTCCGCGCAAAATAAATTTCGGCCGTCGTCCTTGACGTTCTCGGTGAAGAGCTGCCCGACCACAATCCCGCGCCGGTTATCGCCGGTGACGAAAAGGTTTAAGAGCGGTCGGTGGAAATGAATCGTCCAGGCCCAGGCTTCGTTCCACGGCCGCGACGCGCAATGCAGCGTAAGCGCGGCCAGCGCTTCCTTCAGCATGCCATCGTGCGCGGGTGCATGATTGTAGCCGTACTGGCCTTGATGCAGATAGTAATCGACATAGAGCTCGCCGAAATCCGCGCGCGCGAGCAGCGCATTACGTCCGCGCACGAAATAAGCGCGCACCTGTAAACCATCCACTGTCTCTGCCTCTCCCATTTCCATCAAATAACCTAGCGCCTTCTGACGTAGATTTCCGCCAGATTCATCAACACGGGTCGTGCAACAGTCGACGCGTCAATCGATGATTGATTCGTTAGGCGAGCTTTCGCCAGACTACTGCAATGCAACGAGTCATCGGTTTGGGGTGGCGTCTCATATCGGGAGAACGCTGGCGAGGCGCTAAAACCGAGGCGCATATCGTCTGGTCGCCCTTCGCAGCTCGAACCGACTACTTTGCCCCGAGCGAGAAGCAGTTCATGCTTAATTACCGCGTGCACGATCTAGCCGAAGTGCTGGAAGCTTTGCGCAACGAAGGGGTGAAGGTGGAAGATAAGAGCGAGGAAACGGAATTCGGGAAGTTCGGGTGGCTCATGGATCCGGAAGGTAACCGGATCGAGCTGTGGGAGCCTCCCGCGGTAGAAGAAAAGAGTGGGCAGTGAGGGGATCGAACCCCCGACCAACACGGTGTAAACGTGCCGCTCTACCGCTGAGCTAACTGCCCCTGGTTCGCGCACTATACTTAAGCTAACGAATCTGCCGAGTAATTCTTTTCTGCGTTCTTAGCGGAAATCGCTCCTAAAAAGTTAGTTACTTTTATAGTTGCTTTACTAAGCTCGTGCGTTATCTAAGCGCCATGGACTTATCTCTAGCAAGGTTAAAGCAAGCTATCTCCATCCGTGAACAAATCTCTACTTTAGAGAATCGCCTAAGCTCAATCTTTGGCGGTAGTAGCGGTGGAGGTAAGAAAACAAGTGGCGGTGGCGGAGGTGGCGGCGCTGGCCGTAGCGGACGTCGTCGCATGTCAGCGGCTACGCGCGCTAAGTTGGCGGCAGCAGCCAGAGCTCGCTGGGCCAAACGCAAAGGTACCGCTGGTGGCGCAAGCTCAGCTGCGACAAAGTCGGCAGCCCCGACGAAGTCAGCCGGCAAAAAACGCGGCGGTCTAACCGCAGCGGGGAGAAAGAAACTCTCCGACGCAATGAAAGCTCGCTGGGCCGCACGGCGCGCTGGCAAGAAAGCCCGCTAGCCCGAGAGAGTTTTTTTGGGAATGGTTAACTGCGATTAGCGGTTAACCAATTTCATCATTGTCGCGGGATAGCGCTGGCCGGCAAAGCCAGCCCGAGGCAAGGCCTGTTCGATCCGGGCTAGCTCAGCGCTCGTTAGGTTCACATCTAACGCCCCCACATTTTCCTGCAGATATTTCCGGCGCTTCGTTCCCGGAATAGGCACAATGTCCTCACCTTGTGCCAGCACCCATGCCAGTGCGAGCTGTCCCGCGGTGCAATGTTTCTCCCGCGCGCTTTCCTTGATACGTTCTACCAGGTCGAGATTGCGCTGAAAGTTTTCACCTTGAAACCGCGGTGATTGCCGGCGGTAATCATCCTTTGCTAAATCTTCGAAACGTTTAATCTGGCCGGTCAGGAACCCGCGCCCGAGCGGACTGTAAGGCACAAAACCGATCCCGAGCTCACGGCATGTTTGCAGCACCTCGTCTTCCGGGTCGCGCGTCCAAAGTGAATACTCCGATTGCACAGCAGTGATGGGATGGACCGCATGCGAACGGCGAATACTCTCGCTCCCAGCTTCGGACAAGCCGAGGTAGCGTACCTTACCTTGTTTCACCAACGCAGCCATCGCACCCAGTGTTTCTTCGATGGGCGTTTCCGGATCGACGCGGTGCAGGTAATAGAGATCGATCACGTTAACTCCAAGCCGACGCATGCTTGCTTCACAAGCTTGTTTCACGTAGTCGGGTTTGCCGCTTAGCTGGCGAACTTCCGGCCGTTGTGGATCGCGCACGAATCCAAACTTCGTCGCGATGATTGCTTGTTCGCGCCGTCCTTTTAAGACGCGGCCGAGTAGCTCTTCATTAGCGCCAGAACCATACATGTCCGCGGTGTCGAAGAAGGTGATGCCCAGCTCAAGCGCGCGCAGAATAGTCGCGGCAGATTCTTCTTCATCGCCCGGACCATAAAATTCCGACATACCCATGCATCCGAGTCCAAGCGCGGAAACTATCAGTCCGCCGCGGCCGAGTTTGCGTTGCTTCATGTTTGTCCTACCCAGGTTGAGGGCGCGATATCATCCCATCGTTCGCGGATGGCAGTGAATTCCGCTTCGGTAAGCGAACCTGCTTCCAGGAGTTTCGCATTCTCCTGCCAGCGTTCTGGTTTTGTCGTGCCAACAATCGCCGTATGCACACCCGGCACCGTCAAAGTAAAACGTAACGCGTGCGCGATCGATTGCTCGAGCGATCGGCCGCGAATGAAATCGTAATCTAACTTGCGCAGTCGATCCCAGTAAGAGTGTTGGTAGGAATCCATCGGCCTGTGTCCAGCTTTCCACGCCGCATTCGCGATCGGACGTTTGGCAATCACACCCATGCCGCGTGCGCGCGCCGCCGGAATAGTTAGCTCGATAGGTTCTTGGTCCGCGATGTTTAGTGAAGTTTGCAAGGTATCGAAGGCACCTGATTCCACCGCGAACCGGGCCGAGCGACTATCCCCGCTGTAACCGATGTAACGAGTATGCCCGCGCTCGCGCGCGGTCTGTAAGGCCGCGATGACATCGCCTTTTTTCAAAGCCGATTCCGAACAGCTATGAAGCTGGACGAGATCAAGACGATCTGTGTTTAGGCGACGCAAACTGCGCTCGATACTTTGTAAGATGGAAGCAGTCGACCAATCTTCGCTTCCGATACCATGCGGGTGGCCAACTTTGGTAAAGAGAAAATATTCGCCGCGGCGATGGCTCACTGTCTTCCCGATTAACTCTTCGCTTGCCTCATAGCACTCGGCCGTGTCGATGACGTTAAGCCCGGCATCGAGCGCGCTGTTCAGTAGCTGCGCGACGATCTCGGCGGTGACGCTTTCGAATCCGATCTCGGCGCCGCCGAAACCAAGCACGGAAACCTGCATGTCGGTCTTTCCGAGCTGGCGCTTTTCCATCGCAGACTTAATCGTCCGCGCGCCTACAAAATCAAACGGGTTACTCCGCTTCCTTCTTCGACCCGCCCGATAATTTTCGCGCGCAACCTTTTGGCCAGCTGCTTCGAGTCTTTAGCAGAAACAATCGCGACCATGCCTATCCCCATGTTGAAGACTTGGTACATTTCCGCGTGCGCGACCTTTCCGTTGTCCGCCAGGATTTTAAAAATCGCCGGCGCACTCCAACTCTTAGGATCAATAACGGCGTCCCGATTTTTCGGCAGGATCCGCGGTAGGTTATCGATCAATCCACCGCCGGTGATGTGCGCCAGGCCGTGTAGTTGGTTCGTCGGAATGCTGGCCAGTAATGGCTGATAGTTTTTGTGCGTGCGGAGCAATTCCTCGCCTAACGAGAGCTTCAATCCCGGAAGCTTTGCACCTAGCTTTAAGCGCATGGTTTGGAACAGAATCTTTCGCGCGAGAGAATAGCCGTTGGTATGCAGGCCATTTGAAGGCAGTCCGAGAATGATGTCGCCCGCTTTGATGCGGCTGCCATCAATCATCTTTGCGCGATCGACTACACCAACGATGCACCCGGCCAGATCGTATTCGCCTTCGCGATACATTCCCGGCATCTGCGCGGTCTCGCCGCCGATCAGAGCGCAACTTCCCGCGCGACATGCTTTGGTGAATCCGGAAAGAATCCGATCGAAAACGCGCGGCTCCAATTTTTCCGCGCCGATATAGTCGAGAAAAAATAACGGGCGTGCGCCGAGAACTGCGATGTCGTTGATACAATGATTAACCAGATCCGCGCCGACGGTGTTGTGGCGCTTCATCTCAAAAGCGATTTTCAATTTCGTCCCGACGCCGTCGACACTCGCCACGAGCACGGGCTCGCGCATTCTCGAAAAATTCGGCGCGAACAACCCGCCGAAGCCGCCGATTTTTCCCAGCACTTCCGGGCCATGAGTGCTTTTCACGCGCGCCTGAATTTTGCGCTTCACTAGATTCCCGAGATCGACGTCGACCCCGGCGCGCGCGTACGCCTTCCGCGATTTCACTTACTTAAGATCGGCAAACAAGCTGGGATTAGCTTCCTCTTCCGCGAGCGCTTTGGCGCGGCCTTCGCGTTTCTCCATGATGAATTTGTCGAGCTCCGGATCAACCGGCAGCGGATAATTGCCGGTAAAGCAGGCGAGACAGAACTCGTTCGCCGGTTTACCAGTCGCGCGCACCATCCCATCGACGTCGAGATAACCCAGGCTATCGACGTTCAGATATTCGCAAATTTGCGGCATCGAAAGCTGGTTCGCGATCAACTTTTCCGGGTCGGGAAAATCGATGCCGTAATGACAGGCAAAACGATGCGGCGGACAACTGACGCGCATGTGCACTTCTTTCGCGCCGGCTTCGCGCAGGTTCACCACGCGTGCACGCGCCGTCGTTCCGCGCACGATGGAATCATCCACTACCACGACGCGTTTTCCTTCCACCGCTTCTTTGATGAGATTCAATTTCACGCGCACATCGAAATCGCGAATCAATTGGCTTGGCTGGAGAAAGGTGCGGCCGATGTAGTGATTGCGAACAAAGGCGTGCTCGTAAGGAATGTTTAGTTCCTGCGCGAAACCAAGTGCGGCATAATTCCCTGAGTCCGGCACCGGCACAACGATATCGGCTTCGACTGGAAAACGCCGCGCCAGTTCGCGTCCCATTTCGGTGCGAACTTTCGCGACATTAATACCGCCGAGAATGCTGTCCGGTCGCGAGAAGTAAACGTATTCGAACATGCAAAAGGCGCGCTGTTCGTCGCGAAATGGCCATTCCGATCGGATGCCATCTTCGCTGATGATGACTACTTCGCCGGGCTCGACGTCGCGGATGAATTCCGCGTGCACCAGATCGAAGGCGCAAGTTTCCGAGGCGAGAATATAAGCGCCATCGAGTTTGCCGAGAACGAGCGGACGAAAACCAAACGGATCGCGCACGCCGACAATTTCGCGTTCGCTCATGATGATGAGACTGAACGCGCCCTCCAATCGTCGTAACACGCCGAGGGGGCTTCCGCCGTTATTGAGCGGCTGTGCGAGCAGGTGCGGAATGATTTCGCTGTCTGCCGTGGTTTGAAAAATGGAACCTTTGCGCTCGAGCTCGTCGCGCAGCACGGCAGCGTTGATCAAATTTCCATTGTGCGCCACGGCGATTTGTCCGCGGAAACAATCGACCACGAACGGCTGTGCGTTTTTTAGCGTGCTCGAGCCGGTCGTGGAATAGCGTGTGTGTCCGAGCGCGCGCTTACCCTTCAGGCGTTCTAATTCTTCCGCGCCGAAAACCTGCGATACTAAACCCATGTCGCGATGCATCTGGAACGTGCTGCCATTGCCGTTACTCGTGACGATGCCGGCGCTCTCCTGCCCACGATGCTGCAAGGCGAAGAGCCCGTAGTAGGTCAGGACCGCAGCATTGGGATGGCCGAAGACCGCAAAAATTCCGCATTCGTGCTGCGGAAAGATGGCCGCTTCCGAAAGCTCGACTTCGCTCTGCGGGGAAGGATGCGACATCGTCCCGAATAATCCACCATCGCGCGCCGCGTTCAATGAATCGTTCGTAGTTCGGTCGCTTTAGAGGCTGGGAATTCTTTCGTTCGAATCGCCTTCGACTGCGCGAGCAATGGAGTTGAACCAAAGATCGTGAATCTCTTCGATTGGCCAGTGATAAGATTCGTCACCAAGATCGATGCGCAGCTCCGCTTCCGTAACGCGGCCAAGCTCACAAAATGGAACTCTACTCCTCGTTAGGCTAGCGCGGACGGCTTCAAGATTTTCTTCGCGGAGAGAGATAATGATGCGCGATTGCGCTTCGCCAAACAGGGCGGCATTCCCGCCACCTGCTACGGTAACGCTCGCGCCAAAATGTTGATCTGGATTGAAACAGCATTCGGCCAGCGCGACGGCCAGACCGCCTTCTGAGCAATCATGCGCGCTTTGGACTAGTCCGGTCCGAATCAAATCGCGCGCCGCACTCTGCACCGCAATTTCCCGTTCGATATCGAGACTCGGCACACGTCCGATTTTTCGGCC
The DNA here is from genome assembly GCA_038237435.1 of Chthoniobacterales bacterium. Classification (GTDB taxonomy): domain Bacteria; phylum Verrucomicrobiota; class Verrucomicrobiia; order Chthoniobacterales; family UBA10450; genus JACCTI01. Next base: position 95,748 of record JBBRYT010000010.1, read on the forward strand.
GTGACACACTTTCAGGAAACGCGACGCGCCAAGGTCGTCCCCGATTTCGCCGACCAGAATGATAGCGTCGCAGGCATTCTTGAAAAACTGCGTGGTGATGTGCGCTTCATCCTCGATTAGGCCGACCATCGCCACGGTCGGAGTCGGATCGACCACACCGGCGGGACTCTCATTATATAGAGAAACATTTCCGCCGATGACTGGTGTGTCGAAAGCGCGGCACGTTTCCGCGACGCCTTCGACGCACTCGCGCAACTGCCAGAAATTTTCCGGCTTGTAGGGATTGCCGAAGTTCAGATTGTCGGTCACGGCCAGTGGCTTTGCTCCGGAGCAGGTGAGATTGCGCGCCGCTTCCGCCACCGCAATGCGACCGCCTTCGCGGGGGTCTAACGAGCAGTAGAGCGAATTACAATCGGTGGTGGCAGCGAGGAATTTGTTCGCCTCCCGGACGTGAAAGACCGCCGCATCGGAACCCGGCCTAACGACTGTTCCGGTCCGCACCATGTGATCGTATTGACGGTAAATCCAATTTTTGGAGGAGATCGTGGGATCAGCGAGCAGGTGCCGCAGCGCGATGTGTGGGTCAACCGGTGGCAAAGTCGAAAGATCTGCCGGCGTATTTTGCGAGGGGGCTTTTGCCTCCCGCATGTAGAGCGGCGCTTCGTCGGCGAGCGGCTTTGCGGGAATTTCTGCTGCCACCGTGCCGTTGTTCCGCACACGCATCATGCCGTCGTCGGTGACGCGACCGATTTCCGCACAAGGCACGTCCCATTTCTCGAAGATTTGCCTAACGACTTTTTCTTTACCCTGCTTCGCGATGATCAACATGCGTTCCTGCGATTCGCTCAGGAGAATTTCGTAGGGCGTCATGCCAGTCTCCCGTTTTGGAACTTTCGCGAGATCGATCTCGACGCCGGTTCCGCCTCGGCTGGCGGTTTCGCAAGTCGAGCAAGTGAGACCGGCGGCGCCCATGTCTTGGATTCCCGCGACCGCATCGGTGCCTAACAACTCCAGACATGCTTCGAGCAGCAGCTTTTCCTTGAAGGGATCGCCGACCTGCACGGCCGGTCGATCTTCGCGCGATTCTTCTGTTAACTCGCGCGAAGCAAAGGCCGCGCCGGCTAAACCATCGCGACCTGTTTCCGCGCCGACATAAAAAACCGGATTGCCCACGCCGCTGGCGGCGCCGCGCGCCAGTTGTTCGTGCCGCAAAACCCCGAGACAAAAGACATTCACCAGCGGATTTCCCTCGAAGCTCTCGTCGAAATAAATTTCGCCACCGATCGTGGGGACGCCGATGCAATTCCCGTAGTGTGCGATTCCGGAAACAACGCCGGCAAACAACCGACGATTCGCTTTCACATTCGGCGAATCGCCGGTGATCGGTCCGAAACGCAGCGAGTTCAGGGAAAATTCCGGCCGCGCGCCCATCGTGAAAATGTCGCGGATGATTCCACCGACGCCGGTGGCCGCGCCTTGGAACGGCTCGATCGCGCTCGGGTGATTATGCGACTCGATCTTGAACGCGACCGCCCAGCCGTCGCCGATGTCGACCACACCCGCGTTTTCTTCGCCGGCTTTGACGAGAATGTTCGGCCCGGTCGTGGGGAATTTTTTCAGCTCACGCCGCGAATTTTTGTAGGAGCAATGCTCGCTCCACATGACGGAGAAGATGCCGAGCTCGGTGAAGTTTGGTTCACGTCCGAGAATCTTTTTAATGCGTTCGAATTCATCACTCGTTAGGCCATGTTTCCTCACGAGTTCGGGGGTAATGGGAGGATCCAGAAGTGCGAGCATGTGAAGCGCACGTTAACCGATGGGAGTGCCCGCTCAAGCTACCAACCTTGTCATCCAGAGCCGCGCAGACGGCGAGGGATCTCGCGCCTTGTCTAACGAGCAAGGCATGGCAACGAAGCGCGTTCAACATCTTTGACGAGATTCTTCGGCGCGCTTCGCCTGCCTCAGGATGACAAGCAGCGTCGGTTGATTTCCTAGGGTAAATCGCCTACACGAAAGGATGGCTTTTGATCTGAAAGAGATCGTCGCGTCTCGCCTGGGGGAGAACTACGATCTGCATGAGCGCCATCTCAATCGCACGCTCGTGGCCGCGCAACGCGTGATCGGTTTCGACAAGGTCTATGCGCGGGCGGAGGGCGCTTATCTCTATGATATGGATGACGCGCCGTATCTCGATTTCCTGAGCGGCTACAGTGTTTTCAATATCGGACGGAATCATCCCGCGGTGAAACAAGCTATCCGCGATGTGCTGGATCTCGATCTGCCGAACATGGTACAGATGGATTGTTCGCTTCTGAGTGGTTTGCTCGCGGAAGCGTTGACGAAATTGACCCCGCCGCATCTCGACGCGGTTTTCTTTTGTAATTCCGGCACGGAGGCGATCGAGGGTGCGCTGAAATTTGCCCGTGCCGCGACGGGACGAAAGCGTGTTATTTCGCTCGAAGGAGCATTCCATGGATTGAGTCTCGGCGCGTTGTCACTCATGGGCTGCGACAGTTTCACCGAAGGCTTTGGTCCGTTGATGGATCAATGGGATACGCGGATCGCACTCGATGATATTGCTTCGCTGGAACACGAGCTGGCGCAAGGCGATGTCGCGGCCTTCGTCATCGAGCCGGTGCAGGGCAAAGGCTGCAAATCGCCGAAAACTGACTTCTATAATAGAGCACAGGAACTTTGCCGGAAGCACGGCACCCTTTTCATCGCCGATGAAATCCAGACTGGACTCGGACGCACTGGCAAAATGTTCGGCTTCCAACATTGGAACCTCGAGCCCGACATCATCACGCTCGCGAAAAGTTTGAGCGGTGGCTACGTGCCGTGCGGGGCGATCGTGGCCCGGCGGGAAATTTATCAGAAAACTTTTTCGCGGATGGATCGGTGTGTGGTGCATTCGACCACGTTCGGCCGCAATAATCTGGCGATGGCGTGTGGCCTCGCGTCGCTCGAGGTTCTGGAGAAAGAAAAGCTCGTCGAGAATTCAGCGCGCATGGGTGATCTGCTCATGCAACGCATTGACGCTCTTAAGACGAAACATTCCTTCATCAAGGAAGTGCGCGGGAAGGGTTTGATTATCGCGATCGAATTCCAGGAGCCTAATGAGATGAAGCTCAAGATGGGTTGGAAGCTTTTGCACAAAGTGGACAAGGTCCTCTTCGCGCAAATGGTTGTGACCCAGCTGCTCAGCCGGCATCGCATCCTGACGCAGGTGGCGGGACACGCCATGGATGTCGTAAAAATTTTGCCGCCACTGATCATCGGCGAAAAAGAAGTCGATCTGTTCGTCAACGCGCTTGACTCTGTTTTGACCGAATGCCGGAAATTCCCCGGCCCAATGTGGGAGATCGGGCAGAATTTTGTCCGACATGCGTTGCGCTCGAAGAAGAACACGAGTGTTCCTGCCTAACGAGCAGTTACCTAACGAGTGATGAGCGCAACTGGCGGCCCGCCTGAATTCAAAAAACGCACACCGTCCGGGATAAAGCCGGTGCAACGCCAGCTGGTGGCAGTCCCACCGACCGGTCGTCCGATCCAACGCGATCGTTTGAGCTGGCACCAGTTCGAAGCGGAGCCGACGCGGTACGACAAGATGCCGTATCGGCAGTGCGGCGGATGGGGACTGAAACTGCCCGCGATCTCTTTAGGCGCCTGGGAAACTTTTGGTAGTCATGGCGGACCGGAACTGGCGCGCGCCTGTATTTTTCGCGCCTTCAATCTCGGCATCACGCATTTTGATCTGGCGAATAACTACGGCAATCCGCCAGGGCGTGCGGAAATTATCGTCGGCCGCATTCTCAAGGAGATGCCGCGAAATGAGATCGTGGTTTCGACCAAGGCCGGTTTTCTGATGTGGCCTGGTCCGTACGGGGAGGGAAGTTCACGCAAACATTTGCTCAACAGTCTCGATGAATCACTGCAACGACTCGGTCTTGATTACGTTGACATCTTTTATTCGCATCGGCCCGATCCGAAAACGCCGTTGGAAGAAACGCTGCGCGCGCTTGATCAAGTCGTTAAGCAAGGGAAGGCGCTTTACGTTGGTTTGAGTAATTACTCCGGGGAGCAATTTCGCGAAGCTTCTCGGCTCACACGCGAACTGAATTTTTTGCCCGTTATCCTCGCGCAAAATAGCTACAGCATGCTGCGGCGCGATATTGAACAGGACTTGTTAGGCGCAGCGCGCGAGACGGGTGCAGGCGTGGTGGCGTTTTCTGTTCTTGGGCAGGGTTTGATCAGCACGAAGTATCAGGGCGGAATTCCGGAAAGTTCTCGCGCGGCCCGGGCGTGGGAACCGGCGCGCAAAGAAAAGATCACGCCCGCGTTGCTCCAGAAAGTTCAACAGCTCGATGGCATGGCGCAGCGGCGCGGTCAGACATTGCCGCAAATGGCAATCGCCTGGACGTTGCGGCAACCGGAAGTAGCGACGGCATTGATGGGCATCTCCGATCCCGATCAGCTGGAAGAAAACATCAAGGCGCTGGAGAAGCTGACGTTTGATCCCGAAGAGCTGCAGCAGATCGACACGATCCTGCGTTCCTGAATTGTGCGAAGGCGGCGCGCGGGCTAAATTCCGGCATGAGCACGGCCGTGGTGGACGAAAACAAAACTGGAACGCAAATTAATCAGCTCGAGCAGCTGAAAAAAATCACCACGGTCGTAGCCGACACGGGCGATTTCGAAAGCATCCGCGATTTCAAACCGCAGGACGCGACGACGAATCCCAGTTTGATCTACGCCGCGACGCAGAAAGAAAAATATTTTTATCTGCTCGATGAAGTGCTGGCGGACAGAAAAAATTCCGGACTAAGCGGCGCGGCCCAGATCGAAGACATCATTGAGCATCTGCTGGTGAAATTCGGCAGCGAGATGTTGAAGATTGTGCCGGGCCGTGTTTCGACGGAAACGGATGCGCGTTACTCGTTCGATACCGAAGGCTCCATCGCGAAGGCGCGGCAACTGATCAAGTTGTACGAGGAGCGAAAAGTTCCACGTGAGCGCGTGCTAATTAAGATCGCTTCCACATGGGAAGGAATTAACGCCGCCGAACAACTGCAAAAGGAAGGAATCAAATGCAATCTGACGCTGCTCTTTTCCTTGCCACAAGCGGTGCGTTGCGCGGAAGCCAAGGTGCAACTGATCTCGCCGTTCGTCGGACGGATTTACGACTGGTTCAAGAAGGAAATGAAGCGCGACTACCAGGGCGCGGAAGATCCGGGCGTGCAGTCGGTCCAGCAGGTTTACACCTACTACAAGAAGTTCGGTTATGAGACCGAAGTGATGGGCGCGAGTTTCCGTAACACAGGGCAGATTTTGGAATTAGCTGGATGTGATGCGCTCACGATCAGTCCTGAGTTAATGGAAGAACTTTCGAAATCGACCGAACCGGTGGAGCGCAAGCTGGTGCCGGAGAAAGCGAAGAGCGCGAAAGTCGAAAGGCTTGAGCTCGACGAGAAGAAGTTCCGCTACTTGCTCAACGAAGACGCGATGGCGACAGACAAAACCGCGGAAGGAATTCGCAAGTTCGCCGCCGACATCGTGAAGTTGGAAAAGTTCGTTGCCGGCAAACTCGGCTGATCTTGTTCAACGTCGTCCTGATCGAGCCGGAGATTCCGCCGAATACGGGCAACGTCGGCCGACTCTGTCTCGCGACTGGCTCGCGTTTGCATTTAGTAAGGCCGCTCGGTTTTGAGATCGATGATCGGCAGCTGCAACGCGCGGGCCTTGACTACTGGAAGGAAGTCGATGTGCAGCTGTGGAATTCGTTCGCGGAATTACAGGCGGCGCAAATCGCCCAGGCGCGCTATTTTTTTCTAACGACGAAAACTTCGCGTCCTTATTTCGCAGAGCGTTTTCAGCCTAACGACTTCTTCGTTTTCGGTCGCGAGACGCGTGGCTTGCCGGAACCGCTCTTACGCGCAAATGCGGAGGGCTTGCGCACGATTCCAATGAAGGGAACGAGGAGTTTGAATCTGGCCACGGCGGTGGCGATTGTGCTTTTCGAAGCGGTGCGTCAGGGGGCGGTGTCCGAATAATAAGTGCAACTCGCCCTCATCTCCCGAGTTGAATAAACAGGAACCACCAAAGTCTAATTGAATAACATATGAAACATTTCGCTTCACTCGCGGTGCTTCTGTCGTTCGCAGTCACTCAGGCTACCCTCGCAGAAGAGACCCCGCAGCAAATACAAGCAAAGAAACAGGCGGCCAAACACGTCAGCCGCGGTCCCACCGAAGTGCACAACGCGCAAATGGTGCACAAGGTCAACACGACGAATCTGCAGCGCAATCCCAACGTGCATGTGCAGTCGATCCACAACACGCCAAGGATCAATCAGAACTGGAATCAGCCGATTCAGAACACTTCTAACGTGCGGATTACGAACAACCCGAACTGGAAGAACAACCCGAATTGGAAGAACAACCCGAATTGGAAGAACAACCCGAATTGGAAAAATAATCCAAATTGGCAAAACAATCCGAACTGGAAGAACAACGTAAATTTTAAGTCGAAGAACTGGTGGAATGCGAATCCGCACTGGGAGGCCAACCATGCGAAGTGGGCGAATTACCGCCGCTGGGACCGGGACCGTCACGATCGCGCCTGGTGGTCGAGTCGCTATGATCGCTTCGCCGTTTTCGGCGGCGGATATTATTATTGGAACAACAACTTCTGGTATCCGGCCTACGGTTACGATCCGACGTTCAGTAATTACTCCTACGACGCGCCGATTTATGCCTATAACAACCAGGAACCCGGCCAGGTCGTAGCCGAGGTGCAGAATGCCTTGCAGCGGGCTGGATATGATCCGGGCCCGGTCGACAACACCTATGGACCGGAGACACGCGATGCGCTTCTGCGTTATCAGAGCGACAACGGCCTGCCGCCCAGTGGCGAAATCGACGAGCCGACTTTGGCCTCGTTAGGCATGGAGTAAATTGCAGTTCATCGGAAGGCCGCATGCTGGTTCGCCGGCATGCGGTCTTTGTTTTTTCCGCATCGAATTGCGCCCGGTGATGATCTAGGGATGCTTGCGCCGCATGAGTGAAGCTCAATTAATCGCGCGCGATTTGCGGCGCTCGTTCCAGATCGGGCCGCGCCGCATTGAAGTCTTGCGCGGCATTTCGCTCGACGTCGTAAAGGGAGAAGCGGTCTTCCTCTGCGGTGCCTCCGGCGCGGGAAAGACCACTCTGTTGTATACGCTTGCCGGATTGGAACGGCCCGAGGCGGGCACGGTGGATTTTGAAGGACGGCGACTCTATGAGGGGAGCACCGGTTCGCAGGCGAAGTTGCGCAACGAAAAGATGGGTTTCGTTTTCCAGGGATATTTCTTGTTGCCAGAATTGACGGCGCTGGAAAACGTCACGCTGCCTGGTCGAATCGGCGGCGACGCGAAAACTGAAGTGGCGGAAGCGAGTTTGCGCGACGTTGGTTTGGCGGAACGGATGCATCACCTGCCCGCGGAACTTTCCGGTGGCGAACAACAACGGGTGGCAATCGCGCGCGCCCTAACGAATGATCCCGATATCATCTTTGCCGATGAGCCTACGGGAAATCTCGATTCGAAGACGGGGGAGGCAATCATCGACCTATTGTTAGGCCTGGCCCGCGAAAAGAATAAGACATTGCTGGTAGTGACGCATGATCAACATCTGGCCGAACGGGGCGATCGCGAATTGCACATTGCCGATGGTGTTCTGGCGTAGCGCTGTGCGGATCAATTGTGCTTGAATTGATTCTTGAACGGTGAACGTTTTTACGTGCCTATGAAAACTGAGAGCGACACGATGGTCCTGGATAAGCCGCAGGTGAAGGGGACGGCGAAGCCGGCGGATGAGACGACGCGCGCGAGCGCTCCGAAAGAGCTGACCATTTTCCTCGATGGAAAATTTGTCCCCGAAGCGGAAGCGAAAGTTTCTGTCTTCGATCACGGTCTGCTTTACGGCGACGGAATTTTTGAAGGCATTCGGTTCTACAACGGCCGCGTCTTTCGGCTCGAAGAACACGCTGATCGTCTCTGGGATTCGGCGCGCTCGATTTGTCTCGAGATTCCGATGAGCAAGGAAGCAATGAACGAAGCGTTGCTCGAAACAATTCGAAAGAACGATCTGCGCGATGGTTACATTCGTCAGATCGTGACTCGCGGCGTGGGAAATCTCGGGCTTAATCCGGCGCAATGTAAGAAACCCAGCGTCATCATCATCGCGACAACAATCGCGTTGTATCCGGAAGAAGCGTATCGCAACGGACTGACGGTGGTGACTTGCGCGACGCGGCGCACGGGCGCAGCGCAATTAAATCCGGCCGTGAAGTCGTTGAATTATCTCAACAACGTCATGGCGCGGATCGAAGCGAATCTCGCCGGCGCTGATGAAGCGTTGATGTTGAATGAGGCGGGTAACGTGGCGGAATGCACGGCCGACAATGTTTTCGTGATTAAGAAAGGTCACATCTTTACGCCACCGATTGCGGCAGGTGCGTTGCGCGGCATCACGCGTTCTGTAGCGATGGAATGCGCGGAAGAGCTCGGCATGGAGGTAAAGGAAGCGGACATTACCCGGCACGACGTTTTCATTGCCGACGAATGTTTCCTCACCGGCACGGCCGCGGAAGTGATTCCGGTGATCAAGGCGGACGGTCGTCAGATCGGGACCGGCAAAGCGGGTCCGATCACCACGAAAATCATCTCGCGTTTTCGCGAATTGGTGCGCTCGACGGGCACGCCGATCTATTCCTGAAAAAGTTTGCAGCAGGATGTTGTGCGACGTTTGCAAATGTAATGACGCCACGGTTTTCCTGACCCAGATCCTGGAAGGGAAAATGCAGAAGGTGAATCTCTGCGACGCCTGCTCGAAAGAAAAAGGCGTGCAGGATCCGACTGGTTTTGCGCTAGCCGATCTCTTGTTAGGCATCGGCGCCGCCGAGGAAATCGAAAAGGGCGCGCCGACCCAGAAATGCCCGATCTGCGGGTTCACGCAGGTCGATTTCAAAAAAACTGGGCGGCTTGGGTGCAGCGCCTGCTATCTTACTTTTTCGGAGGGTTTGGGCACCTTGCTCAAAGCCATGCACAAAGGAACCGAACACATCGGCAAACTTCCGCAGCGGGCTCATCGCGAGATCGAGCTGAGCGATCGAATGCGCTCCTTGAACGACGACCTGCGCAAAGCAGTCGCAGAAGAAAAATACGAAGCGGCCGCGTCTCTGCGCGATCAGATTAGACAACTCGAAACGGAACTCACGAGCTAGATGAAATTCTCTAACGTCATGGCGAGCGGGGGCGAGTGGTTGCGCGGTGAAGGCCCGCACCACCAGATCGTCGTGAGCAGTCGTGTGCGATTGGCGCGTAACCTACGTCAACGCGCCTTTCCAGGTTGGGCAAAAAAAGCGGAGCGCACCGCCGTCCTGGAATTGATCAAACCGCGCGTGGAAGAGCTGACGGAAATGCAGGATTCATTTTCGGAATTGCTCCAGGATTTGTCCGCGCTCGAAAAACAGGTCCTGGTCGAGCGGCATCTCATCAGCCGGGAACACGCTGCAAAGAGTGCGGGTAGTGCGGTGGTCATGAATCGGCGGCAAACGCTTAGCATCATGATTAACGAAGAGGATCATCTGCGCATGCAGTCGATCCGCTCCGGCCTGCAATTGAAAAGCGCTTTCAAGTTGGTCGACAAAATCGACAGCTCCTTGGAAACCAAACTCGATTTCGCTTTCGACCCGAAGCTCGGATATCTCACCGCCTGTCCGACCAATGTCGGGACCGGGATGCGCGCTTCCGCGATGTTGCATCTACCCGGTCTCGTTTTGAGCGAGATGATCAATCAGGTCATCCAAGCCGTAAATAAGATCGGTCTCGCTGTACGCGGTCTTTATGGCGAGGGCACGGAAGCAATGGGGAATCTATTTCAAATTTCGAATCAACACACGCTGGGCGACAAAGAGGAAGAGATCATCGCGCGCTTGAGCAAAGTGATCGAGACGATCATCGAAAAAGAACACGACGCGCGTCAGGTTCTTATTCAAAAAAAACCGAACACGCTTTGGGATCAGATCGGTCGCGCATACGGCGTGCTTACATATGCGCATGCCATGACTTCCAAGGAAGCGCTCAATCTTTTGTCGATCATCAAACTGGGCGTCGATCTCGGCGCTTTCCCGGACGATCAACGCTTGGCGATCGACGAACTGTTCATCGACACGCAGCCAGCGCATTTGCAAAAAAGCTCACAACAGAAGCTGAACGCGGAAGAGCGCGACGAATTACGCGCCCAAATCATCCGTGACCGTTTGCGGGTCTTTCCTAAACCTGATATTAGTAAAGTGGCGCGGGAGTCGGGGAACGATGCGACTTCGGAGCCAACCAACCAATGAATAATTTCACACCGCGAGCCCAGCAAGTCCTGGCACTCGCTCGGAAAGAAGCTGACCGCTTCAATCATAATTACGTCGGGACCGAGCATCTCTTGCTCGGCCTGATCAAGTTGGGGCAGGGCGTGGCCGTCAACGTTTTGCAGAAAATGGGAATGGATCTCGAGACCGTGCGGATGGAAGTCGAGAAACAAGTCGGCTCCGGTCCGGAAACGAAAATGGTCGGGAACATTCCCTACACACCGCGCGTGAAAAAAGTTCTCGCGCTCGCGGGCAAGGAAGCGAAGGCGCTTAATCATTCCTACGTCGGCACCGAACACATTTTGCTCGGTTTGCTTCGAGAAGGAGAAGGCGTCGCCGCGCGCGTGCTCAAAAGTCTCGAAGTAGATATCGAACGGACCCGCAACGAGATTCTCAAGGAACTCGATCCAAACTTTACTCCACCGGAGTCGGAAGAGAACGGTGGCGACGCGCCGACGAGCGGAAAGAAAGATGTAAAAACGCCGGCGCTGCGTGCCTTCGGCCGCGACCTAACTGAGCTAGCGAAGAAAAACGAGCTCGATCCGGTTATCGGACGTCACAACGAAATCGAGCGCGTCATTCAAGTGCTCTGCCGGCGGACGAAAAATAATCCGGTGTTGTTAGGCGAAGCCGGCGTGGGAAAGACGGCGATCGCGGAAGGTTTGGCGCAGGAAATTGCCAATGGCAACGTGCCCGAATTGTTGCGCGATAAAAAAGTTATCACGCTCGACCTCGCACTCATGGTCGCGGGAACGAAATATCGCGGTCAGTTTGAAGAGCGGATCAAAGCGGTCATGGACGAAATTCGGCGCTCGAAAAACGTCATTCTTTTCATCGACGAATTGCACACCATCGTGGGTGCCGGTTCGGCCGAGGGCGCGATGGACGCCTCTAATATTATCAAGCCCGCACTCAGTCGCGGCGAATTGCAGTGCGTTGGTGCCACGACGTTGAACGAATATCGTAAGTACATCGAGAAAGACGCCGCGCTCGAACGCCGTTTCCAAACCGTGAAGGTTGAAGCGCCGACGGTCGAAGAAGCTATTCTGATTTTGAAAGGCCTTCGTCCGAAATACGAAGCGCACCACAAAGCGAAATTGACCGACGAGTCACTCGAACTGGCGGTGAAACTTTCCGAGCGTTACATCACCGGGCGTTTTCTGCCGGACAAAGCCATCGACGTCATGGATGAAGCCGGCGCGCGCGCCCGCATCAATGCTATGACGCGTCCACCGGACGTGAAGGAGATCGAAAAAGCGATCGAAGAAATTCACGTCGAAAAAGAAGCGTCGATCAAAGCGCAGGATTTCGAGAAGGCCGCTGCGCTGCGCGACAAGGAAAAACAAACCAAGGACAAACTCGAAGCGATCCTGACCAAATGGCGCGAAGAGCGGGAAGAGAAGGAAGTTCTCGTCACGGCCGACGACATGATGAACATCATCTCGAAGGTCACCGGCGTTCCCATGCAGCGCATGGAACAGAAGGAGACGGAAAAACTTCTCCAGATGGAGAACGAGCTGAAAGGCAAAGTGATCGGCCAGGACGAAGCCGTCATCGCGATTTCGAAAGCATTGCGTCGCAGCCGCGCCGATCTGAAAGATCCGCGCCGTCCGATTGGTTCGTTCATTTTCCTCGGACCAACCGGCGTGGGAAAAACATTTCTCGCGCAGACCCTGGCCGAATTCATGTTCGGCGATCGCGACGCACTCATCCAAATCGACATGTCGGAGTACATGGAAAAGTTCACCGCCTCGCGGTTGATCGGCTCGCCTCCGGGTTATGTCGGCTACGAAGAAGGCGGACAACTTTCCGAAGCCGTGCGTCGTCGTCCGTATTCAGTCGTGCTTTTCGACGAAATCGAAAAAGCCCATCCGGACGTAATGCACTTGCTCCTGCAAATTCTCGAAGACGGCAAAGTGACCGACTCGTTAGGCCGCAAAATCGATTTCCGAAACACGATTATCATCATGACGTCGAATGTCGGGGCCGAGATGTTGAAGCGGAACACGACGATGGGATTCGGCGCGATCAAACCGATCGGCGAACACGAGTACGACGTGATGCGCGACAAGTTGCTCGAGGAAGCGAAGAAGGCGTTCAAGCCGGAGTTTATCAACCGGCTCGACGACATCATCGTCTTCCATCAGCTTAGCAAGGCCGACCTCTACCAGATCGTCGACCTCGAAGTTGCGAAGGTTTTGGGACGAATCAAAGCCAAGGAAGTGCACATCGAGTTGGGAAAATCCGCGAAGGAATTCCTCATCGAGAAAGGCTACGATCCGCAATACGGCGCACGACCAATGCGCCGCGCGGTCGAGCGTTATCTTGAAGACCCGTTCGCGGAAGAGCTGCTGCGCGGAAACGTGAAAGCGGGCGATGTCGTGCACGTCGAAGCGAAGGACGGCAAGGTGACCTTCAATGTCGCCGAGCCGCAGACCGTTACGCCGGCCAGCGCCAGCTAATAAAGTTCGCTTTCCACCCAAGTTGTCATCCTGAGCCGCGAGACGGCGAAGGATCTCGCGTTTGGCCTCCCCGGGAACGCGCGTGATATGCGTGCGTCTGATAACATTGACGAGATCCTTCGGCGCGCTTCGCCAGCCTCAGGATGACAACTCGTTAGGCTCGCGGATGCGCCTCGTTATAGGCGCGCTTCAATCTTTCCACGGTGACGTGCGTATAGATCTGCGTCGTCGAAAGACTGGCGTGGCCTAACAAGGCCTGCACGCTGCGCAAATCCGCGCCGCTATCGAGCATGTGCGTCGCAAAGCTGTGTCGCAGTTTGTGCGGGCTAATCGACACCGGAATTGACGTGTGACGCACATACCGTTTCAGGATGAGCCAAATGGACCGCACGGAGATTCTGCGTCGCTGCTTATTGATGAAGAGTGGACCACTTTGGACATTCGCGGCAAAGCGGTAGCGGGAAATTGATTCAAGCGCCGGCGCGCCTACCGGGCAAACTCTCTCTTTGCGTCCTTTGCCAAGAACGCGCACCGACTCTGTGTAAACATCCACATCAGCCACGTTGAGCGAGGCGAGTTCCGCCAGGCGCAAGCCGCTGCTGTAAAACAATTCCATGACGGCGGCGTCCCGCTGCGGCATCCACCTTGCCGCGGTTTTGTCTTTCGGCACCCGCAACGGCGCGCTTAGCAACTCGTCGATCTGCGTTCGCGTTAGGACGATCGGCAACCGCTTTTCCGCCTTTGGCAATTCCAATTCCCGCACCGGATCATTCGTTAGGCGTTTTCGTTCGCGCAAGAATTTGTAGAACGTGCGAAAGGCCGAGAATTGCAGGCGAATATAAGAGCGCGCCTGTTTCTTCTTCATCCCCTCGAAGAGAAAATCGCGAAAATCATCCGCACGGTATTTCTTCCACGCGCCTTCCGGATGCACCGCGCGAAAACCGGCCAGTGCCTGGCGATAAACGGTGATCGTGCGCGGAGAAGCGTTGCGCTCGACGTCGAGGAAGCGAAGGAATTCCTCCGCGAGCAGATCGCGTTTTGGAGGCGCGGGCGCTTCGACGCTACTCGGGTTTCTCAATCGTTAGGCCACCGGTGGCAGCTTGCGCGCGGCCGTTGTACTGGCTGCGAAAAATCGGCGACGGATTGGTCGAGATCAGCTCGTAGTTTTTTAAAATGAATTCCGGATAAAATCCGTTGCTCGCCGGTTCGTAAACCGTTTCACCGCTGAACTCACCGTAGAGTTTGTATTCGTAACCGTTGTCGATACCGAAACTGTTTTGCGCGCGATCCGGCGCGAGTTTCAGTTTTTCGTTCAACATGACCAGCTTCGACGTGCTCCACGGTTGACCGGGCCGGCGCACGTATCCCCAGATTTTGTAAACCGGCTTGAAATAGCGTCGGCCGATCCAGTAATCGCCCGGTGGTTCCGCGGCGATACGCGCAGCGGTATCAATTTTTGATTGCTGAATTCCCTGCGAACCGCCGCCGCTGACGCAGCCGGAAAGCGTTAACGCGATTGCGAACAATTGCAGCGAAAGAAAAATGCGAAGCGTGCGATTCATTTAGTCGGGACCCACGCATCTTCTATCGCAGAGCGGCGTGCGGCGCAAACTAAGCCGCGTGAAACTCCTTTGCGTCCGCGCGCTGTTCTTCTAAGTTTGCCGCCTCATGCTTGAGCTCGAAGTCTACGCCGCCGGCGTTCGCGATCTAAACAAGATTCTCGAACTGGATCACGAGCTCGGCACCGTGGCCGGCCTTCGTTACAAGGTCGATAGCAATCACGACCTGGTTTATCTCGAGATGGAAGAACCGATCGTTACTTTTCGCGAGATCCGCGCCACCTTTCGGAAACTCGGACTCGATCCGCGATTCATTGGCGCGATTCCCAGCGAGTTGCGACCCAAAATCAAAACACAGCAGCTCACTTCGTAGGCTGGTATGATTACCGCGGTCGGCGCGCGCGTCATCAAGTTCTTCACCTACATGGGTGAAGTAGTCGTGCTCGCGGGCGAGACTTTCGCTTCCATCGCCACGCAAAAAATTCGCTGGCGAATTTTCATGAACCAGATCGTTGAGATCGGGTTGCGCTCGCAATCGGTCGTCGTCATCACCGGCGCATTCACCGGCGCGGTCTTCGCGGCGCAGACCTATTTTCAATTTAACAAGCTGGGCATGGGTTCCGCGGTCGGTGCGGTGGTATCGGTCGCGATCATGCGCGAGCTCGGGCCTGTGCTCACCGCGCTCATGGTGACGGGACGCGTCGGCGCATCGATGTCGGCCGAAATTGGAACAATGAAAGTTACAGAACAGATCGACGCTTTGCGCGCGCTCGCCGTGCATCCGATCGATTATCTGGTCGTGCCGCGCGCTCTGGCCATGATGATTTCCATGCCGTTGTTGGTTGCGGAATGTGTCGGCATCGGGATTCTCGCCGGCTATTTGGTGGCGATCGGGTTATTGGAGGTCAACGGCACTTATTACATGGCGAACATGGTTCGCTGGACACAAATGCGCGATATCGTCATGAGCCTTACGAAAGCTTTTAGTTTCGCGCTCTTGATTGTTTTCATCAGCTGTCACAAAGGCCTAACGAGTCGTGAAGGCGCAGTTGGCGTGGGCCGCGCCACCACGGAGGCCGTGGTCAACGCGTCTCTCGCGGTGCTCATTTTCAATTTCTTCCTCACCATGCTCCTCAACATCATTTTCCCGGCCGGCTATCAGTAGCGGTGGAAAAATGGTGATGGAGAGATGAAAGTGCGCATGTGATTGACGCGCCGGAAGCTTCTCACTCTACGACAAGACGCACGTCAGTCGCATCGATGATCGCGGTGCGTGGCTTAACGAAAAGTATCGGGCCGCAGGAAATCTTGCGCGGTGTCGATCTCGACGTGGCGAAGGGCGAAACGCTCGTCATCATTGGTCGCAGCGGCGGCGGCAAAAGCGTGCTGCTCAAACACCTCGTTGGCTTGATGCTGCCGGACGCCGGCGAAATTTGGATCGAAGGCGAAAACATTACCGGTCTGAGCGAACGCAAGCTCGCAGCCATTCGGCGTAAAGTCGGCATCTTGTTTCAAGGAGGCGCACTTTTCGATTCGATGACGGTCGAGGAGAACATCGCGTTTCCCTTGAAGGAAGCCGGCGAGCGCGATCCGAAAATCATTCGCGAAAAAGTGCGCGAGATGCTCGAAGTGATCGAACTCGAAGGGCAGGAAGACAAGATGCCAGTGAACCTGAGCGGCGGAATGAAGAAGCGTGTCGGCCTGGCGCGTTCGATCATTCGTCGGCCGTCCTGCGTTTTATACGACGAGCCGACCGCTGGACTTGATCCGGTTGTTTCCGACAGCATCAATCAACTCATCCGCCGATTGCAGGAACGTTATCACGTGACCAGCATTGTGGTGACGCACGACATGAAGAGCGCGTTTCACATTGGCGATCACATCGCTTATCTGCACGAGGGGCGAATTTATTTTTATGGAACGACGGCAGATATCGAACGCTCGAACGATCCGCTCCTTCAGGATTTCCTGCTCGGACGGGCCGAGCCGGCTTTTGTTACTACTCGTTAGGCAAGAATGATGAACGAACGCGAGCGAGGTTTGGAATTCAAAGTTGGTTTCTTCGTCTTCGTTGGGCTGGCGGCGCTCGGCGCGCTCGTCGTCCAATTCGGCCGGATCGGCGAAGGCTTCAAAAAGAACTACAGCCTGACGGTGAATTTTCCCGATGCCAGCGGTTTGCTCAAAGGCTCGGACGTTTTGATGGCCGGCGCGAAAGTCGGCCGTGTTTCAGGTGGTCCCCGCTTGAATCCCGGCGGCGACGGCGTGCTCGTGCCCTTACGTATTTACGATTTCGTAAAGATTCCAGTGGGCAGTAAATTTCTGGTCGGCAGTTCCGGTTTGTTAGGCGATCGCTATGTGACGATCTGGATGCCGCCGGCCGGGGAACGAAAGGAGTCTCTGCATCACGACGCGACCATCGCGGGGACGCGCGAGACGGGCCTCGATGATCTCACGCGTGAGGGGGGCGACCTGGTGAAGGATTTGCGCGGAACCGTGGCGAACATCAACAACACCGTGACGCGCCTCAATGAGCAGACGCTTTCACAGACCAACATGGATAATTTGAAAGCCAGCCTGGAACACTTGAAGGAAACGACCACTTCGCTTTCTGAATCGTCGCAAAACATTAACGGTGTGATCGAAAAAGCCGGTCACACCATGGATTCGGCCCGAAAATCGGCGGAGGATTTGCAGCTGGTCATGGCCGATGCGCGCAAGACGGTGCAAACGGCCGGCGACGTTTTCCGCGAAGCAAAAACTGGCAAAGGTTTACTCGGGATGTTGTTAAACAACGAAGCGGTTGCGAACGATCTGCAGGCCTTGATCAGTAATTTGCGCGCGCACGGAGTTTTGTTTTATCGCGATAGCGCGCGCAAAGCCGAAGTGCGCGCGGCCGTGGAAGCAACGCCGCGCCGACGAGGACGCTAATTATGACGCCGCTACTTACGGTAAATCTGCTGCGCGTTTTATTCGTCACATTTTGCGCGACTATCGGCGGGATGGTGGGGATGGAAGTGCAGCAGCGCGCCACCACCGGGATCATCGTCGGAATCATTTTCGGATTGCTGATCGTTCTGGCGGATCGGTTACTAAAGGGTCTTTCGCTGCGCGCCTTTTCCTCGGCGACCTTTGGCCTCCTGCTCGGAATGTTTTTCGCCAACCTCCTCATGGCTTCCGATATTTTGCGTTATCAATCCGACATCACGCAATGGGCGGCGCGCCTCATCGTTTATTGCACATTCGGTTATCTGGGCATGATGCTGGCCATGCGCAGCAACCGCGACGAGTTCTCGCTCATTATTCCGTATGTCCGATTCGCCCGCGAGACGACCCAGCATGAACCGCTGGTTGTCGACACCAACATCATCATCGATGGCCGCATCGGTGAACTCTGTGCCACCGGCTTCTTGAGTCAGCTTCTGATCGTGCCGCGTTTTGTCCTGGGCGAGTTGCAATTGCTGGCGGACGCGCGTGATCCGGCGAAGCGAGAGCGCGGCCGCCGCGGCTTGGAAATTCTGCGCGAATTGCAACAATCCCGAGACATCGAGCTAAGAGTACACGAGACGGATGGGGACGCCGATCTGACAACGGACGCGCGGCTGGTCCGGATCGCGAAAGTCCTGGGTGCACGCTTGCTCACGAACGACGCGGCGCTTTGCCAGGTGGCGCATTTGCAGCAAGTGTCGACCTTAAATCTCAATCAGCTGACGCGCGCTCTGCGGCCCAGCGTAGTGGCGGGTGACGAAATCGAATTGAACTTAACGAAGGAAGGCCGCGAAGCGCACCAGGCGGTCGGCTACTTGCCTGACGGGACAATGATTGTGGTCAATCACGCCCGCGCGCGCCTCGGCGAAGTCGCGCGCGTGATTATTTCCAGTGCGCTGCAAACGGCCGCCGGCCGCTTGATTTTCGCCGAGTTGAAAAGTAACTCGGCCGCGAGACCGACGGCGCGCAGTGCCTAACGAGTAGTAGATTATGTCGATCTTTGTTCGCTGCGTTTTTTTCTTTGTTTTCGTTCTGACGAGCGTCAGGGCCGATCCCGACCAACCACAGACGATGAAGAAGATGATCACGCGCTTGAGTGGCGAGACGGTCAAGAACGACGCCGCGGCGGCGCGACCAAGGACGCTTTATCGGGCGGGAAAAAAATATCTTCGGCTCGAGGAGGAAGCCGATCCTAACCTTGGCTGGCATCGTCTGATCGTGATGAACGAACCGGAAAGTTGGCTGATTAACTTGGAAGATCAGACCGGGCGTCATTACTTGGACAACGGGCCCGAATTTTACACGAAAGCACCGATTTTTTGGCGAGCGGATGGAAAACCGGAGAGCGATTTCGAAGGACTGGAGATCGGGGAAGAGAAAGAATTTTTTGGCAGCGGCCGGGCGCGGAGTTTAGGAACGCGCACAGTTGAAGGTAACAAATGCAAGACGCTTTCGATCGTTAAGGGTCATAGCGAAGTGATTTTGTATCTCGATGAAAAGACCGAGAAGCCCTACCAGATCGATTTGCTCAAGGACGGGAGGTTGGTTGAATCGATGCGTTACTTGGCCTACGAAGCCGAACTGCCTTTCGACGGTTCACTTTTCGAACCGCCGAAGTCCGTTATGATGATGCCGGGCAACGCCGAGTTAGATGCCGTTCCGAAATAATTTTCCGATTTCTGTTTTGTATTCTGGGAAGTAACGACTGATCACAGGTAAATCGAAGGACGAGAGAATCGAAGTGTTGGGTTCCCGTTCGAGAAGAAAACGGAAGCTTGCTTCGAGAAGTTGTTTCGCGTCGGCTTGGCCCGCAGCGAACTGCTGCAAGTCCGCGCGAGTGAGATACACACGATGCTCAGTAGTCGTTTTTGATGCAACTGTGACCAACCACTCCTCGTCTGAAAGCTGCTTAACCTCGATCATGTTTCCGAAGGTAATATGAATCGATCGTGGGTCGTCCATAAATTCGGCGGGACCAGTCTGGCGGACGCGGAGCGTTATCAGCATGTCGTCAATGTTCTGCGAGCGGAACCGGGCGCGCGCAAAGCCATCGTCGTTTCTGCGATGAGCAAGGTGACGGATGCGCTCCTCGCCATTGTCGAACTGGCGAAGGTGCAGCGCGATGAATATCTCGGTCGACTCGAAGATCTCAGAACGCGACATCTGCAAACGGTCGACGCACTTTTGCCGGCCGCTGCGCGCGAGTCGATGGCTGCAGTTGTCCAATCCGATTTCAAAGACATCAAGGAAATCCTGCGCGGTGTTTATCTCAGCCGCGGATGTTCGGATGGAACGATGGAGTTTGTCGCCGGCCACGGAGAACTTTGGTCGGCGCAGTTGCTTAATGCATATCTGAATTCGGAAGGACTCGTCTCCACCTATTTGGATGCGCGAAAAGTTCTGACGGTTGAACCGGGCGACAACGGAATCAGTGTCGATTGGAAACGATCGCAGTTACAAACAACCGTCTGGCTCGATGGCCTAACGAGTGATTGGATTGTCATCACCGGCTTCGTCGCCTCGACCCCCGACGATATGCCGACCACACTGAAGCGGAACGGCAGCGATTTTTCCGCCTCGATCTTTGGTCGATTACTCGCGGCGGATTCGATCACGATTTGGACAGATGTGAACGGCGTGCTCAGTGCCGATCCGCGTCTCGTGCCGGACGCTGTCGTCCTCGATGAAGTCTCCTATCAGGAAGCGACCGAGCTGGCTTACTTCGGCGCGAAGGTCGTGCATCCCAACACGATGGCGCCGGCGATCGAGGCTAAAATCCCCATTTGGATTCGCAACACCTTCAAGCCGGAAAATCCGGGGACAAAGATTCACGAACGCGCCACATCCGATCATGCAGTCAGAGGTTTCGCCATCGTTGATGGAGTGTCGCTGATTAACATTGAAGGCACAGGCATGATCGGTGTGCCCGGTGTGGCTAATCAACTTTTCGGCGCGCTGCGCGAAGTTGGCGTCTCGGTCGTGATGATTTCGCAGGCCAGCTCGGAGCATTCGATCTGTTTCGCCATTCCGGAAGCGCAAACCAAGCTCGCGCAAACCACATTGCAGCGCTCGTTTTTCGCCGCGCTGCATCACAACCAGATTCAAACCATCGAGGTCACGCCGAATTGCAGCATCCTCGCCGCCGTCGGCGACAACATGGTGCATCATCCCGGTGTCGCCGGAAAATTTTTCACCGCGCTCGGCAAGGCGGGCATCAACATTCGCGCCATCGCGCAAGGATCATCCGAGCGAAATATTTCCGCGGTCATCGATCGCGCCGTTTCGCAACGTGCGCTGCGCGCCGTGCACTCGGCTTTTTATCTTTCGAACCAAACCATCTCCATCGGCGTTATCGGCGCAGGTCTGATTGGTGGAACATTTCTCGATCAACTGAGCGAGCGGATGGAAGCGTTGAATCGCGAATTCAAAATCGACCTGCGCGTGCGTGGGATGATGAATTCGAAACGAATGTTCCTGAGCGAAGGCCGCTCGTTAGGCAACTGGCGCGACTCGTTAGGCAAGACGGAGACGTCGAGCAATCTGGAGGAGTTCGTCGATCACGTGCAGGTCGAACATCTGCCGCACGCGGCGATCATCGATTGTACTTCGAGCGCGGAATTGCCGCAGCAGTACCAACGCTGGCTCGAACGCGGCATTCACATCATCACGCCAAATAAAAAGGGAAACACCGGCACGATGGATTTTTATCGCGCGCTGCAAACGACGGCGCAAGCGCGTAACCGGCATTATCTTTACGAAACGACCGTTGGCGCGGGCCTGCCGATCATCAACACGCTGCGCGAACTCGTGCACACCGGTGACGAAGTGCGAAAAATCGAAGGCATTTTGTCAGGAACGCTCTCATATCTGTTCAACACCTTCGATGGCACCACGCCCTTCTCCGCCATCGTGCAGGACGCGCGGCGGAAAGGTTATACCGAACCCGATCCGCGCGACGATTTGTCGGGCACGGATGTCGGACGCAAGCTCGTCATTCTCGCGCGCGAGATGGGACTGACGCTCGAGCTCGATGAAGTGGAGATCGAAAGCCTGGTGCCGGAATCCTTGCGCGCCGGATCGGTGGACGATTTTCTGGCGCGTTTGCCGGAACACGACGCACGCATGACGAAAATTTTTCAGCAGGCGAATTCGCGCGGCGAAGTTTTGCGCTACGTCGGCGTGATCGATCCCAGCAATGGTTGTTCAGTCGGATTGAAGAGCTATCCGCGCGCGCACGCCTTCGCCGGCACAAGCGGGAGCGACAACATCGTTGCTTTCACGACCAAGCGTTATCACACCCAATCCCTCATCGTGCAGGGTCCTGGCGCGGGACCGGAAGTCACGGCCGGCGGCGTCTTCGCCGATCTCTTGCGGCTCGCTTCCTACCTCGGAGGAAGCTAATTCTTCAGACCAACCGCGCGTCGCAGGCGCGTCATCACTTTATCCGCTTCGGCATTCGCGCGTGCCGCGCCGCGCTTTAACACCTCGTCGATGTAATCCGGCTGCTTGAGAATTTCTTCGCGTCGCTTCCGCATCGGTTCAAAAAATTCCCATAGCCTAACGAATAGTTGTTTTTTGAAATCGCCGTAACCGGTCCCGCCTTTTTGAAACTGATCGCGCAGGGCGGCGGTTTCATCCTTGTTCGCGAATAAAGAATAGAGATGCACGATAGTTGAGCCTTCCGGATTCTTCGGCGACTCGACCGGCGTGGAATCGGTCACGATGCTCATGACGCGTTTTCGAATCTCTTTTTCATCGCCAAAGATGTCGATGGTGTTGCCGTAGCTCTTGCTCATTTTTTCGCCGTCGAGCCCAGGCACGACGGCGGTCGCTGGTTGAATACGCGGCTCGGGCAGCTTCAGAACTTCACCAAAGGTTTCATTAATGCGCGTCGCGATATCGCGTGTGATTTCGATGTGCTGTTTCTGGTCCTTGCCGACCGGAACCGCGTCGCTGTCGTAAATCAGAATGTCGGCCGCCATCAACACTGGATAGGTGAAGAGTCCGGCGTTAGCCGACATGCCGCGCGCGATTTTGTCCTTATAAGAATGCGCGAGCTCCAAGCGCGACATCGGCGTGACCGTAGAAAGAATCCAGGCCAGCTCCGTCACCTGCGGCACGTCGGATTGCAGAAAAAGCGCCGTGCGATTCGCGTCCAGTCCGCAAGCGAGGAAATCGAGCGCCACCTGGCGGCTGTTTTCGCGCAGGATTTTCGGATCACGCAGACTCGTTAGGGCGTGATAATCGGCGATGAAATAAAATGCCTCGCCCTCGTCCTGCAGCGCGATGGCCGGCCGCATCATCCCGAAATAATTTCCGATGTGCAGGATGCCGCTTGGTTGAATGCCGGAAAGGATGCGCATGCGTGTTGGTCGGACCGAGGCTCAGGATTTCCGACGCGCTAAGATTTTTCGCGTGAGTTCGACTCCAGATCGCGCCACTTCGGAATATTGTCTTTGAAACTTCGCGAGCGCGTCAAATTGCTCAGGGCTTAGTACCCCTTTTGCGCGCGCCAGGACGCGCCGATCCAGATCGGCTTGCATATCGAAATACCGCGCGGCGTTATCGCCTTCGACCGCGACCTGCGCGCTCTCGCGAGACCTCCCCACCCGGCGAGGATCGAAAGCTACCGGCGGCGTTTTCTGTCGTTCATCGAAAAGCACCTGAAGAAGGAAGCGAATTTGTTCCTCATTCAAAGGCTCGCTGTTCATCGCCAACTCCCGACGAATCTCCGCCAAGGCAACTCGCTCACTGATCGTTTTCTCGTATTCCTGAAGCTGCGCGTAGCTCGTTTCTGAGAGAAGCAGTTTCAAGCGTTGCGCGATCTCGGTCCACGCGATCGGAGACAGCTTCGCAATGCTCTCGGCGGACTCAGCGTCGGGATCGCCCGCCGAAAAACTGGTCAAGTCTTGAAAATCGATCATCTCGCGGTCCGTGAGCAGCTCGATGAAATCTTCGGCTTGAGCCGTTGGCAGCTGCGCCGATTTGGCAAAATCGGCGTAGGTTTGTTTGACCTTAGCTTTCAAAATTTGCCGTTGTCGTTCCGCCGTGAGTGGATCATCCATCGCGCGGCGCAGCAGTTCGCTGATGGACTCCAGTCCCAGGGTGGAAGACGATTCCCTGGCGGCGGAAGATGCGGGCGGCTCTTCTTGGGCGCGCGCGTTAGGAATTAATGCGAGGACTGTCGCGAAGGCAATGATCAGGAATTTGCCATTCATGCGACGAAGCATGCGGGAAAGTTTGGAATCGAGCAAATAGCCCGCAAACATCATCGCCTTCTGCGCGACGCAGTGCGGGTCGATCGAGGCATTTCCGCTCGCCAATCGGCGCGGGACAAATTAAGTAGAACCCCTCATGGCCGCCTCCGCTCCGAAACCGATTTCTGTCGTCACCGGCGGTGCGGGTTTCCTCGGCTCGCATCTAACGGACCGATTGCTCAAGGAGGGTCACAAGGTCATCGCGATCGATAATTTGGTGACCGGTAATCTCGCCAACATCGAGCATCTCGCCGGCAACGAAGATTACCGCTTCGTGAAACATAATGTTTCCAACTTCATTTTTCTGCCGGAGGAAAAACTCGATTTCGTTTTTCATTTCGCTTCGCCGGCGTCGCCGATCGATTACCTTGAGCTGCCAATCCCGACACTAAAAGTCGGCGCGCTCGGGACGCATAACACGCTCGGCTTAGCAAAGGCGAAAGGCGCGGCGTTTTTGCTTGCGTCGACGAGCGAATGTTATGGCGATCCGCTCGTCCATCCGCAGAAGGAAGATTATTGGGGCAACGTCAATCCAATCGGTCCGCGCGGAGTTTACGATGAAGCGAAGCGTTTCGCGGAGGCCATGACAATGGCGTACCACCGTTATCATGGGATGGACACGAAGATCGTGCGCATCTTTAACACTTATGGGCCGCGCATGCGTTTGCGCGACGGACGGGTGGTGCCGGCGTTTATTGGCGAAGCGCTCAGCGGTCAGCCACTCACCGTTTTTGGCGATGGTTCGCAGACGCGCTCGTTTTGTTACGTGTCGGATTTGATCGACGGCATCTTCAAACTTTCGCAGAGTGATTTCCACGAGCCCGTGAACATTGGAAACCCGCGCGAGATGACGATCAAACAATTCGCGGAAGAGATCATCCGCATCACGGGCGCCAAGACGGGCATCGCCTACAAGCCGCTGCCGGTGGACGATCCGAAAGTGCGGCAGCCGGACATTGGGCGCGCAAAAAAAATTCTCGGTTGGGAGCCGCAGGTCGCTTTTGAAGAGGGAATCCGCGAGACGATCGAGTATTTTCGCGGATGTCTCGAGCGCGGTCAGCTCGGGGAGCGAACAAAAACCAGCGCGTGATCTTATGAAAACAAAGCTTCTTCTCTCGATCTTGCTCTCGTTAGGCGGAATGGCCGCGGCGCGGGCCGATGCGAATTTTCAGATCACGAAGATCAATCGCAATTTTATCACCACGCCGCAGTACACTTATACCGGCGCGGAACAGTTCACGGCGGACCAGCGCAATCGTTGGCTGGAGGTGGAAGTCGAGTTTACCTCGGTCCCGGAGTTTTCCGACGAGCTGACCTTCAAATATTACATCCTGGTGAATGGGAAAATGCTCACCGGCGAAGTGACGCATACGAACGTCGCGGCCGGGCGTGACAATCGCTCGGTTATGTATGTCTCGCCGAAAACACTCGCGCGTCTCATGGGCAACAAGCCGGTCACGCCAAACGTGGTGCAAAACATTGCCGTGCAGATCGTGCAGCAAGGAGCGCTCAAGAGTGAACTTAGCCTGACGAATGCAGCGCCGAACTGGTTCGCTTCCATTCCGCAGGTGAACGGTCTGGTTTTGAACAAGAACGAAACGCCCTTCGCGCCGTTGTATTGGGATCGTTACGAGCAGATCAAAGCGACTACTCGTTAGGCAAGATCGTGGCTGGCTCGACCCGCATCCTCACTCTCAACCTCGGTTCGCAAACCGTCGGCCTGGCGGAATTCCGCACGCAACCGAATGGCGGCGTGGTTTTGATGGGATATCGTTTACGCGAGATTCTCGCGGAATCGGGGAGCGAAACGGCACGCAATGCACAAATCGCCACCGCCCTGCGGGAGATGATGGGCGAGATGGGAATCAAGAGCGGCCCGGTCAATTATTCGATCGCGGCCCAATCGGTCTTTGCGCGCTTCGTCAAGTTGCCCTCGGTCGACGAAGAAAAAATCGAGCGCATCATCGCCTTCGAAGCGCAGCAGAATGTACCGTTCCCCATCGAAGAAGTGGTTTGGGATTATCAGCTCGTCGCAGCCGGCGGGGACGAGCAGATTCAGGTCGCGCTCGTCGCGATCAAATCCGATTTGCTCGAAGGCATCAATGCCGCCGTCGAAGAAACCGGTCTGCAAACGAACATTGTCGATGTCGCGACCATGGCGCTCTATAACGCCTTTCGTTACAACTACAGTGACGCGACCGATTGTTCCTTGCTCGTCGATATCGGTGCGCGCACGACCAATCTGCTTTTCGTCGAGCCGGGAAAAATTTTCACACGCAGTGTGCCGATTGGCGGCGGTTCCGTCTCGACCGCGATCGCGAAAGAATTCAACGAACCGGTCGGAGCGGCGGAATTCCGCAAGAAACGCGATGGATTCGTCAGTCTGGGCGGCGCGTATGCGGAGCCAAGCGATCCTGATGTCGCGCGCGTTTCGAAAATTGTGCGCAGCACGATGACGCGACTGCACGCTGAGCTCATGCGTTCGATCAGTCACTACCGCGCGCAACAGCAGGGCTCGGCACCGGCGCGGGTTTTATTGTGCGGCGGGACGGCGAGCATGCCTTACATGCGCGAATTTTTTCATGAGAAACTCCAGCTGCCGATCGAGTTTTTCCATCCGCTGCGCAACGTCGCGGTGGCGGAGACGGTGAAGACTTCCGACGTGGCGAACGCCGCGCACTTGTTAGGCGAATTGGTGGGACTTGCGCTGCGCAACGCGACGACGTGTCCGATGGAGTTGAATCTGCGGCCGGCGCCGGTCGTGAAACGGCAGGAACTGACCCGCCGCCGACCATTTTTTATTTTAGCGGCAACCTGCTTCGTCCTCGGTCTGCTCGGTTGCGGATTTTATCACGTGCGCGCAGCGAGTGTGACGCGCGCAGCGAACGATCGTCTCGCCGAAAAAGTCGGCGTCATGCGCGGGCTGGAAGGTCAGATGAACAATGTGCGCAAAGAAACAACCGCGCTCGACAGCACGGCCACGCCGCTGGTCTCGGCGATTAACGATCGCAGTTTCTGGCCGGAGATTATTGAGGACTTGAATGCGCGTCTGCCGAAGGAAGACATTTGGATCACCGAATTGGTTCCAACCTCCGGCGGAAAACCGATGGGAGTGGGGGACATCAAATCGGCGCGGGCAGAAGCGACGCCAGTGCCAACGGCGACGCCGATCCCGACTCCGGCTCGCCCCGGCGCGGCACCTACGGAACCGGCCGTCGATGGAATTCTCATTCGCGGACTCTATCTCTTTAATCCGAAGCAACAGGAAGTGGTGATCGATTATTTCAAGGAGCTGGCCAAATCTCCTTACTTCAGTCTCGATCAGAACAATCAATCGAAACACGTGCGGCCGACCACGCCGAACAATGTCGAGTGGGCGTTCCCCTACGAGCTCCGGCTCGATTTGAAGAAGCCGATGAAACTTCCATGAACTGGTTTCAGCAAAACAAATTTCTCGGAACGTTTCTGATCGTCTTCGGACTGGCGACGCTGGCCGCGGCATTTTTTGTCTGGAACGCGAAGAGTAGCTTCGACGAAGCGAAAGCGCGCTTCGATGAAAACGCCACCGAGCTGAATCGATTGCAGCGTCTCACGCCGTTTCCGAGCGATGCGAACCTGAAAAAAATGTCGGCGCAAGCGAAGGATTACGCGGCTGAGTTGAAGAAGTTAAGGGAGGAAATGGCGACGCACGTTCTTCCGGCGACGCCGATGAAGCCCAACGAATTTCAAGCGCATTTGCGTCAGGTGCTCATCAGCGTGGCGGAGCGCGCGCGCGCGAACAAAGTAAAATTGCCGGATCAATTTTTTCTCGGCTTCGATGAGTTCGCCGCCGGCTTGCCCGACGAAAAATCAGCCCCGGAACTTGGCCGGCAGTTGGCGCAGGCGGAATTGTTGGTCAACACCATGATCGATGCGCGCATTGATGCGCTCACCTCTTTCCGACGCGTGCCGGTGGCCGACCTGGCACCTTCGCCGCCGCCGGCCGCAGGCCCGAAACCTCCGGCGGCAACGAAGCCGGCGACACAGCCACTGATCGAACGCGCGGTGATCGATGCAACATTCGCTTCCACTCCCAGCGCGGCGCGGCGCGTGTTCAATCAGATCGCGACGATCAATGAGCAACTTTACGTCATGCGCACCGTGCATGTACTGAATGAGAAAGATAAAGGTCCGCCGCGCGAAGGGGCGGGCGCAACGACCAGCGCGACTCCACCGCCAGCGAACGCCGCTCTTAGTTTCATTGTCGGCAACGAGCATCTTCAAACCGCGATACGTGTAGAGATGCTGAGGTTTTCTTTGTGAGGGCGATTCCAAAAGCCCATGTAGGCCGCGGTCTCCTGACCCGGCGCTGTGCGACTTTGCCAAGGTCTGCCGTATCCTCTGTTGCCACATCAACTCCGCGCCGCGTGAGGACACGCGGCCTACATCGGGTGCCGCGCGCATGAACTGGGTGCGCGCTAATTACGATCGGTGGGCGGTTTTCGGCGGCGCGTTTTTTCTTTTGCTCTGCGCGTTTTTCATTTGGCGTAGCTCGTCGAATTTCGCGGAGAATTTTTCCGCCTTGCAATCGCCGGGCCCGCCGAAGCCGGCGGCGCCGACGGAGAAAGCGCTCGAAGTCGAAGCCGCCGCAAAAAAATTAGCGCAACCGTCGCAATGGACTTTCGGCGGGCGTTCGGGCCTTTTCGTGCCGGAGAAACACTTCATCGCGGCCAACGGCATGCCGGCCACTTTGCAGAACACGGAAGTGCATCCGCCCGTGCCTAACGAGTGGTTGGATCAGTTCGGTTTGCCGATTGCCGATGCCGATGTCTTGCAACAAGACCCGGACGCCGACGGTTTTACCAATCTCGAAGAATGGCAGGGACACACCAATCCGACGGACAAAAATTCGCATCCGCCTTTCATCGCCAAGCTGAAGATGAAGGCGTTCAATCGCGAGCCGTTCCATCTCGTTTTCGCTTCCTCCAGCGGCGACACCTACACGATTAACAGTACGGATCTGAAAGACCCGACGCAGTTTCTGAAAATTGGCGATACGATCGCGGGCACGAAATTTAAGCTGGTGAAGTTCACGGAGAAACGTCAGGTCAACACTGCGACCTCCGGTGAAGACGACGTCTCGGAATTACTGATCGAGAACGAGGACACGAAAGAGCAGCTCGCGCTGGTAAAGGAGAAAGTGATGATCTCGCCCGAATCGGTCGGGACCTTTGTCTATCTCTGGGGCGATCGGAAAGAGATGCAGATCAAAAAGGATCAGGAATTTTCGTTGCCGCCGCAGTCCGAAATCAGATACAAGCTGATCGACGTTCAGCCGGATAAAGCGGTCATCGTCAACACGCAAAAACCCGAGGAGCGAATCGAAGTGGGTCCGCTCATGCAATAAGGCAAATCACTCCGCGATGATAAAAAACCCTCGCCCGTTTCCTTCACTGGCATTTCTACTACTCGTTAGTCTCTCGTTAGGGCAAAGGTGTTTATTCGCGCAGGACGCGGCGCAACGCGCGGCCGATCGCGAAGTGGCGCGGCGCCAGGCGGCGTTGCCGCAAGGAACGCTAGCGCTGACGCGCGCGCGCGAAGAAATGACGCAACGAAACTACGTCCAGGCGCACGAAGATTTTCGCACGGCGGTGGCGTATTTGCCCGATGCGGTGGTGAGCGGTAAGGCACACGACGACGCGGTCGGTGGTTTTTGCGAGAGCGGAATCAAAGTGGCCGAGCAGCGTGTGCAGGAAGGGAAATACAACGAGGCGGAAGCGATCTGCCGCGAACTGCTGAGCGATCAATACAATCCGAACTGCAAGCCCGCGATGAAATTGCTCGCCAGTCTGCAAGAGCCAGGACGGATGAACCGCACGATGGGGCCAAAGTTCATTTCGAAGGTGGAAGAAGTGCGCAAGCTCCTGATCGACGCCGACGGTTACTATAATAGCGGGCGTTACGATCTCGCGTTCAAGAAATACGAGCAGATCCTGAATCTCGATCCTTACAACACGGCGGCGCGTCGCGGTCAGGAAAAAATTAACAATCAGAAAACGCATTACGGCGAAGAGGCATATAACGAAACGCGCTCGCGTTCGTTGTGGCAGGTCGAGCACGGCTGGGAAAATCCCGTGAAGCCGTACGGCACCGGCACCGGACCCACTGCGGAAACCAACGCGAGTCAAGCCACCGGCACCGCGCGGATCTCGAACAAACTCAACACCATCATCATTCCGAAGATCGAATTTCGTGATGCCAGCATTCGTGAAGCCATCGATTTTCTGCGTCAACAGTCGGCAGCGAATGATCCGGTGCCCGAAGGCCGCAAAGGTGTCGATATCGTTTTGCGTTTGAACGCAGTCGGGGGACGCGGGCCAGCTCCGCTGGCGCCTGTGACGCCCGCGGTGGCTGATCCGCTCGCGCCAGTTCCGGCAGCAGGAACGGAGCCGGTGGCAGTCGCTCCAGCGCCCATCGCCATCCCGGCGGCGCCGACTGTTTCGCCGCAGGATGCGCGCATCACGATCACGCTCAACCAAATTCCGCTCGGCGAAGCGCTGCGTTACATCGCGAGCCAGGCGGGATTGAAAGTGAAAATCGAACCCTATGCCGTCTCGATTATTCCATTAAGCGAACAGAGCCAGGAATTGATCACAAAAGAATATCGCGTCCCGCCCGGATTCATTCAGAGCACGTTGAGTCCGAACACGAGCGGGGCATTGAATCAGCCGGCGGCAGCGGCGGTAAAAACTGGCACGGCCAAGGACACGCAGGAATCGACCGGCGGGCAACAACTCGTTAGGCGGGAAGGAGCGCGAGAGTATTTGGAAGGGCAGGGGATCCCCTTCGCCACCATCCCGGGATCGAGCGCGAATTTTCTTCCGCAAAGTAGCCGGCTGGTCGTGAGAAATACGCCGGATAATATCGAGCTGGTCGATGCGATCGTGGAACAGGCCAATGTTTCTGGTCCGAAGCAAGTCGAGATCGAAGCGAAGTTCGTCGAGATTACCCAAACCAACCTAAAGGAGCTTGGCTTCGACTGGTTGCTCGGACAATTCAACATCGGCAACCAGCGTGTCTTCGGCGGCGGCGGGACACAGGGAACTTCGCCCGCGCAAAATCCTGCCGATTTTCCGTTTGTTGGACCGGGAGGGAATCCGATCGGGCAATTTCCAGTCACCGCCGGAAATCGCAGCGGAACTCTCGCCATCAGCGGAAACGCGATCGATTCACTGCTCTTTGGCGTGCCGGGGGCGAGCGCAATCGCGCCAGGAATTTTCGGCTTGAGCGGAGTATTTACTGATCCGCAGTTTCAGCTAGTCATCCGCGCGCTTAACCAAAAGAAGGGTGTCGATCTCCTGTCGGCACCGCGTGTGACGACGAAGAGCGGACAGCGTGCGGTCATCGAGATCGTGCGTGAGTTTCGTTACCCGACGCAATTTCAGCCGCCGCAAATTCCGCAGAACTTTCGCGGTGGCGATTCCTTCAGCAGTAACCCTGTCACCGGGGCGTTTTCCGGCAGCAGCGGTTCCTTCCCGGTGACGCCGACCACCCCGACCGCGTTCGAGACGCGCAACACAGGCGTGACGCTGGAAGTAGAACCGGTAGTTGGACCGGATGGTCAAACGATTGATCTAAACCTCGTCCCGCAGGTGGTCGAGTTCGAAGGCTTCATCAACTACGGCAGCCCGATCCAAACGACGTCGACGAACATTCTAGGCGTGACACAGGTGAACGTTCTCACTCCGAACATCATCAACCAACCGATCTTCAGCACACGCAAAGTCACGACCAGCGTGAGCGTCTGGGACGGACAGACCGTAGTCCTCGGCGGTTTGATGCGTGAAGATGTGCAGAAGACGGAGGATCGCACTCCGATCCTGGGCGATATACCGATTGTCGGCCGCTTGTTCCGGACCAATGCGGAGCAGCACCAGAAGCGAAACCTCGTCATCTTTGTCACGGCGCGATTAATCACACCGGGTGGGCAGTTGGTTAACCAAACCGAGGAGCAGGAAGAAGCTGACGATGTGGTCGAGCCGCCGCAGTTGCCGGTGGTTCCGATGTATAAGAAGTAGCGTTCGTTAGGCAAAAGCGCCTAGCTTAAGGGCGAACCGGAAGCGCCTGACAAATGTCCGTAATCGGCATCACTGGTGGAATCGCCACTGGCAAGACAGCTTTTTCCCGGCAGTTGCGCGCGGAACTGCCAGAGGCGGCATTTTTCGATGCAGATCAATCCGCGCGTGATCTCACCGCCAAAGACGCGGGAGTTCGACAGCTCATCGCGCAAACCTTTGGATCGGAGATTTATTCCGCGGGGGACTTGAATCGCGCGGCGCTTCGGGCGATAATATTCGCCGACCCGGAAAAGAAACGCGCGCTCGAGCAGATTCTGCATCCGCGCATTCGGCGTCAATGGGCTGCGGAAGCTGAGAGCCATCGGGGCCCAAACCAATTTTTTCTTGCTGACATTCCTCTTCTTTATGAAACCGGCGGCGAATCGTTGTGCGATCGCGTGGTGGTGGTTGCCTGTTCGGCCGCCACCCAATTGCAGCGTCTCATGGCGAGATCTTCGCTCTCTCGGGAGGCGGCTGAAAAAATGATTGCCGCACAGATGCCGCTCACGGAAAAAATGAAGCGCGCAGATTATGTGATCTGGAACAACGGATCAGAGACGGCAATGGCGTTACAGGTTGAAACGTTGGCGAATCTTTGGCGACAAGCGCAATGAGCGAAGAAGTTTTAACGCCTGCCGAAGTGGAACCGGTCGTCGCGCCGCGTGCTGATTTGCCGACCTCGCTCGACATCAATCAGCTCCAAGCCCTTTCGCCGGCGGAACTGGAAGATGTCTGTCGTCGGCTGGATGTGCGCATGCATGCGGGCCGTTCACGGCATCATCATATTCTGGATGTTGTTCGTTGCGCCTTGAGTCAAAATATTCCGGTCACGATCGAAGGTTTTTTCGATCAGGTGGCGGAATCGTTTGGTTGGCTGCGCAGCCCCGCGCTGAACTTTCTTCAGGTGCCGGAAGATGTGGGCGTGTCACGCGACACGTTGCAGCAATTTAAATTCCGTCCTGGCCAGCTCATCGCCGGCACTGTCCGTCTGCCGCGCGAGCGCGAGAAAACGATCATGCTCGACGAAGTGACCAAGATAGAAGATCTGCCCGCGGCCGAATGGCAGGAGTCGACTGTCTTCGATAATTTGACGCCGTTGTTTCCGGAAGGGCGCATTTTTCTAGAGAATCCCAAAACCAATTCGATCAGCGCGCGCGCGGTCGATTTGTTGACGCCGTTAGGGAAGGGACAGCGCGGTCTTATTGTCGCGCCCCCGCGCGTGGGTAAAACAATTTTGCTCAAGGAAATCGCCAAGGCCATTCGGGTCAATCATCCCGAAATTATTCTCATCATCTTACTGGTGGATGAGCGGCCGGAAGAAGTGACCGATCTGGAGCGCGAAGTCGATTGTCAGATTTACAATTCCAACTTCGACGAAAATTCGCAGCGCCACGTGCAAGTGGCAGAGATGGTCCTCGAGCGCGCGAAACGATTGGTCGAACAGAAAAAAGATGTGGTGATTCTGCTCGACAGCATCACACGACTGGCGCGCGGTTATAATGCGCTGACCGGTGGCAAAGGCCGCACCATGTCGGGTGGCGTGGAATCGAAAGCGTTGTTGAAACCGAAAAGGTTTTTCGGTTCCGCTCGCAACGTGGAAGAAGGTGGCAGCCTGACGATTCTTGCTACGACCCTGATCGACACTGGCAGCAAGGCGGACCAAGTGATTTTCGAAGAATTCAAAGGCACCGGAAACATGGAGCTGCATCTCGACCGTTCCTTAGTCGAGAAGCGTCTTTATCCGGCGATCCACGTGCAACAATCCGCCACTCGGCGTGAGGAGCTGCTCTATCATCCGGATGAATGGGAGCGGGTGAAGATTCTGCGCAAAGCCATGGCGCAACTTCCGCCGATCGAAGCGATGGAAATGTTGATCGGCAATTTGCAAGCGACGAAGAGCAACGCCGAATTGTTGCTCGCGGGCTTACGGTGATCACGAACAACGCGGGTCTAACCACGATTCTTCCCAGGCTGGCGGCGGTCGATCGGGTCGCGCTCGATACCGAGGCCGACAGTTTGCATTGTTATTTCGAAAAACTCTGTCTGCTCCAGCTGAGTTTTGGCGGCGAAGATTTTCTAGTAGATCCGTTGGCTGGTTTCGACCTGGCGCCGCTGACCGAGGCCTTGCGTGACAAAGAATTGGTCCTGCAAGGGGCAGACTTCGATCTGCGCCTCTTGAAGCGGAGTTTGGATTTCAACGCCACGCGAGTTTTCGACACCGTGGTGGCGGCGCGCGTTCTCGGTATTCGCGCGTTTAGTCTGGCCGCGTTGGTCGAGCAATTTTTTGGTGTTCGCCTAACGAAAGGTTCGCAGAAAGCGAATTGGGCGCAGCGTCCATTGCCGAAGCATATGGAGGAGTATGCGATGAACGACACGCATTACCTCCTGCCCTTGGCGGCAAAATTGGAAGCGGAACTGAAAGCCAAGGGCCGCTTCGAGTGGTTCGAGCAATCTTGCCAGCGCGGCGTGGTGCAGACGGCGATCGAGCGCGTGCGCGATGAAGAAGATGTCTGGCGCATCGCCGGTGCCGGCACCCTCTCGCCGCGTGCGGCGGGAGTTTTGCGCGCACTTTGGTATTGGCGGGATGGCGAAGCGCGCGAGGCCGATCGTCCGCCGTTTCACATTCTGCAAAATCATCTGCTGCTACAGTCGGCCAAAGATTTCGAAACTGGCAAGACGCCGGAGTTTCGTCACCTTACGCCCCGTCGCCGCCGCGCATTTTTGTATGCCGCAGAGGAGGCGATGCGGTTGCCCGAGGAGGAATTACCGCAGCGCAAGTCCCGTAAGGGTGTCCGAACCACGGTCGATATGGAGCGCACGGCGGAAAATCTCCGGCGCCGGCGCGACGTCGTAGCGGAAGAGTTGGGCCTGGAGCCATCCTTTATCGCGCCGCGCGCGGCGGTCGAATCCATCGCCGCGGACGAGGCGCGGAGCGCGACCTTGCTCGTGCCTTGGCAGCGGGATCTGTTGAAGTTGTAGCCGCCGGAGTAGGCGCGCTGCAACTAAACCTTGACGCTTCTCCCGTCTGTTGTCGAAACTGTGCGGCTCAAATGCCGAACGGTCGCCAGGGGGGAAATTATAGTTTGCTGCGCGCGTTCGTCGCGTTTTTAGCTTTCGCGGGAATTGTAAGCGCTCGCGCGCAAGGCAACGCGAGTTCAGCGCAAGACCGCGCTCAGCTTCTGCGCGTCCAATCTGGCTTACGCGACGAAACAACCGCGCCGACTGGCACCGACGATACTCACGCCGTCGCGACGCCGAATGATCCCGACTTGGGCGAGCAGGAAATTCTAAAACGCTCGGACAGTTATCAGCCGTGGACGGTGTCAATGTCCGCGCCCATTTCCTACACTTCCAATGTCGCTCTCTCCCGCAACAACGAACAAGGTGACGCGCTTTTCACTCCGGGCTTGGGTGTATCTTTCGTGCCGAAAATTAAGGGAACGCTTTACGCCAGCTTCTCGGTCGGGAAACAATTCTTCTTCTATGATCGATTCTCCGAATTGAACTTCGCCAGCTTCGACGCGCGGGCCGGCCTCACTTACACCCTGCCGCGGCTGCACAATCTCTATCTGCGGGCGGAGTATGATTACAACCGGCTGACCCCCACCGACAGTCTCGACGAATTTTTTTCCAATCACGCGATCGATCTCGGCGCGGAGATGCCTTTCCAAATCGGACGCGCGCAACAAATCTCGGCCGGGGTTGATGCGAGTTTCAGCGTGCATGCCGATCC
This sequence comes from Chthoniobacterales bacterium, assembly GCA_038237435.1. GTDB lineage: Bacteria > Verrucomicrobiota > Verrucomicrobiia > Chthoniobacterales > UBA10450 > JACCTI01. The sequence goes on from JBBRYT010000010.1 coordinate 131,241, forward strand.
CGCGCCACCGGAGCGCCATGATTTCAGCGCTTTTATTGGTTATTCCGTGAATCTGACGCGCTCGCTGACCGCCAACGCGGTGGCGCGGCTGGCGGTGCGCGATTACGTCGAGAGCGATCGAACAGACGTGAGTGGAATTTTCGCGCTCGGGACGACTTATCGTTTCACGAAATGGCTCAGCGTCAATGCGATTGCCAGCTTCGCGGTGAACGATTCCAACCAGGACGTCTTTGATTACCAGGTTGGAAACATCGGCGGCGCGCTTTCGCTCTCGTTTCGATTCTAGGCGGAGGCGGCCGTTCAGATGTTTCGAACGATCGGTAGACCACGATCGAGGAGCACTTCGCTGCTTGCAAAAAAAAATGACCTCTGTCGTCGAATTTTCCCGCTTTAATCATAGAAGTGTGATGCACTGTTTCACGTTGGTTCTTGCCCCATGAAAATTGGTTACTGGTTTTTGCTTTCCGTGCTGGCTGCCTCGGCTCTTTTTGGCGCGGAGTTGAAAGAGGGGAAAGTCACCGCCGTCATCAACGAGGTGAACTTGTTGCCGACGGCGGCCGCGCCGCGCAAGGCGACGGTGAATGATGATGTGCGCGAGGGCACCGCCGTGCGCACCGGCGTGGACTCGCGCAGCGAATTGACGTTTACCGATAAAACGATCGCGCGTCTCGGCGCGAACACGATTTTCACCGTTAACGAGGGAACGCGCACCGTCGAATTGGGCGGCGGCGCAATATTGTTACGAGTGCCGAAAAATTCCGGGGGCGCAAAGATTACGACCGCGGCCGTCACCGCAGCCATCACCGGGACGACCCTGATGGCCGAGTATCACGGCGTCGAGGAAAGCAATCCCAGCTACAAGTTCATCATGATGGAAGGCCAGGCGCAGATCACGCGCACTGGTCATCCAGAGGAATCGGTCACATTGCGGAGCGGCGAAATGTTGTCCGGCGACCCGCGCGCGCCGCTCGGCAAGCCAGTGCAAGTGAACACCAAACTGGTCGCCGCGACAGCGCAGCTTTTTCAGGATTTCGGGCCGATCGGGAGCGAAGAGCTCATGGCGCGGGTTTTCGACAATCAGCAGAGTCTTAAGTCTGCTGAGAGCGAAAGCGTCCATTTCCTTGGAGGAGGAGTTCCAGGACTTGGAACAACAACCTTCGATGCGGTGGAGCAACGGATCACTGCATCTTCGTCCTCACCAACTCCGACGCCTACCCCAACTCCGACGCCTACACCGACTCCGACGCCTACTCCAACCCCGACGCCTACACCAACCCCGACACCTACACCAACCCCGACACCTACACCAACCCCGACGCCTACTCCAACCCCGACGCCTACACCAACCCCGACGCCTACACCAACTCCGACGCCTACACCAACTCCGACGCCTACACCAACTCCGACACCTACACCAACTCCGACACCTACCCCAACTCCGACACCTACCCCAACCCCGACGCCTACACCAACTCCGACACCTACACCAACGCCAACACCTACTCCGACCCCAACGCCAACGCCAACGCCAACGCCAACGCCAAATCCAAAGACAACACCACAGACCACCCCAACCAGACGCACATCTCGAACGCCCTCAACTACGAGAA
>JBBRYT010000011.1:0-132286 GCA_038237435.1 Chthoniobacterales bacterium
CGATAAAAAAGTGGAGGCGAGGGGAGTCGAACCCCTGTCCTCGAAGCTTTCTGCACAAGCTTCTACATGTTTATCCGGTGTTTATTTTTAAGGAATCGAACGTTGCACCGGCACACTGCCGACTCCCGAGCGTCCACGAAATTCCTTCACCGTCCGGCGCGGTCACTCCGCCGTCCGATTAGCCTGCTGTCCATGTTTCCGGCCGTAGCAGGCGTCCAACCGAAAACATCACGGTCAATTAAGCCGCGAGAGCGAGATCTTGGTGATCTGCGTTTATTTTTTTTGGTCCGGATTTTAACGAGGCCAACGAACCATCCTCGACATGCCGCCTGTGCTTCGAACTACGAGTCGAAACCAGTGCGCCCCCTTAACGACTCCTACCATATCGCATTCAGAATCAACTTCAAACCCGCGAAACTTTCCGGCCGTCATGTCCGGCAAAGACTGAAAGATGTCAGACCCGTCAAATGCCTCCGCCGGGATAGAGTTTGTCACAGCGAAGAGATTTATTCTGCGCAAATCGAGGAGAACAAATGTGGGAAATTCTTAGAAACGCACACGTCAGTCGTAAGGCGGCAATTGCAGTCGTCATTTGCCTAACGAGTCCAAGCCTTTTCGCGCAGGACGCGGCCACGCGGCAAATGAACCGCGCACCTGCCGACGTCGCGGCGAGTTCGAATGCGGCCGGACCTCGGGCGGGCGAAGCGACCACGGAACGAGTGATCGTTACCGGGTCTTATATACCTACCGCGGAAACTGAAGCGGCGTTGCCAGTTACCGTTTACACCGCCGAAGTTTTGCAGAAACAAGGCGCGAACACTCCGGTGGAAGGATTGCGTCAATTACCCTCGTTCGTCGGCGCAGCCACCACTGAGAATGATTCCAACGGCGGCAATGGTCAGGCGGGCGTGAACCTGCGCGGCATCGGTCAACAGAATGTGCTCGTTTTGATTAATGGTCGCCGGGCTTTCCTGGGCCAGGGACTGAACACATCGGCAGACATCAATGCCATTCCCATCAGCGGACTTTCGCGGAGCGAAGTTCTTAAGGATGGTGCATCGGCTGTTTACGGATCAGATGCAGTCGCGGGCGTGGTGAACTTCATCATGCTCGACGGGCCGGGCGAAGCGCCCTACGTCGGCGCGGAAGCAAATGTCCTTTACGGGAACACGACTGATAGCGATGCGCACGTGCGCCAAGCCTACATCCGAGGTGGCTTAGTCGGTATGGATGGCAAAGTCCAGATGGCGGCTTCAGGAGAATATTATTCACGCGCGAATCTTTTCTCGCGTGATCGTTTCATCGCCACCACTGGCGATACTAGTAACTCGTTAGGCGATCCGTTTTATCCAAATTCCGCCGGTCTCGGCTGGGGCGGTTTGAATAACAACAGCGGGAGCTTCGCCGGCCGTGTCACCATTCTCGCTCCGACCGCTGAGAATCCGGATAACGCTCGTGACCTCGTGCTGATTGATCCGCGCACCAACCAAGTCACCCCGGCTTCGTATCGTGATTTCAATGCGGGCTCCGATCCATCGCAGTTCAATTTCCGCGCCTTCACTCCGGCAATTCCCGCAGTCGAGAAGGCACTTTACTACGTGACCGGACGTTACAAGGTTTTCGGCGAAGGCCTTCAGCTTTACGGCGACGTCATGTATGCCAAGACCAAACAGGACAATGGACTCGCGGCCGCACCGTTCTTCCTCGACGGCACGGAGGTCAATACCTCGATTTTCAATCCGTTCGGAACAAACTTGCAGTCACTCCGCTATCGTTTCGTGCAGGAGTCAGGTCTGCGCCGCAGTTTCTACGATCACGATTACTGGCGCTACAGCGTGGGCTTGAATGGCGATTTTAATTTCAAGGGAAACGACTTCATCAGCCATTTCGGCTACGACACCGGCTTCGTTTACGAGCGCTTCGACGAACTGCGTGTTGATTCGGGCGACGCCACTCACACTGCCATCGTTAGCCAAATCAACGCGAACTTGTTTAACCCTTTCATCGGTCAGAACGCCCCGATCATTGGAACTGCTCCTACTTATACGATCGATCCGATCACAGGTGCAGGTGTTCCGACGGGTTTGACCGCACCTTACAATAACCTTCTCGGATTCCAGAATTCGCAATACCTCGGCCACTCATTTTTTTACGAACGCGATTATCTTTACGACATCAAACTGAACGCGCACCTGTTCCCGCACTTGTGGAACGGCGGCATCGACCTCGCAGGCGGCTACGAGCATCGTAATATCGCCGAACATTCCGTTCCCGACCCGGTGCAAGCCGCCGGCGATCAGCTCGGGTTCGATCAATCGCCTAACACTAAGACGCTTCAGGAAGTCGATTCGTTTTTTGCGGAGCTCACTGTCCCGATCGTGACTTCGACGATGAATGTTCCATTCATTAAGTCACTCGATATCTCCTTCGCTTACCGCTACGAGCATTTCGACGAGAAGGACCAATACACTCATCGTTCCGCGAGCTTCAATAATGCAAACCCGCAGGAGGATTTCGGTGGCAGCCCGCGCATCAGTTTGCGTTACCAGCCAATCCCCGATTTGACCTTGCGCGCGAATTGGAACCAATCCTTCCGCGGTCCCACGCCGACCAATTTATTCAACCCGGTCGTCCAGGATTTCCCGGTAATATTTGATAACTTCGCGCCCGGCGGAGGGATCACATTGCAACCGCCGCAAGGTGTCTGGCGCGGCGGAAACATCGCGCTAAAGCCGGAGACGACCGATGCCTATTCCGCCGGTCTGGTCTACACACCGAAATACCTTCCTGGCTTCACCGTCACCGCCGACTACTACCAACTCTTCACCACCAATCTGCTCTTGAGTGGAAATAATTTCGCGCAAGTGCTTGTCTCACAAAACGTGGTCGATCCGGACGGCTACGGCAATGGTTCGGGTGCAGTCGGCGCGCTCGGTGGCCCTGGTCTCGGCGTGACCCGCGACGCCAACGGCAACTTGATCGCGATTGATTCCACCATCGGCAACGCCGGCAAAAGGCTGGTCAGTGGTCTCGATATAACCGCCGTTTACCAAATTCCGACGACGAACTGGGGGCAATTCACCCTCTCGCTAGGCTACAACCATTTCTTCACTTGGAAGGCGGAACCCGGCGCCGGTCTTGGTACTCACAACTTCCTAGGCGACTTCAACACATCCATCCCGCTCACTCCCGGCGGTATTCCGTTTAACAAAGGTTTCCTGCGCGCCGAATGGGAGTGGAAAGGTTTCGATTTCGTCGCCACCGGTAACTACATCAGCGATATGGAAGACGATCCCAGCTTCATCGCGGGCAACGTCCAAATCGGAGGCACATTGCAAGAACCGAGCTGGCAATTGCATCGCCGCATTGCTGAATACACGACACTCGATATGCAATTAAGCTACGAGTTCAGGAAGCCGATACTGCAAGCTGCCGCCACTAGTTACACCAAAGACGCAAAGGATCAGAAAGGTGCTGCGGTAACTGGCGCGGATAATGGATCGCTCTGGCAGCGAATGTTATGGGGAACGAAAGTAACTGTCGGCGTAAACAACGCCTTCGATCGGCAACCACCTTCTGTCCTAGCTGCCTTTAACGATAACTACGATACCTCAAACTACTCGATTCGTAACCGTTACTGGTACGCGAGCCTAAGCAAAAAATTCTAGGACTCGTTAGGCAGCAACCACCCCTTCGCGTTGAAATACCTCTGCTAGAGCTTGGAGAAATTTCTCTCGCGTATAAGGCTTCAGCAGACAGGCATTCACCGCCAGCGCTTCCATTTCAGGTAAGCGACAGGTTTCATCCCGGCCGGTCGAGACCATGATTTTGGTTTTCGGATTCAAGCGGCGCAGTGTCCGTCCATTGTGACCCCGAATGGAACTCTGTCCCGATCCCTCTCGCTGGCGGGCGCTGACTATCCAGCCGACGCGCCACTGATCGTTTCGACCACCGGCGGCTTCGTCGCCAACGATCTCTACCTCGACGCCACAATCGACAATGTAATTAGCTGGAATTCCTTTTCCGATTTCAGTCGGCAGACCCGCGACCGAATCGCCCTGATTCTTAATTCTCTCACGTTCACTCTGTCGCCTGATAGGACTTCCATTACCATTCCCGCTTATAGTTTGCCGACGGACTTCTATTCCCCTTTGGCTGGAGAGCTTCAGTTTATCAAAAATCGCGAATACATCGATCCGACGCCAGAAATGCGCAGCGGGCGCGCGGGTAAGTTGAAGTTCACTGATTTTGGAGTTCTTACTTTCCCTGCTCCCGTCCTCACCATCAACTCGGTTACGCATCTGCCAAATGGCCACGTCCGCATCACAGGCACTACGGCGGCAAACCATCTCCTCAGCGTTCGCGCTTCACGCGACATGGTTCAGCCTTTCCGTATTTTACCCATCATCGGCACGGCCATGTCCGATGGATCTGGCCTTTTTGTCTTCGAAGACGATCAGCCAGGGCTTAAAAGATTTTATCGCGCTACGATGCCCTGATCATTGCGGAACGAAGCACAGAATTTCTGGGTGGAGGCACGCACGCCATCGCGGCCCAGAAGATGAAGGCTTCGGCGAGTCCGGCGTCGGGTTTGGCATGCGGCGTCTCAGTATTGTCGATTTGCCCGGCGGCCATGAGCAACCACTCTTACACGAGCGCGCCATCGGCGAGTTAATCGATGCAGCGCGAAGCGGTCTCGCTCATTACGAGCATCCGCTATGGAACCTGTCGATCCTGAACGAGTGGACGCGGATGTCTCTGTCATGAACTCCGTCGCGATTCTCGTTTCCAGCTGCGACAGCTTCTTCGATGTCTGGCGACCCTTCGCATTCTTCTTCCGCAAATTTTGGCCCGACTGTTCGCTGCCCGTTTACCTGATCACGAACCACCTGAAGATTCGTTCGAGTTTTGTTCGCACAATTTCAGTCGGTGAAGATCGCGGCTGGGCTTCGAACATGAAATGCGCGCTCGGGCAAATCGACGCCCCACACGTTCTTTATCTTCAGGAAGATTACTTCCTCACCGCGCCCGTGGACACGCGACAGCTCAACGCCGATCTTGCGTATGCACTCGCCAATGACGTCGATGCGTTTTGTTTTCGCGCGCGCTCGGATTTGGAGCCGGGCTTCGAACCGCTCAACAGTCGTTTTGGCATCGTGCCTCCGGATTCCGATGGTCGGACGCGGTGCCAGCTCACACTTTGGAAACGCGACTCTCTTCTCTCCGTTTTGCACGAAGGCGACACTGCCTGGGAAATGGAATCATGCGGTAGCGAACGCACGCGCGAGATGCAGGTGCTCTCTTACATTTCGCGCGAGAATACGCCGATCAGTTATCTGATGTCGGCAGTAGTGCGCGGACTTTGGACGCGCGAGGCGATTGAAATGTGCGCGCAGGAGAAAGTGGGAATTGTTCCGCGCTTCCGCGGTAGTTACTCGCAGCTACCGCTCCTTCGTCGATGGCGCCGCGCGCAAACTCGACGTGCTCTGTCCGGCGCGCTCCTGCGCCAAAAAATTTCGTCGGTTGAATTGGAATAAGAAATGTGGCGCCGAAATTTCAGCAGTCGCGCCCAACTACTTTCCGGCGCCGATGCGATCGTCGTTTCGATTCCAAAAAGCGGGCGCACCTGGATACGTGCCTTTCTCTGCGCCTATTACTGCCGCAAGTTTAACCGCGAAATGACGCTCGAGCCGGAACGTTACGGCATCGCCGGGATTCCGCGCATCGTCTACACGCATGATAATTTCGAGCAGCGCACCAAAGGAAGTTGGTGGGACGACGTCCGTGGAAAATATTTGATTCCATCGTGCGAATTAGGTCGGGCGCAGATCATTCTGCTGGCGCGCGATCCGCGGGACGCTTTTGTTTCTTTATATGTGCAGCTGACACGCCGTACCCAGGAAACGCCTAACGAGTTGAAGACGAAAAGCATAAGCGAGCTCTTGCGCGATAAAGCGCACGGGATCCGTTCGATGATTGAAGTGATGAATAGTTGGCTGCGCGAATTTTCCTCTTTGCCGCGCTTCGCTCTCGTGAAATATGAAACGTTGCGACACGATCCCCCCACGCATTTTCGCGCGCTGCTCGACGCGCTCGGCGAGAAATCGGTCGACGATACAGCTTTTGCCCACGCTCTCAAATTTTCCGATTTTTCGCGCATGAAAAAAATGGAAGCAGCCGGCGGATTTGATTCGAAGATTTTGCGCGCCGGCGATGTCGCCGATCCGGAATCATTCAAGGTTCGTCGCGGCAAAGTCGGGGGATTTTGGGAATATCTTTCGCCTGAAGATCAGGCGTTCGCGGCGTCCACCATGCAGTCAATCGATGCGCGTTTCGGTTATTCTGCCTAACGAATAGTCGATGGCTCTTACCGGAGAAATTGCCAAGCTCACGCAGCCGATCACTTATCGGCGCGCATGGCGCAAAGTGCAGCGCCGCCTACATCCCATTGCAGTCGCGCCGCTCCTCGCCCAGATCGATCAAACGCGTCTCGACGCCATGCGCCGAGAACATCTCGCGGCTGCGCGCAGCTATGTTTCCTATCGCCAGCACTATGTGAAGTATCTCGAGGTCGAGCGCTTTCTGCGCTTGAACATCGCGCGCGTCCAGGATTTGAAACTTCATCGCTCGCCGCCGTTAGATGTGCTCGATATCGGTTGCGGCGGCGGATTTTTTCTTTTCATCCTCAAACACTTCGGCCACCGCGGACTCGGCCTGGACACGGAAGAGATTCCGATGTTCACCGACTTGATCGATCTCTTCGGTCTCGAAAGAAAAATAGCTACAGTGCGCGCCTTCGAACCGCTGCCCGATCTCGGCCGCAAGTTCGATTGGATCACCGCATTCTCGACCGCATTCAACGGCTCGGTCGGGCAGGATTGGCGCTGGGGGGTGGCCGAATGGGAATTTTTTCTCGACGATCTCGCGCATCACTTAAAGCCCGGCGGTCGGATTTTTTTCGGACTCAACCCGGCCTACGACGGCCATTACTACACTCCGGAGATTCTCGCGCTTTTCTTGCGTCGCGGCGCGCGAGTCGAACGCGAAGACGTTCTCATCGCGCCAACGAGAATAGCCTAACGAGTTGTCGCGTATGTGCTGTTAACTTCATGGTGCGGACGCTCGATGACCACCCCCGCCGAAAAACGTATTCAATTAGCCGACTTCGCGGACTCGATCGCGATCGTGGTCGAGCTGCGATGCGTTCTCCGACGCGAGAGCGCACCCAAGAGATGCTGGTCCTCTCCTACCGCACGCGAGGAAACGCTCCACTGCCTACCTCATGTCCGCGATCGTTCGCGGACTTTGGACTACGAAGGCGATTCGAATGTGTGCGCAGAATGGGGTCACGATCACGCCGCATTTCCGCGGCACTTATTCCAAGAATTCTCTGCTGCGCAAAATCCGGCGCGCGCGCACTCGCCTGCGGCTCCGGCGGAACTTAGCCGCGCGCAAAAGGCTCCGGTGAATCTCGAGATCGTCTAGCTTTCTCTTCCTGTCTCTGCACAAAACGACTCGCCGATACGATATAGTGTGCGTCGAACGCCGAATAAGATCTCAATGGTGATTGAAGAGCAGGCCGGACCGGCGAGCGACGCTCCCACGGAATGGCTGGCCGGCCTAAGCCGCGCTATCCTCGAGTCCGCGCTCGACTGCATCATCACGATGGATGCGAACGGGATGATTCGTGAGTTTAATCCAGCGGCGGAGAGCGTCTTTGGGTACACGCGCAACGAGGCGGTCGGGAAAGAGCTGGCCGAGCTGATCATCCCGCCCTCACTGCGCGAACGTCATCGCCAGGGGCTGGCGCATTTTCTTAAAACCGGGAAAGGCCCGGTGCTGGGCCGCCGCATCGAAATCGCCGCGATCCGCGCCGACGGCGTGGAGATTCTGGTCGAGTTGGCGATCACCGCCACCAAATCGCAGGCCAATCAATTTTCACCGCCTACCTGCGCGACATCACGGAACGGGTGCGCATTGAACGCCGCCGGACCGCGCAATATCACGTCGCCAGTTTGCTCGCCGGTTCGATGTCGATCCTGGAAGTGGGGCCGCAAGTCATTCAGACAATCGCGGGGATCGGTAATTGGGTGGCCGGTTCCATCTGGCTGTGTGAGAACAATTGCGAAACACTCCGCTGCGATTCCACCTGGAGCGGCGCCGACCCGCGATGGGAAATTTTCACGGAAACCACTCGCTCCACTGCGCTCGCGCCAGGGACCGGTTTGCCTGGCCGCGTGATTGCAGCGCGTACGCCCATCTGGATTAACGACGTAACGCAGGACGGAAACTTTGCGCGCAGCGCGGCCGCGGCCGATGCGGGATTGCGCGGTGGCTTTGCTTTCCCGCTCTGTGCCCACGGGAAAATCAATGGCGTCCTCGATCTGTTCAGCCCGGAGAAAGCCCAGCCGGATGAAGATTTGCTTCAGTTAGTCGAAGCGCTCGGCAGCGAGATCGGCCTCTTCATTCACCGCCAGCAAATCGAGGAAGAATTGCAACGCCAGAAGGAAGCGGCCGAAGCAGCCAACGCCGCCAAGGATCGCTTCCTCGCCAACCTCAGCCACGAGCTGCGCACCCCCCTGACGCCGGTTTTGATCTGGGCCGGCGGGATGAAGGACTCGCCCGATTTATCGCCTGAAATTGCGGAAGGCCTGAACATGGTGTGCCGCAACGTCGAACTGGAAGCGCGCCTGATCGACGATCTGCTCGATCTCACCCGCATCACTCGCGGCAAACTCGAACTGCGCGCGCGCCGTTGCGACGTTCATGAATTGCTTCGCCACGCGATCGAGATCGTGCGCAACGACATCGAGGCCCAGGCCCTCGTCCTCGAAGTACATCTCGCAGCGGTGGATCACGTGATGGTGGCCGACCCGGCCCGCTTGCAGCAGGTCTTTTGGAATGTGCTGCGGAACGCGACCAAGTTTACCGATCGGCGCGGAAACATCTCGGTCCACACTTCAAACGAAACAGCGGGAGAGATCACCATCCGCATCAGCGATACCGGGATCGGGATCGAGCGGGAATCGATCGGCAAAATTTTCGACGCCTTCGAGCAGGTGAGCGCGCGCCGCGAAGGTCTTGGCCTTGGTCTAGCCATCAGCAAGGCGGTGGTCGAGGCGCATGGCGGAACGATGAAAGCATCGAGTGCCGGCGCCGGCCACGGCGCCTCGTTTGTCGTTAGCCTAACGACAACTAGCGCATAGGCCGCGCCACCAGAATGCCGGTGTCGCCGCCGTAGCGATAGAGGTAACTCGAGAGGCTCGAGTCGATCACCACTTTGCCGTAATTGCGCGGTGAAGACGCGTGCATGAAATGCAAAACCCCATCGCTGGAACGCAAGGCCAACCCGACATGCGCGGTTCCGAAGAGACGGCCATCGTGCGAGACGATGCCAATGATGTCGCCCGTGCGCAGTTGCGATTCGATCGCGGGGACGCGGCTTTTCGGAATCTGATAAAGTGGTCGACTCGAGACGCGCGCTTCCATGCTGGCGAGGGGACGCAACAAACTCCGATTCGCTTTCAAGTAACGATAACTTCTCCAACCGCGCGTCATTTCCTGGGCGGCATGCGGCACACTCACACCCCCCAGACTTCTCGTTAGGTCCTCGATCAGGCCGCGCCGATTGTTATCGGCCAGCCAATCTTCCAGATAATGCAGACGCGAAAGATATTCGCCGGTGCATTCGCCGCCGCGATAACGATCAAGTTCGATGTAATGCAGCAGACGTTCCGGCGTCCAATTTTCCTGCGGCTCTTCGATCAGGCGCGCGAAGGCGAGGGAAACTTCGAAGAAGGTCCAGCAATCTAAACCGGTGAAGTTTACCGAGGGGGACTCGATGCGGTTGTCGATTTCGAGCGTGAAACCTTTGTAACGCGTCCCGACGAGGGAGCGTCCGACCGCCGCAGTGCGTTCGCCAATAGGCAGTGCCGCCCAATTGCTGTTACGCGCTTCGTTGACCAGCCGATCGAATTTATCCTGGCCGCGAAAAGTCGTGGACAGCGGCAAGGTCGCCCGCATCTCCGCCGCGAAAAAGATTAGAAACAAAAATAGGATCGCTTTGCGCATGCCGCCGAACATTCGAACGAATCCTTTCGTGTGCAAGAAACGCGCCACTTCTGCTCGACCGACCCGCTTCGCCAAACTAATTTGCGCCGCATGCGCCGCGCCCTCTTGCTCTGGATCGCCCTCTGCCTAACGAGTTGTAGCTTGACGGGTCCGAACGCCGTCGCGCCGACCAGACTGTCTGCGGCAGACCAGGATAGAGCCAACGAACTCTCGCGCAGAATCGTCGCGCTTTCGCCGACAATTCGGCCCGATGAAGCGGAGCGGTTGAGCGAGACCGCTTATCTGACGGTGCGGCGGCTCGCGGTCGAATACCGAATGACCTGGCCCTCCGGCGTGCAGAATTACCTTATCGCCACCGGACAACGCAAACGGGGTTACTGTTTTCACTGGGCGGAGGACATCATCGCCGCGCTGGCGAAATTGAAATTGCAGACGATCGAGCTGCACTGGGCGGAAGCTTTCCCTAGAACCAGCGGGGAACATAACGTCCCGGTCGTGACGGCGGTCGGTCAGCCCTACGGGCAAGGTATCATGCTAGACGGGTGGCGTTACGCGGGAGTGCTTTATACTGCGGAGGTGAAGAAGGACATGCACCTTTTCGAATGGCGCGAGAACAAGGTTCACTTCGCGCGGGTGTGGGCGCAGGCGACGTCGGCGCCAAAGCCAGCGGCTGCGCCCAGATCAGTCGTCGCACCGGCTTCAACCACTCGTTAGGCTAATTTGCTGCAAGCCTACGCGCGTCGTAGCCTGTCGTAGCGACGGCGCTTTCCCGCAACAAACGTTGCCTGCAATTCAAGGCGCAGTTACGCCGACAGAGCTGCGTCGCTACACACGATGGAAGATCTATTCAAAGTTGACGAGGAAGTGAAGGCGGTAAAAGCGCCGACGGCTGCCTCGCCGTTGGCCGCGCGCATGCGACCGCGTTCGCTCGAAGAATTTGTCGGGCAACAGCACATCCTCGCACCTGGAAAACTTCTGCGGCGCGCGATTGAGGCGGATCGATTGCCGTCAGTCATTCTCTCCGGTCCGCCGGGAACGGGAAAGACGACGCTGGCGCAAATCATTGCAGAGATGACGCAGGCGAAGTTCGAACGGCTCAGCGGCGTGGAGAGTAATGTCGCGGAGATGCGCAAAGTTGTCGGCGCAGCGGCGAATCGCATCCGCACTTCCGGCCAGAAAACGATTTTGTTTGTCGATGAGATTCATCACTTCAACAAAGGGCAGCAGGATATTTTGTTACCCGATGTTGAAAGCGGAAATCTGCGGCTAATCGGCGCGACCACTTACAATCCATTCTTCTACGTAAACAGCGCGCTCGTTTCGCGCTCGCAAGTCTTCCAACTCGAACCGCTCAAGGTCGAAAAACTCGAAGAGCTGATCGACCGCGCCTTAGCCGACGAAGAACGCGGTCTCGGGAAATACGACGTGCGCATCGATCCGGAAGCAAAACGTCATCTGGCAAAAATCAGCGATGGCGATGCGCGCAAATGTCTAAACGCGCTCGAAATCGGCGTGCTGACCACTGCGCCTGACAAATCAGGCGTGGTTCATTTCACCGTAAAAATAGCCGAGGAAAGCATTCAACAGAAAGCGATCGTCTACGACAAAAAAGGCGACGCGCACTACGACACGACCAGCGCTTTCATTAAAAGCATGCGCGCATCCGATGAGAAGGGCGCGATCTACTGGCTCGCGAAAATGTTACACGCTGGTGAGGATTTTCGTTTTATCGCGCGGCGCATCGTGATTTTCGCGAGCGAAGATGTCGGCCTGGCGGACGCGGCGGCGTTGCCCCTTGCGATTGCCACGCAACAAGCGGTCGAATTTGTCGGCATGCCGGAAGCGCGTATTCCCCTCGCCCATGCGGTCTGTTACATGTGCCGCGCAAAGAAGAATCGTGAAGCCTACGAGTCGTTAGGCGCGGCTACGGAAGAAATCGAATCGGAACGAACCGAGCGCGTGCCGGAGCATTTGAAAAACAAACACTTCCCGGTCAATCCCGAGAAGTAATGGGAACGCGGGGCGAAACCGGGGCGGCCGCGCTGAGCAAAAAGCTACATCCGCGGCTGCGGAAATGGTTTCGCGCGACCTATCCGAGTTTCACCCACGCGCAGTTGCTCTGCGTGCCGGCAATCCTGGCGCACGAATCGATTCTGCTCACGTCGCCGACCGGTAGTGGAAAAACGCTCGCCGGTTTTCTCGGCGTCTTCGATTTTCTCCTGCGAAAACTCAATGCCGGCACGCTAACGCGATCGGTGCAATGCATCTACGTTAGCCCGTTACGCGCGCTGACCTACGACATCAGCAAGAATTTGCGCGCGCCGATCGAAGGCATGCGCCTGCAGAAAGAGTTGCTCGTGCACGCGCGCAGCGGCGACACGAAAGCTTCTGAGCGCGCGAAGTTTCGCAGAAGCGGCGCGCACATTCTTGTGACGACGCCGGAGAGCCTGGCGGTGATGCTGGCGCAGGCAGGTTATGTGAATCATCTGCGCGAATGTCAGTTCGTTATCGTGGACGAACTGCATTCGTTCGCGGGCAACAAGCGCGGGGTCGATCTGACCTTGTCGCTCGAGCGCTTGGAAAATCTGGGGAGCGCGCGCGGCTCGCGTGCCGTGATCGGCGGCCCGCCGATCACATCGAGTTACGGAATAACGCATCAGACCATGGATAGCCGAAGGCATTCGCGGCGAGCCGCCGCGAACCGCACGCGAGCCGCGTGCGCTCCCCAAACGGGAATCTGCCGTGTCGGGTTGTCCGCGACGGCGGCGCCATTGGATCTGCTTGCACGATTTCTGGTGGGCGAAGGCCGCACCTGTCGAATCGCGGAAGCGAAGGTGGAGAAGAAATCGATCGTCGAAGTTTTCTCGCCGATTCGTCGGCATCCCTATCCGGCGGCCGGTTATACCGGCGCGCGACTTTATGCGGAACTGGCTGACCTGATTCGCTCGCGCAAATCGGTCATCGTTTTTACCAATGTTCGATCCGCGGCGGAGCAGTTGGGATTGAATCTGAAGGGATTGCTGCCCGACCTGGCGAAGCAAATCGAAATCCATCACGCTTCGTTAGACCGCAGCGTGCGGCTAGAAGTAGAAGATCGGTTGAAGAATGGCGAACTGCGCGCGGTTGTTTGTTCGACCAGTCTTGAGCTCGGGATTGATATCGGCGCGGTCGACCTCGTCGTCATGGTTGCAACGCCAAAAGGCGTCTCGCGCGCGATTCAAAGGATCGGCCGTTCCGGTCATTCGCTCAATCGCATGAGTCACGGCGTTCTCGTGGCGACGAATGTGAACGATCTCGTTGAGGCGACCGTCACCGCACGGCGCGTGCGTGAGCGCGCCCTCGATCCCATCCGCGTTCAACAGCAGCCGGTTGATGTGCTGGCCCAACATATTGTCGGCCTGGCCATGCTCGAACCAATCACCACCGACGAAGTTTTTGCACTCGTCAGGCGCGCGCTTCCTTTCGCGGAACTGGAACGCGAAGAATTTGACCGCGTGGTCCAGTATCTCGAAGGCGGCGGCGCGTCGCTGGAGAAACAATACGCTGAAGTGTTTGGGAAAATCCGCGTGGAAGACAGCGTCATCTCGATCGCGCATCCGCGAGTGGCTCGCGATTTTTTGGTCAACATCGGCACCATCGTCTCGGAAAGCTTCGTCGATGTTTTTTTGAAGAGACGCCGGCTCGGATCGGTCGAGGAAAATTTTATCAAGCAACTGCAGATCGGCGATCTCTTCGTCCTCGGAGGACGTATCGTCCGCCTGATCGATACCGCTCTGCAGGCCGCTTATGTAGAGCGCGCGGATGGACATCTTCCGACTGTGCCGCGTTGGAACGCGGCGAAGATGCCGCTCACTTCCGGACTGGCGCGCGGCGTTCGTGATATCCGCGCCGAAATCGCGAAACGTTTGTCGGACGAAAATGTCTCTGACTGGCTGGTGGAAGATTACGAAATCTCCAAGGCCAATGCGGAAGCGATTCTCGCACAATTTCGTGCGCAATTGCTCGTCTCGGAATTGCCGGTCGGAGAGAAAATGTTGATCGAGCTGTATCGCGACGACGAACACTCGCATTACTTTTTTCATTCGCTCATCGGTCGAAGCGCCAACGACGCTCTCTCCCGTATCGTGGCTTGGCGGGTAAAGAAGCGTCTCGGCGGAAACGCGCTCGTCACGATCGATGACTACGGATTTCTTCTGACGCTGCGACCATTCCAGGAAATGCCGCTGGAAGATTGGCGGTTGTGTTTCGAACGCGAAGGCGCGGAAGAAGACTTGTTCGCGGCGTTGCGCGGATCGGAATTGGTGAAGTGGCAATTCCGCGGGGTCGCGCAAACCGGCTTGATGGTGCCGCGGCATTTACCAGGTCGCGAACGTCGGCCGCGGCAACTGACCTGGAGTTCGGAAGTTCTGTTTCGTGTGCTCGAACAACACGAGCCGCAGCATCCGTTACTCAGCGAGGCCTATAAACAGGCGATGCATATTTTTCTCGATGCAGACGAAGCCTATGCGTCGCTCGATCGCGTGCAATCCTTTCGCTGGGTCTTGCGCGAGCTGGAAGTGATCTCGCCCTTCTCGTTCGGAATTTATGCGAGCAAAATTAAAGAGAGTATGATGCTGGAAGATCCGGGCACGGCTTTGGAGCGCATCTATTCCGATTTGTATGCGCGCGTCGAATCGGTCGCGAAAGAGCGGACGCGTTCTTATGAGGACGCCTAGAAAAACAAGAAGGGGCAGGTCTTGCGACCCACCCCTTCCAGCTACCGAGCGAGGCTTCTCCTTAGCTTTTGCTCTGTGAAAGTTTTAGTTTTTGCTCTGCGAAGCCACTTCGTTCAGCTTGAAGATCGGCAGGAACATTGCGATGACGATGCCGCCGACGATGACGCCAAGAAAGACGATCAGCATTGGCTCGATGAGGGAGGTGAGCGCGTCGAGCAGGGCTTCGATTTCTTCGTCCCAGAAGTCGGCCATTTTTTCCAACATGGTGTCAATTTTACCGGTCGCTTCGCCGGCCGAAACCATCCGCAGCATCATGGGCGGAAAAATCGGCTTCTTCGACAAAGCGACCGAAAGGTTGTCGCCGCGTTCGACGTCTTCGCCGACGCCTTTGATACTCGTCTCGACCACATGATTACCGGACGCGCCGGCCACGATGTCGATGACTTCGAGAATCGGCACACCGCTGCGAATCAATTGCGCAAAGGTGCGGGCGAAGCGCGACATGCAAATCTTGTGAATGAGCGGACCGAAGATCGGCAACTTCAATTTCCAGCGATCCCACAGTTGTTTGCCGCGCTTGGAGCGGAGGAAAGTGCGAATGCCGAAGAAGATTCCAGCGACAATCGCGATGAGGAAGTACCATTCGTTCCGCATGAAATCACTGACGTCGATGAGGAACTGCGTGGGCGCGGGAAGTTTCGCACCGAAATCCTTGAAGATTTCGCCGAAGATCGGCACGACTTTGACGATTAAGAATGTGGTGATGGCAAATGCGATACAGATGACGATGACTGGATACGTCATGGCCGACTTGACCTTCTTGCGCAACCGAGAGCTGGCTTCGAGGAAGCCGGCCAGTCTGTCCAAAATCTCCGCGAGCAAACCGCCGTGCTCGCCTGCTTTCACCATGGAAACAAACAGTCGGTCGAACACGCGCGGATGCTTCGCGATAGATTCATTGAAAGTTTCGCCACCTTGAACACGCGTGGTCACGTCGCTGATGACGTCGCGCAGGCCCTTCTGGCGTTTCGGATCGGATTGGTCGTACAACGCGGTAAGCGCTTGCACGAGCGAGATGCCGGCCTCGATCATAGTAGAGAGCTGGCGGGTGAAGAGAACGAGGTCAGTCTCTTTGACCTTGAAGTTTTTCTTCTTCGAACGCGACGCGGCGGCTTTTGCCTGGAGCGACAAGACCATGAGCCCGCGGCTCATGAGACTAGTCACGGCGTTGTCTTCGTTGAGTGCTTCCTGGACGCCGGAAACGATTTTGCCCGAGGCGTCACGAGCTTGGTAGGAGAATGCTATCATTGTATTTCTGGTAGTTATGGTCAATCTAGCAGCTACGATGCCAAGTCCATGCGCTTCGATCCCCCATCCTATGGTTGAAGTGCAACGCCTCGATGCCGCGCTAACCATCTGGTCTCGATATGACTCGACGGTTAAAGCGGAACTTTTTTCGACCGCACTGGCAGTGGGATCGAAGATCTTTCTGATCGATCCGATTGCTCTCGGAGATGACGACCCGCCAATCGGGGGAGCCGTAACGGGAATTGTTGTCACGAATGCGAATCACCGGCGCGCATCCGCTGACTTCTCCGCGAAATTTGCCGCACCGATTTATGCGATGCGTGAGGCTACGGCGCCCGGGGCCCGCGAATTGCGAGATGGCGATGTTCTCGCTGATGACTTGCAGATCATTGCAATCGAGGGTGCCGCGCCTGGCGAGATCGCGCTTTTCTCATCACGCGATCAAGGGCTGTTGATCGTTGGCGACGCTTTAATCAACTTCGGTTCGAATGGTTTCAACTTCCTACCGGCCAAATACTGCTCCGATTCGAAGCGAATGCGAAAGTCACTGAGCAAATTGCTCGATTTGAATTTCGAGCGAATGCTTTTCGCGCATGGCACGCCGATCATGAGCAAAGCGCGCGACCGCCTGTCCACCTTGATTGCCGAAGGCTCATGAACACGAACCCAAATCAGGTGACGCGGTTCCTCCACCTGATTCGTTTTTCTCATACAGTTTTTGCGCTCCCGTTCGCGCTTGGAGCGCTTCTGGTTGCGGCCAAGGGACGACCATCGCTGCGAATTTCTTTCCTGGTCGTCATCTGCATGATCCTGGCGCGGACCGCGGCCATGTTATTCAACCGTCTGGTTGACTGGTCGCTGGATCAGCGCAATCCGCGCACCGCCCAACGTCACCTACTGGTCACGCGCAAGAGCGCGATCGTCGCGCTTATTGTCTGCATTCTCGGTTTCATCTTCGCAGCCAGCGCGATCAATTTTGCCACGGCCATGCTCGCGCCAGTCGCGCTCGCCATCGTTTTTTTCTATTCGATCACGAAACGTTTCACTGATCTTTCACATTTTTTTCTCGGGTTCGCGCTGGCCGTCGCGCCGGCCGGTGCCTGGATCGCGCAAACGGAGCGGCTCGATCTGGCACCCCTCGTTCTCGGCGCCGGTGTGATCTGCTGGGTGGCCGGCTTCGATCTTATCTACGCAACCCAAGATGCGGAATTCGATCGGCGCGAGCATCTGCATTCACTTGTCGTTAAGCTAGGCGTGCCGGGAAGCTTGCGTCTCGCGCAATGCCTGCATTTCGGAATGTTCGTTGCTTTGATTGCGTTTGGTCTCGCTGCCAAACTCGGGTTCGTCTTTTTCGGCTCGATGCCACTCATCGCGGCGGCGCTGCTTTACGAACATCGCGCGGCGAGCCGGCTTGATCTTGCCGGAGTTAATCGGGCATTTTTCCAGAGTAACGCTTTCGTTTCCGGTGTTTTCCTAATCGCGATTTGCGCCGATCTCTGGCATTAGACAGGAGAATCGAGCATCGCGATTCTCCGCGAATGGCGACCGCCTTCAAAAGCTGTCGTTAACCAAATCCGCACGATCAAAAGCGCCAGATCTTCCGGGATGAGACGTTCGCCTAACGAGAGCACGTTGGCGTCATTGTGTTGACGCGAGAGTTTCGCGCTTTCTTCGCTCCAGCAAAGCGCGCAGCGCACACCGCGCACTTTGTTCGCCGTCATGGCTTCGCCATTGCCGGATCCACCGAAGACAACGCCGCGTTCGCATTCGCCCTTCGCCACCGCTTCTGCCGCCGGTCTAACGAATAGTGGATAATCGACCGGCTCTTCGTTGAAGGTGCCAAAATCCACCACTTCGTGGCCTAACGAGTGCAGAAGCTCTTTCACTTTTTCCTTCAACCGAAAGCCGGCGTGATCGGTCCCGAGTGAGATTTTCACGAGGCTGATTCTCCATGTAACTGCGCTAACTGCGACCAAAGTTCGCGCTCCCGTTCGGTGATTTTTTTGGGGAGTTGAATTTGCGCCACTACGTAAAGATCGCCACGTCCGCCCGCGGCGTTCGGTAGTCCGCGCTCACGCAAACGAAATCGTTGGCCCGCCTGCGTGCCCGGTGGGATTTTCAGCCGCACTTTCCCGTCGAGTGTCGGCACCTGCAGGTCGGTCCCGAGGACCGCAGTCCACGGGGGGATATCCGCCTCTTGGATGAGATCGCTTCCTTCGACGGAAAAATCCGGATGCCGCGCCAGACGCACGCGTAAATAGAGATCGCCACTTTTTCCTCCGCCCTCGCCCGCTTCACCCTGGCCTGCGAGACGAATGCGTTGTCCTTCATGCACACCGCGTGGAATTTTTACCGTGTAGCTTTCCACTTTTCGCGATCCGCTGCGGCGCAACGAAACGGTTCGCTTCGCGCCATGGAGAGCTTCTTCCAACGGCACCATGATGTCCGCTTCCACATCGCTGCCGCGTTCGGCCGCCGGAGTTCCTCGACCAAAACCAGCCGTGCGCGATCGCCCGCCACCAAAAAACTGTTCGAAGAAATCGCTAAAACCTGTTCCACCGAATTCGAACTCGACGCCGCCGCCATCGCCGCCTGTGCCCCACCTTTGAAAGCCGCCGCCCGGCTGTCCACCACCGCCACCCCATCCCGGTGGTGGTTGAACTCCGCGACCAGGCTGGTTCCAATCCGCGCCAAGCTGATCGTATTTCTTCCGCTTCTCCGGATCGCTCAGGACTTCGTAAGCTTCGTTGATCTGCTTAAATTTTTCTTCCGCGCTTTTTTTATCCTTCGCGACATCGGGATGGAATTTGCGCGCGAGTTTACGAAAGGCCGACTTGATTTCGTCTGCGCTTGCCGTCTTGGAAACGCCCAGCGTTTCGTAATAATCTCGGAATTGAACAGCCATTTCCCGCGATGATTCTTCCCGCTTCCGATCTTGCGCGCAACCGCCCGCGTGCGTGAAGGTGCCGCTCCCAAATGGCGAAGCAATCGGCCTCGCGCCTTCTCCTTGAAAAACATGTCGTGCGTCTGGTGCAGTGCCGGCGATGCCCGCGCATGTTACCGCCGCCGGTCTCGGGCGGCGCGATTTTTAGCGAGGTCATGTTAATCGGTCAGGCGCCCGGTGTGCGAGAGCCAGTCTTGAAGCGGCCGTTTGCGCATACGGCCGGGAAAACGCTTTTCCGTTGGTTCGAAGAATTCTGCGCGATGGATGAAAGCTTCGTGCGGGCACACATTTATTTCGCAGCGGTTTGCCGCTGTTTTCCCGGCAAAGCGAGCGGCGGGACTGATCGCGTACCGAACCCGCGCGAAATTGCCAACTGTTCGTCGTGGATGAATGACGAATTCGAAATCCTACGACCGCGCCTTGTTATTCCGATCGGAAAACTCGCGATCGCGCAATTCATCGCGATCGACAAACTCGACGCGGTCATAGGGCGCAAGTTCGTCATGGAACGTGCGGACCGCGCCTTCGATCTCATTCCGCTGCCGCATCCGAGCGGGGCCTCGCCCTGGCACAAGATCTCACCCGGTCGCGAATTACTCGCGAAAGCCCTGCGTAAAATCGCGCAGCATCCGGCGACTCGCGCATTGCGAAATTCCCATTCATCTTAACCGTGCATGCCACGAAAGATTCGCGTCACCGTTTGGGGAGAAAATGTGCACGAGCGAAAAAATCTCATGGTGCGCTCGATCTATCCGCACGGGATGCACAGCACGATCGCGGAAGGAATCGCGGAGAAAGGTGAGTTCGATGTGCGCACGGCCACGCTGCAACAACCGCAACACGGCCTGACCAAAGCGGCGCTCGCCGAGACGGACGTGCTCGTCTGGTGGGGACATGCCGCGCACGGAAAAGTGAGCGATCGCGTGGTAGATTGTGTCCTAGCGCGCGTCTGGGAAGGAATGGGATTTATCGCGCTGCATTCCGCCCATTACTCGAAACCATTCAAGCGTCTCATGGGCACGACCTGTTCTCTCACCTGGCGCGAAGCCGGCGAAAAAGAACGGCTGTGGGTTTGCAATCCCGCGCATCCAATCGCGCGCGGGATCGATTGCTACTTTGAGATTCCGAACACGGAAATGTACGGCGAGCCTTTCGCCATACCCACACCGGACGAAATTGTTTTCATCTCATGGTTCGAAGGCGGTGAAGTTTTTCGCTCCGGCTGCACTTGGAAACGCGGCAACGGAAAAATCTTTTACTTCCGGCCGGGACACGAAGTTTATCCGATTTATCATCAACCACTCGTTAGGCAGGTGTTGCGCAATGCCGTGCGTTGGGCCGCGCCGACCCGCGAGCGATGGATCGACAGTTGTCCGCAAATCCCCGCGGACAAAGCGCCGGAACCGGTTGAGATAAAAGGCCCGCGCCTGCACAAGAAAGGAGAAGCTGGTTTCCGATGACCATTGACGAGGAGAAATCAGAGCTCGTTGCAAAAGTACCGCAGGTAACGCTTCTCTTTTGGATCGTTAAGATCCTGGCGACTACGCTCGGCGAAACTGGTGGCGATGCCGTGACCATGTCGTGGCTGGGCGAAACTACGTCCGATGCGAAAGGTACCGGTTATCTGCTCGGAACGGCGATCTTCGGTGTGATTTTCGTAGTTGCGGTGCTGGTGCAAATCAGAGCGAAAAAGTTTCACCCGTACCTCTACTGGTTAACGATCGTCGCGACGACCACGGTCGGAACTACGCTGGCGGATTATTGCACCAGATCGCTCGGCATCGGTTACACCGGCGGTTCGACCATCTTGCTCATCTGCGTGATTGCGTCGCTCCTGACCTGGCGTTGGTCAACGGGGAGCATTTCGGTCGACACCGTCATTACGCCGAAGATCGAGATCTTCTATTGGGTCACAATCATGTTCTCGCAGACGCTGGGAACAGCACTGGGCGACTGGGTCGCGGATACCAATGACATGGGCTATCTCGGAGCTGCCGCGGTTTTCGGTGGGCTACTCCTCGTAACCGCTCTTCTCTACTACTTCACGAGCCTTTCGCGCGCGGTATTGTTTTGGGCGGCGTTCATTTTGACTCGCCCGCTCGGCGCCGTCGTCGGCGATTTTCTCGATAAGCCTCTCGCCAATGGAGGACTGGCCCTTAGCCGTTACACCGCTTCTGTTGCGCTCCTGGTAGTGATCGTCGCGCTGATCCTAATCTTCCCGCAAAAGCCGGCTTCAAAAGCGCATTAATAAACCAACTGCACGCCGCAGTAACCGATCAGAGCCAGCGGCGCACCCGCGGAGCGGACCTCGTGGCCTAACGAGGCGATCCAAATGCAATGCTCGTTGAGTTTTTTTCGCCACCCGACGTTCACGGTTAATACATCGCGCGTGAAATTTGTTCGCGCGGTGCCGTGCAACTCCGCCATCACCTGCATTGTCTTCGTCAGCTCGGTTCCCGCAATCACGCCGTAGAGAAATTCGCTGCGACCGATCGTGCTGGCGAGCGGGCCGAATTCGAAATCCAAATCCAACCGACCGACTTTTTTCTCGAGCTGAAACGGAATTTGAAAACGCGTTCCATCTTCCGCTAGGCCGCGACGGACGGACGATTGCACGACATTGAAAATCACCCGCGGAAACATCGACATATCCCAACCGCTCTTTTCTTCATCGAGAAAACGCCATTTCACCGCCGCTTCCGTTCCTCCCAGTCCGGCGATCGCGCCGCGATCACTGCGCTTCAGAATCGCGGCTGATGTCTGCAGCGTGAGCTGGATATGATCGCCCCAGCCATAGTTCAGGTCGATCGCGGGCGCATCGATCGACCACTCGTTAGGCCGATGTTCAAAGGCGATTGCGAGATTATTTTCCCAATGGCGATTGCCGGGCGTGCCCGGATCGTCGGTGATCATGGGCGGCCCACCCTGCGCCCAGAGCAACCGCGGCAGGCCAACGGCCAGTGCCAGCAGTACAGCTCTCGTTAGGCGAAACACCGCCCTACTTGGTTGGACCGTAAACGAGTAGCTTCATCGTGTTCGGCACGACGGTCGGTCGGCCGGGTGAAGCGCCCGGCGAGGGAGAAGGCCCGGGTTGAAATTCCGCCGTCGGTAAATAGATGCGATGCGTTGTCGGATCGAGCGCAATGGTGCGCGCCCCGCGCTCGGTCTGAAGCGTTTGTAAAACCGCGAGCTTGTCCCGCGTTTCCTCTTTTACGATCGTTACCACGCCCTCACCGCACGAGGCAAAAGCCAGCCCGCTGCTTTCATCAAAAGCGCAACCGTCAACGTGTTCGCCAATCGGCGCTGTGCCCACGACTTTTCCCGTGTCGGTGTCGAGCATCGTCATCATCTTGTTGTTGCAGGTGGAGAACAGCCGATGATGCGCCGCGTCGAGCGCAATGCCGGTCGGTTCTTCACCGGGTGCGAGTGGCCAATGCGCTACCACTTCGTGCCTGGCCGTATCGATCGCGGCGACTTCGCTCTTGTCTTCGAGGTTAACGTAAACGCGTCCAACTGCTGCATCGATCTCCCCGAATTCGGGCGCACCACCGAGCGGAATTGTCGCGATGACTTTGGAAGTCTTCGCATCAATCACGCTCGCCGAATTTCCTTTGTGATTGAAAATGTAAACTTCGGCCCGCTTCGCATCGTAGACCATCGCGTCCGGACCCTCGCCGGTATCGATTTTCGAAATGGTGCGGAGCGTTTTTAAATCGACCACGCTCGATTTGTTCTCTTTGCCGTTCGAAGAAAAACCGCGCTGCATATCCGGCGCCGCCACGAACGCATGCACGCCGGGCGTGTCGGTTATTTCACCGGCCACGGAATTTTTTTCAAGATCCACCACCACCACTTTCGTCGCGTGCGACAAATAAAGACGATGCGCACCGGAATCCACCGTCAGAATATCCCAGCCACCTTCACCGCCGATCGGAATTTGCGTGACGGGCTCATATTGAGCCTGAGCGACTGCGGCCGCACAGAGACTGGCGACGATGAGAAAAGGATGAATGCGCATGCCCATTCGTACAACAGATTTCCGATTCTGCACGTGCGTTGCAGCGTGCAGCCCCTTGTCGTATAGCAGCGCTCACATGACCGAAACGACCACGACGCCGACACGCACGGAGATCCCGGATTCCGACAAATGGGACCTGACCCATCTCTTCGCCAACGTGGACAAATGGCAGGAGGATTTCGCCTGGATTCAGCAGACGTATCCGAAGGTTCTCGATTGGAAGGGGCGTGTCGGTGAATCAGCCGATTCGCTCGCGGCGGTTCTCGAATTCGATAAGTCGTTAGACCTGAAAATCGAGCGCGTTTCGCACTTCGCTTCGCTGCAACTCGCGGAAGACAGCTCCAATCCGCAATACCTCGCGCGCATGGGGCAGTTGCAGAATTTACTGACGAAAATCAGCGAAGCCGCAGCTTTCATCACTCCGGAAATTCAGGAGATCAGCGACGATAAGTTTGCGCAGTTTCTTCAGCATCCGGCTCTCGCGAGTTGGAAGACAAAACTGCGCAAGATTCGCCGCTTCAAGCCGCACGTTCTTTCTGAGCGGGAGGAACGTCTGCTCGCGATGGGCAGTGCCGCGCTCGACGGTTATGACGATACATTTTCCCAGCTGACCAATGTCGACATGAAGTTCGGCGTGCTCATCGACGCCGACGGAAACGAGCGACCGCTCACGCAAAGTTCGTTCGGTTCGTTCCTGGTCAAGCGCGATCACGCGCTGCGAAAGCGCGCCTTTCACCAATTCTACTTGGAGTTTCAGGATCATCAATTCACCCTGGCCGCGTCGCTAGCGTATTCGGTCAAGACCGATGCTTTTCGCGCCCGCGCGCGCAACTACCCGTCGGCGCTGGAAGCTTCGCTCTTTCGTGACGATGTGCCGCGCACGGTTTACGAAGGATTGATTTCATCCGTGCGCGCGCATCTCGCGCCACTCTTTCGTTATTATGAATTGCGCCGGCGCGTGCTCGGTTTGGATGAGCTTCATCAATACGACACCTATGTGCCGCTGGTTCCGGAAATCGAAACGAAGGTCAGTTTTGATGAAGCGATTGAGCGCGTGTTGCAGTCGCTCAAACCGCTCGGGGCCGAATACGTGGACTCGTTAGGCGAAGGATTGCGCGGGCGCTGGTGCGATCGCTTCGAGACGAAGGGTAAACGGAGCGGCGCATTTTCTTCCGGCAGTTACGACGCGCCGCCTTACATCCTGATGAATTACAAGAGCGATGTGTTCTCGGATGTGTACACGCTCGCGCACGAAGCGGGCCATTCCATGCATACGTGGTTCTCGCAAAAGTCGCAGACGTATCAGGATTACGATTACCCGATTTTTCTGGCGGAAGTCGCATCGACCTTCAACGAAGAACTGCTCACCCATCATCTCCTGGCGCAGACCGACGATCGAAACATGCGCGCCTACATCATCAACCGGCAAATCGATGACATTCGCGGCACGCTTTTCCGGCAAACGATGTTCGCCGAGTTCGAAAAGATCATTCACGAAATCGAGGAACGCGGCGACGCGCTCACGCTGGAGGTTTTCAAAGCTGAATATCGCGCGCTTCTGCAATCCTATTTTGGCGAAGGCGTCGTGCTCGATCCCGAGCTCGATTTGGAATGCCTGCGCATTCCGCATTTCTACAGCGCATTTTACGTTTACAAATATTCCACCGGAATTTCCGCGGCGATTGCACTTTCACAGCGCGTTCTGGCGGGCGAAGCGGGCGCGTTGGAAGCATATTTAAGTTTCCTAAAATCCGGCGGCTCGAAATATCCGCTCGAGACGTTGCGCGCCGCCGGTGTGGACATGACCACCTCTGCACCCATCGAGAGCACGATCAGACTTTTCGAAAATCGGCTCACAGAATTGGAAGAGCTCTTATAATTTCCACAAACGCGGCACGGTCTTGGCAAGGCAGTTGCTAAAGACCTATGCGTGGATTTTGAACGCCAACTGATGGCCGCCTGCGGTTACGCCGAGCTGGGCATGTCGCGCGAGTCGCTGGAAGAGCTCGACGCGATCGAGACCCGCTTTCAAAAGCGGCCGGAAGTTTTGCAATTGCGTCTGCATCACTTGATGAAGCGAAAAAGCTGGAGCACCGCCCTGCGCATCAGCCAGGCGCTCTGTCGCGTTGCGCCGGATTGCGGCACCGGATTTTTGCATGCAGGATTTTGTCTGCACCAACTGGGCAAAACCGCGCAAGCGAAGGCCCTGCTAATCAAAGGTCCGATCGCCCTGCTAAAAGAGCCCATCTATTATTACAACATGGGTTGCTACGAGGCGCTGCTCGGGAACGTGGACGACGCCGAAACGAATCTGAGGATTAGTTTCAAAATGGACTCGAGCTTTCGCGCTCTCGCGAAAAGAGATCCTGATCTGAAAGCGCTGCACGCAGTTATTTGATCGGCTAGGCTGCCGGTTGAATGCGAATCGATCCGGCTGAACTGCGCGAGCGAATCACGCCGCTCTTCGAAGAGAATTTCCTTACGCGCGGCGAACTCGGCGGCGCAGTTTCCATTTGGAAAAATGGAGAACCGCTTCTCGCTTTGCACGGCGGTTATCGGAACGCGCAACGGACAATTCCCTGGACCGCTGACACGCTGGTTCTTGTCTGGTCGGCTACGAAAGGACTGGGCGCGGCGTGTTTGCTGCACGTTTTGCAGGGGCAGAAGATCCCGCTGGAGCGGCGCGTCGCGGAATTCTGGCCGGAGTTTGCTCAGAACGGAAAAAGCGAAATCACGCTCGCACAGCTTCTCTCACATCAGGCGGGATTGGTCGCTTTCGACGAGCGCGTCGATGTGCAGAATTATGAAGGCGTTATTCACGCGCTCGAACGACAAAAGCCATTCTGGTCTCCCGGCTCGGCGCACGGCTATCACGCGCGAACATTCGGTTTCCTTCTCGATGAACTGGTTCGGCGCCTAACGAGTGGTTCAGTCGGGAAATATTGGCGGGAGATTTTTGCCGAAGCGCTCGCACTCGATATTTGGATTGGATTGCCGGAGGCAGAAAACTCGCGGGTCGCCACCATCTATGCGGCGAAAGCCGGGAAGGCGCCGGAGCCGGCGCAGTTTTATAGAGATCTGGCTACGCCCGAAACGCTCGTCCGAAAAACGTTCACCTCCCCCGCAGGATTGCACGCTGTCAGTGCGATGAACGCGCCGAATATGCGCGCGCTTCCGCTGGTTTCCTTCGGTGGCATCGCGACCGCGTCTTCGCTCGCCAAATTTTATGCGATGCTGGCGAACGGTGGTTCGCTCGACGGTCAAACATTTTTCACCGAGAAGACTCTTTCACAAATGAAGGCGCCGCTTGTCTCGGGCCTTGATCGCGTCTTCCAAATTCCCACGAGTTTTTCGGCTGGGTTCATGAAGGACCCGCCGCAAAATCCTCGTCGGATATTTGGGCCTTCAACTCTGGCCTTTGGACATCCGGGCGCCGGTGGCAGTCACGCTTTCGCCGATCCGGAAAGCGGCATCGCCTTCGCCTACGTCATGAACCAGATGGAGCAATCGCTTTTGCCTAACGAGAAATCGCTGCGTTTGATCGAGGCGCTTTACTCGCCTTAGAACGAACCTCACGCGAGGTTAATGTTTGAGACTCAGCTGCCTTTTGCTACCGTCGCATCTCGAAAAAATGGCTAAAAGAATAATCTCCATAACGGCACTGATATCGTTGATCGCGTGCGGGTCGCCCCTCGACGCAGGAACGCGCAAGAGCAAACCGAAATCGACCAAAACGACGAAGGTCACGACAAAAAAAGACGGAACCAGAGTGAATACGACGACGACTACCACCACCACGACAGCGAAACCGACGCCGAGCCCGACCCCAAAAGCTGTTTGGCAAATCATTCGTCACCAGACCGGCTCGAATTTGTAAGCGCGCCACGTCTTCCGAGACGTTGCGCTTGCCACGTCGCGCGAAGTGCTCAGGTTTGAAGGGCGATGGCAGCTAAAGAACGCTTTCCGCGGGAATTGGAAATCTTGCGGCAATTAGCCGACGCGATGCCGCAGATCGTCTGGATCACGCGCCCGGACGGAGGCCATCTTTATTACAACCGCCGTTGGTATGAATACACCGGCTTGCCGGTCGATCGAGGCGTCGATGAAAAGTGGGATGACCTCTTTCATCCGGACGATTTGGGACGCGCGAACCACAGTTGGGCCGAAGCACTGCGGTCTGGTCAACCTTACAACATCGAATTCCGATTTCGCCGCGTGGACGATGGCGTGTATCGCTGGTTTCTCGGCCGCGCCGTGCCACATCGGGATGCGCAAGATCAGATCACAAATTGGTTTGGCACCTGCACCGATATTCACGAGCAAAAATTAGTGGAGCTCGCACTGCGCGAGGCCCGCGACGAAATGCGCGATGAGAACATTCGCAAGGACCAATTCCTCGCGACCATCTCGCACGAGCTGAGAACACCGCTCAACGCCATCGTCGGTTGGACGCGTTTAATGCAGGAGGACTTGCTCAGTCCCGCCGAGCGCACCGAAGCAGTGCAGTCAATCATGCGCAATGCGGAAGCGCAGGCGCATTTGATTGAGGACGTTCTCGATATCTCGCGCATCATTAATCAGAAATTGAACCTCGAGCGCGAAGTGCGGGTCTTGAGCGAGATCGTGCTCGATGCCGTGAACGCGGTTCGCCCTTCGGCTGATGCCAAAGAAATCGCCCTGACCGTTTCGACCGACGCGGCCGGCTTGCTCGTGCGGGCCGACGCGCGCCGTTTGCAGCAAGTCATCCTCAATCTCCTGGCCAACGCCGTGAAATTCACGCCGAAAGGCGGCCGCATCTCGGTTCGCATCGGGCCGCGTGATTCCAAGGCCGCCGTGGAAATTACCGATACCGGGAAAGGCATCAGCGCAGATTTGTTGCCGCACATTTTCGAACGTTTCCGGCAAGGCGATAGCAGCTCGACACGGCAACATGGCGGTTTGGGTCTCGGTCTGGCCATCGCCCAACAACTCGTGGCCATGCACCACGGCAGCATCGAAGCAGAAAGTCCGGGAGAGAATCTTGGCAGTCGTTTCACCGTCCTTCTGCCAGTCGTTCCGGAGGAAAACAACACCGCTGCCACGGAAAAATATTTCGCTCCGGAAAAGGACCCTGTCGCAACGCAGGCTCTACGCGGGTTGCACATTCTGGTGGTGGACGACGAAAAAACGGTACGCGATTTACTCAAGCTCGCGCTAACCAAATGCGGCGCGACAATTGCGACCGCGCCATCCGTAGCCGAAGCGCTCGCGTCGATGGAGAAGCGCCGGCCTGACGTGATTGTAACCGACATTGCCATGCCCGGAACCGATGGTTACGAATTCATCCGCACCATTCGCACTTTGACCGCACCGGAGCGCGAGCGCATTCCAGTTATCGCGCTCACCGCTTTTGCCAGTGCGCAGGATCAAAAGCACGCGCTCGAGTTGGGCTTTGATCATCATCTGGCCAAGCCGGTCGATCCGCTGCATCTCATCGAGACGATCGCGCAGGTGCGAGCAAACGCCTAACGAGTACTCAATGGCGGCGCATTGCGAAACTATTACCGTTCCCACCAAGGGCAAGGGCACTTACGAGATCACCGGCGAAATTGAAGGTGTCGTTAGGCACAGCGGAATTCGCACTGGCACGGCCACGATTTTCCTCCAGCATACCAGCGCCAGTCTGGTCATTTTCGAGAACGCGGACCACTCGGCGCGCGTCGACCTTGAAAAATTTTTCGAACGTCTCGTTCCCGAAGATACTGATTACTTCGTTCACACCTCCGAAGGCGCAGACGATTCGACTTCGCACATCAAAATGGTGCTGACACGTTCCAGCGAAGTAATTCCCATAGCCGCAGGCAAACTCCAGCTCGGAACCTGGCAGGGTATTTTTCTCTTCGAACATCGCCGCGCACCGCATCGCCGCTCCGTCGTGGTGACAGTCATCGGCGAATGAGGTTCGCGCGCCTTTTTGTTTTTTTCTTCGCGCTCGCCTGCTCGCTTAACGCCGCGCCTAACGAGCAGAAGGAAATACAGGCGTTGTATCGGCGCGCGGTAGCTGGCGACAAGGAAGCGGTCAATCAATGCATCGAGAAACTCGAAACGGTGCTCACGACCGATCCGAAAAATCAACTCGCGCGCGTTTATCTGGGAAGCTCCTATACCTTGCGCAGCCGCGATCTCGGATTCGGTCCGACGAAGTTGCGAATTCTTAGGCAAGGCCTCGCGATCATGGATGAAGCCGTGGCGGGCGCGCCTAACGAGTACAAGATTCGCCTGGTCCGTGCCCTGACGACCAGTTCTCTGCCGGCTTTTCTCGGCCAACGAACCAACAGCAAAAAAGATTTCGAGTCGCTCGCGCAAATGGCGAAGAAAAGTCCCGACCGTTTCGAGTCGGAAGACTTGCAGATTATTCGCGAAAACTCTAGCGGCCGGTGATATTAGCCACGGATGCAGGACGACCTCGAGCGCGTGCTCTTCAGCGAGCAAACGATAATGGCTCGCCTCGACGAAATCGCGGCCCAGATCGTCCGTGATTATCGCGAGCGCGAGCTCACCGTCATTGCCGTCCTGAACGGCAGTCTAATTTTCATGGCCGACTTGCTGCGCCGCATTCCGCTGCCGCTGAAACTCGATTGCCTGAGTGTCGCCAGCTATCACGGCGGGACCAAGTCGAGCGGCGAAGTGGTGTTTCGCCAGGTCGCGTTGCCCGACGTCACCGGCCGTCACATTCTCATCCTGGACGACATTCTCGACAGCGGCCTCACGCTTAATGCCATCCGCCGCAAACTTGAAGAAGCTAAACCGCTCAGCGTGCGTGTCTGCGTGCTGCTCGAAAAACAGATACTACGGACCGCACCGGTCGATGCAGATTACATCGGTTTCAAAATCGCGAACGAGTTCGTGGTCGGTTACGGACTCGACTATATGGAACGCTATCGGAACCTGCCGTGCATCGGCGTGTTGCGAAAAGATCTAATCAAGTCGTGAAAGTGAAGGTGCAGTTTTTTTCGGGACTGAAAACCATCGCGCAAAGTTCCGAACTAGTGCTGGAAATGAAAGAAGGCGCGACGGTCGAGGACTTGTTAGGCGACATTTATGCGCGCGTTCCGGCCTTGCGCGACTGGGACAGGAATATCCTGATCGGAGCCGGTGTGGAATTTGTGGACCGCGACTATATTCTCCAGCCTAACGAGCAGATCGCCGTTATGCCACCAGTGCAAGGCGGCTAATCGCGAAAATTCTTGAAGTACGTCGCGACGCCGAAGTCTTTCCCTTTGACGAACCCAATCACTTCTTGCAAATCGTCCCGTTTTTTTCCGGTGACGCGAATTTGCTGCTCCTGCAAAGCGCTCTGCACCTTGAAGCCGGCGCCTTTGATCGCCTGAATGATTTCTTTCGCCTTCGTGCCCTCAAGTCCCTGTTGGATCTTCAATTCCTGCCGCGCATGACCCATCGATGAAATCTCCGCGTCTTCCTGCTTAATGTTGCGCAGATCGACTCCGCGTTTCGAAAGTTTTCCAATGACGATCTCACGCAGCCCGCGCAGGCGATTTCCATCTTCCGCCGTGAGCGTGATCTTGTCTTTCTCGTAAGCGACTTCCGCTGTGCTGCCTTTGAAATCGAAGCGGGTCGCGAGTTCTTTGCGCGCCTGGTTCAGCGCGTTATCAATCTCCTGCTTGTCGATTTCCGAGACGATATCGAAGGACGGCATAAGGTAAGGCATCTTCTTTGAAACCGTTTATTCGCCAAGTGTTTTTCTGTTGCCTCGCGCTTTCTCTCTTCGCGGCTTGCGTGCGTAAGAAAGAAATCGCCATCGGGCCTAACGAGTTCAATACCGGTGAAAACGCCGCGCCGGCACTGATGCAGCGCGCCTTGGAGGAGCGCAGAATGCATCGCTGGACGGAAGCGGTGGATGATTGCCAAAAAGCCATCGCCCTCGATGCGCTTGATCCTGATGTGCACCGCGGCCAAAAACTTTTTCTGCGGCTCGCACCTGTCCTTGCCGAAATTCGCGAACTCGATGCGCGTCTGGCCATCACGCCAGGCGACGACCAACTCTTGGCCGATCGCGCACTGTTGTTCTTGCGCAGCGATGATGGAGAAATGGCGTTGCTCGACAGCGAAGCCGCGGCGAAGAAAGCGGAATGGGCCTTACGGCCGAAATTATTTCGCGCGCTCGCTCTGGTAAGTCTGGATCGCGCCGCCGAAGGCCAAAATCTCGGCGTGGAACAACCGTTTCGCCTAACGAGTCTTTCGCCGGAATTCCTCGAAACAATCGCCCGGCTCGATGCAGAGATTTCACTCGAGCGCGATAACGCTGAGCTTTATGTGACGCGCGCCTGGCAGCTGAACGAAATTGGACAACCGCGCCTCGCGCTCGAGGACGCAGAGCGCGCCGCCACTCTCGACGAGAAATCTGCCGGTGCATGTCTGGAACGCGGTTATGCGCTCAATAAACTCGGGCGTGCCGACGAAGCGCTCGAGCAAATCAAACGCGCCACGGAATTGGATCCCCAGCTCACACCCGCGCAACAATATCTGGCCGAGTTGCAGGGACCGAAGTGATCAATCGAAACGCAGCGCGATCACTGGATTGATTTTGACCACGCGCCGCGCCGGAAAATAACAGGCGGCGTAGGCGGCGAGCGCTAGAAGAATGGTCACGGCGCTGAAGACCAGCGGATCATTCGGATTCACTCCATACAAAAGCGCCACGAGCAGACGCGTGGCCATGAACGCCGCCAGCAATCCGATGAAGAGTCCCACGACCGCGATCCCCATGCCCTGCCGCAAAACGAGACGCACCACCTGGCTCGCCTGAGCGCCGAGCGCGATGCGAATGCCGAGTTCGCGCGTGCGTTGACTGACCGAATACGCCATCACGCCGTAGACGCCCATCGACGCGAGCACGAGCGCGAGTAACCCAAAAGCCCCTAACAAGACCGCGCCCATCCAGGAAGGCCAAAGCGCGAAGGCCATGTGATCGGCGATCGTCTTTTCATAGCTGATCGGAATTTGCGAATCGATGTTACGCACGATGCGATGCGCTTCCGCCAGCATTGGTCCCGGGGCGCCCGCCGTGTGAATAAAAATCGTAATCGCTCCCTTGGGCGGTTCGGTCAGTGGCAAATAAACCATGGCGGCTGGCGTTTCTCCGATGGAGCTGGCTTTGACATCTTTCGCCAGGCCAACGATCTCGACCGGCTCGCTTTGAAAAAAACGAAAGCGCTTTCCGATGGCGTCTTCCCCAGGCCAAAGTTGACGTGCCATTGCTTCGTTGATGATGGCAACATGCGCCGCGCCTTTTTTCATATCGGCCTCGGTGAATTTGCGTCCCTTCAAAAACGAAATGCCGAGCGTATCGAAATAACTGGGCGTGATTGCGCCGGCGTTGGCAAAACGCCTGTTCAGTTCCGAGGCGGAATCGCGGCCTTCCACGAAAATGGTTTTGCCCACGCCACCGAATCCGAGCGGGACCCATTCACCTACATCGGCGCCCAGCACTTGTGGGCTGCGGCGCAATTTTTCGAGAACATCGCGCACAGTTTGCAGAGAGCGCGCGCTATTATAGCCGGCGAGATTCAGGTCGATCGTAATCAGTCCCAGATCCTTGGTGCGAAATCCTGGATCGATCGCCTGCGCCCTGTGAAATGCTTTCAGAAAGAGCCCTGAACCAATCAGTAACAACAACGAGACCGCGATTTGCGCCACGACCAAAATGTTGCGCGCATTCCAGCGTGAGCCGCTGCTCGCGCCGGTCGAAGCGCGTTCACGGAGGCCTTGCGTTAAATCCCAGCGCGCCATTTGAAACGCGGGCGCCAATCCGAAAATCACGCCGCTAATCAGCGCGAGCAAAAATGCGTAAGACAAAACTCGCAGGTCCGGTGATGGATCGAGCGCGAGCGGAAGCGGCGTGGCCGGCAGGAGCGCGAGCAAAACATCGCCCAACCAATAGGCGAGGACGACGCCGCCGATTCCGCCGAGCAATGCGAGCAAAACACTTTCGGTCAGCAACTGTCGCAAGATGCGACCGCGTCCCGCGCCGAGCGCGAGACGCACGGCCATTTCGCGTTGCCGCGTCGTCGCGCGCGCCAGCAAAAGATTTGCCACATTGGCGCAAGCGATTAGCAAAATGCTGCCGGCCGCCACTAGCAAAAGCACCGAAACATTTTGGATCGCGTTTTCATTTCCCGGTCCGGCGAAGCTCTGCGTCTTGGCCGCTTCCAAAGAAACAAGCGCCACGGTGCGATCTTCGTTGAATTCCGGATAGGCCTCGCGCAGTTGCAGCGCGACTGTTTTCATCTGCGCTTCCGCTTTGGATAAACTAACGCTCGGCTTTAAGCGCGCGATCAGGTTCAACATCAAGGCGCGCCGATTCTCATACCAATCCTGCGTGCCGGGCGTGACCCAGGCGCGCATCGCCATTGGCACCCACAAATCCGGCGAGACACCCACATCGGTGCCGCAAAAATTCGCCGGCGCCACGCCGATGACGGTAAACTTGCGTCCATTCAACGTCACCGTCTTACCGATGATGTCCTCGTCGCCGCCGATTTTTTTCCAAAAGCGCTGCGACAAGACCGTCACCGGATAAGCGTTCGGTGTGCTGTCTTCTTCCGGCGAAAATCCGCGACCGAGCATCGGCGTGACCTGGAGCAACGAAAAATAATTTCCGCTGACCATCTGCGCGAAAATGTTGGTTGTCTCCGTGCCGTTAGCGAAACCCAGTGGCACAAATTGATAGGCGGCGATGCCGGTGAAGACCGTATTTTCTTCCGCGAAATCGCGATAGTTCAGATACGAATTCGGCGCTCGGCCGTTGCGCGCATCCTGCGTGTAGATTTGCACCAACGCCTCGGAATGACCGACCGGCAACGGACGCAGGAGCAGCGTGTTGACCACGCCGAAGATGGTGGTGTTCACACCAATCGCCAGCGCAATCGCGAGAAAAGCGACGACTAAAAAGGCGGGACTCTTCAGGAGCATCCGCACGGCATACCGAATGTCTCCGATCATCCGCCGTTATTCGTTTTTCAGAATTGCGATGTTGCCGTGCGAGGCGTGCAATTTGAATTCCACGCCGTCCCCGCCACCAATCGTGACGCGCATTTTTCCCATCCGATCTTTCGGGTCTGACTCGCGCGCTAATTGATTGGAAATTTTCCCGTCGCCGCTTTCACCGTCGATCTCCCACATGCCGGAGGAAGGAATAATCACGTTCACGTGCCCGCGCGCGATGTCCGCCGAAAAAGAAAAGCGCCTGGCTTCCCACCAACCGTAAATAATATAGAGTCCGCCCGCGCCGACATTCGCATGAGTGTCGGCGAAACAATTTTGCATTATCATTCGACCATTCGTTAGGCGCGCGTCGACTGTATGTCCGTAAACGCCATCGATGATGAGTTCGCCGGTCGTGAGCTCCGCTGAAACGCTGGCTTTTTGCGGAACGAAAATAACGTAATCCATCGTGCCGGAACGATCGGCCAGGCTGAGTCCCTGCGGCTTCGGCGGAAACGAGGTGCCGATCCTGATTGAATCACCGTTGATCGAAACCTCGGCCGAAATTCCTTTCAATCGTTCAGGTGTGTAGGCTCTTTTTCGCTCGATCACCCGGACGGAATTTTCCATCCAGGAATAAATGTAAATGATGCCTTCCCCATTTCGCACACTCACCGAACCGTTCGCTGTTAGCGGATAAATCTTGTCCGAGATTTCCTCGAGCGGCACGCCGGAAGCGCAAACGCAAAAACAAACGAAGAGCGTGACCGCGCCTAACGACTTATTCATGGCGCAATGCGATCATCGGATCGACGCGCATTGCACGGCGCGCTGGAAGATAACTGGCCGCGAGAGCCGCGAGGGCCAGCAACAACATCACACCACTGTAAGTCGCGAAATCCGCCGCACCGATTCCGAAAAAGAAACTGCGCAGCACGCGCGTGGCGCCCAGCGACAAAACAATTCCCGTCGTCATCCCTGCCCCGACTAAGATCAGACTTTGCCGCAGAATCAATCGCAGCATGTCGGAACGCTGCGCGCCCAGCGCCATGCGAATACCGATCTCGGTCGTGCGCTGCGAAGTGATGTAAGACATGATGCCGTAAAGTCCGACCACGGCGAGCGCCAGCGCCGCGCCCGCGAAAACGAAGAGCATGATCATGCTGAAGCGTCGGCTATCGAAGGATGCAGAGACAATCTGCGCGATGGTTTGGAATTTCGTCGGCATTTCCGGGTTAAGGGCGCGGGCTTCGCTTCGCATTGCGCTGGTTAGGCTGCCAGTATCGCCACGAGCGCGCACGACAATGGCGAATTCCGCCGTGGCCACAGGGCGTTGGAAATAATTTGTGTAAACCGTCGGTCGCGGGTCGCGATCCAAACCATTGTCGCGCACATCGCCGACCACGCCCACGATGTTCAGCAAACGCAAATCGCCATCCATGTTGCCGTATTGGATCTGTTTGCCGATTGCCTCCTCGTTAGGCCAATACCGCCGCGCGAGCGATTGACTAACGACTGCAACGTGCGGCGCGTCCGGTCCGTCGCTTTCCCGGAAAAATCTTCCGCGAACTAATGGTATGCCCATGGCCGTGAAATAATCTGCGCTGGCCACGCGGTAATCCGCATCACGCCCTCTCTCCGCCGGCGAAAGCGCATCCATCTGCCTAACGAATTCTTCTATAGTCTCAGCGGGCTTGGCGCCGCCTTGTTCGAGGAACGTGCCATTGGCGCCGTCGCCACTCATCGGCAAAGCGTTGACGCCGCCCACGGTCGTCACACCGGGCAACGCTTGGAAGCGCTCGATGATTTGATGATAAAACTGCGCGAGCGTTCGCTGCGCCGCTGGTTCCTCAGGCTGCGGCATCGAAAGCGTCATCGTGATTACGCTTTCGGCATGAAAGCCCGGATCGACTTCGAGCAACCGTTGGAAACTTCGGCCGAGCAGACCTGCGCCGATCAGCAGCATCAACGTCAGCGCGATCTGCGCGACGATCAAAACATTGCGCGTACGCGTGCGCGATCCGGAACTACCGCGGCCTGCCTCCTTCAGATCTGATTGCAACGCGCGGCGCGAAGCGTGCAAGACCGGCACGAGGCCAAGCACCACCGCGATGAGCAATGAAATCGCGAAGGTGAAAAGCAAAACATTCGCACTCACACCGATCTCACCGACGCGCGGCAAGTCGGCGTGATACAACTTCACGATTAACTGTACGCTCCATTGCGCGAGCAGTGTTCCGAGCGCTCCCGCAATCAGTGTGAGCAAGAGCGCTTCCGCAATGAACTGACGCGCCAATCTGCTGCGTGATGCACCCAGCGCAGCCCGCAAGGCCACTTCCTTGCGACGCGCGTTCGCGCGCACCAGAAGCAAGTTAGCGACATTGGAACAAGCAATCGCGAGCAAGACTCCAACTGCGCCGCAGAGAACAAACAGCACGCCGCGAATGTCGCGCACGAAACGCTCGCGGAACGGCAGCAAACCAAAACTAGCCGCGTCGATTTGCGAACCGTGTTCCGCTTTCAGCGCGCGGCCAATCGTAGCGGCTTCCGCTGCGGCTTGATCGAAAGAAACACCGTCGCGTAACCGTCCGATGACGCGAAAATTGTGCGCCGTTCTGGATTCAACCGGCGGAAAAATTGAATTTGGAAACCACACTTCGACGCCGTGCGGAAATTCCGTGTGCGGAGGCAGGACACCGATGACGGCGAAGCTGCGATTGGCGAAACGCACCGACGTTCCCTCCAAATCTGTGCGCCCTTGCAGCGATCGTTTCCAAAAGCCGTAGCTCACGACCGCGACGTCTTCGCCTTTCGTTTCCGGGGAAAATAATCGTCCGATCGCCGGCGTCACGCCGAGCATACGAAAGAAATCGGCCGAGGCCGCACAAAGTCTCGGTGCGAATCGGTTCGATTCCGCCAGCAATTGCCTGGATCCAGGGATTGTAGGTCGCAAGCGCTTCGAAACTGCGATTGCGCGCCACCAAATCGTCGAAGTTAGCGCCCGCGAATGGCATGCCGCGACCGACCTCATTCAACTCGCGGACTTCGACCAACCGCTCTTGTGCCGGATAGGGCAGCGGCCGCAACAAGACCGCGTCTAGCACACTAAAGATGGCGGTCGATGCACCCATACCGAGAGCGAGTGTGGCTATGGCGATCATGCTGAAGGCCGGCGCCCTGATCAGCATGCGCAGTGTGAATCTTAAATCAGAAATCATGGCGGTTCATTCGTTCCGCAGTGCGACGATCGGATCGACCTTCATGGCGCGTCTCGCTGGCAACAGACACGCCACGAGGGAGATCGTGATTAGAAGAAGTGCGATCGCAGCGAAGGTGGCGGGATCAGTCGGCGTTACTCCGTAAAGCAACCCGGACAGCAAACGCGTGGCCGCAAGCGCCGCGGCAATTCCCGCGACGACGCCGACGACCGTCAGCGTCAAACCCTGGCCGAGGACGAGCTTCATAATGTCACTCGCTTGCGCGCCAACCGCGACGCGTATTCCAATCTCACGCGTGCGTTCCGCGACAGTGAAGGCGAGCACGCCATACAAACCAACACTCGCGAGAAGCAACGCCATCGCCGCAAAGACGGCGAGCAAGATCATGTTGAAGCGTTGCGCGGCGAGCGAAACCGACATGACATCGGACATGCTTTTCACTTTCGGAATGGGAATGAGCGGATCGACTTTCCAAACGGCGCGTTTCAATTCCGGCGCGCTGATAACGCGATCACTCCGCACGACGATTTCACTCCAGCGCTTCCACGATTGACCCGTCTGCGCGTAAGGCGTGTAGATGGCCGGCTCCTCGGAAAAGGCCAGACCGAAATGCCGCACGTTGCCGACCACACCGACGATCGTGATCCATGCAACGCCCTCGCTGCGCGCCCAACGAATGCGCGCGCCGATCGGATTTTGCTCGCGGAAATATTGGCGCGCCATGCTTTCGTTGATCACGCCGACGTCCGGAGTTTCAGCGCGGTCATCGCGAGTGAGCGCGCGTCCTTGCAAAAGCGGAACACCCATGACTTGGAAATAATCGCCCGCGACGCTGCGCGAATAGAGTTCGGGTTCTTCGCCGGTGGCAATCGGCGCGCGACCTTCGATGATGAAGTTGTGATTGATGGCATTTCCGCTCAGCGGCAATTCGCTGATCATGGCCGCTTGCACGCCGGGTAACTCATTCAGGCGGTCGAGCACGGCGTTGCGAAATTGCGTTTGGGTCGCGACTTGCTTGTAGCGCGCTTCCGGTAATTCCACGCGCAAGGTCGAAACTTTCGCGGGATTGAATCCGGACGAAACGCTCGTTAGGCGCCAAAAAGCGTTACCGAGCAAGCCCGCGCCGATGAGCAAGACAAGCGCGAGCGCGAGCTCGGTCACGACGAGAAGATTGCGCCAACGCGAGCGCGGCGCGGTCATGCTGCGACCAGCCGATGGCAGAATAC
Organism: Chthoniobacterales bacterium; assembly: GCA_038237435.1. Taxonomy (GTDB): domain Bacteria; phylum Verrucomicrobiota; class Verrucomicrobiia; order Chthoniobacterales; family UBA10450; genus JACCTI01. The sequence goes on from JBBRYT010000011.1 coordinate 38,484, forward strand.
CGTTCGCATCGGCACGCGTCGCCTGCCATGCCGGCACCGCTCCGAAAATCGCGCCGGTCAGAAGAGCGAGCCCGAAAGTGAAACCGAGAACGATTCCATCGAGATGAACATTTTCCGCGCGCGGCAAATCGGCGGGCTTCAGCGCCAGAAGTCCATCCACACCCCAGCTGCCAATTAATAATCCAGCGAATCCACCGAGGACCGCGAGCACAACGCTCTCGACCAGGACCTGCCCGATTAATTGCCAGCGACTCGCGCCAAGCGCGGTGCGAATACTTAATTCCTGTCGGCGCCGCGAGATCCTAACGAGTAGTAGATTCGCGAAATTGGCGCAGGCGATAAACAGAACCAACCCGACCGCGCCAAAAAGAACAAGCAAGGCCGGGCGTATGTCGCCGACCATTCTTTCGAGCAATGGCAGCAAAACCGTCTGTCGATTTTTGTTCTCATCGGGATTGGCCTGCGACAATCGCTCGTCGATGATGCGCATCTCGCTTTGCGCTTCGCCTAACGAGACGTTCGGTTTCAATCGCGCATACGCCCGCAGCAAATGCGCGCCCCGCGCTTGCGCCGCCACAGGATAAAAGACGCGAATAGGGGCAAAGGCTTCGAGAGTTGAACGCGGCGCGCGAAAATCCGGCGTGGTCACTCCGACGACGATGTAGCTCTGCCCTGCGAGCACGATGTTCTTGCCGACGATGGAAGTGTCGCCGCCGAATTGCCGTTGCCACAAACTGTGACCGAGGACCAAAACGCGCGGGCCGCCGAAGCGATCGTCATCCGCGCTCAGCGTTCGTCCCAATGCGGCGCGGGCACCGAGCACGCGGAAAAAATCATTCGCGACCAAACCGAGTTCGATCTGAATCGGCTCGCCGCCGTCTGAATAATCCGCCGCCTGCACCCCGACACCGCCGACGCTTTCGAACGAACGACTTTGCTCATAAAGGTCGGCGAGCTCAGGCGATGACTGTTGCTGCGCCAGCGTAATCAACCGCGCCGGATCTGCGTAAGGCAGCGGACGCAACAGTACACCATTAATAATAGTGAAGATGGCGGTGTTCGCGCCGATACCGAGTGCGACCGTCGCAACGCAAATCAATGTGAAAAGGGGCGACTTGCTAAGCGAACGGAGCGCGAACCTGAAATCATTCATATCGCAGCGCGATCATCGGATCGACTTTCATGGCGCGGCGGGCCGGGATGTAGCTAGCGAGGAAAGCGGCTGCGCCTAATAAGAGGACGACGCTGGCGTAAGTGAGGATGTCATTCGCGCTTACGCCGTAGAGCAAACTCGCGAGCAAACGCGTGCCGGCGAAAGCGGCGAGCAGTCCAAGCGCGATGCCGATAACGACCACAGTGAGACTTTGTCGCAAAACCATGCCGAGCATGTCGCGACGTTGCGCGCCGAGCGCCATGCGAATGCCGATCTCGCGCGTGCGTTGCGCGACGCTGTAGGCGATCACGCCGTAGATCCCGATCGCCGCCAGCGCCATCGCGACCGCGGCGAAAACGACGAACAACATCATGTTGAACCGCGGCTGCGACAGATGCGCCGCGAGCATGGCCGGGAGTGGTTTGAGTTGTGCGACGAAAACATCCGGATCGATCTCCTGCACGGCACGGCGCACGACCGGCTGGAGGCCGCTCAGGTTAGCACTCGTTAGGCGAAGCGTTATCCAGAGCCGGCGATTAGGCGACTGCGCGAACGGCTGATACATTTCGGGTCGCGGAATTTCGCCGAGCTCTTCGTGTTTCGAGTCGCCTACCACGCCGATCACTTCCATGGGAAAATCGCCCAGGTCCTCACCGCCATCCAGGACTACGTGTTGGCCGAGTGGATTCTGGTTGGGGAAAAATCGCCTAACGAATGCATCATTGATCATGACAACGTTGGGCGATTTCTCACTGTCACGCGCATCGAAATCGCGCCCGTTGCGCAACGGAATATTCATTGATCGAAAATATCCCGGCACGATGACCAGGTGCGAAGCATCGGGACGATTGCCGGGGGCGGTCGGCGGCTGCTCCGCGATGTAAAAAGTGGAATCGCTATCGTTCTCGCTAAACGGAAGTGGGTTCGCACCTCCGACGACTTCAACTCCGGGAATCGCCGCGAGCTTCGGCAGAAGTTGCTGGAAAAATCTGCGCTGCTGATCGGGCTCCGGATATTTTAAGCGCGGGACAATCTGTTCCAGAACAAGAACTCGCGACGGATCGAAGCCAGGATTGGCGGCGCGCAGATTGAAGTAGCTCTTAATGAGCAAGCCGGCGCCGGCCAAAAGCAATAGCGATAACGACACTTGCGAGACGACGAGAAACGCGCGCACACGCGCGCCGTGCAATCCGCCAGTCGAACCCTTGGAACCTTGCTGCAGCGATTCATTAACGTTGCCGCGCGAAGTTTGCAGCGCGGGAATCAATCCGAAGACGAGCGTGCTGAAGATCGCGAGTCCGAAAGTGAAAACGCACACGCCTGTATTGATGCGAATGTTGGCCAGACGCGGAACGTCATGCGGCCCGACGACGCGGAGAACATCAACGCCCCACCACCCCAGGAGCAAACCGCACGCGCCGCCGAGAAACGCGAGCAACAAACTTTCCACCAAAAGTTGCCTAACGATCAGTGCGCGACTCGCGCCGAGCGCGGTGCGAATTCCCATTTCACGACTGCGCGCCGCGGCGCGTGCGAGCAGAAGATTCGCCACATTGGCGCACGCGATCAGCAGGACGAGCGCGACCGCGCCTAACAAGACCAAAAGCGCCGGCCGCACATTGCCCACGACGTCGTCGAGCAGCGGCGCGAGGCGCGCACCGCGATCGGTGTTCGTCTCGGAATATTGTTTCTCCAGGCGCGCGGCGATCGGTTTCAATTCCGCTTCCGCCTGTTTCAACGTCACGCCCGATTGCAAACGGCCGATCAGTTTTAAAAAATGCGAACCGCGCCGCGGCACTTCCGTCGCCACTAACGGCTCCAGCGGCATGATGAAATCCGTCTTCTCCGCGTGCACCGGAAAGTTCCAACCCGGCGGCATGATCCCGAGCACGGTATAACTTTTGCCGGCGAGATTGACCTGTTGCCCGACGATGTTGCGATTGGAAGCGAAAGCGCGTTGCCAAAGTTCGTAGGTAAACACGACCACCGGCGGCGCGCCGATTTTCGCTTCCTCGGCCGTGAATCCGCGGCCCAACATCGGCGGTACGCCAAGCACATCGAACAACTCCGCCGTCGTCGCGACGCCGGAAAGTTCCTGCGCGTCGCCGACACCGCTCAAGACCGTCCCAGCACTCGTGAACGCAGCGAGGGCAGCCAAGGTGCGGCTCTGATCTTTGTAATCGGCGTAATCGGGAAACGAATCGGTCTGTCGGTCGTTCGGAGTGCTCGCAGAATTTCCCCAGAGCATGACGAGCTGCTCCGGGTTTCTGAACGGCAACGGCCGCAAGAGAACTGTATCGACTACGCTGAAGATGGCGCTGTTCGCACCGATGCCGAGCGCGAGCGTGATGACGGCGATGAAAGTGAAGCCCGGCGCTTTCAGCAACATCCGGAAGGCGTATTTAAAATCAGTAATCATAATGAACTACTCGTTAGGCTAAGTCGTTAGGCGTTATGGGAAGTTTGCGAATGCGTTTGCCGGTGGCGGCGAAAATGGCGTTGGCGATGGCCGGAACGATCGGCGGCACTGGCGGTTCGCCCATTCCGAAGGGCTGCTTCGCATTCTCGTTGCCGACCATGTGCACTTCGATCTCGGGCGCGTCTTTCATCCTCGCGACGGTGAAATCAGCGAAGGTCGATTGCTGAGCGGCGCCGTTTTTGAATGTGATCTGGCCGCCGAGCGCGGAAGAAATTCCCCAGATAATTCCGCCTTCGATCTGTTGCTCGACGCCGATCGGATTGATCACCAATCCGCAATCGACGGCCGCGACGACGCGACCGACTCGGACGTGACCCGCTTCATTCACATCGACATCGACCACATACGCGATGTGGTTTCGGCCATCGTAAATATTGCAGGCGACGCCGCGTCCGTGGCGCGCGCCCACCTTCTTTCCCCAATCGGATTTTTCGCGCACCACTTCGAGCACGCGACGCAATCGGCGACGATCATACGTGTCGCGTCCGATCTTAAATGTTTCCGGCCCTTGCAAGAGCTCGAGACGAAACGCCAGCGGATCAGCGCCGCTTTCGTGCGCGAGTTCGTCGATGAAAGTCTCGCGTGCAAAGACGCTGCCCGGCGAGAAAACCGCGCGCCACGGTCCGTGTTTTATCGGCAAATCCACGGGCACATATGCGGTCTGGATCGCCGGGACTACGTAGGGAAAATCGTAAACGCCCCACGACCAGCCGCGATACCAGTCCTCATTGCGCGTTTCCTTCTCATCAATCGCGGAGAGATTATGAAACGAGCCGGCCTTGGTGTGTTTCCAGGAAACGACTTTGCCTAACGAGTCCAAACCCGCCGATAAATAATGCGCGGACGCGGCCTGGAAATGACCGTGCTTCATGTCGTCCGGTCGCGACCAGAGCACTTGCACGGGCGCTTTCGCCGCGCGCGAAATTTCCGCCGCTTCCACCGCGTAATCCGCGGAGAGCCGCCGCCCAAACCCGCCGCCGATCAACGTGACTTCGACATCGACTTTGTCGGGCGAAGTGCCGAGAAACTGCGCGACCTGTTTCTGCACGCGGTTCGGCGCCTGCGTTGGCACGATGAGCTTGCAGCGATCGCCTTCGACATGCGCGATGCAGTTCATCGTCTCGACCGGCGCGTGCGCGTAGAACGGATAAGAGTAGGTCGCCTCGATCGTGCGCGCGCTCGGCGGCGTGCCGGCCGGCGCTTCTTCGTGACGGGTGACATTTCCGCGCTCGTGTGCCGCTGCTTCCAACTTCTTCGCGTGCACCTCAGAATCGAATGCGTCGGAAGGCGGCTCGCTCCATTCGACCGCGAGCGCAGCGCGGCCTTTGATTGCAGCCCAGGTATTCTCGGCGAGAACCGCCATGCCGTGATCGGTGCGAACAATGGAACGAACTCCACGCACCGCGAGCGCTTTCTCCTCGTCCATTTTCTTCGGCTGCGCTCCCTTGAACGGCGGACGCTCCACCGAGGCGTGCAGCATTCCCGAAATTTTCGCGTCGATACCGTAACGCCCTCGACCTGTGACAACGTCAGGACCGTCGATCTTCGCGGTGCGTCGACCGATGAACTTGTACTCGTTAGGCTTCTTCAGCGGCGCATCCTTCGGCACTGGCAACTTCGCCGCGTCCCCCACGATTGCGCCGAATTCTAATTTGCGACCGCTGCCGTTGTGCAGGACCACGCTCTGTTCCGTCTTGCACTCGTTAGGGGAAATTTTCCAATGCTCGGCCGCGGCCGTGATCAGCATCGCGCGCGCAGCCGCGCCGGCCTGACGCATCGTCGCCCAGCCGTCTTCCATGCTGCCGCTACCGCCAGTTCCGAGATCTTCGTAGCCGGGACCCGGTTTTGCCTGGGCAAGTTTGATCCGAGACCAATCGGCGTCGAGCTCATCGGCCAGCATCATCGCCAGCGCCGTGCGCACACCCTGCCCCATTTCCGATTTCCCAATCGTCAGCGTGACTGTGCCGTCTTCGCCGATTTTAACCCAACCATTCGGCTTGAACTCGCTAGGCGAATCCGCCGCGAAAATTCGTTTGCCGTTGAATCCAATGATCAACGAAGCGCCGCCGAGCGCGGTCGTCTTCAGGAATGTGCGGCGCGTCGCGATCATCCTGCTGGTTTCTGCATGGCGGCGGCGGCCCGCTTAATCGCTTTGCGCATGCGCGGATAAGTTCCGCAGCGGCACACCGAGTCCGACATCGCCGCGTCAATCGATTCGTCGCTTGGGTTAGGTTGATCGCGCAATAACGAACACGCCGTCAGAATCATTCCCGGCTGACAAAATCCGCACTGCGCCACGTCCTCTTCCAACCACGCGCGCTGACATGGATGATTTCCGTCGCGCGACAAACCTTCGATGGTGAGGAAACTGCGATCCTTCGCTTCGTGCGCGGGAATCTGGCAGGAACGAATCGCGTTCCCCTTTTCTAACACGGTGCACGAACCGCACACACCAACGCCGCAGCCGAATTTAGTGCCGGTCAGCGCTAGCGTGTCGCGCAAAATCCAAACGAGCGGCATGTCGTCATCGACGTCTACTTCTCGCGTCGAACCGTTAACCGTGAGCGTGATGTTGCTCATCGTCATTCTGCGCGAAGCGCGATGACGGGATCGATCCGTGAAGCACGTCGCGCCGGTAGCCAGCAGGCGAGACCGACCGCGACGACGAGAACCGAGCCGACGCCAATCCAGGCGATGAAGTTGGGCGCGGGCATCTCCGACCATTGGCTATGCACGACACGGACGAATCCCCACGTCGCGAGCGCGCCGATAACGAAACCGATGCCGAGCAAACGCGCGCCTTGTTCTGCGACCAATTGCACCAGCTGCTTCGCGGTCGCGCCCAATGCGCTGCGAATGCCGAATTCCCGATGGCGCCGCGCGACTTGCAACGAGAGTAAACCGTAGAGACCGACGGCGGCGAGGATCAACCCCAACAAACCGAACGCCGACACCAGCACGAAGATGAAGCGCTCGGTCGCGTGCATTCGACCGGCCGCTTCTTCGAGCGAGACGACATTGAACGCGGCCAGGCGCGCATCGGCTCGCGCGAGCGTAGCGCGGATCACATCCGCGCTCAGCGGTTCGCCCTTCGTCTGCACCAGGAAAGTGATCTCATCGAATTGCGTCGGATCTGTGAGAAGCATCTGCGGAATCGGGCGAGCGATTGTTCCGATCACTTCGCCGTCGCGCGGCTCTGCCACCACCTTCATATCGGCGACCACACCGACTACGGTCAGCCACGGTCGCGCTCCATCGAGACGACCCCACTTGACGCGTTTGCCGATCGGATCCTGATCGGGCCAGAAGCGCCGCGCGAAGGCATTCGTTACAATACAAATCGGCGCCGCATCCGCGTTATCGCTCTCGAGAAATTCACGACCGGCGAGCAGCCGCTGCCCCATGTCTTTGAAATACCCGGGCGTCGCCGCACGCTCGTACGCCATGTGAAAACCGCGCGGCTCCGGCACGGCCGCGCCTTCCGCATTAAAGCTCATCAGATCGCGCGAAGGATTGAGCGGCGATGGTGAAGTTAAGGTGGCCGAGATCACGCTGGGCAGCGCGCGCAGTTGCGTGAGCGCGGCGTTGAGGACGTTGAGCTTCGCCGCCGCCGAGGGGAAGAGACGATCGGGTGTGCTGGAGTTGAACTGCACGCGAGCCTGCGTTTCGAAACCCCACGGCTCATTGATCAGGCGTTGAAAATATTGCGTCGCGGTGATGCTCGCGGTCAGGAGAACGGCCGCAATCGCGAGCTCAACAACGACGAACGAACCGAGCAGCCGGCGCGTGCCGGGATCGAGTGTCGCGCTGCGCGATGCCGCGCTCATCGCTCCGCGCAAATCGGTTCGCGCGGCGCGAATCGCCGGGAACAAACCAAATCCCAAACCGCTAAACACCATGACGCCGGCAGCGAAGGCAAACACCGGCAGATCGAGTCGCACTACATTATCGAACTCGCGCATCGCGCTGCCGGTCGCGTCGGCTCCTTCCGGGCTCAACGAAACCAGCGCGGGTGTGAACCATGAGGCGACCATCAAACCCAAAAGCGTTCCGATTACTGCGAGGACGAAAGCCTGCGCGAGTTGCTGCCGGATCAATCGACCGCGACTCGCACCCAGCGCGGCACGCAGCGCGAACTCGCCATTGCGCTCGATCACGCGCGACAAAAGTAAACCGGCGAAATTCGCGGCCGCGATCACAAGTGCGCAGAAAGCTGCGCCGACGATGACGAGAATTTTCGGACGCAAATCCATCACAAAACTTTCGCGGAGCGGCGGCAGATAAGCCGCGCGCGGGTTCAACGGATTTGGATCGGTTTGGTTAATCGCCGCGCAGATGCGTCGAAACGCCGCTTCGGCCTGCGCGATTGTCACGCCCGGCCGCAACCGGCCGACTCCATATAGATAATGGCTGGCGATGACACCCGGCGTAATCGGCGGAGCGGCCAGCGGAACCCAAACGTTCGCCCGATAAGGATGCCGGAACGCTTTCGGCATCACGCCAACGATCATGTGCGGCTGACCATCTAACGTTATGGATGTGCCGAGAACATCGGCGCGCGAATTGAGGACATCGCGCCAGAAATCGTGGCTGATCATCGCCACCGCCGAACCGCCGGGACGATCTTCTTCGGCTGTAAAAGTCCGGCCCAGCGCAGGCGCTAAACCAAGAACGGAAAAAAAATTCGCGCTGATCCGCGCGGTCGAAACAGTTTGCGCGGGCGAACCATCGGACAAACCGACAGTCATATCGACCCCTGACGCGGCACCGATGCCTTCAAAAATGTCGCGCCCAAATTCACGCCAACGCTCCACTGTCTGGTCGCTTAAATTGACCGAGGCGCCGCGCGCGCCGCTTTCCTCCTGCGCCTCATAAATTCGCACCAAGCGATCGGCATGCCGGAATGGCAACGGCCGCAGCAGCGTGCCCTCCACGACGGAAAAGATGGCCGTGTTCGCGCCAATTCCGAGCGCGAGCGTGATGACTGCGACCGCGCTGAAAGCCGGCGACTTCAGCAGCATGCGGACGGCGTATTTGAAATCGTTCAACATGGGCTAAACAACAAATCCGTCGCGTAGTTGAATCACGCGATTTCCGTAGCCGGCATTTTTTTCCGAATGCGTGACCTGCACGATGGTTGCTCCTTCGCCATTCAAGCGCTTGAACAGCTCCATAATTTCTTCCCCTTGCGACGAATGCAGATTGCCGGTCGGTTCGTCTGCGAGGATCAGCTTCGGATTGGAAATAATGGCGCGCGCGACGCCGACGAGCTGCTGTTGTCCGCCGGAAAGCTGGCGCGGATAGAGATCCTTTTTTCCCACGATGTGAAAGCGATCCAGCGTATCGGCCACCATCGCGGCCCGTTCGCTCTTGCCGACATGGCGATAAGAAAGCGGGATGTCCAGATTCTCGTAAACGGTGAGATCGTCTAACAAGTGATACTGCTGGAAAACGAAACCGATCTGCTCATTGCGCAGCGTCCCGCGCGCATTTGGCTTGAGCGAATGAATCGCATTCTCTTCGAAGAAATATTCGCCAGTCCAGGCGTGATCGTGCATCCCGAGCACGTGCAGGAGCGATGATTTTCCGGCGCCCGACGGCCCCATGATGGAAACGAAATCGCCTTGTTCGATCTTGAGGTTGATGTCGCGCAGGACGTAAAAGAACTGGCCCTTCGCCAGTGGGTAAAAACGTTCGACGTGTTTGAGTTCGATCAGTGGGTTGGGCATAGAGTTAATTCCGCGCGAGGGCGATCATCGGGTCAAGCTTCGCCGCGCGTCGCGCCGGCAGATAACAGGCGAGGAACGCGACCGCGCCGAGCAGCAGTGAGATAGCGACAAACGTGACCGGATCATTCGCTCCGACACTGAAGAGCAGATTCGCCATTAGTCTCGTTAGGCCAAACGCGCCGGCCAATCCCGCGACGATGCCGACAATCGTCAGCGTCATGCCATGGCCGACGATGAGGTTGAGCACGTCGCGAGTTTGCGCGCCGAGCGCCATGCGAATGCCGATCTCGTGCGTGCGTTGCGCGACTGACTGCGCGAGCACGCCGTAAATTCCAATCGCGGCGAGGAGCAATGCGAGCCCCGCAAAAACGCTGAGTAACATCATGCTGAAACGGCGCAATGACGTCGAATCGGAAAGCAATTGATCCATCGTCATGACGTTGAAGACGGCCTGGTCTTGATCGAGCGCGAGAATTTCGCGGCGGATTCTTGCGATCATGTTGGCCGGCTCGCCGCGCGTCCGGACGACGAGCGTCTGCGCAGAGTTCGGCATTTGCGGCAGTGGAACGTAGAGCGCCATCGTGCCCGGCGTATCGAGCCCATATTGTTTCACGTCCGCCACCACGCCGACGACGGCGCGCCACGGACGTTGCTCGGCCGGATCCGAGTTGAAAAAGCGCATGCGCTTCCCGATCGACTCTTCGTTAGGCCAAAGCTTGCGCGCCATTGTTTCGCTGATCAAAACGGCGAGCGGAGCGTCCGTGCTGTCGCGGTCATTTAGAGCACGACCGCGCAAAAGTTGGATCGACATCGCGCGCAGATAATCCGGCGTGACCATGTAGTTTTCGACGTCCGGCTGTTCGCTCGCGCGGCGCGCCTGTCCTTCGATTTCGATCGTGCGCTGATCGAAATTATCGCTGATCGGAAGAACACTCGTTAGACCAGCTGCTTCGACTTGCGGCAAATCCTGCAAGCATCGCAGCATGCGATTGTAGAAGCCGAGCGAGTCCGCCGGCTTCGGATATTTCGCGCTCGGCAACCACACGTTCATGGTCAGAACGCGCTCCGGCTGAAAACCGGGATCGACCTGTTGGAGTCGCGTGACACTCTTGATTAACAAACCAGCCGCGATGAGCAACACCATGGCGAGCGCGACTTCTATTACGACCAATGAACTGCGCAGCGGGCTACGCGTGGAACCAGCGCCGGGGGTGCGGCCGCCGTCGTTGAGTGTTTCGTTGAGATCGGTGCGGGAGGCGCGCAAGGCTGGGGCACAACCGAAGATGACGCCCGTAAGAATAGAAATAACGAACGTGAACGTGAGAACACGCGCATCCAATTCAATGGTGCCGAGCGACGGCATTATCCGCGCCGCGACTGCTTGAATGGCACTCGTTCCCCAAATCGCGCCGAGCAACCCCAGCGCACCGCCGCCTAACGAGAGCAAGATACTTTCGATGAGAAATTGCCTAACGAGTCGTGCGCGCCCCGCGCCGAGTGCCGCGCGAATCGCTACTTCTTTGTGTCGCGCAATGGAACGCGCCAGCAGCAGATTCCCAACATTCGCGCAGGCGATGAGGAGGAGAAATGCGACCGCGCCAAACAACATCAAAAGCGCCGAGCGCACTGGACTAACGAGATCTTCGCCTAACGAGACCAGATTGACGCCGTTGTTCTCATTCGTTTCGCTGTGTTCCGTACCGATTTGACGCGTGATGAGATTCATTTCGGCCTGCGCTTCACGCAGCGTCACCCCGGGCTTCAAGCGCGCGATGGCGCGCAGATGACGGCTATCGCGCTCTTTCTCGTTAGGCGGTTCGGCGACCGGTCGATAAAATTGCGCGGGCGCAGGAATCAATCCGCGCGGCAATGAATGAAATTCCGCCGGCATGACACCGATGACGGTGTAAGGCCGCGCGCTCAACATGATTGTCTTGCCGACGATGTCTTGGTCACCAGCGAAACGCCGTTGCCAAAATCCGTAACTCAGGACTGCGACACGATCCTTACCCTCGACTTGTTCTTCCGCGGTGAAGACGCGGCCGAGCAGCGGCTTCGCCTGCATGACGGTGAAAAATCCGTCGCCGACCTGCGCGCCGGAAATTCTCTCGGGCTCACCGTTACCGGTGAGGACGGGACGAAAATCCGTGTAGGTAGCGATCTCTTCGAAGACATGATTGCGCGCGCGCCAATCGGCAACGTCTGTCGCGGAAACCTGGCCGCGATGCGTGGCGCTGCCTTTGTTTTCGCCCCACAGCAGCACAAGACTCTCCGGCTCGGAGTACGGTAGCGTCTTCAACAAAACTGCGTTCACCACACTGAAAACAGCGGTGTTCGCGCCGATGCCAAGCGCGAGCGACAAGATCGCCGCGGCGGTGAAGCCCGGGCTTTTCACAAGCATTCGCAGTGCGTAGCGAAGGTCTTGAAGCAACGTGCTCATGACTCGTTAGGCATTTCGCGCCAATGCGACCATCGGATCGAGTTTGGCGGCGCGACGCGCGGGGAGGTAACAGGCGATGAAAGCGACCGCGATGAGTAGTAACGAGATCGCGAGATAGGTCGCCGGATCATCCGGGCGAACGCTAAAGAGCAAGCTGGCCATAACACGCGTGAGTCCAAACGCGCCGACCAGCCCGGCCACAACACCGAGCGCGGCCAGGATCATTCCCTGCCTAACGACTAATCTGAGCACGTCGCTTTTCTGCGCGCCCAGCGCCATGCGAATACCGATTTCCTGCGTGCGTTGTGTAACCGAGTAAGCCATGACGCCGTAGATGCCGACTGCGGAGAGAAGCAGCGCGGCGCAGGCGAAGACGGTGAAGAGCTGCATTGACACACGCCGCGTGCCTAACGAGTTCATAACCACATCGTCCATGGTGCGGACGTTGTAGACCGGCTGGTCTTTATCGATCGCCTGCACTTCGCGGCGGACCGCGGGGGCGAGCGAGGCTGGGTCGGTGGCGGTGCGAATCACCAACGCCATGAAATTCCATTGCGCGTCCTGCGCATGCGGGACGTAAATCTGCGCACCACTGTCGACGTCGAGCGCGGTCGATTTCGTATCGGCGACGACACCGACGATCTCGCGCAGAAATTGTTCGTCGCGCCAGACGGTGAGGCGTTTGCCGATCGCGCCAGAGACAGAGCCGAAGACGCGTTTGGCTAACGACTCGTTGATGATCGCGACTTTCGGCGCGTCGGCGTTGTCGCGCTCCTCCAGAACGCGGCCGGCTAGCAACGGAATCTCGAGCGCGCGGAAGTAATCGCCGGTCACGATCGAGTAGCTCGCTTCCAAGGATTCATCGACGGTGAGTGGTCGCCCTTCGGGAATGAAAGCGCGGCCGAGCCCGTAATCGCTCGCGCCGAGCGGAAGATTGACGCCGCCACCGACCGCACGCACGCCAGGCAAACTCTCGAGTCGTTGCTTCAGTTGGCGGAAAAATTCAGGACGTTGCGCGTCTTTGTATTTCGCTGCCGGAACCGAAATCGAGGTGACCAAAACGTTGTGCGGATTGAATCCGGGCCGCACATCCTGCAGGCGGACGAAGCTCTTAATGAGTAAGCCAGCGCCGACGAGCAGCATCAGCGAGAGCGCAACTTCTCCGATGAGCAGCAAACTCCGCGCGCTGGTGCGGCGATGTCCGTCGCCAGTGCGGCCGCCTTCCTTGAGCGAGCTGCTGACATCGAGCTTCGAGGCCTGAAGCGCGGGGATGAGGCCGAAGATGATGCCGGTGAGCGCGGAAACGCCGATGACGAACGCGAGCACGACGTAGTCAATTCTGACCTCATTGAGGCGCGGCGCGTTTTCGGGAATGATCGCGAGCAAGGTATCCTTCAGCCAGATACTGAGGAGCATGCCGGCGAAACCGCCGATAGCGGAGAGAAGCAAACTTTCCGTGAGTATTTGCCTAACGAGTCGTGTGCGACTCGCGCCCATGGCGGCGCGGACCGCGATTTCTTTTTGGCGCGCGGCGGCGCGAGCGAGGAGAAGGTTAGCCACATTCGCGCAGGCAATGAGCAGGACGAATCCGACCGCGCCGAGCAACGCGAGTAGGGCAGGACGCGCTTCGCGCACAATTCGGTCGCGCAAGATAGAAACGCGCGCGTCCCAACCTTTGTTGGTGTCGGGAAATTCGAGCGCGAGACGCGAATTCACCGCACTGATCTGCGCCTGTGCGCGCGTGAGATCGGCGCCGTCCCGCAAACGCGCGATCGCGGAGACGGAGCGGTTGTCGCGGATTTCTTCCGCCGGATTAAGAGCACTCGTTAGCCAAATTTGCGTCTGCTCCGGATACTCGAAACCCGGCGCCATCACGCCGACGACCGTAAGCGAGCGCGCACTGATCGTGACTTGTTTGCCGACGATGTTCGGATCGGAACCGAAGCGGCGTTTCCACAAACCATCGCTAATGATCGCCGCGGTCGATCCACTCGGCTGATCGTCTTCCGGCACGAAGGCGCGACCGTGCGCCGGCTGCACGCCGAGCACGTTGAAGAATCCGGCGGTCACGCCCGCGCGCGGGACACGTTCCGGCTCGGCGCCGTCCGTGGCGAGATTCGCGCTGCCGGTGTAATACGCGGCGGTGCTGGCGAAGAGATCGGTCTGTTTTGACCAGTCGGTGAAATCAGGAAACGAAATATTGCTGTCGGTGATGCCCTGCGCCGGATTTTTTCCTTCGAAATAGATGATCCGTTCCGCGTCAGGAAATGGCAGCGGCAGCAGGAGAACGCCGTTGACCAGACTGAAGATGGCGGTATTCGCACCGATGCCGAGCGCCAGCGCGATGATGGCGACGGCGCTGAATCCTTTGTGCTTCAGAAGCATGCGCAGGCCGTAACGGATGTCGTAGAGAAGTGTGTTCATCACTCGTTAGGCATTGCGTGCCAGCGCGATCATCGGATCGGCGCGCGTGGCGCGGACGGCTGGGATGTAACTGGCGAGCAATGCGACGAGCGCGAGCGCGAACGTCACGAGCGCAAAACTGGAAACATCAAACGCGCCGACGTTGTAGAGCATGGCGCTGAGCGCGCGGGTGCAGAAGAAGGCGAGCACCAAACCGATGATTGTGCCTAACGAGACTAGGCGTGCGGCGCGTCCGACTACTAACAAAAGAACATCGCGACGCGTGGCCCCGAGCGCCATGCGCACGCCGATTTCATGTGTGCGTTGCACGACGAGAAACGACATCACACCGTAAATTCCGACCGATGCCAGAATGAGCGCGACGGCGGCGAAGACGCTGATCATCGCGACGGAAAGGCGACGCGGGGCGATCGACTCAGCCGCGACATTTTCCAACGTGCGCACATTGGCCGCGGGCAATTCCGGATCGAGCCGGTGAAGTTCCCGGCGGATTGTGTCGGTAAGCGCGCGCGGATCTTGTTTGCTGCGTGTGGCGAGAATCATTCCGCGATAAGGCTGCTGCGGATGCGGCAAATAATATTCGGGCTTCGGATCAACATCGAGACCTTGGTGTCGCATGTCGCCAACCACTCCGATGATCGAGATCCATTCCGGATCCGGTTTGCGCGTGTCGCTAAAAGTAATGCGTTTGCCGACGGCCTCCTGATTCGGAAACCATTTCTTGGCGAAGGTTTGATTAACGATGGTTACTTTCGGCGCGTCAGCGTTATCGCGCTGATCGAAGAGACGGCCGCTGCGCAATAGCACGCGCAGGACCTTGAAATAATCGAACGTGGCGACGCGGATTTCTTCGTCGGGATAAACCTTGTTCGTCGCCATCGGGTCGGTCCCTTCAATGGCGAAAGAGCTGTCGCTGTTGTTGCCGCTTAGCGGAAGAATGGTGGCAACCGCAGCGGCTTCGACGCCGGGGAGGGCCTCGACGCGCCTAATGAGTTCTGCAAAAAAATCGCCGACTGGTTTGCCGCGGGCATATTTCGCGACCGGCAACGAAACCTCCATGGTCAGGACATTTTGCGGATCGAAACCGGGATCGACATTTTGCAAACGCACGAAGCTCTTGACCAACAAACTCGCGCCCACGAGCAGGACGAGAGCGAGCGCCACTTCCGCGACGACGAGCATGTTGCGCATGCGATTGCGACGCGCTCCGCTGGTCGAACCGCGTCCGCCTTCTTTCAAAGCTTCGGTCAATTCCGGTTTGGCGCTGGCGAGTGCCGGGAAAAAACCGATGAGAATTCCGGTGCCTAACGAGACCAAGAGTGTGATGACGAGAACGCGTGTGTCGAGATTCGCTTCCGCGATGCGGGGGACACTTTGCGTGCCGATGGCGCGGAGCAGATCGAGCCCCCAGATCGCAAGCATGGCACCGGCGATTCCGCCGATGAGCGCGAGCAAAACACTTTCCGTGAGCAATTGTCGCAAGAGGCGACCGCGTCCTGCGCCGAGCGCGACGCGAATGGCAAACTCGCGTTCACGCGCACCCGCCCGCGCGAGTAACATCGTGGTCAGGTTCGCGCAGGCGATGAGCAGCACGGCGACGACTGCGCAGAAAAGAATGACCAGCGCAGTGCGCATGCCGCCGACGACTTGATCGTGAAAGGCGTAAAGCGAGGCGCCGAATTTTGTCGCCGGTTGGTAGTTGTCGGGAAAACGCGTGTGCCAGTTCGCGATGATGGTATCGAGCTCGGCCTGCGCTTGCGCGACCGTCACGCCCGATTTGATGCGACCTATGATTCCGAAACTGCGGGAGCCGCGTGATTCGAGATCGTTCTTCGTGAAGGCGATCGGTTTCCAGACATCGACTTTCCCGCCGAAGGTGCCGCCCTGAATATTGAAGAGCGGAAGCGGGAACTGAAATTGTTCCGGCATCATGCCAACGACGGTATAGGTCGCGCCGTTGAGCGAGAGTTGTTTGCCGACAATTTCCGGATCGGAATTGAAACGCCGTTTCCACAAGCGCTCGCTGATCACGACGACGTTGTCGTTGCCTTCACCGAACTCGTTAGGCGTGAAGACGCGGCCTCTGCTCGGCTGAATTCCAAGCACCTGAAACACACTCGGCGTGACGACTGCGCCTGAAATTCTTTCCGGCATGTCGCCAGCCGTGAGATTGAGATCGATGTAATCGAACCCGCCGATTTCCAGGCTCTTCAGCTCCTTGGTGTAATCGAGATACTCCGGCGCGGAGACCGGAATTCGGTCGAGCCCTTGCGCAGAAAATTTTTGCCAAAGCAAAACTAACTCGTTAGGCGCGCGATACGGCAACGGCCGAATCAGAAGCGCGTTGATTAAACTGAAGACGGCGGTGTTCGCGCCGATGGCGAGCGCCACGGTGATAATGGCGATGAGCGAAAAACCGGGCGTGTTGGCCAGGTTCCGAAACGCATGGCGAATTTCTTGCAGCATATGACTACTCGTAACGAAGCGCTTCGGTCGGATTCAGACGCATGGCGTGTCGCGCGGGCACGTAACAGGCGATGAGTCCGACGACGAACAGAATCAACGGAACGAAAATGAAGCTGACCGGATCGTGCGTGGAAATTCCGTGCAGACTACTCGCGAGCAGTTGCATGAGGAAAAATGCGCCGACGATTCCGACGGCGAGACCGATGCCGATCAAGCGCAAACCGTGCGCGGTGATCATGCGCAAGACATCCGCGGCTTGCGCGCCGAGCGCCATGCGCACGCCGATTTCCTGGGTGCGTTGGCGGACGTTGTAATCCATCACGCCATACAAGCCTAACGAAGCCAAAAACAGCGCGAGCCCGGCGAAAATGGTGAAGAGCGAACTGAAGAATCGCACCTGCCAGAAAGATTCGGTCACGACTTCGTCCATGGTCAGGACGCGATAAATCGGCACGTCCTTGTGCACGCTTTGCACGGCAGTGCGCGCGGCGTTGACGAAACTTTTCGGATCCTTTTTGGTCCGCATCACGATCGACATGAAGCGATCGGTCTCCTGGTCTTGTGGAAAATAGACGACCGGGTAAACGCCGGTGTGCACGATGCGATCGAAGATGACCGGCCTAACGACACCAACAATCGTAGTCCAAGGTCGCTTTTCGCCCATCGGGACGAGGCTGCGGATTTGGTGCCCGATCGGATCCTGATTTGGGAACCAGAGCCGCGCCGCCTCTTCGTCGATCAACGCGACCGGCGGCGCATCTTTCTTATCGGCAGCGGAAAATTCGCGACCGCGCAGCAATTGAATACGCGCCGTGTGCATGAAGCCGGGCGTGATCGAAAGCGTGCGCATCAGGCGCGCGTCCTGCAATTGCTTCGGTTCGGATTCGCCTTCGAGAATGAGCGCGTCGAGACCGATGTTGCCCGAGGCCGGCAACGTAGTTGTGCCCGCGGCTGACTCGACACCGGGAAGAGCTTCGAGTTTCGGGATTAGTTGATCGAAAAATTGCCGTGGCATTTCCATGTCAGGAAAAAGTGTCTCCGGCAGACCGACGCGGAAGGTGAGCGTTTGCGACGGATCGGCGCCGATGTCGGTGCGCTGCAAAACTTTGAAACTGCGCATCATCAATCCCGCGCCGATGAGCAAGACAATGGCGAGCGCGACTTCGGCGACGACGAGGCCGTTGCGCATGCGTTGCCCTTTCGAGCCGGTGCCAGTGCGGCCGCCTTCCTTCAAGACGTTGACCAAGTGCGGTCGCGAGACTTGCAGCGCGGGCACCAAGCCAAAGATCAAGCTCGACGCGAGACCGAGTCCGAGCGCGAAAACAAAAACGCGCCAATCGAAATCGAAATGAATCCAGTAGGGAATTTCGGTCGGGATGGCGGAGAGCATGAGATCGACACCCCAAACGGCGAAGACCAGGCCCAGCGCACAACCGACGAGCGCGATGACAATGCTTTCCGCGAGAAGTTGCCTAACGATTTGTCGGCGCGTCGCACCGAGCGCGATGCGTATGCCGACTTCACGGGCGCGGGTTGCACCCCGGGCGAGAAGAAGATTGGCGACATTGGCGCACGCAATCAGGTGCACGAAGAGCACCGCGCCCATGACCAGCAGCGTCATGGTTTTAAAATTGTGCACCAGCTCTTCTCGAAACGGTTTCGCGTGAACACTGACGCCGGTATTTGTTTCCGGATATTGAATCGCGAGACGCGCGGCGATCGCTTCTAGTTCACTGCGCGCCTGCGCGATCGACACGCCGGGTTTCACTTTCGCGATCGCGTCGAGAAAGAAATTACCGCGCGGAT
The DNA here is from genome assembly GCA_038237435.1 of Chthoniobacterales bacterium. Classification (GTDB taxonomy): domain Bacteria; phylum Verrucomicrobiota; class Verrucomicrobiia; order Chthoniobacterales; family UBA10450; genus JACCTI01. The sequence goes on from JBBRYT010000011.1 coordinate 56,981, forward strand.
GTTCCTTTTCGGTGACGTGCAGCGGCATCCAGATGTCGCAAATTTCCGGGAAGCGCCAGCCCTTCGGCATCACGCCGATGATCGTGACTTGCTTGCCGTTTAGCAGAACAGAACGACCGACTACGTTCGAATCGCCGCCGAAATGACTTTTCCAAACGTCATACCCGATGAGCGCGACGGGCGCCGCATTCTGCTGTTCTTCGTCGGGACGAAACAGCCGACCAAGAATCGGCTGCACGCCGAGAAAAGTGAAACAATCCGCCGAGATTCCCGCGCCGAGATAACGTTCCGGTTTGTCGCCGCCGGAAAGAATCATCGTGTTCATTTCCGCAGCGGCGAACCCCTCCAGCGTGGTCGCCTGTTTCTTGAACTCGAGGTAATCCGGAAAGGCGGTGCCTGCGTCGAGATCGGGTTTCTTGAAGAAATATTGCGCGACGGCGAGCAGGCGATCCTGATCCTGAATCAACGGCAGCGGACGCAGCAGCAGTGCATTGATCGCAGAAAACATGGTGGTCGAACCACCGATGCCGAGCGCGATCGCTAGGACCGAGATAATCGAGAATTCCGGAGACTTAATCAGCATCCGCAGCGCGAAACGGAAATCGCGCATCATAAATTCAACCCCCGACCAACGCAGGGAAGATCTTCGCGCAGGAAAGATGTCCGCAGAACTGGGGGCGCCTCACAGCGCGTCGGTTTTGAGGATGTGCCGTCGAGCGTGCGGAAAAGGCCTAACGAGTTCTGCGGGGGCGTCGGTGAAGGCGCAGCCGGATGAGACGGCGGGCTTGTCTTGCTCACCGTCACAATCGCATTGGCGATTAAGAGGAGCAGGACAATGACCGCGCGATTCATCGCGTTTCCTTTGTGGCTCGAGAACTACATCAATTAAAGAGGAGCCAACGACTCGTTAGGCCGCCATGCGATCTTCCACCACACGTCCGTCGAAGACGTGAATCGTGCGATCAGCATGCTGCGCGAAACGAACGTCGTGCGTGACCATGCAGATAGTCGCGCCGCTGGCGTGCAGTTCCTTGAGCAAATCCATGACCGCTTCGCCGTTGCGCGAATCGAGGTTACCGGTCGGTTCGTCCGCGAGCAGAATGGCCGGATGACCCGCGAGCGCACGCGCCACCGCGACGCGCTGTTGCTGCCCACCGGAGAGCTGACTCGGCAAATGTTTCGCGCGATGTCCCATGCCCACGCGCTCAAGCGCGGTCACGACATGTTCTTTGCGTTCGCTCGAAGGCATGCCGCGATAGGTCAAAGGCAGCTCGACGTTTTCGTAAACGGTGAGGTCGCCGATGAGATTGAAGCTTTGGAAAATGAATCCGATCTCGCGATTGCGAATGCGCGCGCGCTCCGGGAAGGAGAGGTTCGCGACCTCGGTTCCTTTGAGCGCGTAGCTGCCACCGCTCGGCGTATCGAGCAATCCGAGAATGGAAAGCAGCGTCGATTTTCCGCAGCCCGACGGGCCGGCGATCGACACGTACTCGCCTTTGCGGATATCGAGATGAATTCCGGAAAGCGCGTGGGTCTCGACTTCGTCCGTGAGGAAAACCTTGGTGACGTCTTCGAGTTTGATCAGGGTAGCGCCGTTTGATCCGTTGGTGGGCGAGCGGCGTTCTTCGGTGGCTGTTTCAGTGGTCATGGGTCTTTTTTGGTTGGGATGGAGGCGGATTAGTTGAGACGAATGCGATCGTGCGCGTCCATCGCGCTGGTATCGGACAGGATGACCTGATCGCCGGGTGTGAGACCGTTAATGATCTCGATCGTGTTGACGGAGCTGCGGCCCAATTTCACTGGGGTGCGGACCGCTTCGGAAGTTCCTGCGACGAGCTTGAAAATGCCGACGGTGTTGTTTTCCTGACCAAAGGCGGGACGGCCGACGTAGACGACATCGTCTAAACGCTCAAGCTCGATCGTGCCATCGACACTCAAGTCGGGACGCGCGCCTTTCGGAAGTTCGCCATCAAGCGCGACGTCGACTTTGACCGTGCCTTGTTCGACTGCGGGGTCGACGCGAATGACGTGGCCTTCAACGATGCCGTTGCGCGTATCGATGCTCGCCTTCTGATTAATCTGAATGTCTTTCGCCTGCGTCTCCGCGATTTTGACTTCGGCTTTCAACTTCGTCGGATCGGCCACACGCGCGAGATTCGTTCCAGGCGTGACGCGCTGCCCGACTTCAACCGGCAGCTGTTGCAACACGCCTGTGAAATCGGCGCGCACCTTCAGCTGCTCCATCTGGCCCTTTTTTAAGAGCGCGTTTGCCTTGACTTGATCAACCGCGGCTTGCTTGGAAGCGATCTGCGGCTCGATGTTATTCTTGGCGAATTCGTAACGCTTTTGTTCGATCCCATCGCGCAGGGAGAGGTCCTCGGCTTTGATCTTCGAAGTCCGATGCACAAGATCGGAGACCAGTCCGTTTCTGGCCAAATTGTCATTCGTCTCGTTCTCCATCTTGGCCTGCTGATATTCGGAATGAACGCGGGCCGCGGTGGATTCCTGGTCGAGCAACTCGCGCTGCAACGTCGCGCGCAACGTCGTGAGCTCAGCCTGCGCCGCTGTATATTGGAGCTCAGCGTCCCGCGCTGCTTGTTCAACTTCCGGGCTGGTCAATTCGATCAGCGCCGTATCCGGTTCGACATGCGCACCCGGCCTAACGATAATTTTGTCGACGCGCCCTTCGGTCCGAGCGGCGATCCAACGAATTTCTTCCGGCACCAAAGTTCCAAGACCACGCACCTGGCGCACCATTGGCCCGCGCTTCACCGTATCGACCCACACCGTCGAGCGATCGATGCTCGGCACGGCCGGTTTTAAACGCGAGAGAGCAAACGTGATGACGATCAAAGCCAGGATTCCGCCGGCGATCATCATGATGCGCTTTTGCTTTTTCTTTTTCGCAACGCCGGCGCGCGGCACATCCATGGTGTTAGTGGCCTGGGTGAATCCGCTTGGTCGCACGATAGTGTTGTCTTCCTTCGCTTTTAAGTTGGGTTGCATTGCAAGGGTGGCAGTTAAAGAACCCAATCGACCAATTGGCGTGCGACTTGAAAAAGCGGAACGGAAACGGTCACAACGATGAGCGCAAAAACCAGCGCTTCACTTGCGAAGTGAGTGCGCGCTTCCTTTTTGAAATACTCGTCGCTAATTCCGCGGAAAGACGGATAGCCCTCGCCTTTGCAACGACCGGAGAAATCGAACGAGCTCGCGCGAAAATGATAATCTGTTTTCGGCAGCGCGTTGCCGCGCACGCCTGCGACTGAATCGCGTCGGCTATTCTCGGTTGCGGTGAAGGTTGGTTTCATCTCTTTCTGTCCGTTGAGATGCACGCGGCATCGTCGTTGGATTCAAAAGTTTTTGTTTAGTCGCGCGGAGCTATTGCAATGTGCGTGCCACGTGTTTGCACATAGTCACAAGCGACAACAGTGCAGCGGTTTACGACGCGCCTGAAAAGCGCGCCACCCCGAGCGTAACGCCGCTAGTGGGATTGCGCTGTCCCAGATGCGGGACTTATTTCGGCACGCGCAATAAGGCTTCGCAACCGTGCCGGCCTTTTCGATTCGCAAGCGTCAGCGAACCACCGTGCGCTTCTGCGATTTGCCGGCTTAGCGTCAGACCGATTCCCGAACCGCCGGGCTTGGTCGTGAAAAACGGAACAAAAAGATTTGTCGGATTCATGATACCGTGACCTTCGTCCTGCACATAAAGCTCGACGCAATCTGAAACCTCCCGCCAACCGACCGTAACGGCGCCGCTCGTTTCCAGCGACGCATCAACCGCGTTGTGCAGAATGTTAATCAACAATTGCTCGAGCTGCGCCGCGTCAGCGCGAATCGTCAGATCGGCACCGGGCGCAACTTTTATCGGAAGCCGCGTTTCAAGATTGACGACTCGCCTAACGAGTTCTTCCAGCCTCACCGGTTCTTTTTGCGGAGAAGGCAAACGCGCGAGTCGCGCATACGCTTGCATGAAACGGCTGAGCGATTCCGCGCGCGCCGCGATCACATTCAAACCGCTGCGCGCGTCATCCTGCCAATCCGGCGGCTTCGGATCGCGCCGCAGTAAAGTTTCCAAACTTCCCGCGATCGATTTGATCGGCGCGAGCGAGTTGTTCATCTCGTGACCGAGCACACGCACGATTCGTTGCCACGCATTGCGCTCTTCTTCGCGCAAGGTTTTACTCAAATCAGTCAGAACCACTAACTCGTTAGGCAAACCGTGTTCGCGAAAAGTACTGCGACGAACGCCCCATCGTCCGGTTCCGCCCGGAAAGGTAAGGGTGAGCGGCGCGTCCTGATTCGCTTCGAGCACGACATCAAGATTGAGATCGCTGGCGCGGCGGCCTAACAACTTGTCGATCGGTTGGCCTAACAAATTCTCGCCCGCGCGATTGACCAGACGCAAACGTCGTTCGAGATCGAAGGTGAAAATACTGACATCGATCTCAGCCATGATCGTACGCAAAAGCGCGGTCGCTTCGAATGCGCCGAGACGTTGGGTGCGCAGCGTTTCCCCGAGGGCATTTATCTCAAGCAACACCTCGCCGAGCGCATCGTCCACGCGCGCGCCGCGGGCGCGAATCGAGTAGTCGCCCTCGCGCAATGCCGCGAGAAGATTGGTCATCGTTTGCAGTGGCCGGACGACATTTTCGCGCGAACTCATTATGAAACCGAGCGCGCAGCCGACAATGAAGAGCGTCAGCGTCCATTGAACTTTTGGCGTGTAATCGCCGAACCAAAGAATCGAGAGAGAAACGATCGCCGCGGGGAAAACCGCGCCGAGAATCAGCCAGGTAATGTGGCCCTCAAAACTGATTCGATGCCGCAATTTGCGGCGTCCCGGCGGCCGGGGCTCGTTCATTAGAGAAGCGTCGCCTTACAGACCATGATGCTGCAGCCGTCGATAAAAAGCGCTCCGGCTCAATCCGAGTGCCTCCGCCGCCTTACGCGCATTCCCGTCGAAGCGACTGAGCGCCTTCCGGATGAGAAACGATTCGACTTCTTCCAGACTCATATCTTCCAAGCGCGTCGAATCCTCGTGACCACTCGTTAGGCCAAGATCGTTCGCTTTTACCAGATGTCCCTGGGCCATGAGGATGGCGCGCTCCACCACGTGATCCAGCTCGCGCACATTTCCCGGCCAATGATGCTGCATTAAGTGATCGCGCGCTTTTTCTTCGAAGCCGGTCAGCTCCTTGCGATAACGCGCCGCGTGCTGGCGAAGAAAACTATTAGCCAGCGGCATGATATCTTCGCGACGTTCGCGCAATGGCGGAAGCGGGACCTCGATAGTGTTGAGGCGAAAAAGAACATCCTGCCGGAATTTTCCCGCGGACACTTCATCACGCAAAGTGGCGTTGGTGGCGGAAATAATGCGCACGTTCGTGTGCAAGGTTTTTGAAGACCCGACACGCTCGAATTCCCCGGTCTCAATTACGCGAAGCAACTTGGCTTGGAGATTGAGCGGAATGTTCGCGATCTCATCCATGAAGAGCGTGCTCTCGTCGGCGAGCTCGAATCTTCCCGCGCGATCGGTCTTCGCGTCGGTGAATGCGCCTTTTACATGACCGAACAATTCGCTTTCGAAAATTCCTTCCGACAAACCACCCATGTTTACCGTGATCATGGTATGCGAAGCACGATTCGAAAGGGCATGAATGGCGCGCGCCACTAACCCTTTACCGGTTCCATTTTCGCCGGTCACCAATACGTTCGCATCGGACGGCGCGACGCGAGAAATTAATTCCAAGACCGGCCGCATGCGCGGCGATTCCGCGATCAAATGCGGAATACTTCCGCCTAACAACTTGTTCGTCGCCTCCAGCCGCCGGCCTTTGCGTAACGCGCTCGACAACTCGATCTGCGTCCGCACCACTGCGAGAAGGCGTTCGTTATCCCACGGCTTCGGAATGAAATCGCGTGCGCCGCGTTTCATTGCTTCAACCGCGAGATCGATCGTGGCCCACGCCGTCATCACGACAATCGGCAACGTGTTATCGATCGCCTGAATTTTTGGAATGACTTCTAATCCCTCCTGACCCGAAGTCGTGTCGCGCGTGTAATTCAGATCCATGAGCAGGATCGCGAAATCGCGTTTCTCGATCGCCTGAAAAACACCGGTGAGCGAAGTAACCGCGTCAGTCTGGTGCCCTTCACCTTTGAGCAAAATGCGCAACGCCTCCAGCACATCCGGCTGGTCGTCCGCGATCAAAATCCTCGCCATCGCCTAACGAAGACCGCGTTTCAGGCGCAGTGTCAATCGCTGTAGCAATCGAGATACTTGATGCCGGAACCGGTGTTGAAGATGACGACGCGCTCGTCCGATCGAATCTTTTTTTGCCTAACGAGTGCTTGTGCCGCGGCGAAACAAGCGGCGCCTTCCGGCGCGACGAAGACGCCTTCGGCCGCGCCCACTTCTTGTGTCACGCGAATCATTTCATCATCGTCAATCGTGATACCGCCGCCGTTCGATTCGCGCAAAATCTGCAACATCAAAAAGTCACCGACTGCCTTTGGAACACGCAATCCGGACGCGAGTGTGTGTGCCTCCGGAAATTCCGTAGCGGACTTTTCGTTCGCATCAAAGGCGCGCACAATCGGCGCGCAGCCGCTTGCTTGAACCGAAAACATGCGCGGCCGTTTCGATCCAATCCAGCCGAGCGTTTCCATTTCATCGAACGCTTTCCACATTCCAATGAGACCTGTGCCGCCGCCGGTCGGATAAAGAACGACATCGGGTAATTGCCAATCGAGTTGCTCCGCTAATTCGTAACCGAGCGTTTTTTTTCCTTCGACGCGATACGGTTCTTTCAACGTGGACATGTCGAACCAACCTTCAGCCGCTTTGCGCTTCGCGATTTCCGCGCCGCAATCCGTAATAAGTCCGTCGATCAACGTCACGTGCGCGCCGACTTCGCGACATTCCACGATGTTGGCGCGCGGCGTATCGCGCGGCATGAAGACGTGCGCCTCGAGTCCGGCCCGCGCGGCATACGCCGCCATCGCGCCACCCGCGTTGCCCGCGCTCGGCACCGCGAGTTTTTTCGCGCCGAGAAATTTCGCCATGGAAACGGCCACCGCCATCCCGCGCGCCTTGAAACTTTGCGTCGGATTTTGCGATTCGTCTTTGATCCGGAGACTCGTTAGACCAATCGCGTCCCCAAAACGTTTCGCGGAAAGGAGCGGCGTGCCACCTTCGCCTAACGAGACCATTTCCGCGCCGGACGGGAGCGGAAGAACCTCACGATAACGCCAGAGCGATTTCTCGCGAGTTCGTAGTGCCTCTCGTGTCAGCTCTTTTCCGACGGCGACGAAATCGTAAATCGGAAAGAGAGGCTTGGCGCACTTGGTGCAAAGATTCTGCAGCGTCTGCCATTCGTGCCGCAGTCCGCACGAAGTGCAGCCAAGATGAGTGAGGAACATCTACTTATTGATGTCCTGCTTCGCTTCCAGCCGCGTGATCAACGTTTTAATGTTCTGTTTTTGCGCGTCTGAAATCGCCGCCGCCTGAGCTTGCTTCGCAGCCTCAGCCGCGCCGGCAAAATCGCCCGCGGCGGATTTGATACGAGCCTGTGCCAGCAGACCAAAAACAGTTTGCGGACTCTTCTTGGTCAATGACTGGAAAATCTCCATCGCTTCCGCGTCGCGCTTTTGGTTCTGCAGTCCACGCGCATGCGAATAAAGCTGAACAGGCGTGCTGATTTCGAGCGCATGGTCCCAGATTTTCTTTCCTTCCTCGGCCTTGTTCATCGCCTTAAGCAGATCGGCTTTCGTGCCGAGGTTCTCGAAACGCTCTTCGTTTTGAATCGACGCATCGGCCCATTTTAAACCATCTTCGAGCGCTATCTTTTTTGTGAGGCAATATTGCGCGGCCTCGTTGAGCGGATTCCAACTATATTGCGCATGTCCTCGCAATTCATTGCGAATGCTGGCCAGGACGGTCTCCGCTTCGCTAACCGAAATCCGAATCGGGACAGCAGTTTTTTCCCACTTGAGTGTGACGTCGACTGAGTCTGGTTTGAGATTCTCAAACTCGAATTCGAGAGCTTCTTCCAATTCGTTTTCCCGCGGCTTAACGGCTACTCGAAGGGCATCCTCTTTTTCGTCGTAAGTGTAGCTGCCCCACGCCACCGCCATTTTCGAAAAAATTACGGTCCACTGGTCAGTGTTCGGGATCATGTGCAGCCCGTAGGTGCCTGCAGCGAGTGGTTTGCCTTCGACTGAAACCGGCGTGGTCACTTCGATGGTGGTATTTTCATTCGCGCCAGCCCGCCAGACTTGGCCGAGCGGCACCACCCCGCCCCAGATTTTACGTCCGTTCACCAGAGGACGGTGATACTTAACGGTAATGTCAGTAATACCGAGACGCTGCTTAACGACAGCTTTTTGACTGCTCTCGGGAAGATTGAGCTCGGTTTGCGCAAGCGCGGTGAGGCAGCAGGCAAAGAGAAGCGACAGTCGAAGAGTAAAGATTCCGGTCTTCATATTGTGTCTGTAGCTTTAATAAATAACTGACCGTCGAAGCCAGACGATTCCGCATTCTTCTTTAGAAAATGAACGGAAACCTAAAACTCACAAAAAAAAGAATTGCCGGATAGACGTCCGTCAGTCACTCTCCTGCCGAATGACTTCCGCACCCAAGCGGAGCACTCTTATCAGAACCCCCATATGAAAAAACTTCGTGCCATCGCAATACGGACAAAGTTCGTCGCTACGCCAACCCGTCTAAGCCTGATCGCAGTCTCAGCCGTGGCATTTTGGTTCGCAGCCAGTCTAAACGGCGTCGCGCAATCAACAGCCGACACCTGCACGGTTTGTCACAAACGCGTTCAGACTCTCAACCTTGATTGCAGCAGTCTGGATTATCGCAGACATCTCGACCACGGTGATCCGCAAAGGGCGTGCAACACGACGCCGGTAGAAAATCCATAATTTAGAACTGAGGTCGGGCGTGTGGCCGAGGTTGGCGACAACGTCAAAGATCGTCCCCAAGTGGGAGTGGTTTCATCGCTCCGGGGCATTCTTCTGTGCACTGCTGCTGAGTGGCGGTCTTGTCCTGCTGCAGGCATTCATCGGCGGTAGAGTTCTTCTCTTTCTTTTTCCGGGCTTGGCTGTCATCGCGGCTGCCGCGCTTGTTGGTGCAGCGTTAACGACGAGACCGAAAGCACGTCCAGACTTTTTCTGTCTTGGCGCAACAGGCATTTTTTGCGGCTACGTGTTGGTCCGGGCTTTCGCGTCACCTTCTTATTTTGCGCGCCCAGACCTTTTTTCCGTAGCCGGCGCTTTGGCTGTTTACGGACTTACGGCCACGGTCATTACGTCCGCCTCGATGCGCTCCGGAATTATCGTCAGTCTCCTGGGGTTCGCCCTTGTACACGTGCTGATCGGGTTCATTCAATTCAATCGCGGCGACAACTTCATGCTGATCTCGTTTTTGCAACGCGCCGACTATGGCCAACGGGCCAGCGGATTTTATGTTTGCCCGAATCACCTCGCGGGCTTGCTGGAAGTGCTCGGGATTTTTGCGACAAGCTTCCTTTGCTGGAGTCGCTGGCCGGTCTGGGCGAAATTGTTGTTGGCCTATGCTACCGCGATTTGCTACGTCGGGTTGGCCCTCACCGGAAGTCGCGGTGGATACTTGAGCGCAATGGCGAGCATCGCGGTCTTCGCCGGTTTAAGTCTGTTTATTCTTCGCGCCGCGCACCAACGTCACTGGTGGAAATACGCCACGGCCGCGCTCATCGGCGTTGCGCTGCTTTTAACTACCGGAACTCTACTTATTCGCCGCAGTAATTTCCTTACAGAGCGGGCTGGAAATATCGTCGACACGAAAAACATGCGGGTCCAGCTCTGGCGGGCCGCGCTGCAACAATGGCGACTACAACCCATCGTCGGAACCGGCAGCGGAACCTACCGCTTTTACGGACGGCAATTCCGCGACAAAGAGATTCAGACCGATCCTGTCGATGTGCACAATGATTATCTCCACTTGCTCTGTGAGTACGGAATAGTCGGCGCCTTGGGATTTCTTCTGTTTTTCGGCGCTCATGCGCGAAAAGGATTTTGCGATGTCCGCCACTCGACCCGTTCTATCGCTGCGGGCGGGCGCCATCCCTTAAGCAACCGGCTCGCGATAAGTCTCGGCGCACTGTCGGCTATTGCCGCCTACGTTGTACATTCGATTTTCGATTTTAATCTTCACATCCCGGCCAACGCTGCGCTGATGGCGTTTGTTTTTGCTTTGGTCGCAAACGCTGAAAATACACACCATCGCTTAGAGAAGACGCGCTCAGTTCCATTCGCTGCTCCAAGACTGACCCTCGCATTTCTAGGCATAATGCTACTTATTCAGTCTATCCGGCTTTTCCGCGGGGAATTCTACTCTGAGTGCGCACGCGTTGCGTTGCGTGACGAAGATCCGACAAACTCGATCAAGTTTGCCCAGAAGGCTCTGGAGTTCGAACAACGAGATCCAGAGCCTTTTTTTTATTTGGGGCGGGCGATAATTGCCCTCGCCAACCGGTCTAACGAGCCAGTCGATCGCGCCATAGCTTATCAGCCCGCTGCAGATGCCCTGGAAAAGGCCCGAAAACTGGCCCCAATGGACGGGACTTACGCGCTTAGTCTCGCCTTCGCCTATGATGAAATGGGTCGTTTCGCCGACGCGGAGAAGACATACGCGATCGCACGTTTACAAGACCCCAACTCGCAAGCGGTAACCCAGCTCTATAATGCTCATCGTCGGACATGGGAGCGGGCGAATGCAGGCGATGCGTCTTTGTGAGGGATGCTCCTCTTGATTTTCAAAGCTCCCGGAACCAAAAGCCTGGTTTTTTATCACCTAATTTGTCGGCTTTGCTTACATTTATCTCAGCTCGCTTTGATCCACTCGAAAAAAAAATATTCTTAAGTCCTTCACTGACAACGGTATAAATTCAATATCCTCAGATGGCATTTACCTTGCTATCCTTCCGAGTGCCCCACCAACCCGTTAGACTGCACGCATATGAAACAATTCCCAATGATTCTCAAATTCTCCTGCGCAGTAGCAATCACTTGCTTGGCCATCTCGGTTCGCGCACAAAATATCGTTAACGATCCCGGGTTTGAGAAGAGCGCTGACTCGCCTAACGGTAATCCATTTTCTTCGGATTGGACCTTGGTTGACCCGAGCGGAAATTCCGTAGCGGGCGGCAATGCATCATTCGCCCATTCAGGAAATAATTACGCCGCTCTAGGCACAGCGCTCGCCCCTCCTCTTGCTCCCACTACCGGAACGCTTTCACAAACTCTGACCACCGTGGCAGGGGGCAGGTATAACCTGTCGTTCTGGCTGGCTAATGACGTCGCCCGTCCTACTAATACTTTTCAAGTCATGTTCGGGAGCACCCTAGTTTTTGCAACGCCCCTAATGTCTCCTCCTTTCCCCGGCGACGGCGTTTACAGGCTGTTCGGATTTTCCAACCTCTTGGCGACCGGCACCTCGACTCTGTTGCAATTTCAATTTCAGCACGATCAAGATTTTTGGCGCTTGGACGATATCTCTGTTCTCCTTCCAGAGGGCGGCGCGCCATTATGGTTAGCTATTCCGCTTTTGGGTGGGCTCTGCCTAATACATGCCCGTTTCGGACGGAATCGGGCGACCTCGCTTTCGTAAATCGCGGACTGTACCGCGTTTCACGGCCCGAGTCCGTTCCACGTTCTCCCAAGGTATCCCGTTTCCTTTTTGGACAATACGTTGGTATTACCGAAGCCGGGCGACGACCGTGTTCCTTTCGTCTTGGCTGAGCCCCGACAGTTACATGGCGTTCGATCGATTTTGTAGGTTCGTCTTCTTAATCTGCGTTCTCGGTTTCATCGCGAAACCGTGCCGGGCCACTGTAATTTACGACAACGGACGCCCGCTTTCTTACACCGACCCGAATACCGTTACCGGTTGGGAAATGACCCACTATATTCAGGCGAATAATTTTTTCCTGACTAACCCCTCCCGCTTGGAGACTCTTGTTTTCTGGGATTTGGAGCAGCCAGGTTATTTCGCTGGCTCAATTGTTTGGCAAATCTATTCCGACAACGGCGAAGGGACGCCCGGGCCGCTGATCGTTAGCGGAACCTCGCGGAACCTCAGTCACTCCGCGACTGGTTTCGCGGCGTTCGGGAACTTTCGCGAGAATATTACCAGCTTCGAACTGGGTCCGCTTTCGCTGCCGACCGGCAGTTACTGGCTCGCGATGCACAACGGCGATCTCTTCAACGGGTCGACCGGAACGTACCAAGATTGGAATTTTTATTGGGAGGCTACTCGCAATATCACCGCGGCACCCCCTCTAAAGAAAATCGCGCCCTATGACGGCCCGTGGTTTTTGCTAACTAACCCGAAAGATGGGGCTTTTCAGATCAGCGGCGTCGCCTCCTCTGGTGTGCCCATCGTCACAATGGACGGCGGCACCGCGCAAATCAGTTTTGCGACCACGGCCGGTTTCCACTATCGGGTTGAGTTTAAGGAGGGTCTCGTTAACGCAGCCTGGACTGCGCTACCCGGCGCGGAGAATCTCGCCGGTAACGGCAGCGTGATTCAGTTGATTGACGGGGCTCTCGGAAATCGAGCCCACCGGTTTTACCGGGTGACGCTTCCTTACAACGGAATCGGCATACCCGTGATATCGGACTTTGGGTTAACCAACGGTTTGCCGCAAATCAGCTTCACGACAGCCGCGGGTTATTTCTATCAGGTGCAATACAAGAATGAACTGAGCGATCTTTGGTGGGCGCCAGTGGCAGGAGTGGAAACAATCGTCGGAACAGGGGGGATTATTTCCCTGAGTGACTCCGATCCAAACCTCACTGCGTATCCCCGTCGGTTTTATCGCGCCGTCCTACGTTAACAGCAAAGATTTACGCGTCGCTTACCGAAAAAGTTGCTCGCGTGCAACTCGCTTAATACTGTAGCCTATGTTGTCGTTTTACGCCCCACCTCGGAACCGTTAGTCGTGGTATTCTTCTTAAAATCTAAGCCATTTGCCCTGCGATTAGCATGCGGCGCAGTCCTCGCCTTTTTCCAGCCTATCAATGCTATCGCTGATAATGTATACGATAACGGTCCACCGTATCGCCCTTCTCCGCCTGACCACGCGGTTGGGATGGAAATGACCGCCTTTATTCAGGCTGACGATTTCACTCTAGCAAGACCAGCCCGTCTTGAGGGTATTACCTTTTCGGATTTGGAAAGGGGTAATAATTTCCAAGGCGTTATCCTTGTGCGAATTTATTCGAACGCGTCCGACGATACTCCTGGGGCGCAGCTTTACGAGAACCTCTCTACAAGTGTTAATCACGTCGCCCCGGTTCCCGCCTTTGTTGATCCTCCACTAACAGAATACATAAACACGGTCGGGATAACGGCAGTGGATCTTCCCGCGGGCACCTACTGGCTTGCTTTGCACAACGGTCCCCTTTCCAACGGCACAAAGAGCTATTTTTACTGGGAACAAGCAGCGGGGGCCGGGCCGCGAGCAAGCGAACTCAAGTTCGGCCCGGGCTTCCAAGGACCTTGGATTTCCAACTCTACGTCGGATTTCCCGAACGCGGAACTCGTTTTCCAACTCACTGGCGTCGCGGCTCCGCAGATCACGGCCGTCTCGCGCAGCAACGGCCGACCCCAAATCAGTTTCACAACGAGTGTAAGCCGCTATTACCGCGTCGAATACAAGGATGCCCTAAGCGATCCGTCATGGACGCCCGTCTCGGGCGCCGAATCGATCTCGGGCACAGGAAATCCCGTACAAGTGACGGATCCTGATCCGAACGTCGGAAATCTGCCCCATCGCTTCTACCATGCCATCTTGTTATAGGGTGAAGAAATTCATATTTCCAAAAACAATGCTTGTCCTAACCAGACTTTTCCCGTAGAAAAGCACAACCTCCAGTTCCTATGAAAACATTTCGCGATATCAATTTTCGGTTGCAAAAGAATTTGCGCACACCAGCTGCGTTTTTAGTAGTAGCTGCCTTCGCGGCATTGTTCTGGATTTCGACTAGCAGCAATGGTTTAGCGGGAGCTCCTTGCACCCAGTGCCAGGTTTGTCACAAAAAGGTGCAGACCTTGTGCCTATCCTGCGCGAGTTCGGATTATGACCGACATCTCGATCACGGCGACCCACCCCGTGCCTGTAGCGCTACCCGGACGTCGAATCCGCCCGCGACCGCACCGATCGATAGGCAAGCTCTCTAATCGGACGCGTCAACAGCCATCGGGTAAAAGGGCGGGCTGATGCTGCTCCTCAGAGAGCGGCGTCCTAGCAAACCGCGGAATTGCTTGTGACGCGATCGTGGCCTTTCCGTGTCAGCGGATTCGCCACAGGAGTGTTAGTCGCCGGTGCACTTGCGTTTCTCCAAAGTCTCAACGACGAAAAGGATCTTTTCTCCTGTCTTTGCGCTGTCGGCGTAATTGCGGTTGCGGCCCTGGTTGCTCTCGGCCTTCCCAGTGTCCCAAAGTCGAGGCCCGACTTCCTCTGCCTCTGCGCTAGCGGCGTCTTTTTCTCGTACGTTATCATACGCGGAGCGACTTCACCGGTTAACCATGTCGCGCGCATGGACCTATATTGCGTGCTGGGCGGACTGACCCTCTACGGGATTATTCTCACGGCCTATGCTTCTTCAACTCGGCGCATCGCACTGATCTTGGGCTTGCTTGCGTTCGCCACCGTGCATGTCCTCGTTAGTGTAGTGCAATTCGGAATAGGTAGGAACTATGACCTGCTCTTTCCATTACTTGCCGGCGTTGCGCACAATCCTCGCGCTGCCGGTCTCTTCATTGATCCAGACCATCTAGCTGGTCTCCTAGAAGTTCTTGGTGTGCTCGGTTTGAGTATCACCGCCTGGAGCCGATGGCCGAACTGGATGCGAGTCGTTTTTGGTTACCTCACCGCCGTCTGCTATTTCGGACTGATCTTAACTGGAAGCCGCGGGGGCTATCTTAGTGCTGCGACCAGCCTCATTCTTTTTTGTGTGCTCAGCTTTGTTACTCTGCATGCGGCTAGCCTTACTCACGTGGCAAAATTTGGCGGAAGCGGTCTGTTTCTCTTCGGGCTAGTCCTTTTCGCCTCTTGGTTTTTCATCCAACAAAACGCTGGCTTGCAAAAGCAAATGAACGCCGTCTTCACGCCGGATCAGGGACGTTTGGATCTCTGGCAGGCGGCAATCGAGCAGTGGAAGCTACGTCCCATCGTTGGTACTGGGAGCGGCACCTATCTTTATTACGGACGCGAATTTCGTGCACCGCAAATGCAAGAGGATGCAATCGACGTGCATAATGACTATCTCAATCTCCTTTGCGAGTATGGATTGGTCGGAATGGCCGGCTTCTTTTTCTTCTTTGGCACGCACCTTTATCGCGGGCTAAGAGCCTTTGCCCACCTCGGTCCAAAGCGCATCGCTAGTGGTAGCTCTCTGCGCAGCGATCGTCTGGCCCTAACTATCGGCGGGCTCTGTGCTATCGCCGCCTACGTAGTGCATTCGATGGTCGACTTCAATTTTCACATCCCAGCAAATGCCTTTCTCTTCGGCATCGTTTTTGGTTTGCTGGCTAATCCCGACATACGAACGGTAACTCGGGAAACTCCCGTCATTCCCCTTAGACCTTGCCTTATCGGGTTAGCTATAATTGGACTCCTACAATGCGCTCGTCTTCTTCCGGGCGAATATTTTGCAAATAGCGCTCGCGATGCCTTGTATAACGACAACCCCTCTGCGGCCATCGACTTAGCCGAAAAAGCCCTGGCTAAGGAAAAGCAGAATCCAAACATCTACTTTTATCTTGGCCGGGCTTTAGTCGCGTTAGGCAACAGTGGCGATCGAAGGCCTGATCGCACCGCCCTTTTTGAGCGCGCGCTTCAAGCCTTTGAACAAGCCCGTCATCTCGCCCCGCTCGATGAAACATACCCATTAGAAATGGCTCGCGTCTACGATAGACTTGGACGCTTCGGCGAAGCCGAAGCGATGTTTACTATCGCGCGGGAACGGGACCCGCGCTCCGGCACCGTGGATGAACTCTACCAACTTCACCGCCAACTAGCGAACGGAGCTTCAACTACTCGTTAGGTACTTTAGCTGGTTACTAGACCCACAACGTGCGATCAAAGGTTCTGTATTGGATAGCTTCGCTGACATGGTCGGGTCCGATGTCTTTTGCTTCAGCTAGGTCGGCGATAGTGCGCGAGACTTTGAGGATGCGATCGTAGGCCCGGGCACTTAGATTCAATTCCGTCATTGCGACCCGAATCAGTTCCTGTGATTCTTCGCTTAAGGAGCAGTATTGTTTAATCTGCCGCGGTCCCATGCGCGCGTTGCAGTTTATCTTCGCATGGGAACGAAAGCGCGCCTGCTGATGTTCGCGGGCCAGGATAACTCGTTCGCGAATCGCCGCAGAAGGTTCCTCCGAGCGTGTACTCGAGATATCGCGAAATTCTACCGCCGGCACTTCGATGTGCAGATCTATCCGATCAAGTAAGGGCCCGGAAATGCGTTGGCGATAACGTTGCACTTGAATCGGACTGCAACGGCACTCGCGTTTCAGATCTCCGAAGTAACCACAAGGACAAGGATTCATTGCCGCCACTAACATGAATTCTGATGGAAAGGTTACGCTGCCGGCCGCGCGGGAGACGGTAACACAACCATCCTCGAGCGGTTGCCGCAGTACTTCCAAAGTCGAGCGTCTGAATTCCGGAAGCTCATCCAAGAATAGCACACCGTGATGCGCGAGACTTACCTCGCCAGGCGAGGGATTAGCAGTTCCGCCTAGCAAGCCGACGTCGGAAATGGTGTGATGCGGCGATCGAAACGGCCGCGTCGAAACAAACGCTTTTTCCGGCGTCAGCATTCCGGCGATCGAATGAATCTTGGTACTTTCGATCGCCTCTTCTAGCGACATCGGTGGAATGATGGTCGCGATGCGCTTCGACAACATCGACTTCCCCGAACCAGGAGGCCCGATCATCAGCAAATTATGACCACCCGCGACTGCTACCTCTATCGCGCGCTTTACATGTCCCTGTCCTTTTACGTCGCTAAAATCAACTTCGTAGTCTTGATGCTTGGCGAAGAAGTCCGTGAGATCGCCGCGCGTTGGTTGCAACTGCACTTCGCCGCGAATAAATGCAAAGGTCTGTCGCAAGTTCTGCACGCCATAGATCGCAATACCGGAGACCATCGCTGCCTCCCGCGCATTCATCTCCGGAACAAAGAGCGCGAGCTTTCCGCGTTTACGCGCTTCAATCGCCGCCGGTAAGACTCCGCGCACTGATCGGACGGCGCCACTTAGGGCGAGTTCGCCGAGAAAACTATACTTCTCCAGAATCGGATCCTCGAATTCTTCCGCCGCGGCGACCATACCGAGAGCGATCGGCAGATCGAAACTGGGTCCTTCTTTTTTGATATCGGCCGGAGCGAGATTGATCGTCGTGCGTCCGCGTGGCCAATGATAGCCGCTGTTGCTGATCGCGGTGGTGACACGATCCTGACTTTCCTTCACCGCCGTATCCGGCAAACCAACGATCACAATCTTCGGATCACCGCGCGCGGCGTTTACTTCGATTTCAACTTCGTAGGCATCGATGCCATAGACCGCCGCCGAATAAATCTTCGCTAGCATCGCGCAGCCAAGTTGTCAGAGAACGTTTCACAGGAAAAGATGCAAAGGGTGAACAATCCGCTCTTTCTTTTTGCGCCAGGCGCAGGTGCGCCATCAATCCATCGCTGGATGCAGCATTGGAAGGGCTTGCTCGAAACCATTGGGCCCACGCATACCTTCGACTATGATTATATGCGCTCAGGTTCGCGCCGGCCAGATCCGTTGCCGATTTTGATCGCAGCCCATCGCGCGGCGCTGTCGCAAGCGCGCGAAATGCACCAAGGTCCGATTGTTCTCATCGGTAAAAGTATGGGCGGACGAATTGGTTGCCACGTCTCGTTAAACGAAAAAATCGCCACGCTCATTTGTCTGGGCTATCCCCTCTGTGGCGGCGGAGATCCCAATAAATTACGCGACAAAATTCTGCGTGAGATCAGCGCGCCGATTCTTTTTGTGCAGGGCACACGCGATTCACTTTGCCCTCTGGATTTGCTTAAAAAGGTGCGAAAAGAGATGCGCGCTCCTAACGAGTTGTTCGTGGTCGAAGGCGGCGATCACTCGCTCGCTGTCATCAAAAAACAGCTCATGGCCGCCAAAGAGACGCAAGCCGACGTTGATGCTCGAATTCTACGCGCGGTGAATCTCTTTCTCGCGGGGCAGGTGAGCTAGAAATTCTCTCCGCGTTTCTCGTAAGAGAGCAACCCCTCTGCACGGACGGCTTCGTAATCCTGCAAAGCGTTCGCTATTAAGGACGGCGGCAATGCATGAGCAGAGAGTACGCTCGCGCCTTTCTTCTTTCCGATTGCCTCCAGAAATTCCAGGATCTGATGAGCTTCCGGTTGACCTGAAATCACCAGCCCCCAAACGGCTAAAGTCGTCAGCTGCGCATTCCGATACGCAGGCGAATCGTCAAAAGGTGATTGCCACTTCAATCCGCGTCGGTCCCAAGCGTCTGAGTCGACGCTTTTTTCGAGATACTCCAAGGCCGTTTTATCCCCGCTGTTTGCCAAATATCCCAATCCAAGCAACGCAGCCTTCTTCGCGCGATATTCGCTCGCACTCAACTTGCCTTCACCGCGCTCGAAGACCCCGATTGCTTCGCCGGCGATCCCCGCGTTTCTACCAACTATGCAAAGCGTCGTGATAATGTTTGCACGATGCCGCGCCTCTTTCGGATCCTTCAGCATCTTAAGAAGAGTCGGCACAACTTCCTGGGGATACTTCGTCGCAAGCTCATAAGGCACGCCGTGAATGTAGATATGCCTAACGAATGCTTCGATGTCCGTCGGCGCGGACGGTGTTGGGCTATTATTGTCGACCGGAGGCGATGACGCAGGCGTCGCGGACGGAGACGCGTAAGGAAAATAATCGCATTCCCATGCGAGCACTCGGCGATTCGTATCCCAGAGCGCGGGATACATCAGCGCGTTAGCGTTGTTGCGATGATGCAGGCCTTGAGTGTGCCCGTATTCATGCGCCCAAAGAATTCCCTCCAAACTTTCGAAATCGCGCACGACCACCATGCAGTTCGCAGAGGTGCTCGCGCAACCGTGGAAGTCGCCCGGAACCATGCACCAGTTGATCTCGCGCACGACGTGGACATTTCCGCGTTCCGCACAAACTTCAGCGAAGTCGCTGGTGTCATTGATTGCACCGATTCCATCAAAGCTGCTAACCGGCCCGCTCCGGCGAAAATCGACGTCGCATGAAACATCGTCCGTGCCGTCTTTCTTCAGGAGGAGAGCGTGAGCATCGGCAAAAATCTGGTCGGCTCGTTGCTCGCTGATTGTGACTCCGACATGGCGGCTGATCACCATGTTGATTTGTGCCCAAGCCAACGGCGCGAGGAGGAAGGGTAAACTCGACCCAACCGCAATCAACAAACCAGCCGCTGTTCGTCGCATCGTTCCAGTAACCGCCTTATACCTTCTAGTCCTTCAGTCGCGCGCATGTAAAGTGGTGAGGAACGGGATCTGAAATGCGGAAGGACCAACGAGTCGTTAAAGTCAATGGACGCGAACTGACCATTTCCAATCCGGGAAAAGTTTACTTCCCTGAAAGCGGCTTCACCAAAGGCGGGGTCGTCGCGTTCTACGACAAGATCGCTGACATTATTCTACCGCACCTGCGCAATCGGCCGCTGACGATGAAACGTTACCCGGAAGGTGTGAAGGGCGAGCATTTTTACGAGAAGAATGCGCCCAAACACACTCCGCCGTGGGTGAAGACATTCCCGATTCCACGTGAGGAAGGCGGCGGCGACATCAATTACATTTTGTGCAATGACCGCGCCACGCTCCTGTGGGCGACTAACCTAGCCGATATCGAGAAGCACGTCCTGCTCGCGCGTGTGCCGGAAGTGAATCACCCCACCTCGATCGTGTTCGATCTTGATCCCGGCGAGCCGGCCACGATCGTCGATTGCGCGGAGGTCGCTCTGAGTCTGCGCAAGATTTTCGCGCGCTGGAATCTCGAAACATTCGCAAAAGTTTCGGGCTCCAAAGGATTGCATCTGAGCGTGCCCCTGAACGGCGATGCGCCTTACGACGTGACCCAACCATTCGCGAAAAGTGTCGCCGAGTTAGTTGCTCACGAAATGCCAAAACGCGTCGTTGCCGAAATGGCCAAGAGTCTTCGCACCGGAAAAGTTCTCATCGATTGGAGCCAGAACTCCGACTTCAAGACCACCGTCTGCGTCTACTCGATGCGCGCGAACGGTCCGGAGCCGCACATTTCCATGCCGATAACATGGGAGGAGTTGGAACGGGCGGTTAAACGGAAAGAGACAAAGGATCTCACTTTCACACCTAAAAGCGCGGTCAAACGACTCGAGAAGCTGGGAGATTTATTCGCGCCGGTTTTGAAACTGAAACAAGAATTGCCGGTCGCGTTTACCAAAGCGCTCGCCGCCGCACCCGCGCCGAAACTGAGTCGCTGGCCGCGCAACCTGAAGAAAAACGAACGCGACAAGAGCTTGCGCGAATACCGTGCGAAGCGCGATCCCACGCAGACGTCGGAGCCGATGCCGGCGCCATCGCCTAACGAGAGCAAGCGCAAAGGTCCGCATCGTTTCGTGATTCAAAAACATGCGGCGAGTCATTTGCACTACGATTGGCGGCTGGAAATGCAGGGTGTCCTTCGCTCCTGGGCCGTGCCGAAGGGTCCGCCGACACTACTGAAAGAAGCGCGTCTGGCCATGCACGTGGAAGACCATCCACTCGATTATGAGAAGTTCGAAGGCACGATCCCGCCGGGAAATTACGGCGCCGGCACAGTCATGGTCTGGGATTATGGAGTGTATCAGGACATCACGGGCAATGACGCCGCCGCGTTTCACGCCGGCAAAATGCACATCGTCATGTCAGGGCAAAAACTGAAGGGCGAATGGATTTTGGTGAAAGACAAACGCGAACCGGAAAGCAACCGCTGGCTGCTCATTAAAGCCGGCCAATCGATGAAGCCGATCTCGGCCAAGATCGATGATAGCTCGGCAATTTCGCGGCGTTCCATGGCCCAAATCGCGACAGCGAACGACGCGCAATGGCAAAGCAACCGACCAGCCGCGAATGCACGGCGGTCACTTCGCCTAACGAGTCGTAATTCTGCCAAACCAAAATTCGTTGAACCAATGAAGTGCAAGCCGGTAATGAATTTGCCTAACGAGAGCAATTGGACTTTCGAAATTAAGTTCGACGGCTATCGCTGCCTCGCGATCAAGATGGACGGCGATGTGAAGATTTTCTCGCGAAATGAGAATCTCTTAAATGAACGCTTCCCCAGCGTCGTCGCCGCGCTCGCCGAACTGCCCGGCGATTTTGCCATCGATGGCGAAATCGTTGCGCTCGATGAGCAAGGCCGTCCGTCGTTCCAACTTCTACAGAACAATATGTCCAAGGTGTTCGACGCTTATTTTTATGCCTTCGATTTGCTCAATCGAAATGGCGAAGAATTCTTGCGAAGCCCAATCGAGCAACGGCGAGCCTTGCTCGATGAAATGATGGCGGACCCTGCCGACCCGTTGCGTCGCTCGCCGCTGCTCGACGCGCCCTCCAGTCAAGTGCTCGATGCGGTGCGGAAGCTCGGGCTCGAAGGTGTTGTCGGTAAACGAAACGGCTCGATCTATGAGGCGGGCGAACGTTCCGGGGCCTGGATCAAGCAGCGGACGGGAGCTGAACAGGAATTTGTCATTGGCGGTTACAAGCCGGGGACGCGCGGCTTCGACTCGTTGCTCGTGGGAGTGTACGAAGGTAAGCGGCTCATGTTTGCGGCGCAGGTGAAGGACGGTTTCGTTCCGCGAATGCGTGATGAAATTTTCGCACAGCTAAAGAACCTCCAGAAGGCCACCTGTCCATTCGTGAACCTGCCTGAGAAAAAAGGGGCGCGCCGTGGCGAGCCACTCACGGTCGAAAAGATGAGGGAATGCCGTTGGCTGGAGCCTCGAGTCATTTGCCGGGTCGCATTCGTCGAATGGACGGACGCGGGTAATCTGCGACACGCAAAGTTCATCGCAATGCGCGACGACAAAAACCCGAACGAAGTGGTGCGCGAGACCTGAGACGATTAGCGTTTCGTCTTGGCGCCGTTGCGCGTCTTAGCCGGTTTGCGATGACCGTTGCCGTTGCGCTTGCTCGGATTCGGAAAGGCGACATCCTCGTCACCGCGGATGAACTCTTCCGTCTTTTGCCGCGCCTCATCGTCGGTGAATTGTTGCGGCGGCGATTTCATGAAGTAGCTCGAGGGTCCGACGAGCGCTCCGGAAATTTTACGATCGAGCGCCAGTTTCGCGCAGCGAATCGCGTCGATCACCACGCCGGCCGAATTCGGCGAATCCCAGACTTCGAGTTTCATTTCGCAGCTGAGCGGCACATTGCCAAATGTCGTCCCTTCCATGCGGATGTAACACCACTTGCGATCCGTCAGCCACGGCACGTAATCGCTCGGGCCGACATGGACATTATTCGCCGGCAAGGCGTGACCGAGCTGACTCGTGACCGCCTGCGTCTTGGATATTTTTTTTGATTCGAGGCGCTCTCGTTCGAGCATGTTTAGAAAATCGGTGTTGCCACCGAAGTTCAGCTGGTAGGTGCGATCGAGCCGCACGCCGCGGTCGCGGAAAAGGTTAGTCAGAACGCGATGGGTAATGGTGGCACCCACTTGCGATTTGATGTCATCGCCGATGATCGGAAGGTTGCGCTCTTCAAACCGGCGGGCCCAATAGGGCTGCGACGCGATGAAAACTGGCACGCAATTGATGAAAGCGCAGCCGGCTTCCAGGATTTGTTCGACATACCATTTCGTGGCCATTTCCGAGCCGACCGGCAGATAAGAAATCACGACATCGGTCTTCGTTTTTTTCAGAATGCCGATGATGTCGTCGGTCGAGGCCGGCGATTTTTTCACAACCTTCTTCAGATATTTACCGAGACCGTCGTGTGTCATGCCGCGATGAACTTTCACACCCAGCTTCGGCACTTCGCTAAAACGGATGGTGTTGTTCGGCTCCGCAAAAATCGCCTCGCCCAGATCCCGCCCGACCTTCGGGGCAGCGATATCGAAAGCGGCCGAAAACTCGATATCCCGCACGTGATAGCCACCGAGGTCCACGTGCATCAGTCCGGGAACGAGATCGTCCTCGCTGGCATCGCGATAAAACTCCACCCCTTGGACGAGCGATGATGCACAATTGCCGACACCGATAATGCCGACGCGAATCTTTTCTTTCTTAATCATCTCTTAGTCACAAAACGCCGCTGTTGGTCGCCGCGGACGGCTATTCGAATGGGTGAGTTTCGGGCAAAGAATGTGGATGCGCCAGCATATCTTCGCAATTTTCCCCGAGCTTGGGGCTCGAAGTTTGCTGCATTGTCAAGTCCCTACGAATCGGGTGGAATGGCCGATTTGCAAAAACTTTGAACAAAACGCAACCGCCTGCTGTCAGTAAAACGAATATTTAACCTTGTTAAATACTTTCGATGCTAGTAATAAACGCATCCTCAAAGCCGGTCGCGCACGTAATGATTAAGCGAAGGCCGCGAGGGTTTTACAACCGTTCCGTTCATGAAAAGTTTTATGGCTGCTGAAGATAGCGATACTGGAATAAAGATTTACCTGCGAGAGATCGGGCAAATTCCGCTTTTGACCCCGGACCAAGAGATCGAACTGGCCGCGAAGATCAAAAAGGGCGATCGGGAAGCGCGCGCGCTCATGATTCGCTCCAATCTCCGTCTGGTGGTGAAGATCGCCCACGATTACGCAAACCTCGGTTTGCCCCTGCTCGACCTCATTTCGGAGGGCAACATCGGTCTGATGAAAGCGGTCGAACGCTTCGACCCAGCCAAGGGCGGAAAGCTTTCCACCTATGCGGCGTGGTGGATCAAACAGTCGATTAAGCGCGCTTTGGCGAATCAGTCGAAGACGATTCGGTTGCCTGTGCACCTGGTCGATAAGATTTCCAAGATGCGCCGCGTGTCGTTGCAGATGAGCGAGGAACTTGGCCGCGAACCGACCGATGACGAACTCGGCGAAGAAATCGGCATTGCTGCGGGCAAAGTCTCGCAGCTCAAGACGGTTTCCATCCGCCCAGCCTCGCTCGACGCACCGATCAGCGATGATGATTCGACCGAATTTGGCGAAATCGTCGGCGACGAAGAAGCGCAGACACCATTCGAATTGCTGCGCGACAAAAATCTGCGCAACGAAGTCGGAGGCTTGCTCGACGTTCTCGACGATCGCGAACGCAAGATCATCTTTTCGCGATTCGGTCTCGATGGCGGGAAACCAAAGACGCTCGAGGAAGTCGGAAAGAAATTTGGCGTCACGCGCGAGCGCATTCGTCAGCTGCAAAATATTGCGCTCTCGAAGTTGCGCCGGGCCCTCAGCAAGAAAGAGCGACCGGTCGACGTAGAATTGCCAGTCGAAGCTTAGTCGGCCTAACGAATTCAAGGACGCGCGGATGAAAACGTCCGCGCGTTTTCTTTTAGTCCATCAGCGAGTCGTCGCCGGACAGGGAGATCCCACCCTTCGCTTGCCGCACTTGAATGGAATCGACTTGCGCACCGCTCGCCCGCAGATCGCTCAGGACAACCAGATTATCATTCGCTCTCGTTAGCCCCGCCTCGGATAAATACTTTTCCGCTGCCTCGATCGTGGTGTTGGGATCGGCGGTGAAAGGCAACAAGACCGGATGCGTTCCCCAGCAGAGGGTCAGCTGCCGGCAAACTTGCTCGTTCGGCGTGAAAGCAAAAATCGGCGCGTACTGCGGACGCAGATTCGAAACGTAACGCGCCATCGTACCGTGCCGGGTGAAGACAATCAGCCTCGCTCGGGGCAATGAGTCGGCCAGCACCACTGCGGAATAAACCGTCTTTTGCCGGCTATCTTTTAATTCAGCCTCCTTCGCGTAGCCCGCGCCGCCGCTCTGTTCAATTCGCTTCGCCACCCGATCAAAAACTTCCACACACTTGACCGGATATCGCCCAACGGTTGTCTCGCCGCTCAACATGATCGCGTCAGTCTGTTCGAACACCGCATTGGCCACGTCGCTGATCTCCGCGCGCGTCGGCACCGGATTTTCGATCATCGATTCTAACATGTGCGTCGCCACGATGACCGGTTTTCCAAAGCGAATACATTGCTTCACGATGCGCCGCTGAATAATCGGTAGCTCTTCCATCGGACATTCGATGCCAAGATCGCCACGTGCGACCATGATTGCATCGGCCGCGTGGATCATTTCATCGATCTCGCGCACCGCAGATTGATCTTCGATTTTCGCCACGATTTGCGCGGTGCTCTGAAGCTTTTGCAGGACGCGCCGCAACTCTTCCAGATCGCTTGGTTGGCGCGCGAAACTAAGGGCAACAAAATCGACCTTCATCTCAACGCCCACCCGGATGTCGGCGAGATCCTTCTCAGTTAACGGCGGCAGATTCACTCGTACGCCGGGCAAATTAATGTGGCGCCGTGATCCTAGCGTGCCCGGCGTGAGCACCTTGCAGCGGATGCGATTTTGTTGCTTCTCCAGGACCAGCATCTGTAGGACGCCGTTGTCGACCAAAACGGTGTCGCCGGCCGAGATGTCGTTAACCAGGCCGTCGTAATTCACGTCGACGGAGTTCGCTTCTTCACTTTTCGCGCCGCGCACCGTTAGCTCAAGGATATCGCCCGGCTTCAACTTCAAATCGGTTTTCAAGTTACCGGTGCGAATAGCGGGCCCCTGCGTGTCGAGCAGAATAGCCATTGGTCTTACCAGCTCTGCCGCGATCGAGCGCAGACGAGGCACGATCTCGCGCACCCACTCGTGCGTCGCGTGACTCATGTTCAAGCGAAATACATCTGCCCCTTGGGCTAGGAGTTGCCGTAAGACCTCGGAAGATTCGGTAGCTGGTCCTAGCGTGCAGATAATCTTGGTCTTACGCATTTGGGGCGATCCTATGATGACCAAGTAGCCGGCATGTTCTTCAGCACTTCGATATCTGGGAACTGTTTGATCCCCCTGCTACCCGTAAGTCTGGCCCAGTCGACCATACTTTGTAAGCCCTCTTTGAGAGAATAAGACCGGGCACTTTCGAAAGTGGCCCGGGCCTTATCATGAGAACAATAAGCGTCCTTAACTTCGTTTCGCTCCTCGAGGTAGGTAACCTCCACCTCTACTCCCATGGACCTGCATACTTCCCTCGCCAGTTCATTGATGGTGTATATCTTATCGGCACCAAGGTTAAAGAACTGGTTGTAGGCCTTCTCGACAGCAATCGAGCGAGCTATGATTGGCGCTACCTCCTTGATGTAGCTAAAGGCCCTCGTCTGCTTGCCGTCCCCGAAGACCGTTAGCGCTTTCCCCTGCAGAACTTGGTTGATGAAGATGCCCACGACATTCCTATATCGATCGCCCAGGTTCTGCCGCTCGCCGTAAATGTTATGAGGCCGAAAGACGATATAGTTCAGTCCAAACATCTCCCGGCAGATTCTTAGTTCCTGCTCGATAGCAAGTTTGGCAATGCCATAGGAGTCCTCTGGCATCGGCGTCATCTCCTCCTGCATCGGTACCCGGTTTCGTCCATAAACAGCGATCGAGGAAGTAAAGACGAAGCACTTTACCTCATGATTGATAGACGCATTGATGAGGTTAATGCTTCCGATAAGATTGTTCTCGTAGTTAAAGCGTTTGATGAAGTGGCTTAATCCTTCCGCGGCATAGGCAGCTAGATGAAAGACGTAGTCGAAGTGATAGTGTTCGAATAGGTCTTTAATTACTCTCTCATCCAGGATACTTCCTTCTACGAACAGAGCTTTCTCATTCACGTTCTCTTTTAGTCCACCACTAAGATCATCTAACACAACGACCGTGTTGCCAGCCTTCAGAAGCTCGTCGGTTACATGTGAGCCGATAAAGCCTGCACCGCCCGTAACTAAAACCGCGGCACTCACGCAAGGTTCTGTTTCGCAGGTCCTTTAGAAGTTCTCGGCCAGTATTTCATCAATGTAATAAGGCTGGTATTTTTGGCTTAGTTCCAGATAGAGGTGTCCGTCCGCCTCATACTCGTTCCTATGCCAGAAGCCGATTGACTCCCAGGCTTCTCGAGATGCGACCACTTGCAAACAGTCGATGTGTCGAAAGCGTACCGGTTTTCCTGTTAAGATCCGCTCCTCATTCTTGTGATGAATGATGGTAAAGATGACCATCTCTTTCCGCATATTATCCTGTTCTAGACAGCGGTTAACTTCTTCCAGGCAGTTCGGGTAGAGTAAATTGTCGATATTGAAATGAAGAATGTATTCACCCTCTGCAATCCGGAGTCCGTAGTTTCGAAGCGAGTGTCCCCAGTCGCTGAATCGCTCCTTCGTGTAAACCGTCTTCATCTTCTCCAGCGCGCTCAGGTCGAACTCCTTCTCGAAGGGCACTTGTTTGAAGCCATCGTGCACAAAAATAACCTCAAAGTCGCGGAACGTCTGAGCTAGAATACTATCCACTCCTTTGCGGGCGGACTCCCGCGAAGTATGGGTGTCACAATCAACCGCGATAACGGAAAATTTCGGCTTCACCTTCTTCTATTTCGTAAGCGCTTTCTCGGCGACGCGCGGCGGAAAGCCGAGAGCGAATCCGGGGAGGCTAAGAGAAAAATTCGGGCTATAAAAAGGATCGTTTAATAACTCCGCGCCCCACTTATTTCGCATGTAGTTGGCTTCCCGGCTAAAGCGCGCTTTGTCATCTTCCGTTCGCTCACGGTCGCGCGTGGCCGATTCGTGATGGACAAGCTCCGCATACGGCGTCCAGGCAATGCGCCAACCTCGCGCGCGCAAACGCAGACAAAGATCAACATCGTTGAAACTGATCGCAAGATGTTGCTCTTCGAAGCCGCCAACTTCGCAAAACACTTCCCGGCGCAGCAGCAGACAAGCCGCTGTGACCGCACTGCAATCATGATGAAGCCAAGCGCGATTGTAGTAACCGGGATGTTCGCACGGAAATTTGTAGTAGGGATGTTCGGCGGCCCACCCCCCAAGACCGAGAAGCACACCCGCGTGCTGAATTTTTCCGTCAGCAAAAACCAAACGCGCGCCCACCGCGCCGACAACCGGCTGCAGAGCATGGCTCATCATTTCGCGCAGCCAGTTTTCGCCCGTGACTTCGATGTCGTTGTTGAGGAAGAGCAGGAATTCTCCGTGCGCCTGGGTCGCGCCAAAATTGCTCAGGCGGCTAAAATTAAACGCGCCTTCATCACGTACGACTTGCGCAAGGCCCTGCTCGGCGATCGAATGTAGCCACGCGATCGTCTCCGGCTCCGTCGAAGCGTTATCGACGATGACGAGTTCGCGCCGCGGATAATCGGTCCGTTGCAAAAGGCTCTCGACGCAACGTTGCAGCAAGTCCAGACGATCGCGCGTCGGCACGATGATCGAGACGAGCGGGCACTCGTTCGGGATCTCAAAAATCACGCGGTGCGATTGAAAGTTTTGCGGACATGGAACGACCTCGCCGCGAATCTTGGACCGATCGAGATGATCGGCGATCGCCCGGCGAGCCGCGGTATAAACGTATGGTTTCGACTTCGACGACGCGGCCACGCTGCCCGGAATGGTGCGCCAATGATAGAGAACGCGCGATATATGGCGCACCTGTTCGGGCCGCAGATGTTCCAGACAACGCAGCGCCAAATCGTAGTCTTGCGAACCTTCGTACCCCTCGCGGAAGCCGCCCATCTCGCGCAGCAGTTCCGTGCGATAAACGCCAAGGTGATTGATGTAGTTTTGCCCGAGAAAAAGCAGCGGGTCCCAATCCGTTTTGAAAAACGGGTTCGAGCGATTGTTCTCGGTGTCAATGCTGTCTTGATCGGTGTAGATCAAGCCTGCTCCGGGATGCGAATCGATTTCCTGCGCCACCCACGCCAACGCATCTTCGTGCAAGACGTCGTCGTGATCGAGTAATGCGCACCATTCTCCGCTGGCGAGCGCGAGCGCGGAATTTGAACAAGCGGAAATGTGGCCGTTGCATTCCCGAAAAATTATCTTCGAGCGCGTTTCTTTGGCCGCGATTTCTTCGAGAAACTTTCGCACCGCGGGATTGGTCGAAGCGTCATCCGCGATGCACAATTCCCATTCGCCGTAACTTTGTTCTCGCAC
Source organism: Chthoniobacterales bacterium (assembly GCA_038237435.1). Classification (GTDB taxonomy): domain Bacteria; phylum Verrucomicrobiota; class Verrucomicrobiia; order Chthoniobacterales; family UBA10450; genus JACCTI01. The sequence continues at coordinate 86,234 of JBBRYT010000011.1, forward strand.
GGAATCGATCGCGGCCCGCAGCGCCTCCAGAGGTGGATCGAACACCGGCAGCAAGATCGAAACCAGCGGATGCCTGCGCAAAGTCCGCAAACGCCGCCGCATAGCTAGCCGCGTCGCAGGGGTCGGTTGATTGAAGCGGCGCGTCCATTCTGCGTAATCATTCAAGGGCGGCCCCGTCTCTTCTGCGCGCGTTTTGTTTCGCAGCAGATTGGCGAAGTCGCGCCTCAATCTATCGAGCGGAAAATGTTGGGCGTAAGTGCGCGCCGCAGCGCGGCCGAGTTCCGCCCATCGTTCCGGTTCCTTTATGCATCGCGTTATCGCCATCGCCAAAGCGCTCGGATCTTCTGGCGGGACGAGAAACCCGTTCAGCCCGTCGCGCAGCCATTCGCCGATTCCGCCAACATCCGTGCTGATCACGAGCTTCCCCATGCTCAGCGCTTCCAAAATCGCAACCGGCATTGCCTCGTCGCGTGAGGAACAAATCAGAGCATCGGAGTCCGCGAGCAACGCCAACGATTTGCCGTGGTCGAGCGCGCCAGTGAACTCGATCGCCTTCATGCCCGCGGCCTCGGCTTTAATCTTCTCCGCAAAACCGGGATCGTGCGATCTCCCGACGATGCGAAAAATCACCGAGGTCTTGTGCTCGTTAGGCAATAGTTTGATCGCCTCCAAAAGAATGTCCTGGCCTTTGCGCGCCTCGAGACTCGCGATAGTAATAAACGCCATCCGACCATCGTCATTCCTGCGCATCGCCCGCGGGGGCGCGGGAATCCCGTAAGGTACGACCTCGATCGGCGTCCGCGTTATGTCCCGAAAAAGGCGCGCGGTTTGTTGCGTCGGCGTGACGAGCAGCGACGCCAAATCCAGTGTCGGCCTGATTTCCGGGAATCGGCGCATCAGATCTACGGCGGCGAGCGTTTCGTGCAAATACCAAATGGCGCGTTTCCCTGCCGCCCGCACGGCTGGCCAGCTTAAAAGGGTGTTGGCCACCACCACGTCGAACGGCGCACAGAGCTCGTGCAATTTTCCAGATTCTGCCTCTTCGAACAGACGGGGATCAATAATTACCTTAATCCCATCCGCGCTCAGCAAATCCGAAATAGGACCGGCCTCCGGCGTCGCCACCGCCAGGTCCCATCCCTCCTTTTGCAACTCGCGAGCGAGATGAAGAAGCTGGATCGGCGCACCCGTTAAACTCGAATCATGCGACACAAAAAGAACGCGCGGACGTTCCGGGATGGCGGATTCGCTCTTCTCTATCATTCGTTAGGCCAAAACTGCCGCTGGCTGATGACGCGAGCGCATGGTCTGGTCGATGATCTCGCGAAATTCTCTGCCGAACCGGTCGATGGTAAAATTCTTTTCATAAGTGGCTCGCGCCCCTGCCCCCAGTTGCCTAACGAGTGCAGGGTCTTCGATCATGCGTTGCAGGGCGGCGGCCAAGACGGCGGAATTCTCCGGCCTAACGAGCAGTGAATTCTCACCGCTCATCATTACTTCCTCGGCACCACCGACTGCGGTCGCCACGATCGCTTTGCCCAGACACATCGCCTCCAGGATCGTAACCGTCGGCATCGCTTCGTCGCGCGAAGCAGAAACCACCACATCAGCTTCCCTCAAAAGGGCGAGCGCCTGCGCGTGGTTCTGCGCGCCCGTTATCGAAAAGTTTTGCAGACCCTCGCTGGTTGCGCCCAGCTTTCGGGAGAACTCCGGATCGAGTCTTCGTCCGGCGATTTGAAACTGCGCCTTCTGCAACACGTCGGGCGGGAGCAGAGCAATGGCTGCCGCAAAAATATCCTGACCTTTCCGCGATTCGAGGCTGCCGAGTAACAAGATCCGAAGAAACGATGCCGCCGCCTTCTCAGCGGTCGATTCATTCCCGCAAAAATCCGGAATGGCGTTTCGCAAACACTTTGCCGTACGATCGTTGAACGGTTGATAGAAGGCCGCCGTCCACGCGGATGGCGCAATGAGAACATCGGCTTGCGGAAGCGCCGCGCGCAATTTCTCGTCCGCGCGCATGTAATGTTCGCCGACCGAGGACGGCTCATGCAACCAAAACGCCACCGGCACATTCTCCCCCGCTAATGCACGCACCGCCGGGGCGCTGAAGATAGTGTTCGCGATCACACAATGAAATTCCCGCGCGAACCTTTTGTAGGATTCATGTTCCGCCTCCACCAGGGGATCGATGATTAATGGAATTCCTTCGGCCTCAAATTTTTGCGCGAGTGGACCGGCCGTCGGCGCCGTCACCACCACAAAATCGCCGTGATTTCGACACCAGAGCGCGGCGTGAAAGAGCATCATCGGCGCACCGGACAAGGAGAGATCGTGCGACACAAAAAGCAGGTCGGCCCGGTTCGCATTTATCTTGTACTCGTTAGGCACAGAAATTCGGACCGGCGTGGGCGAATCGGCGTAAAGCCAGTCGCGCATGTTCTCGGGAAAGTAGGGATCGTGCCCGGCGTAGCCTGGCCAGCGTTTCAGCAAAAAAATCGATGGCCGCTCCGCCCGCGCGATTTTCGTTCCTTCTCCCTCCATCCCGATCGATTCGTGGCCGCGGTGCGTCATGCTCACGAACGGCGTATAAACGCAGCGCATCCCGGCCGCGCGAATTTTGAAAGAGAGATCGAAATCGGAATGCGCGACCGGTGTATTGACCGCATCGAATTGGCCAACCGAGAAAAAATCGTCGCGACGCATCGCGAGGCAGGCTGCCGACAAGGCGGAAGCGGCACGGAGCGATTGCGCAAAATTAAAGTAATCAGTCGAATCACCCGGCCATTGATGGCAGGCCGTGCCGACAAATTCGCGCACGCCTGTCACCAGTCCCGCGTGTTGAATTCTTCCGTTGGCGTAAAGCAACTTCGGCGAGACTCCGCCGACTTCGGGATTCTCCAGCTGCTCGATCAGATTCTCGATCCAATCCGATTCGGCACCCGCTACATCGTCATTCAGGAAAATAAGGCGCGTGCCCGAAGCCGCCGCCGCGCCCAGATTGCATTTCTCGGAAAAATTGAATGGTTGATCGTAACGCACGAAACGAAATCCAGATCTAGCACTCGTTAGGCTTTCGAGCGCTTCCACCAGCAGGCTGTTGGCCACGATGACGATTTCGAGATCGGGATAAGAAGTGAGACGCGGCAGTTCTTCTACGCACGCTTTTCCGCGCGCTGCCGAGTCTGTCGGCACCACAATCGAAACTTTGGGCCACGCCGAAACTGTCAGGCGCGCGCGATTCGACGTCGGATACGCCATGATCTCGGCGGCCAGCCCGCGCCGCTTCATCGCATCTCCTAGCGCGGCCAGATTCGAAGCACGCGCGTGCGGTTTTCCGCCGGCCGAGCCGGAGGCGGGGTGCTCGCGCCAATGATACAGAACGTATGGAACGTGTATGATTTCGCGGGCCAGCTCCGTCGCGCGCAAGGCAAAATCGTAATCCTGCGAGAAGTCGAATTCCTTTCGGAATTTTCCGGCGCGCTCGACCAAATCACGACGATACGCCGTGAGATGTCCCATGTACATAAATGAGAGCAAGAGTTCCGGATTCCATTCTGGTTTGAAGAAAGGCGAATGACGTTTGCCGTCCGCGCCCAGTCGATCTTCGTCGCTGTAAAAAATTTCCGCGCTCCGATTTTCGTTGATCGCGCGCGCGAGTTCGTAGAGCGCGAAAGGCGCCAATAGATCATCGTGGTCAATGCAGGCGATGTAATCGCCGGTCGCGATGGCCAACGCGCGATTGGTATTTTCCGCAATCCCGAAATTCTCCTGCAAAACTTCCAGCTGCAGCCGCGCTTCTTCCTTTCTCCATTCCTGCAAAAAAGTTCGCGTTTCGATGTTTTTGGAGGCGGCATCGACTGCGCAGATTTCGAAATCGTCGTAGGTCTGCGCCGCGAGCGAGGCGCGCAGCTCGCGCAGAAAAAGCTGCGGCGTATCATGAATAAGCAGCAGCAAACTGATCTTCGGACGACTCGTTAGGCGCGCAGCAGCCACGCGTTGGGCGACCAACCCCGCCACATCCGGCTCGTGCTCCGCGATCCACCTGGCGTAGCGATCCTCGACAATTTTCGGCGCTTTTGCCTCCACTTTCGCGGCCGGCCGGTGCTTTTTTCCGCTCAGGTTCACCGGAATCCGTTTCAACTCGCGAATAATTTTCTCTGGAATCGAGCGGCGCGGTTTGTCTTTGGTTTCGATCGAAACGCGAAAACAGCGCCCATTCTTTCGGCAAGCAACTTTGGCCGCTGTCAGCACGCGTTTTTTTGCCTTCAGCTCCTCTTTTATCTTTTCTATTTCGAGCCGCTGTTTCTCGATTTCTCCCCGGTGCGCGTCGCGGGCACTGCGCAGTTGTTCGGCGAGGGTGTCCATGATTACCTGCGCCTTGCCGCGATCCCGCCGCAGTTCCTCGAAATCGTACGTTTTCGTTTTCAATTCGCGCGCACGCTCTTCCAACAAACTATCCAACGCGCTCAGCCGATATTTTTGATCGTCCATGACCGCTTGCGCGCGTTCGGCATGTCCGCGCAAATCCGCCACTTGCCGCGTTAATTCCTCCGCGGTTTCCTGCGCTTGTCGCTGCCCGGCCAAAACGGTGTCGAGCCACACCTGTCGTAACTGCAGCGCAGAATTTTCCCGCCGCAGCCGAGCGGCGCATCCTTCCGCACCGATCCGCGCACCAATCATGGCATAAGCACGTTCGATGTTCTTGCTCTCGTTAGGCAAATGAAACTGCCGGGAAAAATCATCATCAGGCAAAATCGCGCCCAAGCCGAGGCCGCTCGAAAATTCGATCGCCTTGCGGCCTTGCGCGACCGCCTCCCAGACCGGCCGCAGCGAATCGGTTCGCTCCAGGTTTAAACCATGAAATAGAATCGTGGCGTTCGGGGCGAGCTTAGGCCGCCACGCTTCCCATTCCATTTGCGCGATCTCGCCGCGGTCGCAGGCGTCGATCAATAAAATATCGACGCTTTCGTCCATTTCTTCGGCGGCGATTTGCGCGCCCCCGCTGGTGCGCAGGACGCTGAGATCGGGATAAAATTCTTCCGCTTCCGCGATGGCTTTTTGCCACTCTTCGTCATCGGAGGCATTTTCGCGACGCACGGTTAGGCATTGGCAAGCGAGCGCGCGTTCTCGCGCCGCCTGGCACCAGGTAAAATGGATTTGCCCGTCCGAAAAGCCGAGCGTCACGATCCGCCCCGGTTTTTGCATGGCGACCAGATCGTAGAAAAAAGCGAGATGCCATCGCGACACTTCGCCGGAATAAAATTTCGGCTGGAAAGCAACGCTTGGCAGTTGGTTGAACATCGGGACTCGCGTTCCCACTAGTCACCGCCGCTCGCGCTCGAATCAAGCACAGTGCGGAAATAAAACGCTCTGCGAAAAACCGTCGCAGAAAATGCAGTCGCGCCTGCAAAATGGACGAGCGATTATCCCACCGAACCGCGCTAACGAATGCACCAAAGTTCTTACAATCGCATGGCGGAGTTTTGCCGCGACTATCTCAAAACGCGCCGTGACCAGCCGCTGACGATCGTCGACCTCGGCAGTTGTGATTACAACGGGAATTACCGGCCAATTTTTGCCCAGCCGCCGTGGCGCTACCTCGGGGTGGATCTGAGCGCGGGCAAGAATGTCGATCTCGTTCTGCGCGTCCGTATCGCTGGAGCGAGTTGAAAACCGAGAGCGTGGATGTGCTCGTTTCCGGTCAGACTTTCGAGCACGCAGAATTTTTTTGGGAAACAATGCTCGAAATCGCGCGCGTCTTGAAACCACAGGGCTTGTGTTGCATCATCGCGCCGGCCACGGGCCGCGAACACCGTGTCCCGCTCGATTGTTGGCGATTTTTCACCGATGGATTTCGCGCCCTGGCCCGCTACGCGAGATTGGAAGTTCTCCATTCGCGCACGCATTGGGAAGAGTCGGCGGAATACGAGGCCGACAGTAATCAATGGCATGAATCGATCTTGATCGCGCGCAAACCGCCGCAAACCTTGCCGATGAAATTGCGGCGCGCGCTCGACAGAATCATCACGCCACGGCTGCGACCGTTGCCGCAAAAAAGTGAGGCACTCGTTCAGGTCTTCTATTCGACCGATGGCGCTTTTAACGAGGAAAAATCGATCATTGCTGGAGTTGAGCCCGGTTCTTGGGAAGAGGTTCGCATCTATCTACCCAATGGCGCAACGGCCCGCGCGTTACGGATCGATTTCATGGGAGCTTTTCAGTTTGTGGAGATTGTCGAACTCCGTGTGGGCACGCCGACGCGCGAATATTTCTTTGCCCGGTCTAACGAGCAGTTCGATCTTCTGAAAATTGCCGGTGATGCCGAGCGCCTGCCGCACCCGACCTGGCTGCGATTGCAGATCACAGGTCCCGATCCGCAACTCTACCTTCCCCCACTGGAGTTGCCTAACGAACCTGCAGAACGTGTCCAAGTCTGCTTGCGGGTCCGCTTTTAGTGAAGTCATTCGCAAAGAGAAATTTCGAGCGATTCCAGGTCTCTCGACTGCGCAAACCGCTTCTGGTGATCGCGCAAGCGACGGCGACGATTTCCTTGCTCAGTTTCTCGCGACATCCGCTCCTCCCCACGGTTGATAGTTCCTGGGCGGCGGTGCTGACCTACGCCGCGACTAAACCGCTGCAATTTGGGCGCGACATTATCTTTACTTACGGCCCGCTCGGGCACATCGCCGATGGCGCATATTCGGCGAAATTATTTTTGCCGGATCTCGCGACGAATATCGCGCTGCGCGTGTTTTTTGTTGCGATCGTCTTTCGACTATCGAGACGTCTGCAAACGCCGCGGCGGTTTGCTTTTATTGTTGTCGCGTTGCTGGCCGCGGGCGCCAGCTGGCAGGCGATGTTTCTTTTTCTGTCGGTGTCCGCCGCGTGGGTAATCTTCGGCGATCCAACGGAAAACGTGTTTCTCCGCAGTTGCGCTATCGTCGCTCTCGCTGCCATCGCGTTGGTCAAGGCAACTTTTCTGTTCTTCGTCCTTTTTTGCTTCATCGTCGGGCTGCTTCATTTGGCGGCACGGCGAAAAACGAAAGAGTTCGCGTTCACCGTCGTTTTTTTTGCCATCGCTTTTCTGGCGATCTGGCTTCTTGCTGCACAGGAACTGCAAAATCTGCCGCGTTATCTCTGGTCCTCTTTCGAGATCACGCGCGGTTACTCCGCGGCCATGAGCCTGCCCCCGTCCGCTTGGGTTCTCGTCGCTGGAATTATCGCAGCGGCTGCGTCGTTACTCCAAATTATCCTCGCGCTGATCCGCAATCATAAGGAGCCGGCCGCCTGGTTTATGTCATTGGTTCTCGGCGCCGCGCTCTTCATCGCCTGGAAACTTGGCTACACCCGCGCCGACACCCACACGATCGATCTTTTTTACTACGCAGTCATCACGGTCCTGGCAGTGCCGGTTTTTTTTCGCCGGAGGCCGATCGGAAAAGATTTGATTCTTGATGGCGCGATTGTCGCCGTCGTCGTCAGTTGCGGCATTTTTGTCATCGGCAATCAGACCGCGATCACGCCGTGGAAGCTTGCTCGTTCGACCTGGGACAATTTGCTCGCGAACAGTTACAATCTCACTCATCTGGGCGGGGTCCGTGCGCAGCTTGAAGAAGCTACTCGGCGGGAGCAGCAATCATTGGCTCTGCCGGAAATCCGGCGAACAGTTGGTACGGCTTCACTTGACGTCTTCGGTGTGACTCAATCGACCGCGCTGGCCAACTCCCTCAACTACACGCCGCGGCCCGTCTTCCAAGGCTATTCGGCCTACACATCCGCGCTGCTGGATCTCAATGCAGCATTCTATAACTCTGACCGTGCGCCGGATTACGTGCTCTGCAAAATCGAGGTAATCGGATCACATCTGCAAAGTGCCGAAGACGCGAAAGTCTTCCTTCTCCTGGCGCGCGATTATCGGCCGGCCCTGCAAGAAAACGGTTACGTCTTGCTCGCGCGGCGCAATCAACGGGCGCCCCACCCGGTCGCGTTGAAGTTTCGCAAGCAGAGCAAAAGCGCAATCGGACGCGAGATTAACGTTCCGCCCGGTCTTATCTGGTGCCAGTTAGAAGTCCATCAGTCGTGGCTGGGAAAACTAGTCGGCTTCCTCTATCAAACTCCTCAGCTCTCGCTGGAACTTGCGGATGGCGACCGGTCGATCGGAATCAAAGACATTCCACTTCCGATCGCCGCAGAAGGATTTCTGCTGAACCCTTTGGTCCTTTCCGACGAGGAATTTTTACAACTGAGCGATGGCACATATACGCCATTGGAAATCCGCTCGATCAAGATCGTTGCGGCGCAGCGCATGCCTTGGGCGACGCGACCGGGAATTCGCTATCGTTTCTTCGAAATCACCCTCTCAACGCCGACACCCTAGGTGGAAGTGCGCTCCGATTGATACGAGCTCTCCACGCGAGCCGCTACGTCGCGATAACCGTAATCCACCTCGTAAATTTGCTTCATCGCGGAAATCGATTTTTCCGTTTCGCCCATTTGCTCGAAAACCAAACCAAGATTGTAGGTGATTTCCTTTTTCATCGGGTCCATCGAAAGAATTTCGCGGCCGGCTTCCTCGAGCTGCTTCACCGCCAGATCGAGCATGTTGAGCTGCTGATAGCATTTGCCTAACAAGTTCATCGCTTTCAGCCGCGCATTCGGATTCTGTCGCGCGCGCTGCAACTCCGGCAGTGCTTCGCGATAATGACTGGCGTTAACCAAGTGTTCGCCCAACTCGAAACGCAGTTGCAAGTCAGTCGGATTTCGCTCGGAGCGTTTGCGCGCTTCATCGATGAAAATTTCGGCGCGCGTTTTTTTCGCTGACTGCAACGCCGCAGAACGTTCGGCGTGTGACTCGTGTTCAGGTCCATGATCGGCGAGGAATCTTTCGTGCTCCGCGATCTCGTGCTCAGAGCGTTTCATGCCGAGATCGGAAACTTTGCGCAACAAACCTGCGTCGGTTTTTCCAGTGAGCTCGGCCGCGTATTGATACCAGGCGATCGCGTTCTCGAAATCTTCCTTTTGCTCGTGCAGCTGTCCGAGTTTGCGCGCGTGATCGACGCTCTCTGGCTCCGCCTGATGTCGTTCGTAGGTCTCCGCGATTTGTTGGTCTAACGACTCGCCGGTCAGTGCCATTCGACTTTGTTGTTCCAGCGAAACGGCCAGCTCTTTGTCCTTGATCAGGTCGCGATAACTCTCCGCTTGTTGCCAGCCTCCGGTTTTCATCGATGCGCGCGCCGCCGCGTCTTTGCCGAGACGCAACGCCTCCGCGTCGGTCGGATCAGCTTCACTGGCGCGGTTGTAAATTGCGACGGCCTCATCGCTGCGATCGAGATCGAGAAAAAGACGGCCGAGCTCGTGCAGAAGTCTGGTGTCGCGCGGTTTTTCTTCCAACAAGGTCTGCAAAGCGAGCACGCCAATTTCCGGATAACCGGCCGCGACCGCCGCTTCTTTCAGCAGCATGTTGGCTTGCCGATTGTACGGCTCATCCTCCAAAACTTTTTCCACCAGTTCGACCGCGCGTTTAGGATCCTTCTTCAGCTCGCGCTGCGCTTTCATCACCCCGATCGATGCGGTCGAGATATTGAAAAACTTCTTTTTCTCCGCTTTCAGTTTCGTCACTTCCGTGCGCCGCAATAACTGCCGGCCGTTCAGAAATTCCGGTTCCTGTTTCAGGATTCCCTGCAAGAGCGAAATGGCGTAACCGAAGTTTCGCATCTCGACCGCCGCCACCGCCTTCAGCCAATGGCTGCGCTGCGTCTCGCCTAGCTCTTTTTCTGTCTTAACCGCCATCGTTCACAACAAATCTAACTGCGGCTTTTCCGTTTGCCTAACAAGACCTTTCGCGGGTCGCGACTTCGGCGTGCCTTCCGCGTTCGCGCCGTTTGGTTTCTCCAAATGCGCCAGTATATCTTTCGCGCGATTCAGGATTTCCTTCGGCAAACCAGCCAACCGCGCCACCTGGATTCCGTAACTGCGGTCCGCGCCGCCCGGCACGATCTTGCGCAGGAAAATGATCTGCTCGTTCCATTCGCGCACGGCCACGTTGTAGTTGCACACTCCGCTCCGTTCTTCCGCTAGCTTGGTCAACTCGTGATAATGCGTCGCGAAAAGTGTCCGCGCTTTGATTTGATCGTGCAGAAATTCCGCCACGCTCCACGCGATCGAAAGACCGTCGAAGGTCGAAGTGCCACGACCAATTTCGTCAAGAATGACAAGACTGCACGCGGTCGCATTGTTCACGATGTTGGCTGTTTCATTCATCTCGACCATGAAGGTGGACTGGCCGCGCGAGAGATCGTCGTTCGCGCCGACGCGCGTGAAAATGCGATCGACCAATCCGATTTCCGCGCTCGCCGCCGGAACAAAACTTCCAATCTGCGCCATCAAGACGATGAGCGCGACCTGCCGAATGTAAGTTGATTTACCGGCCATGTTCGGACCCGTGATGATGGCGAGGCGCATTGTTTCGCCATCGAGCGAAGTGTCGTTAGGCACAAATTTCTCTTCGGCCAGATTCTGATCGAGCACCGGATGGCGACCATCGCAAATTAGAAGCTGCAATGACTCATCGAGCTTTGGTCGCGCGTAGGCGTAGAGCCGCGCGGTTTCCGCCAGACCGCACAGCGCATCGAGTGTCGCGATGGCAGAAGCAGTCGCTTGGATCGCGTTGAGATCGCGCAAAGTTTCGTCGCGCAGTTTCTGAAAAAGTTGGTACTCAAGCTGACGCGACCGCTCATCCGCGCCGAGAATTTGCGCCTCGATTTCCTTCAGCTCGGGTGTGATGAAACGCTCGCCGCCGACGGTCGTCTGCTTCCGTGTGTAACTTTCCGGAACGGAAGAAAGATTCGATTTCGTGATCTCGATGAAGTAACCGAAAACAGAATTGAATCGCACCTTGAGCGATTTGATTCCGGTCTTGGCAATCTCGCGTTCCTGCAATTCGCCGATCCAATTTTTTCCTTCACGCGAGCCGCGGCGCAGTTCGTCGAGATCAGAGTCAAAGCCATCGAGAAATATTCCGCCGTCCTTTAAAGTGAACGGCGGATCTTCCACCAGCGCCCGCGTCAGTATCGCCAGAAGCTCCGGCATTTCGTGCAGCTCTTCGTTTAGCTGCAGCGTGTAGCAACGTTCTCGTTCTTTTCCGAAACAGGCGCGCTCACTCAACTTCTTCAGTTCGCGCTTCAGCGCCGGAATTTGTTCGAGCGAGGTGCGCAAGGCGACCAGATCGCGTGCGTTCCCAGAAACCTGGCTCAGCCGACCAATGGCGCGTTCCAAATCGCGCATCGATTTCAAGGCCGTTCGTAACGACGCCAGCAGCTCGGGCGCTTGCAGTAAATCCTCGATCATTTGCTGGCGACGCAACAGTTCCGGCAAGACGCGCAGGGGCTGCAAAATCCACGCACGCAATTTTCGTCCACCCATCGGCGTAACGGTCCGATCGAGCGCGGCGAGCAAACTGGTGTCGCGCGCATTTCGCGACACGACCAATTCCAGATTCGCCTGCGTGGCGAGATCGAGCACGACATGTTCGCCCGCCACATCGCACCGCAACGAGGTAAGATGATCGATCTTTCGCCGCAGCTGATGCTTCAGGTAATGCACGATCGCGCCCGCCGCCCCGACCGCCGCCGGCATTTCCGTGCAACCAAAACCGTCGAGCGATCTAACGCCGAAGTGTTCGCATAACGTGAAGACCGCCTGCTCTTGCAGAAATGCGTAGCTGTCGTGCGAAATTGCACCGGCAATTTCCTTGAACTGCTCGCGTTGCTCGTCGCTGATCAACAACTCCGACGGCGCAACGCGCGCCAGCTCGTCGAGCAACGCGCTCATCGTCGGCAATTGCGCGATCCGAAATTCACCTGTGGTCAGATCAGCGTAGGCAAAACCAAAAGTATTCCCGCTCGCGTAAACTGCGCCGAGATAGTTGGCGCGTTTTTGGTCTAACAAGTCCAACTCGCTCACCGTTCCCGCAGTGATGATCTGCGTGATCTCGCGCGTGACGATTTTGCCCGGCTGCGGATCGCTCGTCTGATCGCATATCGCGACACGACGTCCGGCTTTGATTAACTTCGCGAGGTAATTTTGCGCGGCGTGATATGGCATACCGCACATCGGCACGCCGTTGCGCTTGGTCAGGGCCAGATTGAGCAGCGCCGACGCCTCCTTCGCATCCTCGAAAAACAGCTCGTAGAAATCGCCCAGCCGAAAGAGCAACAACGTGTCGTTAGGCACACTCGCGCGCAGCCGCTGGTATTGCTGCATCATGGGCGTGAGCGTTTCTGCCATCACATCAGCTTGGAATTGCGCACCGGCTTTTGCGAGTTCCTATTTGGAAATACGCCTATGAAAAAATCGCTCGTCCTTTGTTTCACCCTCCCCGTTTTGGTCGCCTCGGCCGCCGACCAAACGAAAACCATTACGCCGCCCGATAGTCTGATGGTCGATGGCATTCCGCCGATCTCGACTGATGTCGTGGAACAAGTCGGGCGTTACACGGAAGCGCGCGCGGCGGCCTTTGTGGATTGGAATCCGATACGCGCGGAAGCGCTCGTGCTCACAAGATTCGCCGATACGAACCAGGTCCACCTCGTCAGCCAGCCCGGCGGCGCGCGCACGCAGCTGACATTTTTTTCGGATCGCATTGCCAATGCGAGTTTCGATGCGACGAAAGGTGATTTCTTCCTCTTCTCGAAAAGCTCGGGCGGGAATGAATTTAATCAGAATTATCGCTACGATTTCGCGAGCGGTGACATCACGCTGTTGACTGACGGAAAATCGCGCAATTCGGATCCGCTCTGGAGCACGAACGGCAAGCTCGTCGCCTACTCATCAACGCGGCGGAACGGCGCCGACACCGACATTTATGTCGAATCGCCTAACGACACCAAAACCGATCGCATGCTCGCGGAAGTAAAGGGCGGCGGCTGGCAGGCAGAAGATTGGTCGCCGGACGATAAGCAACTTGTCGTGCTCGAAGAAATTTCGGCGAACGAGAGTTATCTGTGGCTCTTCGACGCGCAGAGTGGCCAGCGAAAGGAGCTGACGCCGCGCCCGGCCCCCGGCGCGGAGACGGTTGCTTATTTTCGCGCGCGTTTCGCGAAGGATGGCAAAGGCCTTTACGTCACGACCGATCGCGAAGCGGAATTTGCCCGCCTTGCCTACATCGATCTCGCGACTGGCAAACACCGCTATCTGAATTCCGACGCGAACTTTGATGTCGACGATTGGGACCTAAGTCCGGACGGCCAGCGCATCGCCTACACGCTGAATGAAAATGGCATCAGCACGCTGCACATGCTCGATCTCGCCACGCACAAGACGACCGAGCCCGTTTCCAATCCGCCGCTCCCGGCCGCCGTGATCTCCGGCTTAAAATGGCACCCGGACGCGAAGCAAAGTCTCCTCGCCTTCAACGTCAACGGCGCGCGCTCTCCTTCCGATGTCTATTCGTGGTCGACGGCCGGAGGAAAAAATATCGTGACGCGTTGGACAACGAGCGAGACCGGCGGAATTCCAGCGAACCAATTCGTCGAGCCGCAGCTGGTGAAATGGAAGAGCTTCGATGGACGTGAGATCACCGGTTTTCTTTATTTGCCTAACGAGACCAAATTTCCCGGTAAACGTCCGCTCATCATCAACATCCACGGTGGGCCCGAGGCGCAATTCCGCCCGACCTTCGCCGGCCGCAACAACTACTTCGTCAACGAGCTCGGCTGCGCCATGCTCATGCCGAACGTGCGCGGCTCGTCCGGCTACGGGAAGAGTTTCCTCAAGCTCGATAACGGCCTGAAGCGCGAAGATTCCTACAAGGATATTTCCGCGCTGCTCGACTGGATTCCATCCAACGCGCGCCTCGATCCCGATCGTGTCATGGTAACGGGCGGATCGTACGGCGGATTCATGACCTTGCAGGTCTCTTGGAACTACGCTGATCGCATTCGTTGCTCGCTCGATGTAGTGGGCATTTCCAATCTCGCGACCTTCTTGAAAAACACGGAGAGCTATCGGCGTGATCTGCGCCGCGTCGAGTACGGTGACGAACGCGATCCGCAACAGGCGGAGTTTATGGAAAAAATCGCGGCCTTAAACAACGCGAGCGAAATCACCAAGCCGATGTTTGTCGTCGCGGGCGCGAACGATCCGCGGGTGCCGAAGAGTGAAGCCGATCAAATCGTCGCGACATTAAAAGAACAAGGCACACCGGTCTGGTATCTCGTCGGCAAAGACGAAGGCCACGGTTTCCAGAAAAAGAAGAACCAGGATTTTCAGTTCTACGCCACGGTGCAATTCCTGCGCGATTATTTGCTGAAGTGAAACGCACCTAGCGTGTCATCCTGAGGCTGCAAAGACGCCGAAGGATCTCGCAATCGTGCTGAAAGCGTCTTGGATTGTACGGTGATCAATACCGCTTATGAGATCCTTCGCCGTCTTCGCAGCCTCAGGATGACAGCGTTAGACAAAAGCTCGCCGCAGAAACGTCTTTGTTATTGAATCCAACCGTACCGTCGGCTGCATCCTAATTTCGCCACCACTTCCACGCTTATGATCACTGACTTCCGTTTCGCACTTCGTCAGCTCTTCAAATCGCCCGGTTTCACTTTGCTGGCCCTGCTCACGCTGGCGCTCGGCATCGGGCTCAACACCGCCATCTTCAGTTTGATCAACGAACTTTTTCTGCGCGGTCTGCCCTTCAAGGAACCGGCGCGCCTGGTGCAGGTCTTTTCGCATTTTCATGAGCAAAAGGTTGATTTTCCGATTTCGGCGCCGCGCTACATGCACTTCCGCGACGGGCAAACTGTCTTTGATGGATTCGCGAGCGAGAACGGAATCGCCGCGACGGTGAGTGGCATCGGCGATCCATTCCAAGTGCCGATCTTTAAAACGACCGCCAATTATTTTGATGTGGTAGGTCTGCGCACGATTCGCGGCCGCACGTTCTTGCCGGAGGAAGAAGAAGGCGCGGATGTCGCGGTCATCACGGAACGTTTTTGGAAAGCGCGGCTCGGCAGCGATCCCAATGTCATTGGTCGCGCGCTGACCCTCGATGGCGTGGCGCACACAATCGTCGGCGTGATTCCCACGCTGCCGGTTTCGTGGACAGGACCGAACGTCGATCTCTGGACGACGAAGCCATTCGTCATTCCCGGGTTTTCGCATGAACGCATGATGCGCGGGACCGCATTTTTGCGCGCGGTCGGGCGTTTGAAACCGGGCGTCTCGGTCGAGCAGGCACGCGCCGCCTTCAATGTGCTCAAGGAGGGTTACCGCTCGCAATTTCCGGAAAAGATTGATGCGAAATCGGCCACGGTGATGAAGACCTTGCCTGAAGCGGTAACGGAAAATTTGCGGCCGGGTTTTGCCACATTACTCGCCGCCGTGACGTTCGTTTTATTGATCGCGTGCAGTAATGTCGCGAATCTACTACTCGTTAGGTTCAGCGGACGTCGTCGCGAAATTTCTTTGCGCATGGCTCTCGGCGCCACACGCGCGAGTGTGCTGCGACTTTTCATTTTCGAGAGCGTGCTGATTAGTTTGTTCGCGGGAATTCTTGGTGCGCTACTCGCCTGGCAATTAGTTCCGCTCGTGCCGAAACTGGCCGCGAATTTTCTTCCCATCGAAGAAGGAAGCGCCACTGCCATTTCATCCCCGGTGCTGGCATTTACCATCGCGCTCTCGCTTATCACCGGTCTCGCGATGGGTTTGTACCCGGCGTTGCAAAGCTCGCGCGGCGATATCGTCGAGGCGCTGAAAGAAGGCGGGCGCGGAACTGCGGGCAGCACGCGGCAGCAGCGTTTCCGCAAACTGTTGGTCGGCGCGCAGGTCGCACTTTCGGTTACGCTCGTGGCCGGCGCATCTTTGCTCATCGCCAGTTTCGTTCGCCTCAGTCATCAGGATCCGGGATTTAAGTTCGATCAACTTTGGAACGCATTCACCGTCGTGCCGCAGGCGCAATATCCTGACACCGCTTCGCGCACGCGCTTCGCCGAACAACTGCTGACGACGTTGCGCGCTACGCCCGGTTTGCAGGACGCCACGATCAGTTCCGGTATTCCGCTGAACGGCGGTGGCGGCGCGACGCTTTACACGCGCTCGGAAGGTGACGTTCCGCCGGTGGCCGAGCGTAAAGGCGCGCCGTCGAATGACATTGAGCCGGGATATTTGCGCGCGCTCGGCATTCCGCTCCTGGCCGGTCGCGATTTAAATGAGCAGGATATTGCCGATCACCCGAATGTGATCCTGATCAGCGCGAGCGGCGCGAAGACGGTTTTCGGCAACGAAAATCCGATTGGCAAAACGTTGCTCATCACGAGTGGCAGCGTGCCGGTCGAGATTGTTGGCGTGGTCGGCGACACTCGCTCCGTCCGCCTCGATCAGCAGAACGACATGGAATTTTATCGTCCGTTCGCGCAGGAAAACTTTCCGTTCGTTGCGATCACCGTGCGCAGCTCGCTGCCGACTGACGCCGTGACGAAATCAGTGCAGACAGCATTACGCACGATCGATCCCACGCTCGCGTTAATTTTGCCGCAACCAGTCAGTGCGATCGTCGCGCAGGCGTTGGGTCAGGCGAAGTTGATGATGGTGCTGCTCGGCGTTTTCGCCGGCGTCGCGTTGTTATTAGCTACCGTCGGCATTTATGGCGCGGTCGCTTACACGGTGGAACAACGCACCAGTGAAATCGGCGTGCGCATGGCGCTGGGCGCGCAAACCATGGACGTGCTGCGACTAATCGTTAGACAGGGAATGACGCCGGTTATTTTTGGATTAGTGGTCGGTCTCGCCGCCGCGCTCGCCATCGGAAAATTGATCGCGGCGCAGCTCTACCAAACATCCGCCTACAATCCGGCGCTGCTCAGTGCGACCATCGCCGTTCTCGGGGGCGCCGCGTTGTTGGCGTGTCTGTTTCCCGCACGACGAGCCACGCTGGTGAATCCAACGCAAGCGTTGCGGTCGGAATAACTGCCTAACGAGTCATCGGCTCGAGCGGAGACACGACCAGTAAACCCACGCGATGGTGAGCGGTTGCAAAGGCAATCGCATCCACAACATCCAGGTCGGCACGACATGTCCGGCGATAATCATCCCGGTCGACAGTGCGTGAATGTTTGCCGGAAAAACGCAGACAAGGAGCACGATCAAACCGAAAGCCGCCACGCGTCTAACGAATGGCAGACAAATTCCGATTCCTCCCAGCATTTCTGCGAGACCGGTAATTGCGACCAATTTCCCAGGCCAAGGAAAATACGGCGGCATGATGCGCAGATAATTTTCCGGCGCGAAAAAATGACCGAGGCCCGCGATGACAAAGAACATCGCGAGGAGCCAACGGCACCAATTAGTCGACAACTGAAAATCCTTCGCTCGCCGTCCGCTTCAGATACAATTCGCTCAATCGTTTCGTCATCGGTCCGATCTCTCCGCTGCCGATCGTCCGACCATCAACTTTCGTCACGCCAGCCAGTTCGCCCATCGTGCCGGTGCAGAACATTTCATCGGCTGTGTAGATGTCGTTAGGCAGAAGGTCCGCCTCCTTGCACGGGATCTCATGAGCGGCGCAAATCTCGAGGACAGTCGCGCGCGTAATTCCTTCCGGACATGCGCGCACAAAACTGGTCGCCACCTCCGCGCCGCGGACAATGAAGACATGCGTCGCGTTCGTTTCGGCGACGAACCCGCGCGCGTCGAGCATGAGCGCATCGTCCGCCGCAGCGTTGTTCGCTTCGATTTTCGCGAGGATCGAATTCAGCAAATTCGCGTGATGAATTTGCGGATCGAGAATTTCCGGCGACGGCCGCCGAATCTTGCTCGTGATTAATGAGAGACCGGTCTTCGGGTAGACTGGTGCCTTGTGCTCCGCGAGCACGATCAAGGTGAAACCGCTTTGATTCAGCCGCGGATCCATTCCCGACGTGATTTTCACCCCACGCGTTACCGTCAACCGGATGTGCACGTCATCGCGCATCTTGTTCGCCGCGAGAGTGCGTTTGATCTGTCCGATGATTTCTACGTCACAAGGAAACACCGCGAAAGAAAGCGCGCGGGCAGAGTTGCGCAGCCTAACGAGATGTTCGTGCAGTTTGAAAATGCGACCATCGTAGAGTCGCAGACCTTCCCAAACCGCGTCACCACCCTGCACCGCCGAATCGAAGGGACTGATTCCCGCTTTGTCGCGATGGACTAGCTCTCCGTTGATGTTGACCAACAGGTCGCGATTCTTCTCGTTAAATTGCTGAAACATTAGCTAAGGCGGAATGCCCGCATGCGCTCGTAACTTTCCCGGCATTTCTCGTGCACCGCCGCCAGATGCTTCGGCACCTCAAGATGACGCGGTTGTTGCGGCCGAAACCCAGACGATTTCTCCACTTCGGCGTACCAGTATTTCGCCCAAATGCCATCCGTCTCGCGACGCCCGACTGGCCACGACAACATCGCATCAGTGAATTCCACATCAACCGCTTCGCATAAAACCGACAGCGTCTTCCTCGGATTTTCGAGGACATCATGGGCGTCGATTACCGGCGGAGTGCTATTACGTTCGCGCAGCCAATCAAAAATTTCTTCCTGCTGCACGAAACCGATATCATCGATTGTCGGCTCGTGATTCTTTTTCGTATAGGAAGCAATCACTTCCGCCGGGTCGCGAATGAGGAAACAATTCGTTAGGCCGAGCATCCAATTGCGATCGATTTCCGGAAGAAGATGGTGCGTCATCTGTTTCTGATAGAAGATGCGTTTGCCATTCGGCGAATCACTCGTTAGGCGATCCACGACCTTCCTCCAATCCGTTTCGCCTTGCGCGATCACTTCTTCGCGACCCGGATGATCCGCATTCGTTCGCTCTAAGTAATAAGCGTAAAACGGTTCATCCACGACAAAAGTATCTGGCCGATTTTCCCAGGCGCGCATCATCGCAGTGGAGATATTGCGCGGGCCGGACCACATCGCGATGTGGATTGGTGGCTGATCGTTCATCACTTATCTGTCAAGTTGAGCGAAGCGAAACATCTCTGACCGTTTCTAACACCTGGCGCCTGGAGTCGGAAAATGGTCAGAGATCCTTCGCTACGCTCAGGATGACAAACTAGAAGTGATCACACCACAATTCCCAGAAGAACAAGCGCAGAGCGGTGACTCGACCGATCCACAGTACGATGCGCGCGTGACGGTGCCAGTGTTGTGGGACAAGCAAGCGAAACGCATCGTCAGCAATTCCGATGACGAGATCATCCGAATGTTCAACTCGGAGTTCAGCGATTTCGCGAAGAATGATTATAACTTCCTCCCGGAGGACCTGCGCGCGCCGATTGATGAACTGAACGATCTGATTTATCGACGCGTGAACAACGGCGTTTACCGCGCCGGCTTCGCCACCCAACAAGCACCGTACCAACGCGCCGCGCGCAAACTTTTCGAAACTCTCGACGAACTCGACCAGCGGCTCGCGTCGCAACGTTATTTGTTTGGCGATCGCATGACCGAAACCGATTGGCGTCTGTTCCCGACCCTGATTCGTTTCGACGCCGTTTATCATGGTCACTTCAAATGCAACGTCCGCCGCATCGTCGATTACAAAAATCTCTGGCCGTATTTGCGCGATCTTTATCAGCACGAGGGTGTGGCCGAGACGGTTAATTTCGATCACATCAAGCGCCACTACTACATGACGCACGAGCAGATTAACCCGACGCGCATCGTGCCGATCGGACCCGAGCTTGATTTAACACAGCCGCACGGACGAAAGTAACCTCGCGTGCATCCGAACGAAGATTACGTGCTGAAAGTCCTCGAGGACGTGGGGCTGGTCACGAACTCGCAAATCGAAAAGGCGCGTTCGCGTTTGAATGGTGCGGCCAATGTCGTGGATGTGCTGGTGCGCGACGGCGTCGTTTCTGAAACCGATATTTCGCGCACGCTCGCTACGCAGGCGCACATGGATTGGATCGATCTCTCGGCGAAAATCATTCCGCCGGATGTGATCAATCAGATTCGCGCCGAAGATGCGCGCCGCTTCAAGGTCGTTCCGGTTGGATTTGGTGAAACGGGATTGATCGTGGCGGTCAGCGATCCGCTGGATATCGACACTATCGACAGCCTCAGTTTCTTGCTGCAACGCGAGATCGAATTGGTTTGCAGCAGTCCGGAAATAATTCGCGAGGCGCTGATCAAATATTACGGCACGGCCGATGAAGCCTCCGACATGTTGCAGCAACGGCTCGGTGACGATGTCGATCTTGGCCTCGAAATCACCGAGGGCGGCCCGCTCGAAACCGGCGACGAAACGGACGCGCCCATCATCAGGCTCGTCTCGATGTTGTTAGTCGAAGCACATCGTCTTGGGGCGAGCGACATTCATCTCGAGCCGCTCGAAAAAGTTTTTCGCGTGCGCTTTCGCATCGATGGCGTTTTGCAGGAAATGCAGGCGCCGCCGAAGCGGTTGCAATCCGCCATCGTCAGCCGGCTAAAAATCATGACTGCCTCGATGAGTATCGCGGAAAAACGCCTCCCGCAGGACGGACGCATTCAGGTGAAGATCGCGAAGAAGCCGATCGACCTGCGCGTTTCCACCATCCCGACCAACCACGGCGAAAGCGTAGTCATGCGCTTGCTCGACAAATCGAGTCTCACCCTCGGATTGCCCGAACTCGGATTTTTGAGCGACGACCAGGCAACATTCGAGCGACTGCTGCGTTTGCCGGATGGCATCCTGCTCGTGACCGGTCCGACCGGTTCGGGAAAAACGAGCACGCTCTACGCGTGTCTGCATTACATGAACAAACCCGACCGCAAGATCATCACGGTCGAAGAGCCGGTCGAGTATCAGATGAACGGCATCAATCAGGTGCAGGTAAATAGCGACATCGGCATGACTTTTCCGGCCGCGCTACGTTCCATTTTGCGGCAGGCGCCGAACATCATCATGATTGGTGAGATTCGCGATTTGGAGACGGCGTCGATCGCGACCAACGCCAGCCTCACCGGCCATTTGGTTTTCAGCACCTTGCACACAAACGACGCGCCGTCGGCCGTCGCGCGTTTGGTCGATATCGGCATGCAACCGTTTTTGGTCGCGTCGTCCGTGCGCGCAATCATGGCGCAACGACTCGTTAGGCGGCTTTGCCCGCACTGCAAAGAGCCAAGTGAATTGAGCGAAACCGAATTGCGCGCGTTACGCATCGAAGCTTCACAGATGACCGAAGCGCAGGTGATGAAACCGGTCGGGTGCGAACGTTGTCGCGGCACGGGCTATCGCGGACGCATGGGCATCTTCGAGATTTTCGTCATCGACGACGAAGTGCGGCACATGATCAACAACAAGAAACCAACGTTGCTCTTGCGCCAAAAAGCGCGCGAACTGGGCATGCGCACCTTGCGCGAAGACGGCGTGCGCAAAGTTCTCGGCGGGATGACGTCAGCCGAAGAAGTAATCTCAATCACCCTCGGAGATGTGAACTGATGAACAACAATCAGGTCGCCGAGCTTTTTCTCGAGCAACACGTCCTGCAGCGGTCGCAGATCGATGATGTGCTGCAGGAAGCCAATCTGAATGGGAAAACGCTCGCCCAAACCTTCGCCGATAACGGCTTGCTCGATGAACACCGGTTTTACGAGACTATTGCTGACTCGTTAGGCACCGAATTCGTTTCGCTCGATGGCCAGGAAATTCCGCCGGAAATTTTGCGCCTGATTCCGAGCGGACTAGCCCGCCTGCATCGTGCCCTGCCGATCGGCCTAACCGACAGCGGGATCACGGTCGCGTTGGTCGATCCGCTCGACCCGCGCGCCGCGGAGGATTTACGTTTCGCGCTCGGAAAAGACATCCATGTCGTCGTCGCGCCGACAGATCAGATCGAAGAGCGGCTGAAAAAGTATTACGGGAGCGACACCTCCAGCATGGAGGACATCCTCAAACAGCTGGGCGAAACCGGCGAGCTGTTGCAGCTGCACGGCGATGAAGCGGCCGCGTCGGAGGTCGAAGCGGAAGCGAATGCGACGCCCATCATTCGCTTCGTCGATCTGATTTTGTTCCAGGCGATTCAGGATCGCGCGAGTGACATTCACTTCGAGCCATTCGAGCACGAATTTAAAATTCGTTATCGCGTCGATGGCGCGCTCTATGAAATGGCGCCACCGCCGCGACATCTGGCGCTCCCAGTGATTTCCCGCGTGAAAGTCATGGCGAATCTGAACATCGCTGAGCGTCGTTTGCCGCAGGACGGGCGTATCCAAAAGAATATCGCCGGCCGTGTCGTCGACATGCGTGTTTCGACTCTACCGACGCAATTTGGCGAAAGCGTCGTCCTGCGCGTCCTCGATCGCTCAAACGTGAACCTCGATCTCGAGGCGCTCGGCATGCCCGATTACATTCACGATTACATCATCGACGTAATCAATCGGCCGAACGGAATTTTCATCGTGACCGGTCCGACCGGCTCGGGAAAAACGACGACGTTGTATTCGTGTTTGCGCAAGATCAACACGATCGATTCGAAACTGCTGACTGCGGAAGAACCGGTCGAGTACGATCTCGAAGGTATCATACAGGTGCCGGTGAATGAAGGTATCGGATTAACCTTCGCAAGAATTTTGCGCGCATTTCTCCGACAAGATCCCGACCGCATCATGGTCGGTGAAACACGCGACCTGGAAACGGCGCAGATCGCGATTCAAGCATCTCTCACCGGACATTTGGTGTTTACGACCTTGCACACAAACGATGCGCCCGGCGCAGTGACACGCATGGTCGACATGGGCGTCGAACCGTTTCTCATTTCATCCACCCTCGAAGCGGTTCTAGGCCAACGACTGCTGCGCAGCATTTGTTCGAATTGCCGAACGCCTTACGAGCCAAACCAGACTTTCCTCGATCAACTTGGACTTTCACGCCGCGACATCGGCGAGAAACAATTTTTCTACGGCAAAGGTTGTGAGGCGTGCAATCAGACCGGCTACAAAGGCCGTAAAGGTATTTACGAACTGATGAAGATCACCGATCCGATCCGCGAGTTGATTAACGAACGCGCGCCGACCGTGGTCTTGAAACAAAAAGCCGTCGAGCTCGGCATGGTCACGCTGCGGCAGGATGGTTTGCGCAGCATTTTCGATGGCGACACCACCATCGAAGAAGTGCTGAAATACACCTAGCATCTCGACACAGTTCGAGACTTTTCGTATTTTCGACTAATGCCGCGCTACACCTACGTCGCCCTCGATTCGCGAGGTCAGGAGTCGACCGGTTTGGTCGATGCGAACTCGACGAACGAGGCGATCGGACAGTTGCGCCAGGCGGGTTATTTTCCGACTAACGTTTTCGAGGAGGGCAAAGCCACCGCGAAAGAGGTCAAAGCGGTAAAACAAAAAGCGAAAGCGATCAAAGCTGCCGCGCCCGCGAAAGAAAAGAAGGGCATCGTTCTTTTCGAGCGCAAGACGGTTAAGACGAAGATCCTCATGATCTTCACACGGCAGCTCGCGACGCTGATCGATTCCGGTCTGCCGCTGTTGCGTGCCCTGACCGTTTTGCAAAAGCAGGAGCGCGACAAGGTTCTCAAAAAAACGATCGGCAATTTGTCCGACGCCGTGCAGGGCGGCAGCACATTTTCCGAAGGCCTCTCGCATCATCCGAGAATTTTCAACGATCTTTACGTCAACATGGTGCGCGCGGGCGAAGTAGGTGGCGTGCTCGAGTTGGTCCTGACGCGTCTGGCTGAGTTCCAGGAGAAAGCGCAAAAGATCAAAAACAAAGTCAAAGCTGCGATGGTCTATCCGGTCATCGTCATGTGTCTGGCCATCGGTATTCTTTCATTCCTGCTGGTCTTCATCGTGCCGCGTTTCGAACAAATCTTTCACGACATGCTGGGCGATAAACCGCTTCCCACCATCACGCTTTTTGTCATCGGCGTGAGCAACGCGGTTAAGAATCACTGGGGTATAATTCTTTTTGTCGTCGCCGCGCTGATCGTCGGAATGAAAATAATGGGGCGCTCAAAGGGTGGCCGCGTTTTTCTTGATCGGGTGAAACTGCGCGCGCCACTCTTCGGCGATTTGATTCGCAAGACCGCCATCTCACGTTTCTCGCGCACGCTCGGTACGCTGGTCACGAGTGGTGTGCCGATTTTGCAGGCACTCAACATCACGCGCGAAACGGCCGGCAACAGCATCATCGCCGGGGCGATCAATCAGGTGCACGATAGCGTGAAAGAAGGCGAATCGATCGTGCAACCACTGGAAGCGAGCGGCGCTTTTCCACCGATGGTCATCAGCATGATCGACGTCGGCGAAGAAACCGGGCAACTGCCTGAGATGCTTTTAAAGATCGCGGAAGTTTATGATGACGAAGTCGACAACTCCGTCGCCGGCCTGACTTCGATGCTCGAGCCGATCATGATTGTTTTTCTTGCGGTCATCGTCGGCACGATTGTCATCGCCCTTTTTATGCCGCTGATCAGCATCATCAGCGGTTTGCAGCAACAAACGTGAACAAGCGCCAAAGCGCCTTCACGCTCTTGGAGCTGCTGATCGTGATTGCGATCATCATCATCCTCGCAGGCTTGATTCTCGCGACCTCGGGCTACGCGCAAAAAAAAGGCGCGCGCTCGCGCGCCGAAGCAGAAATCGCGGCAATGTCGGCGGCGTTAGAAAGTTACAAAGCCGACAACGGAATTTATCCGACGAACAGCGACACGGAGGGTCTCGCCGCCAACAGAGATTTTAATGCAACCTCGACCAATTATGAGAAGGCGAGTTTGTATCTGTACGAACAAATAAGCGGCGACGCGACTGGCGCACGAACAGCCGGTGGCAAATCCTATATGAACTTTAAGCCGAACATGCTGAAGCCAGTTCCGCCCTCGGTGGATCCGGTGAAAGCCATTCGAGATCCTTTCGGAAATTCGTACGGATATTCCACGATCAAGGCTAAAACGCCCGCAGGAAACGACGGCTACAATCCGACATTCGATCTCTGGAGTACGGCAGGCACAATCAGCGGCACACCAACCGACCTCCAGCAATGGATCAAGAACTGGTAACGGCCTAACGAGTCGTTAGCCGTTCGTATTGACTACGATCACGACGCGACGATTTGGCCGTTGCCGCGCGATCTCCATTTGTTCTTCAGGCGTATTCGAAGCCGGCGCGACACCGCGCGGTGCGACCAGAAGTTTCGTTGCACCGAAACCGCGCGTCTCCACCTGCGCCGGATTAATTCCCATCGCCTGCACCAAATACTGTTTCACCCGGTCAGCTCGGCGCCCACTAAGGTCGAGGTTGTATTCATACGAACCTAACGAGTCAGTGTAGCCTTCCACGCGGAAAGTCGCCTTCGAGTTGCGTTTGATCAGGATCCCCAGCTTTTGCAATTGCTCGATCGCGCCCGGGTCCAGGTCCGCGCTGTCGTAGCCGAACAACTGGTCGTTAGGCAAACGGATCGCCGTCCCGGAACCGAGTGGACCTTTTTGCGAGAGCAAGGAATCGAGATCGCTAAAGCCCGGCGCACGTCCGCGATTCGGACCGGCGCTGTCGTCCGGCAATTTGTTGAAAACATTCGGTTTCTTTATCGATGTGCTCGTCGCCAGTTCGGTGCCGGTTAAAGCCGGCTGGGGTCGACCGGAAACCGACGAGTCGTTCATCAAAGTTTGCTCCCGCGTGCCGTCCGAACTCTTTGAAAGAACCTGCGCGGTGCTGCGCTCAATTTCATTCATGATCGAAGTCGCGCTCGGATCGACTTTGGGTTGGTCCGGCAAAACGTTGCTGGTGTCGTCCGGCATCGCGGTCGTGGCATGAACTTCTTCGAGCAACTTGTCGAAAGATTTTTTCTCATCCGGCAGTTGCACGTCTGTCTTATCCGGCTCGGGTTTCGCCGCCTGATTCGATTGATCCACACTGGCTTTATCGACGGGCTGCAGATCGACGTTCTTAACTTTGAAGGTCGCCGTCTGTTCCACCGGCTTAACAGCTGCTTCGAATCCCTGGAAACTTGTTCGATAAAAATAAAAGCAAAGACCGGCGTGCAAAATGAGTGAAAGAATCAAGCCGAGGAAAAGCCAGTTGCGCTGCTTGCTACCAGACCAGATTGCTTCGTCGTCGAAGTCGCGCGGTTGTGGGGTTGATCTCATGAAACCTCAACAATTTGACGCAGATGAGGCTGCGTTCGTTCGATAAATGCGCGGGTGGCCTTGCGAATTTCTCCGGCCACATCCGTTTCCGTTCTCACAAACTTCGGTTTGAACCACGGAAAAAAACCGATCAAATCGTGCGTGACGAGAATTTGCCCGTCGCAGCTTTCGCCCGACCCGATGCCGATGGTCGGAATTTCCAGCGTCTCGCTGATTTGGCGCGCCGTTTCCGCCGCGACTAATTCGAGCACCACGGAAAACGCGCCCGCTCTTTCGATGGCGCGCGCATCGTTCATGAGAGCATCCGCACTCGCCTGCGTCCGGCCTTTTAATTTGTAGCCGCCTTCTTCGCGCACACTTTGCGGCAACATCCCGATATGCGCCATTAACGGGATTCCCGCCTGCACGATCGCTTCGATTTGCGCGACGTGACTCGCACCGCCTTCGAGTTTCACCGCCTGCGCTCCGGCTTCGATCAGGGTGCGCGCACTGGCGAGTGCGACCTTCGGTGTGTCGTAAGTGTGAATGGGCAAATCGGCCACGAGGAGCGCGCGTTTCACGCCGCGCGCGGCGGCGCGCGTGTGATGCACCATCATTTCGAGCGTGACCTCGGTAGTGTCTTCGTAACCAAGCACCACCATGCCTAACGAGTCACCCACCAAAATGATGTCGATACCTTCTTCGTCGAGCAGACGCGCGGTCGGATAATCATAGGCGGTAAGCGACGTGATGCTTTCGCCGCGGCGCTTCTTCTCGCGAAAATCCTGCATCACTTAGACGCTACCATTCGGCGGCGAATTTCACCAACGGTGTTGCGTCGGGTAGACGCCGCAATAATTCTGCCACCGTCGCACTTTCTCCAGGAAGAATGAGATCGGGCCGAATCTCGACCAATGGTTCGAGCACAAAGCGGCGATCAAGCATGCGCGGGTGGGGCAATTGCAAATCGGGTTGTGAGATTTGCACGCCGCCGAAGTACAACAAATCCAGATCAAGCGTGCGCGGAGCGTTTCGTTCATGCGCCGCGGGACGCCCGTGCGTCTTCTCGATATTGCGCAACTCTCGCAGGAGCTCCTCGCCCGCGCCAGCGTAGCCGATCTCTATCACCGCGTTGAGAAATTTCCGCGTGTCCGGCGCGCAATCGACCGGCTCCGTTTCGTAAACTCCCGAGACTACAGTGGGCAATTCCACGCCCGGAAGACTAACGATTTCAGCCCGCCCAGCCTTCAGGTTAGCCAGCCGATCTCCCAGATTTGAACCAAAGGCGATGCCGGCTCTCACAACCCGAGAACGTCTTCCATATCGTAGAGGCGCGCTGGTTTGCCGACGATCCACTTTGCCGCACGCAAAGCACCGACAGCAAATGTTTCACGACTCGAAGCTTTGTGCGTTAGCTCAAGACGCTCGCCAGGCGTCGCAAAAATGACGGTGTGATCGCCCACGACGTCGCCCGCGCGGAGCGAGTGAATTCCAATTTCGTTTTGCGGACGTTCGCCGATCAATCCTTCGCGCCCATGCGCGAAATTCTTTTCGTCAAGTCCGCGAACCTCCGCGAGAATTTGCGCCAAACGTTTCGCGGTTCCGCTCGGTGCATCTTTTTTCAATCGATGATGCGTCTCGATTACTTCCAGATCGAAACCGTCGCCAAGCATTTCCGCCGCCTTGCGCGTAAGCCAAAAAAGCGTGTTCACACCTACGCTGAAATTTGCCGCGAGCAGCACCGGAATCGATTTTGCGGTTTTCTCGATCGTGCGCAGCTGTTCGGCGGACTGTCCGGTCGTGCCGATTACCAGCGGTTTACCACTCGTTAGGCAAGTGGCGCAGTTTTGCTCGGTCGCATCCGCGTGACTGAAATCAATTACCACATCGCAATTGCCGATGGCCTCCTCGATCGAATCGCCAAGGTCGCAGCGTGCGCTGATAGCCAGTTCTTTCTGAGCTTCGGCCGCTCTGGAAATCGCCTGTCCCATTCGGCCCGCCGCACCGATGAGCAACACGCGGATGGAAGCCTTCATGCGCTGCTTTTTTCGAAAACGTCCAAAGTCCTGCGCAATCGTTCCTGATTCGCGGTCGTCATTTCGCACAACGGCAACCGCACTTCGGCCGACATCAATCCACGCCAGGCCAGCGCCGTTTTCAGCGGCACCGGATTCGGCTCGATGAAGAGATCCTTGAACAAGCCGTTCAGCCGTCGATTCAACCGTTGCGCACCGACGAGATCGCCCTTTTCCAAGGAGCGCACCAACGCAACAACTTCCGCGGGTAATAAATTCGAGGCGACGCTCACCACACCAACGGCGCCGACGGCCATGAAAGGCAGAATCAAGCCGTCATCGCCGCTCAGGATTGTGAACTCGTTAGGCAATATCCCTCGCAAAACACCTACTCTCTCGACGCTGCCACCCGCTTCTTTAATTGAGACGATGTTCTTGCACTCGTTAGCTAATCTCAACACCGTCTCCGGTAAAACATCGATGCTGCACCGGCCCGGAATGTTGTAGAGCATGATTGGTAACTTTGTTTCCCGCGCGATGGCGGCGAAATGGCGGAACAATCCTTCCTGGCTCGGCTTGTTGTAATACGGCGCAACGACGAGTGCGCCATCAACGCCGAGCTTCTCCGCTTCCTTCGTCGCCGCGATGGCGGCAGCAGTTGAATTCGATCCAGTGCCGGCAAGGACCTGACAACGTCCGCGCGCAATCTCGACGGCGCGGCGAATCAGTTCCTCTTTCTCGTCGTGCGAAAGTGTCGGACTTTCGCCAGTGGTTCCGACCGGGATGACGCCGGTAATGCCGCCGGCAATTTGGGATTCGATTAACTTCTCGAAAGCGCCGAGGTCAATCGCGCCATCGCGAAACGGCGTGACGAGAGCCGTGTAGATGCCGCGAAACATTTTGATTCAGCTAAATCTCAACCGAACCGTCGAAAACAAATTCAGCTGGGCCACTCAATGTGACGGTAATGAAACGGTCGCCATTTTTCGTAAATCCGACGCGCAATTCATCCCCGCCTTTAACCAAAACATGAACCGGCGAAGAGGCATTCTCGGTGGCGGCAAAGATTAGCGCGCTTGCCACGACCCCGGTTCCGCAAGCCAGTGTTTCGTTTTCGACTCCCCGCTCATAAGTACGAATCGTAATCTGGTTCGCGCCGCGTTTTTCGAGGAAGTTCACGTTCGCGCCGCGCGGGGCGAACTGAGGGTCATGGCGAATCGCGGAACCAAAATCGCGAACATCAACGCTTGCGACATCATCAACCGGAATAACCACATGCGGGACGCCGCTATCGACATAGTGACCGTGGAATTTTTTTTCGGCAGCGGAAATGTCGATTCCAAGACGAAGATCTTTCGGTTCGCTCATCTGCAAAGTGACCTCTTCACCTTCGAGCGCCGCGGCGATCACACCGGCCGGAGTTTCGAAGGAAAGCTTTTGCAGCGGACCCGTGACGCGGTCGGCAAAACGCGCGAAACAGCGCGCGCCATTTCCGCACATTTCCGCTTCGCCGCCGTCGGCGTTGTAATAACGCATGCGAAAATCCGCACCGTTCGCCGCTTTTTCTAACACAAGAACGCCATCGGCGCCGATGCCACGATGACGATCGCACAGACGCGTGATTTGCTCCGCGCCGAGCTGCACATCACCCGCGCGATTGTCCAGCATGACGAAATCGTTGCCCGCGCCGTTCATCTTGGTGAAGCGGAGTTTCGGCATGCGCTTTCCTAACACGACTCGCGGCCACGAGCTAATGTTTCGGCGCGCGCACCGTGCCGGTCTCGACCGCCGTCCGGCGTTCGGCCACGATCCGATTGGCCGTTTCCTCCACCATCTGTTCGAGCAACATGCGCAGATGCGTCCCCTGCCGGTAATCAGCGGGCGCGATGTGTTTCACGCGATCGGCATGCGTGGAAAGTTGATAACACTTTTTGAAACCGGAACGTGCGGGATCGTCGGGATTGTAAACCGCGATCGCTTCGCCGCCGTTCTTGCGCATGACGGTGAAACAAGGCACATCGGTCGGGCCATCTCCGATGTAGATCATGTTGGAAAACGGAATCGGCCTGATCTTCGGATCCATGTGATCGTTCACATCCTGCGTCATCTCGAGCAGGCCTTTGTTGATGCGAAAAAGATACTGCGTCTTCTGCGTGTGACTGATGACACGCTTGGGAAATGTGATCCGGCCTGCTTCGTCCTCGGCGAATTCGCAGCCGAAAATCGCCCGCACGTACGGGGCAAGCCGGCTGCCCTCTATTAAAACCTTCATGCCCGAAGAAATGATGTAGTGCTCGACGGTGATTCCGTGCGCCATGTGTTCTTCCGAGAGCAAGCCGCTGGCAAACTCCTCAAACATTTCGGGCAGCCCTTTGTAAAAATTCAATTTCGCGCCTAAGGATTTCAACGACTCGTTAGTCGGCCGATCCATCCCGAGCTGATCGAGTAACACCTTCATATAAGCGAGCTCGTTGTCGTAGCCTTCGCTCGCGACCAGCTCGGAACAACGCCGCCAGAAGTTGTCCTTGTTAATGCCGAAGGCGGGAAACACCACTTCGTCCTGCATGTAGCTCGGACTGAGCGTTTGATCGTAATCGTAGACGATCGCGATGGTGTTCTGCGGCGTGGCCATGGCCTAACTAATTCAAGTGCCTAACGAAATCTGCAAACAGCGGGGCATAAATTTCTCCGCCACGTTCCGGATGATACTGCACCGCCAGCGCCCACGGATAATTTTTCAGTCGCACCTGCTCGATCACGTCATCCTGCGCGCTCCACGCTTCCACTTTCAAGCCCTCACCGAGCCGATCGAGTGCCTGATGATGCGAACTGTTTACTTTCTCCAAACGATGCTGCGCGCCGACCTCCGTGCGGAGCGTTTGAATATTATGATCTTTCATCTCGGGGGCGTCGTGGCCAGGAATGTCGAGCCGCAAAGTGCCGCCGAGGGCAACATTGAAAAGTTGCATGCCTTTACAGATGGCGAAGATCGGAATTTGCCTAACGAGTGCTTCCTTCGTCGCCGCGAATTCCCAGGCGTCGCGCACTGGATCGACATCGTCATCGATCGGGGACGGATCGGGAATTTCCTGGTGCAAAAATTCCGGCGCGACATCCGGACCGCCAGTCAGAAGCAGGCCATCCATATTTTCCATCGGCACTTCCCGCTCGGCCGCATTCCAGATTTCTACATCGGGATAAGCGGCGAAGGCGCGCCGAAAGTACTGGGCGTCTTTCGGTCGAATCCAACTCGCGACCTTGGGCATCGCGAAGTTTGCGGCGCTTCGTTCGCGTTGTAAATAGCTGCGCGCTTAGCCTAAGACGCGGGAAGACGAAGCGCCGATCACAGCCCCATCATTTCGCGCACATATTTTACCGGCGGGCTGCCGTATGACAGCACTTCGTCGTTGTATTTCTTGAGGTCGAACTTATCGCCGAGCTTGGCCTGGGCGCGTTCGCGCAGATCCAGATGCTCGGTGACGCCGACGAAGTAGGTCGAGAGTTGCGTGGAAGATAGACGCGCGCGTTTCCATTTCGCGACCGCTTCGCCTTCCTGCTGGAAACCTTCCTTCATCATGAGATCGAGCGCTTCCTGTTCGCTCATGTTGGCGGCGTGAATGCTCTGGTCGAGAATAGCGTTACAGATCACGCGTAGCCGCATTTTCAGCTGCTGCATTTTCACTTCCGGCCCGCCGTAGTCGGCTTCGCGCATGAATTGCTCGGCGTAAACTGCCCAGCCTTCGATGAAACTCCCGCTCTGGAAAATCGCCCGGACGAGTGTGGGCGCTTTGAATTTATTCGAGTGGGCCAGCTGCAGGAAATGGCCGGGCATGGCTTCGTGCACGGTCAGGTCGCGCATCATGTAGTTGTTGTATTCGCGAAAAAACGATTCCTTTCGGTCCTTCGACCAACTACTCGGCGTGGGCTCGATCGCGAAAAATGTTTCACCGTTTTTCTCAAGCGGTCCGGCCGAATCGCAATAGGCGATGCCTTGGCCGCGTTTGAACTCCGGCATAACGATGACCTTGAGCGGCTGATCGAAAACGGTGACGAGATCGTTTTTCTTGGTAAAGGCCGTCGCTTCCGACAAAACTTTCTCGGCGTAACTGACAATGGTGTCGTCTGTCGGATGTTGCTCCGCGAGTTTGTCGAGCACGGCGGCGACCACTTTGCGCGGCGCGCCTAACGAGTCGTCCTTCCCTTTCGGGAAATATTTTTTGTAGAGCGGGAGAGCCGTTTCATAGATAGCGATTTGGGTTGCGGCCAGATCAGCTTTGGCGCGGGTCATCAGTTCTTCCATCGACAAATCGGAAGCAAGGGAGAAGCGCAGCCGCTTGCGAAACTTGTCCGCGCCCATGCGGAAATCGCCGTCAGAGCGCGGCAGCAAATCGGTTTCGAGCCATTTCTTGTAATCTTCCAGCGCCCTGGCGCTTTTTTCCTGTAGGGGCGCGATTTCTTTTTTCATCTGCGGCACGCGATCGAGGACCGGATTCAATCCTTCGCGCACGAACGAGATCGCGCCCTGCGTCTGTTCGATCGCGGTCTCGGTATAAATCTTCGGCGAATGTTTCAGGTTCGCTTTGGCCTGCTCGATGACGGCGGGAATTCCTTCCATGCGCGCGCGCAGGTTCGGAACTTTTTCGGCGGGCGGTGCAAACTCACGCGCGATGAGCAGGTAAAGGCTGTTAGCGAGGCTTTGGTTGTAAACGAGCGGATTCCACTCCGCTTCTTTCATTTCCTCTTCCTCGAAAATGGCACTGGCGACGTTGTCTTTGAGAATGCGGAAATCGACATTGTTCGCGCCGGTTACATCGGCCGCGCCGTTGAAGTCGTTTAGTTTCGCGAGAAGCGCTTTCAGGTTGGCGAGATCTTTCGCGCGCGCTTCCGCGGAATAATCGGTCAGCAATTGATCGAAGCGATGATCACCGAGCGAAGTCGCCTGCTCGGGATTAGCTTGGAGATATTCGTCGATGTAATCGTTGGCGATTTTCTGAAATTCGTCATCGGCGGGCGTGGCGCGCAGTTGAAGGCAAAGCGCGAGACTAATGAGAGCGAAGAAGGTGCAGGCTAGCTTCATGGCGCGTAAGCTAAGAAGATGACGCGGCGAGAGGCAACTCGTTTGATGGCGGGCGGCGCGGCTGGTTTGCTCGTTTCGCCATCGATTCGCGCCGCGGAGAAAGGTCAGATGATGCAACGGGCCATCCCTTCCTCGGGCGAAATGTTGCCGGTGATCGGACTCGGCACTGCGCGCGCGTTTGATGTCAGCGCATCGCCGGCCGATCGGCCACCGGTCGAAGAAGTGCTGGCCCTCTTCGCGAGGCAGGGCGGTAAACTGGTCGATTCCTCGCCCATGTATGGCCGCGCGGAATTAGTCGTGGGCGAAATCGCGCAGAAGTTGAAACTGCGTGATTCGCTTTTCCTCGCGACAAAGTCTGGACGACTGGCCGCGAAGCCGGGATTAAACAGATGGAGCACTCGTTAGACCTGCTCGGCACGAAAAAGCTCGACCTGATCCAGGTGCACAATCTCGTGGATACCACGACGCAGCTGGCCACGTTGCGCGAGTGGAAAAAGAGCGGGCGCGTCCGTTACATCGGGATCACACATCATACCGATAACAGTCAGGAGGAAGTGGCGCAGGTGCTGGAAAAAGAGCAGGTCGATTTCGTGCAGATTAATTACTCGCTGATGGAACGCGAAGCCGATAAACGGGTGTTCCCGGTCGCGAAGGATCGCGGCGTGGCCGTGATTGTGAATCGTCCGTTGGGCCGGGGGAATTTGTTCAATCGTGTCCGCGGAAAGGCGCTGCCGGATTGGGCGAGCGAGTTCGATTGCACTTCGTGGGCGCAGTTTTTTCTCAAGTGGATCGCAGCCAACCCTATCGTGACTTGCGCCATTCCAGCGACGAGTAATCCGCGTCACATGGAAGATAACTTGTTAGGTGGCGTGGGCCGTCTGCCTAACGAGCAGTTGCGCATGCGGATGATCGAGACGGTCGCGACGTTGTAGAGATTAAGTCGGCGTGCCGCCAGCCAGGAGCGGCTCCGTGGCCAGTTCGTCGTCTGTCAATTGCGACTGCAAATGTGTTTGTCCCTTATAGAAGCAGGCGAAGGCGACGAAACAACACGCGGCGACTAACATTAGAATGGTGAAGAACGAGTAGAATTGGAATTCGGTCAGCTTGGTCGTTCCATCAGCATTCAAATCCCAGGAATTGAACTTCGCATCGAAGATATTGCCGGACGCGATCGCGAAGAGCCATAAGGCCATGACTGAGCTCTTCATCGAGTTCGGAGCCTGCGTGTAGGAAAATTCGAGTCCGGTAATCGAGACCATCGCTTCGCCCAGCGTCAAGATCACATAGGCGAGCATCTGCCACCAAATCGTCGGCTTCAGGCCCAGATCAATGAGGTGTTGCGCGTAAACAATGACGGCGAACGAACCCGCGGTGAGGAAAAGGCCGATACCGATTTTTCGCAGCGGCGTGAGCGGGAAAACTTTACTGATCATCGGATAGAGCACGTAATTGACCAGCGGGATGAAAAGCAGAATCAAAATCGGATTGGCCGTCTGCACTTGCGCGGCCTGCAATTCTATCCCGAGAAAATGCAGATCCATCTTCTGCGCCTGTAATGTCCACTCGACGCCGTTGCTCATGTCCCAAAGCGCCCAGAAAAAGAGAATGAAAATGTAAACCATCGCGATCCGGCCAAGAGTGGTGAGACCTTGTTTACTGAAGGTTTCTTTCAAATAGCCGAGACCGGCGGGCGGGACGTGCACCATTTTCTTGCGGCCGGCCCAGAAGAAAATGGTCGCGATGAACATCGCGACGCCGGGAATGCCGAAAGCCCAGCGCGGACCGTAGCCCGGCGCGGAGAGAAGCCACGGGCACAAAATGGTGGAGATGAAAGAGCCGGCGTTAATGGAAAAATAAAACCAGCCGAACATTTTCGAGATCAGATGTTTGTTCGATTCGCCAAACTGATCGCCAACGTTCGCCGAGACGCAGGGCTTGATGCCGCCGGCGCCGAGACAGATTAAACCAAGTCCGATCGCGAGCATCATGCGCTGACCAACAAAATGGACACCGAAAGATGAATCCATGAAGGCGAGCGTGAGGTGTCCGAAGCAGTAAACGATCGAGAGCGAAAAGATCGTGAAATATTTTCCGAACCAACCGTCGGCGAGAATCGCGCCGAGAACTGGCAGGTAATAAACGCCCGCGACAAAATAGTGCGTGTAACTGTCGGCCTCATGTTCCGGCATCGCATCGACCCCACCGAGCTTGTTCAGGATGTAAGTGGACATGAAGACCGCGAGGATCGACTTCATACCGTAATAACTGAAACGCTCCGCCGCTTCGTTCCCGATGATGAACGGTACGCCGGGCGGCATCGTGGTGATGTTCGGCGGCGAGGTTGCGTATTTCTGAGCCATGGTGATTTCTTCGGCTAGTGCGGTGTGCTTTCCGGAAAAAATTGCGCCGGAGTTGGCGCGGGCGAGATGTGCGTCTTCGCTCCGTTCTGTTTTTCCACTTCCGCGGCGTTATGATGCGCGGCGGGCTCAGCCTTGACAGGTCCTTCAGCGACCAACTCGTCAGGATGATGCCGTTCGCAGGAACAGAAAAAAATTAGCGAGACGGCGGAAACGGCGAGGGCGATTTCGCGGAAAGGGAAACACATCCGCGGCACAGTACTCATCCGCTCTGATTCGCAGCAAGAGCAAAGCGTGGACGCAAATCAGCTCGCGACGTCGCGCAAAAGTGCGCGAGGCTTTCTATCCTTTCCGTTTTGACGCGTGCGAAGTCGCTCGGGCAGGAGGCGAGTCGTCGCCAGGAAAAATAATGCGGTAGAATCGGGCCGGGTGATTATTGGAGTCGAGGTCTTCGAATTCGAGGAAGCTGCCGCTACTCGTGCCGATCGTTTCGATGGATTGGAAATTGGTAGGATTTAAATCATTTGAGGCTTCGAGTCGATAAACGCCGGCCTCGGGATATCCCTGGCAGAATATTTTGAAGTTTTGGTTAGGCATCCGAGTCACCGAGAGAATTTTCGGCGGCGGCAGAAATTGGCTCAACGTGACTTTATTGGTCCCGCTGTAGGCGACGATGAACGTCCCTTTTCCGTCGTTCGTTGCGATGCGCGAGCCGCTCACGATGTTGCTGAAGGAGCCGGCCAGGTTTGAACCGGAAGTAATGATGTCGAATGTGTCGTCGGGCGAGATGTCATACTCGAAGCCATCGACAAACGACAGCAGCAGTTTGCCGCCGAGCGTAAGCCCGCCGCCGCTCTGGACGACCTGGTCGAATTGATCGCCCGCACTCAACCCGCCGATCTGCATGTCGGTCGTCGTCGTTCCGTCCAGGGTTAGATTTCCTTGAAAGGCAAGTTGTCCCGGCGAGTGACCAGGATTCAAGACTGAGCCTTGGATCATGCCGACATCGGCGAAGGTCGTGCCGGTGCCGGTGAGGTAAGCGCCGCGAAACTGGAGGCCATTCATTACCTGCAGCGTTGTGTGGTATTGCGTGTTCACGCCCGGCTGTCCGCCCATATCAAGGCCGCCGCCATCAATGAGGGCATTTCCGCTGATGGTAAGACTTGTGTTCGAGGCGTTGCCCGGCGCGCCAATTGATATAGTGCCGCCGCCAGATGCGCTGTAGTTACCTTGCACGGTGATATTAGAGTTAGGGGGCATCACGTGACCCGCATTCATGTTGGTGAACGTGCCTCCGGTCGGCGTAATCGTCGACGTCCCGCCACTTGTGAATGTGCCGCCTTGAATACCCTGCAGATTACGGAAGGCGTTGGCACCGAGAAAATCCCTAATCGAGGCGTTTGCCCCGTCCACCTTGACAATCGCGTTCACGATCGTGCGAATATCGGCGTTCGGAAAACGCAAGGTCGCCACTCCAGTGGTACTGGTGCCGGTATCCACTTCATATTGGCCCCCAGTCAGCGTATGCGCACTTGGATCGTAGTTCGTCAGCAATCCGTTGATGGTAAAAGTGGTGTTAGTGCCGTCGTTGGCGCCGAGAAAAATAGCACCATTGTTCGTCAAGTCGCTCACCGTGCCAAAGCCCGCGCCATCGGCAAACTGGACGACACCCTCATTGGTTCTGAGGTTGGCGTAGGCGCTCGTGCTGTTGTCCTGATTGAGAATGCGTGACCCGATACCGGCCACAAAAAGAACGCCCCTATTCGTGATGATGTCGGCGTTATGGAAGGCGATCGTGCCGCCACTGAGCGCACCGAGGTCGCCCGCTTCAAGTGTATGCGTCGCCACCGTGTAATTAGTAAGTGTGCCGAGGGAGTAGGTGCTACCACCGGCGCAAAAAATTGCGCCAAATTCGCCATCACGGCCCGGCGTCGTGACGAAGCCTGTGGAACCCGTAACGGTCAGATTTGTCACGCCGCTTCCCTGGTTATCTAAAAAGAGCCGGTTGATCATGGTCAGATTGTGAATCGCCACACCGATGTCCAGGTGTGGGCCATTGAAGAAACCGCCGTTCGGATCCCAGGGGAGCGTCACATCGTAGGTGGTAGGGCCGCTGTTATTCGGAACGGTGTGCGGATTCCACCACGCGCTGTTGCTCCAATTTCCATTCGAAAAGTTCTGACTACCGTCTCCCAGCCACGTGGAATTGACGACTTGCGCGCGAGCCGGCGATGCAAACATGATCGAGGCGATGATCAAGGCGAAGCCGAGAAACATCTTTGCTAACGATGGTGCGAGCGTGATCTGCGGAACGGATGCGCGAATCGACTTCTGATGATGAAAGTTTGTCATAGTAGTGCCTCAGCGAATAGAGCGGGATCGGCCCTGCAAAAAGGACATTCTTCGAAAAAATATTTGGAGTTGGCCGCGCGCGCATCGTTGCCGCACCCGCGGTGAACGCGCCCTTGGCACGTGCGTC
Source organism: Chthoniobacterales bacterium (assembly GCA_038237435.1). Lineage (GTDB taxonomy): Bacteria > Verrucomicrobiota > Verrucomicrobiia > Chthoniobacterales > UBA10450 > JACCTI01. The sequence continues at coordinate 124,255 of JBBRYT010000011.1, forward strand.
ACTCCCACATAAGATGAGCGCCGTGGCGCGCTCGCCGAAAAACACAGCATGGAATGAAGTCTTTGCCCTCGTCCTTTTGGGCGTGGGCACACTTCTTTTCCTCGCCCTGATTTCTTACAATCCGAAGGACCTGCCTTCCTGGATTTGGTTCAGCAAAGTTTCGTCGCCGAATTCGCCCGCGCAGAATTTCATCGGGCCGCTCGGCGCGATCGTCGCCGGCTTCTGTTACTTCATGATCGGCGCCGCCTCGTATCTGCTCGCGGTGGTCTTGTTAGGTTTCGGCGCCGCGAAGTTATTTCATGCGCAACTGCGAGTCTCGAAGCGCGCTGGTTGGATTCTGCTCTTCATCATTTCCGGCGCGTGTTTGCTGCATCTGCAAACGCGCTTTTTGCGCGACTGGCATTCGGCTTTCAACATCCAGGGCCCCGGTGGATTGATCGGTTATTACACCGGCCGGACTTTTCTCGAGCGACTGATGGGTCACGTCGGCTCGATGATTTTGCTCACCGGACTTTACGTCACGAGCATCATTCTTATGACCGGGCTGCGGCCGATACATCTCGTTAGGCAAACGGTCGCGGGCACGCGCCGCAGCTTGCAAAGTTTCGCCGCCTGGCAACGGGAAAGAAGTCTACGCGGCGCCGATATGCGCACGCGACTCGATCTGGAAAAAAGAGAGAAAGAGAAACAACAACGGCTCGTCGAAAAACGCCTGAAAAAATTGGGCGCGCCCGTTCCGGACGCATCAGCTGTTCTCCCGGAAGAGCTGACTAACCGCCCGAAGCCGAAAGTCGTTGATACAACTGCGCTGCCTGACGAGCAGTTGGCGCCGCGCAAAAAACCATCGCTCGCTGAACTTCGGCGCGGCGAGAAAAAAACGGCCGGCAAAGCGCTGCCCGGCCTAACGAGTCCAAATTGGGACGCGGAACATTATACGCTACCCGGTTTCGACCTTCTCGATGAGCACGACGTGGAAGGTCGCGTCGCCGCCGATCCCGCCGAGCTAGAACTAATCCAGCAAACGCTGATCGACACGCTGGGACAGTTTGGAATTCAAGTCGCCGCCGGCGACATCACGAAAGGTCCGACGATCACTCGTTACGAAGTTTATCCGGCGAAAGGCGTGCGCGTAGACAAGATTGTCAGCCTCGAGCGCGATCTCGCGCGCGCGACTCGCGCGGAACGCATCAATATTCTGGCGCCCATTCCCGGCAAAGATACCGTTGGGATCGAGCTGGCTAATAGTCGCAAAGTAAAAGTGACGCTGCGCGAATTAATGCAGTCGCAGGATTGGATTGAGACAAAGGCGAAACTTCCGATCGCGCTGGGTAAAGACGTCTATGGGAAAACGATCATCGCCGACCTCGCGCAAATGCCGCACTTGTTAGTCGCAGGCACGACCGGCAGTGGGAAGAGCGTTTGTATCAACGCGCTCATTGCCAGCATGCTCTACCGTTTCACTCCGGAAGAACTGCGCTTCATCATGATCGATCCCAAAGTGGTCGAGATGCAGATGTATAACACGCTGCCACATCTCGTCATTCCGGTCGTGACCGATCCGAAAAAAGTGCTGCTCGCGTTGCGCTGGGTGATTGATGAAATGGAAAAACGCTACCGCGTTTTTGCACAAGTCGGCGTGCGGAATATCACGAGCTTCAATGGGCGACCTCCGAAAAAAACGCAGAAAGAATTGGACGCTGAAGCGGAAATGAACGGCGCGCCCAAACCGATTCGGGAAGAGCCGCCGATTAAAGTCCATCGCGACGACGAGCTGATCATTCCCGACAAGATGCCGTACATCGTCATGATCATCGACGAGCTAGCGGACTTAATGCAGACCGCGCCGGCCGACGTGGAAAGCGCGATCGCGCGCATCACGCAAATGGCGCGCGCTGCCGGCATTCATCTCATCGTCGCCACGCAAACACCGCGCGCCGATGTCGTCACTGGCGTGATCAAAGCGAACATCCCAAGCCGTATCGCATTTCAAGTCGCATCGAAAATCGATAGCCGCGTTATTCTCGATGAAAACGGCGCCGATCGTTTGTTAGGCCAGGGTGACATGTTGTATTTGCCGCCGAGCACGTCGCGACTTATTCGCGCGCAGGGCGTTCTGGTGACCGATGAAGAAATTCATCGACTGGTCGAATTCGTTTCCGCGCAAAGTCCGCCGGCATTTGATTTAGCGATGCACGAAAAATTACAATCGACTGCGCCGCCGGAAGAAGATGTCACCGAAGAAGACGAAGAACTGGTCGAGAAATGTCTCGAAATTATCCGGCAGGAAAAGCGCGCGTCTACTTCGCTTCTGCAGCGCCGTCTCCGTCTCGGTTACACGCGGGCCGCGCGCATCGTTGACATTCTGGAGCAACGCGGGATTTTAGGTCCCGGCGAGGGCGCGAAGCCGCGCGAGATTCTGGTCGACCTCGACGCCGCGGTCTAACCGGGACAATACGAATTTCATGGAAGGTCTCGGCGAAAAATTTCAAAAAGCACGCACCGCGCGCAATCTCACGCTCGAAGAAGCGGCTCGGATGACGAAGATCAGGCCGGGAAAATTAGCCGAGCTGGAGGCGGAAGATTTTTCGAAGTTTCCCAGCCTCGCTTACGCGAAAGGTTTTCTTCTCATCTACGGGAAGTTTTTGAACGTCGATGTCACTCCGTATTTGGAAGCATTCGAAACTTCCGACGCGGTGACAGTGGATGGTTATTCTTACTTACAAGACAACCCCGCGCCGCCGCCGCGCCGCGTCGAAGTTGTTCCGCGTCGCGCGGCTTCGGGGAGCAAGAGCTCACTGCTTCCGCTCGTCATCGGTCTCGTCGTACTCATCGTTGGTTTTTCGGTGCTGAAATTCATGATGAATCTGCGCCGCATTTCGCCCAGCCAGCGCGATGCGCAAGCGCTCGCCGCGGCCAGCGTGACTGCGACACCAATGCCGTCGATGGCCAGCACGATCGTCGCTCCGCGTGCATTGCCGGCCGATAACACGCCCGCGCCTACTGCCCCCACGGCTGCGGTCGCGACACCAATTTCGCCTCCGATTTCAACAGCTCCGCCAGTGACGACTCCGCAACCTACCGCTGTCGCACAAGCGACGCCGGAAGAAGAGGAAACGGAAGTGCGCCGCGCCGAGCCGGTCAATCCCGGCGACCTCGCAAAAGCAAAAGTGGCGATGGCCGCGATGTCTCCTTCAGGGTCACCGATAGCTGCGAACCGCTTCGATATTCGTCCACTAAAGAAGACATTCGTTAGAGTAACGCTCGACACCGAAAGCGGCCGCTCATCGTTCGAGCGCTGGCTCGATGTGAGCGCGCCAGTGCAATTGCGCGGCAAACACATCGCCGTGAAAGTGCTCGACCCCGCCGACATCGAGATTCGAAAGAACGGCAAGATCGTCGCGCGCGGCGATACGGACGTTCGGCTGGAATAAGATCGTGCCAGCTCAAGCAGGAGAAGCGCCGAAGGTCGGCATGATCAGCCTTGGCTGCGCGAAGAATCTCGTCGATGCCGAGATCATGCTCGGCAGCGTCTTGCAATACGGCATGCAGATCACCGCCGACGCGACCGACGCGGATGTGCTCGTGATTAACACCTGCGCCTTCATTGATTCCGCCAAAGAAGAATCGATCGAGGCAATTCTCGATGCGCATGAACAGCGCGGCTTAACGAAACGCGCGGGCCAAAAATTAATCGTGAGCGGCTGCATGTCGCAGCGTTTTTCGCAGGAGTTGCGCGAACAGCTTCCGGAAGTCGATGCCTTCATCGGACTCGATCAGGTGAAAGATCTCGGTGCAATTGCGCAGCGAATTTTGCGCAATGAAGAAACGCGCGACCTGGTCACAGCGCGGCCGACATACATTCCGAATTACGACACGCCACGTTTTCGTCTCACGCCGGCGCACAGCGCATATTTGAAAATCGCCGAGGGCTGCAACCATCCCTGCAGTTTTTGCGTCATTCCGCAAATGCGCGGACGCCATCGCAGCCGTCCGCCGGCCTCGGTGCTCGCGGAAGTGCGCGCGCTCGTCGCGGAAGGCGTGAAGGAAATTAATCTCATCAGCCAGGACACCACCTATTACGGAATGGATTTGTGGTCGGAGAAAGCGGGACCGCGTCAGCCGGTGGATTCTTCGCGCGGGCCCACCTTGTCCGCGCTCTTGCGCGAGATTCAGAAAGTGCCGGGAGAATTTTGGGTGCGTTTGCTCTACACGCATCCGGCGCATTGGAGCGACGAATTGATTCACACCATCGCGGAATGCGACAAGGTCGCGCGCTACGTCGACATGCCGTTGCAGCACATCGATGAGACCATGCTTGGCCGCATGCGACGCGAAACCAGTCGCGAACATATCGAACAACTCGTTAGGCGCTTGCGCGCCGGCATTCCCGGTGTGGCTTTGCGCACGACATTCATCGTCGGATTTCCCGGGGAAACGGAAACGGAATTCGAAACCCTGCTCGATTTTATTGAGCTCGTCCGTTTCGAACGACTCGGTGTTTTCAAATACTCGCAGGAAGAAGGTTCGCGCGCCGCGAAGATGCCGGAGCAGATCGCCCTGCGCACAAAGAACGCGCGCTATCGTCGCGCGATGTCGCTGCAACAGAAGATCGCGCGCGAAATCGCGCAATCGTATGTTGGGAAAGAGCTGAAATTGCTCGTCGATCAACCCCACGTGGCGAGGTTGGAAGCCGATGCCCCTGACGTTGATGCCACGGTGATTTTGGCGGAAGCGTCTCCCGTCGGCGAATTCATCACGCGCAAAATCAGCGGCAGCCGCGGCTACGACTTGCTCGCCTAGATTTGGCGAAGCGGCGCAAGGATCGAAAGTGCCCAATTTTATGAACGCTTCAACAAGTTAGCGAGTGACAAAGCCACGCGTTTCAGCAAGGTTTTAGTTCGCAGATTCCTACGACGATGAGCGAAACGAACGAACCGAAAAAAGAGACCGTTCGCATCACTCTACCTCCGCCGCCCGCCAAGACGCCGATGGGAAAAACGGAGCAGGCCGATACCGTGCGAATTAATTTGCCCGCGCGTCCTCCGGCCAACGGCACCATGCCGGAAGCGCCGCGCCGCGCTATGCCGCCGGTTCCGCCGCCTTCCTCGAGACCGATCCCGCCGCCGCCGATGGCACGGCCACCGGTTCCGACGCCATCGAGCACTGCGCTTCGTCCGCCAACCCTGGCGCCGAAACCGCCGGTGCCACCTCCCGCTGGCGCCGCGGGCAGGCCTGCGCCGCCGCCGCCGCCATCATTCGTTAGGCCAAATGTCCCGAGTGCATCTTTAGCTGCTCCGCCGCCGGGAGTGACACCTGCGCCAATTGCGCAACCTCCGCAGCCAGCAGTCTCGAGCGCTCTTCCTCCGCCGACACCGCCAACCCCGCCGCGGCCGCGCGTTTTGCCGCCGCCGCCACGCACTTTTGCTGGCCCGCCCTCAAATTATCCGGGCTCAGCCACGCAAGCAGGACCAAAAAAAGAAACTGCGCGGATCAACATCTTACCCGAGCCCGTAGCCCCACGCGCGCCCACAGTGAAGATGACGAAAACGCAGCCTCTGATGGCTGCTCCCGAGCCGAAAGTTTACACCGCCCCAGTCAAAGTTACTGCCGCGCCAGCAGACGCTCCCGACAAAGCTTCGCTGACTGAAGTCTTCAACATGCTCGATACGATTCCGATGCCGGTCTGCTGGATCATTTTCGAAATTTCCGCCATCACTTTGCTTATCCAGATTTGGAACTATCTTAGTTCCTAACTATGGATAACTCAGGGACTGTCACGCTCGACGAAAACAATTTCGAAACCGAAGTAACCAAAAGCGACAAGCCGGTGCTGGTCGATTTCTGGGCGGAATGGTGCGGACCGTGCAAAATGATCGCGCCAGTCCTCGACGAGATCGCGAAGGAAAAAGCGGGCACGGTGAAAGTCGCCAAGGTCAATATCGATGAAAACCAGAGCCTTTCTTTCCGCTTCAACGTCCGCGCGATTCCGACTTTGCTCTTCTTCAAGAACGGTCAGGTGATCGATCAGGTCACGGGCATGACGAGCAAAAAGGACTTGTTAGGCCGATTGGAAGCGCTGGCGTAAAGCAGCGCTTCGGATGTAGGCCATGTCTCCCGACATGGCGGGGTGCGATTTGCGAACACGAACATTTCGGGGTCAAACCCCGCCGCGTCGGGAGACGCGGCCTACAGCCGCGGCGCGGTTGATAAGAATGCGCCCGGCGCGGCTCGAACGCGCAACCTACAGCTTCGGAGGCTGTCACTCTATCCAGTTGAGCTACGGGCGCAGCTTGCGGCGATTATAATAGCGACGCGTCCGCACACAACCGCGCCCCATTTATTGCAGAAATGGCCGGTTGATTTTCGTCTTCACCCGACTGAAGATGTCCGCCCGCTGTAGCCACGGCGCTGTGTCGCCGTGTTTCCGCCTTGACGCAGCGAGGCGGCTACAAATTACAAACGATTTTATGAGCAGGATCATCGACGCAATTGAAAAGGAACAGCTAAAGACCGACGTCACGAAATTCAAAGTCGGCGACGGCGTGAAAGTGCATACGCGTGTGCGCGAAGGCGACAAGGAACGCATCCAGATTTTTGCCGGCATCGTGATTGGCCGGAAAGGGCGCGGGATGAACGAGACCTTCACCGTCCGGCGCATCTCTTACGGCGAAGGCGTCGAGCGTGTTTTCCCGATTCATTCTCCGCGCATCTCAAAAGTAGAAGTGGAGAAGGAAGGCCGTGCGCGTCGCGCCAAACTCAATTATCTGCGCAATCGCAAGGGCAAGGAAGCGACTGCGGTTCGCGAATAATCACCGCGCTCTCAAGCGCGTCATCCTGAATCCTCGAAGACGGATGAAGGATCTCACAATCGCTATCGGGCGTCGTGTCCCATAGCGCGTTGTCGACAGAACGGTTGTGAGATGTGAGATCCTTCGCGCGCGCTGCGCCAGCCTCAGGATGACAGATCGCAAGTCTCTCGCTAAAATCCGGCGATGTATCGTCGCTGCGGATTTCGCCACGAACGTCGCCTGCGCGCGATCGGTTTCTCAGCGATCGCCGGCATCGATGAAGCCGGTCGCGGCGCTCTGGCCGGACCGGTCGTGGCCGCTGCCGTTATTCTGCCGGAGAAATTTCGGCACAAACGGCTGAACGATTCGAAGCAACTACTGCCGGAACGGCGCGAAGAAATTTACCACGACGTCGTGGGCAACACCGCGATCGCGTGGTCGATCGGTATCGTTGATTCAATCGAGATCGACCAGATCAACATCCTGCGCGCCACGCACAGAGCGATGCGCCTCGCGATTGAAGGGCTGACTGCAAGACCCGATCACGCGCTCATCGACGGACTGCCGGTCTCTCCATTTCCTCTACCGCAAACCGCGATCATCGACGGCGATTGTTACAGTCTCAGTATTGCGGCCGCGAGTGTGATCGCGAAAGTCACGCGCGACCGAATCATGCGTGAATTCTGTGCGCGCTTTCCGGAATATTGTTTCAGCCAGCACAAAGGCTACGGCACCGAGCTGCATCTCATAAAACTGCACGCGCACGGACCGTGTCCGATTCATCGACGCTCGTTCGAGCCAGTCGCGCACCCGCTTCTGGCCTTCGCGCATCCCGATCTTTCTGAAATAGTCTGAGCTCGATGACCGCGCACTTCGTCGAATCGATGGCTGCGATTTCGAAACGTTGGCGCAATCGCTTTGTTAGTGGCGCGCCTGATCGAGCTATTCGCGGCGCGGCCGGCGAGAAAATGGCGGCACGTTTTCTCCGCAAGCAGCGCTACAAAATTCTCTATCGAAACTTTCGCGGACGGCGCGGCGGTGAGCTCGATATCGTTTGCCGAGACGGTGACACGCTCGTCTTCGTGGAAGTAAAAACTCGCAGCAGCGAAGACTTCGGCCGCCCTATCGAAACCTTACGCAGCGAGCAACGCCAACGCATCGCGCGCGGCGCGCTCACCTGGCTGCGCATGCTCGACGATCCCGACCTTCTTTTCCGCTTCGATGTCGTCGAAGTCGTCCTGCCG
>JBBRYT010000012.1:0-125550 GCA_038237435.1 Chthoniobacterales bacterium
ATGCGGTATTAATTCGCCTTTCGGCGAGCTATCCCCCACTTTTCGGCAGATTGCCCACGTGTTACGCACCCGTTCGCCACTAAACTACTCACTGTATTGCTACAACGAGAAGTCCCGTTCGACTTGCATGTCTTATCCACGCCGCCAGCGTTCGTTCTGAGCCAGAATCAAACTCTCCGTTAAAATTTGGAGCCGGAGTCATTACTGACCGCCGGACAAAGTTTGCGCCCCTCTTCGCTAACGAAGAAGAAGCTGAAATCTGACCATTCTAAACCGGCAGCCACTCGTAAGTGGAAACCGGTGTTCGTCCGATCTTTTTCAAAATAAGATTCCCGCGGCCCGTTTATCGCGCCGTAGCCTTTCGGCGTAGGCGGATGCGAGCTTTGGGAAAATTTTTAATCAAAGAAAATGTACGAATAACGCACAATTCAATTTTCGCTGACATTACGCATTTTGAAATCCGCTTCGGATTTACGTCGCGCCAGTGAAGGCGGACAAATCCAGTCGTGCGCGGAAACAAAACCAAACTATCAAAGATCAATTGCACTTCCGATTCGGCGAGCGACTAAATTCCAGCCAACGATTTTAAAACAAGCGTTGCCCTGAGCGAAGTCGAACGGGCCGACGAGAAGAACACCCCGAAGTGCTTTCGAGGCCCGCAGTGACGCGGGAGGTGCAAGATAGTGGGGTCGCGCACGCCGTCAAACAAGATTTTGCACGTTTTCGCAAAAGTTTTTTGTGCGGGAGCGCGCGCAAACAAACTCCCGGGATTTGCACTTCTCTACCGGGCGTCGTCCCGGTACGCTTCGCCAGAATGCCCGAGCCAGCAGCCCCATCATTTCAAGCGTCAGCACCGAAGTCTGCAGAACGACTTGATCAACAGCACGCTTCAGAGCGTCTCGGTCTGCTGCAAATAATCACACTGATCCTCTCCGTCTACGTTCTCGTAGCGCTTCTCATTCAGAGCACCGTCCCGCTCACGCCGAACACAACGACAATACTCGAGCGCATCGACTTCGTAGTTTGCATCGTGTTTCTTGCTGACTTTTTTGTGCGCTACTTCCGCGCGCCCTCAAAGGCGAAGTTCCTGAAGTGGGGCTGGATCGATTTCATCTCAAGCATTCCGATGTTGAATGTCTTTCGCGTCGGCCGCGTTGTTCGCATCGTCCGCGTCTTCCGCATTCTCCGTGCGTTTCGCTCCACCAAGAATCTGGTCACGTATTTTCTGCGGCACCGAAGGTTCACGTCGTTCGCGGCCGTGATCGCGACTTCCCTCAGCGTGATGGTGTTTGCTGCCATCGCAGTGCTGAGTTTCGAGGATTCGCCCGATTCAAACATCAAAAACGCAGGCGATGCGTTTTGGTGGGCGTTTTGTACGATAACGACCGTCGGTTACGGCGATAAATACCCATTGACTGCCGAAGGACGAATCGTCGCGTGCGTTCTCATGACAGCTGGGGCGGGTTTGTTTGCGACGATGACGGGATTTATTGCGAGCATGTTTCTCCAGCCGGAGACGGACGCGGCAGAGACAGAGGTGCAACAACTGACTGCGCAGGTGCGAGTACTTGCAGCAAAGGTTGATGCGCTCCTTTCGTTACAAGATGTGGAACGAGAACAACGGGCGCCTAACAAGGGAACGACCGAGGAGGGCAAGCTCTCCTAGATTAAACCTTGTCGCGCTGGAGAACACGACGCAATATCACGGCTCCTTTCTTATGGAACAGAATCCGTTTTCAGTGTCTGGCGCCGATTTCGCGTCGAACCCAGAGCCCAGATGTGCGTCAGTAATTGTCCTCGACGTTTCCGGATCAATGGCTGGCGCCCCGCTACAGCAATTGCAAGAAGGACTAATGGTTTATAAGGATGAACTCGCGGCCGACACCTTGGCGCGCAAGCGGGTTGAGGTTGCTGTGGTGACGTTTGGCGGAGCCGTCCAGGTCGCACAACCGTTCACGACCGCGGAGTTTTTCGTCCCTCCAACTTTAGTTGCGACAGGCGATACACCGATGGGCTTGGCTGTCACAACCGCATTAGACCTCCTGAAGGCGCGAAAAGAGGAGTACAAGGCGAGCGGTATTGGCTATTATCGTCCGTGGGTATTCCTCATTACGGATGGGGCGCCAACTGATTACAATTTGCCGCAATGGGGTGAAGCTGTGAGTAGAGTTCACGAAGGTGCGGAGAAGAAAGCCTTCTCGTTCTTTGCCGTCGGGGTGGAAGGAGCAGACCTCGACCGGCTGACACAGCTTTCGAACCGCGAGCCCCTTAAATTAAAGGGTCTTCGGTTTCGCGATCTATTTGTTTGGTTGTCGAGTTCTCAGCAAACGGTGTCTCGGTCAAAGCCTGACGACGCGGTTCCATTAGTGAATCCTGCTGCTCCCGAAGGTTGGGCAACTGTGTGATGCATGTGGCGTGCGACTGGTGCCCATGTGCAGGGCGCGTCACACCTTAAAGTCGATACGCCATGTCAGGACTACTGTGAGTATCGGCGCGCCTTAATTGGATCCACTCCGGTTCTCTTAGTCGGCATCGCTGATGGTGCCGGGAGTGCTCGTCTTTCGCAGCTAGGCTCTCGTGCGTGCGTCGAATATCTTTTACAGAATGTCCCTTCGACGATAACTAGCGTCGAGGTCGCGAACGAGGACACCGCGGGCAGTTGGCTTTCAGGTGTCCGTCAGCAGTTGGAGCAGGTTGCGGCGAGTGAAGGCTGCGATCTTCGCGACCTCGCTTGCACGGTTCTCTTCGCGATCCTCGCGGATGCGACGTGTATCTTTGTCCAGCTCGGGGACGGCGCCTGGATAATGGACCAATACGGGCAATACTCAGCCGCGACATGGCCGCGTGGTGGCGAGTACGCGAACGAGACGACTTTCATTACGAGCACCGATTGGCAGAAGGATCTCCAGTTCGCCTCTATACCAGGACCTGTCGGTGCCGTTGCTGGGTTCACAGATGGATTACAGCGAATCGCTTTGGAGATGACTTCTCGAATAGTCCACGAACCGTTTTTTAAGCCACTTTTTTCTGTCTTGCGCGACACTGACGACGAGACTTCCTTGATATCGCCACTTATCGAATACCTCTCATCGCCGTCCATTAGAGAACGGGCTGACGATGACTTAACACTGGTTCTCGCCTGTCGAAGCGATCCATTGTCGCTGCCACCGTGTTGATCGATAGCAAAGGTGTTTCTGTCCGGCTCGGTCCCAAGCTTGGCCGAAGCGGCGGCGAAGGTAATGCGTATACGGTCGAGAGCCATCGCGGTCTGGTCGCGAAGATCTACCACCGCGTCCCCACGCCCGAAAAGGTCGCGAAGCTTGCGTTCTTAACGCAGCGTTCAACGCCCGAAGTTCAAAAGTGCTCTGCTTGGCCGATGCTGACGATCTCTGACGACGGTCAGGGAGTTCGCGGCTTTCTCATGCCGATGGTCTCCGGGAAAGAGATCCATCAGTTATTCGGGCCGCGCGAGAGGGTCGTCGAGTTCCCCGGAAAGAACTGGGACTTTCTTGTAAACACCGCGCGAAACTGCGCAGCCGCGTTTAATGCTGTGCACGTAACGGGTGCTGTGATCGGCGATGTCAACGAGGGGAACATTCTCGTTCAAACGAATGGAATCGTTAGCCTCATCGATTGCGACAGTTACCAGGTATCGAACGGAAGCATGTCATGGACCTGCGACGTCGGGGTATCACTCTGGACTCCGCCGGAACTGCAAGGCCGCGACTTCAAAGGTTTAGTGAGGACGCCGAACCACGACCTATTTGGCCTCGCGTTGATGATCTTTAAGCTGCTCTTCCTAGGCCGTCATCCCTTCGCCGGAATTCAATCGAACGGCTCTGATTACCTTCTCGAAGATGCAATCCGCAATCGGCTATACGCCTATAGTCGAAATGCGCAGACGTTCGGCGTCCGTACTCCACCGTTCACATTTCCCGTCGCGGCTTTGTCCGAGCCCTATACATCGATGTTCGAGCGCGCGTTTCGACTGGAAGTCTCCCGACCTACTGCGCAGGAATGGGTCAGCGCACTAGAAGCGCTTCAACAGAGCCTAACTCATTGTTCGCGGGATTCCTGCCACAAATTCCCGAAGTCTCTGACTACATGTCCGTGGTGCGAGATTGCCGCGGCGGGTGGGCCGCTATTCTTCATCAACGTTCAAGTAACCTATGGCGCGTTTGCGGCGGATAACGCCCACGCTGTCTGGGCGGCTATTTCGCGCATCGAGATAATGCCTCTTCGTGCCAAATCACCGAACGACTTTAAATCAGTGCCTTCGACACCTACGGCGTTGCCTGCAAATGCCAGTGGTACGAAGCCGGTCTTCGTCGTCGGATGGGTTCTAGCGATCATTGCCTGCCTGCTGCTTGTGAGCAGCGCCATTTGGCCAGCGATGATCGTCGGGGCTTTCGCGCTCGGCATGATCTTTGAAGGCCGTCGCACCGCAGAGTTCATCGAGGAGAAGGATCGCAGAAAGTCTACCTTAGCTTCATCGGAGGCGGAAATCGCGTCCGTCTCTTCACAGCTGGATGCTGTCCTCAAGAACTACCAGACCACGTTTGTAGCGAAGAAGACTGAACTGAAAAGCGCCTATGAGCGTTATTCCGGGATCGATCGCGAGAGAGCACTCGACCTGCAGAAGCTAGAGAGCAACAAGCAGCAATTGCAGTTGAACGCATTCCTTCGGGCCCAGCTGATATCGCAAGCTAGCATTCCGGGAATAGGACAAACTCGGAAACGCCGCCTGCTCTCATTCGGAATAGGATCAGCGCTTGATATTCGGCCCGACCTTCAAATACCTGGATTCGGTCCGACGAATCTGTCTCATCTTATAAACTGGCGAAGGTTATGCGAGACAAGATTCCGCTTCCAGCCGGCGCAACCAGTGCCTGCCATAGAAATCCAAAGGCTTAACCTGAAGTTCGCGACACTGCGCAATGAACTGTGGTCTCGGCTGCAAAGCGGCCCGGCTAGTTTGACGACCTTGTCTGCCGGTGCTCAAGGGCGCTTTCTGCAATTGCAGGCTCAACTTGAAAACGCGCTTCGCAGGCGATCGCAAGCGGAGGTAGACTACGAAGCGTGTTGATGGATCAATCAGATTAATTACCTGAGGTTTAGGTGTGGGATACTTTCGATTTCGACGCAGCATCAAGATCGCTCCCGGAGTTCGTTGGAACATCGGAAAAAAAGGCTCGTCTCTGTCATTCGGCGGTCGTGGGTTTACCCATACGATCGGCCCGCAAGGATCCCGAACGACCATCAGTGTTCCAGGAACAGGTGTCTCGTATACACATGTGCACTCTCCGCCGCAACCGCCACCTGCCGGATCCGCACCTGTGACCGCACCTGCAAACGCAAACGCAAATAGAACGCGAGAAAGGCCGCTCCTCTCAACGTGCTTTTATACCATCGGAATTATCCTGCTCGGTATTTGGCTACTCACTAAGGTCTCGCAGCAGAATTCACCGAGTCCCGCAACCTCGTACATGCCTCCATCAGCAACACCTTCTCTCACACCGAGTAGTGTTACGGCGACTACACCGTCACCTCGCTATTCAACAATCGGGCGCTCCCCGATGATCGCTTTCTCTCCGCTCCCAACCTACTCAGCTCCAGCCGGTCGATCGGAACCGGCGATCCAACGCGCGCTGCCGGTCGATGCTCGTCCATCCGCAGCACAACCTGTTGCAGCGACTGCAACACCTGTGCTTTCACCCGCAGCTCCCTTGATCACTTACAGAATCGTGAATATCAAGAAAGGCTATGGCTTGGTTCTTTATAGCGGGCCGGGATCCACTTATCCAGCAATCGCTAAGATGCCCCTTGGAATGCGAGGGATCACATTAACGAATCGCAAAATGGCGAATGGCTCTACTATTTGGCAGGAGATTTCGGTGGGAGGTTACGTCGGATGGGTTAAAGAGATTTATCTCGCACGCGAAGGCGCAACTCGGTGAGCTGGCACCTAGCGTCGTAGAGTTATTCGTTCGCCTCGATTCGTGTGACGAAAACCGGTTACAATGAGCGATGGAAGCTTGTGGTGTTCGCCACAGCGTTGCGTTAGCCGTCATCCGAATTGTCTCCACTCAGGCCTCATCGCTCTAAAGACTCCCAGCTTGCAAACAACATTCATCGTAAGCGGCTTATGATGGAGAATTGCCACAATCATCCTATACGTGAATCACGTATAGGCATTTTCGGCGCGCGTTTTCCCCTGCACGCGCGAACTCAGTTGAGCGCGAAGACGTCGTAGCACCGCCGGACTCGTCAGTTCTTTCAGCGCGTCTTTGCCAATCCAGCGCGCGGCAGAGTCCTTCGAGGTGGAAAGGCGTCGAGCAAGATCGGCTGCCGCAGCATTCAGCGTGCGGTTCCGTCGGCCGATGCCGCGCAAGGCCCAGCTCACTGCTTTCTTCACGAAATTGCGCTCGTCGGTCGCAGCGCGCTCGATCAGGCGCAGGGCTGCGGAGGAATGGCTTATTCGAATTTTCATAATCAAACTCAAAATCTAACCCAGTCTTTCGATCGCATCGTAAGCGGCTTACGATAGAAAGACTTCGGTCGCGCAATGTCCCGCCCGCGCCGGCGTTCTGCGAACATTTAATCCTTCCGCTACTTTCTCTATATATCGTAAGCGGCTTACGATAGCAAAAGTGCGTCGTGCAGAGGTAGCGCGCGCCTCGCGTGTCCGCCGGTCGGACGGACTTGTCGCGAGCCGGCGAATGCCCCCAGCGCGTTCGCGAACTTTAGACTTGCCCGGTCTCCTTGCCGCATCGTAAGCGGCTTACGATGTCTCGCCAGGCGAAAGGGCCCACAATTCCACTAGCAAGCAATATCTGCCATCGTAAGCGGCTTACGATAATTGGAGTTTGAACATGCATTCCCAAAACCACGCTCGCTTCGCCTATTTCGCCAGAACAACTAACGTCGCAATTACTGCCGTCGTAAGCGGGTTACGATGCACTGAGAGTGTGGCGTTACGGTTTCGGTTTGCGGAGGAGCAGTTGATGTTTGCGAGATAGCTTGGGAACAGGAGCGCCTTTTTTCTTCGCCGCTCGCTTCGCTTCGCGGATCTCGACCATCGCTCTTGCCTGCGCGCGGGTGAGTTCTCGCTGGCTCGCCTGACCGCCGCGCCGTCCGATCTCGGCGAAATATTGCCGGACCTGACGCTGCAAAGTTACTCGTTCAGACATCGTAGCCCACATCGTAAGCGGCTTACCATGCTCGTCTCAAGATGAGATTTTTTCAGTTCGAGGGGCGTTTAGCATTGGCTTATCAAAGCGCCGCTGAACGGTAGAACTCGTCAGTTCTTTCAGGGCGTCTTTGCCAACTTAGCGCGCGGTAGAGTCCTCCGAAGTGGAAAGGCGTCGAGCAAGATCGACGGCCGCGGCATTCAGCGCGCGATTCCGTCGGCCGATGGCACGCAAGGCCCAGCTCACCGCTTTCTTCACGAAATTGCGCTCGTCCGTCGCGGCGCGCTCGATCAGGCGCAGGTGGCGGAGGAATGGTTAATCCGGACGTGTCTTCATGTGAAACGCAAAATCTACTCAGCTTTTAAGTCGCAGCGTAAGCGGCTTACGATGATAGAATTTTTGTCATGCAGGGTAGCGCACGCGCCTCGCTTTTCCGCCAGTCGGACGGATTCGTCCCGTGGCGAGCTGGCCGCCGTAACGCAGCCCGTCGCGGCGGGTGAGGCCGGGCTTTCAATGCGTTCGCGAACTCTAAAATCTTGCGCCGTCTTCTAGAAGCATCGTAAGCGGCTTACGATAACTGGCGAACGTGTGATCGCATCATAAGCGGCTTACGATAGATCTGAATGCGTGTGTGCAGAGCGAGATTGGCGACTTTGCCGCCGCCCCGCCCCAGCGAAATTCAAAATCCTGCGCTGCCCTCGATCCGTATCGTAAGCGGCTTACGATGACCGACGCAGATGCGGTTTCCTCGGTAGCGACGCCGGGATCGCCTCACGGCCCACATCATAACCGGATTACGATAGTGATTGAAAGCAACCATCTCTTCGTGCCGGCGAGCATCGTCGATGCCCGCTTTCACCTAGGACCTTCAGCTACAGCAACGTTTTCTCCAGGAGGCTCGGTTGAGCAGGCGCTTGCTCGCGTGTGCGGAGGAATTCATCGACCGCGGCGGCGCGTTGTTTCGGAGTGTGCGTCTTCTCGAACTCGAGTGCTCTCTGCGTCGCGAGAACATCGCATCGTTCGTTCAATGGATTACCGGAGTGGCCGCGAACCCAGTGCCACGCGACTTGATGCTTGGCGGCTTCGGCGTCGAGCGCCTGCCACAAATCCTTATTCTTTACTTTCTTCTTCCAACCCTTCGCTTTCCACCCGCGAATCCACATGGAGATCCCTTCACGCAGGTATTGCGAATCGGTGAAGACCTCGACCTCACATCTCACTTTCAAGTTCCGTAGCGCCTCGATGGCAGCCCGCAATTCCATACGATTGTTGGTGGTCGCGAGTTCGCCGCCGACGAACTCCTTCTTTTTTCCTTCGAACTCCAGAATCGCAGCCCAGCCGCCGTGGCCAGGATTCCCGACACATGCTCCGTCTGTGTAGATGGTGACCTTCTTCAGGACTTGTCCATCCATCATTGATCACATAGTCGCGCGCGATTCAGTCTGCTCAAGGTTCCATCCCAGGGCTCGTAAGCGGCTTACGATGCAAATGAAAAGGAAATGTTGTCCTTCAATGGCGAGGGCGATACCGCGGTGGACCGCAAGACGTGTTGCTATCCATCCCATTTCGGCGGGCAATCTCACAGGCGGCCGCAACAAGAAGAGACATGAGTAGGATAAGAAACGTCGCTTCCGCAAGTCCGTTGCCACCGTCCGGCGAGACATTGAGCATCTTCTCGATGAATTCCATAAATTACTCCTGGTTAACTCATCAAGATTGCACCTTTCTTGGGCGCACTTTCATAGCCACGCCTTTGCCACCTGCCAAATTATCGATTTCGTGCTGCAGCAATTTCACGCTCGACTTTAATGCTGCCAGGCGAAGCTTGTCTAGTCGCTCGCTTCGGTCGCTCGAGGCGTCTTCGGCCGTAGCCAGTGCCTTTAATACTTTGATCAGCGGCGATCTTGGTGGCAGCCGTACAATCTTACCTCCAATTATGAGGTAACCTCCACCATCGACCGCAATGCCTCCGAATATCTGTGCCACTAATTCCGGAAGCCTCGGTTGGGTAATATTTTTTGTCCTTACGACATCGCTGAACAGTTCTTGGACGCCCGTTCGCGTATCCGTCCACAATAGCGCGAAGTCTTCCTCACTTGCATCCAGACCAAAATACTCTCCAATAAAGTGGACATTTGGATCGCCGTGCACTAACGGCGCATTAATTAAAGGATCCCATGGTTGGTCAGTGACGGTAACAAAGGTCGGAAAAGTTGCTCCGTCGTCCCAAGAGGCTGCCAATTGGACTCGGATGAGATATCGCACTGGCTCCGGACCAAAAGTGTAGAAGGCGCAACCAATGATTCCCGTTTGGGTCGCGATAATCTGAGGATGGAAACAATGTGTGTCGCCGTAGGAAACCTGTGGTAGCAGCGGCTGGCCTGAGGGTGGTCCTTCCCATGTCACGCCGTTATCGATCGACCGCCGATAATAAATCCGGCTACGTCCCTCGCGCATGTCGGCCCAGGCGACTATCAACACTTTGTTCGAGGTTGCACAGTCAGTCACTAGGGTTATGACGCGAAACTTGCCGAAATCGAAGTGAGGCCAACCATCGGTCGCCGGCAGATTGCCGCGCAGGCTCCTTATTCCACTCACCGCTGTCGCCAGTGTAGCAAAGCTGTTCCCACCGTCCGAGGAGCGAAGATAATTGATTTCGCCCGTACCATCGTTATGCCAAAGGATATGCAGAGTCCCGTCGCTAGACACCGACAATTCGGGCGCGAAGGAGCTAGATACTAAGGTGCTGCCAGATGGATCGTTGCCCTTGCCTTTCCAGCTGTTTCCGTGATCAGTCGAGCGAGCAAACCTGAGTGGCGACGAGGCCCCCCAAGATACATAAATATGGCCATAGTAGGGACTCAACGGGTTGTTGTCGCACACCACCCACTGTTTGTCGTCGCTTGTGTCGGTTGTAAGTGGAATCGAGTTTTCCCAAGTGGCCCCACCGTTTGTCGATCGGAAAACAACCATGCCCATTCCCGTCAGGTCTCCTGAGGTTCCGATCTTATCGCGATGGAAGGTCAGCGGTTCGCCGACCAGAAACGCATTCCCAAAATGATCGAATGCAATTGCGGGATCGGTCATACCATCCCAGTTCTGGTGCATCGGGAGCTCGGTTTCGTGCCAAGTTACGCCTGCATCGAAAGTGTAAATGACGCCAAGGCGGAAAAGATAAACAGCGGGATCGATGAACTTCTTGGAAGCCCCGATCATGTTATCCGGATTCCTGGGATTGATCGCGATCACAGACTCGCTCCTAGATTGGACGGGATTGCTAAAGGTTGCTCGCCTATTACCGGTCGGAAACAAACCGGATTGGACATTGAAAAGGGCATAGCGATTGAAGACCGAGAGAATCTCGGATCTGATTGCATCAAACTCGGAGGGCATAGCTTATTCCTTTTCTTTTTCTAACATTCTAGGCCTCTTTTTGGCAGAGGCAGATTTTGGGCTCAAGAAAAATCCTCCGAAGCGGTTAATTCCCAGTGGATTAAAATGCGCTTATAGCTCATGCGCACGGAGGCGTGTCGCGTGGCGAAGCCCTGCTAAGGTACCCAACCCCTTGTCATTCTCGCCCAAGAAGACGATTTACTTGCTAGGGCGAAAAAGATCTCTGTATTACAGGTCCGTAAACCCTCTTCTGCGTTTTGTGTCCTGGATCTCTTTCTGAATACAGAACGCTGCCAACATCCGTAGCGTAAGCGGCTTACGATATACGGATTTCTGCGCTTATATCCCGAAGGCCTGTTGTGGCAGCCGGAACTTTAATGCTTAAAGTATTCAAGTTCTGATGGTGCCTGATAGTAGCTGTAACTAGAGCGCGAGGCTGACCGACGCTGCGTGCTGGCAACTACCAGTGAAGCAATAGGCAAGCTATGATCGCAACGACCAGAGCCAGAACGTGCTCGATCGTCGCCACAACGGAACCGAAATGCGCCGGCTGATACGCTGTCGCGACCAGGCTGATCGCGACCCACAGGAGCGCTCCTGCGATGATTGCTTTAAGCCACCCGCCGCTGTTCATGTTGCCGGAAAGGAGCAGTTATTCGCGGATTGCGCAAGCATTCAGGCAGCTTCTCGCGTCGGTTACCGATCTCGTGTAGATCGTGAGTAGACAAAGTTGATGAAAGCGCTCGTTTCGCAAGACCATCATAGTTTCGTGCAGGATCTTCCACGGCCTTCGCTGACTGGGGGCGATGTTCTTCTGCGGGTTACTGCCTGCGGGGTCTGCTTTTCGGATGTGCATAAGATTCGATTCCGCTCGTTGAAGACGCCGGTGGTGTTAGGTCATGAGGTTACCGGAACGGTGGCGGAGTCGCGAAGTAGTTACTTCAAGACCGGCGAGCGTGTGGTGGTGGCGCATCATGTGCCGTGTCTTCGTTGTCATTACTGTAACCATGGAAACATTTCGATGTGCGCTCAGTTCAAAGAAACGAATCTCGATCCAGGTGGGTTTGCCGAATTTGTGCGCGTGCCGTCTGAGCATGTGGAGAGCGTGGCCTTTCGAATTCCAGATGCGCTGAGTGACGCGGAAGCTTCTTTCATGGAACCTTTGGGTTGCTGCGTACGCGCCGTGAAGCGGGTCGGCATTCAAGCATCCGATGTCATCGTCGTTGTAGGTTTGGGCTCGATAGGTCTGTTGCTGATGCAGTTGATTCAACACGCCGGTGCCAGGTGCATCGGCCTCGATCTCGATCCTGCTCGTCGCCAGTTAGCAGACTCGTTAGGTATAACCGCAACCTTTGCTGGCTCGGAGCCGGGCTTTAAAGAAGCTCTCGCTCAAGCGACAGACCGTCGTGGCGCTGATGCGGTATTCTTAACTGCGGGAAATCCTTCGCTTGTTCCGGAGATGTTATCGTGGGTGCGCGCGGGCGGAACATGTCTCGTCTTCGCCAGCTTTCATCCCGAGTCCGATGTCACGCTCGATTGGAATCAACTTTACTATCGCGAACTCAACATCATTACTTCCTACTCCGCGTCGCCCGATGACCTGCGAGATGCGCTTCAATTACTCGCGGATGGGTCTATTCATGTAACTCCGATGACCGGCCACACCTTTCCGCTAGGGAAATTCGATGAAGCTCTCGCCGCGATCGAAAGCCGCGCGATTCTTAAGGCGATCCTGACTCCAGGTGCAACTGATCGATGAACCTGCGAACTGAAGCATGAGCGCTAGCCGTAATGCCTCGATGCGAGCAGTGCTCTTCTATGGGCCTGGCGATTTGCGGCTTGAACAAACGCCGGTGCCAGTGGCCGGACCGGGCGAAGTCGTCGTAAAGATAAACACCGCGCTGACGTGCGGAACCGACTTCAAAGCATATCGGCAAGGCCATCCCGTTTTGCTGGCACACACGCCATCGCCATTCGGACACGAGATGGCAGGCACGATCAGCGAGGTCGGTGCGGGAGTGACCTGGCTGCGCGGAGGCCAGCGAGTCGTCGTCCTGAACTCTGCGCCGTGCGACAATTGTTTCTACTGCGCACAAGGCACACCGGAACTCTGCGAGCATCTTCACCTGCTCAACGGCGCCTATGCCGAATACATAGCCGTCCCGCCTCACATCACCCGGCACAACGTTCGTCTCTTGCCGGACCACGTGAGTTTCGCCGAGGCCGCGCTGGCCGAGCCGTTCGCGTGCGCCCTGCATGCGGTCGATAAGATGCAGCTGAAACCGGGCGAAACCATTGCCGTGATCGGCACCGGTAACATGGCGCGGCTCCTCATTTGCGCACTCAAAGCCGAAGGCGCGCGCGTCCTCGTTCTGGGGCGAAACGCGGAGCGGCTTCAGCTTGCCACCGCCGCGGGCGCCGACGAAGCGATCGATCTTACCCGCGAACCAGACGGAGTCGCCGCCGTGCGTCGACGGACTGCGGGCGAGCGCGGCGCCGATGGAGTTATCGAGGCAGTCGGTAAACCCGAGACCTGGGCGCTAAGTGTAGGTATGACGCGGAAGGGCGGCAGGGTTTGCCTCTTTGGTGGTTGTGCTGCCGGATCGAAAGCAGAGATCGACACCCACCGAATTCATTACGACGAGATCACGTTCTTCGGCATTTTTCATCATCGCCCCGCATACGTGCGGCAAGCGCTCGAGCTCCTTAGTCAAGCCGCAGTACAGCCGGCGTTGCTGATCGATCGCGAGATATCACTAGAGGATCTTGTGCAGTTCTTCGCGGCAAACCGGGAGGCCAACGCCCTCAAAGCGGCGGTGATTATGCAGAGGCGCGCAGGCGCGTAGTTCGTCGATCAGTCTTGAAGATCTTAGCTAGCAAGTCGTCCTTCCGCTTTGAGTGCTTGGCTCCTTGTTATCGACCCGCGTAGGTGTATCATTTTTGATACACCGAAGCTTGAAAGGCTTTGATTTTAATGCGACGCGGGGGAAGCGAAGTTTTGCCATAACGTTTTCCTTCGAGGAACAATTCGCTCCCTCGAACAGCTGTATGACTTGCGTCGAAATCTCAAACGACACCCGGCCGGAGCGCGACGTTTCACGGCTGGTTATGCGGGGACAAATTCGACCTTCACTTTGTATCCCAGCGACCGCGCGGCGCGATTTAACGTCGCAAGCGTGACCGAGGTATTTTCCGGGTCGAGCAAACGGTGGATCGCAGCTCGGGAAGTGCGCATTCTGGCGGCAAGGTTGCTTTTGTTCAGATCCTTATCCTTCATTGCATCACTGACGGTACCAGCCAGCGAGCGCTTGAGCGCGGCCGCGTGCGCTTTTTCGCACAGCCCTTCTTTTCGAGAGAAGGGCTCAAGACTCAGTCTGTGATGTTTGTTCTTACTTCGTGCTCTTTTTGACGCAGGCATCTTGTCTTCTTCTGCAAAAAACTTATGGCTCCTTGTCAGATGTATCATTTTTGATACACTCGACAAGCCACAATTTGACGTAGTTAAGCGGGGCAAGCTTAGAGAATCCGCACGATCGTGACGGCGATGCGACCGCCGAAGCAAACATCCACGTCGGCTCCCGGTGTGCGATGGCGAAGGTTGTAATCACCCGCGTGGTAAAGGCCGGTCTCTTCTTCGTGTCGATAGTTTAAGGGCAGCGGGTTTGGATCGAGTGGACACCAGACGACCTCCGGATCGGAAGCATCGAGTGGTAGCAGAGGCAGGTTCACGTTATAGAAAAGGCCGGGCTCGATCGGCCTAACGAGTAGTTCGCCCAGCACCGGTGCGACCCAACGCGCGGCGCGTTCCCAATCGAACTCGATACCTGTCTTACGATAATGTGAAAAGGCGATGCCCGGCCAGCCGTGCAGAACGGCTTCGCGAACAGCCGCGACGGTGCCGGAATAATAGACGTCGGCGCCCAGGTTCGCGCCGTGATTGATGCCGCTGAAGACCCACTTTGCGTCTGGCACGACGTGCAACAAGCCGAGACGCGTGCAGTCGGCGGGTGTGCCGTGAATGGCGAAACGTTTTTCGCCGCGCGGCTCGATGCGCACCCCTTCGTGCCAGGTTACGGCGTGGCTGACGCCTGATTGCGGTCCGGCAGGCGCAACAACGATCGGATCACCGAACGCGCTCGCGGCCTTGGTCAACGCTGCGAGGCCAGGAGCGTCAATACTATCGTCATTCGTGAGAAGAAACTTCATCGGAAGGCGAAACGTTTCGCGCAGCTAACGCCTAACCTCGCGGCGTCTTGATCCCCAGCCGAATGATCTTGTCGATCAATTGCGGGTACGTCATGCCGGCTTTGGCGGCGGAGTGCGCAAAGTCTTCGTCCTCAGCCAGAATCGGATTCGGGTTTGCTTCTATAAAATAGAGTTCGTTGTTGGTGGTGAGACGCAAATCGATGCGCGCGTAGCCTTCTATCGTGAGAAGGCTGTAAATGCGCCGGCATGTTTGTTCGATATGCCTAACGAGTGCTGGATCAAGTTCGGCGTCCTGGTTCTGCAACCCCCAGCGCTTACGATATTCCTCGTCCCACTTCGCTTTATAGGTGGCGATCTTCGGTTCGTTCGGCGGAACTTCGCGGAAGATCAGCTCGCGGATCGGTAAGACGGTGGGCCGAAGATTTCCCATCAAGCTGACGTAAAGTTCGCGACCTTCGATGTATTCCTCTGCGATCACATCGGCGTCATGGCTCTCATGAATAAAGGCGACGCGCTCTTTGAATTGTTCGTCCGTCTCGACAAAAGAGGCCTGCGAAATCCCGTAGGACGCTTCTTCTTTTACCGGCTTGACCAGGAGCGGAAACTTCGGCCGCTTCAAGCGCGCGATACGTTGGCCGCGGGGGATCACGACAAAATTCGGCACGTGGATCTGGTGATAGCCGAGGATTTTTTTCGAGATGCCTTTGTGTTTGCAAAGGACGAGTCCGGTCGCTCCGCAACCGGTAAACGGCACGCCTTGCATCTCCAGAAGTGAAACGATGTTCTGATCGAAGCCGCGATTGTTCTTGAATTGGTCGGCGAGATTGAAAATCACATCGGGCGCGAAGGTCTCCATTTTCTGCCGCAGCATGTCGAGATCATCGAAGATGGCGAGATGCTCTGCGGTGTGGCCGAGGACACCGAGCGCGGCGAAGACGTCTTTCTCCGTCTTCCAATCCGGCGTCTGCATCTCCTTACTGAAGTCCTGATCGATTTTCGTCGGCCGGATCGCGTCGAAGAGTGCGAGGACTTTGAGTTTCTTTTTCACGTTACTTAGTGCGTTTGAATTTGCCGGTGAAGAGATAATTCATCACCAGCGTGGTGATGAAAGAAGTAACGCGGAAATCCTGCTGCGGATCATCGTTTAAGACATGGAGATCCAGTTGGTCGCAGCGGTCGATCAAGCGCGTGAGTAGTTTGTTCACGCGAAACTTTTTTTCATTCGTCCACTGACAGACGGAATTCATTAGTCTCCGACGCCGCAAACGCAGATACCTGCTCGCGGTAATTCCAGTTGGCGCGGAGAAGAGTTCTCGCAGATCTGCATCGTAAAAATCGGGATAGGTGTCTTCGTAGAGTTTCCGTTTTCGCGCGTAGTAGGTCTTGAGCTTTAGGTTCAGGCAATCGTAGTCGGCCGCGCGAAATTCCGGCATATGGAGCGGTGGCTTTCCGGCGAGCGATCGCATCAGTTGATCGACGTATTCAAGTTTTTCCACCGCCTTCCAACCGGCATAACGCGCGCGCCAGTCTAAATCCGGCGTTAGCCAGACCGCGAAGGTCTCGGCGAAATCTTCATCGGGATGACTCTGCGCGTACCAGTCGTCCAGGTGCACCACATAACTGCGGCTGAACGGCTGTGGATGATAAACATCGGGCGTTTGCTCGCGCGAAGTGCGTCCGAACAACTGCTGCCATTTTTTCTTTCGCGGCAAGTAGTAGGCATAACTGTAGGCATGCGCTGCTTCATGCCGGATAAGTTTCATGAACCACTCTTTTGTTCCTCCCTCCACTTCCAGCATCATCGTCTTCTCGAGCGCGCGCAGCCGATCGTGCACCAGAAAAAACGGTGCGAAGATAGCGGGGATCCCGACCGGTACGAACCACTCATCGCCGATGTGACACGACGGATGAAACACGAGACCCTCAGCGGAGAGCTCATCGTAAAGTTGCCTAACGAGTGGTTCAATGGCGGTTCCTTCGAGGCGCAAACCGAGTTTGGAGATGCGCCGTTCGAGCAATTCCGCGTCGCTCAGAGATGTCCAATCGGCCACTTCCATTCGCGCACGGTATCAGCGCGCGGGCTACTGTCACGCCTGCGTCGTTCTAGCACTCGTTAGGCGGCAGCGCGGTCGCTTCAATCTTCTTCATCAACTTCCGGCGAAGGCGTCACTGTCACGGTAGCTTCGCGTTGCCCGCGAGCGGAGCGCCCGCGAGCTGACTCAGCTTTCGAGGCTCGTTGCGCGGCAAATTGTTGCTTGGGGGTAAGCTTCGGATTCACGACTGGATGAGTGTCGCGGTAATGTTTGGTCGCGAGGCCGAGGAGCAACGCGCCAAGAACGCACGCGGCTGCCGGGCGGGCTTTACGCGCACACAATGATATCTGCCACGGATGTGCTGATTGTAAAAACGCGCTTTCGATTCCGAGGAAACAAGGCCGTGGTAAACCGGAAGCGGGACGTTTTCGTAACGGTAAATCAGGCCGTCATGAAATTCGATTTCGAGGGCGTGTAAGCGCCGGCTATAACCAACGGTGCGAATGGCACTGGAATCGATCGCTTCGCGATGAATGCGCGAAACGATTGGTTCTACGTTGCGGTCGGCCGCTTCTAACAGCGAGTAAGCTAGAAGTGCGGTGAGTAAGACAACGACGCAGCGCGTTCGCACGCGGCGAAGGTATCGTTAGGCACTAATCCAGTCGAGCTTCAGCTGGCTTGCGCCGCGACCTCTGCTTCGCGCCGGCGTGGAATGCCAAGGCTATCGAAAATAGTGCGGGTCGCGTCGGATTTATTGAGCGTGTAAAAATGGATGCCGGCGACGTGGTTGTCTAACAAGTCGTGACATTGCTCGAGCGCGAAGTGCACACCGACACGTTCGACCATTTTTCGATCTTCTCCGCAGCGCTGTAAGGCGCGCAGAAGTTTAGCGGGAAAACGCGCACCGCCGGCGAGGTCCGCGATGCGCTGGCAACCACTCATCGAAGTGATCGGCATGATGCCGGCGATGATTGGAACGTTCACGCCCGCCAGGTCGCAACGTTCGCGAAAATCGTAGAAGTCGCGATTATCGAAGAAGAGCTGGGTGACGATGTAGTTGGCGCCGGCATCGACCTTTGCTTTCAGGTGCTCCATCTCAGTCAGTCGATTTGGCGTAGCCGGATGCCCTTCGGGAAAACCAGCGACACCAATGCCGAAACCGCGGGGGTCAGGATGCGCGCCGGAATCGTTGAAGCGGCGAATGAACTTCACCAGATCAATCGCATGCTGGAAAACATCAGCTGACTTATCGTAGACGCAGCCGCGCGGCGGATCGCCGCCGAGGGCGAGAATGTTTCCGATACAATGCTTGGCGTAGCGCTGCAGGATCGCTTCGATCTCGTCGTGTTTGTGGCAAACGCAGGTGAGGTGAGGAATGGGATCGAGCTTGGTGGTGTTCTGGATGCGCTCGACCAAGTCGTGGGTCAGCTCGCGCGTAGAACCACCGGCCCCATAAGTCACGCTGACGAAATGCGGCATGTAGGATTCGAGATCGCGAATCGTTTGATACAAGCTTTCCGCGGCCGCTGGTGTTTTAGGCGGAAAGAATTCGAACGAAAACGTCGGCGAATCTTTCTGCATGATGTCATTGATATGCATGCGCTGGGCGATTGTAGATCAGACTGAGCGCAGCGTAAACGGGCGGCTAATCGAATGCGTGCGATTTGATCGCCTTGCCATTCGCCATTTACTTCTCGGCAGATGACTGCCGACGAACTGCGATCATTACAAGCTCCGTTGAAGGAAAAATATCGCGAGCAACCGAAGAGTGCGCGCGTGACCTTGAAGTCAGAAGGTCGGCTTGGGGAAGGAGTGAGTTGCAACGTCGCCACAAGCAAGGCGATGATCGAGGCCGGGCTGCATCCGGCGACTGGGGGCAATGGTTTGCTTGCGTGCTCGGGCGACATGTTGCTCGAAGCTTTGGTTGCGTGCGCCGGCGTTACGCTCGCGGCGGTTGCGACGGCAATTGATGTCGATATTCGCCATGGAACCGTCCGCGCGGAAGGCGACCTGGATTTTCGCGGAACCTTAGGCGTGTCGAAAGAAGCGCCGGTCGGATTCGAAAAAATTCGACTACACTTCGATTTGCAAACAGATGCCAGCGAGGAACAGCTCGCGACCTTACTGCGATTGACCGAACGTTATTGTGTTGTCTATCAAACGCTGCAACGCGCCACCGACATGCAATCTTCGCATTCGGTCGTGAAACCAACCTAGGAGACTGCTCATGCCGCTTTTCATGGATCGTCACAACATAGACGGCGTTACGCCCGAAGCCCTGGCGGAGGCGCACGAAAAAGATCTAGCCGTGCAAGGCAAGCACGGGACGAAGTATCTGAATTATTGGCACGACCAATCGCGCGGCTGCGTCTTCTGCTTGGTCGAGGCTCCAAACAAAGAAGCGGCTGTGCAGGTCCATCGCGAAGCGCACGGTCTTGTCGCCGACGAAATAATCGAAGTTGATCCCGTGACGGTGAATGCGTTTATGGGCGACATTCAGGAGCGCCCTTCGGTAATGAAGATCGGCCCCTTAAAATCAGGCGAAGAAGACACGGCCTTTCGCGCGATCCTCTTCACCGACCTGGAAGGTTCAACCGCGCTCACTCAGGAATTAGGCGACGCGAAAGCGATGGAACTTCTGCGCACGCACAACAAGATCGTGCGCGAGACATTGAAGGAACATTCCGGCCGCGAAGTGAAACATACGGGTGACGGTTTCATGGCGTGTTTCGCTTCAGTCGCTGCGGCGGTGGAATGTGCCATCGCCATCCAGCGCGCCTTCGATGCGCATAATAAAGAGAATCCAGGAAGCGCGATGCATTTGCGCATTGGCCTGAGCGCGGGTGAACCGGTCGCCGAAGATAAGGACTTATTTGGCGCGACGGTTCAATTAGCAGCACGTCTTTGCGCCTGTGCCGAGGCGCGCCAGATCATCGTGCCGAGCGTCGTGCGCGATCTATGTCTCGGGAAGAAGCTGCCGTTCAAAGCTCACGGCGAACGGACGCTCGAGGGATTTGATCGCGCCGTCCACGTCTACGAGGTGGAATGGGCGACGCCCAGCGCCTGATTTTTCGAATGGCAGGATTTGTCGGAACTTCGTCATTCCGCCATTAACGGTTTTCCGCTAAGGTGCGGGCGATGGCACCTCTTCGAGTTGGATTTCTTGGTTACGAAAACGCGAACGCGCTTGATCTCGTTGGGCCGGCGGAGGCGTTTGCTTCGGCCTTGCGTGACAACGGCAAAGGCAAACTCGAGCGCTGCTACGAAGTTAGGATTGTTGGCCTAACGAGACGTCCGTTCGCCACGGAATCAGGCATTGTTTTTCAGCCGACAAGTACGATCTATTCCGCGCGGAAGTTCGACACCTTGATCATTCCCGGCGGCCACGGCCTTCGAGAATTGGAGACGAATCGAAAGGTCGCGAAGTGGATAGGGGAGAGAGCGAAAGAAACGCGGCGCCTCGCTTCGGTTTGCACCGGCATCTACGGGCTGGCGGCAACCGGATTGCTCGACGGCCGCCGGGTCACGACGCACTGGCGATGGTCCACAGATGCGGCGCGCAAGTTTCCGAAGGTGCGGATGCAGCCGAACGCGTTGTTCGTGAAGGATGGAAAGTTCTACAGCTCGGCTGGCGTTACGGCCGGAATCGATCTCGCGCTTGCGCTCATTGAAGAAGATTTCGGATCGAAGACCGCGCTCGCCGTCGCCCGCGAAATGGTCGTTTATCTGAAACGATCCGGCGGCCAGGAACAATATTCCGAGCCTTTACAATTCCAGACAAACGCGAGCGACCGCTTCGCCGAACTTGTTGCGTGGATGACGAATAATCCAACGGAAGAAATGTCAGTCGAATCACTTGCGCATCGAGCCTCCCTGTCGCCGCGGCAATTTTTTCGCCGGTTCAAAGAACATTTCGGTTCTTCGCCCGCGACTTTTGTCGAAACCTTGCGACTCAATGAAGCGCGGCGCCGTCTTTCAGCGGGAGAGGCTTCGATTGAGAACGTAGCGGAATCGGTCGGCTTCAACGGGCCGGATTCTTTCACGCGCGCTTTCGCGCGACGTTTTCGCGTCACGCCGAGCAAATTTCGGCGCAACTTCGCCGTGCGTGAAGAATCGTCGCGACGGAGCAAACCAAAAACAAAGAGGAGCCGCCGATGAACAATGCGATTCTTTAATATCTTCGAAAACTTTCGACAGGATCTCGCCTACGGAATTCGTGGTCTGCTTCGAAATCCAGGCTTCACCGCCGTGGTTGTTATCACGCTCGCACTCGGCATTGGCGCGAACACCGCGATTTTTTCGGTCGTGCATGGTGTGCTCATGCGGCCGTTGCCCTACCACGCGCCGGAGCGGCTCCTCATTCTCAACCAGGCCGCGCCGAAAATTGGCGAACGGTCGTTTGGATTTTCCGTGCCCGAATTCACCGACTTTCGCGAACGCGCGCGGGCATTCTCGGCCATGTCCGAATATCACTCGATGTGGTTCATTCTCCTCGGTCGTCCAGATCCGGAGCGAGTGCAGACCGCAGTGGTGTCGGATAATTTTTTTGACTTGTTAGGCATAAAGCCTCTGCTCGGTCGCACTTTTCAACCGGGCGAAGACAAGCAGGGCGCGGCGCCTGTGCTGGTGCTGAGTTATAACTACTGGCAGAAGAGTTTTGCGGGCGACCCGAGCGTGGTCGGCAAAGTTTTTCAGATGAACGACAAGCCGCACACCGTCGTGGGCGTGTTGCCGCCGTTGCCGGCGTTTCCGAATCTCGATCAAGTGTTCATGCCGGCGGCCGCGTGTCCGTTTCGCGGTGCGGACCGTGTTCTAACGAATCGCAATGGTCGCATCATCAGTCACGTTTTCGCGCGGATGAAGGACGGCGTCTCGCCTGCGCAGGCGCTGAGCGATATGCAACGCATCGGATCGGAGTTAGCAGCGGCCTTCCCGCAAAATTATCCGACCGCAGATGGCTACACGGTGACAATCCAAAGCGTGACCGATGCTTTCACGGGACCATCACGCACACCGCTCTTTGTTCTGCTGGCGACTTCCGGTTTCGTTTTAATGATTGCCTGCGCCAATGTCGCGAATCTTTCCCTGTCGCGTCTGGTCTTGCGCGATCACGAACTGGCGATGCGTGTCGCGCTGGGCGCGGGACGCGGGCGAATTCTCCAGCAATTGATCACGGAAAATCTATTGCTCGCACTGCTCGGCGGCGCAGCTGGTCTTGCGCTAGCCGCATGGGGATTGGATGGACTAACCTCCTACGCGGCGGCGTTCCTTCCGCGCGCAGACGAAATCAAAATCAGCGCGCCGGTCTTACTTTTCACCGCGCTGGTCTCGTTAGGCACTGGATTGGTTTTTGGTTCGTGGCCGCGATTGCCGGGAAGCGGCGCACTCTTCGGCACACTCAAAGATGGAGCGCGCGCCGGAGGAAGGCACGGCGGTCGTTTGCGCGGTTTACTCATCGTCGGACAGGTCGCGGTTTCTGTGCCGCTCCTCGTTGGAGCAGCGCTGGCCGCGCGCAGTCTTTTGCAATTGCAGCAAGTCGATCCCGGTGTGGAGACGAATCGTGTTCTTGCCGCGAATCTGAGTCTGAACTTCACCAAGTATAATAACTTCGAGCAGCGTCTCGGGTTTTGGGATCGCAGTGTTGACGAAGTCGAACGCTTGCCGGGAGTCGAATCGGTCGCGGTCTCGGGGACTGTTCCGCTAAATGGATTGGCGAATCATCCGACCACGTTCGCGATCGAGCATCAGGTCACGCAGACGAATTCGCCCTCTCCGGCCGCGAACATTTTGATCAGCAGCGAAAGTTATTTCAAAACCGTGGGCGAGCCGTTGCTACGCGGACGCGCTTTCCACAGTGGCGATACGCGTGAGGCGCCGCCGGTTGTAATGATCAATCAATCGCTCGCCAGTCGGCTGTGGCCGAAGGAAGATCCAGTTAGCCGCCGCATCACTTTTGATAACGGACAGCATTGGAACACGATTGTCGGCGTGGTGGCCAATGCGCGCCAGCAAATCGACGCGCAACCGGTCGACGAAATTTATCTTCCCCTCCGCGCCGGGAATGCGTTGACGGCAGGTGCGCTGATGGTGCGAACCCATGCCGCGCCGGGTGGCCTAACGAATGCACTGCGCGAAGCGATTCGCCGCGTCGATCCACAACAGCCGATCACCTCGATTGAGACACTCGAACAAGTACGGACGCGCTCGCTCGCTTCGCCGAAACTAATCGCGAGTCTTCTCGGTCTCTTCGCCTTGCTCGCACTCGTCATCACCGCTGCAGGAATTGGCGGCGTGCTCGCGTTTTCTGTCAATCAACGCACACAAGAGATCGGCATTCGCATGGCGCTCGGGGCGAGTCGCGCCACGGTTTTGAAAATGGTTTTGCGACAAGGTCTCACGCTCGTTTTGTTCGGTCTCGCGAGTGGAACAATCGGCGCTCTCTTTCTCGTTAGGCTGATGAAACAACTCCTTTACGGTGTTTCGCCAACCGATCCACTGACCTTTGCTGTTGTAACTATCGTCCTACTGAGCGTGGCGGTGATCGCGTGCGTGCTACCGGCGCGCCGGGCGACGCTGGTTAATCCGATCAACGCCCTCCGAACCAACTAGCAAGAGTTACTATATGAATAGAAGACAATTCCTCACTACTGTCACAACTGCCGGCGTATCGCTCGCGGCGGGAACATCCCCATCGCTTCGCGCTACTGAAGTCGAGGCCAAAGGTTTGGTCGTGCAAACATCGAAACTAACGCCACCACCCAGTGGTGGCATTCCGGTAGCGGTTTTGATTTCAGAAAATCTCAACGTGATCGATTTCTCCGGACCCTGGGGAGTTTTCGAAAGCGTGAATGTTCCGGGCGCGACCGAGCCGCCCTTCCACCTTTTTACGGTAGCGGAAACAGCGGATGTCGTTACTTCCGGCAGCGGCTTGAAAGTAAAACCGGACTACACCTTTGCGAACGTGCCCGAGGTGAAAGTCATCGTCATTCCGGCGCAGAAAGGTTCCGACGCGATGATCGATTGGCTACGAAAGACCGCGTTGAAAACGGATGTGACAATGTCGGTCTGCACCGGCGCGTTCAAGTTAGCGAAAGCCGGATTGCTGGCCGGGAAAGCTGCGACGACACATCACGAATTCCTCGACAAGCTGCAAAAGGAATACCCTGACATTCAAGTGAAACGCGGCGTCAGATTCGTGGAAGGTGAAAAGATTTCGACGGCCGGTGGCTTAACGAGTGGTACCGATCTGGCACTGCGCGTAGTTGAGCGCTACTTCGGTCGCGATGTCGCCCAAACCGCCGCTGCCTACATGGAGTACAACGGCAAAGGCTGGATAGTGTGAGCCGCGCCACCCGACCTGCCTAACGAGTGGTGATCGTTCGTGCGGTCGCACCCTCGGCCAATGATAGGTGCCGCGCATCCTGCTATTATAGAGGATAACGACGAATTAGCGCCGCCCCGTGGACAAGGTGAAAACCACTTCGGCGTGGTTGAGCGTGGCGTCGAGTTTCATGTCGAGAGATTGCGCATATGCCCTGGCCAGGGAGAGCCCGAGACCGCAATGATCGGACGAAGATCGGGCCGCATCTTTCTGCCAGAAGCGCTCGAACATGTGGGGCATGTCCTCGGGCGCGAGGCCGTTGCTCGAATTTAAAATTACAAAACGCTCACCGGTCTGATTTTTTTCGATGCGTGCTTTAATGGCGCCGCCCGACGGTGTGTGATCGAGAGCGTTCGAGACTAAGTTCGTGAAAATCGAGCGGAGAATTGTGCGATCCGTGAACCAGCAGGCATCTTTCGGCACCTCGAGCGAAACGGCGATTTGTTTGGCGCGCGCCCTGGCCTCGAGCGGCTGGTATACTTCCCGCACCAGTGCGTCCAGGCCGATCTTCTCGGGATGCAAACTGACCAGCCCGTTTTCGCAACGAGCTAACGCCAGCAGACCGGTCGCGATCGATTCCATTTGTAGTGCAATTGCGAGCGCTTCTTTCAGGGTCGCTTCGTTTATCTCTTCTGGCCATTTGAGCGCGACTTCGGCGAGCGTGCGCAATTCGGCAATCGGGGTGCGCAATTCGTGCGCGACATCCGCACTGAAACGGCGCTCGCGCGTGAATGAATTTTCGATACGAGAGAGCAGATTATTCAGGCGGAGCACGATCGGAAGCAACTCGGCCGGCATTTTATCGAAGGGAAAGCGAAGCTGTAACGACGACGCGTCGATCCGTTGGGCGCGGTCCGCGAGTGCAGATAATGGAAGCAACCCATGCCGCACGACCGCACGCACAACCACCGCGGCCGCAGCCGCGAGGACGGCGCCGACGCTGAGCAGCACGAACGCGAGATAGCTCAACCTTTGATCGAGTTCGGCGCGATGAAACGCGGCCACGAGCGTGACCTCTTTGTCCAGCGGCAGCGTGCCGTTGATGCGCGGCGTGTCTTCATCTTCTTTCGGCACAAATCGAATGCCGGCGGCGCGTCCATTTTGTCCATCGGGCAGAATGACATTCCAAAACCTCGGTGCGGCCAGCGTTCCCATCCGCTGCGGCAGATCGCGGTCGCCATTCAGTGAAGATGAGCGATACAAGGTCGATCCATCCGTTTCCCAAAGCTGGAAGTAATCGGGATGATCTTCGCGCTGAAATTTCGGCATGAATTCGCCGCTGGAATCAAATTTTAAACCGGCCTCGCTCTGTTCGGTCATGTTCGCGAGCGCTTGAATATCGGTCTTGAGCGCGAGGTCGAACTGGCTGACCAATCCTGCCCAGACCGCCAGATAAACGGCGACACTGCCGACGCACCAAAGGGCACAGCAGAGCGCTCCGATGGTGAAGGTAAGGCGGCCTTGGATCGAGTTCACGCCGGTCCGTTTTCGATGATATAGCCCATGCCGCGCCGCGTCTGAATGAGTGGGTCGTTTTCAGCCCGGCCGATTTTTTTTCGAAGAATGCAAATGGCCGAGTCCACCGTGTTGCTCATCAGCTCGGCGGTATCGGAATATAGGTGCGCTTCAATTTCAGCGCGCGACACCACCTGGCCGCGACGCTGCGCGAGATATTCGAGCAACATGAATTCACGCGGGGTCAGCTCGATCGTTCTGCCGCGACGAAGAACCACCCGCGCCGCGGTATCGATTTCCAAACCATGGAATTCGATCCTTGGGTTTTTGCGTTGATAACTGCGGCGACACAGCGCCTGCACGCGGGCGAGCAGTTCTTCAAACGCAAAAGGCTTGATCAAGTAATCGTCCGCGCCCGCCTGCAAGCCGTTGACGCGATTTTCGACTGTGACCTTCGCCGTAAGGATGAGGACATGACTGCCATTTTGTTTCTCGCGCAGACTGCGCAAGACCGTGAGACCATCCAGCTTCGGCAACATCAGATCGAGAATGATCGTGTCGTATTCGTTCGACTCGGCCAGCCACAGACCTTCCTCGCCGTCGCCGCTGATATCCACGGCGTAACCGGCTTTGCGCAAGCCGCGCCCGATCGACGCCTGCAGTCTCGCGGAATCTTCAATCAAAAGGAGACGCATAGCAGCGAGCGCGCAGATTAAATCACGACAGGTTATGGGAACATTACCACGGCGGTAATCTTCCGATAATGTTCGGCTTCATAAGGTATGCGTCCGATTCAGTAAGATCGATGCCTAACGAACGACGCACATGAAAACATATCCTGGTATTTTAATTGTCCTGCTGACCAGTGCCTTTGCCCTCGGCGGCGAACCGTACAAACCGGCAATCGATCCCGCCAATTTTCAATCGAAGGTGGACAACCCGTACTTCCCGCTCGTTCCCGGCACGACGTTGAAATACGAGGAGAAAGCCGGCGGCGAGACAGTTGAAAACGAAATCACCGTCATGTCGGACACGAAGATAA
Organism: Chthoniobacterales bacterium; assembly: GCA_038237435.1. GTDB lineage: Bacteria > Verrucomicrobiota > Verrucomicrobiia > Chthoniobacterales > UBA10450 > JACCTI01. The sequence continues at coordinate 26,701 of JBBRYT010000012.1, forward strand.
TCATGGGCGTCAAGTGCGTGGTCGTGCACGACGTCGTCACAGAAAAAGGCAAGGTGAAGGAGGACACCTTCGACTGGTACGCGCAGGACAAGCAGGGATCGGTCTGGTATTTCGGCGAAGAGACGAAGGAGTTCAAAGCTGGCGGCAGTATCAGTCACGAAGGCTCGTGGGAGGGTGGAGTAAAAGGAGCGCAACCGGGAATCATCATGCCGGCGGATCCGAAACCGGGTAATCCCTATCGACAGGAATACTCACCGAACAACGCCGAAGACATGGGGCAAGTCGTGGCTACGAACGAAACCGTGACGGTGCCCGCGGGTACATTTACCGGTTGTGTGAAGACGAAGGATTGGTCGTTGCTCGAATCTGGTAACGAATACAAGTGGTACGCCAAAGGCATCGGCGTCGTGCAAGCGAAAACAACCAAGGGCGAAGTAGAAGCGCTCTTGTCCATTAAACGCCCTTGATGTTTTCGCGATTGGTCGTGTCGTGGCGGCTGATCGTTGCCGCCGCGCTGCTCGCGAGCAGTTCGCCGGTGGCCGCTCGCATTCTGAAAACAAAGCCGTCGCCATCGTCCACCTGGAATCCTTTGTTCCCGCTCACGATTGGTTCCGCCTTCGAGTTCGAGACAAACAAAGATCAATCGCAATACGACTTCCCCTTTCTCTTGGAATATAACTTCACCCAAACACTCAAGCTGACGGTCGAACCACTCGTTAGTCATATTGCCGCCAAGGCAAAAGATGTCCGCACCGTCACTGGGTTAAACGATCTCGAGACATCGTTAGAATACGAATTCCTCCGCGAGCGAAGATTCCGTCCGGCCTTGACCGCCGAAGGCGGAATCCGCTGGCCTACCCACACCGATCCGGATCTCGGCCAGCGCGGCCGCGATTATACTTTCGGGATCATCGCCAGCAAAGATCTGGTCTTTCTCGATCTCGACCTGACGGCGCTCTACACTTTTGTCGGCGACCCGCAGGAAAGCGACACCCTCGAAGTAGCGCTCGCCGCGCTGGTGCCGTTAAACCACAAGTTCGATATCGAAGCTGAGGTCGTGCACTCGTTCGGCGCCGGCGGAATTCGCGGCCAACCCGGCACGCTTTCCGGCGCCGGCGGTGGCGCGACTGGCGCCGATCTCACCGAAGGAACGATCGGTCTCGCCTGGCATGTTAGTAAGCGGCTGAAAGTCGAGACCGGCGGAATCATTCGAAGCGACCACACCTGGCAGATCGTATTCGCGTGGGAGTTTAGTTTCTCCGGAGAGTAACGACATTCCCGCGTTGCCGTGACGCTGCGCTCAGGTTAAGTGCGCCTGACGCATGAAGTCATTCTACGACGTCGTTATTCTAGGAGCCGGACACAACGGCCTGGTCGCCGCGAGCTATCTCGGACGCGCTGGGCTAAGCGTTCTTCTGCTGGAGAAGAATAACTACATCGGCGGCGCTACTACTTCGCAGAAGGTCTTTCCGGATTATGAGGCGAAGCTTTCGCGTTATTCCTACCTCGTCAGTCTGTTTCCAGAGAAAATCATTCGCGATCTCAGTTTGAATCTAGACTTACGTCGGCGCGCGACGGGTTCGTTCACGCCTTATGTGAAGGACGGACGGCACAATGGCTTGCTCTTGAGCAACATCGATGAAGAGAAAAGTCGCAAATCGATGCTCGAACTAACTGGCAGTGAGACCGAGTTCGAACAAATGAAACGCTTCTATAATTTAGCGCGCATTTTCGCGGAGCATTCTTGGGATAGCATGCTCGAGCCGTTGGTAGCGAAGGAAGATTTTCGCCGGCGCTTCGATCGCGATGAGTTGGCCCGTGAAGCGTGGCGCAGCCTGGTGGAAGAGCCGCTCGGTCTCGCGATCGAACGTTCCTTGCAGGACGATTTGGTTCGCGGGCTGGTTTTGACCGATGGCAAGATCGGTGTCTTCACCGATTCGCACGACAAGTCGTTACTTCAGAACCGCTGTTTCCTTTATCACTTGATCGGGAACAAAACGGGCGAGTGGAAAGTTCCAGTAGGCGGTATGGGTGCAGTAGTCTCCGAACTGGAAAAAACTGCGCGTGCGAAAGGCGCTGAATTGATGACGAATGTAACTCTCCGTCGACTCGATTTGGACGGCGCGCAGCGAACCGTTGAATACGAAGTTGATGGGAAGCACCAAAGCGTTGCCGCAAAATTCTTGTTAGTGAACTTCGGACGCAACGTCCTTTCGAAGCTCATCAACGAACCCTATCAAGCCGAGGCACATGACGAAGGTTCGGTTTTTAAGATCAACATGTTACTTCGACGTCTCCCCAGGTTGAAGGCGACCACCTACAATCCCCCCGAAGCTTTTTGCGGGACCTTTCATACCGACGAAGGCTACGAGCAGATGGCGCTTAGTTACGAACAAGCTTCCCAGGGTCGACTGCCGGACAAGCCGCCGAGCGAAGTTTATTGTCACACTTTGACGGACGACAGCATTCTCTCGCCGGAACTGCGCGCACAAGGATTTCACACCATGACGCTCTTCGGCCTCGATACGCCCTGGAGTGTTTTTGCGAAAGAGAACGCGAGGATGCGCGACGCGGCCGAGAAAAAATTCCTCGCTAGTATGAATCAATGGTTGGAAGAACCGCTCGAAGACTGTCTGGCGGTGGCGCATGATGGAAGTCTTTGTCTGGAAAGCAAAAGCCCGGTCGATATCGAGGACTCGTTAGGCATGTATCACGGAAACATTTTTCAAAACGCCCCGAGCTTTCCCTTCGCCGAAAAGAAAGAGGATGCCGGAAGCTGGGGTGTGGAGACCGAGTGGAAAAATGTTTTCCTTTGCGGCTCCAGTGCGCTGCGCGGCGGAGCCGTCAGCGGCATTCCTGGTCACAACGCGGCGATGAAAGTTCTGGCCGTGAAGAACTAGATCGCGGCTTCTTGGTGCGCCACTTGTTGCTGTACCTTCTGCAACTCGAGCACAGTGCGCTGCAGGAATTCGGTCCGCTCGCGCACGCGTTCATCGAGGATTTGCTTTTCGTGTTCGAGTTGCCGATGAAGGAAACGGATGCGCAAGGCATTCCTGATTCGCAAAACAACCTCCACATTATCGAAAGGCTTACCGACAAAATCAGTGGCGCCACCGGCCAGGGCGTTCTGTTTTGCAAGCGGAGTGACGTCAGCCGTTAGAACGATAATTGGAACGAAGCCGTCCGCTGGGATGGCTTGCATCATAGAAGCCATCACCTCAAAGCCACTGAGATGAGGCATGAGCAGGTCGAGCAGCACCAGATCGGGCTGCTCATCGCAGAACATGGCGTGGGCGCGACGCGAATCGGTTGTCATGAGGACATTGGAATAACCTTCGCGGACGAGAAGTTTCTCCAGCAGACGCACGTTCGCCATCTCATCATCCACGATCAAAATCTTGGCGTGCTGCAGAAGTGTGGAATACATGAGAGGCTCTGATCTCTTAAGCAGTTACCGTGCATCCAATCGACGAAATAGACATTCTCTGGATAACCGCCGGACTGGGTTGCGACGGTGACACCGTCGCGATGACCGCGGCGACGCAGCCGAGCATCGAAGACATCGTGCGCGGATTAATTCCCGGCATTCCGAAAGTCAATTTTCACAATCCCGTCCTGGCCCGCGAAAACGGCGATGAGTTCATGCGCATTTTCCATCAAGCGGCCGCGGGCCAAACGCGTCCCTTCATGCTGGTAGTAGAAGGCTCGATACCTAACGAGAACAACAAAAGCGAAGGTTTCTGGGCTGGTTTCGGCGTCGATAAAGAAACAGGCCAACCGATCAAGACGTGCGATTGGATCGATCGTCTCGCGCCGAAAGCGTGGGCCGTGGTCGCGGCTGGAACGTGCGCGACCTTCGGCGGCATTCACGCCATGGAAGGTAACCCGACTGGCTGTATGGGGCTGGCGGATTATCTCGGCTGGAATTTCCAATCGCACGGCGGCATTCCGATTGTCAACGTGCCTGGTTGTCCGGTGCAGCCGGATAATTTCATGGAAATTTTGCTGCACCTCTTGCGACAGGCGGCGCGCAACGCACCCATGATTTCACTCGATGCGATGTTGCGACCGACCTCGTTGTTTTCGGAGACCGTGCACGAAGGTTGCGATCGCGGCGGCTATTACGAGCAGGGCGATTTCACTTCAGAGTACGGAGCGAAGTCATGCATCGTGCGCATCGGCTGCTGGGGGCCGGTCGTGCAATGCAATGTCGGCAAGCGCGGCTGGATCAATGGCATTGGCGGCTGTCCGAACGTCGGCGGCATCTGCATCGGCTGCACCATGCCGGGATTTCCCGACAAGTTCATGCCGTTCATGGATCAACCGCCGGGGTCGCTTCTTTCTTCGCAGGCGATCCAGACCTACGGCAATGCCATCCGCGCCTTGCGCGCATTTACTCGAGCTTCGATGAACAAAGAGCCGTTTTGGCGAAAGCGAAACGATCTGGCGGAGACGAAAAAGTGAGCACGCAAGACTCCGCGCCCTTTTCGGAAAAGTTGGTCGAGATGTCGTGGGACCCGGTCACGCGCATCATCGGTAGTCTTGGGATTCACACCAAGATCGACTTTCAGAATCGCCGCGTGGTCGAATGCCACAGCACCTCGTCGATCTTTCGCGGCTACAGCGTTTTCATGCGCGGAAAAGATCCGCGCGATGCGCATCAAATCACCAGTCGCATCTGCGGAATTTGCGGCGACAACCACGCCACCTGCGGAGTTTATGCGCAGAACATGGCCTTCGGTGTGGTCCCGCCGCGCTTGGCGGAATGGATCGTGAATCTCGGCGAAGCCGCGGAGTACATGTTCGATCACAATCTCTTTCAGGATAATTTAGTCGGGGTCGATTTCTGCGAACAAATTGTGCGCGAGACAAATCCCGGCGTGCTCGCGCAGGCGGAAAAAACCGAGGCACCGCACGGAGCAGTACACGGCTTCCGCACGATCGCGGACATCATGCGCGCGCTGAATCCATTTAGTGGTGCCTTCTATTTAGAAGCGCTGCAAATGAGCCGGCTGACGCGGGAAATGTTTTGCCTGATGGAAGGCCGGCACGCGCATCCTTCAACGCTGTATCCCGGCGGCGTCGGCACCGTCCCGAGCGTGCAGGTCTTTAACGAATATCTCGTCCGGCTGCTGCGCTACATTGATTTTCTCAAACGTTGCGTGCCTTTGCACGACGATCTCTTCGATTTCTTTTACCAAGCGCTGCCCGGTTACGAAGAAGTCGGCCGTCGCCGCATCATGCTGGGCTGCTGGGGTGCGTTCCAGAATCCGGACGCATGCGATTTCCGTTACGAAACGATGAGCAACTGGGGACGCGAGATGTTCGTCACGCCCGGCATCGTGATCGACGGAAAATTAATCACGACCGATCTGGTCGAAATCAATCTCGGCATTCGCATTTTGCTGGGCAGCTCGTTTTACGAAGATTGGAAAGAAGGCGAAATGTTTGTGACGCACGATCCCTTAGGTAACGCCGTCGATCGTCGCCATCCGTGGAATCAAACCACCACGCCCAAACCGCAGAAGCGCGATTTCGCGGGAAATTATTCGTGGGTCATGTCGCCGCGTTGGTTCGACAAGGCGAGTGGCCAACATCTCGCTCTCGACACCGGCGGCGGCCCGCTCGCGCGTTTTTGGGTCACGGCGCTCGCCGGCAAAGTCGACATCGGTTACGTGAAATCGACCGGTCAGAGCGTGAAAATCAATTTGCCGAAAACCGCAAATCACGAAGCGACGGAATACGAATGGCGCATTCCGAAATGGAGCAACACGCTAGAGCGCGATCGCGCGCGCACCTATTTTCAAGCATACGCGGCGGGAGCGGCCTTGTACTTTATAGAAGAGGCTTTGAAGGACGTGCACGCGGGGCGCACGAAGGTTTGGAACGAATTCAAAGTACCGCAGGAAGCGATCGGCTGCGGATTTCATGAAGCGGTGCGCGGCCTTCTCTCGCATCATCTCGTTATCCGCAAAGGTCGCATCGCCAATTATCATCCGTATCCGCCTACGCCGTGGAACGGCAGTCCGCGCGACTCGTTTGGCACCCCGGGTCCTTACGAAGATGCGGTCATGAACTCACCGATTTTCGAAGAGAATGGCCCAGAGAAATTCAAAGGCATCGATATCATGCGGACCGTGCGCAGCTTCGATCCCTGCATGCCGTGCGGTGTGCACATGTATGTCGGGAACGGTAAAGTAATTCAGACGCGGCATGCGCCGATGTTTGGCGCGCAAGGATGAGTGAGCCTAACGAGGCCTTGCGGCCGGATATTCCCGAAGGAATGGAATCGGTTGGCGTTTTGCTCGAGTTAGCGCGCGCTTTTGCTCCTAGTTTCCAACTGCCTACGCTAGTTTCGACGCCACCGATCGCGGGCGGCGCAGCACCCTCGGAAGATCGTGTGCGTAAAGCCGAGGCGCGCTACCAGACTTTGGTCGAGCAAATACCGGCGGTTACTTTCATGGCCTCGTTTGAGAATGGGCTCAGCGAAATTTACGTGAGTCCGCACATCGAGACACTCCTCGGCTACACCGCGCGCGAATGGATCGACGATCCGATTCTCTGGTATCAGCGATTGCATCCGGAAGATAAGCAACGCTGGAACGAAGAATTTTCCCGCACCGTTTCCTGGGCGGAACCGTTTAAGGCTGACTATCGTTTTATCGCCAAGGATGGCCGCGTCGTTTGGATTCACGGCGAAGCGAGAGTAGTTCGTGATGAGCTCGATCAACCATCCTTCGTCCAAGGCATCGGCTTCGACATCACGGAGCTGAAGAATGCCGAAGAGGTTCTGCATCGTTCGCGTGAAGAGTTAGAAGAGCTGGTCGCAGCGCGAACCCGGGAGCTGGCCACGGTTAACAAATCGTTGCAGACAGCGAAGGACGAGGCGGAGGCAGCGAATCGCGGGAAGAGCGAATTTCTTTCGCGCATGAGTCACGAACTGCGCACGCCTCTCAATGCTATCCTCGGTTTCGGTCAACTATTGCAAGCGGATGTCACGGCCGCCGACGCTCCGGAAAGTGTCGAGCACATCCTGCGCGCGGGCCGTCACTTGTTAGGCCTGATCAACGAAGTGCTCGATCTTGCGGGCATTGAAGCCGGCCGCATTTCGCTTTCACTCCAGCCGGTCGATATTGGGGAGGCGGCAAAGCAGACGATCGAATTAGTGCGGCCGCTGGCGGTCGCGCGCGGAATTCAAATCACCGTGACGAAAAGCGATGACCGTGTTTGCGCCGACGAGCAACGGCTCAAACAAGTGCTGCTCAATCTGCTTTCCAACGCCATTAAGTACAATCGCGAACGTGGCAGCGTGACGATCTCTTTCGTGCAAACAAAGTCAGATCGTCTGCGAATCAACCTGCGTGATACCGGTCCCGGCCTCGCGCCGGAAGACATCCAAATGTTGTTCGTGCCGTTCCAGCGTTTGCAGGCAGAAAACGCCATCGAAGGCACAGGTCTCGGCCTGACGGTTTGTAAACGACTGGTGAATTTGATGGATGGCGACATCGGTGTGGAAAGCGTGGTGGGCGAGGGAAGCACCTTCTGGGTAGAACTTCCTCTGACCGAGAAAGCGGCCGCTAGCATTACGCGCAATGGCGATGACTCGTTAGGCAAAGAAATCGCGCCTGTGCAAAGTTGCAGCGTGCTCTACATCGAAGACAATCTTTCCAACCTGCGCCTGATCGAACGCCTCTTGTTGCGCCGCGCGGAAATGAAATTTCTTGGTGCGACCCACGGTGCCGAGGGTTTGCAATTAGCGCGCGAACATCAGCCCGACGTCATTCTGCTCGACCTGCAATTACCCGATATTTCGGGCGAGAAGGTCCTGGCGGAGTTGCGCACCGATCCGATAACAGCATCGATACCGGTCATAATGATCAGCGCTGATGCCGCGGGCGATCAGGCCAAGCGCATGACTGCCGCGGGCGCGCACGCTTATCTGACAAAGCCGCTCGACTTGCGAGAATTTTTCCTCGCGATCGAAGCGGCGGTCAAGGATCCGACCAAGACGTGAACAAAATAAACACGCGATACCGTTTTGGCTTGGGCTGCCAAGAGCTTTGCCCCAGACTTTCGGAAGCAAGGCTAGGCCAAACAAAATACGGTTGTGACTAACGATGAGAACGAACTCAACAATTTCTGAATCAGGACTCGTTAGCTTAAAGCTTACACTTGCCTTAGCTCTTTGTTCGCTAGGTTTTGGGTTAGCGACAGTAGCCTTGCTTCCTTCCAAGCCCAGGCCAGCAAGTAAAGGAGAGTTAGCCCGCGTCGCAGAGCTAAGAGAAGCGCGCATCAACCCGGCGCGCATACCTACCCGTCCTTGGGAAGTTCAGCGAGTAACTCCGAATGCTAACGCGGGACCCACCTCCGGAATCTCCTTTGGTCATCCTGTTATAAGCGGTATCGCCGGCGTTGGTTTCGAACAGGACCTACAGCTTGATCCCTCCAATCCCAATCGTCTTTATACAAGCGCGCCTGGCACCGCCGGGGCCGACCTGAGCTGGATTTGGCGCTCCCTCGATGCCGGCAAGACCTTCAAATGGGTTCCAGCTGCTGCTCCGTTCACCGGAAAGATAACGACTTTGCCGCTCTGTAATGGCGGGGGCGATACTGAGCTGGCGGTTGATTCTGCCGGTCATCTTTATTTCAACGATCTGACGCTGGCGAATTTCAGCACTTATCGTTCAGACGACTTCGGATTGACTTTCACCTGTAGTAATGCCGGCGTGCCCGATACGGCGGTAGATCGACAATGGTATGCGGTGGATGGAGACCCAACTAACGGCGGTAATATCTACCTAACGAATGATGAAATTGGGCCTGGCTCTCCCATCTGCGGTAGCAGCGTTGGTAATAACGTCCTTGTTATGTATCGCTCACCCGCCAGTGGTGCGGTAGGCACTACTGCTGGGATTGCCTTCGGGCCAGCCAATAAGGTTTCCGCTGCCGGAAGTTGCGACGAAGCGATTATGGGTAACAACGAGCTTAGTCCGATAGCTACTACTTTGGGGCAACCTGATGGCTTGGGCGGCTATGCTACCCTGACAACGCCGGTCAAGCATATCTATGTTGTGCATGATAACGCCGCCTTAGACAAGATCCTCGTCGGCCGTTGTTTTCCGGTGGCTTTCGACGCGCTGCCTTTGCCGAATGTCAGCGACCCGAGCGGACTTAATTGTACTGATCTTCTTGTAGCTAATTTGGGAGCGAATCAAAAAACAGGTGGAGACTTTCCTACTATGGCGATTGATAAGGCTGGCAACCTCTACGCGGTCTGGGAACAAGCGACGATCGATGGCAGCGGCAACGTGATTGGCGATACCTTGCTTAAGTATTCCTACTCGACCGATCAGGGCAACACTTGGGCAACGTCGATTCAAATAGATACTTCTGGTTCGGCCGATGGCGTTTTGCATAACAACGTCTTTGCCTGGGTCGCAGCCGGCGATGATGGCCGAGTCAACATTGCCTGGTACGGCACGCCCGGTCTTGCTAATCCCAACGATCAAACTTGTGGCGTGAACGCGCCGATGGCCCCGGCGCAGGGCAAGAACATCAACGGACCGGATGCTGCTACTGGCGCGACCTGGAGTTTGTGGCTGGTTCAGACTTTGAATGGTCACGCGGCCGCGCCTACCTTTACCGCGCCGATTCGGGCTAGCTCGCATCATACCCATCGGGGTACCATCCAGACCTTGCTGGGCGGGCAATGCGGCGACCGCACCCTGGGTGATTTCCTGCAACTACGCACCGGCGCACAAGGTGAAGCACAGATTGGTTACGCCGATTCGAATAACATCGATGAAGTTCTTGCACCGCATGGAATGTTCGTGAGGCAGAACGGTGGCCCCGGACTATTCGCCGCGCCTTCGCCCGTAAGTATTTCCGGAATAGCACCCTTCAATGCGGCGTCCGATCCGACTGGCGACGCCAAATATGAAGCAGCCAACGCCAGCAGCGCTAGCATGGCGCAACTCGATATCGTTAGGTCTAGTATCGCGAAGGTCACGACCTCGCCATGCACTGTCGGAGCGCCTTGTTACAAGGTCGAGATGCAGTTGAACAACTTGAGCTTGGCGCCAAGTACACTGCAGGACCCGGATACCGACCTGGTTTGGCTGACTCAGTGGTTCATTCCATCAACGACAGATCCGGCGGGTGGGAAAAATTTCTTCGTCTATGCGGAGTCTAATAACGGCGCTGCCTTGCAATGCTTCGACGGCGAAAATGCCGAAGAATCCACCGGCGGCGGCGTCACTATGACCTATCCCGGTGCGGTGCAACTTGCCGCCCCAAATTGTCAGTCTGTCCTGGGACCAAACGGGTCGATCACGATCTATGTTCCGCTCTCCGACGTGAACGAGGCGGGTCCAATCGATAATCGGCTCCATGAAGTAACAGCTAGCACGATGACGCTAGGCCAGCCGGCCAACACCGTCCCTGCCTTTGGTGGAATAGGCGGTTCCCCTTTCAATCTTATCGACGTCGTTCAACCCTATATCTTCGATCCCACGGAATTGAAGATCACCAACATCACCCGCCTAACGAATGGTCATATCCTGCTCGATTGTCTCGGCGCCGCCAATTTTTCCAACACCATCGAGTATTCGCCCGACCTCGTCACCCCATTCACCTTCCTTGGCAGGGTGATAGCAGGTCCCACTGGCTTCTTCCAATTCGAAGACGCCGACGCGACCAATCTGACGAAACGCTTCTACCGGCTTACCTTGCCCTGAGTCTCACTTTTCTCGAAGCTCGATCGTCTTGGCGTAGCGATCGATCCAGCGCACAGCTTCAGCCGTAGGATCGGTTGTTATTATACAACCTTGGATACGTTGGACAGGGACGTTGCTATGTCGGTAAGGTTCCGCCAAGGACTCATAGTCCTTTGTATCCAGCTGCCTTAGTCCGAAGAGCGCATACATCCGTCCGGCCGCGCTACCTTCATGCAGGATCTTTCGCAATTGTTCCGCTCCATTCTTTTCGCGCTCAATCTCTCGCAAGGCTAACTCTGCGCGAGTCGTCGTTCCCGCTACTCCTATACCGCCAATGGCAAACTCCGACGCGGACTTTACGCACTCGGAGGCGTTGGTAGCGCCCCTGGTAACGGCCATTGGTAGAAGGCCAACGAACAAAGCGACAAGCTGGATTGTGTTAATAGTCGTTAGCTTCAATGCGACTCGTAAAGTCCGATGATATTTCCGCCGGGATCGCGGAAGCGCGCAGTAATCTCTGGCGCATCGACGCCGATAGGTTGCACGAGCTCACATCCTTGCGTTAGCACAGCCTCGATCGTCGTCGCCACGCTCTCGCACCAGATATAAATGAGCAACCCCGGAGTGGTAGACGGTGGTCGCCCAGTTACCCAAGCGCCACTAACAGCGCCAGTCGTATCATCAAAGGCGATAACTCCATCGCCCCGCCGCCGTAGCTGCCAGCCGAAGATCTTCTCATAGAAGTCGGAGGAGCGACCGACGTCCGTCGCGGGAATCTCAATATAACAGATTTTTCCGTGCGGATTTGCTTGCGACATTACTCAGTTAACGAGTTCGCCGTTTGTATTTTTCGAGATACTTATCGCGCAAACGGGTGTGACGACTACTCAGGGCGATTTCGCGACCGTCGATGTAGGCTGCTTCGACTTGGGTAGGAAAGTCGAGTGGGTCGCCGTTAGTTACTATCAAAGTAGCGGCTTTGCCTTGTTCCAAAGAGCCCAACTGGTCGGCGATGCCTAACAACTGCGCGGGATAAAGAGTAACAGCTTTCAAAGCTTCTTCCTTCGGTAAGCCGAAGGCCGCTGACATGGATGCCTCGAAAGGCATGTTGCGCTCATGAGGCCCTTCGGATTCGCGGCCGGCACGGGCGATACAGAAACGCACGCCCGCGGTCTGCAATCGCGCGGCGTTGCTAAGCTGACTGTCGTAAGGATCGTCGCGGCGCGGCGGGATGGCAGTGGCCATGCCGATGATTACCGGTGTGTCGGTGGCTTTGAGTTGATCGACCATGCGCCAGGCGTCGTGACCTCCGACGATGGTGATCTTAAGCTGCGCTTCTTTCGTCCAGGCGAGTGCCGCTTCGATTTGCGCGACTGTGTTGGCGTGGACGAAGACTGGAAGCTTGCCGTCAAAAATCGGCATCATTGCTTCCCACCGTTGGTCGGCTTTGAAATCGGGCGCGGGATTTTTGCGCGCCTGCCAATAAGAACGCGCAATCTCGAAGGAATCGCGAATCGTTTTCAAATTTTTGTCGATATCTTTCTGCTGATCTTCGATCGACTTCGAGGCGTGCGGATCGCGATTGAGTTGCATCGTGGGCCAGCGCAAATGCATTGCGGCGGGTGAACGCACCGTCATTGCTTCCGGCGTCCAGCCATCGAGGCGAATGATGGCGGATTGACCGGAAAGAATTCCGCCTTCGGGCGTGGCGAGCGCGGTGAGGATTCCGTTGGCGCGCGTGACTGGGATTAGTTCGCTGTCGGGATTGATGCTGGTGATGGCGCGCGCGTTCGGATTAATCGTGCCCGCCTCAGCGAAATCGACGGTCGAACGAACGGCGCTGATCTCGGTCAAGCCGAGAACAGTGTCGGCGCTGATCAAGCCGGGATAAATGTGTTTACCGGTAACGTCGATCACTTCGGCACCGGCCGGAGCTGTGTCGTCCGCGCCTAACGAGACGATTTTTCCTTGGTCGAAAACGATCGTGCCGTTCGCGATGTCGGGACCGCTGACCGGATGAATCGTCGCGCCCTTCAAGGCGATCGGTTTCGATTGCGGCGGCGCGGGAATTTCTGGCGAAGCGAAAGCACTCGTTAGGCCGAGAAGTACGGTAAGCAGAATCTGGGGAGCTCACGCGGCTCGCGTGCGGGCGAGGCGGCTCGCCGAGCGAATTTTTTTCTCAAGGAGAGAAGAAGATTGTTTCGGCGAGCCGCCGAAACCAGCACGCGGGCCGCGTGCGCTCCCCAGAGGAATCGGCAGAGTGTCGCTCATTGGTCGACCTCCGTGCAGCTGTAACGGTCCGTGCCATCGCCATATAAATCCGTCGGTTTGGGCGATTCCTTGTCGCCATCCTTTTTGTCGCCGTCTTTCGGTTTGCCGGAATCTTTTACGCGTTCGGCCAACGCTTTTTGCACGAGCGTTTCGCGTTGGGTCGCGATTTTTTTCTGCGCTTCGGCATCTTCCGCGCGATCGAAATATTTTCGGCCTTCGATCCAGGTTTGATTCGCGTGCGAATAATTCGAGAGTGGGTCGCCGCTCCAGATGACGAAGTCCGCGTCCTTGCCGACTTCGAGCGAGCCGACTTTCGCTTCGACGCGCAACTGCTTCGCGGGATTGATCGTGACTAATTTCAACGCATCGTCCGGCGACATGCCGCCATATTTCATCGACTTGCCGGCTTCGGTGTTGAGACGACGCGCAAGATCGGCGCTGTCGGAGTTCACCGAAGTCAAAACGCCCTGGCTCGTCATCATGGCGGCGTTGAACGGAATGGCGTCGATCACTTCCATCTTGTAGCCCCACCAATCGGCGAAGGTCGAACCGCCCACACCGGCCGCCGCGATTTCCTGCGCGACTTTGTAGCCTTCGAGAATGTGCTGGAGCGTGGCGACGCGGATGTTGAATTCTTTTGTGACGCGCAGGAGCGCGAGCACTTCGTCCTGCCGATAAGAATGACAATGAATGAGACGTTTGCCCTCGAGCATTTCGGCGAGCGCTTCGAGTTGCAGATCGCGGCGGAAGGGCAGGGCATCTTTTCGTTTCGAAGCAGCGACATATTCCTGCGCGGCGCGAAAACGATCGCGGATGATTTCTTCCACGCCCATGCGCGTTTGCGGATAACGCGTGGTGAAACGATCGCCCCAGTTCGATTGCTTGACGTTTTCGCCGAGCGCGAATTTTACGCCCTGCGGCGCGTCGGTGAATTTCAATTCTTCCGGCACCGCGCCCCAACGGAATTTCACGATCTGATTTTGTCCGCCGATCGGATTGGCCGAACCGTGCAGAAGATTGGCAGCGGTGACGCCGCCGGCGAGTTCGTGATAGATGGCGATGTCGGTCGCGTCGACCACATCGCCGATGCGCACTTCGCAGGTGACCGCGTGCGAGCCTTCATTGACGCCGCGACTAATGGCGGTGTGCGAATGGCAATCGATGATACCGGGCGTGACGTGCAGTCCTTTGCCATCAATAGCGGTCGCGCCGCCAGGTGCTTTCAAGCCGGGACCGACTGCCGTGATTTTTCCGCCGCTCACTAAAAGATCGGCGTTTTGCAGAGTGCCTTGCGGACCGGAAGTCCAAATAGTCGCGCCTTGAATTAAGACGGAAGTTTGTTCCGGTGGCGCGCTGCGACCGTAAGCCCCGGCGGGAAATGTCTCAGGAAAATCGAGCGGTTTATCGAGCGGCGAAGGTTTTTCGTCCGGCTTTTTCTGCGCGACGTAGGCAGCGGTACGTTTGGCCGTCCATTCATTCCCCGAAATGTTATCACTCGTTAGGCGACCAAAAAAACGCAGCGAACCTTCGCCTTTTTCGAAAAGCTTTGCGGGCGCGACGAGCAAGACCTCGTCGTCCTTCGCCCAAATCGAAATCTTATCTTCGCCGGATTTCGCGCTTGGTTTATCGAGCTCGCCTTCGATGGTCAGTTGGATTTTCTTGCCGTTCGCGCTCATCTCCCATGTGCCGCGCGGATCGCGATTGTCGGCGCGATCAGTATCGAACCAGCCACCATCAATCCAAGTGGTGAGAACGCGCGCGTCGTCCGCGGTGAAAAGGTCGCCGCTGGCCACGACAAGATTCGCGAGGCGCCCGCGCTCGATTGTGCCCAGCCGATCCGCGACGCCGAACATCTCTGCCGGAGCACTCGTTAGGGCGGCGAGGGCGGCGTCTTTGCTCAAGCCTCGCCTAACGACTAGTCGGATGCGCGACCAGAATTCCTTGTCGGGCTTCTCCAATTTTTCCGTGGTGAAGGCGATGGGAATTCCGGCCGCTGCGAGCAGCGCGGGATTGCTGGGCGCGAGATCCCAGTGCTGCAACTCATCGAGCTGATAATCGATCGCGCGCAATGGATTCTCGACTTCCGGCACCTTGGGAAAATCGAGCGGAAGAATGATGGCCGTTTTGCCTAACGACTTGCGAACGCGGTATTCATAACCGTTGCCGAAAAGCATCGGCTTCATTTTGAATTCGTCGGCGATGCGCACGGCGCGGAGAAGATCGAGTTCATCTTCCGCTTCAAAAATGGACGGTTGTTTGCGTTGCGAGTGCGCGGCGATCGCAGCGAGGCTGGCATTGTCTTCCGGACGCTCGGTCGTGGCCGGAGCCTTGCGATACGCGTCCTGTGCGGCTTGATACCAACCGGCGTCGAGAAGCGTTTGCCTAACGAGTGCAATGCAGCCCATGAGGGAAGTGGGATAACCGGCGTCGCGGCTGCGATCGAAATCGAAGGAAATATGTTGGGCCACCATCGGGACGACCACGGTGGTGTTGAGGTCGTCATCACGCAGATTGATCAACGCGCTTTCGCCGCGAAAAATCCCGCGGCCAGGAACGATGAGCGCGCTGGTAAAACCAAGGTCGCGCAATTTCTCAGTTCCTTTTTTGTCGAACTTCAAATAATCGACGGCGTTTCGTTCCGGCGTGACGCGCGGGTTCCAATCGTGTGTTCCTTTGATCGGCTCTTTCGGAGATTCCTTCGGTTTCGCTTTCGCGTCGTCGTCATCCGAGTCGCGCTGCGGTGCCAAAGGTTGCAAGGTCTCCGGCAATTCGAGATGGCTGTAAGCATCAATGAATCCCGGATAAATTGTCTTGCCGGTCAGATCCCAAACGCGCGCTTCCGATGGGACTTTCACACTTGCGCCTACATCGACGATGAGACCATCACGGATCAGCACCGTTCCTTTCTCGATCACTTTTCCCGGCGCGGTGACGATGCGAGCATTCGTTAGGGCATGAACGCGCGGATTATTTTCGCGCAGACCTTGTTTGGGCGCGGAGCTAACTTGCGCAGTGGCGACATTTGCGGAGAAAGATGCGAGCGCGGCAAGAAGGAGCACGCGGACCAGCTGCATGAGGGAGGAAGGCTATCGTTACTGACAAACCGCACAAGTCGCTTTATCTGGAAGCTGCCATGAATGCTTCGCTTCGATTTTTCTTCTTTTTTTTCGCAGCTATTTTTTGCGCGAAAGCGCAGCAACCTTCGGCCGAACGAACGCCCGACGTGAGTGACAAGGTACTCTTAACTCAGCAGCGCCCAGCGGGACTGACACCATCCGCTGCGCCGAACACGAATCTCTTGGACAAGGCGCTAATTACAAAAGCGACGCCGCAGATGAAATCCGACAAGAAACCAGTGAAGCAATACACGATCGAGCAATTCATGGCGACAACGCGCATCGGCGGGAGTGCGTTCTCGTCGGACGAAAAATCGATTTTGTTTCACAGCAACAAAAGCGGGATCTTCAATGTCTATCGCATTCCCAGTGGAGGCGGCGATTGGCAGCAGCTGACCACTTCGACCAAGGAGAGCACTTACATTGTGGGTGCGTTCCCCACCGATGCGCGCTTTCTCTATAGTTACGACAAAGGCGGCAACGAGAATTCGCACATTTACTTGCGCGAGCTTGATGGCAGTGAACGTGATCTGACGCCGGGCGAAAAAACGAAGGCGAATTTCCTCGGCTGGAGTCACGATCAAAAGGCGTTCTTCTTTTCCACGAACGCACGCGACTCGAAGTTTTTTGACGTTTTCGAAATACCGATCGCGGACCTGACGCCGACCCTGATTTATCAGGACGAAACGGGCTTCGATGTGGGAGCGATCTCGAACGACAAGCGCTTCATCGCTTTCAAGAAAAGCGGCAACACCACGGCAGACGCTGATGTTTATCTCTACAACGTTGAGACAAAGGAAATCAAAAATCTCACGGCACATGAAGGCGAGGTGGAGAACGACCCGCAAACCTTCGATGTCGATTCCAAGAATCTTTATTTCCTCTCGAACGAAGGAACGGAGTTCAAGTACATCGCTCGCTATGACCTCGCGTCCGGCGTACGCGAAGTGGTAGCGAAAGAACCGTGGGACGTTTCTTCGATCGCATTTTCTGCGAATGGAAAGTACCGCGTGGTGGCGACGAATGAAGATGCGCGCACGCGCTTGAAGATCACGGAAGAGGCGACAGGGAAGGCGATCGCGCTGCCGCCCTTGCCGGAGGGCGACATCAGCGGCGTGAACATTTCCGAGAGCGAAAAACAGATGGCGTTTTATCACGCCGGTTCGCGCTGGCCGGATAATCTGTATGTCTATGATTTTGCGAGTGGAAAGGCGAATCGCCTAACGAGTAGTTTGAATCCGGAGGTCAATGCGGAGGACCTCGTCGACGGAAAAGTGATTCGCTACAAGTCTTTCGACGGTCTGGAAATTCCCGCCATTCTTTACCAAGCGCATGGCGCGAGCGCGGCGACCAGGGCTCCGGCGATTGTCGTGGTGCACGGTGGGCCGGGCGGACAGGCGCGCATGCCTTACAGCGCCTACAGGCAATACCTGGTGAATCATGGCTACGTGATCCTCGATGTGAACAATCGCGGTTCGAGCGGTTACGGAAAGACATTCTTCACGGCCGATGATCGCAAACATGGGCGCGAACCGCTGTGGGATTGTGTGGAGGCGAAAACGTTCTTGAACTCGTTAGGCTACGTGGATGCGAAAAAGATCGGGATCATGGGCGGATCTTACGGCGGCTACATGGTGCTGGCGGCGCTGACTTTTAAACCGGAGGAATTCGCGGTGGGAGTGGATATTTTCGGCGTGTCGAATTGGGTCCGCACCCTGCAGAGCATTCCGCCGTATTGGGAGGCGCAGCGGAAATCCTTGTATGCGGAGATTGGTAACCCCGAAACGGAGCTGGAAATGTTACGCGCAATTTCGCCGCTATTTCACGCCGACAAAATCACCAAACCGCTCATCGTTCTACAAGGGAAGAACGATCCGCGCGTGATTAAACCGGAGTCGGACGAAATCGTCGACGCGATTAAGAAGAAAAATGGTGTGGTCGAGTACGTGGTGTTCGACAATGAAGGCCACGGTTTCACGAAAAAGGAAAATGAGATTCGCGCTTACAAAGCGATCCTCGATTTCTTGGACAAGTATCTGAAAGGCTCAGCCAAGTCTTAAGCGAGGCGGCTTACAGCTTGCTTATTAGCCTCGGAAAAATGCACACCAATCGTCTATGAAAATCGCGGTCGTAGGAATGGGCTATGTGGGATTGCCGCTCTCGATGCAGTTTGCGCGCTCGGGGGTCGAGGTTTTGGGACTCGATATCGATGAAAGCAAGGTCGGCGCGATTAACGAAGGCCGCAGTTACATTAAGCACATTGATGGCGCGGCGCTCGGAGAACTGGTTAGGGCCAAAAAATTTTCCGCTTCGACGGAGTTCGCGCGCCTCGCGGAAGTTGAGGCAGTTTTAATCTGCGTCCCGACGCCGCTGGATAAACACCGAGAGCCAGATTTGTCTTACGTTCTGGATACCGGACGCTTCATCGCTCCTCATTTGCGCAGCGGGATGCTAGTCGTGCTTGAGTCGACGACCTATCCCGGGACAACTGACGGGGAGCTGCGCGCGGTGCTCGAAGAAGGTTCGAAGTTGAAGGCGGGTCAGGATTTTCATCTCGCCTTTTCGCCGGAGCGCGAGGACCCGGGGAATGCCGGCAGTCATGTTGGCATCGTGCCGAAAGTAGTAGGTGGTTACACGCCAGCGTGTCTGGATAAAGCGGTGGCGTTATACCAGCGGGCTGTCAGAAGCGTAGTCCCAGTCTCATCTTGTCGCGTAGCTGAGGCGGCCAAGCTACTCGAAAATATTTTTCGGAGCGTCAACATCGCGTTGGTTAACGAGTTGAAGCGCGTTTACGCAGCGATGGATATCGACATTTGGGAAGTAATCGCGGCCGCTAAGACCAAGCCATTTGGTTTCATGCCATTTTACCCCGGGCCAGGGCTAGGTGGTCACTGCATTCCCATCGATCCATTTTATCTGACGTGGAAAGCGCGAGAGTTCGAACAGTATACACGCTTTATTGAGCTGGCGGGCGAGATTAACACGGCCATGCCCGACTACGTGGTTGCCCGAGTGATTGAAGCGCTTAACTCCCAGAGGAAGGCCTTAAGAGGAAGTCGCATCCTCGTGGTGGGCCTGGCTTACAAACCTAATGTCGACGACGAGCGTGAATCGCCTAGCTATCGGTTGCTGGAGAAACTGCAAGCTAATGGCGCGGAGGCGGCCTTCTACGACCCGTATGTTCCCGTGATCGGGCCCACGCGCGAGCATCCACAATGGGCCGGAGCGAAATCCGTCACTTGGGATCGCGAAACGATTGCCGGCTTCGATGCAGTTCTGATCTCGACGGCGCATTCATCGGTGAACTATGAGGAGTTAGCAGATTGGGCCCAGTGCATTGTGGATACACGCAACATCATGGCGCCGATTAAAAGGGCGGCGGGTAAGACGTGGAAGGCGTGACCAACCGCTCGTTAGGTAGAGTGGTTGGTGGTGCAATTTGGCTGGCTGCCTTGATATTACTCTACGGCCGAGATTTGTACTCGTTAGGTACTTTCGTTCTTGGCAATGAGCTGCACTCGCACATCGTCCTTATTCCATTCATCTCGGCTTATCTTATTTATGTTCAACAATCGAGCCTGCCTCGCGAGTATCAGTGGAGCGTGGCGCCATTCGTTATCGCTGCGGGTGGGGGAATAGCGGCCACGTTATTAGCGCATCGACTGCGTCCCTCTTTAAGCGACAACGATTATTTTGCGTTCATTGCTTTAGCCGTCGTCCTTCTCGTGATCGCGGGCGGCTTTCTGTTCCGCGGCTTCAATTGGATGAAAGCTATCGCGCTACCGGCCGCTTTTCTCTTCTTCGCGATTCCCATGCCTGACGGCATGGCTGCCCTCTTAGAGAACTGGTCGAAACTAGGATCGGCGGAGGTGACCAGTTGGTTGTTTGCGCTGGTTGGCGTTCCAGTGGTTCGCGATGGCGTCTACTTCCAACTACCTGGAATAACAATCGAAGTGGCGCGGGAATGCAGCGGGATCAGGTCCAGTTGGGTGCTGCTTATCACGAGCGTGCTGGCCTCCTACCTGTTTCTGCGCACTCCATGGCGACGCCTGCTTTTGGTTTTGCTGGTGATTCCGCTCGGCTTGTTGCGTAACGGTTTCAGAATCGTCGTAATTGGATGGTTGTGTGTGCATATCAGTCCGGCCATGGTCGATAGCCCAATCCACCACCGAGGCGGCCCGATCTTTTTTGTGCTGTCCCTAATTCCTTTGTTCCTATTACTCTGGGGGTTCCGCAAGGCGGAACGTCCGTGTTCGCCGCTCCCAACGGCGTCTATCCCGGTTTAACTGTCGGTTGTTTTTACGCTTTTCTCACGGACTGGCAGAAATTAGCAGTATGTATTATAAATACTTGGGTTTACCCTCAACAAAAATTGGTCGTAGTCGTCCCCAGCGTTACCTATTAGAAATCAACGCTTTGGAACGACTTTCCTGAATGTCGTGATTCGATTCGGGAGGTGACTCGACATTTTCTTGGAACGCAGATTGCTAAACTGCGGTCGATGAAAAAGTGCTTGTTGGCTGGGTTTTGCGCTTGTTTGTTGGCGATCGACGCAGAAGCCACGGTTTATACGCTCGCTCCCAGCCCTGCGAACTTAAACAATCTCGATCATAATCTGTTTTACACGTGGGGCTTGAACTGGAGCGCGCCGGCTGGGGAGACGATTACCGGTGCGACCCTCTCCTTCAGTCAGATCTGGGACTGGCAGGTCGAAACGGATGTCTTATTCCTCCACCTTCTGGATACAGCGCCTCTGGGGGTTTCCACCTGGACTGATAATCAAGGCGGTGGCGATTTCTTCGCGAGCGCGTATTTCAATTCGTTAGGTATCAAGCAGACAAAAATCGGAGAATGGAGCGATCCGAATGGCGGCACATCCGCCAAAGCGCAGAACGTTTCGTTTGTTTTCGACGCCGCGCAGGTGACGGCGTTGCAGGGTTACGTCAACAGCGCTGGCATAAACGGTTGGGCGCGTTTCGCGATCGGTCTGGACCCGGATTGCCACTATTATAACAGCGGGATCAGCTTCATGATTACTACTTCACGGCCGACCGCCGTCCCAGAAGCCGGAAGCGCGGTGCTCCTTCTCGCGATTGCGTTTGCCACTATCATTTTTCTCCGCCGCCGGACGGCTGCCTAACGAGTCCTACCCGAACAAGTTCGTTAGTCTAAAAAGCTCGAAAGAGTCGCGACTCCGTTTTCGTTGCGCGCTATGGCATCCACGTGTTACAAAGAGTGCTGCTCGATTTTCGACGCTACGATGCATCCAAGATACTCGCCGGTAATTGTTTCTCTAACTCTCAACGCCGCTCTCACGGCTGCGGCTCTCTTAGCGCTCTGTGGGTGCGGCACGACAGCGCGGCCTCCGCTTCCGGAGCAGGCTGCTGCTCCGGCGCATGTAACCCTTCAGCCCGGCGATTCGATCCGCCTGAGCTTCTCCGGTGCGCCGGAGCTCAGTCAGTCGCAGAAAATTCGCTCGGACGGGAAATTGAGCCTGCCGCATGTCGGCGAAGTTCAAGCTTCGGGGAAAAGTATCCCGCAATTGCGGGAGGAATTAATCGCGCTCTTTAAATCGCAATTGACCAACAGCGACGTGGTTGTAACCCTCGAGAGCGGGATCGCGTTGGTCTACATCCAGGGGTCCGTGGGTCATCCCGGGAAGTTCTCATTCGATCGACCGACCACCATTTTACAGGCACTCACTGAAGCGGGTGGAATTAATCAGTTTGGCAACTCTCGGAAGGTGCAGGTCATTCGTCTCATTAATGGTCGTGAACAAACCCAGGTGCTCAATTTACGTCCCACTTTCGTCGGCAAAACAACGCGTCCATTTTATGTGCGCGATGGGGATGTGATCGACGTTCCGGCCAGCCCTTTTTAAGCGTAATGCAACTGCCTCGTGACTGGGGCGTGCGGATGAAGGTGCTTGAATTTGAACTTTAGCATTCTGCTGTGTGGCGGTGCGGCTCTATGCAGTGCCGCCCTGGCCCTAGTGGTTTTCTTTCGAAAGCAGCACTCACTAACCACTTGGTGTTTTAGCGCAGGAATGCTGGTGCTGGCGGCGGAAAGTGCATTCAACGCGCTTAGTTTTGAGAACGTGACGGGGGGGGCGGTGCGGTGGTGGCAAATGCTTGCGATGGTAGCCAAGTCCTTCCTTCCGGGAATTTGGTTGTGCTTCAGTCTGATTTATTCGCGGGGCGATTATCGCGAATTTCTCCGGCGCTGGAGACTAGTGATACTGGCAGCGTTTCTTGCGCCCGCCATCCCGCTGTTTTCTTTACAGGGAGATTTTCTCTACATCCATCTCCAGGAGGACGGCAGCCGCTGGATCGAGTTTTACGGAGCAATTAAATTCCTTAACCTCCTGCTACTTGCCGGCGCTTTTCTTGTTCTAACAAATCTCGAGAAAACATTCCGCGCTGCGGTGGGAACGATGCAATGGCGCATCAAGTTCATGGTCCTCGGGATCGGGATTATTTTTGGCGCGCGCATCTACACTCGTTGCCAGGCGTTGCTTTTTTCCGGACACGGCCTTGGCCTTCTCGATATCGAAAGCGGCGCACTTCTCATCGGGTGCGTGATGATAGGAGTTGGATATTCGCGGAGCGGATTTGGCACGGTACAGGTTTATCCTTCGCGGGCCGTCCTGCACACTTCATTCACGGTCTTGCTGGCGGGCGCATATCTATTTTTTGTTGGCGTGCTGGCGCAAGTGGTCGCGCACAACGGCGGTTCCAGTAGCTTTCAAGCCCAGGCGTTCGTTGTCCTCGTCGGCGTCGCATTCCTCGCAGTCCTTCTTCTTTCGGCACGATTACGGCAAACCACGCGCTACTTTGTTAGCCGACATTTTAAGAGGCCCGAGCACGATTTTCGTCAAGTTTGGACGGCCTTCACCCATTCTGTTTCCAGCGTTGGCGACCAAGCGCGGATGAGCGATGCGGCGGCAAAACTTCTTTCGCAAACATTCAATGCGCTTTCGGTTTCAATCTGGCTTTTTGACGAAAGTACACAGCGACTGGCGTTGGTTGCGTCCACTGCGCAATCGTCAACCTTAGCCGACGAGGTCGCGATTCTTCCCGCAAGTGACTTTGATTCGCCTCCGACTAGTTCGCGTCCACTCGATCTGGAAAAGGCGAACGAAAAATGGGCCGCAACATTGCGCCGCGCTGCGGCTGCGATTTTTCATCAAGGCGGCCATAGGCTGTGCGTTCCGTTGCTCGCACGCGACCGGTGGTTGGGCGTCGTCATTCTGGCCGACCGCGTGGGCGGGGTGCCCTATACGATTGAAGAGATTGACTTGCTGCAATGTGTTGGCGATCAGCTAGCCGCCGGTTTATTGAACGGCCGCCTGACAGCGGAGATTTTGCAGGGGAGGGAGCTTGAAGCCTTTCGGACCATGTCCACTTTTTTCGTGCATGATCTTAAGAACGCCGCCTCCACCTTGACGCTAACTTTGGAAAACCTGCCGATCCATTTCGATGATCCTGCGTTTCGTGAAGATGCGTTGCGGGGAATCGGAAAGACCGTTTCTCGGATAAATCATCTAATTGAGCGTCTAGGAGTTTTGCGACAGACACTAGCGGTCGACGGGGTCGCAGTTGATCTCAACTCGGTTGTAGAACAAACGCTGGGAGACATCACTCCAACGTCGGAAGTAGAATTGGAAAAGGACTTGCATCCTGTTCCGCAAGTCATGGCCGATCGGGATCAACTGCATAGCGTTTTTACTAATCTGGTCCTCAATGCGCGTGACGCTGTTTTGCCGAAAGGCCGGGTTAGCGTCCAAACCGGTACGCGCAATGGTTGGGCGGTCGTGACCGTGACTGACAACGGTTGTGGAATGAGTGCCGCGTTCGTGCGTGATTCGCTCTTTCGTCCATTTAAGACCACAAAGAAAAACGGATTGGGCATCGGAATGTTTCAATCGAAAATGATCGTGGAAGCGCATGGCGGAAATATTCAGGTCGAAAGTGAAACCGGCGCCGGCACCACTTTTCGCGTATTGTTGCCGCTGCAGATGAAAGGCTCATGAAACCGACGGTCCTCATAGTTGATGACGACGAAGAGATTCGTACCCAGATGAAATGGGCTCTGAGTCAGGATTACGAAGTGAGCTTTGCCGAAAACAGGCCGGCTGCGGTCGAGATCTTCCGCACTACGTCCCCAGTTATTACTTTGCTTGATTTGGGGTTGCCGCCGCATCCGAACGATGCTGACGAAGGACTGGCGACGTTAGGCGATATACTGAGCCGAGACGAATCGGCCAAAGTCATCATCATTTCCGGGCAAGGCGATAAAACAAACGCACTCAAAGCGGTCGGCGCGGGCGCCTACGATTTTCTTTGCAAACCGATCGAGGTCGAGGAGCTGCGCCTGTTGCTGAAACGATGCGTCTACGTCGCGAGTTTGGAGAAGGAATATCGCGAGATGCAGGCGATTGCTCGTCCGAACGTTTTCGAAGACATGCTCGGCACAAGCGCGCAAATGCAGGGCGTTTTTTCCTACATCAAAAAGGTCGCCAGCACTACAGCGCCTGTCCTTTTATTAGGCGAGAGTGGTACCGGCAAGGAAATGGCCGCGCTCGCCATTCATCGGCGTGGAGCGCGGAAGGACGGACCGTTCATTCCCATCAACTGCAACGCGATTCCAGAGAATCTGCTCGAGAGCGAGTTATTCGGTCACGAGAAAGGAGCCTTTACGGGCGCGCACATGCAGCGGAAAGGCCTGGTGGAGAACGCCACCGGCGGGACTCTGTTCCTCGACGAAATCGGTGACCTTCCGTCTTCGGTGCAAGTGAAGCTTCTGCGGTATCTGCAGGAGCAACGTTTTACGCGCGTTGGTGGCCGGCAGGAATTGGAGGGGGACGCGCGCGTTATTGCCGCGACCAATGCGAATCTGGAGCAGTCAATTACCACAGGGAAATTTCGCGAAGATCTTTACTTTCGCCTCGCGGTAGTTGTGATCAAACTTCCGCCGCTGCGCGAACGGACGGACGACACGGTGTTGCTCGCGCGAGAATTCCTGCAGCGTTACGGCGTCCAGAATGATCGGCCGAATCTGTCCTTTTCACCGGGAGCTTTGCGCGCCCTGAACACGCACCCCTGGCCGGGTAACGTGCGCGAGTTGCAAAACCGGGTGAAGCGGGCCGTCATCATGGCAGATGGGAAACGGATCACCGAAAAAGATCTGGAATTAGCCGGCGTGGGCGGCTTGTCGCGCGCTACCCTGAAAGAAGTGCGCGAAAGTGTGGAACGCGACCTCGTTCAACAAGCGCTCAAACGGCACTTCGGCAAAATAAGTTCAGCCGCGGCCGAACTTGGTATTAGTCGTCCCACCTTTTACGAGCTGATGGAGAAACTCGGGGTCGATCGCAGCGCAGCCAAAGCAGAATGAGCTTTCCCGCTCGCGCGGCTTAGCTCATCTTCTGCACAGCGATGAATAGATTCCGTAAGATTTTCCTTCAAACACTGCTTGTTCTCTTAGTCGCAGCCCTAAGCTCGAGCTGCTCGGCGCAGGCAAAAAAGGGCCGCGCGCTTCATCGAGCGGAAGAATACTTCAAAGCAGGCGATTACGAAAAGGCGAAGCTCGAATACACCAACGTTTTGCGCTTAGATCCGAAGGACGCCGACGCGTTTCTGAAGGTCGGCACGATATGGTTAGAGGAAGGCGCACCCTTGCGAGCGGGTCCATTTCTGATGCGCGCGAAAGACCTTGCGCCCGGACGCGCGGAAGCCAGGACCAAGCTGGGCGAAGTTTATATCGCACTGTCTGGCCTCGCGGAAGCCCGCAAAGAAGCTTTGGAAGCTCTTAAGCTCGAGCCGGGGAATGAGGATGCGCTGTTAATTCTAGCTGACGTGGCCAGATCGAAAGAAGAAATTGCCCAGGCAGAAGAATTTCTTGGAAAGAGCGCCGGGCGAGAGACAGTGAAACTTCACCTCACCGCGGCAACTCTAAGCCTGCGTAAAGCCGATCTGCCCGCAATGGAAGCGGAGTTGCAGCGTGCGATCGCGCTCGATCCCAAGGCTTGGGTCGCGTATCTCTCCCTCGCTCGCTTTCACCTTATGCGAAACGATCGCGTAAGTGCGGACAAAGAGTTCAAGCTCGCCGCCGATCTGGCTCCGCCCAGAGCCCCAGCGCAGATCATGTATAGCGAGTTTAAGGCACAGTCGGGTGCACCGGAGGAAGCCGTCGCTTACCTTAATGAAATTCTGAAGAAGGCACCGGATTATCTGCCGGGCTGGATCATTCTAGCGAAAATAACCGGGGCAAAAAATATTGATCAAGCGCTCGCGCTTCTCGACAACGTATTTCGCCGAGACAATCAAAATTTCGAGGCGCGCATGCTAGAAGCTGATGAATATCTCCTGAAGGGGGATGCGAAAAAGGCGATTGATTCGCTCAAACAGACCGAGTCGAATTATCCGAAAATTCCCATGGTAAAAGTGGCGTTGGCGCGAGCGTGGGTGCAAAGCGGCGACCTTGCACAAGCTTTGCCTTATTTGGAACAAGCGATCGCTCTGGCACCCAATTACGCCGACGCGATTCTTCTCCAGGCCGAGATTAATCTTCGCCTCGGCAACAATTCCGCCGTCGTGACCGCGATGGAGGATTTTGTAAAGGCCAACCCCACGTCGGATCGCGGTCAGGTGGTGCTGGCCGACGCCTATCGTGCTCTCGGACGCTACGACGATTCAGCCGCAATTTTGCGCCAGCAAATCGCCGCCAACCCTAACCAAGCTCAACCGTACCTCATGCTCGGGTTGTTAGATCGACAACAGGGGAAGAAGGCAGAGGCACGTCAGAATTTTGAAAAAGGGTATGACCTATCGGAGAACAAATTATCCGCAGCGAATCAACTGATCGAGATGGATATTGAGGCCAAAGACTTTGCAGCTGCCTTGCAACGGATCACGCCCGCACTCGAGAGGTATCCGAATGAACCCGCTTTGCATTTGCTTGAAGGGAAGATTTACGCCGCCCAACAACTTTGGGATCGCGCTGAAACCGCGCTGCTTAAAGTGCTTGAAGTGAATGCGAACGTTCCCGCCGCTTACGAGTTGCTTGTCTCGGTCTATATTAACGAACAAAAACTCCCGGAGGCTTCGAAACAGCTGGAGGCTTTTATGGCCAAGAGTCCTGAGAACGCCGGAGCGCTCATGACACTGGCGCTCGTTTATGCACAGATGAAAGATTACGCGAAAGCCCGGGAAGCTTACGAAAGATTACTTGTTCTTAAGCCCGACAACGCGGTGGCGGCAAATAATCTCGCCTACATCTATGCCGACGAACTCAAGCAACTCGACAAGGCACAGGACTGGGCAAGCAAAGCGCATAGTGCCGATCCAAATAATCCGGCGATCACTGACACGTTAGGCTGGATTCTGTATCGCGCCGGCGACTATCGGCAGGCGCAAAATTTATTGAAAGAAGCCGCTGATAAGATGCGCAACGAGCCGGAAGTGCAATACCACTTGGCGATGGCCAGCTATATGATGGGTGACACCAAGACGGCGCTGACAGGCTTCGAAGCGGCCGCGCTCGCTCCACAGGATTTTTCCGGGAAAGAGGAAGCGAAGAAGCGCCTCACCTTACTGAAAGAAGGAAATAGCGCCGGCGATGCCAGTGTCGAACAGTTGGAAGGACTGGTGAAACAGCAACCGAACGATCCTGTCGCGTTGGCCAAGCTGGCCGAGGTTTATGAACGCCAAGGAGCAGCGGATAAAGCGGCCAGCTATTACGAGCAGGCGATCAAAGCAAATCCCAAATTGCCGGCGCCGATGATGAAACTGGCGGAATTGTACGCTGGCCCTTTGGCGAAG
The DNA here is from genome assembly GCA_038237435.1 of Chthoniobacterales bacterium. GTDB lineage: Bacteria > Verrucomicrobiota > Verrucomicrobiia > Chthoniobacterales > UBA10450 > JACCTI01. The sequence continues at coordinate 54,622 of JBBRYT010000012.1, forward strand.
AAAGATCGTGCACTGGAGTTGGCGAAAAAAGCGCGAGATTTAACTCCCGGCGATGCCCATACCACAGCTATCGTTGGGCGACTCGCTTTCCATGCTGGAAACTATGCATGGGCCTATAGCCTCCTCCAGGAAGCATCACGGCAGTTGGCCACTGATCCCGACGTTCAAAAAGATTTCGCCTGGTCCGCCTACAGCTTGGGAAAGATTGCCGAGGCGAGGCAGACCATGGAACGAATCGCGAAGCTTCCGGAGAGCAGCCAAAGCGGCGAAGCGAAAACGTTCCTCAATCTCACTAACCCTGACGCCGCGAATCTGGATGTTTCGAGCCTTCAGGCGGAAGCGGAGCGGGCCCTGCAACAGGATCCCACGTATGTGCCCGCTTTGATCGTCCAAGCGAACCTGGCGATGAAACGTGGAGATACGGCAACAGCCGGAAAAACATATGAGAAAATTTTGGAGAGGTTCCCCGATTTCTCGCTCGCGCAAAAAGGCCTCGCGCGCCTCTACCTGAATGACCCCTCCAAACGACCAAAAGCCTACGAACTTGCAACGGCTGCCCGCAGAGTTTTGCCCGATGATGCGGAGGTTGCAAATACGTTGGCCGAAGCTAGTTACTATAAAAAAGAGTACGCTAGAGCTGTTCAACTTTACCAAGAGACGGATCGGAAAAGGCCATTGGATGCTACGAGCCTGTATTACATGGGAATGTCGCAATTCCAGTTGCGGCAGACCAACGATGGCAGAGCAACCCTTGAGCGAGCATTAAAGGGCGGACTGACCGATCCGCTCGCGACCGAAGCGCAAAAGACTTTAGCGACGCCTCCTCCAAAATGACCGACGGGATGCTGCTGCGACAGGTTGCTGTGATTGTCGCGTTCAGGAATGGTCGAGTGAGCAACGTCGGGAAAGCTTACGATTTTGCCAACAAGCGACTCCTCTCTACAAAATTTTTAAATTATGCATATACCTACCCATCAATGCTTTGTGAGCCATCCCCTTTCGGTGGCATACCCCGTGCTATCTGTTTCGTGAAAACTTAGTCCTCGCAGGCAACTTCGAGAACCCCAACGCGAAAAAAATTACTAACCCCACAAACAAAATGAAAATATCGACAACTATCCTATCACTTCTCGTGACTGGGCTCCTCAGCTGTGGACTAATGGCACCGCAGGCCAGAGCCGTTCAGATCACGGGCGCAATCAACTTCACTGGATCCGGGAGCGCCACGCAAACCGGTAGCGGAGCGGGCCAATCTACCGCGATCCACTTCAATAATCCTTTTTCGGTTATTGGTGGAGTTGGCAGCTACACTGGAACAACAGGCAGTTCAGCCACGTTTACCGACTTTACTTTCACCGGAAACGGCACCTTCAACAACGCTACGTTAGTTGGATCGCCGATTCTTAATGAGTGGTCATTTACGTTTAACGGAAGGACCTATTCCTTCGACCTATTTGCTGTCGACCCAGCTAATAGTCAGGCAAACGCCTCTAGCATTAGCTTACAGGGCACGGGGATCTTGAGAATTACCGACGGTGCCAGTTTGGGCGGCGTCCATTTCGATCCCACCTCCGGCTCCTTCGCGCTCTCCGGCGCGGGAAGCAATTTTCAGTTCACATTCCTTAATGCCAGCAGCTCTGCCTTGCCGGAAGGCGGCTCAGCTTTGGCACTCCTGGGCGTATCTCTGCTTGGCTTGGAGATCTTCCGCCGCCGACTGGTCCGCGCGTAACGAACCTCAAAATCTAAAAATCCGCCGGGCAGAGAAGAGATTCTCTGCCCGGTTTTTTTTTGATGCGAAGTCCGATGCAAAGTAATGCCGTAAAGGTCTCTGTGGGGCCATTGTCGGAAAGTCTTACACAATCCCGATACCCGTCTAAAAAATTCCGGTGTCTTGGTATTTTTAACCGTCTCCAGCTCAATTGTTTGTGCGTTGTGCTCGAAGTTTGGCACCGCCTCTGCTTAAGCTCTCGCTGAAGATCGTCACATCTACGGTTTGCAGGGACTAATAAAATGACACATTCAATCAAAGCACTTAGGATCGCATTCGGAATTGCGGTTATCACAACTGCACTCGCCAGTCGGGTCCACGCCGTCCAAATTACCGGGGCGATTAACTTCACTGGCTCCGGTAGTGCCAGCGTGGTTGGGAACACAACTAATATTCATTTCAACAACCCTTTTACGGTCATTGGTGGCACTGGCAGCTACACTGGGACGACAGGTGCAGGCAATACCGTACAGTTCACCGACTTCTCGTTCACGGGCAACGGCAACAGTAACAACGCGATGTTGGTGGGTGCGCCCATTCTGAACGAATGGTCGTTCGTGTTCAACGGTAGAACCTACTCGTTCGATTTGGCTTTTCTCGATCCTAACAACAGCCAGGTCGCCACGAACGGTTCCAGCATGAGTCTGCAGGGGACCGGAACATTAAGGATCAGCGGCGGCGGTCCTACCTTTGACCCGACGTTCGGCTCGTTCGCTCTATCTGGTGCGGGCAGCTCATTTCAATTCCAATTCCTTAACGCTACCAGCTCCTCGCTGCCGGAGGGCGGCTCGGCGCTGGCATTTCTCGGTATCTCCCTCGTTGGTTTGGAGATTTTCCGTCGCCGGCTTGTCCGCGCCTAGAGTTCGTAGAAGATTTTAGCAATTGCGCCGGGCAGGGAGAAATTCTCTGCCCGGCTTTTTTTTGTGCCGTCGCATGCCGTTTTTCTAGGGCCCTCGCCAGGCGGCATGCGCTCTGAAAACCCTCGTTGCTTCTCGGCTCGCTAACGAACAGCTCTTGCATTCTGACAGGAAGACACTGCGCGGGCTCGCTATCGAAAGCATTACTCGATCGGCAGGCAATAGAAGTTTCCAGCCGATTATTACGCTGTTGATCGGCCTCCAGCCCCCCTGTAAGACCGCAGCTTACACAGCTGCGAAGATATAAGGTCGAACCTTCACGAGTAGGGTAGGCGGGAAAGCGGCCGGCTTTCCGCGACGCAACCGTTGTTCACTTCGAAAGAACCACGATCTCCCTTAATCCCCGATCGTCTCGGCTACTTGATACAGCGCGGCCGCCCAAAAGCGCTCACGTTATTTTAGCTACCCGAGAGCGTAGCGCGGTAGAAGCGCCTCCCGGAGGCGGTGTCGTCGTATTGAAAGAATCCAGTGCCATCGGAAGACACGGTTACCAGCGGCAGAAAGGCGCTGCCGAGACTTCCTGTCGCCGTGATTGTTACTTGAACGTTTGGGAAGGTATGTCCGCTCACGACCTTGTGACCGGTGGCACCAGGTGAAATCACCAAGGATATTCCTCCCGCTGCAGGCACACCCAGACGGAGTGTCTGATTGTTTGTATCGGCGACAGTAAGACGGCCGGTGCTGTCGATTACCAAGGCGCGAGGGGCGTTAAAGCGAGCTCTGGATCCGACCTCATCAGCGTTGCCCGCTTGGCCCGGAAATCCCCCCAAAGTGGTAACAAGACCGCTGGGACGAATCTTGCGAATCGTGTGGTTATTGAGCTCTGAGATGTAGACATTACTTGCGACGTCCACTGTTATGCCGGCCGGACCGTTAAACAGTGCAGCGCTTCCAGTTCCATCAGTGCTCCCAGCACTGCTTGGAGTCCCGGCGACCGTCGTTACCGCCCCGCCGAGAGTTACTTTCCGAACGGTCTGGTTGCTCGTATCCGCTACATACAAAACTCCGCCAGTCGCGTCATAGGCAATCCCAGTCGGGAAAAAAAATCGCGCCATGTTCCCGGCGCCGTCATTCGCCCCGGCGTTGCCGGCGGAGCCGGCGAGCGTCGTGACGACTCCTGCAGGGGTGATCATGCGAATAGTCTGATTGCCATCGTCGACGACGTAGACATTGTTGCTTCCGTCCAAGGCCACGCCAATCGGGAAAAAGAACCGCGCAGTAGCGCCTGCTCCATCCGCACTTCCAGACTGACCTGCTGCACCGGCAAACGTCGTTACGACCCCCGCTGAAGTTATTTTTCGTATGGTGTGGTTACTGGTATCTGCGACGTAGATATTGCCGGCGGTATCCACGCCGATACCCCGGGGAAAGGAGAAGCGAGCCGCGCTGCCAGTCCCGTCGGCGAAGCCCGTGTTCCCGGCTAAACCGGCCACGGTGCTGACGGTTCCAGCAGGAGAAATCGCACGAATGATTGAATTTCCGGTATCAGCGAGGTAAATAAATCCGCTCGCGTCCCTCGCTATGCCTTCCGGGCCGCGAAAGCGCGCAACATTGAGAGCCCCGTCCTCGCTCCCCCCCAATCCGACGCCGCCAGCGAAAAGGCTAAAATAATATGCTTCGTAGCTCGTTTGCGAATAGCCGACCGAGCCGGTTAACCAACCAACCACGACAACTGCCATCAGGACCCTGGAGATTTTCATTTTATAAGATTTTAATTACTGAGGAAATCACTCTCGCACAGTCGAAAATCCACAGCTACTACAATGTATATTCGGCGCTGCGCGGGCCGGTAGACCTGTCGATTACCTATGAACTTCTACTTGCAGGGAAACGCAAATGTTTAGTACTCTGCTTTTTCTCATCATTCCAACCGTCATTATTGAGTCTGGAAGCCGTTGCCAGTTTTGATCTTAGAGCACCCGAAAGTGATCAGTAAATTTCCAGCTCAGCCGCGCTCTCGATTTCCAGTGCTTCTTGGCGCAGCAAGTCAGTGGTCATTGCGCTTGTACCGTGCGGTTTGTTGCGCCACACTTTGGCTGGTCGCCGCCAGCGTTTACGGACAGGACGTTCAGGTGCCGACCGACGGCGCTGGCGGCGACAGCGGCGGTATGCAAGTTGCCCGGTGGCGTTTGCCGGTGAAGGTTACTGTTTCGGTCAGCGGAGGATATGATGATAATCCGAACGGAGAATCGTCAAGCTCGCAGGGGTCTTCGCTCGTGGGCGCTAGCCTCGGGTTGAGTTACGATTTCGGAACCCTGCGAACGCGCGGGAGTTTGCGTACGGGCACGGGGTTCACCTACTTCCCCCAGTTGACGACTAACCGTTATGATCCAAATCTTTTCCTAAGTTTGTCGTTGATCCACCAAGTCAGCCTAAAGATGACTCTCGATGTGGCTGTCAGCGTGAGCTACCAAGCGGAACCCGATTTTTCTAACACACTCACGCTGGATCGGAGGGCGGGAAATTACTTCGGTACCGCCGATAGTGTTAGCGTTTCCTACCAATGGTTGCCGCGGTTCTCAACCGTTACATCTTATTCGCTGGGAACTACGCTATATGACGACCGCTCAATAGCCGACACGCATGACCGTGTGGAGCAAAGCTTCAGCCAGTCCATTCGCTTTCTCTATCTGCCGGTAACTACTCTCGTAGCGCAGTATTCGTTGTCCGGTTCGCTTTTTAACGGCGGCATCGATCGAAACTCTTTTGTGCAAACGTTCCTCTTGGGTTTCGATCACACCTTGAGCCAAAAATTGCAAGGTTTGCTGCGCGGTGGCTTTGAGCTTCGCAACACCGGCAACTCCGCTCTGCAAAGTAGCGACGGCATAAATCCTCATTTTGAAGCGGGCTTAACCTACGCTGTTACAGGCAAGACATCGCTTAGCTGGAATGCCAGCTATGCGACGCGGGAATCCTTCGTGCCAAACTCCTCGGCTAGTCTCACTTTTGGCACTGGTTTGATAGCATCTCATGTTTTCACACCGCGTATCACGACGAGCCTTTCCTGTTTCTACCAGCATAGTGATGACGGCACGGTCGAGCTTTCCCCGGGATTTGTTACTAACTACAACCAAGACACAATCGATGTCTCGTTAGGCTTAACCTACTTGATTAATCGGTTTCTTTCCGCGAATGCGGCCTACAGTCATGCCGAAGTCTTGTCCAATCTGCCCAATCGTTCCTATTCGCGGAATAGTTTTACCGGCGGGCTGAGCTTTCTTTTCTGAGCAGCGCATACGGGGATCGAACCCGTGCACCGGCCTTGAGAGGGCCGTGTCCTAACCACTAGACGAATGCGCCAAATCGCGGCGTAATTCTAACAAGGCCTCGTCGTGCAGCAAGCAAGTGATGCACGTTTTCGAGAGACTTTCTTACTGTTTTGTTTTGATGGCGTTGGTGTTGGTCGCACGCGGGACTGTGCCAAGGCATTCAGCTGGTCCTTTTTTCGGTCGCCGAGATATGCTCTTAGCTCGGGCTTGCTCGTTACGGCCAACATCTCATCGTAAAGAATTTCGTAATACCGACCAAGCAATTTTCGCTTTTCCAGATCGGTTGAGGCGGCATCGGCAAGGCGGCGCGCGGCGCGCACGTTTTCGCGATTCGCCACCTGATTATTTAGTGCTCGCCACTGTGCGTGATTTTGGGCCGTTCCCGCAGTGACGCTGAGAGGTTTTGGTATAAAAGCCTCGTCCAGATGAGGGAGTGTTGGCAGGACCGGAATTGTGGGGGCGGGGGAAGCTGCTCTGTCGGCCGGACTAAGAATATCTGGCGGAAAAAGATCCGGACGTGGCGAGGGCGAGATGGTGACTGGAGCCGACTCTTGTGTTTCCGGCTTTGGCAACTCCGGTTCCTGAGCAAAAAGAAAAGCGCTGGCGAAGCAGCTCGCGATCATGCCCGTCCGCAAAGAATATTTCATTACCGCATGAATCGTGGTCGGGGTGACAGGATTCGAACCTGCGACCTCCTGGTCCCAAACCAGGCGCTCTACCAAGCTAAGCTACACCCCGCGTTGCCGCGCAGTCTTTAGCACAGCTCGCGTGCAGGCGCATGTGAAATGTCGAAATACCTCTTGCCGTCGAGCCTATGCGGGACGATCATCCCTCGCTCTCGCGCGGCAGGCTTGCCGCCTTCTTTTGCTTCCTCATGTTTAAAAACGACAAACTTAATCTCTGGCTTTTCGCCTTGCTGCTGCTGTTGCAAATTTTCGGCCTCGTAGCGCTCTGCACTCGTTTTCAGTGGGCCTATCTGCCCGTGATGTTGGCGATCTATCTCTGGTGCGGGCTGGGGACAACGCTTTATCTACATCGGTATCTCACCCATCGCGGGTTTGAGATGCCGGAGTGGCTAAAATTTATTTTCGCCACCGGTTCGGCGGTTTCACTTTCGGGAGATCCGGTTACATGGGTAGGGGATCATCGTTATCATCACTTGAAATCCGATACCGACGAAGACATCCATAGCCCGATCCACGGTTTTCCGTATGCACACATGATGTGGCTGGTGCGCAAGCCTCCCGGGTTTCGCGATCGTTCCATGCGCTACGCCGCTGACGTTCGTAAAATCTGGTATTGCCGCCTATGGGAGCGCCCCTATTTTTATATCATTCCGCACCTACTTGTGGCAGTCGCTTTGTACGCAGGTTTTGGTTTGGCTGGACTACTTTGGTGTCTCTATGTGCCGATGTTGGTCATCTACAATTTTACCTGGGCCGTGAACTCCATCTGCCATATGCAGGCGTTTGGTTATCGCCGTTTCGAAACTACGGATCACAGTAAGAACAACTTTTGGGTTGGCCTCGGTGCCTTGGGCGAGGGCTATCATAATAATCATCACGCGAAGCCGCGTTGTGCCGCACATGGATTGAAGTGGTGGGAGCTCGATCTTACCCGTTATATGATTTGGTCTTTAGAAAAAGTGAGCCTTGCCTGGAATGTTCATTGGCCGAAACCGGAAGAGAATCTCGACGTCGATCCCGTTTCCGCTGATCAAGCCGGGGCACTTCTCTTATTTGGCGCCCAGATAAAAGACCCACAGTTAGACGCCCGCGCAGAGGCAACTAACCCTCGGTAACTCGAGGGTAGTCCTTAGCACCTCGCGGTTTTAGTTACAAGCTGTAGACTTCTACCAGGGCTACCCCGGTGGCGTCGTTTACTCCGCGGACAATCGCCGTGTAAGTGCCAGGTGCGAGCGTCGCCATAATGGCTGACTCGCGGTCGTCGGTAGGGGCCAGCTTGGTAGCAGTAATTTGTGTCTTCTGCGTCTTTTTCCAGTTGTCGTTACTAGCTATCCGCACCCCGCTGCTGTTGTAGATTTCGAGCGTAGGATCGGAAAGAGTGCCACTTACTCCACTCTTAGCCAAAGACGGCCCCAGCGCGCGGATCAGCACCGAGATAGATTGACTACCGTTAACGATGAATCCGCCAATCATAACATTGTCATCCGTCTCCACTCTTCCGCGCGTAGAGATGTTGGTGATGCGACTTCCTCTGGAGTCGGTATCGTAAACTTCGACTAAGGCGATGCCCACGCTTCCCCCGGTTCCCTCGACTTTGGTCGTATAAACCCCTGGCCCCAGGGTCATCATAAGCGCAGACTCGGAATCACTCGAGGGAGCTAGCCCGAAAGACTCAATCGAGACAGCGTCAGGGCTATTCCGCCAGTGATCGTTCCACGCGATGGCTGTGCCGCCGGAGTTGTATAGAGTTAGAGTAGGCTCGCGCAGGGCATCAGGGAGGCCGGCCGCGACCAAGGAAGGTCCGAGCGCCCGGATAATTACCTTCTTCGGCACGGCGCCCGAGATAATAAAGCCACCGATGACAACGTTGTCCCCGGTTTGAACTTTGGCCCGAGTAGAAACATTGGAAAGGTTCTTGGTTAGTGCAGCAGGAATGGGAGTCGGCGTCGCGTGAGCAGCCAGAGTTACCCTGATTTGTTCGCTCGTGACCCAAACTTGCGATCCAGTGCAATAGCGAAACTCAAATTGCCCTGCGCTCGTCATGGGAAAAGAGAGAGTGGCCGAGGCAACGCCCGATGACGGCGGCATCTTTGTCCCATTCAAGTAATACCAATCGACCGGAGCGGTTCCCCCGGCGGGGACAAGCGCGATGATGTCATTCACGTTCTGCATTCCGTTGTTCAAGGTTACCTGCTCCACCTTGCCGACATTAACGTTGGCCGAGAATACGGTTAGCACGGGCGGGTTTGCCGGCGGGGGCGTTGGGGTCGCGCTGGGGATCGGCGTAGGCGTTGGGGTCGGCGCAGGCGTAGGCGATGGTGCGGTGCCCGGAGTGGTGTAGCTCACCTCTGTTGAAGGAAGACTCTCCTGACCCGCTGCAGTGTACGCCGTAACGGAGAAGTAATAGGTGGTTCCTGGCAGCAAATTCGATATCACCACTCTCGTTTGCATTCCGACATCGAGGATCGTGGTGGGATTCCCAGAAACGGTGCCAATTAAGACACGATAACCCGCTACGTCGGGTTCGATGTTGGGGTTCCAAGAAAGAGTAACCGACAGCGGATCCGGCGTGGGTACGGGAGTAGGCTCTGGTGTCGGCACCGGAGTAGGCACTGGAGTCGGGACTGGGGTGGGTTGTGGGGTCGGTAACGGAGTAGGTATTGGGGTTGGAGTGGGAATAGGCTCTGGTGTCGGCACTGGAGTAGGCTCTGGAGTTGGGACTGGGGTGGGTTGTGGGGTCGGTAGCGGAGTAGGTATTGGGGTTGGAGTGGGAGTAGGTTCAGGTGTCGGCACCGGAGTAGGCACTGGAGTTGGGACTGGGGTCGGTTGCGGGGTCGGTACCGGAGTAGGTATTGGGGTTGGAGTGGGAGTAGGTTCAGGTGTCGGCACTGGAGTTGGGACTGGGGTGGGTTGTGGGGTCGGTACCGGAGTAGGAGTTGGAGTTGGAGTTGGAGTTGGAGTTGGAGTTGGAGTTGGAGTTGGAGTGGGAATAGGTTCAGGCGTCGGCACCGGAGTAGGCACTGGGGTGGGAAAGGGCGTCGGTCCCGGGGTCGGAAGCGGAGTGGGCTCCGGCGTGGGAAGCGGCGTTGGCGTTGGAATTGGAGTAGGTTCAGGAGTGGCCGTCGGAATGGGGCTAGGGATGGGGGTCGGCGTGGGGAGGGGAGGCAGCCCATCCGCCCTGATCAGCCCGTTGCCAAATAGGCCGAGCAAACAGACGAAAAGAAGAGGAAAAGCGGTAGGGCGACGCATATGGATTCTATATTGAATAGAATTACCATAAGCAGCCGGTATGCCGGAGATGCCCCGAATGTGGGCCTAGGGTTGATCGATCTTACACTTTAAGAAGAGCAAGATTTGCCCGCACGCGTGCCCGCCTAGCAGAGAGAAACCAGTCGCTAGAGCGGAGAAAAAACTTAGTAGGCGAGATTAGGCGCCAACCACTTCTCGACTATCTCCACAGTCGATTCCTTTCGGGCCGCGTAATCAATAACCTGGTCGCGTTGGATTTTCCCGACCGCGAAATATTTGGAGTCGGGATGTGCGAAGTAGAGCCCGCTTACGCTGGCCCCGGGATGCATGGCGAAAGACTCGGTCAGTGAAATGCCGGCATTTTCTTCCGGTCGTAACAGGTCAAACAGTGTCTGCTTTTCGGTGTGATCAGGCGAAGCTGGATAACCGGCAGCCGGCCGAATTCCGCGATATTTTTCGCCGATCAATTCTTGGTGCGTCAATTTCTCATCACGGCCAAAACCCCACGCGATCCGCGCCTGTTGGTGCAGATATTCCGCGAAGGCTTCTGCTAGCCGATCGGCCAGCGCTTTGAGCAAGATCGCGTTGTAATCGTCGTGAGCGTCTGAAAATATTTTCGCAGCTTCGTCTGCGCCCAAGCCGGCAGTGACAGCGAACCCGCCGAGATAATCGACAGGCCCCTCACTTTTCGGCGCGATGGAGTCAGCCAGGCAATGATTGTGTTGACCGTCAGGTTTCTGCATTTGCTGACGCAAAAAATGAAAAGTGGCGATCCGCTCGTCGCGTGTTTCATCGCGATACAATTCGACATCATCCCCGACGGAATTTGCCGGCCAAAAAGCGTAGACGCCGCGCGCCTTTAGTAAATTTTCCGAGCGAATTCTCTTCAGCAACGTTTTCGCGTCGTCGAAGACTTCGCGCGCCTGTGGACCGACGACTGGATCGTCGAGAATCGCCGGATACCGTCCGCGCAACTCCCAGGTGTGAAAAAACGGAGACCAATCGATGTAATCGATCAGCGTGCTGAGCGGGGGCTGCACCACTTTTGTGCCGATGAAATCTGGTTTTGCCGGTTCGTAAGCGCCCCAATTCATCGGTGTTCTGTTAACGCGCGCAGCGGCGAGGGACAGCATCTTTTTCGCTCCCTGACGATCGCGATGTTCGACCCTCAGTCGATCATAGTCGGCCCGCGTCTTCCGATCGAATTCCGCTTTCGTGCCGGCGTTTAGTAAATTGCTCACCACACCAACCGCGCGTGAAGCATCCAAAACGTGCACGGTGCTGCCGCCATAATGCTGCGCGATTTTCACCGCCGTGTGGGCGCGGCTCGTGGTCGCGCCGCCGATGAGTAACGGAACAGAAAATCCTTCGCGCTCCATCTCCTGCGCCACATGCACCATTTCGTCGAGCGATGGGGTAATGAGTCCACTTAAGCCGATAACGTCCGCTCCGCGGTCGCGCGCCGTCTGGAGAATTTTGGGCGCCGGCACCATCACTCCGAGGTCGATCACTTCGTAGTTATTACATTGCAATACCACGCCCACGATGTTCTTGCCGATATCGTGCACGTCGCCTTTTACAGTGGCCATGACGATGCGGCCCTGCGGCTTCGCGCCGCCACTTTTCTCCGCTTCCATAAAGGGCATCAAGTACGCGACGGCTTTTTTCATGACCCGCGCGCTCTTTACCACCTGCGGTAAAAACATTTTTCCCGCCCCGAACAAATCACCGACGATGCTCATCCCGGCCATGAGCGGTCCCTCGATCACATCGAGCGGCCGGCTGCTTTTGCGCCGCGCTTCTTCCGTATCGGCGTCAATGAAATCCACGATGCCTTTGACCAGCGCATGCGAAAGACGCTCTTCCACGCTTCCACTTCGCCACGCTTCTTTTTCGATCGGCGCCTTATCCTTTGCTTTGACGCTTTCGGCAAAATCAACCAGCCGCTCCGTTGCGTCGTCGCGGCGATTGAGCAGGACATCTTCTACCCGCGTGCGCAGCTCCGGATCGATCTCTTCGTAAACGGCAAGTTGTCCGGCGTTGACAATGCCGATGTCGAGCCCCGCGCGAATCGCATGATATAAAAACGCGGAGTGCATCGCTTCCCGGACAGGGTTGTTGCCGCGAAATGAAAACGAAATGTTACTGATGCCGCCGCTGGTCCGCGCTCCGGACAGATTCGACTTAATCCACCGCACGGCTTCGAGGAAATCCACTGCATAGTTGCGATGTTCATCCAGCCCGGTGGCAACCGTTAGAACATTCGGATCGAAAATGATGTCGTTAGGCAAAATGCCTGCGCGGTCAATAAGAAGCTTGTAGGCGCGCGCGCAAACCTCGATGCGGCGCTGTAATGAATCCGCCTGACCTTGCTCATCGAAGGCCATCACGATTACGGCCGCACCGTAGCGCCTAACGAGTCCTGCCTGGCGCAGAAATTCTTCCTCGCCATTCTTCAAGCTGATCGAATTGACGACCCCTTTCCCCTGCACGCAGCGCAGGCCGGCTTCAATCACACTCCACTTGGAGCTGTCGATCATGATCGGAATGCGAGCGATTTCCGGCTCGCTCCCGATCAGGTTGAGGAAGCGCGTCATAGCCGCTTCGGAATCGATCATTCCTTCGTCCATGTTGACGTCGAGAATGTTGGCGCCGCCTTTCACTTGTTGGCGCGCCACTGCGACGGCGCCCTCGTAATCACCACCGAGGATCAGTTTCGAAAATTTCGGCGAGCCAGTGATGTTGGTTCGTTCGCCCACGACCACAAATCCGGTGTCTTTTGTGATTGTCAGAAGTTCGAGCCCGGAAAGTTGCAGATCGTTCGTCAAAGCTTTCTGCGGAATCGCGCGCGGCGGACATTCGCGCACCGTTTCCGCGATAAGGCGAATATGTTCCGGCGTGGTTCCACAACAGCCGCCGACCACGTTGAGCCAGCCATTCTGCGCCCATTCGCGCAGCTGCGGCGCGAAGCTCTCCGGCGTTTCGGGAAATCCCGTTGGCGACAGTGGATCGGGCAACCCGGCGTTGGGATAAGCGCTTGTGTAGTGCGGCGCGTTGTGTGCCAGTTCTTCGATCGACGGCCGCATTTCTTTCGGACCGAGCGCGCAGTTCAATCCAACCACGAGTGGTTGCGAATGAGAAACAGAAGTCAGAAACGCTTCCACGGTCTGACCGCTCAACATCCGTCCCGAAAGATCCGTCACCGTTCCGGAAACAATCAGCGGCACTGTCCGCCCAGATTTTTCGAATGCGTCCGCGATCGCGAAGAGCGCCGCCTTCGAGTTCAAGGTGTCGAAGACAGTTTCGACCAGAAGCAGATCGACGCCACCCTCGAGCAAACTCGAGATCTGATCGCCATACGATTGCCGGATTTGGTCGAATGTAACCGCGCGAAAACTCGGATCGTTCACGTCTGGCGAAATCGAGCTCGTCACCGGCATCGGCCCGAGCGCTCCGGCTACAAAGCGGCGTTGTCCCGTGGTGTTCGCTACTTTCTCGGCGGCGCTACGCGCAAGCCGCGCCGCGGTCACATTCATTTCGTGAACGAGGGCGCGAAGATCTTTGTCATCCACCACGCGCTGAAAAAATTCCGGGTCCTTGCGGCCGTTGGTTGGTTCACCGCGAAACAGGAAATCGTGCAATCCAATAGTCGTTGCGCTGAAAGTATTGGTTTCGATGACATCAGCGCCGGACTCGAGGTACTTCTCGTGAATCTCCTGGATGATCTCCGGCTTCGAGAGCAGGAGCGCTTCGATACTTCCCTTGAGGTCTTTGCCTTCCCAATCGCGGAAGCGTTCGCCGCGAAACTGCTCCTCACTCAGCTTGAACTGCTGGACCATCGTGCCCATGGCGCCGTCGAGCACGACGATGCGCTCGCGCAGGAGCGTTTCGAAGGGATGCAAAACGGTGGCCGACATGGCCTTCTACTTAAACGCTCTCGGAGAATTTCAGCAAGGAACAAATTAACGCATCATGATGCGTAGATATGTTGAGTAATCACTGAGCCGAGCTGTCCGTTGGTGGCACACTGTTGGGTGGTCCATGGTAAACTCCGGCGCCGTAGCGGATTTCCACGATTGCTTCCGAGATGCAGTCCGCGAGCTTGTCGCGAAAATTGGCGTTGCCAGCCTGTTCGCCCTCGCCGCGGTTGCTGAGAAATCCGCACTCCACCAGCACCGAGGGATAACGGGCATTGCGCAGCACGCGGAAACGCGCCGGCTTAATGCCCCGATTCACCGCTTTCGGCAGGCGCAGCAAATTTCGCTGGATGCGCTGCGCCAAATCGGCCGCGGAAGAATTGGAATAGTAAACCTCGAAGCCATGCACGCCGCGCCGCGTGGCGTCGTTGAAATGAATGCTGACGAAGATGGAATTGGCTTGTCGATTTCCGATCGCGACGCGTTCGTCGAGGGGAATGAAGACATCCGAGCTCCGAGTGAGGACCGTGCGCAGCTGCGATTCGCCCAGTTTTTTCCGCAAACGTTGCGCGACGTCGAGCGCGACAACTTTTTCCGGCGGCCCGAAACGACGGGTCGCGCCATTGTCCCGTCCGCCGTGTCCGGGATCGATCACAACGGTACTAAAAGTGCGCAGCGTATTTTTTTGACCGGGGGTTTCGGTGGTGGAACAACTCGTTAGGCAAAACGCCCCGGCAGCGGCGCAGAGCAGGAAAGCAGGGCGAGACATTCGGATTGATACGCCAAAGGCGGCCCCTGTCGCCTGCAATTTGCCAAAAACCGCTTGTGTTTTTCCCGCTCAGATTTAAAGCCGTTAACCTGATTTTATGCTGATACGATTTGCACTTTTCACCGTGCTGTTGGCGGTCAATCTCCCCGGCTGCAAAAAGAATTCCGTAACAAGTGTCCCGACCGCGAATGCGGCGCCAAGCCCACAGGCGACCGCCGCGCCCAGCGCCACGCCGATTCCCACGCCGGCGCGGCCGGTGATCGACCAGAGCGCGCAGGTCATCATTTTTGGCTATCACCGTTTCGAGAAAAAGGTTCACCGCCCCGATACCGAGATCACGCCCGAGATGTTTGAGGCGCAAATGAAAGAACTGCAGGACAAGAAAATTCCGGTGATCGGCATGCAGGATTTTCTAGCGTGGAAGCGCGGCGAGAAATCGATTCCGCCCAAGGCCGCCGTCATCACCTTCGATGATGGCTGGAAGTCGCAATATGAAGTCGGCTGGCCGATCATGAAAAAATTCGGCTATCCCTTTACGCTCTTCATTTACACCGAGGGCGTGAAAGGAATGCACTTCGGCGGCGGGGCGGCGATGAGCTGGGAAATGATCGCGGAAATGCGCGATGCCGGGGTCGATATTCAGGCGCATTCGGCCACCCATCAGGACTTACGACGGCCCTTCGACAAGGTGCAGAAAAAACGGCTGAATCCCGAGGAATACGATCAGTGGCTGACAAATGAAATTACCGGCTCGAAGAGTACGCTCGAGCAGAAACTTGGAATCAAAGTGAATTGCTTCGCCGTTCCCTTCGGTTTCATCAACGAGCACGTGCGCGAGTTCATCAAGAAATCGAATTACGAAGCGATCTTCACCGTTTACGGACAACGCCTCACCTATGGCGCGCCTAACGACTCGTTAGGCCGCTATCTCATCGAGGGCAACAAGCCGAAAGTTTTTACCGACGCGGCTAATTTCGGCGGTTCCACCAGCGGGGGAGCAGCTCCCGTAGCGGAAGTCTCGAAAACGGACGTTGGGGCGCAGCCGGCCGATGGTGCGACGAGTACAACTCCCTTGCCACTTATCCGCGCAAATCTCAGCTCCTTTGGACAGATTGACGAGAAAAGTGTGCAAATGCGCGTGAGCGGCCTCGGTTTGGTTCCTGCATCATACGACGCGAAAACACAGACCGTTTCGTATCAAGTGACGCAAAAGCTGCGCGACAAGTCGTGCACCGTGATCGTCAGCGGAAAATCCGGCGACAAGAAAGTCGAGACCTCTTGGACGTTTAATATCTCCGACGGATCTGGGTCACCGGCACCTTCGGCCTCGGCCTCGCCGAGCAAACGCTAGATGTTCTCGCAGCTCGGCGACAAACTTCAGGATATTTTTAAGGACCTGCGCGGTCACGGCTCCATTTCGGAGACGAACATTAATGATGCGCTGCGCCAGGTTCGGCTGGCCCTGTTGGAGGCGGATGTCGATTTTCAGGTCGCGAAAAATTTCATCGCGCGCGTGAAAGAAAAAGCGCTCGGCGAGGAAGTAATGCGCAGCGTCACGCCGGGTCAGCAGATGGTGAAGATTTTTCACGATGAAATGACCCAATTGCTCGGAGGGGACGCAGCGCCGCTGAACTTGGATAAACCCGCGCGGATCTTGATGGTTGGTTTGAACGGTGCGGGCAAGACAACTTCGTCAGCTAAACTCGCCAAGCTGCTGAAAAAACAAGGCCGCGCGCCGTTGTTGATTGCGTGCGATTTGCATCGACCGGCGGCGATCGAACAACTCGCGACATTGGGTCGACAGGTCGATGTGCCGGTTTACACGCCGCCGCCTAACGAGAAGAACCTGCGCAAATCCGCGGCAGCGAGTTTGGAATGGGCCCAAACACAAAACGGCAACGTGCAAATTTTCGACACGGCCGGACGACAGGAAATCGACGCGGCGCTGATTGAGGAAATCAAAGAGCTCAAGGAATTCCTCAAGCCGCAGGAAATTTTGTTGGTTGCTGATGCCGCGACCGGCCAGCAGGCCGTGAGTGTCGCGACGCATTTCAACGAGGCGCTCGGAATTACGGGATTGGTGCTTACCAAACTTGATGGCGACGCGCGTGGCGGTGCGGCCTTGTCGATGCGCGAAGTCACGCAGCGTCCGATTAAATTCGCCGGCGTCGGTGAGAAGCTCGATCAATTCGAAGTCTTTGTGCCCGACCGTCTTGCCGGCCGCATTCTCGGGATGGGCGACATTGTGGGGCTGGTCGAGAAAGCCGCGGAAGCATTCGACGAAGAAGAAGCGATGCGGATGGAGAAGAAACTCCGCACCGCGTCTTTCGATTTCAACGATTTCCTTGCGCAGTTCAAAATGATGCGAAAAATGGGCCCGCTCGAAAACATACTTGGCATGATCCCCGGCATGAGTAACGTGCAGGGCCTCTCGGTGGACGAGAAGCAGGTCAAGCGCACCGAAGCGATTGTGCTTTCGATGACCAGCGAAGAGCGAACGCGGCCCGACATTTTAAATGCGCGGCGTCGCCAACGCATCGCGCGCGGGAGCGGTAGCACCGTCACGCAAGTGAACGATCTGCTGCAGCGTTTTAATCAGATGCGAAAGATGATGAAGAACGCGGGCAAAATGAAAAGAATGATGGCGCAAATGGCGAAGATGAAAAATTAATGTATGGCAGTTTCAATCAGATTACGCAGAGAAGGGACGACCAATCGTCCGTATTACAAAGTGGTGGTGGCGGACAGCCGCAGTCCGCGCGACGGCAAATTCATCGAGATCATCGGCACCTACGATCCGAAGAAAACCGGACCCAACAGCACGCTCAAAATGGATCGCATCGATCACTGGATTTCTAAAGGCGCGCAGCCATCCGATACGGTGCGCAGTTTGATCAAGAAGACCCGGAAGGCTGGCACTACCGCCGCTCCGCCAGCCGAGACAGCGGTAGCGTCGAGCTAATACGACCGCTCGCCTGGAAAAGAATTTCGTTTTCCGTGCATCCGTGCACCGAACACTTGCGTAAGACTCTAAATATATTGGAGGTGTCTTTTTTTATTGGAATTTCCTTAGAGTCTGATATCTCGATTAGTAATAACCCACACCCTTCAACAGTTATGAAATTAATCCCCAGAACCCTATCACTCCAAAAATCCAGCTTCTTCGCTCTCGCGCTCGCAGCGGCGACCTTGCTTCTCACCGCTGCGCAAACGCACGCGGAACTTATCTACGGCCTCACAACCGGAAACGCGCTGGTCAGTTTCGATAGCGCAACGCCTGGCCTCACAACCGCGCCCGTCTCAATTAGCGGCGTCAGCGGCGAGACCATTTTCGACATTGATATTCGTCCAGCCGATGGACTGCTTTATGGTTTTAGCAGCGCAGGCCGACTCTATTCGATCAACCCGATCACCGGTTTGGCGACGTTAAACGCCAGCCTCACAGGGGCGTCGCTCGATCCGAACGCGACCCGCTTTTCCATCGACTTCAACCCAACCGTCGATCGTCTCCGTATTGTCAGTAACACCGGCCAAGACCTTCGTCTCACTCCAAGCAGCGGTGTAACCACAATTGATACCAACCTCAACGGCGCTTCTACGCGCGCAGTCTCGGTTGCCTACACCAACAACGACACTAACCCGGCCACCGGCACGACTCTATTTTATATCGACACGCCGGGCGGAGCGCCACGCTTTACAATACCTCCAATCCCAATGGTGGTGTGATGAGTTTGGTCGGGCCCGCGGGGGTAGGCAGCACTGACAACGTCGGGTTTGATATCTCCGGGCTTACCAGTATCGCCTACGCTTCATTTTCCAGTCCGACCGGTCTTGCTTCCATGTTGTATCAAATCAATCTCGCCAATGGCGCCGCTACGTTAATCGGAACAATTGGCGCGCCGGGTTTCTTCATTCGCGGAATCGCTGCGCCAATCAATGCGCCGGAAACGGGTCACACACTCATCATTCTTGCGCTCGCCACGGGTGTCCTGTTCGTAATGCGCCGCGGAATGATTTCGCGCCGCCTCGAAGACGACGGGCGCGCCTAATCTCTTTGCTTGGTTTCAGAAGTCCGCTGGCTGCCTTAGGCGGCCAGCGGACTTTTGTTTGCTACCCAAGCGATATGCGGTTGCGAACCTACGCTGCTTCGCTAGCTACTACGGTGTGAAAGAATTCCTCGAATTTGTCATCCGCCAGCTCGTGGAATTTCCCGACGAAGCGATGTTGTCGGAAGTCGCCAACGGTAAGACGACTGTCTTTCGTTTGCAGATGCGGCAAACGGATGTCGGACGAATCATCGGTCGCAACGGCCAGACGATTCACGCCATTCGCGCATTGCTCGCTAGTTCCGCGTCGCGGCACGGTCAACGCGCTACGCTCGAGATCGTCGAGTAACGCTGCGGCGGTTTTTCTGAATTGGCCAGCGTCGGGATCTGCGCCCGAATCTCATCGGCGCGCGCCAACGTGCGATTGGCGCCATCGCGATCGCTGGCCAGCAATTGACGTTTGGCTTGTCCTTCGAGGCGCAAAACCTGGCGTGCTTGTTCGCCCGCCCACCACGCCTGCATGTTTCCAGACTTGATGCTCGGCGCGCGTCGTACCAATTCCTGCAACGATAAATCCGAGCGGGGATCTTGTGCTGGTTGTTCGATCACGGCGGGTGCGTTGTTTTCCGCCGGACTCGACACGACTTCTGTGCTCTGGAGGCTCTTCCAGGAAAAATACGCTTGGATTCCGGAACAGAGCAACGCGCCTAACGAGAGGATGCAGGCGACGCGCACCAATCGCAACGACCGTCGCACGAGTCGTTCCGTCTCCTCCATCCGTCCATTATTGGACAAAACGTCCGCGCGCTTCAAGTATGCACAACAGATGCGCATCGATATCCTGACGTTATTTCCGGAGATTTGCCGCGCGCCGCTCGACGAAAGCATGATGAAACGCGCGCAAAGCAGCGGCGCTCTCGATTTACGCATTCATAATCTGCGCGATTGGACGACAGACAAACATCGGATCGTCGACGACGCGCCTTTTGGCGGCGGACCGGGGATGGTGATGAAACCGGAGCCCATTTTCGCGGCGGTGGAATCGCTCCGGTCTAACGAGTCGTTCGTTTTGTTAATGACGCCGCAGGGAAAAACTTTTACGCAAAAAATCGCGCGGGATTTTTCGACGAAATCTCATCTCATCATAGTGTGCGGACATTACGAAGGCATCGATCATCGGGTCGCGGAACATCTGGCGGACGCAGAAATTTCCATCGGTGATTACGTGCTGACGAATGGTGCCATCGCCGCCGTCGTTGTCGTCGATGCAGTCGTCAGGCTGCTGCCCGGAGTGTTGGGTCACGAGCATTCCGCCGCGGACGATAGCTTCTCCAGTAGTCTGCTTGAAGGTCCGCAATACACACGCCCGGCGGATTTTCGCGGATGGAAGATTCCGGATGTTTTACTCTCGGGCAACCACGCCGAGATCGCGGCCTGGCGAAAAGCGCAGGCTTTAAAGGAGACGAGCGAAAACAGGCCAGACCTATTGAAGTAGACTTTACCTTACGCGACCGAAAACAACGCAGGCGTTGATTCCGCCGAAGCCGAACGAATTGCTCAAGACGTTTTGTAACTCGGCCGCGCGTCCGTGGTTCGGCACGACATCAAGATCACAGGACGGATCCGGATTCGTACGATTCAAAGTGGGCGGAATCCAATTCTGTTCGATGGCCAATGCACAAATCGCCGCTTCCATTGCGCCGGTGGCGCCGAGCGGATGGGCCGTAAAAGCTTTCGTTCCGCTTACCGGAATGCGCGGCGCGTGCTCAGCGAAAACTTCTTTGATCGCGACTGTCTCGGTGCTGTCGTTCATCTGCGTCGAACTCGCGTGCGCGTTGATGTAATCGATTTGTTCCGGCGTGCGATTCGCGTCGGACAGCGCCTCCCGCATCGCGCGGATACATGACTCTCCCGTCGGCAGAGGCGTCGTCATGTGAAAAGCGTCGTTGTTTAAACTGTAGCCCAGCACTTCCGCGTAAATATGCGCGCCGCGATTGCGTGCGTGCTCAAGTTCCTCGATCACGAGCGACGCAGCCCCTTCGCCCATGACGAATCCGTCGCGCGCTAAATCGAAAGGCCGACATGCCAACGCTGGATCGCCGGTCGATTGACTCATCGTCTTGATAATTGCGAATGCGCCGAAGGTGAGGGGACTGAGAGGAGCTTCCGCGCCGCCTGCGACAATCACATCGGCAAAATCGTCGCGGATGTAACGCAGCGCTTCGCCGACCGCGACAGTCCCGCTGGCGCAGCTGTTCGAGTTCGTCGTGCCGACGCCGCGAAAACCGAATTCGATCGCGATGTTGGAATGCGCCGAGCCGCCGAAAACTTGCAGGGCCAATGTGCGATTGACCGCGCGTGTTCCTTTTTTCAAAAAATGCGCGTGTTGATCTTCGGCGTTCGCTACGCCGCCGAGCGCAGTGCCAAAACTAACGCCGATGCGATGCTGCGGTTCTTCGCGCGACCATTTTATTCCGGCATCTTCCAAAGCCATGCGCGCGGAACCAACGGCAAATTGCGCATAGCGATCGAGCCGCTTTAATCGATGCGGCGGAAAGTGATCTTCCGGAATCCAATCGCGGATTTCGCCGCCGCAGTGCGCCTTGAAATCCGTCGTCTCGAAAGTAGAAATATTTTTGATTCCGCTCTGTTCGGCGCGAAGGCCGCGCCAAAAATTCTCCCGTCCCGTACCGATGCAGGTGATCGGGCCGAGACCCGTGATGACAGCGCGACGTTGAGTTTCATTTCGCATCATTAATTTAACCTCGCGTTTCCAGATAAGTTTTCATCTGCCGCAAGGTTTGACTGGCGATGTGATGGATAAAAAATGTTCCGATGATTGGATCAGCCAGGGGCGCGAGAACGGGCACGCGGAACTCCAAATCGTGCGCGATTTCCACCAAAACTCCTGCGGGCGTTTCATTAAACGACCAGACTACGCGCATCCCTTTAGTGAACGCTTTCAGATGATGAAAACGAATCTCGCACCGGTCGCGATCGATAATCTCCTCCGAAGTCCACTTAATCGGAATGCCAGAGCGGGAGGCAGCCATCACCACAAGATTACGATTGGCGCCGCGCTCCAGATACTTGATGTAACGGTAGTGCGACAAAATCTTTGGCCACAACTCGAGATTCGCCGCGGTCTCGAAAATCTCCATCTTCGCGGCGTGCATGATGATGGAGTCGGCCTTGTGCATTCGAATTTGTTGCTGATCGCGTTAAGCTCGCCCAATGGCGCTGGAAATGAAACCGACGTGTGAAAAGTGCGGACGTTCGTTGGCGCCGCGAGATGAGGCCTTCATTTGCATTTACGAGTGCACGTTTTGCGCGGACTGCGTGCGGGAACTGGAGAATGTTTGTCCGAATTGCGGCGGTGAATTAGTGCAGCGTCCACGCGCGGGAAAAGTGCACGCGGAAAATCAGTAAAGGAATGGGACCAGTCGCTTTGTGCGACGGCAGTAAGAAATGTATTTTTCGCCAAGCCCCTCTATGAGCGTGCGCTCTTCGACTTTCATCCGGTAGAGAAAGGCAATGAAAATGGGCAGCATAAGCCCGAGCAAAGCGGCCCAGTTGCCTAACGAGAGGCCAAAGCCGAGGAATGCGAGAAGCACGCCGGTGTAGGAGGGATGGCGGACATATCGATAAGGCCCCGTTTCGATTAGCTCATGGTCGCGCGCGATCGCGACGTTCACGGTGAAGAAGCGACCCAAGCGAATGATCGACCACCAGCGCAAGAGGAGGCCGCAAACAAAAAGCGCCACGGCGAGCGCGAGAAAGAATCTTGGCTGTGGCAAAACCGCCGCGCGAAAATGATTCGTGAGCCAAAGTCCCAGCCAAATGCTTAAGCCAATCACGATCCAAAGGACGCGGAGGGATGAATGGTCCGACTCACGCACGTTCGCGCTTTTGGGCGCGCGTCGTGTAATGGAAAGGAGCAACTCGGAAAAAAAGTAGGTGAGCCCGAGATAGAGGGAAACCCATCGCATCGAACAAGGTTACTCGGCCTTGCGAAAAAGCTTCTCCCCGTTTTGCTCGCCCAATAGAATACTGGTCAGAACCGTCCAGTCACATCTCTCGGTTCGAATCCTAAATACATGACAAATTACAAAAAATTGCTAATCGCTCTCATTCTCGCAGTGAGCGCACTTCTTCCTGTCGCCAACTCCTACGCCGGCATTTTCATCGAACTCGGCGACCGCGGATACTACAACCGCGGGAACTTCTACGTCGACAACGGTCAGCGTTGGTGTTGGGTGCGTGGCCATTGGGGCCGGCATCATCATTGGATTCACGGTCACTATCGCGTCTGCCATTAATAGTTAGACAAGAAGTTTAAGCGCACCGCGGTGTGATCGCCCGGTGCGCTTTTTTTTCGTGACCGTCCTGGAGACCGAGCGGCTAACGCTTCGCCGCATGGAACGCAGCGATGCGCTTCTCATGCTCGAATTGCTCAACGATCCCGACTTCATTCGGTTCGTTGCGGATCGCGGGGTGCGGACAGAGGCGCAGGCAGCGGCCTATATCGAAGAAAAAATCCTGCCGAGCTACGCGAAATTCGGTTTTGGATTTTATGTCGTAGAACAAAAAGAGACGGGGGAAGCGATCGGCATTTGTGGGTTAGTCAAACGCGACGCTCTCGATGACGTGGATGTCGGATTTTCTTTTCGACGAAAATTTTGGGGCCAGGGTTACGCCACCGAAGCGGCGGCCGCGGTGGTGGAATTCGGAAGAACGACATTCGGTTTACCGCGGGTCATTGCCATCGCCTCCGCCGAAAATGTCAGTTCAATCAGCGTCCTGAAAAAACTCGGTCTGCGTTTCGAAAAAACGATCCGACTTCCTGGTTACGAATCAGACGGGCAGATATACGCGTGATTTACGAATATCCAGCACTCGTTAGGCAAATTTTACTGTTGCGTCGCTCTTAGCCGGTAGTAGTGCGGACCGTTTGAAGATATCGGCAGAAGAATGGTCCAGCGTTCCGCCTCCGCGTCGACGTCTTCGCGCGGCGATGCCGCTATCGTTACTTCCGTAAACGCATCGGGCATCACGTTGCTATCGTGCGTCGCATCGATATTAAAATCGCATCCTGCGCCTGTGACTGCGTTGTGAACAGAATGGTGGCGCAAAAAACAGAATCGATTTCCGCGCCCAAAAAACTCATGACCCGCGCGCAACATATCACGTGAGGCGGCGGTGCGCTTTGCCGCTTGCTCCATTCGCGGCGCTCGCTCTCATTCAAGCCCAGTGAGCACCTTACGCCTCGGAGTTAACATCGATCACGTCGCCACTTTGCGGCAGGCGCGCTACGCCACCATGCCGGAATCGAAAAACGCCGAGCCCGATCCCATCGCGATCGCCAGCATTTGCGAACGCGCCGGAGCGCACGGCATCACGGCGCATCTGCGCGCGGATCGTCGTCACATTCAAGATCGCGACATCGAACGGCTGCGGGCCAACGTGATGACGAAACTTAATTTCGAAATGGGCAATACGCCGGAGATTGTCGATGTCGCTTTGCGGATTGTTCCGGATGAAGTCTGTCTTGTCCCGGAAAAACGCGAAGAGATTACAACCGAAGGCGGACTGGATTTGGTGGCGCACGCGCGCGAGCTCGCACCGACAGTAAAGCGTCTGCACTCGGCCGGCATTCGCGTCAGCATGTTCATCGACCCGGAGCCGGAACAGATCGACGCTGCGGTCCAGCTCGCCGCCGATATCGTGGAATTACACACTGGCAAATTGGCCAACGCGTTCACGGAGAGATTTCAGAAACAAGAACTCGAGCGATTGCGTGAAGCCGCCTTACGCGCGGCCAATTTTAATTTGCAGGTCAACGCCGGACACGGAATCAACTACGAGAACATCAAGCTCATCCACAAAATTCCGCGGCTCGCCGAACTGAACATCGGCCACGCGATCGTTTCACGCTCAGTTTTTGTCGGGTTCGAAACCGCCGTCCGCGAAATGTTGAGCGCGATGGAGAATTACAAAGGATGAGCGTCGTCGGAGTGGGGGTCGATATCGTCGAAAACGGGCGGATTCAGCACTCGTTAGACCGATTCGGTGAACGCTTCCTCCACCGCGTTTTTACCGAGGGCGAGATCGCCTATTGCCAGTCGATGAAATTTCCCGCACGCCATCTCGCGGCGCGTTTTGCCGCCAAGGAGGCGGCCTCAAAAGCATTTGGCACCGGCATCGGGAAATCGATGGGCTGGCGCGACATCGATGTGCACAAGTATGACAGCGGCCAGCCCTACGTTGTGCTCGAAGGAGGCGCGAAACAGCTCGCGGCCGAGCGGAAAATCTCCGCCGTTTGGATTAGCCTCAGCCACACCGACCATCACGCGACCGCGATGATCGTGCTGGAAGAGAACTAGAACCTAGGCGCGTCGAACTCGAGAGGCTGCGATGGCGAGGCCGCTTAGAGCCAGTATCATCAAGGTCAGAGTAGTTCCTGTTTCTGGTGCAGCCGAGAGGAACCCCCTGATTTCGCCGCCGCCAAAAATTGAAGTGTGGATGTTCAAGTAAGTTCTTCCGGTGACCATCGCCTGGATGAATGCGTTCTCCGCGCCCGACGCGGTTCCTCCGTTGGCAGTCACATATGCCGGGTTCCACGTACTAGCTAATGACATATCGAACGTACTATTGTAGGTGCCGCTCGTTACGCCGAGCGGAAATCCCCCGAAAGTCGGGGTTTGCGTGGCGACGCCAGCGATTCCTGAAAAAGGATTCGCCGTGGGCGCATGAATATGTGAGGCCGTTGTATTTCCTAGTAAGCCCGAGAAGCTGACCACCACATGGAGCATATGAGTAGTGGGATCGATAGTTACGGTGGTGAAACCGGTCCCTGGTGATGCATTCGGGGGCGATTCGGCTGTGCCTGACAGGACTGCCTGGAAAGTCGATAATTGCGCATGCGCGTTGATTACGAACAGGGAAATTGCGGCGGCAACCGCTAACAGCTGACAGAAGAATCGAGAATGCATGGGGGCCTTTCGGTGGAGGTTCTGTTACGCCCTCTTTTTACAGGGGTTTCACGGCACAATGCACGTCAAAAATTCGAAATTTATGATTCTTACAGGGCGCGAATAAGAAGCACCCCGTGCGGCGGGACGGAATCCGCAAAACCATTAGAGAAACGTCCCAGATCTTTTTGTCGCCAGAGGTCGCGAACGGTATGCGGTCGCGCCTCACCCAAATTCGACCAGAAAAGAGAAACTTCCCGAGTTTTCCCCGAACGGTTGAATAACCCGATCGCCCACGACCCATCGTCGAGCGGCTTCGCGTAGATTTCTGTGGGACCGCGTCGCGCGAGACGGGTCGCTTGTTTGCAGAGTGGATCCTGATCGATTGCGATGACTTCGTCGTTGGTGAGCAGGCCGAGCGTAAAGGAATCGAGCTTCTCTAGATCGCAGCCAAGAAGAAGCGGCGCGCCGAGCAAACACCACATGCTCATCTGGGCGTATTGCTCGTTAGGCGAAAGATTGGTCGGACGCGGCTTCCCCCAACCAACTCGGCCAAGGACGAGCATATCGGGATCGTTGTAATGACCGGGCCGCGAAAACGGCGCCCAACGGTCGCGGGTGAAACCGGTCCTGCTTACGTTCGCCCAGTTGTCCTTCACGTCGCTCGAGGTCCGCCACGAATTCGCCAGGGTCGAGATCTGCGAAGCAAGCGATGGCGAAGCGTTATTTGCCACACTGTAAAAAATGTCGCGCGAAGAAGAGCGCAGCGCCTGTTGGATTTCCTCCGCGTGCGCCGCATCGATCGGGGTCCAATCGTATTTCAGATAATCGACGTTCCATTTTTCCCACTGCGCCACGTCCGCGCGTACGAATGAAAATTTTCCGAAAACGCGGAGTGTCCTCGTGATTTTTTCTCTCTCATGCTCCTGCGCGCGTCTCGCGAGCGGACGCAGCCATGCGTACGACTCCAGGCGCGAATGCAATTTCGGGAAACGGTATTTGAAAAATTCATCGTGAATTCCCGCGCGAATCCATTCGTTAGACCCATCTTCAAAATCGGCCGATGAACCAACATGCCCGAGAAAGCTTGTCTTCCAGGGCGTCGAATAAATTCCGAACTTTAGGCCTAACGAGTGGATTTCATTGGCCAGCGCATGCATGTCGGGAAATTTCGCGTTCGGTTGGATGGCGTCGAACTCCCCACCGCGTTGTCCCTGCCAGCCGTCATCGATGTTCACGTAAGTCCAGCCGTGATCGCGCAAGCCGCTTGTCACCAGGGCATGCGCCGCTGTCGCCGTTTTTTCCTGCGAAATTTTTCCGCCCCAACAATTCCAGGAATTCCAGCCCATCGGCGGTGTGAGCGCGATCTCGTCACCACAAGTGATTTCGAGCAATCGCACAGCCGTGCCGAGTGCGTTCGTGGCGCGCAGCTTGACTGGGTAACGTCCGGCAGTGGTAACTGTCCCGGTGATTTGTCCTGATTGTTGGTCTAACGAGAGGTTGGCGGGCAGGTCCGCGGCGGAAAACACCATCGGCCGTTCGCCCGTCGCCGCGATTTGAAAGAGAAAAGGCGCGCCGGGACGAACGCCGAAAATTTTTGCGCCATTAATCCGCGGAGTGGGTGGACTCGCCGGAGTGAGAATTGCAAAAGACTCTTCGACATCTGGTTGGCGAACGGAGCGATCGCATGCCGAAAGGAGCAGCGCGATCAGCATCAATCCAAAAACGGCGCGAGGCGGCGTCCATTTGTTCTTGAGTGCACCCATGCCGTCGGTCAGTCATATCAAACAAACGAGCGATGACCACCGTTCTCCGTAAAACCCGAATGAAAGATCTGCCGCGATCAGAGGAAGGCTTTCGCCTGCGTGGGACCGAGGTCACGCGGCTCGAGTCCTTCAGCGACGCTGTCTTCGGGTTCGCGCTTACGTTGCTCGTCGTCTCGCTCGATGTGCCCAAGACTTTCGCCGACCTCGTCGCTACCATGCGCGGCTTTCCGGCCTTTGCCCTCTGTTTCATGTTCCTCGCGCTGATCTGGAACGGGCACTACAAATTTTGCCGACGCTTCGGTCTCGATGACGGCACTTGCCGTTTTCTCACCTGCGTGATGCTTTTCCTAGTTCTCTTCTACGTCTATCCGCTGAAGTTTCTTTTCAATTTCAGCATCACCAGCCTTCTCGTCCAAGGCGCCAGCGGATCCGACGTGATGACCCGGTCGCAATTTTCCACTCTTCTGGTCATCTACGGCTTGGGTTTCGCCGCCGTTTATCTCGCCATGACTCTGCTTTATCTGCACGCTTACCGCTTGCGTGACGCGCTCGAGTTAACCGAGCTGGAAAAATTCGACACGCGCTACCAGATTGCCCGGCTCTTGACTCTTGTCACGATCGGGCTGATCGCCGCCGGCCTCGCTTGTATCCCTGTTCTGCGAACCTGGAGCAGCATGGTTTACATGCTTCTCTTTCCGATCCTGCGCACGTCGCGCTCCATTCATCGCCGCCGGCGCGCGCCGTATCTCGCCTCGACCGCCGGTCCGGCGCGCTGACTCAGCGAACGCGATCCAATCCGGCGGTTGCGCCTTTTAACGAGCGCCCGCAATATCACCGAACCCGATGCCGAAAACCTTCTTCATCACCACCGCCATCGATTACACGAACGGCGCGCCCCACATCGGACATGCTTACGAGAAGGTGCTGGCCGATGTCATCGCGCGCTACCATCGACTGAAAGGCGAGCAGGTTTACTTTTTGACTGGGGTCGATCAGCACGGCCAGAAGGTTCAGCAATCGGCCGAGAAAGCTGGCGTCCTGCCGCAACAGTTCGTCGATGAGATCACGGCGAAGTTCAAAGCGCTCTGGGAAAAACTCGAAGTAAAATACGATGGCTGGGCCGCCACCACCGAGCCTTTGCACAAAAAATGTGTGCAAGGACTCTTGCAGCGCCTCTTCGACGAAAAACAAATCTACAAAGACAAACAAGAGGGTTACTACAGCATCCGCCAGGAACAATTTCTCACCGACAAGGAACGTGGCCCCGATGGCGAGTTCGGTCCCGAGTGGGGCGAAGTAGAACATCGCACGGAAGAGAATTACTACTTCAAACTCTCGCAGCACAAGGACTGGCTACTCAACTACCTCAAGTCTCACACCAACTGCGTTACACCCGATTTCCGCCAGAAGGAGTTAATCAACGCCGTTGAGAAACTAAGCGGGGACCTTTGCATCTCACGCCCGAAATCCAGACTTAGCTGGGGCATCGAGCTACCCTTCGATCAAGACTACGTTAACTACGTCTGGTTCGACGCGCTCACGAACTACATCAGCTTCATTGGCTACGATCCGGTGATTTCCTCCTTCAACCTTCAGCCTTCTTCCTTTTTGGAAAAGTGGCCCGCCCTCCACATCATCGGCAAAGACATCCTCATTCCTGCGCATGGCATCTACTGGCCTATCATGCTCCACGCCCTCGGCTTCCCCGACGAGCAGATGCCTAGGTTCCTCGTTCACGGCTGGTGGAACATGAGCGGCGCCAAGATGAGTAAGTCGTTAGGCAATGTCATCGATCCAAACCCACTGGCCGACAAATACGGCGCCGAAGCGCTTCGGTACTACTCGATGAGCGACATCGTTACCGGCAAAGACTCGGATTTCTCTGAGGAGCGGCTGATAATCCGATTCAATACTGACCTTGCAAATTCATTAGGCAATCTTCTCAACCGCACACTGACTATGGCGGCAAAGTACAGAGCGGGCGTACTAAGCACGGCCTTCCGATGCGACGAACTCTTCAAAGTCCCATTGATGGCGGACCACACTGACAAGCCTAGTCTGCGCACAAACGGTGGAGTTTGGGAAAAATTTGGCCTGGAGCGCGTGAAGCTCGCTATAGAAATATATCTGGCGCCTGAGGCGGCGAAAGCACAGCTCAACGGTTATCGCGATCAGTTCGAGCGGGGCGATTTTGTAGGTGACGCGCTGATTCATGCCTTTGCGCTGGCCAACTGGGGTAACGAACTGGTGGAGAAGGGCGCGCCCTGGAAGATCGCTAAGGATCCCGCACGATCTACGGACCTCGATGCCGTTCTTTATCATCTTGCCGAATCCCTACGCCTTATTGCCATCCTTCTGTCTCCTGTTTTGCCAAGAGCCGCACACGGCATCTTCGATCAGCTCGATTGGAAGATGGAACAAAGCGGAAAGGAAGCACGTTTCTCCCTAGCCGAGGCGGAGTGGGGGAAGCTGCCAGATGGTCACGTCGTAGGTAAGCCTACGCCGTTATTTCCGCGGATTGAAGTTTGAATTCCTTCGGACTCATGCGAACCTCTGGAGTAGCTACTCTATCGGTGCGATTGCACCTTCTAGTCCTAGCTCAGTTTTGATCGCGTCATCAACGTCGCAGTAAGGCGACTTTGCCTTCTCCGTGCGTGAGCGCTTGAAGTAAGCTACCGGCCAGCCCGGAATTCCTTCGTGGTTGAAGGTAAGCTGGTAGTATTCAAACGTCACCGACGCGGGGTCCAAAAAAGTGTGGCCAAATTCACGCGTGGCAATAAGTAAGTGTAAAACTGTCAGCTTCTCATTCCAGAGCAAGCGAAAGGTCTCCAGATGACAATCAACACCACCCCAGACCCGGACGTTTTCCTGCCATTTACCTTCCTCAGATTTGCGTTCGATGGGCACGAACTGCCACAGGTCGGGGTCCGCGTCTACGGCTTTAGTGCGCAGGTAAAAGCTAGCTACTTCGGAAGAGTGAGCGTTGAAGTTCTCCCGGTGGCCGAGCACAACCATTAAGTTGTCGCTACCGGCATTGAAACTGGTGATTCCATTCTTGACTGGAATAACCTCGACGTCGGGTGGCAGTCCTTCAGCCCATATTCGCGTTGTAACTGTTAATAGCCACGCAGCGATCACTAGGCGTACCAGACTCATGCTGCGGTTATGGTAGCCGAATTATGAAGGGAAGGCTATTTCTTTGCACCTCCTGGCTCTGCCATCTTGCGATGTTGTTCAGCAAGGACGTCCGACGGTGTAACGGTGGCGATAGCTATTTGAATTTTGTTCTTAAACCCGCTTACGACATTGCCGTCGCCTTTCCTCATCGCTTCAAAACCTACCTTAGCATCAAGGTTGTGCGAAAGCCTTAGTTAGTCGGGATACTCGTCCGAACCTTGCACCCAAATAAAGGACTGCAGGTCGATCATATCACGCGGACGCAGGTCGCGATTGTCGCGCCGGATCCTTTCGGCGAACTCGAGCAATCCTTGATAGATGGGCCACGAAGGTTTCGATTGGTAGGTAATCGTAGCCATAAGCCTCCGCAGCGCGGCGAGTAACATTCGGCTTCACGAAAATATGGCGCTGAGGTTGAGCGATGAAACCCCACACGGTGACCGGCGGCCACGTTAGCACGCGAGTCTGGCGCCTGGGTAAGCTAGCGACGGCGTCGCACCAGTTTCCGAAACACTCCTCGTCAGTACCCGGCCCATGCAAATAAGCGTAGAGCCCTCCGGCGAACAACTTCGCTCCCGGCTGCGATTTCGCTGCGTCACGTAGCGCCATTTTCTCGAACGAGAAAAGCAGATTGGTTCGTGATTCGATACGAACAGCGTGGGCGGCAATTTCCGAGTATTGATTCGCTGCGAGCAGAGCCTTCTTGAAGTAACGGAGGAATTTTCGACGGCACTTCGCCGGGCCGCGAGCACGCGCGTCTTTCTTCATCCAAGGATATCGCGCATCGCGATGAGTGCTGGCTTATGAAAATGGATTCACCGATTATCGCAGCTTTTTCTGTGCTTTACAGAGGCTGTTTGTGGCCGTATTTGAAACCGCGGCGATCGTTTGGCAATCTCTTATGACGGAACCTGCGAGCGACTTAGAGAAAGAATTTGAGGTCGATACGTATGATCGGAAGATCGCCGGATTCCTCGATCCGGTTTCCCTTAGAGAGCTCTCCAAAGTCAAACCGTGGCGCGGGATTTTGCAAATCGCGCTGGAGTGGTTTGCCATTGTGGCTGCCATCGTTCTCTGTCGCGCCTATTGGAATCCGTTTGTATATATTCTCACTGTGATGTGGATCGGTGCGCGGCAAAATGCGCTTGCCGTCTTGATGCATGAGTCGGTGCATTACCGATTGTTGCCGAACAAAAATTGGAACGAATGGGTCGGCGAAATTTTTACCGCCTGGCCGGTGCTGGTGACGGTGAACAGTTTTCGGCAAACGCATTTCGCCCATCATCGTCACGTCAACACGGAAGAAGATCCTGATTGGCAGAGGAAACAACACGAGCTCTTCGAATATCCCAAATCAGGTCTCGATATGATCTGGATCACGCTGAAATACTGGCTCGGCTTTTATGCGATAAAGC
Source organism: Chthoniobacterales bacterium (assembly GCA_038237435.1). Classification (GTDB taxonomy): domain Bacteria; phylum Verrucomicrobiota; class Verrucomicrobiia; order Chthoniobacterales; family UBA10450; genus JACCTI01. Next base: position 86,572 of record JBBRYT010000012.1, read on the forward strand.
AAATCTTCGAAATTAACACCGCCGCAAAAATTCCGCGGCGCCTGAGGCTGATGCGGCTTGCTTTTTATCTGGCCGTCCTCGCCGCCAGTATCGTCTTCCATTTCTGGTTCGGTCTTATTCTTTATTGGATTGTCCCGCTATTCACCTACTTCCTATGGATCATTTATGTCCGTGGCGTGGCGGAACATTTCGGAGGTATCGAAGAGCACGAACATTTGCTGGAAAAGACGCGCCACATCGAGGCGAACCTTTTCGAACGCCTCCTCATCTCGCCCAATTACATCCACGTTCACATCGGACATCATCTTTATCCGTCCGTGCCTTTCTATAATTTGCGCGAGTTGCAGCGACGTTTGATGCAAAATCCGGAATACGCCAGCCGCGCGCACGTGACTAAAGGCTATCTCGCTTTTCTCGGCGAACTCCTGGCCTCGGGAGACTTGACCAAGCAGGTCGAGACTCACGCCTAAATTTGTTTCGCCGGGCGGGACAGATTCTGTTCGCATTCCGCCGGTGAAGAATTCGTTAGGCAAAATCTTTTCCTGCTTCGCGCTTGTCGGGATCGCGGCCCTCTCTCTTTTCGGCACGCGACCGCCGGCCGTGTCCAGCGCCAGCTCCCCGCCTAACGAGTTCTCGGGCGCGCGGGCGGTGGCGCTTCTGTCGCAATTCGCGCTCCAGCCGCGTCCTATTGGCACTGACGAGAACAAGAGCGCGCGCGACTACTTGTGCGACGCCATGCGCGGTCTTGGTGCCGAGGTGCAAGTCGAAGATACGCGTGGATGCTTCAGCCGCGGACGAATGGTGCGCGCGGGTCTTGTGCATAACATAGTCGCGACCTTCCGCGGGACTGCTTCCCAACGCGCGGTGATGTTAGTCGCGCATTACGACTCTGTTCCTGAAGGAGCGGGCGCGGCCGACGATGGCGCGGGCGTGATTGCGATTCTGGAAACTTTGCGCGCGCTCCAGAAGGGCCCCCAGCTTAAGAACGATCTTATCGTCCTACTTAGTGATGGCGAAGAAGCTGGTTTGCTCGGAGCGTCCGCTTTCGCCGTCGACCATCCCGATATAGCGGCGCGCGTCGGAGTAGCGCTGAATGTCGAGGCACGAGGAAGCTCGGGTCCGGCTTTGATGTTCGAGACGAGTGAAAACAATGGCTGGCTTATCCGGGAGTTCGCGCGCGCGGCGCCTTACCCGGCGGCTTCATCGCTCATGTATTCAGTCTACAAGCTGTTGCCAAACGATACTGACTTCACTCCGCTGAAGCGGGTTGGTCTGGCGGGCTTCAACTTCGCGTTCATGGAAAAACTTCAGGACTACCATTCGCGCCTCGATTCAATTGAGAATCTCGATCCACGCAGCGTGCAGCATATGGGCGCGAATGCGCTCGCTCTCACGCAACATTTCGGCAATGCTATTTTTCCTGATAAGGCAGAGCCCGACGTGATCTATTTTAATTGGTTTGGCCACGGGCTCGTCGCATATCCGGTTTGGTTCTCGTGGCTCTTCGCCTTCTGTGGCCTGGCAATTTTCGCGGTCTTCTTGGCCTTAACCCGTTCTCAAATAAGGCTGTGGCACCTGGTCGCCGGCTTTGGCAGCTTCATCCTTCTTCTTATTGTCATCGGGGCGACATCGCTCTTGGCATGGTATGCCTTATCATTTCTGGTCGGGCATCCCGCACAAGTAGGGGATACCTGGAGTAACGGACTACTATTCTTAGGGCTATTAACTCTAGGACTAGCTAGTGGCGCTGGTGTGTTGGTCTGGTTGGAGAATAAAATTGGAACTCACAGTCTTAGCCTTGGCCAGCTCCTGGCCGGGTTAGTCCTAACCCTTGTAGTGATTAAGTTGCTTCCCGGAGCGAGCTATGTTGTGCAATGGCCGATTTTTTTCGGTCTCCTGGCACTTATCGCTTCCCGTCGAAGCAAACTAGGCAGTCTATTGTCCGCTCCGGCGCTACTTGTCCTGGTCCCACTGATCTATCTCTTCTTCGTGGCGCTGGATCTAAATGTAGCTTCCATCGGCGCCGCGGTCTTTCTTATAACCATCTTACTCGCGGCCGTCTTGCCGTTATTTCTTTCTCTCGTTAGGCCGCTTTTGCGGACGGCGATTGTCCTGCTTCTTCTCGCCCTCGCTTGCGTAGCGCTCGGGGCGATCCTTTCTCGACCGGGAGCGAAACATCCCCGCCGGGATAGCATTGCCTACAGCCTCAACGCTGATCAGAGCAAAGCGCAGTGGATTAGCTTTGATGCCGCGCCCGATGGGTGGACTGCGCAGTTTCTCGGGCCGCATCCGGTCAAGGGCATAAATGCCGAGTTTACGGTTGGATCGGATCGATCATGTCTGGCAGGCGATGCGCCGATACAACCTTTGGCAGCGCCCATTGCCTCATTGCTCCGAGATTCCATGGAAAACGGCTCACACGTTTTGACCTTGCACATAAACTCTAAGCGCGGGGCTACCGCCTTGTTAGTAAGACTTCCTGCGGATGTGAAAATGCAGTCGGCTAGCTGGAATGGCTGCACGCAGTTACTGGGCGACCGAGGGAACGCGATTACACCTTGGTACCTGCGTTTCGACGGATTGCCATCCGAAGGAGTTGATTTGCAATTGCGCTTCGTTGCACAGACGTCGGTGAAACTTTGGATTGGTGATTCTTCCTTTGGGTTACCTCAATTAAACGGTCCGGCTTACTCGGCGCGTCCACCAGAAACGATGGCGGGACCGGGGAGCGATATAACCTTGGTCGGTCGGCAATACGTGTTCTGAAAGTTCAGCCTAACGAGTCCTGCTACTGCAAGCAATCCTCGGCTAGATGAGTTTCGTCGCGCAGGAAAGCGAGCGCTTCGCCGGCGAAATGCAAAGATCCAGTGATGAGAGTCGGTCTACTCTCACTCCTGGCCATAGCCGTCTCGATTGAAGAAACGACTTCGACAGGAATCGCCGGCGCGGCCTGATGGGCGATCGCAGCTAATTCTTCTGCAGGGATCGCGCGCTCGCTCCGGGCCTTCGTAATTAAAAAGCGGTCAACAATTGATGCCAGGATGGAAACCATCTCCGCGGCGTTCTTGTCCCGGAGAATAGCGAGAATGACAACGGCTTTGCGCTCGCCAAAGAATTGTCTCCAGGTCGCAACCAAAACGCGAATTGCAGCCGGATTATGCGCGCCATCAATCGTGATGCTTTCGTTCCATCGCTGAAAACGCGCAGCCCAGCTAACGTTCGTTAGACCGTGCGCGATCGCCGTTTCTGAGACAGCTATATTAGCAGCGCGAAGGGCACCAACGGCTACCGCGGCATTGCTCTTTTGGTGCGCACCTTTGAGTGCTACTTCCTTTTCGTAATCAGCGGAAACGAAGTCGACCGGGGCGTCGCTGTCTCTCGCGCGCTCGCGAATGACCGCTTCGGCTTCCGCCGGCTGCGGCGACGAAACGACCGGCACCCGCGCTTTGATGATCCCAGCTTTCTCCGCCGCGATTTCACTTAACGAATCGCCTAACCACTTTTGATGATCATAACCGATCGGCGTGATGACCGAAACGACCGGCGTAATCGCATTAGTGGCATCTAATCGGCCGCCCATTCCTGTTTCGAGCACGACGAATTCACAGGGCGCTTTTTTGAAATGATCGAGCGCAAGCGCGGTAGCGATTTCGAAGAAAGTTGGATGCGGATCCCAGTCAGCAAGCAAAGCTCGAAGAGCCGTTAGGTCGCGAGCAACTGCATCTTCGCTGATCATCTTACCATTCACCCGAATGCGCTCGCGAAAAGTGATGAGGTGAGGGGAGGTGAAGAGACCGCTGCCATAACCTTGCGCGCGCAGAATGGAATCGATCATCGCGCAAACCGATCCCTTGCCATTGGTGCCAGCGACGTGAATGAACTTCTGATCGCCGGGAAGATTGAGCGCGCGGAGCAACCGCTGAATATTTTCGAGACCAAGCTTGATCCCGAAAAGCTGCGTCCCGAAGAGCCAGGCGAGCGCTTCGCGGTAGGTCACGCCGTCGCGGAAAAATAGCCAAGTAGTTGGCTGATCTGCGTCCGCATCTTTTTGCGATGCACAATGAGATCGATCAAGCCGTGCTCTTCAAGAAATTCCGCGGTCTGAAATCCCTCTGGCAAATCCTGATGCGTTGTCTCCTTGATCACGCGCGGTCCGGCGAAGCCGATCATGGCGCGCGGCTCCGCGATGATGACATCGCCTAACGAGGCGTAGCTCGCCATCACGCCCGCGGTCGTCGGATTCGTCAGGACAGAAATGTAGGGAAGATTTTCGCAGGCGTGTCGGGCGAGCGCGCCGCTCGTTTTCGCCATTTGCATCAGGCTGAGCATGCCTTCGTACATGCGCGCCCCGCCGGATGCTGAAACAATGATCACGCCCGACCGATTTTCCGTTCCGCGCTCAATCGTGCGCGTGATGCGTTCGCCGACGACCGATCCCATGGTCGCGGCAAGGAAGGCAAAATCCATCACCGCGATCGAGACCTTGTAACCTTCGATCATGCCATCACCGCTGACGACGGCGTCGGTCAAGCCAGTGCTTTCCTGATATTTTTTCAGTCGATCTTTGTAGCTCGAGACGCCTTGAAAACGCAGGGTATCGATCGAACGCAGATCGGCATCGCGTTCGACGAAACTCTCGGGATCGAGCAAATTCTCCAGGCGCTCTTTCGCCGTTTGGGTGAAGTGAAATTCGCAGCGCGGACAGACGCGCTGATTCTGTTGCAATTCGATTTCGTGCACGACCTCGGAGCAACCAGGGCATTTCGTCCAAAGCCCTTGCGGCATTTCGCGCTTGCGCCGGCTTTGCGTCTTGAGTGCGGGTCGTTTGAAAATAGCCATGACTCGTTAGGCGCGCGCCGCCGTCGCGGCGTGCACAAAAAGTGCACCGGCTTGCTTCAGCACGCGAGCGCATTCGCTCAAGGTCGAACCGGTTGTCAGAACATCGTCGATCAGCAGCACGCGCAACCCTCGCACGTCCATCTTTTTTCGTAAACAAAAGGCGTTGCGCAAATTCTCCATGCGTTCCGCGCGATCGAAGACGGTCTGCGTGGTGGTGTAACGGATGCGTTCGAGAACGGGGCGCATGGTTAGACCGGCTTGCGCGCAAAATAATTCGGCAAGGAGCTGCGCCTGGTTAAACCCGCGCTCGCGTTTTCTCGTTGGATGCAATGGCACTGGCACGACGATATCGAAACGTCGGCCATGCAGTCGCGGATCGTCCATTGTTTCGCTTAGCCAACGAGCGATCGGAAAACGTAAATGGATTTTCTGTCCATACTTGAAATCATGCACGAGCTTCCGCACTACTCCGCGGCTGCGATAGGAAGAGACCGCGCATTCGAAATACAATTTGCGATGCGCGCAATTCGCACAGGAAAATGTTTCGGTGATCGCGCCTTCAAACGGCTCGGAACACGTCGCGCAAAATGGCGGCTTGATGCGCGGAGCACTCGTTAGGCATTTCGCGCAAAGATACTCAGAGTGTGCAATCGGCTCGCGGCAAATTTCGCAGAGCGGCGGGTAGAGCAGCGAAATCGTGCCGTAGAATATCTCAGCCAGTGCGGTCTTCATTTTTAAGCCAAAGCCTGACGAACGCCCAGGTTATCAAGGCGACACCTAATGGAGCGAGACCGATGAGAAGACTTTTGCCTAACCAAGGCAGGGCGTCGACTTCGCGATGCGCGATCTTGTTGAAGAGTGCGCTGGAAAAAATCCAGCCGGCGTGCAGACCGATCGGTAACCAGAGCGAGCGAGTGCGAATGCGCGCATCGGCCAGAATCCAGGCGAGAAGAAAAAGCGTCGTGAAGCCGGCGGCGAGAAGGAGCGGCTGACTGAATTGCGAAAACGAATTAGCGATGGAGACGAAGCCGGAATTCCAATGCACGACCGCAGAAGTTTTTTCCGGCGCTTTCAAGAAATGAAGAATGGCAAACAGAGCTGAGGTGAAAAACACCGCGAGGTTTCGCGAGCTTGCGCGCAAGAGGACGCCAAGAATCAGGCCACGAAACAACGGCTCTTCGATTAGCGGCACGATGATCGCGGAGATGGAACGACTGGCGACCGCAGCCAAGGAAATCGATTCGCGCAGCTGATAAATCCCCAGTCCAATGATCAAACCTCCGAAGCAGAGGAGGGGAATGGCGGCCGCGCCAAAGCCAATCAGGACGTCGCCGACCCGATTTGGATTTTCGCGCAAGCTGAGCTCGCGCCAGCTTTGAATGCTCAACGAACGAAATAGCGGCCAAAAAAAGATCAACGCACCGATCAGCAACGCGCGGTGGAAAAAAGTTTCGAAATCGAATTGCGTCAGGATGCCGAACCGATGCGCTGTCCAATAAAGAACCGGCGCAACAAGCGCGCCGAAGAGGAGCGTGGCTGCGAAGTAGATCAGCAGTCGGGCTGCGTCTTTCAAGATTCCAATGTAGGGTGGCGGCGCGATGCGGAGTCAACACATATGGAAGGAAAAGGACGAGAACGGCCGCAAACGCGAAGTCCGCGTGACCAAATTCGGCGGCGAATGGAAATTCCAGGCCAAGTTCGCCGACGAAGCCGATTGGACCTATTTCGATCGACCGACCTTGGAAGACCTGAACGCGTTGCGTGATATCGTTTTCCGGAAATACCAGCGGCGTCGCGCAGCGGCTGAAGATGTCGACACGATTGATAAATTACTGCGGCTGTATTCCAATGAGTGAGAGAGACTTCAGTTATATTTTACTTAAATTAACATATGGCAAAATCCGCCCGCCTCGATTCTGTTTTGGTGGAGCAAGGGCTCTTTCCGAGCCGCGAGCAGGCGCAACGCGCGGTCATGGCGGGCGAGGTGAGGCTGGGTGATCGCGTGTTGAACAAATCTTCTGTCCTGGTCGAGCGCAGCGCTGAGCTGATTGTCGCGCAACCGCCGAGATTTGTGGGTCGTGGCGGATTGAAACTCGAAGGCGCGCTCAATCATTTCGCGATTGAGCCAGCCGGAATGACCGCGCTCGACATCGGCGCGTCCACCGGCGGTTTCACCGATTGCCTCCTGCAACGTGGCGCGCGGAAAGTTTATGCGATCGATGTCGGGCACGGTCAGCTCGCTTGGAAAATCCGCGAGGATTCGCGAGTGGTAGTGCGCGAAAAGCTGAATGCGCGACACCTTTCGCGCGAAGACATCACTGAGCCGATCGATCTGTGTGTGATCGATGTCTCCTTCATTTCCCTGACTTTGATCTTGCCGCGAGCGTTTGAGTTGGTAACTGCAAGCGGTGTGATTCTCGCACTCATCAAGCCCCAATTCGAACTGGAGAAGCGCGATGTAGGCCGCGGCGGTATAGTCTCCGACCCGCTGTTGCACGAAAAAGCGAAGGGTAAGATAGAACAATTCGTTAGGCGGAATGAACATGCGGTTGTAGGTCTCACGCCGTCGCCGATTACCGGTGCGGACGGCAACCAGGAATTCTTTATATGCGTCCGAAGACAATCGGCCTAATCGCGCACACGAAAAAGAAAGGCGCAGCCGAGCTTATCCGCGCCGTCGCGGCCGAATTCGCCCGTCATTCCTTGCCGGTGCTAATGGAGGATGAGACCGCGAAGATAGTCGGGCAGACATCGAGCTATTCTGTGCAAGCCCTGGGACGCGAGGCTGACCTTCTTGTCGTCCTCGGCGGTGACGGAACAATTCTCCGCGTCGTCGGTGAGCTAGGTGACGAGATCAAGCCGATCTTCGGCATCAACATCGGCTCCTTAGGCTTCCTTACTTGCGCCGCATCTACTGCTTACCGCGAAGCTGTCGAAGGCATCGCCGCAGGCAAGATCGAATTCAGCGAACGCGCCTTGCTCGATGTTCATATCGACCCTGCCGGTCCCGATACTCACACAGTCTTGCGTTGTTTGAACGACGCGGTCTTTAGCCGTGGCGAAATCTCGCGCCTCATTCGTCTCGCGGTGCGAGTAAATGGCGAGGCGCTGACTGAGTTCAACGCCGATGGCCTCATCATTGCCACACCTACAGGTTCGACCGCTTACTCGCTCAGCGCCGGTGGGCCGATCCTCGCACCCGAGTCCGGCTCGTTAGTCATCACACCGATCTGTCCGCATACCCTGACGAATCGCTCCATTATTGTAGATGACTCCGCCGTAGTAGAAGTAGAAGCGACCGAGCGGGATTACCCTGTGTTCCTGACGGTAGACGGCCGCCAGCCGGTGCATATCGAGGCGGGTTCTACTGTGACCGTACGGAAAGCGGCGCTAAGCCTTCCGCTCGCTGCCTTGCCCGGGGTATCTTTCTTCAGTGTCGTTAGGCAGAAATTGAAATGGCGTGGGAGTAACGTATGAGAATTGCCTAACGAGTCCTGTCCGCATGTTATCGTTTCGCGAAGCCATTCGACCCACCACCATTGTTGAGTCGCCGCGCTTGTCGCAGCGGCTGGGGGCGCAGGTAACTATCGCGAGCGAAACCTTCCAGCTTACCGGCAGCTTCAAATTCCGCGCGGCTTATAACGTGGCGCTCAACGTGCCTAACGAGCACATCATCTGCGCTTCTTCGGGTAACTTCGGGCAGGCCCTGGCTTATGCCTGTCGGTTGACCGGCAAGCGATGCACTGTCGTTATGCCTGGCGACTCGGCGCAAGTAAAAGTAGAAGCCGTGCGCGACTACGGCGCCACCGTTGACTTAATCGACGTGCGCCAGGTTAGCCGCAGCGCCCGCGTGCACGAGTTGGCGCAAGAGCTCGGCGATGTTTATGTAGCTAGTCCTTACGACGATCCGCTTGTTATCAATGGTAACGCCAGCCTGGGTAACGAATTGCGCGGGCTGGGTTGCCACTTCGACAAGATCATCGTCCCGGTGGGCGGCGGCGGTTTGCTCTCGGGAATCCTGCAAAGCTTCGCTACCGTCCACGATAAGACTGAAATCTGGGGGGCCGAGCCCGAGGTCGGCAACGACGCCGCACGCTCGCTGCGTGAAGGCCGACTAGTAACGAACGAGCACGAACCGAAAACCATCGCGGACGGGGCGCGCACAGTTAGCCTGGGTCAACATAACTGGCCAATCATTCGTGATCACGCCGCGGGAATTATCGAAGTTCCAGAAGAGCAGCTCCGAGAAGGGCTCCGTTTACTTTATTCGTTAGCTAACCTTAAGGTCGAACCCACCGGTGCTCTGGCCGTGGGAGCGATCCTGACGAAGCCTAACGAATTCAAAGGCAAACAAGTCTGCTGTGTTGTGAGCGGCGGGAATGTGGATGCCGCGCTCTATCGGGATTGCATTACTCCGGGAAGCAGTAGGTAATCTGGAAGCTGCGTTAACCTCCGAGGGGGAGCAAGCTGGGGAGAATTGAATATCCCCAGAGCTTTCCTTCAATTACATCAGACAATATATGTCATGTAAAATACGGTGGTGTTGGGCCTGATTGGGTATGGCATTTAGAATCCCCGTCTGATAAGACCGTTCTCCAATGGCTGAGAACAGGATTGAAATAAGGGATGCAGGCTTTCTTGTTCTGCCGAACCACAAGATTCCAGTTCTGCGTCTGACCGTAGAACGTGGGTCGCGGGTCCAAGACACCACTCTAAAAGCGTGGTTTGCGCGTCCCGATCCTGTAGTTTTGGGAAAGCTCCAATCGTGTACATCAGTTCCGCTAGAGATTCCCGGTTTGGAAGTCTCGATTGATTTCCAAGTCCAACACGAACCGGAGTTTGGAGAAAGAGATCAGCCCGGGCTTCTGCATCTTCATAGCGCAAAGGAACTGTCCCCTCACCAGAATGAAACCTTTGAGAAATTCCTACGAACTTCCGTCGCCCAGAAGTAAATTGTTCTTTGATGGTGACTGTTCTCAGGAGCGGTTCCATTCAACCAAGCGCTTCCGCGAAAGCTTCTTCAAACTCTGCGTCCTCTTTGCGGCGCATAAACGCCGCTGTCATCTCGACAACGCGTTCTAAATCCCAACGCTCTAGCTCAATCCCTGCTGTGACCGCTGGCGTAGTTCCTAGCGTCGTGTGAACGCGAACAAAGTTATAGACACCTAGGAACAGCGCGACCGCTGCTTTATGCGTTGCTAGGTCTTTCGAGTAACCAAGTCCTTTGCGCTGGAACCGCTTTAGCTCTTGGCGCACAGTTAGGAACGCGCGCTCAATGTGCGAAGTAGTTAGGCTGCCTAAGTCCGGCGAGCCTACGACTGCGGTACGTTCCGCTGTTAGCATCTTGCGAACGCCTTCGTTCTTTCCAAGACGCCCCTGCGTTCCGTCTAGCAGTTCCGGCTCGCCGAATACCTTCGTTTCTGTCCCGTAACTGAATCCCTCGTAACCAAATTCCTGCTTAATTAGTCCCTCGTAAGGAGGATAGTTGTCGGTCGCGATTTGCACCGGTCCTGCAATGCGCTGGCGAACGTCACGAATGAAAGTCCATCCGTCGCGACGATCACGCTTTCCGATATGATGCGACAACACCAGCTTAGTGTCTGCGTCAATGCACGCCCATAGCCAGAAGTCGCCGCGCGCCTTGTCGCGTGGCTCATAGATCGGACGCCTCGGCATCCTGCCAGCGTGACAGCCGACATACTGCCATTGCTCATCCATTTCGATGCGAGCGCAGGGCAAGTCGCGGAATTCCTTGTCCATATAATCGGCAAACGCTTCGCCCGTCTCGCAGATGATGCGGTGAATCGTATCCTTGCCGACTTTGAACATACGGGCGCACGCGCGAATGGGAGTGCCTTCGCAGAGCGCCGCTAGGACTAAAGCCTGTTTCTCTTTGGAGAGTCGCTTATTCATAACTGAAAGAATATATAGCGAATCAACTTGCGTCAACATAATTCGTATATATTGTTTCAAACATGAAGAAACCGAAACACGGCGGAAAACGCGAAGGAGCAGGCCGACCGCCAGAGGGCAAGAAAGCGTATCTAGTCACACTCACCGAAACGAACGTGACGAAGGCTAAGAAGCGGGAAGCGAACTTCTCCGGCTTGCTGGACCGGCTACTCGCTCGCTGGCTTGGCTGATTCTTTCGCGAGCCGTTCCTTGGCCTCGCGTAACTGCCGCTTGAGATCGTCGGAGCCAAGCAAGTCCTCGCCGTTGACCGGATCGGATTCGGTAATTCTCTGGACTTGCTCCAGTGCCTTTTGGCTGGCGTCTTGTTCTGCCATTGGGGCATTCTACTGCTCATTCCAAAAGATAGCGAAATGAAACTTCCGCGACTGCTGAAAGAGCAGCTAACAAAAAGCCTAGTGATAGCGCTTGTAGCGTTATTCGCGTTCTTTGGAGCGAAGATATATCACGATGTTTCTGCCCCGTTTCTGGGGCATGTCGTGCCAGCATTCTCGAATGCAACGCTCCTGTCAGCGTGCACGATATTAACGCTGCTGGTAATCCTATTGGTATGGTGGGTGATCTATCTTCACCAGCTCCAACAAGAGCCCACAGCGCGCGAGCGAGAGAAAGAAATCGAAGCGCGCTTTGACAAGTTTGATAGCCGTTTAGGTCTTTGGACGCATAAGACCGAACCAGGATATTTTTGTCCAGATTGCAGGGCGCGGCATGGAGAATCTCCAATGCTTGAGAGACCGGAAGGCTGGTTTTGCCTTGTGAGGGAGTGTCAGTTCTTTGCGCAAAACCCTGACTACAAACCGCCGAGGCCGCCGCGATCCCCGCCAGCGTTAGTCTAACCCAAAGATGACGGCGCCAACCGAAGAAAACGAACCGGGATTGCCGCCCAAAGGCGTGGTGGTGACTCACGAATCGGCTCCTCGAACACAGCTCGACACAGCTATATATCTTTGGTTCAGCGAAGGCGACCCGCTGTCGATTCACACGCTGGCCTCGGCTGCCTTGCAGCTTCTTCACGACCAAGGCATGAAAGTAGGAAAGCCGTCCGCGATAATTGCCGGGTTTAGGAAGCTCTCGAAAAATGATCGAAGGAAGCTGGAACTGCCGACGGTATTCGCCAAGCACGCCGACAGACGAATGCCGTTTAATACGCTGGATTTTCCACCGCAATATACCGAGCACCTTATGTATGAAGCAGCGATTTGTTATGGGAACTTGTTCCATGATCTAAGTCCGTGGATGCGGCTTTTCGCCGCTCGGTTTACCCTCACCAATCCCAAATTGTTTGAAGAGGTAGGCATTCCAGAGTCGTTCAAACGCCTCGGAAGTCAGGAGCACCTGGCTCGGCTTAGCCGTCGAAAGTTCCTTGATGAAATCCTCCCGACGCTTACGAGAGCCGACCTTGGGATGCCCGATAACAGAGATTGACTTCGTGACGCTCATATGTTCGGTTGAACGGCATGCGAGCCGGACGCCTGCAAAACGCCTTGGATGCGCTCAAGCAGGCGACTCGCGAGGTTGAATCTGCGCTGGAAGAATTGAGGGGAGGTCAAGACCCGCTCGCACTGCACATCTTCGTGTCTCGGCGCAACTACCGGCGCACGAACGACACGAAAGGCGGAGCGCGTCGCGAAACGTACGCGCTCATATCGTTCAAGGAGGCGACAGAGCTTGGCTTTCGCGGCCAGCTCAGCGAATGGCAAAGACTGCTTGGGGCAGTCCCTAGGCGCTAGGGGCTTAGAAATGCCATACCGAAGCTGGCCCAACACCAATACGGTGGTGTTGCTGCTGTTTGGTTATGGTAATTGAGAGCGCCACCCGCCCAGCTTCTCGGCCTTAGCGAGCTGTTCCATTTCAGCGAGTTTCGCCAAGTATTGCTGTGAATCTCTGCCGTCCGGCGTAGGCGTGCGCGTTCCATAGATTCGCGCCAGTCCCTTGCGCACGAGCAATTCTGCAAGATCGTCACCTTCCGCCGTGAACACGAATGCGTAGTAGCGGGTCGGGCCGAACACCGGACGCCAGCGCGTTTGAATCGTGAACGGCTTGGACAAGGCTTCGGCGGTGAACTCCTTCGCTTCCTTCCCAAGCTTCACAGCACCCGCCCGCGTCAGGCCGAAATACGCAGCCTGCTCATCCGACCTCTTTCCGCGCGAACGTGATTCGGTGGTGTCCACGAAATAGAGCCGGAACGTTTCCAGGCGTCCGTCCGGCAAACGCACGCGGAAACGACCCTATTGATCTACTTGCCCAACGTGTCGCGGAAGCGTTACGAGAAGAAACCCGAAAGGACGAGACAACGGGTTTGCCTTACAAGGTAAATCTGAATTACTCGTCCGATGGCACCGGGCACGGCGTCTTTTGGGTTGATGTCGATGAAGCCGCCCGGCAAAGGTCCATAAGGCTCTGGTGCAACGCAGGGAACAAAACATCGGTGACGCTTACCAGTTATCACTGATTCAAGATCACTGGAACAATGACCACCCCGGCGAGGAACCGATTCAGTTGTCAATGGACTACGGACCAGACGTTGCTTGGCGCAAGGCGGGAGGCGACGAGCAAAGTACGGCTGCCTAACGACTTTTCTTCCAGCGCGCAGCCGCGGCGGTTCTCGCTATCTCTGCTCGCTTTTCGTTCGTCAGCGAATTGGCGCGGGCGCGTCCGCCCTTCAATCCGCCAGCGCTGCCGCGTTTAACCTGCTTTGCAGATTCCTCGCCCGTCGATTTCCGAACTATAGAAAGCGCGAGCTGGGCGAAGTCCTTCTTCGGCACGTCAGATCCGTGCGGGAATATTCGGTCGGGGATGCCCAGCGCGAGAAGACGCGCTTTTACGAACCGCCACAATGGCGGTCACCGCACCAATCGCAGTCACCAAACCCGAGAGAGCAAGTAATAGTATGTTCATCGTGTCGTGTCGTCCTTCTTCGGAAGCATTATGCAGACCGTGGCGTTGGTCAAGGAGAATGCAAAAAACCAAGGGGACCAAGACCTTAAAAATTCTTGCTTGAAGCTTTGCTTATTCAATAACGCCGCAAAAATATCCATGTACCACACGGCGGAAACGATTATCAGGAAGAGCGATATGACTGTCACGAGCGCCTTCACCCCAGGGAAAGGGCTCTCATAAACGATCAAATCTCCCAGCGACGCCATCAAAAGAGTCATCGAAATAAGGAGCAATTCGCCGTTGCTCCATGCATCGGAGATGCGCTCAAATTTGTCGTGATTAAATAGCACAATTCCAGCCAGCACAAGGGGCAGAATGGCGCTGGCAACTCCGAATAATATCCAAATCACAAGGCGCATCTCGCGCGATGCTAGGCCGGATCGACCGGTTTTTGCAACGCTGCAATTCAAACTGAGGCACTACCAATACGGTATGACCTAAGCCTGACCAATGTTTCACCTGTCCCTATCCTTGCAGTATCTCTTCACCGATTGCATTGTGATTCTAATGAGCAAGGTCGAGCAAATGGAAGCCGAGTTACGCAAACTATCGCAAGCCGAGCTTCGTACGATTCGCGAATGGCTCGACGACCTTATCGAAGACGAGCTCGAGTTCACGCCCGAATTCGAGTCTTCCATCCAGGAAGCCGAACACGACATGGCTGACGGCAAAAGCGCTCGGGTGCGCGAGCCCGAAGGCTCGTGACTTCCGCTACCCAGATTTATTACGCCAGCTTCGACGCGGTCTTTTTGAATTTACCGGCCGGTTGCAAAGGCGGGTCCAGGCTCAGATCGATCAAATAGGTTCTCGCCTCGCCTCCTATCCACACCATCGACTTAAAGGATCGAATCGCTTTCGCGCGCGGATCGGCGACTGCCGAATTATTTACACCTTCGTAGTAGCTGAGAGCACGCTTAACCTCCTCGCCATTGGCCACCGAAGAGAAATCTATAAAACGGATTGAAGCAGACTTAGTAGCCCCCGTGCGTCAATAATCACAGACTGACACCGGAACGAGCTTGGGTGCAGGTTAATTGCTGCCCTTTCAGGCCCTAGTTACAAGTCAGGTTTCCGTTTTGGAAAGTTGCACCACCCGGACACTCAATGTAAACGGGCGCTCCTGCTCCACAGCCTTGCGAAGCTGCTGTTACGCACCCAGTGCATTTTGCCGGCCTGCCTTCGCTGCAGGCCTTGCAGCACCACGCCCCACAGGCCATCTTGTTTAATCCCCTTTGCGGGGTTGGAGCTACCGACATTGCTAAGCAACAAACCGCTCCTAAGATTAGACCAATAGATAGAACAAGCTTCATAAAGTATAACTCCTTTTCGCTTCAAGTAACTACAACTTCAGAACATTCGAGTCCATTTCAAATTTCAGTGACGGCGCTGCGCCGCTATGAAAAGCGTCGAAATAGCAAGGCGGCGCCAGCAAGTACTCGTTGAACACCGGGCACCTCGAAACACTGCCAGCCGCCGCGGTATGGTTGAATAAGGAAAATGGTGGGTTCGCTCATTTGATTACCGATGAGCAGAACACACCGGCTAGGACATCGGCTGTCCGGTAGGACAAGTCAGTTAATTAAGAAGGAAGCAGCTCTGAACCACCTGCTTTACTTTCGCAGGCGATGGCTCGCGCTTCATTATCCGCTTGCCATGCCACTCCCGCCCGCCAAAATCATGGTCCTTCCTTGAATCACAGAATCCATCATCTCGCGGTCGGCATCCTCGTCCTGATCCATTTCTTCATCGGTCTTGGATGGTATGCGCTCTTCGGCGAAACCTGGCTGAACCTCCACGCCCGCACCATGACGGACATCGAGCAACCGCATAATATCTATCCCTACATCATCGGCATCATCGCTGCCATCCTGGTCAACTACGCCCTGGCCTGGTTGTTCGTGAAGCTGCACGTCGCGCACGCCCTTACCGGATTAAAGATCGCGCTCATCTGCTGGCTTGCCTTCCTCTTTGCGCCTTACGCGAACCTGGCTGTCTACTCTGCCTTCGAGACTAACCCGTGGCCGCTCATCCTCATCAACATGGGCCCGTCCTTTCTCGCCTTCGCCATTAGCGGTATTGTTCTCGGAGCCTGGCGCCTGCGCGAGTTATAGCCGGCGACGCGCCTGCTAGTTACATCGGCTGTCCTCTACTGGGAAGACGCACGTCATACGAAAGTAAGACTGGGGGGAGGCTACGATGTCCTCAGTCCCGCGGAGGTGCGGAACATTCGAGTGCATTACGTGCGCTCGTGCGGTCGGCGCGCCAAGTCTGCAAAGGAGCGGTTCCCTTCAGTTTGGAAACCGCACAAGATTCCGGAGGGTCCCGCTTATCGCGGTGGCAGCGAATGCGCCGTTTTGGCGATGGAGGACGGCAGGAATCGCTCGTCGCTGGGTTAGCGCAACGCCGACCTTATAATCGATGCGCGTGCCTGGTTGCAAAGCGATGCGGTAGCGCGTCACGATAGTGCCGATCGCGACTTTCAGAATAGCTAAGGCGAAAGCGTAACCGGGACACCCGCGCGGGCCGCCGCTGAAAACGGAATATTCGTAAGCCGAAGGATCGATGGTCGCCCACCGCTCAGGCCTGAATCGATCCGGCTCGGGGTAAAGGTCGGGTTCGCGGTTGGTAAGAAAGGAACTGAGCAGCACTTTTGTTCGCCGTGCGAGCGGATAGCCTTGGAGACTCGTGTCTTCCTGCGCGACGCGGAATTGCTGTGGCACGGGCGGCAGGATTCGCATGCTCTCTTTGACGATGGCACCTAGCAAAGGCAATTGCATGAGCTGTTGGTGTGAAGGCAGACTACCGGCGCCGACTCCTTGTAACTCCTCGTATAGGGCAAGCGCGATCTGTGGGTGTTGATCGAGTAAGAGTAGTGTCCAGATCAATGCGTTCTGGCATGTTTCAAAGGCCGCGCCAAACAACGTGGGAGTATGACTTACAATGTTTTCGTTACTGGCAGGGCAGCCATTCTCATCGGGGCTGTTCACTACAATGGAGAGCAAGTCGCGGCTGTCCGTTTCGCCGCGCTTGCAGTTAGCCCATTCGATGATGCGACTTTCAACATTCTCGGCGTCGCGCATCATCTGGTGATAAGGCGTGCCTGGGATATTCACCGGGCAGGCAAAAATCTTCCATGAGAAATTGCAGTTCGTTCCCTGATTGATCATGTCGGCGATGGGATAGCCGTGCGCACGATCGTCGCCAAACAACAACCCTATGGCGAAGGTGCGGACAAGCTTCTTCGCGTGCGCCACAAGATCGATCGGCTGGTCCATCGGCCACGACTCAACCTGCTCTTCCGCCAGGTTAACCATGTCGGGAGCCTTGGCGCCGCGTTGGATTGGCGGAACCAGGAGCCGACGGTAATGCTCGTGTTGACGGCCGGTCATTCCAAGTATGCCTCGAGCCAGGCGCCGGACAGCGGAGTTTTTCGGACCGGGCGGCCCGACATTGACCGGTCGCCACCTTGTTGGATTGCCTAGGACTTCGCGATTGAATTCAGGACCTATGGCAACGACAAACGCCCGAGGAGTTCCTTTAGTAGGAACGCGCGGATAAGGGAGCTTAATAAACGGGCCGTGCGTGGCGTAGCTACGAGCGAGCGCCTGGAGTGGATCGAGCGCGAAACGCAAATACCAACGCGAGGCTGCTGGCCATTGAAAGACTACTGGTGTATTCGCGTTAACCACTCGTTAGGTAATCCACATCGGCGCTGTGAAGCACGACAATACTAGTAGGTCGATTAGTAGGTCGCCAAGCCAAACGCCTTGTGCGTCAGTTGTGCTGCGCGCTCGGCGTCTTTCTCCGCGATCACAACCGTGATCTTGATCTCGGAAGTCGAGATCAGCTCGATATTGATGTTGCCCTGCCCGAGACAATCGAAGAGCCGCGAGGCGACTCCGGAATGCGAGCGCATGCCAATCCCGACCACACTCAGCTTCGCCACACCGGCGTGCGAAACGAGACGCTTGGCGCCAACTTCTTCCACCACGGGTTTGAGTAGCTCCTCCGTTCGCGCCAAGTCATCTACGTGAATGGTGAAAGAAATGTCGGTTGTATTCTGATCGGAAACACTTTGCACGATCACATCAACCAGAATATTCGCTGTTGAGATGGCGCTGAAGATACGGCTGGCCACGCCGGGTTTGTCCGGCACGTCGTCGAGAGTCACCTTCGCTTGTTTGCGCTCGATGCTGATCCCGCGGATGACGACGTCTTCCATACTGCGCGTTTCTTCCTTCGCGACCGTGCCGGGATTGCGGTTGAAGCTCGACCGCACCTCGAATTCGACGCCGAATTTTTTCGCGAACTCGACCGCGCGCGATTGCATGACTTTCGCGCCCGAGCCGGCCAGTTCGAGCAATTCGTCATAGGCGATCTCTTCCATCTTCATGGCCTCGCCCACGACGCGGGGATCGCAGGAATAAACGCCATCGACATCCGTGTAAATCTGGCAGGAGTCGGCGCCGAGTGCACCGGCCAGGGCGATGGCAGTTAGATCGGAACCGCCGCGGCCCAGCGTAGTCGTTTCGCCTTCCGGCGTCTGACCTTGGAAGCCGGCGACGATCACGATGTAATCATCGGAGAGCAGCTCGTGAATTTGTTTCGGACTGATGTTGACGATCTTCGCCTTCGTGTGAATGCGATCGGTCAGGATGCCGGCTTGCGCGCCGGTCAACGAAATTGCGCGACCACCGAGCGCGTTCACGGCCATGGCGACGAGCGCGATGGACGATTGTTCGCCGGTGGCGAGGAGCGAATCCATCTCGCGTTCGTCCGGGCGCGGTGAGACGGCGTTCGCGAGTTTGATCAAGTTATCGGTCACACCCGCCATCGCAGAAATCACGGCAACGACGCGACGACCTTCGCGCTGCGTTTCCAGCAAACGCTCCGCGACTTTCTTGATCCGCTCGGGCGAACCGACAGACGTACCGCCGTATTTCTGGACGATCAACGGCATGAGCGGCGTTTAGTTGAGTGGAATGATCGCACGAAAGTCGGCAGCGTTTTTCGTCGATTGCGCGGCAGTGTCAACACCACATCAAAATCCGATCGCGCGCAGTACATCCGATTCGGTAGGCGCGACTGCTTGGTCGGTTGTGAAGCGGACCGCGTCCGGATCCTTCAAGCCATGACCGGTGACCGTGCAAACGATGCGACTCCCCTCCCCGATTTTGCCTAACGAGTAGTTGGGATTGCGTGAGGGATCGCAGGATTTGAAAAGCCCCGCGATCGACGCGGCGCTCGCAGGCTCGACAAAGATTCCTTCGTTGCTCGCGAGCCAGCGTTGCGCTTCAAGAATTTCGTCATCAGTAACGATATCGATGGCGCCGCACGATTCTTCGATGGCGGCGTTCGCTGATTTCCAACTCGCGGGATTTCCAATGCGAATGGCCGAGGCGATTGTTTCGGGCTGCTCGACCACTCGCTGGTGAAAGATCGGCGCCGAGCCCGCCGCCTGAAATCCAACCATGGCCGGCAGCGTCTTCGATTTTCCCGCATCGCGAAACTCGCGATAGCCCGCCCAGTAGGCCGTGATATTCCCTGCATTCCCGACCGGCAGAATGTGAATGTCGGGCGCGTCGCCGAGATCTTCGACGATTTCGAAGGCCGCCGTTTTTTGTCCCGCAATGCGATCGGGATTGATCGAATTCACGATCGTGAAATCAGCGCGTTCGCCTAACGAGCGGACGATGCGCAATGCGTCGTCAAAATTTCCTTCGATCGCCACAACCTTCGCACCATACGCATACGCCTGGACCATTTTTCCGCTGGCGATCTTTCCGGCAGGTAAAATAACCGCGCAACGAATTCCAGCGCGCGCCGCATACGCAGCCGCGGAAGCAGATGTGTTTCCTGTAGAAGCGCAGATCACGGCCTTCGTCCCCTGCTCTATCGCTTTCGAAACGGCGACGGTCATGCCGCGATCTTTGAATGAGCAGGTGGGATTCAATCCCTCATACTTCACGAAAACCTCGCAACCCCGTCCGATTTTCGCCGCCAGTTTAGGACACGGAATCAGCGGCGTATTTCCCTCGCCTAACGAAACGATGGGCGTGGTCGCGGTTACCGGAAGAAAATCGCGGTAACATTCGATAACTCCCTTCGATTTCACCGCTCTTCTTTACACTGTCATCCTGAGCGAAGCGAAGGATCTGTGATCATTTCCGGTTCCGAGCGTCGGGCCTCGAAAATAGTCAGAGATTCTTCGCTCCGCTCAGAATGACATGCTAATAATCTCCGACCTTATGCCCGTTCTGAGCAAAGAAGATAAATTGCGCCTCCTCACCATTTTGCTGGAAAGCCGGCATGGCGATCTGCGCGAGCAAAATTTGAATCGCCAGGGCAAAGGGCATTTTCACGTTTCTGGGATGGGGCATGAAGCGCTCGCTGCCTTGGGTATGCAGCTGCGCGATGGGGATTACATCGCCGGTTATTATCGCGATCGCGCTCTCGTGCTCGGCCGTGGCGTGGAGTCGCGCGAGTTGGCGATCGATTATTTTGCGAAGCGCGATGGGCAAAGTCACGGACGCCAGATGCCGTCGCATTACAGCTACGCCTCGAAAGGTATTTGGAGTGTGCCGACGCCGACCGGTTCGCAATTACTTCCCGGTTGCGGATTGGCCTGGGGCATAAAGCTCGACAACAAACCGAATGTTGTCGTCGCGACCATCGGCGATGCGGCTACGCGACAAGGCGATTTTTTCGAGGCAATCTCTTTTGCCAAGGAACGCCAGCTGCCGGTGCTCTTCGTCGTCGAGGACAACAAATACGGTATCAGCAGTCCGACGCGCAAAATAAATCCGCGTGCTCTCGATGTCCTTCAGCCTAACGACTGGTTGGAAATCGACGGCGCCGATGTGCAACGAGTTTACAATGCCGGCGCGGAAGCGTTCGAAGCGATGCGTGCGGGAAAAGGCCCGCGCTTTTTCTGGGTGAACATGGAGCGGCTCTCCAGCCACACCAGCTCTGACGACCACAAACTTTATCGGAGCGAAGAAGAGCTGAAGGATCTGGAGAAAAGCGATCCGCTGCGAATTTGGAGCGAGCACTTGATCGCAGAGAAAATCATCGCCGCCGACGAATACGAGAAGCTCGACAAGGAAATCAAAGAACGGATCCGCCAAGAATTTGCCGAAGCGGAACGAGCCGAAGATCCGTCCGCCGATGAACTATATCTGGAGACGACCGGCGCGTTACCGCAGTTAAACGACGAAGTATTGCCGCCGGGCAAATACCGGATCGGCGATACCATCAACAAGACTCTTCATCTTGGCCTAACGAGAAGTAAAGATCGCATCATTTTCGGCGAAGACATCGAAGACCCGAAAGGTGGTGTCTTTCGCCTCACGCAAAAACTTTCGACAGAATTTCCGCAGCAGGTTTTCAATTCGCCGCTAGCCGAATCGACCATCATGGGCGTCGCCTGCGGGTTGGCCTCTTACGGCAAGAAACCTGTCTTCGAATTGCAGTTCATCGATTTCATCGGGCCGGGCTG
The DNA here is from genome assembly GCA_038237435.1 of Chthoniobacterales bacterium. Classification (GTDB taxonomy): domain Bacteria; phylum Verrucomicrobiota; class Verrucomicrobiia; order Chthoniobacterales; family UBA10450; genus JACCTI01. The sequence continues at coordinate 107,819 of JBBRYT010000012.1, forward strand.
GAACCAGCTCGTAACTAATCTTTCAAATCTGCGCTGGCGTTCTTTTGGCAGCTGGAAATGTCCGCTTGTTATCTACGCGCCTTACGGGGCGTATTTGCCCGGCGGAAGTTTGTGGCACAGCCAGGCGAACGAAGCGACGCTCGCGCATTTTCCTGGGATCAACGTGGCCATCCCGAGCACGCCGGAAGACGCGGCCGGACTTTTATGGAGCGCGATGCACGCGGAAGATCCGACTTTTATCCTGGTGCCGAAACATTTGCTCTGGGCGGAACAGGAATTCAAAGAACCCATCCGCGCCGTTTCGTTAGGCAAGGCGCGCATACGCAAGAGCGGCGCCGACGTCACGCTGGTCGCGTGGGGCAACACAATGGAAAAATCACTCGAAGCGCTCGATAAAATCGGCAGCGATATCAGCGTCGAATTAATTGATCTGCGCTCGATCGTTCCGTGGGACAAAGAGACGATCGAAGAATCGGTGCGCAAGACCGGTCGCTTGGTTGTCGTGCAAGAAGATAGCGAAAATTGCAGTGTTGGTCAGATGATCATCACGCACGTCACCTCGCAGCCCGAGCTGTGGAACGCACTCGTTAGCCCGCCGATCCTCGTCAGCAAAGGCAATGTGATGATCGGTTACAATCCGATCTACGAATACGCCGCGCTACCCGATGTCGCGCGCATCGTTGCGGCGATTGAGCGCTCCGTGTCGACAAAGCAAAAGAAGGATCCGGTTGGGGTGACCGGCGCCGCCGCACCAGCGACCGTTGAATCGAGGGAGCAACATCCCCGTGTTTCTTCCGGTAACGTGCAGAAGATTGTTGTGCCGATAATGGGCGAAGGAATTCGCGCGGCCAAAGTCGTTAGTCTGCTCAAACAACCCGGCGACAAAATTAATTACGATGATCCACTCTGCGAACTCGAAACGGACAAGGCCGTCTATCCAGTCGAGTCATCATGGATCGGCGTGATGGGCGAATGGAAAACAAAAGTCGATGACACGGTTGAGATTGGTCAGGAACTTGGAACGATTCAGACCGAAGAAGGCGGAGAAATTTCTGTGCCGCAGCAGTCCAACGGCGCCACGGAAAAACGTAGCACGCGCTCGTCGCGCGAAATCGAGCCGGCATTATCCCCGACCATCACCCGCAAACTGAGCCGTGTTGTTCCCGCTAATCTGCAGATCGACGCGCGCTGGCACGCGATTCGCGCGGCGCGCGAAAGTTCAAAGAAAGCCGATGGCAAAAACGCCGCATCGCCATCATCCATGATCGCGTGGGCGGTCGTTAGGGCGATGGAAAAACACGCGCCTTTCCGCCGCATCATGTTGGACGATGATCAGATCATTGAAAACGATCCCTTCGATCTCGGCATCGCCGTTGCCATAGCAGGCGATCGATTGGCCACCGCTGTCATCACCCACGCCAATACCCGCGAGTGGCCGGATTTCATGAAGCGTTACGGCGAAACGGTCGAGGAAACACGCACCGGCCGCGTCGATGCCATGAACGCGCCGCTTGTTATCAGCAGCCTTGGGGCGTTCGGTGTGCGCGCCGCCGCCCCGATCGTTGTGCCGCCGTCAGTTGGGACCTTGTTCGTCGGCTCCGCGCATAAAGAGGAAGGTATCGAAGTCGTTACGCTCTCGCTCACGTTCGATCATCGCATCGTAAACGGCGCGGGCGCGGCCAGCTTCGTGCACGAGATCAAGGAAGAGATCGAGCGCTTCGAAATTCCGAAGAAAGCGCTCGCCACTACTCGTTAGGCCTTTTCGTTCCACGCCTTCGATAGCTGCGCGTGTGGAACACCCGGCAAGTCCGAGTAATGCGAAGTGTCGTTGAAAAGCATCAAGCGCGACGTGGCCGGATCTTTGAAATCGACGATACTCAATGAGGCCGGTTTCAAATCCAAATTGTCGCGATAGCGCCGCGGGTCGAATCCGAGCAGAGAACTAATCAGAAGGCGAATGGTCGCCTTATGCGAGACAACCAGGATGGTGGCGCTGCGGTGTTGCCTAACGAGTTCAAGAAGAACGGGCAAGGCGCGCGCAGTCACGGCCAGACCACTCTCTCCACCTTGCGGCGCAAAGGTGAATGGATCTTCCTCCCACTCCGCCGCTTCCTCGGGAAATTGTTCCTCCACTTCGCGCCGCGTCTTCTGCTCCCAGCGTCCGTGCGAAATTTCGCGCAGTCCATCGCGTGTTTGCACTTCGAGCTGATGCGGCTCGGCCAGAATTTTCGCCGTCTCGATTGTCCGTGCCATGGGCGATGCATAGACGGCGCCGATCTTTTCACTCGTTAGGCGCTGCGCGAGCCGGCGCGCTTGCTCGCGGCCAAGATCGGAGAGTGCGACGTCGGTTGCGCCGGCGAAACGATCCTCCGCGCTGAGGACCGTTGCACCGTGACGAACCAGAAAAATTCGTGTGATGGCGCTCATGAAAGGGCTAACTGCGCGGCGCAACGACCGGCCCGCGTGCCGGTGCTGAAGCAGCCTTGTAAGAGATAACCGCCCGTAGGCGCTTCCCAGTCGATCATTTCGCCGGCAACGAACACGCCGGGCAATTTGCGCAGCATCAGGTTGTCATCCAGTTCTTCCCAACGCACACCGCCGGCAGAGGAAATCGCTTCCGCAAGCGGACGCGGTCCCTGCAGGCGTAATCGAAAGTTTTTGATCTGTGCATTCGGAAAAAATTCCAGCAATGCGCGGGCCGTCTCGCTCAGCTTCAAGCCACCACTCGTTAGGCGAGCGCGCAGCGTTTCATCCGAGAGCTGTGGTTTCAGATCGATTTCGATTTCTGGATTTGGCATCTGGCGCAGGATTGGTCCGAGTCGATAGATAGCACCGCCTTCAACTCCGTAACGAGTGATGAGCAGCTCTCCCGAAACTGATTCATCGCCCGCGCGCACGACAAGATTTTTCAGCGGTTTGCCTTCCACGCGCCCCAGCAAGCCTTCGGGCCACTCAACTTCCCACCCGGAGTTCGCCGCCTGCCAGGGCGCGATGCCAATTTGATGCTGCAGGAGAATTTGAGGCCATGAACCATCGGAGCCGGTTTCCGGCCACGATGCGCCACCCAGAGCCAGGATCACGATCTTTGTGCCTAACGAGTGCTTTCCAAATTCGACTCTCCATTCCTCGCCTTCGCGTGCAATTCCACTCAACACTTGCCCCATGCGAAACTGCACACCTCGTGCGCGCAGACGACGGACCCATGCGCGCAGGAGGATCGCAGCCTTTTGTCCGCGCGGAAACACGCGCCCGCTCGTTCCGACATAGCTCTCTACACCGAGATCTTCCGCCCACGCTCGTAAGTCATCCGGACTAAATTCGCCTAACAAGTCCTTCCATCGCTCCGAATGCGCGCGATAACGCAGCGGAAAATTTTCCACCGGTTCGCTGTGCGTCAGATTCAATCCCCCTCGCCCCGCAATAAGAAATTTGCGGCCGACCGAGCGTTGCCCGTCGCACAAGATAACCTTCGCGCCTAATGCGCTCGCGACTTCGGCGGCGCGTAAACCGGCCGGGCCGCCGCCTACGACGAGGACGTCGGCGTCGATCATGGGCGCGTCAGTGAAGTTTCGCGAGAGCGCCTTCGATGCCGTCGAGCCACGATTGCTGTTCACTCGTTAGGCTGGCGCGCGTTTTCAAGTCGCGCAAAATCTCCCGCGCGCGTTCGAGTAACTTAACCGCGTCCGGCTTCGACCGGGCATCGAGAGCCAGCTGCGTCTCACCCATGCGCCAGCAAGTTTGCGCGAGGTCGCCGTGCCAAAAAACATTGGTCTGACCGCGCTGCGCGAGAGCTTCGCGCGCGCGCAGGGCATCACGATAATTTTTTAACGCGCCGGTGAAATCGCCGCGCATCCGTTGCGCATCGGCCATTCCCTGGGCGCTGGCTGCCAACTCCGCCGCGCAATACGCATTTTCTGGAGCGCGGACCGCCAGGGTCTCGAGGTGCGTGTGGCTATTGACAAAAATTTTCTCGGCCGCGGCCGCATCGTTTTGTCGTAATTGAATTTTGCCAATTTCATTTTCCGCCTCCGCTAAACCTAGAAGCCAGTCGGCATTGCCCGAATCGCGATCGAAAATCTGTTGGCGGAGATCGAGGGAGGCCACTCCATTTTTTAGCGCGTCGGCAAATTTATTTTGCGCGCTTTCGCTCCGAGCGCGTGCTAACGCGAGCATCGAAACCTGCCAGCGGAACTCGGCGCTGTTCGGATCCTTGGGCAAAAAGCGCTGGGCGATCATTTCTGCGGTTTGAATTTTTTCCAGCGCTTCCGCGTCGTTCTCTCGAAAGTGCAGAACACGCGCGATCTGGCCAAGGGTGTAGACGACTTCCCATTGCCAGTCGGCATTTTGCGGATCCTTCTCCGCCAAGGCCTGACGGATGGAGAGCGCTTTTTGAAAATTCTCCATCGCGCCATCGGAATCACCCTGATTACCGCGTACTGCCCCGATGCGCCCGTAGGCAAACGAAAGCGCAGAACGAAACTCGGCATTGCTCGGATCTTGCCTAACGAGTCGTTCCATGGCGTCAGCGAACTGCCCGTAATGAACCAGCGCTTCCGGTAGATGCCCGCGGGTTTGCTGCACTTCGCCAAGGCGATCGTAGCTCACGCAAATCTCCCGTTCCCCGGCGGAGTTGCCCGGATTCTTCCGCAAAAGCGCCTGCCGTATCTCCAGGCTGGCCGTGAAATTTTCTGTGGCTTCGGCCAGTTTGCCTTCCGCTCTTTTCGCGTCGCCAATTTCCATTAGCGTGCCGGACCGATCCCAATTCCAAACGGTGTTATTGGGATCGCGTTTCACCAATCGCTCGCGGATCGCCAGTGTCTCGGTGAAATTCGCCAGCGCCGTGCGCGAATCGCCGCGTGTCACCGCCAGCTGCCCGAGATTTTCGTAAGTTTCGGCCAGGCCGCGCAGCCAGTTGGTGTTTTTCGGATCCTGTGCGCAGAGACGTTTTCTGATCGCCAGACAGTCGTTTAGATATCGCGTGGCACTGGCCGCATCGCCTTGGGCGCGTCTGGTCCGGGCGAGATTCATTTGGCTGAGGGAAAAATCCCACTGCCGCAAGAGATCGTTCGGGTCCCTCTGCGCGAAAGTGTCGCGCAGATCGTAGCTGCGCTCAAAGCTCTCGATCGCATCATCGAGTTGTCCGCTCATGCTTTGAATGTCGCCGAGCGAATCGAGGCTGTAACAAAGCGCGCGACTCCGCGCGATATCGGCTGGGGCCTCTTCCGTCAGTTGCTGTTGAAGCGCGCTCGCCTCCTGGAAATTTTTCATCGCTCCCGGCAGATCGCCATTCATGCGCGCAAGATCGCCGAGCCGAGCCTGGCTCCACCCAAGGTCGGAGCGGGCACCAGAATCCTTTGGATTTTGCCTAACGAGTTCTTGGTTGATGGCAAAGGCCGCGCGTTCGTTAGTCAGGGCCGCCTCGGCGTCTCCACGCAATTGCCGAACGCTGCCGACCTTGCCGTAGGCCAGCGCCAAATCACGCTGCCACAAAATATTCCTGGGATCTTGTGCGCTGAGCTTTTGCGCGATCTCGAGAAAAGCGCGGAACTTTTCTTCCGCTTCATCCAGGTCGCCCTGTTCGAGCGCGACATTGCCCTGATTAACGAACATCGCGTTGCGCTGCCGCATTATTTCCGGTGTCTCGCCGGCCGGGCCTAACGACTGGTAATACTTTTGGACCCGGTCGTTCACAGCCGCCAGCAGGTCGAGGCGGCCGATCGTCTGTAATTTATCGCGCAAATCGAAGGTCATGAAACCAATCACGTCTTCCGCGGCGTTACGCGTCTGGGTGGCGCGCGCGGTCGCAGCTTCCGCTTTCTTTTTTTGCAGGTAACCGATGAGGCCGGCGATGATCGCCACGAGCAGGAAAATGCTTACGAGCAACGTGGTAGTGCGTGCGCGACGAGCTTCCTTTTCTGCTCGTTCTTTCGACGCCTTCTCGTCGCGCGCGCGACGTTCGGCTTCTTCTTTTTCAAAACGCTGCTCGCGCGCGGTCCGGCTTTTTTCCGCCACGCCGGCGATCAAATCGTGGATCAATTCGTAGACCGGCACGTCGCCGCCTAACGAGTTCAAGAGGCGATCGCTCACCAATTCGCGCAGACAAGCCCGCGCCGCGTTCGCGTCGCCGAAGCCGGCGGCGCGCCGGCCGTCGATGGCACCGGGAATTTCACAACCATCCGTGAAGACACGCAGGATGCTGCCTTCATCCTGCGGCAAACGCGCTCCGCTTACGCTAACTAATTCTTCTTCGACAAAAATGCGGACCGCTTCAGGCTTGCCCGCGAGACAACGCTCGTAAAAAGCGGAGATGATTCCGCTGATGTCGGCGTCGCCTTCGCGAAAAGTTATCTGCTGCGCTGGTGGCGTGGCGGCCAAACGACGCTCGTTTAATTCCCGGCAAAGCAGTGACAGGATCGGGGGGACTGCTTCGATTTCTTCCAGCACAACATCGGTGCCTTTCTTTGCGACGAAGCGAACAATGCGCCCCGCGGTCTCTTCATCGATGATCGGCGGCAGATTCGAATTCGCGCAGCGAAGCGCGCCCGGTTTGTAAACGGCATCAAATGCAGCTGCGCCACGCAGCGAACGCAATTCGTAACTGTTTTGTCCGAGGGCGGAGAGATGACGCCGCCAGCGATTGAGCGCGTAAACAAAATCGTCGCGCAAGGCGAGAAGGATGCGCACGGGCACGGAGTCGGTATCGAAGTGATCGGAAAGATTGTCGTGCTCTGCCACCAGTTGCGAAATCGGCGGCGGGAGCGCGCCTTGCAAAAAAATCGCGAGCGCATCGCGGACCGCGATGTCCGAGCCCGGACGACGCGTGGCGACGGTGAAAACTTCTTCGAACTGATCGAGAATCAGATGGGTAGTCGCCGGCGGTTCCGCCCGGTTATGCACGCGCAACCAGAGCAGACTGGCCGGATCATCCGGCAAAGGCAGGTGCAGTTTTGTGCGCAGCTGCGCTAACCACTCGTTAGGCGAAATTCCTTCGGCAAAAAGCGCGCCGAGCAATTGCGCCACCGGATCGGCCGACGGGTCTTCGTAACGCAGCCTAACGAGTAATGGTCGCTTGCCTTCTTCGCGCAAACGCGGGAGCAATCCCGCGTTCAAAATGCTAGTCTTCCCCAAGCCGCTCCGTCCGTAGAGGACGAGCAGCGGATGACTTCGCCAGCGCAAATGCAGCTCTGCGATTTCGTCGTTTCGTCCGAAGAAAAAAACGCGCGTAGCTTCGCTGAAACTCTCCAGGCCGAGCCACGGATGCTCGAGATCGGCTAGTTTTGTAGGAGAAGGAATCACGGCACCAGCGGAGGCAGCGGGTAACCCAGCGCCGCACAATTTTCGCGCTGCTTCTCGCGAAGGTAGTCGATGAATTCCTGATCGAGATGACCACCGGGTTTACGCACAGCCTGGATGTCCTTGGTGCCACGCGGTTCGTTGTCGGGGACCAGTGGATCGCCGTCATCAATGCGCACCGGCAGATAAAAAATTGCGTTCTCCGCCATTTTCTCGCGCCGCTTCGCCGCCACGTTGCGTTCCAGAATATTGTAATCATCCAAACGCACCGCGGTGTGGTCCGAAATAAGGCCGAGAAAAAGTCCGGCCTGTTGTTCGATCGCGTCGGTGAAAACATCTTCCCACTTTTCCCCGGGCTGAATCTGTTCCTTGTCGAACCAGACGGGACAACCGGCCTTTTGTAATTGGCTCACGATATAGCGCGCGATTTCCAAATCGGGCGAGGCGTAGCTAATAAAGATGCAGCCTTTCACGCGATTCTTGTCGCGATGTTCGTTGCTAAGCGCGTAAGGATCGCGCGCGGGCGCGGGATAACGTTTGCGCCAGCGGTCGTGCAGCTCCGCGATGAATTGGGTCGGGTCAGCCGGCAAAACGCTGATTTGTTTCGTTAGGCGACTGAAATAAATGATGACCTGATTCCGCGCCGCCGGTTCGAGTTTTTCAAAAATGTAGAGTTCTGTGCCGGCCAAATCGGAAAGCCGCTGGCGTTTGACGACCTGAATAAAAAAACGCACCAGCCAATCGGCCAGACTCAAACCGAAAACCAGCAGATGACTGCGCTGCAACGCGTCACTCAACTTCGGCAACAAAGTGAGTTGCTGATCGAGACGCAGCAAAAAATTGAGCATGTCATCATCCCAAACGACGAAATCGCGAATGGGCGCTGCCCGTCCAAGAATTTGGTAAACGTAACGCTGCTTGAGCGCCGCCAGTTCCTGCGGCAAATCCGGACAGGCACCGCGCAAAGTCGCGGCGCCCGACCTCTCGTTAGGCAACCCCCCAGGCGACGCGCTTTCCACCGCGCGCGGCAGGAGCGGGTCGAAGGTGGTGCTGATGAAAAGCTGGAAACCTTCGATCGCTGCCAAGGCAGAGAGCGTTGCTCCCGGACGCAGATCCGGATCCTCCACCATCTTGTGCAGCCGTTTGTAGATGCGCTCGACCGGTTGCTCATGCGCGCGCTGCGCATCGATCACCTCCTGCAAATCGCGCGGTGGTTTTTCTGTTGTTAGCGGCGGATCGAGTTCGTTAGGCAAACGTTTCGCGAGTGCGGGATAAAGCAACTCATCGCCGAGACCAAAAGTAACCGCGCCCGGACCAACGACCGGAATCACCTCGCCCTCGCGAATGCGGGGCAGTAACTCATCCCAGAAGTTGTCGTCACAGGCCGTGATCATTTACGGAAAAACCCGACGCAAATCTATCTCAGGCGCGCTGGGGCAAGACAAGCAAAGTTGAATGGGGCAAATTGGGACGGGTCATGGAAACGCAGCGACGCGCGATCATTCATCTGGATATGGATTGTTTCTACGCCGCGATCGAAGTGCGCGATCGTCGCGGCGTGCTCACCACTTGCAACTACGAGGCGCGGAAGTTTGGCGTGCACTCCGCGATGCCGACTTTCATGGCTCTTCAGCGCTGTCCGAATCTCGTTATCGTGCCCACGCGCTTTGGTGTTTACCGGCGCGAGTCAGCCATCATTCGCGGAATTCTCCATCGCTTCTCGCCGCTTGTGGAACCGCGCTGGCGCGGCGTGTAAATGTTAAATGTTTAGACGCGACCCCGACGCACCGCGACCCCGAGGCACCGCATATCAGCGCAAGCGCAATCCGCCGCGCAAAAGGATCATCGATTTTGAAATATTTCGCCGGCGGATGGGTGCCCCACCCGGCTTGACGGGAGAGACGACCTCCACCTTGCCCACTGCGTTGATCACTGTGGTCATGCCGGCCGTTCATCGGGAACGCTCAGGTCCGCCGGCTTGGTGAGGACCGATCTCCACGCTAGGATCTGCCGATTAGGGCACGATCGCGCGGTAGACGCGGAAGGCGGTGCCGGCCGGCGGAGTATCGATGATGGAGAACCGGCCGTTCGGATCCGCGACCTGAAAGCTGAGGAAGCTCCAGTTCGCCGGCAGCGCCGGCAGCACGTTTGAGTATTGCACAGTGTATTGCTGGCCGGGATTCCCGATGAAGCTGATCCTGTAACCTCCGCCGGCGTTGTTCGCCACCTGGCCACCGATTTGCACCATCGATGCCGTCGGATTCACGGTCATCGCCAGCTGGTAGCTGTTACTATCGAGCGCGCCGTCGTTCACTTTCACCGGCACTGCGAGCGTGCCGAAGAAGTTGTTAACCGGCGTGATCGTGTTGGTGCTCCGGGTGTAGTTCACGCCATTGGAGGCGGTCAGGGTGAAGCCGGTTGGATAGCTGTTATCTACATCGGTCACCTGGAGGTCGGAGAACATGAGCGTCCGTGCCGTGTTGAAGCTGGTCGAGACCGGCAACTGACCGGTGATCGTAGGCGCGTCGTTCACGGCGGAGACGGTGACGGTGAAGGTCCGCTGGAAGGTGTTCACGCCGCCGTTTGCCGTGCCGCCATTATCCGTCACGGTCACGGTGATAACCGCTGTGCCGTTTGCATTGGGAACCGGGGTGTAAGCAAGGGAGCCGGTCGCATTCGGACTCGTGTAGGTGACAGTCGGATTTGGGATCAACGCCGTGGTCCCCGAGGTTGCCGTCACCGCCAGCACCTGCGTCTCATTTGACGCGCCCGTGCCGATCCCTGCGAGATTCACCGTCTGCTGCGCCGCGTCTTCCAGGATTGCCGCCGGATTGGAGATTGCAGACAAGGTCGGTGCGTCGTTCACGGCGGAGACGGTAATCGAGACCGTCGCGGTGTTCGAGTCGGCCGCGCCGTCGTTGGCCTTGAAGGTGAAGCTGTCGCTGCCGTTATAGTTCGCGCCTGGCGTGTAGGTCAGGTTCGGCGCAGTCCCGCTCAGGCTGCCGTTCGTTGGTCCTGTCACCACGCTGTAGGTTAAGGGGTTGCCGTCCACATCTGAGGCCGTAAGCGTGATCGCTTTCGCGGTGTCCTCGTTCGTCGTGACCGACTGCGCGTTCGCCACCGGCGGCGTGTTATGGATTGAGAGCCCTGGGCTGACGATGTTGTTTGTATCCAGCGTTACAGAGCTGTTTTTGGCCAGAAGCCGGCCAGTCACATTAGCGCCTGTTCCCGCAGTTATAGACTGCTGAGCGAGGATGTTCCCGCTGAAACGACAGTTAGTACCAAGGTTCGCAGAGCTGCCGACTGTAAAGTAAACGTTCCGGGGGTCGGCGCCGTTGATTAGGCGAACCGCGCTGGAACTTCCCATGAAGAACGCGCCGGGAATTTGGAAGATGAAGCGTGCGGTGGAATCACCCTGGGCATCAAGCGTCAGGTCGCCCGATGTAATGGAATCCGAGCCGGTAGAATTATAAACCCCAGGCGTTAATGTCAATCCGCCGAGCTCACCCGAGAGGCTGGTAGTCAGGGGCATCGGGGCGGAAAAGGCGGTGTAGGCAGTAGACAAGTCAGCCTGAGCTTGCATCGCTAGACCGTCATTTGCGTGGAACGCGCCGTTGCTGAGAATGCCGGGCGGGAATCCGGTGATGCTACTGCCAGGGCTGACTCCGACGTCCCCGTTGGAAACGGTAGTGGGACCAATGCTGGCGACGGTGGAACCGCCCAGGACGACGAAATTCTCGGCTGTTCCGAGGGATTGCGCTTGAGCTTGAGCCGTGAAATTCGCCAACGCTGCGAGGGTGAAGAGAAGGCTTGAGACGAGCCCAAGGCGAAGTGATTTCATTCGATTATTCACATACTCGAGCGTCGCGAGCATAGGTCGTTTCGTTTTCCTCGGGTAACGAACGACTTTGTTTCTTCAGCCCAGCAGTCGAGTCGTCGCGCGGTGGTCATGATGGTGTAGAAGGGTTCCGTCCAACGTCGAGCACAAACGCCACGAGCCTACTTATTTAATTGCTCCACAGCGGGTAAGTGGGGTTTGCACAGGTCCGCCTCATTTCGGAGAATTCTGTCCGCTCACCTGCGTTCGTGATCGCGCGCAACGGATCATCAATTTCAAAAAATCTTCGCCGAACCGCACCGGCCGCTGCTCGAGTCAGGGCGCTGCCGGCTTTGCCAGACCGCCTGCGAAGCCAGCCCGCGCATCCCAGATCCGGATGATCCCGTCGTCGCCAGCGGAAGCGAGTCGGCTGCCATTCGGGCTCCAGCGACGGAAGTGGCGCGGCGGGACGCGGCTACATCGCTACGAGACGAGGGCGCTGGCGAGTTTATCTCCCTTGCGCGAAATTCTCACGTGAGTTCGAACCCGACACCGCGCGCGATCATCCATCTCGACATGGATTGCTTTTACGCGGCGATCGAAGTGCGCGATCGGCCGGCGTTGAAAGGCAAACCGGTCGGGGTCGGCGGCGCGCGTGATCGTCGCGGCGTGCTCACCACCTGTAATTACGAGGCGCGCAAGTTTGGCGTGCGCTCGGCGATGCCGACATTCATGGCGCTGCAGCGTTGCCCGAAGCTGATCATCGTTCCGACCCGATTTGATGTTTACCGGCGCGAATCGGCCGTCATCGGCGAAATGCTCCTGCGCTTTTCGCCGCTGATGGAGCCGCTGTCGCTCGACGAAGCCTATCTCGATGTGACCGCGCATCAGGAGGAGCCGGGAGCGCTCGCGGAAACGATCCGCGATTTGATCTTCGCGAAAACAAAACTAACCGCTTCGGCCGGAATTGGGCCTAACAAGTTGATCGCGAAGATCGCGAGTGACCTGGAGAAACCGAACGGACAATTCGAAGTGAAACCGGAAGCGGTGGCGGAATTCATGGCTGAGTTACCGGTGCGAAAACTCTGGGGCATCGGCCAAGTGACAGAACAAAAAATGGACTCGTTAGGCATAAAGACCTGCGCGCAGATGCAGCGCTTCTCGCGTGTGGAGCTTTGCCAGCATTTCGGAAAATTCGGACTCGAACTCTATGATCAATGTCGCGGGATCGATCAGCGTCCGGTCGAGCCGCATCGCGAACGCAAATCGCTCAGCAACGAGGAAACCTTTTCGCGTGATCTCGAAACGCTCGAGCAATGCGAAGAAGAACTGCCGGCCTTGTTCGAAGAGCTGGCGGCTGAGTTGGCGCAAAAAGCAGCGGTCCGTCCCGTGACCAAAGTTTTCGTGAAACTAAAGTTTAATGATTTCACTCGCACCACGGTTGAACGGGCCGGTCTGCCGGTTTCGCTCGACAGTTTCATTACGCTGCTGCGCGAAGGCTTCGCGCGCACGGGTAAACCTGTGCGATTAATCGGAGTGGGCGTGCGTTTCGCAGATAGCGAAACTGCCGACGCGCAACTCGCCCTGCTCTAAACCTGTCAACCTGAGGCTGGCGCAGCGCGCCGAAGGATCTCGTCAATGCTAGCGGGCATACTTCTTACGACGCGCGTTATTCGTTTGTCCCGGCGGAAGATCCTTCGCCGTCTGCGCGGCTCCGGATGACAGCTTGCGAGGGCGCGCCATAACAAGACTGTATATTATCTTGTGGAACCAAATCTTTTTTCGCCGCTGCAATTACGGGAGGTGCATTTGCGTAATCGCATCGGCGTTTCGCCCATGTGCGAATATTCGAGCGTTGATGGTTTCGCGAACGATTGGCACCTCGTGCATCTAGGCAGTCGCGCGGTCGGGGGCGCAGCGCTGGTCATGACTGAAGCCACGGCTGTTACGGCCGAGGGGCGCATCAGTCCGCAGGATCTCGGTCTTTGGAAAGACGAACACATCGAAATGCTGGCGCGCATTTTTCGTTTCATCGAAACGCAAGGCGCGGTGCCCGCGATGCAACTGGCGCACGCGGGACGAAAAGCGAGCACGTCGCCGCCATGGGAAGGTGGTAAGCCGGTGAGCGAAGCGGATGGCGGTTGGCGCCCTATTCTTGCACCGAGCGCGCAAGCATTCGATGAGAAGAGCATCGTTCCGCGCCAAATGACGCGCGATGAAATTGCGCACGTAGTGCAAGCATTCGCGGAAACGAGCCGGCGCGCTGGGGACGCAGGCGCGAAGATTATCGAGGTGCACTCCGCGCACGGTTATCTCCTGCACGAATTTCTTTCGCCGCTCAGCAATCAGCGGACGGATGAATACGGCGGCACGTTTGAGAATCGCGCGCGTTTTCTGCATGAAGTCATCGCCGCCATTAGACAGGTCTGGCCGGAACGCTACCCGCTTTTCGTCCGCATTTCGGCGACCGATTGGATCGACGGCGGCTGGGATTTGGAACAATCGATCGCGCTCGCGAAAACTTTGAAGACGCTGGGCGTCGACCTGATCGATTGTTCCTCGGGCGGCGCTGCTCCGCGCGCAAAGATTCCAAGCGGGCCTGGATATCAGGTGCCGTTTGCCGAGCAGATTCGGCGTGAAGCAAACATGGCAACGGCCGCAGTCGGATTAATTACCGAGGCGGCGCAAGCAAATGAAATTGTGCAGAAGGGCCAGGCCGACATGGTTTTTCTCGCGCGACAATTACTGCGCGATCCGTACTGGCCATTGCATGCGGCGCTCGAACTCGGAATCGAAATGAAAGCGCCGATTCAATACGGTCGCGCGTTTAACAAAAGCTGACATGACGAAACGCTGGCCTGTCATTCTCTTCTATAAGTACATCGCGATTGCGGGACCGGAAGTTTTCGCGCGCGCGCAACGCACGCTTTGTTCATCGCTGCAATTGAAAGGGCGCGTTTTGATCGCGGAGGAAGGAATCAACGGCACGTTGGCCGGGTCCGTAGATGCGATCGATAAATATGTCCGCGCCTTGCACGCGGATGCGCGCTTCGTTGATGTGGCGATTAAATACAGCGACGGCGATGCGAACACATTTCCCAAGCTGGTTGTGAAGGTGCGATCCGAAATCGTCGCGCTTGGCGTTGGCTCGCTCGCGCCCGATCAACACAATCAACTTTCTCCCGCGGAATGGAAACGAATGATGGAAGAAGACGCGGAGGCGGTCGTGCTCGACGTGCGGAATCGTTTTGAATCCGACGCCGGAAAATTTGAGAACGCGATCGTGTGCGAAATCGAACACTTCCGCGAGTTGCCCGCTTACGTCAGTCGATTGGAACCGCTAAGGAATAAGAAGGTGCTGATGTATTGCACGGGTGGAATCCGCTGCGAAAAGGCATCGGCCTTGTTACGAAGCCGCGGATTTGAAAACGTCTTCCAACTCCACGGCGGCATCGTGACCTACCAGGAACAATTCGGAAACGAGCACTGGCAGGGCGAATGTTTTGTTTTCGATCAGCGCATGACGGTGCGGGTCGAGGAAGGGTTGAAGCAGGTCGGGCGTTGCGCACACAGCGGTCGCCTAACGAGTCGTTTCGTCAATTGCCTGCACGACCCATGTCACAAACTTTTCCTTCTCTCGGAAGAAGCTGAGCAGGAAAACAGGAATCATCTGCTCTGTCCCACTTGCTTGAGCGAAGGAATCATCTTCGCCACCGCCGAATACGCGAAAAATTAAGGCCGCTCCCCGACATAAATCATGTGCGCGAAACGCTTCGCGCGTTCGTGCGCCTTCGCGGGGATTTCTTTCGGCAAAAAGCCGGCGCGCGAAAGTTGTTCGGTGAAACCAGGCTCCGGTTCGGCTGACCAAAAGGCGACGCGACCGCCGGGCATGAGTGCATCCCAAATCGCGCGCAATCCGCGCCGACTGTAAATGCGCGAGTTCTTCGCCTGCACAAACGACGTCGGTCCGTTATCTACATCGAGAAGAATGGCGTCGTAGGAAGTCTTCGCGGCACGCCGCAGGAGCGCGAAAACATCTTCGGCGAAAATTTCCACGCGCCGATCGTTCAGCAGCTCACCGTTTACCGCCGCGAGCAGTTCGCGATTCCACTCGATCACTTCGGGAATGAGCTCGGCCACGTGCACTACGCCGATTTTTCCGATCATTTCCAAGACGCGTTTGAGACTGAACCCGAGACCGAGGCCGCCGATGAGAACGCGGCGACTCGCTGAACGCCCGAGATTTTGGCAGGCTTCTTGTGCGAGCAGAATTTCCGATGTCGTGGACGTGCTGCTCATAAGCTGGCGGCCATTCAGCTTGATGAAATAATCGCCGTCGTGTTCGTGCAGACTGAGACGCGAACCGTCGGGGGTGCGGGCTTCGGCGAGATTGCGAAACGGCTTCATCGCTGGACTCGTTAGACCAAACGCACCAGATCCTTCGGCAAGGGCGATTCGAAATTCATTTCCTTCTGCGTGACCGGATGCACGAACTTCAAGCCGCACGCATGCAAGGCGAGCCGATGCGCCGGATTCGTTTTGGCGCCGTATTTTTCGTCGCCGATAATCGGATGGCCGAGGTCGGCAAGGTGCACGCGGATCTGATGACGTCGTCCCGTTTCCAAGGTGAGCTCGAGCAGGGTTCGTTTTGCACTTCGCTTCAAGACGCGGAAATGCGTCACGGCGTGACGCGTTTCCGCACTCGCCGGCGCGCTGTAAACTCGGAACGGATTCGTTTCGTTGAGGTGCGATTCGAGCGTTCCTTTCTCTTTCGGCAATGTTCCCTCGACCACTGCTTCGTAACGTTTCACGACTTGATCCCAACCAGTTTGCAGCGCCGCTTTTGCTTCTGGAGTTTTTGCGAAAACCATCAGTCCAGATGTTTCGCGGTCGAGCCGATGCACGATCCAGATGCGATCGTGCGCGTGTGTTTTCCCGCGCCGGAGATATTCGGTTAATTGGAAATAGGCCGTCTTCTCCTCTTCCGCGATGCTCGCGACGCTCAGAAGATTTTCCGGTTTCTCGATCACGATCAGCGTCGCGTCCTCGAAATAAACTTTCATTCCCGAAGGCAACGACGCCATTGGAATGGCGAAACGATCGGAGCGAATCGCCACCAGATCGCCCTTCTGCAGCGGATGATTGAATTGCGAAACCGGCCGGCCATTCACGGTCACGGCCTGATACTTGAGCCAGGTCCGCACCTGTTTTTTCTTCACCTCGGTCCAGTGCGCGAAGAGAAACGGCAACAGTTCTGCGGGCGCTTCCACCGTGAAGGAATTGCGCATAAATAAAACGCCGCGCGGCGATTTATTGCGGAGCCCAGTTCGGCGAACGTTTCTCGAGAAAAGCGGCGATACCTTCTTTCATCTCCGGCGATTCGCGCGCCTGCATGTGATGCGCGAGCGAATGCTCGATGTCTTCCTTCACCGAGGTTGACCAGAGCTGCTCGAGCAGACGCTTCGAATTAGCCAGCGCGCCGGGTGCATTCTGCAAAATCGATGTGATCAACTTCTGCACCGCGGCATCTAACTCGTTAGGCGCGACCACGCGATTGATCAGACCCATGGTCAAGGCGCGCTCTGCTTCAAACAATTCGCCGGTGAGAAGAAGTTCGCGAATATCGCGCTCGCGCAATTGGCGACGCAAAAATGTCATGACCAAACCGGCGACCAGACCGCGCTTCGCTTCCGGGTAACCGAATTTTGTTCGCTCGGCCGCGACGACAAAATCACACGCCGACATGATTCCTGCGCCACCGGCGACAGCCGCACCATGAACCACGGCGATGGTAACCAGCCGCGTCTGACTGATCGCGAGCAAAGTCTTGGCGACTAATCCTGCGGACTCATGCGCCTTGTCGGTTTGCCCGACTTCCTGCAAATCGAGCCCGGTGCAAAAAGCCTTCCCCGCCCCGCGCAAAATAAGGATGCGTTGTGTCTCATCAGCCGACGCGGCATCGATGGCCGCGACAAGTTCGGTCATCAATTCAATCGTCAACGCATTGCGGCGCTCGGGGCGATTGAGCGTGACGATTGTGGTGTGGGCAGATTGTTTTTCGACGAGAACGACTGGCATGCTCTAGTTTGTTCCTCGCCAAGATGGAATCCGTCAAGCTCATCGAATGTCCACGCGACGCGTGGCAGGGACTTCCGCGCCAGATTCCGACCGCGCGAAAGGTCGAATATCTGCGCGCTTCGATCGACGCGGGCTTTCGTCACATCGACGCGGTCAGTTTTGTTTCGCCGAAGGCGGTGCCGCAGATGGCCGACAGCGAAGAAGTGCTCGCGCAACTCGGCCGTCACGAGGGCGTGGAAATTATCGGCATCGTCGTGAACCAAAAAGGCGCGGAGCGCGCCATCGCCACCGGAGCAGTGACCACACTCGGGTTCCCCTACTCCATTTCGGAAACGTTCCTGCGTCGAAATCAAAACCAATCGCCGGAAGAAAACCTGGCGATCTTGCGACAAATCGCGGAGCGGGCCGAGCAAGCCGGTTTGGGAATGGTGGTGTATATCTCGATGGCGTTCGGCAATCCCTACGGCGATCCGTGGAGCGAAGCGCGCGTCGCGGAAGCAGCGCAGAGGATCACCGACCTTGGTATCTGCTCCATTTCGCTGGC
>JBBRYT010000013.1:0-103666 GCA_038237435.1 Chthoniobacterales bacterium
CCCGGTTCTATTCCGTGATTGACTAGGAGACTGCGCCCGTGCGCTTCGAGTTGTTTGCGCGTGCGCACCAACTGCTCGCGCTGGCGGTGGATGACGCGGAGCTGTTCTTCCTCTTCCGTGGGCACGCGCACCACCGCTAGCTCGGCTTTGTTTCCTTCCACATAGCGACTCAGCTTCAAACAGAGCGCTTTAGCATCGCGCCCGTCGGTTTTGACCCGCTCGTTGCGCTCATCCAGCTTCTGCGGACAGACCACATAGCACCTGATCCCCAGCTTGGTTAAAGTGCGTTGCAGCCCAAAACCAAAACCGCACGCCTCATAGACCGCATGCACGGCCTGGTTCTGTGCTTTGAGCTTCGCCACCCAGCTTAAGAACCCTTCTTTTGTAAAACGCTGCGCCGGCTTGGGATTAGTCCCACCCTCCTGGGTGACCACGACTAAAAACTCCTGGTGCAGATCAATTCCGAGCTTGATCGTGCCCGTGCGGCCATTAAACTGGCCGCGGGTTTCCTCGTGTGAGGTCAACTCTGACTTAGTGTCATTATTATGCATACTTGTCGGGTGTAGGTCCAATCACCCGCACCCGGCAACTCCTTACATGTCATCTAGGCGCTGCAGCGAACCGCTGGCCGCTCCGCGTTCTAGCTTTGATTCACTCGCGCACTCGCTCACCCTCTGGGCTTCCCGTCTATGTCACGGCGTGCCCGTCCGTTCCATTCAATGACTTCCACATTCAACCTGCAGCCACACGCGCCCTCGCCAGCGGTCGCTGATCTTGGGTCTCGTTAGACCGCAATACATCACACTGAACATGACCTGGATTGCGATTACACTATGGACGACTCTGATGGCGTTTGCGCTCGAAGAGTTTGTGCTGATTAAGCCGGTCTCCACGATTGCGAAGTCGGACCCATTGAGCAGACGGTTGGAGCTCGCCTCGATCTGGATACCCGCCATCGCAATCGGCGCAACCACAGCGACGCTGCACCTCTACGGAGGCATTCGCTTCGGTGGCTCCATAAATGCCCTTGGATTGCTACTCTGTATTCTTGGGCTTTGCCTGCGCTATTGGTCGCGGCGGACCCTCGGACGCTACTTCACTATCGGAGTAGTCAAGCAGGAAGGGCATGTCGTGATTCAAAGTGGCCCATACCGTTTCGTGCGCCATCCAGGGTATCTTGCCTTTATTTTGTTTTATCTTGGTCTCTCTCTGCTGATTGGAAGCTGGTTTGGTCTTCTCTTTCTTAGCTTCCCTGCCTGTTTGATCTTTATGTGGCTAAGCTGGGTAGAGGACAAGCGGTTGGCAGAGCGGATTGGCGATGAATATCGGGATTTCAGCAAGACTCGCGCGCGTTTGGTTCCGGGTCTTTGGTGAAATCCCGCCAGGTCTAACCAGGCGATGCAGCGGTAATAACATATTTGACTGACCGCGAGAACGGTCTAAGTGTAGGACCTACAGGGCGGTTACCAAAGCTACTTAGTAGCCTTCGCTTTCGCGGCTGGCGTTGGCGTCTTAGCTACCCTTCTAACAAGGGTCTCGAAGCGCTTCGCTGCACTAGCGCCTTTGCGCGCATCGAGCGCCAGTCGATCAAGCGTCTCCGCCTGGGTCTCAGTTGTTTTCATTTATTAGTAGGAACGTACCTTAAATGGGTCGTAGATTTTGGATCAAGGCTCATGTGTCGGTCTGCTTCGGTGAGATACGGCCGATTCCAAATCCACATCCCATCATCGCCTCTTTTTGTATCAAATCGAATGCGCTTTTGAAGGGGGCCTTTCCACCATTCTTGATGATAATCAACAACTACCAGAAAATCGGCAGCCAGCGGTTTCCCTTGCAGTTGAATAGGGGGGTCTGGAGTAAAATCAGCGCTTTCGCGCCGATAAAGCTTTCCGCTGCCATCGTAATCGTACGCTATTGCCCTAACATCTTCTCCCTTCTCGTTGACCCAATAATAAACCCACGCCGTAATCCGGTCGATGGTAACCGGCAAGTAGCCATCATTTATTAATGACAAAGCTACCGTCATCGGATCATCCACGCGCTCATAGCCTGCTCTGGGTGCCACATCTAGCAAAGGCCATACGTAATATAGTCCTCCAAGTCCGCCGACTATTGAAACAGTTACGACAATCTTCCAAAGCGCTCGAAAGAGCCATCCTACACCCCGAAGAGCGTATCGAAATGCCCACCACGTCCATTTTCCAAGACCTAGCAGCCATAGCTTCCACTTTGGCGTTACAGGCGCTGCTTTTCTTGATCGTTTTCTACTTTGTTTATTTCTTGGCGACGCGCTATGCACAACGCTACTAGTCTCCCGCGCCTTCCGTGGTTGATCTCTACTCACTTACTAGGCCGCTTGCCACGTTTCTGTCGGACAGGGACCATCACCACCCTCTGCCGCGATGAGCTGCGCGTATCTCAATCCTTTCCCGACTACGCCATTCAGAGCCTAACAAATCGCCCTTGGTCATTGTCTTTGCGCTCATTAAACCGGAACGCTTGCTCATCGCAATATCGGAACAAGTGGAACGGCTCAACGTTTACATACGTGCCTTTCAGAGCGCGTTTGAACAGCGACCAAAAGTTTTCCAAGCCGTTGGTATGAACGTTATCTTTTGCGTAACACTCCAAGTGGTCGATACTGCGCCGGTCGTAATCTCTTCCAAGATCATCGTAGGACATAAGTGCATCCGTGCAAACCATTGCGCCAGCTTCGACATGCTCACGCACGTTACCGCAAAGTTCAGGACGGCGGGTTGTCTTAACTACCTTCAGAATCACGCGAGAGTTCTTGTCGCCCTTCGTGCGCTCAAGGATGCCCTGCACTGGCGTTTTCTTGATACCAGCGTCGCCAACACCCGTGCGGCGATTCTTGTGCATGTAGCGGGCCTTTGCGCCGATGTAGGTCTCATCTGCTTCGCAGGTGCCTTTGAACTTGCCGCCAGAGATGCCTTGCTGCATCGCGAGTCTGATTCGTTGAAGCATGAACCACGCGGTTTTTTGCGTTACGCCAAGCGCGCGGTGCAGTTCGTAAGAGCTAATGCCGTTCTTACAGTTGGACGAGAGCCACATTGCGGGCAACCACTTCTCCAAACCAATCGGGGAATCCTCAAAGATCGTTCCGACCTTGGCAGAAAACTTCTGCTTCGGATGCACGGTCTTGCACTTCCAAAGCTTCGCGTTCTCAAGGAACGTCACCTTGTCCGAACCGCAATGCGGGCAGCGCACTTTATTAGGCCAGCGAATCTGTTTGAAGAACTCAAAGGCGTTCTCGGGATTGCTGAAATACGTGACCGCTTCCAACAGGGTTTCCGGTGCTTGCATACAGGGAGAATAGCACCGTGAAAGAGTCAGTCAAGTATATTATTGCCGATGCAGCGAACCGCTGGCCGCTCAGTGTTCCCACTTTAACGTGACTTCCACACTCAACCAGCAGCCACACGCGCCCTCGCCAGCGGTCGCTGATCTTGGGTCTCGTTAGGCCTCAAAACGCGCTCATGAGCACTCCTAATCCGGCCCTGCTGCGAGCAGTGAGGCTTGTCGCTCTTTTGAACATTGCCTATTTCGGGGTGGAGTTCGCAGTTGCTCGATCCATTGGCTCCGTGTCGCTGTTTGCAGATTCCATCGACTTCTTGGAGGACACGGCGATTAACCTGCTTATTTTAATAGCTCTTGGCTGGAGTGCGCATCGTCGTTCGCTGGTCGGCATGGCTTTGGCTGGCATCCTGTTGGTGCCGGGCATTGCCACGCTATGGACGGCGTGGCAGAAGTTCTCCCATCCAGTTACACCTGACGCAATGCTCTTGTCGGTCACGGGTCTTGGCGCGCTTTGCGTCAACCTCTTTTGCGCATTCCTGCTCGCGCAGTTCCGCGCGCACAGCGGCAGCCTCACTCGCGCCGCTTTCCTTTCAGCCCGAAACGATGCCTTGGCGAATGTCGCCATCGTCGGTGCAGGGCTGGTGACAGCAGTCACCGTTTCGCCGTGGCCGGACTTGGTTGTTGGGCTGGGCATCTTCCTCATGAACCTTGATGCGGCACGCGAGGTTTTCTCAGCGGCGAGGGACGAGCGTATTATCGCATCTGCACCCAATGCCTAACCAGGCGATGCAGCCAACCGCTGGCCGGCGTACGCTCAAGTTTCCCGTGACTCCAACCTCTTCTCCCGCCGCCCCGCGCTCTCGCCAGCGGTGGCTGATCTTGTTCTCGTTACACCTAAAGCCACACGCCACATGAAAAGTCTGTTATCCTCATCCTGAATGTGTGAAACCGCCGCAAAGCTTCGTGTCCTCGTCATCGGTCTCGATCCCTATCGCGTTTCTGGGTCATGGGACCCGAAGCCGGTTTCGGACGCGATTGAGATCGGTATGACGACTCTTGCCACACGCGGCTTCCATGCAGAAGCCTGCCTGGTGGGTCTTGACGGTACCGACGACATTGAGGCTCGCGTCACGGCCTCACTCCAAAATGGGTCGTGGGATTGCGTCATAGTTGGTGGCGGGATTCGGCACCCCGAAGAACAATTGGAGCTTTTCGAATCCGTCATCAACCTGATCTGCCGACACGCTCCCCAGGCGGCGATCGCCTTTAACCGCACACCGTACGATTTAGCCGATGCCGCAGCCCGAAGCCTGCGACACAAGGTCTAACCAGGTTGGACGCGTGAGAAGCCCGATCCAACCATCTAACCACGCGATGCAGCCAACGACTCTATGGCGTTGCGATCTTATGGTAACCTTAGTTAGAATACTCACTGAACAGCCATGCGCGCCTGCCAGAGTCATGGCTGATCTTGAGTCTCGTTAGACGATAAGACACGCGTTATGCCAACGACCACCGTCCCCGGGCACGCAGGGTTGCAGCGTATGGACTACCCTGATCAGAGCATTGCATGCTACCGCGTAAAGTTTCTTCGGCAAGGCGCGATGTTCCTCGAATACTTCCCGTTCAAGAGCTATCCCAGCGAGGCCGCCGCCTTTGCTGAAGCCAAGAAGTGCTGGGCAGAGATTCGTGAAGCCTTCCCTCGCATGTCCCGACACCAAACATGTCAGGTCGAGCGCCGAAAGTCGCCCTCCGGTATCGTGGGTATCGCGCGGATCATCAAGCAGTCAAAAGGCCATGATTACGCTTTCTGGCGCGCGAACTTCACCGACCGCCGCGGAAACCGCAAGGTGCGCGTATTTTCAGTTGATAAGTATGGCGAGGCACAAGCAAAGAAGCGCGCCATAAGAGCCAGGAAAGATGCGCTTGCCGAGCTGGCTACGTGAAATCGTCTAACCATGCGATGCAGCGAACGCCTACCCGTTGTGCGCCCCACATTCTCCATGACTATACCACTTCAACTCCGATCAACGCGCGCTCCCGGTAGCCGTCGCTCACCTCTTTCTCGTTAGACGGCTTCGCGCACAGTAGTTCGAATATGACTCGGGCACTCATTTACTCTCTTGCTGCGTGCGCCCTGTCGATTGCTCTCGAAGGAGTGTTTGCAGGCGGCGGCATCAAGGTCCGCCTTGCTCAGTTACGCGTTCCACGCTACGTCCCGCCCCTCTGGGGTTGGGTCGTCATCGGCGCCTTCTACTATGTCATTTGCTTTGTCCTCCTTTATCGTCTGTTTTCCCTTTCAGAGACTGTGCCATTTCGGCGATGGGCGCTGGCGTTTGTATTCGCCATGATGTTTATCAATGCGCTTTGGAATTACTTTTTCTTTCGCACGCGCAATCTGTTTCATGCCTACTTGATCGGCTGGCCTTACGGTCTCATCGCTTTCGTCCTCTTTTTTCTCTTGCTGCGTTTCGATCACATCGCCGCATTTTTCTTGTTGCCCTACCTTTTGTACCTTTTCTATGCGGGCACCTTTGGATACCGTGTTTGGAAGCTCAATCCACCCACCGCCGTCTAACCATGCGATGCAGCGGCAACAACATACTTGACGCACCCGGCCGGGTCGCTAAAGTCGTGCGTTGGATACCCAGTAATAGATGCAAACATGATTCGTATTTCATCTTCGTTCTTTTACGAGGTCGGGACCGTGCTCCATCCGCTCAGCACAGTAACCGCAGAGCAGTCAATTGACACGATTCGATGGACTACCCTTTACCCAGCGCAACAAAGATTGGAGGGCCTACTTAGTCAGCAAATCGTGCCATTGAAGGTATGCAGTCAGTCTGGTTGGAATCTGCATAAAATATTAACCGATGTCTTAGCGAAAAAACCAGCGTCTATCATCGACCCGATTGAGGCGTATTACATTTCAGACGCCCTGCGCAAGTTTGAAGCTGTTCTTAATGCCGAGCTGGCGCAGATGGACACTTATTATGTTTCACAAAAGGGGTGCTATGCGACAAATCACCTAATCGAGCAGGCAGAAATAATCTTCCCCGCCAGCATACAGAGTCTGATGACAGCAGAGGCTATTATCGACGCTAGACAAGGAGGCAGATGCCTCGCATTTGAACTTCCAACTGCCGCGGCTTTTCACTTCCTGCGGGCAACAGAATCCGTCTTGCACAAGTATTATGACGTAATCTCCCACGGTAAACCTCGACCCAGAAACAGAAACATGGGCAAGTATATCGAGGCTCTGGAGAAGGTTCCTAATATCAACGACAAGGTGCTTTCGGTGCTGCGGCAGATCAAGAATCTGCATAGAAATCCGATCATGCACCCTGAAGCCACCTTAGACATGGACGAGGCGCTGACGCTGCTCGGCATTGTGCAAAGCGCGATAACGACAATGGTGGGATTTGTAAAGAAGGTGCAACTCGCAGCCCCTCCCGCCGCTTTGCCATCGCCACCTCCCCCAGTGCCGGTGGTAGCTACGCTGCCGCCGGTAACGTAGCTACGCGCCATGCCCGCTACACAGTCTTTGTTCGTCGCGGTCGGACCTTGCGATTTTCTTGGTATTCGATCTCCCGATTCTGAATTTCAGCGCGTGGGACAGCGACAACCTTCTTAGTTAATGAAGCAAACTTCTCAAATGGCGTCGGCTCTTTGGCTGGCTTTCGCTCTGACACGTCCGCAAGGTAGCATGAGATACACCTGCGACTACCAGGAATTAATCGAGCGCGTTGGCCGAAGGGTCACTGCCACCCGGCGACATCGATTCAATGACTTCGACAAGTTGAGACAACTCGATCGCATTCATTTCTTGGGCGCGAATTGTGCGAAACAATATCCCCAGTTTCATCGCCGCGTCCTTGCCAAGCTCAGTCCAATTGATTGCGAAATTATTGGCATCCCGCGCAGACTCCAGCCAGCCCGCCGAGGTCAACTTTTCAAGGACCGCGCCAAGGGCGCGGTCGAGTATCTCCTTTTCTTCTGGCGAAAGTTCGTCGCTCATAAAACGTCAGCGTCTCTTACCACGCCGTTGCCGTCCCCGGTGGAAGATAACCACCGCCCTCTTGTCCAGTGAGCTTGGAGTATTTCAATCGGCGTCCAACAAAGCCCGCGACGGCCTTTAAGAATCGGCCTTGGTCGTTGTCTTTGCGCTCGTTGAATCGAAACGCTTGTTCATCGCAATACCGGAACAAATGAAAGGGTTCAACGCTCACATAGGTTCCTTTAAGGGCGCGCTTGAACAAGCTCCAGAAGTTCTCAAGCCCATTCGTATGCACTTGGCCGCGCGCGTAGGTCTCCAAATGATCTACGACTTCATGCGCGTAACTATCATCAAGCCCGATATAAGAGCGCATCTGATCGGTGTAAATCGCCGAACCATGCTCAACAATATCGCGAACCATTTCCTGAATCTCGGTCTTACGGTTCCGGTGCAGCACCTTAAGTTTTACACGCGAGTGCTTGCCTTCAGTCGCGCGCTCAAGGATTCCCTGCACAGGCACCTTCTTAATTCCGGCGTGTCCTACGCCTGTGCGCTTGTTCTTGTGCATGTAGCGAGCCTTCGCGCCGATGTAAGTCTCGTCAGCCTCAACGCCGCCTTTGAAGGTCGTAAAGCTGCCGTCCTGCATTGCCAGACGAATGCGGTGCAACAAAAACCAAGCGGTTTTCTGAGTAACTCCGAGCGAGCGATGAATCTCGTAGCTGCTAATGCCATTCTTCGCGTTGGCGATAAGCCAGAAGGCACAGAGCCACTTATCCAAGCCGATAGGACTATCTTCCATGACAGTTCCCACCTTGACGCTGAATTGTTTCTTGCAAGGCTTGCACTTCCAAATTCGACGCGTGGAAATGTAGCTGACTTCCTTGTGATGGCAGCGAGGACAACGAACAACCTTATCAGGCCAGCGAAGCGCGATCATAAACTCGTGCGCGCGATCTTCGTCAGCGAAATAAACAATCGCTTCGTGCAGCGTTTCGGGAAGTCCTTTCTCCCTCTTGGATTTCGTTTTCACACCGCCAGACTAGCAGCATGAACGGGTGCGTCAAGTATATTATTACCGATGCAGCGAACGCCTACCCGCTGTTCGCGCCACACTCTCCATGACTAAAACATTCCGCCTCCGATCAACGCTCGCTCTCGCCAGCGGCCGCTGATCTTGGGTCTCGTTAGGTATAATGCGCATCGCTATTCGAGCCGGCATTCTTTGTGTTGCGTTTACGCTTGGAAGTCTTAGCGCACAGCCGCATGGCTGGCAGCCAGCCGCGGGGCATACGCAAATACCGATATGGCCGAAGGCGGTGGCTGATGCGACGCCGATTGCTGAGCTGGAGACTACAGAGTCGAACACTAAGGACTCGGTCGCCGGCAAGCCGTGGATTTCAGTAAGCAATGTTTCGCAGCCTACGATCACGGTCTATTCGCCAAGGGGAAAGAATACGGGCGCGGCAGTCGTCGTATTCCCTGGCGGGGGCTATCAGGTTCTGGCAATCGATCTTGAAGGTACCGAGATTTGTGACTGGCTGATTTCTAAGGGGATTACGGCGGTGCTGCTGAAATACCGCGTGCCGACCGAGAGAGTTGGTCCTTATCGAGAGTCACCGTTGGCATTGCAGGATGCGCAGAGAGCGGTAGGCCTGGTGCGCTTTCACGCGGGTGATTGGCACATTGATCCGCGCAAGATTGGCGTCATCGGTTTTTCGGCCGGAGGACATATGGTAGCCGCTGTGAGCACGCATTTTGAGAAGCGACTGTATCCAGCTGTGGATGCGGCTGACAAAGAAAGCTGCCGGCCGGACTTTGCGGTGGCAGTTTTTCCGGGACACCTCTGGATTGACGAGCAACCGTTGCAGTTAAACCCGAATGTTCCTGTAACGAAACAGACGCCGCCTACGTTTTTACTGCAGGCAGAGAATGACCCGGTAGACGATGTAAAGAACTCGCTAAGGTATTTTGAGGCGTTGAAGACAGCTGAGGTTCCTGTTGAGATGCACTTGTACGCCGAGGGGGGCCATGCGTTTGGTTTGCGGCGCACGAAGTTTCCGATAACGGGATGGCCCCAGTTAGTGGAGACATGGCTGAAAACGATCGGGATAATTTAGGAGTAGTCGATACTAACCAGGCGATGCAGCGAACCTCTGGCCGCTGAGCGTTCTAGCTTTGATTCATTCGCTCTCAGCCGGCCGGCCTTCCCGTCTATGTCGCGGCATGATTCGCCTTCTTCCCAGAACGCTCACCCTCACGGGTCTGCCCATCTATGTCGCTCGCTTCCTAGCGGCTCCATTCGATGACTTCCACATTCCACCTGCAACCACGCTCGCTCTCACCAGCGGTCACTGATCTTAGTTCTCGTTAGGTGTTGAGAGCTACTCGAAAGAACGATGCCGAGATCACGCTTTCCGAAGTTAGCTCGTTTCAAGCAGAGAGAGCGCTGCCGCGCCACACCCAGGCAGCAGCTAAACACAACGGAGTAGCTACCACGCTATACGTGGTTCACGTATAGGGTCGTTCCGCTTCCGCTTTACCTTTTTCCTCCGAGAGCAGCATCGGTCGTATGCCACGGTTACTCGGCGGATCACTCGGACCACGCCGGTCTCTTTGTTAGCTCTTAGCGAGCCGGGTCCTACTCTCCCCGTTGCTTCTCCACCAGGTGACGCAGTTGGCGTTCCATGGTCTTAAAGGCGTCGTGGATCGCTTTCTCGAGTGGCTTGAAAGAATTGTCGTCGGTCTGGCTTTCATCGGCCACTAGTTCATGGCCGGGGGCGACGGTGACGTCGATGCGGACGCGGACCGGGTTACCTTTTTTATGCGCGTGGTTTGGCTGTTCGATGGCGACATCGCAGCGATTGATGTGGTCGCAAAACTTATCGAGGCGCGCGGCCTTCTCCATAACCATAGCTTCGATGGCATCGGATTTCTTGATTCCGCGATAAGTGACTTTTACAGGCAGACGCATGGGTAACAGTATAACTCAGATTGGTTGTAAGGAACGGAAGTGCCCGGGCAAGGCGGCTAGCTCGACTTTCACCAGATCCGCTTTGACGTGTTCGACGATTCGTTGACTCACCTTTTTCGGTAGCAGGTCGACGATGGCGGAATGAATGGGAGCGGCGGCGGCGAAGGACCAGCCTTCTTTCCCGTGATCCTGGACTAGCTGTGCGATGTTGTCGGCTAGTTGTTTGAAAATGCGGCGCTCGGTTTCCGTTTGGATACCTTGCTGCTCCGCGATGGAACTGCCATGCCGTCCATCGCTGCCGTCGCTCACGCCGAAGCGTCCGGCGGAATCGGTTACTCTATCCTGAAAGCGGCCGTGGGCGTCGGTGACATCGAAGGCTTGCACGAGTTGGAGGCTCGGCCCGCGGGTAGGCGTTTCGTTCACTTTGTATGCTTTCAAACTGCCGCGATCGGCAACGACGATGAGGGAAGTCGGTGTCATGACAAAAGCATTCTCTGGCCAGAATTGATTTTGCGAAAGAATTTTGCGCTGATGCTAATTATCCACAGAGTGGCGAGCGCTGATAGTTAGCGAGCAAATCCGCCGGATCGCGAAAAATTGCGATCGCTCCTTGGGCGCTTAGTTCGTCGAAGGAAAATCCGCCACAAAGAACAGCGATGGTCGAGAGGCCGATTTTTTTCGCCGCCGCAATATCGTATGGCGTGTCGCCGACGGCGATCGCGTCGGCCGCGGGAAGATATTGGTCGCCGCCTTTGCCGATCTGTTTACGCAATTTTTCTTTAGGAAATTCTTTTCCGAAATGACGAAACGCTTCGTCCCAGGCTTCGACGTGTAGCTCGTTCGAATCGACCAGGCTTCCGTCGAGGTCGAAAATCGCAGCCTTTCACGATTGCGCGTCAGGGGGCGGATGCTTTTGCGCTTTGCGCCGGCGACGCACGGATGGTTTCGCGGGCGTCGGGGGCGGAGTAGCCGGATGCGGCGCTTCGAACTGACGCTTCTTCCAGGATTCGCGGCGGGCCTGCTCTTGCGGACCACTCGTTAGGCAAAGCAACTTTGCAGAACGGCCTTCCAATTCGACGTCATCACCGGATGCGTATTTTGCGCCGTCATCGACAAAGCCATCCTCATCGCAGGTATCAATCAGCAGGCGCCACTCGAGATGTTCTTCGCCGGGAAGAACGAAGGGGATTGTTTCGTAGTGCGCGTTAATGAGAAACAAAAATGTCTGATCGCGGATCGGTTCGCCCTCGAAACTGCGCACGTCGATCGTGTCACCGCTGAGGAGCATCCCGAGACAGCGCCCGAAAGGGGACGACCATTCTTCGTCACTCATTTCGTTACCGCCGGGGTTGAACCACATCACGTCTTTGATTTCGGAACCGCGAATGCGACGACCCTGGAAAAATTTCGGGCGACGAAAGACCGGATGTTCGCGCCGCAGTTGGATTAATTTTTTTGTGAACTCGAGCAGATCCTTTTGCTCCTCGTTGTGTTCCCAACTGAGCCAACTGATTTCGTTGTCCTGGCAATAGGCGTTGTTGTTGCCCTTTTGCGTGCGGGCCCATTCGTCGCCCGCACAAATCATCGGGACGCCTTGGGAAAGAAGGAGCGTGGTGAGCATGTTACGCCGTTGCCGCGCGCGCAAAGCGTTGGTCTCCGGGTCGTCGGTCGGACCTTCCACGCCGTGGTTCCAGGAGTGGTTGTTATTGTCGCCGTCATGGTTGTTCTCGCCGTTGGCTTCGTTGTGCTTGTCGTTGTAGCTCACGAGATCGTTGAGCGTGAAACCGTCGTGCGCGGTGATGAAATTGATGCTGGCGTATGGGCGGCGTCCGTTGTGTTGATACAAATCCGGGCTGCCGGTCAGGCGATAAGCGATCTCGCCGATGCGGCCTTCATCGCCTTTCCAAAAACTGCGAACGGCGTCGCGATATTTCCCGTTCCACTCCGCCCAGAGCACAGGAAAATTTCCCACCTGATAACCGCCGTCGCCTACATCCCATGGTTCCGCGATTAACTTCGTCTGCGAGAGGACCGGATCCTGGTGAATGATTTCGAAGAAGGCGTGGAGCTTGTTCACGCCACTGCGATCGCGCGCCAAGGTGGAGGCGAGATCGAAACGAAAACCATCGACGTGCATTTCCAGCACCCAGTAACGCAGGCTGTCCATGACCAGCTGCAGCGTGCGCGGATGGAGCAGGTTGAAAGTGTTGCCCGTGCCGGTGAAATCCATATAGAAACGCGGGTCTTCCGGTGAGAGCCAGTAGAAGGCGGGGTTATCAACGCCGCGAAAACTGAGCGTCGGGCCCATGTGATTTCCTTCGCCGGTGTGATTGTAAACGACATCGAGAATGACCTCGATGCCGGCGGCGTGCAGGTTGCGCACCATGCTCTTGAACTCCTTCACCTGCTCGCCCAACGACCCGCTGCCGGAATATTTCGCTTCCGGCGCGAAGAAGCCGATCGAGTTGTAGCCCCAATAGTTCGTCAGACCTTTGTCGGTCAATATTTTGTCCTGCACGAAAGCGTGCACCGGCAAAAGTTCGACGGCGGTTACGCCGAGCTCGGTCAGGTATTTGATCGCCGCCGCGCTCCCGACGCCGGCATAAGTGCCGCGCAATTGTTCCGGCACATCGGGACACAAACGAGAAAATCCCTTCACATGCATTTCGTAGATGATCGATTCATTCAAGGGACGGCGCGGCGATTTATCGCCATCCCAATTAAATGAATTATCGATCACGACCGACTTCTGCATCGCCCAGGCGTTGTCGCGAAAATCCTGCGCCTGATCGGCGTTCTCGGAGCCGACGACGTAAGGAAACATTTCGCCCGACCATTGAATATCGCCGGCAATCGCTTTCGCATACGGATCGAGCAACAATTTCGAACTATTGAAACGCAGACCGCGTTCCGGTTCGTAAGGACCGTAAACGCGAAAGCCGTAGAGTTGCCCCGGCCGCACGTCCGGCAGAAAAATGTGCCACACCTGATCGGTGTGTTCGGTGATCGGAATGCGCACGCTTTCTTGCGGAGAATCGATGCGCTCGAACAGACACAGATCCACCGAGGTCGCGTTCTCGGAAAAGATGGCGAAGTTAACTCCGTTGCCCAGCCAGGTGGCGCCAAGCGGGTAGGGATAACCGAGCCAAACTTTACGCGGTGTCATAAAAACGGAGCCGTTCCTATCGGCTATACGATTACGCTTCGCAACGCAGCAGCGCGCGCATCGCGAAATTTCTCTTCGCGTGATGGGCAGTCCTGTTTTCAATCGCCGGATGGCTTCGATGCGCGAACGTGGCGGTCGCTGCTTGCGTGGCGAATTGCCCGGTCTCGGCGTCGTGAAAATCTCAGCGCCTACGTCACCGTGCGCGTTTACAAAGGCGATGCGGCGATCGAAGAGCTATATCTCGCCGGCCAGCCGCTGCGCGAATATTTGCATGCCACTCACTAACGTGTCATCCCGAGCCGCGCAGACGGCGAGGGATCTCGTAACCGGTGTTTGATCGGGCGATCGTGGCGCGGATGTCTTCGACTTCGTTGTGAGATCCTTCGGCGCGCTTCGCCTGCCTCAGGATGCCAGGACTGCGTTAGTCGACGCGCTAACCGATCACTCGTTAGGCGCCGGCTTTTAACACGGCGAAGGTCTTGCCGCCTTTGCGATCGAGATACAATAGCACGCCTTTGCGCGGATCGGATTTCGTCAGGGCGTTGCGGAAACTTTTCACATCGGTGACTGGTTTGCCGTCCACTTCCGTGATGACGTCTTCACGCTCGATGCCCTGCTGAGAAGCGATGCTTTGGTCGGCTACATCAGTCACGATCACCCCTTGCGCATCGATATGGAGTCGCGCGGCCACGTCTTTGGTCAGTTCCTGAACTTGCAAGCCGAACTTATTGTTGTTCTCCGGCGCCTGCGGATTCGGCGCGATGACATTCGAGGCGCGTCCGACTTCGCCCGGTAGTTCACCGGTGATGATGTTGATCTTCATCGTCTGGCCTTTGCGCCAAACGGTCAGCGCCACGCTCTGGCCGATTTTCTTTTTCAAAACTTCGTGCTGCAATTGCGTGTCGCTCGCGACGGCCACGCCATCGACTTGGGTGATGACATCGAAAGGACGCAGGTCGCTCTTGTAAGCAGGCGCATCGGCTTCGATCGTGCGCACCACCACACCTTTTTCGAGACCTTTGAACAAATCGCGAAGCGTCTGGTCGTCGCCCAAAGTTTCGATGCGAATGCCGAGCCACGGTCGGGTGATTTTTTTCCCTTCCATCAATTGCTGGCCGATTTCGTTCGCCAGATTGATCGGGATGGCGAAGCCGAGTCCGCGATTGATCCCGTTAATCAACGTGTTCATGCCGATGACTTTTCCATCGATGTCGCAAAGCGGGCCGCCGCTATTCCCCGGGTTGATCGATGCGTCGGTCTGGATGTAATCGGAGATCGAGTAGCCGGGCAGCGCGAGTAACTTGTTCCGTCCTTTCCCGCTGATCACGCCGTAGGTGAAAGTGTAATCGAGGCGGAAAGGCGCGCCGATGGCGAAAGCGAATTCACCCACGCGCAGGGCATCGCTATCGCCCAATTTCACCGCGGGCAAATTGGTCGCGTCGATTTTGATCACCGCGACGTCGGTTTTTTCATCGGTGCCGACCAGTTTGGCTTGGAACTCGCGCCCGTCTTTCAACTTCACGTTGATGCGATCGGCGCCTTCCAGCACGTGATAATTGGTGAAGATGTGGCCGTCCGGTTTGACGATGAATCCGGAACCTTCGCTTTGCACCGGCTGCGGGTTGCGCGGCTTGCGCGAATTTTCGTCGGGTTGCTGATTGTTGAAGAGCAAATCCTCCAACGAGGAGTTTTCACTGCCGTCGCTTTTCCTGGTCACTTCGATGATGACGACACTGGGCGCAACGGTCTCGAAAACTTTGGCAAAGGCATTGTTAAGTTGATGCACGACATCCTTGCCGGCTTCGGCGGCAGCCGGCGGAGTGGTCGGGGACGGCGCAGTCTCTGGTTGGGCCACGGCTGACGCCGCCAGAATTGACGAGAGCGAAAACAGAAGGATGAAGCGCATTCTTGAGACCTTGGACACGAGCGGAAGATAGCTGTTCAAAGCGTTTTTGCGAGGGGCGGGCGGCGGATTGCGCACCTCGAGGTGCGTGCATTGACACGTTTGTTAAGGGTCTTAACCTTTCGCTCTACAACTGAAAATGCACACTCTTGTCGCAGGGAAACTCGAGGGAAAAGAGTTCGTCTCACACGCGCCGGGTTACTGGCCGAATGTTCCAGCGGAACAGTGGAATGATTGGAAATGGCAGCTGAAAAATCGCGTCACCTCGTTGCCGCAATTGGAGCAGCTGCTCGAACTTTCCGATGACGAGCGCAATGGCGTTTTGCTTTCGGGCAACAAACTCGCGCTCGCAGTTACGCCGCACTTTTTTAATTTAATCGAACGCGACAATCCCAATTGTCCAATTCGTCGCCAGGTCATTCCGCGCGTCGAAGAAAGCTGGTCGTCTCCCTACGATATGGCCGATCCCTGCGGAGAAGATTCGCATATGCCGGTGCCCGGCTTGGTGCATCGCTATCCGGATCGCGTGCTGTTTCTCGTGACGGATCGTTGCGCGAGTTACTGCCGTTATTGCACGCGCAGCCGCGTCGTTAGTGGCGTGGGCGAGCAGGAATTACACACGGAATTCGAAGCCGTCTTTAAGTATCTCGCGGAGCACACCGAAATCCGCGACGTGCTTCTGTCAGGCGGCGACGCGCTTCTCTTCAGCGACGATAAGCTGGAAAAAATACTCAGCCGGCTGCGCGCCATTCCGCACATCGAGTTTGTGCGCATCGGGACGCGCGTCCCGATTTTTCTGCCGCAACGCATCACACCGGCGCTGTGCCAGATGCTGCAAAAATATCATCCGCTCTGGATGAGTGTGCACGTTAATCACCCACGCGAATTGACCCTGGAAGTGAAAGAAGCGCTCGAGCGTCTGGCCAATCACGGCATTCCGCTGGGCAACCAGAGCGTTTTGCTCGCGGGCGTAAACGACGATCTCGAGACGATGAAAGCGCTCGTGCACAAACTCCTCATGTGTCGTGTGCGTCCCTACTATATTTACCAGTGCGATTTGATTAATGGCTCATCGCACCTGCGCACTTCCGTCGCGAAAGGCATCGAAATCATTGAAGGCTTGCGCGGCCACACCACAGGCTATGCCGTGCCGCAGTTTGTTATCGATGCTCCGGGTGGCGGCGGCAAAGTGCCGATCAATCCCGGCTACGTCCTCTATCACGACAACGAAAAAATAGTCATCCGCAACTACGAAGGAAAAATCTTCGAGTATCCCGAAACGGGCGGCGACCAAAGTGTGCAGTTCGCGCCGCAACGCGAATACCACGACGAATATCTTTATTCGTAAGTAGTTACTTTTTCGCCGGCGAGACCGTGATGTCGTAGCGACCCGGCGCCATTAGTTCGTCTTCTTCGGCGTCATCGGTGCCGCGTTCGTTCCCGGCGGTAACCCAGATGGCATTCACGAAGCGCGAGCCCACGCGCACCGAATAATTGCCGGTCGCGTCCGTTCTGGTGCGCCACCAATAATCGTGGTTGTCCGCGAAAGTCCGTTCCGGTTCGTGAAGAGAACAACGAATTTCGACCTCCGCATTCGCGACGGCTTTGCCATCGGCATTTGTCACGCGACCGAAATACCGATAAGGCGCTTGTCGCGCGACGACGACTTGCATGTCGATCGATTTTTCGTAATGCGACGGCTCCGATTCATTTTGCCTCGGCGTGATTTCGTCTTCGACTTTGTCCCTCCAGCGATTGCGCACTCGTGTTCTGATCCAATAAGGCGGGCCGCTGCTGTCGTTGAGCAGCGCGAGGTAGAACGTGTTGGGATAAACGTAGCGAAAATAGAAGTGTCCGGCGCGATCGCTGGTGGCGTGTTGCGGGAAAATTTCGCCGCCGCGACCGCTGTGGCTATCGGCATGAAGATCGAGAAACAGAGTTACTTCTTCTCCGCGCACCGGGAGACCGGTGGTATCGACGATTCGTCCGGTTAGACTCAGGCCGCTCTTCAAGACGATCTCGATCCTGTTGGGTTTATCGGTCAATACGCAGGGAGCAAATTCTCCGCGGGTCCATTCCTCTCCTTCTACGAGCGTGACCTGGTTTTGGTCCTGGTGCTTCGTGCGCTCCGCTAGCTCTTCGTCGTTAAGATTCAGTATCTGGCGACTCACGCCGCCGGTGGAACTCGCGGCGTGCGCCACGAAATAAAAGTGGCCGTAGCCCGGCTCGACCAAGCCAGTCGCCTGCTGGTGATCGTATTGGCGGAACCTTCCAAAGCGGGCCGTGAAATTTCCGTGACGATCAGTTCGGAAATTCCATCCGCGATTCTTCTCTTCACGTCCGACACCGAGCGCGTCACGTCGCATTCCCCGCAACTGCACTTCGATGCCGGTGGCCGGCAGGCCGTCTTCTCCTATGACGTGACAATTGATGCGACGATATGCCGGAGGTTCATCGGCGAACGCATTGCCCACGAAAACAAGCAGAAACACGCCAAGGATTCTCGCCATCGGGAGGATTACGTATCAAAGCCGAGTAATCTTTCAGCGATTTCAAGCGTGACGCGCCGCGCTCCGCCGTTGGACTAGCACTTAACCGCCCGGAACGCTTTGGTCCTTTTGGTGGTTATCCTTAGCCCAAAGGTGAAAGGTATAGGTGAAGACCACGTAACCTAGAAGGTCGTGCGATTTGTCGTTAGTTACGTAGAGCGCCGGATTCATCTGAAAGTCGGGCGTGATGTTCCAGGTAAATCCGATCGTGGAGGAATTTTCTTTTCCGCTCTGGAAATCGACTTGGACGCGAAAGGTCTTATTGAAGTCGTAAGCGTAACCCAGGATTACTTCGTTCTTATAATCGGCATGGATGCCGCCGACGATGACCTTATGGTGTTCTGTATAGTAGCCCGCTTCGAGATAAGGTTGAGGGTCGACATGACTGCGCGGCGACCAGTTAACAAAACCGATGGAAAGCAGGCATGGTTCCTTTCGCAGAATTCCAATCTCAGTCCCGAAAATCTCCTCGTTAGGCTTGAGTCCTTGGAAAACGGCCACTTCGGCAAAACTGGTCAGACCCAGTTCGGCTTGTAGTTCGTAAGGATTCGCGATCCGTTCGGCCTGCACTTGCGCGCTAAGGGAAAGGTCACCTTCCGGTTGCAAATCGGGCGTGACAATTTGGCTGAGACCTTTAGTCGTGGCGCCGGCGTTTCGCGGCGCGAGCAAAAAAAAGGACAGCACAGCGAGGAAGGAAAGAGGGCGCATGCGCGCAGTGTGCCGAAGTCGCGAAAACGTAGCAAGTGCCAGTGGTGCACAAATGAAAATCAACGCGCCGAAAACCAATAGGTGAAAAAAACAATGCAGAATCAGGATTCGACCTACATACCCCAAATCCCATTTTTCTTTCTGTCTCTGTTCGTTAGGCAGACACTGCGTGAAGTGGATACTGAGATAGAGGTGAACGATATTGTCGCGCGGATTCGATCCGAGGTTGTGGGTCACGGCGGCGCCACGATAGGAGGCCAAGACCTGCGGCGGTTGTGTCCGGATGATTTGAGCACCTCCGAGCAGTTCATGAGAATTGCCTCCATTGCTCATCGCGAAGGTTGGAGCTTTGCTTTTCTTCCTGACGGAAGATTGCGCTTCGGTAGTTACGTAAAGGCGTAATGCCGATAAACTTCGAAGTCCGCGCGCAGTAAAAGTGTTCCACACGCGACCATTTAGCGTTCGCGGCGAGAAATAAAATTCTCATGCGTTGCACAGTTTTTTTCCGAACGAACAAAATTCTTTTGCCATCCCTATCTCGATTCATAGAGTGGCCGGAACCGTGGATGCGCATTGTTGTTCCTCAACTTTTTTCCCTCAGCCGAAAGCACATCCTAAATACTTCACCAGCCCGTTTCTAGATTGGCGGCTGCAGCCCCGGGAAACGGCAGTTCGCTAGTTCTGTATGGCGAACTTTTTTCCACGCTGGACAAACTGGCTGCCGCTGAAGATTGCGATCTGCGGAATTTTTGTCGTGTCCGGATTAACCGCGGCCACCTGGTATTACGTCACGCCGAAATACACCCGCGTGGGTTACGAGCCGATCCAGCCGGTGCCGTTCCCGCACGACA
Source organism: Chthoniobacterales bacterium (assembly GCA_038237435.1). GTDB lineage: Bacteria > Verrucomicrobiota > Verrucomicrobiia > Chthoniobacterales > UBA10450 > JACCTI01. Next base: position 19,464 of record JBBRYT010000013.1, read on the forward strand.
TCCATGTCACGCAGCTGGGAATGGATTGCCGTTATTGCCACAGCTTCGTCGATGTGGCCGCGCATTCGAATCTACCGAACACGCAAACCTGCATGGCCTGTCACACGCAGGTGCAAAAAGACAATCCGAAACTCGAACCGGTGCGCGCGAGTTGGAAAACCGGCCAACCGGTCGAGTGGGTGCAATTGCATCGCACGCCCGATTACGTTTTTTACAATCACGCCGCGCATGTGAATCGCGGGATCAGTTGCGCGGTTTGTCACGGGCAGGTCAATCACATGGCGGAGGTTTATCACGCCAAGCCGCACAGCATGGCGTGGTGTTTGGAATGCCATCGGCATCCGGAAAATTTCCTACGGCCCGAAGATCAGATTACGAATCTGGATTGGAAACCGGAAGACGTGCAGCCCGCGGTGTTCGTGGCCAAGTACGGAAAACCGAGCGACGCCGGCGATGAAGATTGGAGCAAGAAACAGAAACTCACGCAGCACGAGATCGGCCAGACGTTGAAAGAGAAGTGGAACATTCAGCCGCCGCTGAATTGCCAGGGGTGCCATCGATGAAACGGGTCTTCGAACATCCCGCGGAAGCGACGACCGGGAAACGCTATTGGCGCAGCGTCGGTCAATTATCGGACACGCCCGAATTTCGCGGTTGGCTTGAGCGCGAATTTCCTGCGGGCGCAGCGCAGATGGAAGGCGACGATTGGTCGCGGCGCGGTTTCCTGAAAGTGATGGGCGCGTCGATGGCCCTAGCTGGACTTGGCCTAACGAGTTGTCGCCGACCGGAAGCGCACCTGCTGCCATTTAGTAAAAGCGTCGAGTGGGCAATTCCTGGAAAACCGCTTTACTATGCCACCGCGATGCCGCGTCGCACTGGCGCGTTGCCCCTGGTCGTCGCCACGGTCGACGGGCGACCGATTAAGATAGAAGGCAATCCGCTCCATCCAGCGAGCGGCGGCGCGACCGATGCGTTTGCGCAAGCATCGATTCTCGATCTTTACGACCCGGCGCGCTCGAAACGTTTCTTCGAACAGGTGGAGGTGCAAGACCACGGGAAGAAGGCACGCCGCCGCGAAACCCGCGATCTGGCCGCATTCGAAAAATATCTCGGCGAACTGAAAACAAAAATCGGCGACGGCGCGGGTCTGGCGTTTCTCGTCGAGGAAACGCATTCGCCCACACGCGAGCGTATGCGTGGCGAACTGGAAAAGGCCTTTCCGAAAATGCGCTGGGTTCAGTACGACCCGCTCTTGAGTGAGGCGCAGAATTTCGGAACGCAAATAAGTTTCGGTGATAACACGCGACTCGTTCCGCATTACGACCGCGCCGATGTCATCCTCTCGTTAGGCGCCGATTTTCTCGATTGCGGCGAAGGCGATGTCGCCGGTTCGCGTGCGTTCTCCTCGCGCCGTCGTGTCACCAGTTCAAAGGACGCGATGAACCGCCTCTACGTCGTAGAGAATCGTTATACGCTGACCGGTGCGATGGCTGATCATCGACTGCGCGTACCCGCGAGTCAGATTCCAGCTTTCACCCACGCGCTCGCGACGAAGATTGCGCAGCTGACGCAAAGCGCTGAGCTCGGTTCGGTCATTGCGACGCTGCAGGCGCAACCGGCATCGATGAAGTTCGACGAAGAATGGCTGACGGAATGTGCGAACGATTTGATCGCGAAGAGCGGATCGAGCCTGGTCGTGGCCGGCGCACAGCAGCCGGTCGTGGTGCAGCTGATGGTTTATGGCATCAACGCCGCGCTGAAAAATGTTGGCGCGACAGTAATCGTTAGGCAATTCGCGCGGAATCCGAAGACGCAAAGCATTCTGCAATTAGCCGCCGACATCGCGGGCGGACGGATCAAGCAACTTTTCATTTTTGGCGGCGACCCCGTTTACAACGCGCCGCGCGCTTTGACGCCAGACCCGGTGAGCAAGCAGTCGTTAGACTGGAGCGATTTGCAAAAGCGCGTGCCGGACGTGGTGCGGCTCGGTTTTTATGAAGACGCGACTTCCGCCATCAGCAGATGGCATGTGCCATTGGCGCATTACCTCGAATCGTGGGGAGACGCGCTCACTTCGGAAGGAAGTTACGTCGCGGTGCAGCCGATGATTCTGCCGCTCTACGGCGGAGTTTCGGAAATTGAGTTGATCAATCACTTGTTAGGCGGTCCGAAACTCGAAGGGCCGGAATTAGTGCAGGACACTTTCCGCGCCTCAAATCCCCCGGGAGATTTCGATACCGCCTGGTCGCAACTCCTGCGCGACGGTTTTGCCGCGCACGTAAAGCTGGAAGACAAGCCGCCGAAGTTTAACTCGAACGCCGCCGGCGGTGTGGCGCATACGCTCTGGACCGCGCCGCCCGCGCCGACTCCCGATTCGCCGGAAATTGTGCTCACGCGCAGTTATTCGGTCGACGACGGCCGCTATATTAACAATGGCTGGTTGCAGGAAATGCCGGACCCGGTCACGAAGTTGACCTGGGACAACGCAGCACTCGTTAGTCCGAATTACGCCAAACATCTCGGGGTCGATACCGGAGACATGGTTGAGATCGCAATTACCGAAGGTGTGAAGGAGAGCAAGCCGGAGAACGAAGTTCATCGGAACCTGCAGATCGCGGTGCTGATTTCGCCGGGACACGCCGATAATTCGATCAGCATCGCGCTTGGTTACGGACGGAAAATGACCGGACCAATCGGCGAAGAGAGTGGCTTCAACGGTTATCTTCTGCGGACTACGAGCAATCCGCATTTCATCACCGCCGACGACAAGACGGTGAAAAGCGTGAACGTGAAAAAAATCGCGGGTGCGTTCGCGTTAGCTGTTACGCAGGAACATTGGAGCATCGAGGGCCGCGGACTCGTGCGCGAAGCGACGTTGGAACATTATCGCGAGGACGAAGAGTTCGTGAAGAAAATCGCGGGCGACGAAGAATTGCCGTCGCGTTTGCCTAGTCTTTACAGCCATCCGCCCATGGCTGCGGCGCAGCAGTGGGGCATGACGGTTGATCTGAATAGCTGCACCGGTTGCAGCGCTTGCGTCATTGCCTGCCAAAGCGAAAACAACATTCCGATCGTCGGGAAATTACAGGTGCAGCACGGACGCGCCATGCATTGGATGCGCATCGATCGTTATTTCGCGGACGAAAAAAATTTCAATCAGGATCGCGGGGGCATTCCGGAAGAGCCGGAGATGGTGCATCAACCAATGATGTGCCAGCACTGCGAGAATGCGCCGTGCGAAACGGTCTGCCCGGTGAACGCGACTGTGCACAGCGAAGACGGTCTCAACGTCATGGCTTACAACCGCTGCATCGGCACGCGCTACTGCGCGAATAATTGTCCGTTCAAAGTGCGGCGCTTTAATTATTTCGATTACAATCAGCGCCCGGTCGGGAAGAAAAAAATCGCGGGCGGGTTTGGCGTTTATCAGGAATATCTCGGACCGTTCACGGCCAAGGGCGCGCCGGATTCGGTCAAGCTGCAAAAAAACCCCAACGTCACCGTGCGCATGCGCGGCGTGATGGAGAAGTGCACCTATTGCGTGCAGCGTATCGAAGAAGCGAAGATCGCCGCGATCGTTCGCGCGGGTGCGTCGGACAAAAAGCAAATTCCGACCGATTCGTTCACGAGCGCGTGCGCGCAGGCTTGTCCGACGGAAGCGATTGTCTTCGGCGATATCAAAGATCCGGAGAGCCGGGTTTCAAAAACAAAAGCGCAGAACCGAAATTATCGGCTGCTCGAATATTTGAATGTGAACACGCGCACCAGTTATCTCGCGCGGATTCGTAATCCGAATCCGAAAATGCCGGATGCGGGGCAGATTGGTGTGGCTAGTCCGCCTGAGGAAGAAGAAGCCGGGCATAAGCGTGGGAAACCCGAAGCGAAGCCGGAGGTGCACGCGTGAACGGCGCTACCACAGCACCTGATGTGATCCGCGGCGAAGCGTCGGCTGCGGTCGAGCGGTCGCTCGCTCGCGTGCCTCTAATACTTAACAAGCGCAGCTTTAGTTGGATCACGGAACGGATCGCGGGCGTGAACGAAGGGACGACGCCGCGCTGGTGGTGGGTCGCGTTCGCGACGACATCGCTGCTCGCGGCGATCGGTTTATTTTGTCTCGGATACCAAATTTCCACCGGCGTCGGTGTGTGGGGTTTGAATCATCCAGTCGGTTGGGCGTGGGACATCACCAACTTCGTTTTCTGGATCGGTATCGGCCACGCCGGCACTTTGATTTCCGCGATTCTATTTTTGCTCCGGCAAAAATGGCGCACTTCGATCAATCGCGCGGCAGAAGCGATGACGTTGTTCGCAGTGATCTGCGCCGCGATTTTCCCAGGTGTGCACGTCGGCCGCGTCTGGATGGCGTGGTTCCTCGCGCCGTTGCCTAACAACTACGGTATCTGGCCAAACTTTCGCTCGCCGCTCTTGTGGGACGTCTTCGCGGTCTCGACTTACTTTTCGGTCTCGGTGCTCTTCTGGTACACGGGATTAATCCCCGATCTCGCAACCCTGCGCGATCGCGCGACATCGAAAATCAAGAAATTCCTCTACGGAATTTTTGCGGTCGGCTGGCGCGGGTCGAATCGCAACTGGCGCCATTACGAGATGGCCTACCTATTGTTAGCCGGGCTTTCCACGCCGCTCGTCTTGTCAGTGCACAGCGTGGTGTCGTTCGACTTCGCCACGTCCGTAATTCCCACCTGGCACACGACAATTTTCCCACCGTATTTCGTCGCCGGCGCCATCTTCGGCGGGTTCGCCATGGTGCTGACGTTGCTCGTGCCGGCGCGCGCCATTTTCAAACTGCACGACATCATCACGCCGCAGCACGTGGACAAAATGGCCAAGATCATTTTGCTCACCGGCTCGATCGTTTCCTACGCCTACGCCATGGAATTTTTCGTCGCATGGTATAGCGGCAACACTTACGAAAAATACGCGTTCTATAATCGCATTCTCGGTCCCTACTGGTGGTACTGGTGGGTCGGGATGCTCTTCTGCAATTTCCTCACGCCGCAGTTGTTCTGGTTTAAGAAATTCCGCTTCAACATCTACGTTGTTTACTTCGTCTGCATGTGTGTGAACGCCGGCATGTGGTTCGAGCGCTTCATCATCATCGTTGGCGGATTGCATCGTGATTTCATCACATCGTCGTGGGGAATGTTTCACCCGACCTGGGTCGATATCTGGACCTTTGCCGGCACGTTCGGAATTTTCCTTTCACTTTTTCTCCTGTTTATCCGCTGGCTGCCCATGATCGCGATGTCGGAAGTGAAAATTGTTTTGCCGGAAGCTGATCCGCATCATCACGCCAGCCCGCAGGAACATCATCCGGTCGCTGCCGGCGGAATGGAGCGCACCTGATGAGAACGCCGTCGGGGAATAAAGTTTACGGAATTGGCGCGGAGTATCCGAGTGCGGCGGCGCTCTACGATGCGGCACAGGTCGTGCGCGATGCCGGTTTCAAACGTTGGGATGTTTATTCGCCATTTCCAATTCACGGCATGGATGACGCGATGGGTCTTGGAAAATCGTGGTTGAGCGCAGCGGTTCTTGGCGGCGGCATCACCGGCCTTTTGACCGCGGCGATTCTGACCTTCGGACCTTCGTGGTTGATCTATCCGCTGACCGTTCATGGAAAACCGTACGACTGGCGCACTGTGCCGGCATTTTTCCCGATCATGTTTGAGCTGACGGTTCTGTTCTCCGCCTTCACGGCGTTTTTCGCGATGCTTATCATGAACGGATTGCCGCGCTGGTATCATCCGATTTTTAACTGGAAACGATTCGAACGCGCGACGAACGACGGATTTTTTCTGGTGATCGAAGCGCGCGATCCGCGTTTCACGGAAACGGAAGCGTTGCAGTTGCTCGAACAAAGCGGCGGACAGCACATCACGGTAGTGCACGAAGATTGATATGCTGCGCGCATTTTTTCTTATTTTCTTCCTGGTCGGCCTCGCGCTGGTGTCGTTCCTCGGCTTTCGCGGACAACGCAGCAGCGGTTCGCCGATCGAACTTTTTCCCGACATGGTGCGGCAGATGAAAGTGCGCGCGCAGGCCCCGTCCGGATTTTTCGCGGATGGTCGCGGTATTCGCGCGCCGGTCGTGGGCACGGTGCCGATCGGTTACGAAATGCCCAAGCCAACATCGCAAGCCAGTCCGGGCACAGTGCCGCTGCCGACTGGTTCTGAAATGCAGCACACCGTCGCGTTTAGTGAAGGGACCGATTACATCAGCACCGGCAAGATGGGAACGAACTACGGCACTGGAATTCCGTTGCCGGTAACGAAGGAGTTGATGGCGCGGGGCGAACAGCGCTTCAACATCAACTGCGCGGTCTGTCACGGCGCAGCTGCCGCGGGCAACGGCATCACCAAACAATTTGGTCTCGCGACCGTCGTCAGTTTGCAGGACGAGCGCATTCGCAACATGGCGGATGGCGAAATTTTCAACACCATCACGCACGGCAAAAACACCATGCTGGCCTACGGACCCAACGTCATCGTGAACGATCGTTGGGCGATCATTTGCTATCTGCGCGCGTTGCAGCGGAGTCAGAACGCGACGGATAAAGACGTGCCGCCGGAAGCGCGAGCGGAACTGGAGAAAGCACAATGAGCGAACGCGCGCACGTTGTTCCAACACCGGAAGGCGAATACTTCGAGAAGAATCGCTTCGCCGGTCTCTCGACCATCCTGGCCGTGGTAGCGGTCATCGGTCTCGGTTTGAGCGTGCTCGGCGCGTTTTGGCGACCGCAGCAATTCGCGTTTTCGTGGCTCTTCGCCTTCACCTATTTTTTCACGCTGACGGCCGGCTGTTTCTTCTGGATCATTGTGCATCACGCGGTCGATGCGGAATGGTCAGTAGTCGTTCGGCGACAATGGGAAAATGTCGCGGCGCTCTTCCCGCTGTTCGCCATTCTCTTCGTTCCGATTTTGCTCGAGCGTCATCATCTTTTCGCCTGGATGAACATTCCGAAGGGCGAAGATCCTGTGCTGGATGCGAAGCGGCTTTATTTGAATTTCAATTTCTGGATAGTCCGCTCGGTTTTCTACTTCCTCTACTTCTCCATCGCCGCCTTTGCATTTCGCAAACTTTCCATTGCGCAGGATCGCGACGGAAATCCGGCCAATACCTTGAAAATGCGGAAGTTCGCTTTCGTTTTCCTGCCGCTCTTTGCCTTTTCCCTCACCTTCGGCGCTTACGATTGGCTAGCGGGTCTGAACTACAAATGGTTCTCGACCATGTGGGGCGTTTACATTTTCGCCGGCGCGGCGGGCAGTTCCATGTCGCTCACCGTGCTAATCGCGGCGGCGCTGCAAAGAGCCGGTTACTTCAAGGAAACAGTCACGATCGAGCATTACCACATCATGGGTAAGTGGATGTTGGCCTTCACGGTTTTCTGGGCCTACATCGGCTTTAGTCAATACATGCTCATTTGGTACGCGAACATTCCCGAGGAAACCTCCTACTTCATCCTGCGTAACACTGAGTCGTGGAATTTCATGAGCACTTTCCTCATGATCTTTCGCTTCTGGGTGCCGTTCGGAGTTTTGCTCCTGCGCATGACGAAGAAAAATGTGAAATGGCTCTGCATCGTCGCGGGCTGGATCGTCTTCATGCAGATGGTCGACATATACGTTGTCGTCATGCCGGAATTGCATCGGACCGGCTTGCATCCTCACATTCTTGATTTGGTCACGCTCGTCGGAATCGGCGCGACGGTTGTTTTTGTTTTCCTGCGCGTGATCACCAAGAGCTCGCTCTTCCCGGTGCGTGATCCGCGCGTGATTGAATCGCTCCGCATCGTCAACTGATGACTACGAACGAAACAGAAATCAGCTTCGAGCAACCGCGCTCCGGATTTGGTGCGTGGCTTGGAATCGTGCTGCTCTTTTTTGTCTTCGCGCTTTTCGTGTGGGCGGTCTTCGGAATCATGCCGCACGGCGACAACTACGAACAAAAACGCGCCGAGGCGCGGATGGAAAAACTGAAAACGGTGCGCGATGAAGCGGACAAGGCCCTGGTCGGTTACGGTTGGGTCGATAAGAGCAAAGGTGTCGTTAGGCTGCCGATCGATCGCGCGAAGGAAGTAACTCTCGCGGACTTGGCCCAGCGAAAGCCAGCCGTGGCTTATCCAATTCCACCGGAAGTTCCCGCCGAATCGGCTACTGCGCCGACGGCGCCATCTCCGGGAGCAACCACTGCTTCGCCGTCACCGGCTGGTTCGCTCCCGAAAGCGACCGCGATCACCGGAAAAGATTCCGAGAATCGCGGTCAACCAACTGGTGCGGCGAATCCGCCGAATGCTGCGCCCGCTTCGCAACCGGGAGCATCTGCAACGCCGGCCGCTTCGCCGCCGGCGCCATCGAGTCAGGCGCGACCGAATCCCGCTGCGCCGACAGTAACTCCGGTGCAATCACCAGCCGGAACGCCGATTCCTATTCCAGGAAAAACGCCATGAGTTTCGCTGATTTATTCGCGCGCATGAAACTTTCGGAAAAGGACGCCGAGATTATTTTCGATCGTCACGAACCAATCGGCGAACCGACCGATCTGGTCATGCCGCGACGTAGTTGGTTTCGCAAAAAAGCGCAACAACCAAACGTGGCATCCTCACTTAAGCATTCCATATTCCGATGACACCAGCCGAGATTCCGCTTATCCCACCCAGCGAAACTGCCGCCATTGCCGGCAATGAAGTTACGCGCGGCGATGTCGAGCAGGTCGAGCGGGCGTTGATCGACGCTTCGACGCGCGTGCCGGTTTTGATGTTCTACACCTCGGCCATTCTTTGGCTCCTCGCCGGCACTGTGCTGGCGATGTTGACCTCATTCAAAATGCACATGCCTGACTTGTTAGGCGGCGTGAGCTTCCTGACCTGGGGCCGACTGCGTCCCGCGCACATGAACGCGATGGTCTATGGCTGGGCGGTCAATGTCGGTATCGGCACCGCCATTTGGCTAATGGCGCGGCTTTGCCGAACGACGTTGCGTTATCCGTTGTTGCTCGTTGCGGGCGCGGCGTTTTGGAATCTCGGCGTGACCATTGGCATCATCGCGATTTTCGCCGGCGACAGCACCGGTCATCAATGGCTCGAGTTTCCGCCGTATGCCGCAGTCATTCTTTTCGTCGCTTACTCGTTAATTGTTTCGTGGGCCATCCTGATGTTTCGCTTCCGACGGAGCGGTCATATTTACATCACGCAATGGTATCTGCTGGCGGCGTTTCTCTGGTTCCCGTGGCTCTACGGCGCAACGCAGATCATGCTCTTTGTCGTGCCGGTGCAGGGTGTGATGCAAGCCGCAGTGACCTGGTGGTTCGCGAACAATCTGATGTTCCTGTTCTTCGGTTCGATCGCACTGGGCACGGCGTATTACATGATCCCGAAAGTCATCGGACGTCCGGTCTACAGTTATCACTTGGCCGCGATCGGTTTTTGGACGTACGCGCTTTTCGCGAGTTGGACAGGAATGCAGCGAATGATCGATGGACCATTCCCGGCCTGGATGATCACCGCCAGTATCGCGGCACTGATTCTCGCCATCATTCCGGTCGCGACCGTCGGTTTGAATCATCACATGACCATGCAGGGAAATTTCCCGCTCATGCGCTACAGCCCGACGCTGCGATTCACCGTGTTCGGCGCAATTGCTTACACCGTTTTCAGTTTGCTAGGCATCCTCATTTCACTGCGCTCCATGGCGCGCTACGTCCACTTCACGCAAGCGAGCATCGCTTACTCGCATCTCGGACTTTACGGTTTTTACACCATGATCATGTTCGGCTCGATGTACTACATTGTGCCCCGCTTGGTCGGCCGCGAATGGCGTTACGCTTCGCTGATCAAATTGCATTTCTGGAGCGCGGCTTACGGCGCGATGCTCATGGTGGTGATGCTTTTTGTCGGCGGCATCGTGCAAGGTCGCGACCTCGACAACACCGCGCTCTCCTTTACCGAAAGTACGCAATCGATTCTGCCATATCTGCGCGGACGAAGTATCTCCGGGATTTTAATGACGGTGGCGCATTTCGTTTTCGCATTTCATTTCGGCTTGATGCTGCTCGGCCTCGGCCGCACCGCGACGTTGCCGACATTCCTGAACCCGAAAGAGGAAGATTTAGTCCCACACTAAGTGAAAGGCGTTCTTCCATTATTTCTCGGCATCTTCGGGACGTTCGCGTTTTCGTGGATCGGTCTGACGATGGTGCCAAATGCGCAGATTGGTCATCTGGATTCGCAGGTAAACAAAGATGACGAGAACGATATTTATCCGATGCCGAAATCGGGTATGGCCGAGCGCGGCCGCAAAATCTACATCGCGAACGGCTGTGTTTATTGTCACACGCAACAGGTGCGTCCGGAGTACGGCGGCGCCGATATCGAGCGCAAATGGGGCGATCGCCGGAGCGCACCGCGCGATTACATTTTCGAGCGGCCGGCCTTGTTAGGCAAAATGCGCATGGGTCCCGATCTCGCGAATGTCGGCAAACGCGCACCGGCAGAAGAAGCAAGTCCATCAGCTTCGCCGGCTGCTTCGGCGCCGGCAACCGTAGCGGCATCTTCGCCTGCGCCTTCGCCTTCAGCTGCGCCCGCCGCAGCCGCGTCACCGGCAGCGGCGATGAACGCACAAACCACGGAAGGTTCCGCCGGCCCGACTGTCACTTCGGTGAACGGAGTTCCACTACTTTATTCCACCGCGTGGCATCATCGACATCTCTACGCGCCGCGCACGATCACGCAGGAATCAACCATGCCGGCGTATCGCTTTCTTTATGAAAAGCGCCAAATCAGTGGCGAACCTGCGGCCGACGCGATCATTCTTCCGGCCGCGAACGCGCCGCCGGAAGGTTGGGAAATTGTTCCGACTTACGATGCGAAATGTTTGGTCGCCTATTTGATGTCACTTGATCAATCGCACGCGTTGGCAGAAGTAAAATCGAGCGCGCCGGCGACCGCAGCCGCGCCCGCCAAGCCCGCGAAATGAACGAAAAAATTTCAGCGTCCGATCGCCAGCCGCGCCAAGGCATGGATTACGGCGAGACGGAAGATGTGCAGCAAGTGCACGCGGCGATTCAACGCGAGAAACGCGAACCGCTCGCCGGCAGCGAACCGCTCTCGATTTGGTTAATCGCAGTTTACGGTCTCGCGGTTTTTTGCGGCGGCGCATACCTCGGCCGCTATTCGGGAAGTTTTAGCGGCGAGGGTTTGGACATCGGTAATGCGCCGACGGCCAGAAAAGCAGTCGGTCCCGGGGGTGGCGCGGAGCAAGTGGCTGAGATGACTCCAATCGACCGCGGCAAAAAAGTTTTCATGGCCAACTGCGCGGTTTGTCATCAGGCGAGCGGTGTTGGATCCGCCAGCCAAGGGTATCCACCGCTCGTTGCCTCGGAGTTTACCAATGGGGGTTCGCGTCGGAACGCGATGATTCTGCTGAAAGGTCTGCAAGGACCGGTGACGGTGAAAGGTCAAAAATACGGCAGCGCTGTCATGCAGCCGTGGGAAAGTCTCGGCGATCAGAAAGTCGCGGATGTTCTCACTTATGTGCGGCAGGAATGGGGCAACACCGGTGGGCCGGTAACGAAAGAACAAGTCACTGCGCTGCGAAAAGAACTAGCGGGTCATCCAGCGTCGTTTACCGAGCCGGATATTTTAGCAGTTCCCGCAGATGACAATCTTCCCGGGGGCGAAGCGGCACCCGCCGGCGGCGCTCCGCCGCAACCAAAGAGCTAGCGGCGCGCGTTTAGCCCATGAAGGCTTCGCGCCGTTGAAATGATTAGCCACAAAGATCTCGACCATCCCAAGGTGCGCGAGGTGATCGTGATCGGCGGCGGCATTGCCGGATTGTCCGCCGCGATTTACCTCGGACGCGCGCAACGCGACACGCTCGTGATCGATTCCGGCCATTCCATGGCTAAATGGGAACCGGTTGTAGAAAATTATCTCGGCTTTCCCGATGGCGTCGGCGGCAAGAAACTTTTGAAGAATGGAAAACGCCAGGTGCGACGTTGCGAAGTGAAATTCGTCAAAGACGAAGTCGCAAGCATCAGGCGAAACAAAAAAGATTTTGTAGTGAAAGGGAAACGCCGCACTTATCGCGCGCGTAGTCTTCTCCTCGCCACCGGCATCTTTCATCTGCCGCCGAAAATTCCGAAAGTGAATGAATGCCTCGGACATAGCATGTTTTTTTGCAAGGATTGCGATGGCGTCCGTGTGCGCGGGAAACGAGTCGCGATCTGCGGCGCGAACAACGAAGCGGTCGAATATGCGCTCGGCATGTTGTTTTACTCTGCCTGCGTTATTATCGCGACGAATGGCGAAAAAATCCGCTGGAGCAAACGGCACGCGAGTTGGCTAAAGGAATATGAAATACCAGTTCACACCGGCCAGATCACCGACGTGAAACATAAGAAACGAAAAATTCTCGCGTTGGAAGTCGCGGACGATTGCGACGTGAAAATCGATTATATCTTCACCACACGTGGTGATGTTTTTCACACCGAACTCGCCGAACAACTCGGCGCGAAACTCGACGGCGACGGTCAGATCGAAGTCGACCATTGCATGAGGACGAGCGTGCCAAAACTCTACGCAGCCGGTTGTGTTACGCCGGCGAATTGCCAAATGATCATCGCCGCCGGCCAAGGCGCGGCCGCGGCGCAGGCGATCAATCGCGATTTGTTCGAAGAGAGTTTGCGCACGCATTCGCTCCGGCGTTTTCGCGATGCGCAATTGCGTCGCGAAAAAACTGTTCCGGAAGGCGCGTAACGCCGGTGCTCGACGATTTCTTGGTGTGTGCGATTTCCACGCTTTGCTCTTGAAAATTTTCCCCTGATATTGAGGTTGATCTTGCCACTCTATGGACGCTTCCACTGATCTCGCTTCTCATTCGCACGCTGGTCACGAACCGCATCATCACGAGGGAGGTCACGATCATCATGAGCTCAGTTTTTGGCGAAAATACATTTTCTCCACCGACCACAAGGTCATCGGCATTCAGTACGGAATTAGCGGCCTGATTTTTCTCTTCTTCGGCTTCAGCCTCATGATGCTGATGCGGTGGCAGCTGGCTTTTCCCGGCCGTTCGCTGCCGGTCCTCGGTAACCTGATTAATCATCTTTTCGGCGCGGGCAGCATGCCTGACGGGAAGATGGCGCCCGATTTCTACAACTCGTTAGGCGCAATGCACGGCACAATCATGATCTTCCTTGGGATTGTGCCGGTGGCCTTTGCGGCCTTCGGAAATTTTGTCGTGCCACTGCAGATCGGCGCGCCCGACATGACGTTTCCGAAGATCAACATGGCCAGTTATCAGGCGTTTTTCGTCGGTGGCATCATCATGCTCATCAGTTTTTTTGTGCCGGGGGGTGCGGCCAAGGGCGGATGGACCTCCTACACGCCGCTCGCAATTATTTCCGACAAAGGTCCGGGGCACGATGTCTTTTGGAACGGGCAGACGCTCTGGCTGGTCGGTTTCATTCTGCTGATCACGTCTTCGCTGCTTGGGGCGGTAAATTTCATCACCACCATCATTCAACTCCGCGCCAAAGGCCTGACCTGGATGCGGCTGCCGTTCTTCGTTTGGGCGCAATTCATCACCGCGTTTCTTTTGCTGCTCGCGTTTCCGCCGCTCGAAGCCGCCATCGTGATGCAGTTAATGGATCGCCTTGCCGCCACGAGCTTTTTCATGCCGACTGGTCTGGTCGTGAACGGCGCGCCGCTGTCCTTGAGCGGCGGCGGTAGTCCGATTTTGTGGCAGCACTTGTTCTGGTTCCTCGGCCATCCAGAAGTTTACGTGCTCATTCTTCCCGGCATGGGCATCGTCGCGGAAATTCTCGCGAACAACACGCGCAAGCCGCTCTGGGGTTACAAGTCGTTAGTCTTCGCCGGTCTCGTGCTCGGATTTCTTTCCTTCATCGTCTGGGCGCATCACATGTGGCTCACCGGAATGGGACAGGTGGTCAGCGCGTTCTTCCAAACGACCACGGTCATCATTTCGATTCCGTCGGTCATCATTCTAAGCGCGTTCTTTATTTCGCTTTGGGGGGGATCGATTCGTTTCAACACGCCGATGCTTTTTGCGACAGCGTTTCTCCCGATGTTCGGCATCGGCGGTCTAACCGGCATTCCGCTCGCGTTTAATTCCGCCGATCTTTATCTGCACGACACCTATTACGTCATCGCGCATTTCCATTACATCGTCGCGCCAGGAACGATCTTCGCGGTTTTCGCCGGCGTTTATTATTGGTTTCCGAAAGCAACAGGGCGACGCATGAGCGAGTTTTGGGGCAAGGTCCATTTCTGGCCCTCGTTGATTTGCATGAATGTGATTTTCCTGCCGATGTTTTTGCAGGGAATGCTCAGCATGCACCGCCGTTGGTATGACGGTGGTCAGGGTTGGAATCTGGCGAACGACAAAGTCTGGGGTCTGAGCGGATTCGAATGGAACAAGCCAATTTCAATTGCGGCCTGGACGATGGGTCTGGCGCAAATTCCGTTCATTATCAATTTCTTCTGGAGCATCAAACGCGGCGAGAAAGTGGACGACAATCCATGGGAAGCGACCACGCTCGAATGGGCGGCGCCGTCGCCGCCGCCACACGGAAATTTCGACAAGCCGGTCGTGGCCTATCGCGGGCCCTACGAATATAGCCTGCCCGGCCGCGAAAGTGATTTCACCATGCAATGCGAACCAATCAGCGAAAGCGACCGCCGCGCTTACGAAGCCGCCGCCATGCACGCCGGGCATTAACCACTCGTTAGGCAAGACTCATGGAAATTCCTTACGAGACAACAGCGCGGCCCGACACGGGACTTTGGAACGCCAAGATCGGCATTTGGCTTTTTCTCGCGTCCGAAGTTATGCTCTTCGGCGGACTTTTTTCGTCTTACATTTTTCTGCGACTCGATGCGCTTCCGGGTCATTGGCCACACGGGTTGTTGAATGTGCCGGTGGGTACCATGAACACCGCGATTCTGATCGCGTCCTCGGTTACGGTCGTGCTGGCGTGGGCCGCGCTGAAAATGCGCCAGTTCACGCGCTACAAAATTTACATGGGCATCACGATTTTGTGCGGCGTGATCTTCCTTTTTGTGAAGCTCTATTTTGAATGGCCGGATAAATTTAAACACTTCGGTGCTTTCATCCGCGAGGACCGGCTCGAGAAGTACGAGGCATATCTTGGCAATCATCACGCGGCCGAGAAAGGCCTCGATCCCCGGATTGAAATTACCGGACACCTCGAAAACCCAGAGGCCTTAACCGATCCGAACATTAAAGAATACGAAGTGCAGCTCGATCAAGTCAGCGCCGCGCCGGATGATCCGGCCAGCGATCGTCCGCATTTCTGGCAGGTGCCGCGCTCGGAAAAAGTTGCGCACATCGAAAAAGAAGATGTGGAACGCGCGACCTATTTCTTACCGACGCACAGCACATTCTTCGCGACCTACTTTACCATCACCGGACTTCATGGCGCGCACGTCCTCGGCGGGGTAATCGTCTTTACTTATTTCTGGCTGCCGATCGGAGCGAATCTTTACAAGCGCAACCCCGAACATCTGGCTAATCGCGTCGAAGTCGCCGGTCTCTTCTGGCACTTTGTCGATCTGGTTTGGATCTTCGTTTTTCCGCTTTTCTATCTTCTCTAACCATGGACGAAACACCCACCGCCGCCGGAGAAATAGTCGCGCGTAACGAACACGCGCCGCATGACAATCACCACGACGTTTCCCAGCACGTTAAAAAATATCTGCTCGTCGGTGGCGTGCTGCTCGCTTTCACCGGGCTGACCGTTTTTCTCTCCTACGTCGATTTCGGGAACCGCAAAACCAACATCGCGGTCGGCATGTTAGTCGCGGCGATTAAAGCAGGGATGGTCGCGGGCATTTTCATGCACCTGAGCGCAGAGCGGAAGTTGATTTACCGTATCCTGATTTTCACCGCCATGTTCGTCTTTGCGCTGTTCTGGCTCACATATCTGCACTGGTACAATCCTATCTCTCGTTAGGCATGTCGCTCAAAGGTTTTCATATTCTTTTCATTTTCTTCTCCACGCTCCTCGCGCTCGGCTGCGGCTCGTATTGCATCTGGGTCGACATGATGGTGGGCGCGCCCGTTTACATCGGCGGCGCGATTGTTTCTTTCGCCGCCGCAATTGCCCTCATGATTTACGGCCTCTGGTTTTGGAAAAAAATGAAACGACTCGGTCTCATCGCATGAAAACGGGACTCGTTAGACTTAGCGTTATGCTGCTCTGTTCGCAGGCCGGTCAGGCCATGGCGTGCTCGGTTTGCTACGGAGAACATCCGCCAAAGACCATGCAAAGCATGGCGATCGCGATTTGGTTTTTGATGGGTGCGCTCATGTCCGTCCTTGGTGGTTTTGGTGCGCTCGGTTTCCATTTGTGGAGGCACAGCCGTATGCCGCTGGAGCCGCATCAAGTCCTGGCCGAAGAGGATTTCGAAAAGTATGAGTAGCTTTCCCCTCGCGCTGATTAACGAGTTGCTCGGTCAACAGCCGAACGCTTCCGAGCACGGCTTCCAGGTCGATCACATCCTCGAATTCTGCCATTGGTTCATGGCCATTCTCTTTGTCGGTTGGTCGGTCTTTTTGGTCTACGTTTTGATTCGCTTCCACAAGAGCCGCCATCCGGTGGCCGATCATGAAGGCGTTACGTCAGGCATTTCGACCCACTTGGAATTCGCGGTCGTGCTCATCGATGCCGTTTTGCTCATCGGTTTTGCCATCCCGATCTGGGGCAAGTTCGTCGACAACTTCCCCGACTCGAAAGACGCGATCGTTATTCACGCCGTCGGACAGCAATTCAATTGGAACTTCCACATGCCGGGTCCGGACGGACAATTTGGTAAGCGCGATGTGAGTCTGGTCACCACTTCGAATCCACTCGGTCTCGATCCGGAAAGTCCCGAGGGAAAAGATGATCTCGTCTTCGTTAGCGAACTGCACGTCCCCGTGGATCGCAATGTCATCGTCGAGACGTCATCGAAGGATGTCATCCATAACTTCGCCCTGCCAAATATGCGCGCGGCGCAGGACGCAATTCCGGGAACGATTATTCCGATGACTTTCCGTCCCATCAAGACCGGCACCTACGAGATTGTTTGCGGACAATTATGCGGCTTGGGACATTACGGAATGAAGGGGACGCTGGTTGTCGATACGCCGTCGGATTATCAGGCGTGGCTCAAGGAACGCGCCGAGCTGTCGGGCTCGGTCAATGCACCTGCCGCGGGCGAGCGACCGCCCAGTGAACCCGGCCCGGATCAGAATCGTGGTTCCGTTCCAGAGCCCGGCGCGGCGCGCGTGGGCAATCCGAGCGGCACGCCGAATCCCGAGCCGAGCGCGTCTCCGAAATAGCACACGCGATCGCTTCGCAAAAAAATGCGAGCACTGAATCGCTTCGTCTGGCTCACGACCGTCGCCACGCTCTTTCTCATTTGCAGCGGGGGAATGGTCACGAGCAAAGGCGTTGGCCTGGCCGTGCCCGATTGGCCAACGACTTTCGGCTACAACATGTTTCTCTTTCCCGTCTCGCAATGGGTCGGCGGGATTTTTTTTGAGCACACCCATCGTCTCATCGCGTCGACGGTTGGATTTCTTACGATCATTTTGGCGATTTGGATTTGGCGGGTTGATTCGCGGAAGTGGATGCGCGTTCTCGGTTTGGTCTCGTTAGGCGCAGTTGTCCTGCAAGGGGTGCTCGGCGGAATGCGTGTCACCCTGTTGAAAGATGAGATCGGAATTTTTCACGCCTGTCTTGCGCAGGCTTTCTTCGGGCTGCTAATTTTCATGGGAATCGCGACTTCGCGCTATTGGAATGAGTTAAGGGCGCGACGCTCGACGATCGTATGGCTGCCGGTTGCGGCGACGATACTCATCTACACACAACTCGCGCTCGGAGCGACCATGCGACATCAACATCGTGATCTGGCCATTCTCGATTTCCCGGCGGCCTACGGTCAGGTTATTCCCAACACGAGTCCTGAAGCTCTCGCTGCGATAAATTTGCAGCGTGACAATCTCGCCCTGTCTGACGTAAGCGCGGCGCAAATCTGGCTGCAAATGGCGCATCGTTTTCTCGCGTTGTTGATTTTCATTGGCGTCTCCGCTTCGTGGTGGTCAATCAGAAGCAAGTTGGCAATTGCGTGGTTCGTCTGCGTCCTGTGTCAGATCACATTGGGCGCTTGGACAATCTGGAGCAACAAGGCCGCCGATATCGCCACCGCGCATGTCGCGTTTGGCGCGACCATGCTGGCTCTCGGCGTGAGCATCTGCGCACTCGCATTGCGTTCGCGTTTGCCTAACGAGAGCAAGAACTTTCGCTCTGCCATGGTAGAGGAAGCGCACGCCTTGTGAAGGCCGCAGCTATTCCCTCCACGGAAAACGTCGGGACGCGCAGTCGCCCGGTCTTGGATTTCGTCGAGTTAGTGAAAGCACGCCTCACCTTGCTCGTGCTTCTCACGACCGCAGTCGGCTTCTATCTCGGCACCGTAGGTTCGTTTCAAGCGCGTCCGTTTCTAAACGTCATGCTGGGCACTTCGCTCGCGGCTGCCGCGGCCGCCGCGCTTAATCAATGGTGGGAGCGAAGGCTCGATGCTCTGATGCATCGCACGCGCGAACGTCCCATTCCCGCGGGCCGCATGTCAGCGACGCTGGGATTTTTAGTCGGAATCATCCTCGCGGTCGCCGGCGTGGTTTACCTTGCGCTGACCTGCAACTGGCTCAGTGCATTTCTCGCTGCTGTTACGATCGCGGTTTATATCTTCGCCTACACGCCGCTGAAGAGAATCACTACCGCGAACACGTTGGTCGGTGCCATTCCCGGTGCGTTGCCGCCAGTGATCGGCTGGGCCGCGGCGCGTGGAAATGTGCAAGGCGCGGCCTGGAGTCTTTTTGCGATTTTGTTCTGCTGGCAAATGCCGCACTTCTTCGCCATCGCGTGGATGTATCGCGAAGATTATGCGCGGGGCGGGTTCCATATGCTTTCGCGCGATGACGACAGTGGCGTCCGGAGCGCGAGCCAGGGCGTTCTTTTCAGCATGCTGCTTTTAATCCTGAGCGGCATTCCGACGTATATCGGTCTAACGAATTGGAACTACGTGCCGGTCGCGCTCGCGCTCGGTGGATGGTTCGTGGTTATGGCCATGCGATTTCATCGGAAGAAGACACGTGAATCGGCGCGCGCTTTGTTTCTGACTTCGATCGCTTATCTTCCACTACTCCTGCTCGCTCTCGTCTTGACCAAACAATGAACGCGACCTCCGTCCCTGCGTCTCGTCCGATTTCCATCAGTGCCCTCGCTTGGAAAAGTGTTCTGTTGGGTTCGCCGCTAGTTGTGGCGACCTTCTTCTTCTTCGTTTGGCGCGCTCAGACAATTCAGCTGGCACATCGGCCACTGGACTCGTTAGGCACAATTCCCGAATTTCGCCTAACGAATCAAAACGGCCAGCGATTTGGCTCGGCCGATTTAAGCGGTAAAATCTGGATCGCCGATTTCATTTTCACATCCTGTCCGGGCCCATGCCCGATCATTAGCAGCCGCATGGCGGAAATGCAGAAGCCACTCGAAAAATCGAATGTGCATTTGGTTTCCTTCACGGTCGATCCACAAAATGATACGCCGCAAGTTTTGCACGAGTACGCCGATCGTCTGCGCGCTCGGAAGGGGCGCTGGGATTTTCTGACCGGATCAGTCGATCAAATTTACGGCCTAACGAAGGGCGGATTTAAGCTCGCGGTGTCTGATGGCGCTGACGAGCTCGGACGGCCAGTCCACAGCACGCGTGCTGTTTTAATCGATCGCCACGGAGCGATTCGCGGCTATTACGACATGATTGCGCCCGATGGTGTGACGAAATTAATTGCCGACACGCATCATCTTTTGCGCGAGCAGCCGCAATAAAAAGCGCGAACTCAGCGCGTATCTTCAAACCAACTGACGATTTTGTAGTTGTTGACGATTCCGCCGGACCCGAGCGCTTCGTCGTAATGCAGGTCGGTGATGCCGTTCATCACGACCGTCTTGCCGACAAAAGAACCGTCGACCGTACCTTTCACGCCGCCGTTGTGGATGGTAACGTCGAAATCAGGCGCGTAAACCGCCGCGCTCAACTCTCCGTTTCCGCCGATATCGACCGTTCCCGAATTGCCACTCGGCGGCGTGATCCCATACATGTAAAGATCGCCGGGCTGATTATTCATGTTAACCAAGCCGTTGCCCTCGACCGCTACATTGCCGGCGAAGTAGATCTTCGCTTTCACACCCGGCTGTAAAACAATCTGCGAATTACCCGTCGCCGAGATATCGCCCGTCACATAAACCTCAATGTAAGTTGTTGTGCCGTTTGGATCGCCGGTGAGGTTGAGTGTTTGGTTGCCGGAAAGGTGGACGGCGCTCAACATGTAACGCGACGCGGGTGATCCCTGTACCGCATTCGCGCTCAGGTTTGCGTTTCCAGAGACAACCATCGGTGTTGGATTGATCGATGGCCAACTCGGAGCGGCAATCGGAATTGGCTCTTGATAAAAATCATCGCGTTCCATTCCGCTGACGTTCGCTATTCCACTGACCGTACCGGAATTGGTCGCGACATCGCCGTAAACGTGAGCGTTGCCCGCGTTTAGAATGCTGCCGTCGGTCGCGATACTTCCGTGCTGCTGACGTTTGGACACATCATACAGACCGTTGGTCGATTTCAACGGATCGCGCGAATCATAGCTATCGATGAGAATGTTCGCGTCGGTCAGGTTTAAGGCGCCAACCGACATGATCGCCTGATCGAATGATCCAACCGGTCGCACGATCGCCTCGATGCGACGTGAAACGCGCGGACTGCTCACAGCTTGTGAGCTGAGAATACCGTTGGTAAAACGATCCCAGCGCAAACTGTATTTGCGCAGATGCGTATCTTGTTTGTTATCGCTCGCGCGCGCTGGTCCCATGAGCGGCATCGTGCCCGTGGTGCGGATGCGATAGTATTGCCAGGAGGTACTTGCATCTACCAATTGCGCGGGCGCGTCGACGTTCACCTCGATGGTCATGGGCGTGCTGGCTAACCCCGCATTTGGAATAGTCGTTAGCCCGTAACTCGTTCCGGCGCCGTCTGTATTCCATCCGTTCCAGGCATTGTTTGGCGCGGGATAAAGAGATTTGCGCAGCTCGACGACGGCGAGATCGATGCCGGATTCCGCCGCGAGCAGTGATTCCTGCCACACGGCTGTGTGCAAGGTGTTGTAATACTTGCCGGAAACCACTCGTAACAATTCGGCGGCGACCATGGACAAAATGGTAATGACGAGAATCGTCCAGATGAGGGCGCTCCCTGCGACGCCGGAGTTCGGTCGGCGCATTAGTAAACGCCGCGATTATTTCGCAGCAGAGTTGTGTTGTAGAAGGCGGTTGCTTTCGCCACGGTATCGGTTGCGCCGGATGAATTGAAAGTCGGCTTAAACGTAATCGAAGTCGTGATTACTTTCCCGAGATCGGTCGTATCGAAGACGAAATCTTGCACATCCGTGGCTAGCGCGACCGGACCATTGTTACTTTCCTGTCTGTAAATTACTCCGGCGGACAGGTAATAATGGACGGTGATGGAACAGTCGGACGCTCCGTAATAGATGCCACCTTTGCCATCTAGAGTCGGCGTCTGCACATTGTGCGCTGGCGTCGAGTCGTAGTAGCAGGGGATATAAATGTAAACGTCGTTGCGATTCGGCGGATCGACTTTGATTGCGCGGCGAAAATCCATCGCCATGTAATCGGAAATCCGCATTTGATCAGCGTGATTGATTGCGAAATCGGTTGTGGCCGCATAGCTCCGTTTCAGCGAAATGAATCCCATCAGTAACGCCGCCGTCACCGTCGAAAAAATAGCGGTGGAGACAATCAGCTCCGCTAGAGCGAACCCGCGGCTTGATCTATCCAGACGTTGTCTCGGTCTCGAGCCGCTCACCATTTTGCCACGCCGCCTTTGGCGAGAATCGCGACTGTTTTGCGTGAGACAGGTTGGCTGTTAATGCCGCCGCTGTAATCGACGGTCCAAATTACTTTCATCGCACTCTCCGCCAGTAAAGCATTGTTGCGATTCACGACCTGGGTCGTGCCGGCAGAACGGATGATTTGCGTGTTGCCCACGGTATTGCTTCCGTACGGAATCAACGTCAGTGTTTCCTTCATCTGTTTGAGGCCGCCGCTGCCGGCCGCATTAGCGTTCAAGAGATTCGCGCTCACCCAATCGGCGTCGGTAATTTGATGCCAGTTCGCGATTCGCATCGACTCGATCCGCTGTTGCAAGACCTGACTCGCGCTGGTCGCTTCTCGCGCCGTGCGAATTGTCTTCATCGCGGACATATTCATGGTGAAAAGCGAGCCGAGAAACAACGCGGACGTGCAGGCCGCAATTGAAGCTTCGACCAATGTCATTCCACCGCACCCTGCCTTTTTTGAGAGAATCATAAGAGGCTCCTTGCCATGGAAATAGAGCAGGATTCGGTCCGGCTATTATAATTTCTATAACAATAATCGCTGCGGAGTCGCGCACGGAGAACGCGCCCTGTTTCCCAATGAAAGCCTACCGCGTCGACTCAGGAATATTCGACGGATTCGTTTCGTCGCAGACGACTTTCAAATACTCGCGATACTCGCCTTTTGGAAGAGCATCCGTGATTCGGGCGAGCGCTGTCCGATCAATAAAACCGGCGCGATATGCGACTTCTTCCAAGCAGGCAATTTTCAAACCTTGGCGATGCTCGATCGTCGCGATGTAATTTCCAGCTTCAAGCAGACTGGTTTGCGTGCCGGTGTCGAGCCAAGCCATGCCGCGCGTGAGCACCTTCACGTGCAACTCGTTTTGCTCGAGGTATTTCAAATTTAGATCAGTAATTTCCAACTCGCCGCGCGGCGATGGTTTCAAGTTTCGGCAGAGTTCCACGACGCGATCGTCGTAAACGTAAAGTCCGGGCACAGCAAAATGGCTTTTCGGATTTTTGGGCTTTTCTTCGATGCTCATCGCCCTCCCATCTGGCCCGAACTCAACCACGCCGTAGCGCTCCGGATCGCGCACTTGATAACCGAAAACGCAGGCGCCTTTCTCCACGGCTAGGGCCTCGCGATAGAAATCGAGTTTTCCGTAAAAAATGTTGTCGCCAAGAATGAGTGACGCACCGGAATCGCCGAGAAATTTCGCGCCAATCAAAAAAGCTTGCGCGATTCCTTCCGGTTTCGCTTGCTCGGCATACTCGATGCGAACCCCCAGCCGCGACCCGTCCCCGAGGTAGTCCTGCAACATCGGCACATCTTTTGGTGTCGAGATGATGAGAATTTCGCGTAAGCCGCCGAGCATGAGCGTAGCGAGCGGATAGCAAATCATCGGTTTGTCGTAAACCGGCAGAAGTTGTTTGCATACGATTTGCGTGAGCGGAAAAAGCCGCGTGCCGGCGCCGCCCGCGAGGAGGATTGCTTTCTTATTCATTGATTTGCTGCCGCAGTCTTATTGCTGGCAAGGAAGCGTTGCAACAATGGCTCGATGGTTTTTTCGATGGTGAAACGGTGCGTGATTCTTTCGCGGCCCGCGCGGCCCAGCTTAAGACGCAAATCCGGATCGCGAATTAATTTCAGGATTGCTGTGGCCAACGAGTCCGGATCGTTCGGTGGAACGAGCAATCCAGTTTCGTTGTGCACAACTAATTCGGGAATTCCGGCGACTGTGGTTGCAACGACCGGCTTTGCGCTCGTCATCGCTTCGGCAATGACCGTCGGGAAAACATCGCTCGCGCCGTTCCGATCGACACGCGCGGCCAGAACGAAAATGTCGCAGTTGGCGAAAGCGTTTAGCACGTAATCCTGCGATTTTTCTCCGGCGAGCTGAACGCGTGCTTCGAGTTCGGGACGCAGCGGACCGTCGCCGATGATTTCCAACGAAAAATCTTCGCCGGCTAGTCTCTCGCAGGCGTCGAGCAGAACATCGAAACCTTTGAATTCAACAAGCCGGCCCACGCTGAGGACGCGTTTTTTTTCGTCGAACCGGGGTGAAGGAGCAGGGAATTTTTTCAGCTCGATGCCGTTATAGACGCGAAAGATTTTCGCGGCCGATTCCGGACAGCGCGCGCGCAAGAGATCGCGGCTGTAATCCGTCTCGGCGCCGACGAACTCGGCGTTCGCGCAAATTTCGCAGAGCAACTCTTCGTTGCCGAGGTCAGTCATGAAATCCTGACCGTGCGCGGTAAGGCTGAATGGAATCCCGCTGATCGCCTTGACGAAGAGTGCGGTATGCGCCGCGCGATTGGCAAAGTGAACATGAATGTGCGAAACGCCCTCGCGCTCAAAAAGTTCGACAAAGAAAAGCGCATTGCGCGCGCGCAGTTCCGCTTTGTATTCCGGCCCGTATTGTTTCTCCTGACGCTCGATCAGCTCGCTCGGCCAGCGTCCCGCGCGTTTCGCTTTCTTGACGAGCTTTTCGAGATGGGATTTCTCGGACGCGTAATGAACGGGCGCATGCAGTCGTTTCAGATATTCGTGCCGCAGTTCGGTCTTTGGCGGATACATCGAGGCCACGGTGAGTTCGATGCCGCGCCGCTCCAGTTCGAGCATTTCCGCGTCGCAAAACGTCTGCGACAGCACCGGATAACGCGAATAAAGATAGCCGAGTCGCACTCGGTTTCGGGTCTACGAAAACTGGACGTCTTTGCCCGGATCCATTTCGAAATCGAGCGCGATCGTGTCGGCCACGTTCGGCTTGATCACGTCTTCCATGAATTTCACGTAGATCGGGTCCTCGCAAAAAATATCGTATTTGTCCATCGACTCGAAATCGATCGCGATGAAAAACGGCCACGGCATGTCGGGCTTGATGCGCTTGCCGCATTTGATGCTGAGCACTTCGGGAATCTTCAAGAGCTGCATGCGCGTGTTCATCATCATCTCTTCCACGCGCGCGGGCGTGACCTCGGGTTTGAGTTTGAAGAGTCCGACGTGGTGCACCATGGCGTGTAAGGTTTAGGCGGAGAAGAAGAGTCGCGCAAGCGGGAAACCCGCATCGATTTCCTACGAAATCGTCAGGCGCCTCGCGGCTATTTTTTGAAGTCGAGCGCGCCTTTTTTCAGCGCGTAAACGTAGCCGACCATCAGGATGGAAACGAAGCTGAGCATGCTCCAAAGAATCCCTTTACTGTGCACGATCGACTCTTTGTAAACGGCGGCCCACGGATACATGAAAACGATTTCCAGGTCGAAAAGAATGAAGAGCATCGCGACCAGGTAAAACTTCACGCTGAAACGTGGCTGGGCTTCGCCCTGCCCCACCATGCCGCATTCGTAAGCGGAATCTTTCACAGGATTGCGCCGGCCGGCTTTGCCTAACAGGACGCTCACAAGCAACGCCGAGACGGCGAATCCGATCGCCACCAGGATGTGGAGCAGGACCGGAAGATAATCGCGGATCATGTTGCGACTTCCGGTCGCTTTCCTATTTAGCCGCTGTTACAACCGGCTGAGCCGGGATATGGCCGTTTTGCAGCTGGATCGCTTGCTTCAAGGCGGATGGCAAACCTTTGTACTTCTTGCCATCCTTCTTCACCGCGCCACGCGAGACCAGATTCTGAAGTTTTTCATACGCGCGCAGGCGTAGCATTTCCTCCCCGCCACTAGCCGCATTTCGCGCACGCAAGTTTTCGTGCACGAGATCGAAAAGCTGCTTGAACTCGAAAGACGCCCGGCGAGAAAGAACTGCGACCAATTCTTCGGTCACGAGATCAGGAACACGACGGGAAAACGCATTTTTCTTCAGGATGGCCATAAGACCGCAAAACATAACATATTCGCGCTGAGAATCAGTAAATTTATCGCTTTAGCCGAACAAATCCGGCTCGAGCTAGTTGAACCTCAGAAGCAAACCTTGCGCGCCCGAAAATTGCGTCAAATCGACTCACTTGACGAGACAGAAATCGCCGAAAATTATCGAGAATTATAGAGATTCTTACCGATGGTCGCTCCCGCGCCAAGGACTCCTATTGCTTCGAAAAGCGAAATCGGACCGACCGACTCCATTATATACCCGTTATTTTCGTAGCGTTGAATGAGCGTGAGCGGGCTCAAGTGTTTCGTCACGATTTCGGGTTCCGGTAATTTTCCCAGATCGACGGTATCCCCGATATTCGGCATGAATGCGGCCGCCATGATCAACATTGGCCGCAAGGCCGCATCTAGCCGCCCGTAAAGCAGCGCGGTATCCACATAGACGAACAAGTCTTCCCCTGCAGGCAGCGCGCGTTCGGCCGCTTTGAAGGTATCCGAGTCGGTCAGGTTGGAGCCGCGTGTCGCGCCGCGTTTCATGATGTTCTCGACACCCGCTAGATCATGTCCGCCGATCAGACGATCATTCGAAAGCGCTATCGTTGCCGCGATCGGTAACATCGGGTTCGCGGGCGGTTGCGAAAAATATTGGACGCCATCCTTTTCCGAACGCGTCCACGGCTGCTCTTCGCTCATCGCGCCAACGATTTTGCCCACGAGCTCATTCGCTTTCGCAAAATCTTTCACCGGTAGGGTTGCAAAAAACATTGGGATGCGTGCGTTCGCATTCCACTCGCCGATAAATCCTATTTCCGTTCCAAACGCGGCTTTGAAAGATTCGGTCGTCACGCCGCTTGCGCTCAGAGCGCCGATGACATGTTGCGTCACCGCAGGCAGACCGGGAATCGCCGCGCCCGGCGCTGTCGGCAGTTGATGAGGAATTTTGAGAAACCCCGCCGCGTAGAAAATTGCGTCACGCGTCGCGAGCGAGAGCGACGCGCGCGTGAGTTCGCCTTCTTCGGCTTTCGGCATCTCAACGAAAACGAGGTCGCGAATTTTTCCGTTTTCGAAGGTGGTAGCGGCAGAGATCGTGTGAATTTTTCGCAAAAGCGTGAAGCGATCGCTACTGATGTTATCTTTTGCGAGTTCACTCGTTAGGCTCTCGAAATATTTATCGACCCGCGCATAAGCGCGCGCTGCATATACCGCGGGCAGATGCTTCGACGCCGCGATGAAATTTTCATCGACGGCTAATGTGCTGGCAGAATCTTTCAGCCGTCCATCCGCGCGATCGAGGAGGGTCTCGACGGTGGCCACGTCATTACCCGCGAAAAACCAAATACCGTCATAGACCGTCGCGATGGTCAATTCGCCTTCGTGGGCGACTTCTATCCTGTGCGATTGGTAATCGACTGTCTGATGCTGCGTGAACGGTGAATGCAGGTGCATGTGGTCACGCCATTCGCCGATGATCTTTTCCACCTTCTCTTCACCGCCTTTGAAACGAAAACCGGCCAGCATTTTCGACTGCTTCTTTTCCCACGAGGTAATGGCGAAGAAAGCGTCCTTGATTTCCAGCGGTTCAATCTCTCCCAGCTTCTGTTGCATCGTGCCGGTCTTCGGCATTTTCGTCAGCGGCTTCTGCAGAAAATCCTGCATGGCCGGCTCGCGCCATAGTTTGTAAATGTCGCTCTCGTGAAACTTCGCGCGTGCGCCATTCACATCGGGCACGTGCACGAACGCGAGCGTTTCTTTCGGCAAAAGCGCGCTCACCGCCGCGCTCGAGGTGCGAACCGATCCACCATGTTTAGCCAGCCAAATACCGCCGGCGGCCAGCGCAGCGAAAACAATGACCAGAAGAAGCTTTTTCATGCGGAGGAACTTTAAGCGCGGTTGTCTTTAGGCGCGCGGATGAAATTTCCGATGCACCGCTTTCAGCCGCTGTTGGTCGACGTGCGTGTAAACTTGTGTGGTCGAGATGTCCGCATGCCCGAGCATTTCCTGAATGATGCGCAGATCGGCGCCGTTGCCCAACAAATGCGTGGCGAAGCTGTGCCGTAATAGATGCGGATAGATGTTCGCTTCCAAGCCGGAATGCCGCGCGCGTTCCTTCACGATTTGCCATAGGCGCGCCGTTGTTAGTTTCGTTCCTCGAGCCGATAGAAAAATTTCGCTACCCGACTTTGGCCTAACGAGTCCTGGCCGTTCGCCGGAAAGATAAGCCCCGATCGCTTCACAGGCCTTGCTGCCGATCGGGACCAAGCGGGTCTTATTTCCTTTTCCGGTAACACGCAGAATGCGCTCTTCCAGATTTAGATTCTCCAGGCGCGCATTCGCCAGCTCGGATATGCGCAGTCCACTCGCATAAAGCAGCTCGATGATCGCCCGGTCGCGCAACCCGCGCGGCTGGGCGGTGTTAATGCTCTCGATCAACTGTTGCACCTGCAATTCATTCAACGTCTCCGGCAGATAGCGTTCGATCCGCGGCAAAGTCAGGACCTCGGTCGGATCGCGCGCGATCACACCTTTCGCGAGCAGGAAACGAAAGAAAATCTTCAAGGCCACCACGACCAGCTTGATCGAGGAGGCAGCCAATCCTTTTTGTTTCCGGGTTGCGAGGTAGTCACTAATCAATGGCAGCGTCACTTTGCGCGGCGCAGTGATTTCGCGCGCCTTCGAGCACCAATCCGCAAACTCGCTCAGCGAACGACGTGTCGAGAGCTGATAGTTGTCCGAAAGCCCGCGTTCCGTCGCGAGGAAACGGATGAACCGGTCGATTTCCTGCTCCATCAATACCGCAAGCTTCCAGTTTGCAATTCGCGCGCAAGTTTGAACAACAACCTACCTCGCAGCGTCTCATCGAGTGACGCATCCGATATTCCCACCATGACGAACTACTTTGTGACATCGGATCAAGTGCGCTGCGGCGATTGACAAAGAGAGACCGATTATCCGAACGTTAAATACAAGAAGATGAGCCTCGACCTAAACACGCTCTTAAACGACTGGCCGCACGAACCTGGTGCGATCAAAGTGCGCAAGATTCTCGGCCTCGATGGGCGCGAGAAGCTGCAGTTACGCATCGATCTCGGCATGCTGCAGATGGAAATGAGCGGCCGGCCTGATGGGCGCCGTCCACACAATTGCGAATCGCTGCTGCAATATCATCAACGCCGCGCCGTGCGCGCCGAGGGGCGTGGCGAAGGCTATGAGCTCTCGCCCGAAGAATGCAACGAGCTGCAGCAGGAAGGCATTCAGTATTACCATCGTTATCTGAGTCTCTTTCAGATCAACGATTTTCAGGCAGTCATTCGCGACACTGCGCGTAACCTCGAGCTGTTCGATTTTGTTGCCGAACACACCGAGCGCGAGGAAGTGGCCTGGAGCTTCCAGCAGTTCAAGCCATACGTGCTCATGATGAACACGCGGGCCAAGGCTTCCATCTTTCTCGGTGAGGGAAAATTCGGCGAAGCTATGAGCGAAATCGAGCATGGCCGCGATGGCATCGAAGATTTCTTCGAGCAATCGAACTTCCCCGAGCTGGCGCAGAAAAGCTCCGAGATCGCGTTTCTCGAAGAGTGGCTCGAAGAAGTCCGGGCCAAGCGCCCGCTCTCTAAACTGGAAATCATGCAGCGCGAAATGGAAGTCGCGATCAAAGACGAAATGTATGAGCGCGCCGCTGAACTGCGCGACGCGATCCAGCGGCTGAAGACTTCCGAGAGCAGAGTGTAGAGGCGGGTGTCCTCCCCCGCACATTTTCGCGATTGCGGCTGAGACAGCCGCCACTGCACAATCAGCTTCGTGAGTAATCCTAGCTTCATCGAGCGCAAAGAAAATTTCGCGCGCAAGATGGCGGGCAGGGCCAAGCCGACAGTCCGCTCGGTCGATCGTCTCCCGCCCGGACAACATCTCACGCCCGGCTTTCCTGTCTTGGATCTCGGCATCAAACCCGAGGTCTCGTTAGCCGACTGGCGACTCGAGATCGGCGGCGCGGTCGAGAATCCGAAGACCTTTACCTGGGAAGAATTCGATGCTCTGCCGCAGTTCGAAGACATGAGCGATTTCCACTGTGTTACTACCTGGAGCAAGTACGACGTGAAGTGGACCGGCGTGGCCTTCTTCACCATTGCCGAACTCGTTAGGCCAAAGCCTGAAGCTAAACACGTCCTCTTCTCCAGCTACGACGGTTATACCACTAACGTTCGCCTCGAAGACGTCATGGACGACGACGTCCTCATCGCGACTAAGTATGAGGGCAAACCGCTCCCACGCGATCACGGCGGCCCGGCCCGCGTCATCATTCCCAAGCTTTATGCCTGGAAAGGCGCCAAATTCATTCGCGCGATCGAATTTGTCGCGGAAGACAAACCCGGCTTCTGGGAAGTGCGCGGCTACAGCAACACCGCCGATCCTTGGACCGAGGATCGGTTCTCGTGAAGCGGAATAAGAGGGGAAACATCGAACATCCAACGTCGAACACCGAACCTCGAAGGCAGACTACTTGGGCATTCGATGTTCGATGTTGGATGTTCGATGTTTCCCGACCCCTGGGTTTCCTCATTTTCGCACTTGTGGCCTCGGTCCGCGCAGATTTTCGCGAGTTCCAAAAAATACCGACTAACGACTCGTTAGGCAGTGCGCTCCTCCAATCCGCGGAGGCGGCATCCAAAGAATTTCCGCAGCTCACGCCGGATAGCCTGGCCCTGAGTGTTATCGATCTAACCAAATTCGAAACACCGACCCGCGCCGACTACCATGGCGACGCGCCCTTCTATCCGGCTTCTGTCATCAAACTCTTCGTCATGGCGGAAGTCTTTCATCAAGGTAAATATTCGCCAGAGATCGAGCGCGCCCTGCGCGAAATGATTCACGTTTCCGATAACGATGCTACCGCCTACCTCATCGACGTCTTTACTAAGACCACCGCCGGTCTGGAGCTGGAAGGCGAAGCTCTCGAGGACTTCATCGACCGCCGTCGCGTCATTAACCGATACTTCGACTCGTTAGGTTATCACATCAGCGCGATGATGAAGCCGTGGAGCTTTGGCCCTTACGGGCGCGAAATGCAGTTGTTAGGGGCGAACAAAGAAAACCGCAACCAAGCCAGCGCCAACTCCATCGCCTCGCTGCTTTACTGGATCGTTAAGAAACGTGCCATCACCGTCGAAGCTTCCGATGCAATGATGTCGCTGCTCGAGAGACCGCTCGACCCGCCGCGCGCCGACGAGAACCAGGTGAAAGATTTCTTCGGCGAATCGCTTCCTGCGGGCTCCAAACTCTGGTCCAAGTCGGGGGAAACCAGCGAAGTGCGGCATGACGCCGCCTACGTCGAACTACCTAACGGAAAGAAGTTTATCATCGTCATCCTCACACGCGCCGGAGAGGAAAAGCGGTTGCTGCCCGTATTCGGAGCTTACTTCTTAAAGAACGTCTCTGGACCTTAGTTAGAAATAATTACTTGCCGCGAACTGCGCGACCGGTTTTACGTAGTAACCGGCATGCGATTGTTGATTGAGATTTTAGTGGTGGCTGCTCTTATCGCGCTCGGCTGGGAAAAGTCCTATCGTCAAACGCTCGGCGAAGTTCCGGTAGTAGGGAGCTACTTTGCTAGCCAGAAGGTCGAACCAAAGGCAACAGCACGACGAACGATTGCCACGCAGCCTTCAACTGGAGGTCAGCCAATAACGGCTCGGCATAGCGATTCGCTTTTCGATCCGAGTCACCGAACTGTTCTGGACAAGCCCATCGATCCGGCTAACAAGACCTTTACCGGTCACATACTTTATAAAGACGAAGCAGGTAAATCCTACTGGCTAGATGCCCAGGGTCAGCGCCACTACGAGCCGTAGCTGGCGCGCGTCTCCGCCGTTTGGAGTCATAGTCAGAATTGTCGATTCGTTGTTTCGAAGAACCGATACGGTTAACCGTAATCAGGCAGGACGATTCCATTTAGGCTGCCGTCTGGCTTGTCGAAAATTATTACTAAGAAGGAACCGCTTTCGGCAGCAGTGAAGTCTACTATTGATATGCCGCCGCTTTCGATCTTAGCGGCTCCGCGACTAATTTCGTCCGCAGCCACACTGCGCAGGGCGGAAAGAGACATAGGTTGGCCATTCACTGTGATCTCGGCCGTAGGTCGCGCTGAAACATATAGATAGTAGAAGTGCTTGCCCTTGTTACGCGGAGCATTGGACTGGGGGAAGATCTGGAGTTGTGGAACTGGCTTCCGGGTTATTGGGTCCAGAACCCATTTGCTGTAAGCAATCAACGTGGTGGCAGAGTTTGGCTGCATCATCACAGAGGCTTCCGCCGGCTTGAGGCTGCCGCCGGAAGCAATGACTCGATGGGAACCTGATAGAATCCCAATTGCGCCTGTGCTTTCACCCGAAGCGAAACCGTCCGGCCGCAGTTTTGTTCCATCAATGGTAAACAAAATCTTGTCCGGCAATCCCGAGGCGTTAGCGAAATGAAAAGCAGCCTGTGGCGGAGATGCCTGACCTAGACTGGACGCGACAGCAACCCAGAACTGCGTCACCAAAATCGCGGCTATCCTTGCGTTACAGAGGTAGTTGAGCTTCATAAGTATTGACGACAGTCTGCGATGTGACCTTGCCGGCGGCGTCGCGCGCTGGTTTGAGGTAGACTTGGAAGACTTTGCTGGAGGTTGAAAGCACGTTGTTGCTCTTATCAAGGGCTTGTCCGGTGACAAATATCCGAAAGTTACGACTCCGGACGGCGGCTAACGGATAAACTTTCGCGAAATACTCTTCGTTGCCGCTGTCGTTCCATTCTGTTGGAGCGGGCTGCGTAGGAGCGCTCCATGCCGCCGAGTTTCCGAAAAACGCTCTTGTTCCACCGGCTATCTTCATGCCGCTAAGTTGCGCTGGGCTAAGGAATGGACGGGCCGCGATCACCGCGTCGGCGAATTGGTCGGCCTGTTTCGAAGTATACGGGGGATATAGAGTTCCGGCTGGAAGCTTCTTCGGGTCGCGATCGAGAATGACGTTTGCCCCCAGTGCCCGGAGGGCCTCGCGGGAAGCCGTATTAATATTAACCAAACCTTTCGTGGTTATACGAGCATCAGTATGGAGCAGGTCGAGTAACTGCCAGGCACGTGTGCCCGGCTTGTCGAATAACGTAAATTCAGGACGACCGATATGCAGGGTCATGCCTCCGCCATAATTCGCACTCGCCTGACTAGCTGCGGTGATATCCGACTTAGTAATGTCGGACCATCGTGGTGGGGCACTGGTATCAGGAGGAATATTCCAAAGCCCGGGGTCATAGATGTTTCCTAGTTCGGCCATCGATGAATAGGCTCCTGTGTTTGAGATGGTGGCCGGTGCTTTTGACGGTTCTGTAACTGCACTAGCCGGCCGGGTGGTAGGTGGATCTTGGACGGAGGCCGGGGCACCGCTCCCGGGGTAAGTCGAGACCGTGGCTGTGTCGTGTCCGCTATCGGGCCACGCTGAGGGTCGCTGCGCAGAATAGATTTGAGTTGCGGGGACGTTCGACCGGTTGTTACGGACCCAGAAACTAGAACCTAGATCATACGCGATGGGGACTTGCGCGCTGCCGATCGAAAAAGCACTGCGGGGATCGCCCATGGTATAATAATCCGCGGTCTGATTTCCGGGGTTTATAGTGTAGTCAAATCCCGGATATGAGCCGCGCCAGTTCTTATTAGAGACGATGTAGTTGGGCGGGCCCCTCAAGCTACCGCTGGCGCGCTGGATATGCTGTTGCGTATTAGAACCAGCTCTATCAACCAGATTGTTATTCCACTTCATTGTGTAATTACTAAGCAATGACGCGGAAAGCGGCATCGAGGTTGTGCCAGCGGCTGGAAAAATCAGTGGGGGCGCGACACCAGTATTGAAGTGAAAAAGATCCGTCCGCACCTTGTAAGCAGTGTATTCGTTAGGCTGCATGGTTGGAACCGAGATTGTCGCTGGACCGGTCGGACTTGAAGTAACCGACGAGCCACCAGGAAGGTCGTTAGCAGTGGTGCCAAACGTATAGCTGTAGCTACCTGCTTGAATCGTGTGGTTCTCAATTATGTCGATCGTGGCGCTTCCTGATGGTATTGTTTGGTTGCTTGGATTCCAAACCTCGGCCCAAGTATCCATTTGAATGTCTACCCACCAAGTGCCGCTTTTCTGATAGGTCGACTTCCACCACTTCATGACGTAAATTTCGTTAATGAACGGATAGGAGTCGATTCCCCGGTAAGTCGGGTTGGGGGCCGGATCTACCGTGGCGTCGGAGTCAGTGTCCGCGTAGTCGATTATCGATGCAGCGAGGGAGTTTACGTAGTCCAGTCCGGTTGTGGTTAGTTTTCCGTTGCGAACCGGCCCGAAATTGGGCAGGTTTGCGTTAATCTTCTGCGCGATAGCTTGTACGGCAGCGGCACCGCCAGTTTTTACCTGATCGTTAATTTGCAGCTTGTAGGCAGTCTGGCTTCCCTCATCTTTGTACCCATACCCAAAAGGAACCAGTGCTTGTTCGGAATCGGAGATCAGGCGAACAGCGACATTCGGACTAAGGATGTCGGGCGTGGCAAGGGCGGGGGCAAGTTCCTTCAAGGTAGTTGTCGTTAGCTGCATGTCTCTCTTTCCGATAAGCAAGTCCGCGCCTGTCTTGCCAGAGTCGGTAGTTGGCGCCGGATCAAACAAAGTAAACAAAGCGACCTCGGCCGGTGTCGTTAAGTAGCGCTTGGCAGCATTAGACTGGTCTCGCGGGCGCTTATTCGCATTGCCCGTGTCATCGGTGTTACCAGCGACGCTGGCGTCGACATAACC
The DNA here is from genome assembly GCA_038237435.1 of Chthoniobacterales bacterium. GTDB lineage: Bacteria > Verrucomicrobiota > Verrucomicrobiia > Chthoniobacterales > UBA10450 > JACCTI01. Next base: position 54,076 of record JBBRYT010000013.1, read on the forward strand.
GCCCAGGTCTTCTACCCAAAAGCTATAACGCTGGTAAGGCAGTTTGTGAGTGCCGCCCGTGCCAGTCTCGTTAGGATCGACGACTTCGATCCATTGCGTGCTGACGGCACCCAGCCAGGGCGATAACTCGGGATAGGTCTTGAGGATCTTCGTTTTCCCGCTGTCGATTTGAATCGCCGCCTTAAGGTCCGTCGTAGTTGGATTCGGAGGCGGCGTAGGAGTCGCTACCGCGCGCGTGGCGCCGGCGGTAAGATCGATGGTTTGGTTTGTAACAGACGCGCCGCCGGAGAAAAGGGGATAGTAATCCATCTTACTAGCGCTGCCTGCCTGGGCCTTGGCAAGGTAATAGTAGGAGGGCGTAGGGCCGGCTGCAGGAGCAGGAGTAAGTGGCATGACTGGGCCATCAATTCGCGTGACCAGGAATGTATCATCAGCAGTTACTGCGCTCCCGGCGGCCGGCGAAGCCATCAATGCTTTCTTGGCTGCTTCGAGGCCATTTTGCACGGCAAGCTCTGCTTGATAACGATCGAAGGTGGACCTGGAAGTGCCGCGGTCGATAGAAGCATTAACAAGTAACCCGACCGCAATGCCTGCGGCCAGGACAAGCATTATTAAAGTAACGACCAGAGCAAATGCCTGCGGATGACTGCTTCCTGGCCTTCTTTTCATCATGGTCATCTACAACTTAACCCGGGTATGGAATTGATAGACGTGCGGTTTAATAAGGCGCTGGTAGATACTGTTCTGGATATTTCCTTTTGACGGATCCCATTCCGTCGGATCGGTTGTAACACTCATCACGGTGCGGGCTGCTTGCTGACTGATCGCGTTAAAGGAAATGTCGATCACAGCGGGAGGCTTGACCGGCGCCGTCGCAGAAGTATCGCAAACATACGGGTAGGATAAAGCCGTGCCGGCAGAGTCGTAGGCAGTGACTTTTAAGTTCCAGACGTATTGCGCAAGAAGATCATCGGGGTTAGTTCCTGCCGCGCCCGCGGCGAAGGGAGTGTAGAGCGCTGTCTCGGAAGCGTAGGTGGCCTGTCCTGCAATAGTGTTATAGGTCGCTGTGCTATTATGAAAAAATCGGCGAAGGCTATAAGCTTTACCGTCCCAGCTACTGTAGTAGCCGATAGAACATAGGTCACCTGCGCCGGAGTTTTTCATGGCGATAAGTCCGAATAACTCCTGGTTGTAGCTGCCGGGATTAGAAATGCTTTTTACTGCCAGGTAAGCCACCGCTCGCGTGCGCGGTTGGGGCGCGCTAGCAGGCGGTCCAGCGCCAAATGGATCGGGGTCCCATTCTGTGCGGACCAGGTTTGCGAAATCCCGGCTCATCATTTGCAGGGCGGCGCGTGCCTCCCGGAATGCGTCGGTGCGCTGGTTTGCGCGCGCGGCTGTGCTCGCCAGAGATGTGAACATCGTTCCGAGCAAAACAACGATCAACATGGTAATGGCCATGGCAATAAGAAGCTCGACAAGAGTAAAGGCGTTGTCCTTCGTAGATGGGCCGCGCATCGAGTTAGTATTTCGTAATTACCCGCGAAAAGCTCCGCAGAGTTTGTGCGGATGTGGGCGCTGCGGCGGGCCAGGCGACGTTGACAGTTACCTCGTTGGCATAGCCTGAATCAAAGCCAGTAGGAGCGTTGTTAGTAAGAATATTGACCGCATAAGTCGCGGCGGCGGTGTTCGCTTGCGATAGTTGCGCGTCGTTATCCGCATAAAGCTTGGCCGCCGGCGCCGCGGGAGTAGAAGTGGACTGTGATAAATCGAGTGACGCGTTGCCGCTGGAAAGTGGCAAGCTAACGCCGGTGAACTGTGAGGGCGCCTGACTGGCGATGCTCTCGATTATGGTCTGGGCGATTTGCGCTGCGCGAGTTTCATCCTGCGCAGAGCGACCGGTATTGAGACCTACGGGCAGGATACCTAGAATGGCAAGGATGGCGAAACCTATGATACCTAAGGCGAGAACTACTTCCACCAAAGTAAAGCCGTCGTTTGTAGTTACTCTTTTCATCACATCCGTTCGGCGCGACCGGTTAGCCTGCTAACGGCGATGCTTTCGGTCGCCTGGCTACCGCTAGTGAAATGCAATCCGTTGGAATCGACGTATCCTTCAAAGATTCCGAATTGAACTGTGCCCGTGGTAGCTGAAGGCGTGGAGACGGGATCGACTTCGCCGTTCGCATTGAACTTAAGGTAGGGAAAATTAGCAGTGGCCGTCGCGCCCACAGGTGTGAAAGAAAAGGGCACGGTCTTTGCGAGGTAGCCGAGGCTGCCGCTGTGAATACTTATCCCGGTGGGCAGAGTGCGCCACGGCGTTACTTGTTTTTGAGCGCCCGGATTGGCCGGGTCATCTTCAAAGAGCGCGTAGGATCGATAGGCGTATTTTTGAGTCGTTGCACTGTCAGTTCCTGCAGGGAGCTGATCGGGAAAGACCAAGTAGGTAGGTTGACCGTCCTTGATTGCCTGTGCCCGAGTTTGCTCGATCGCTCCGAGCAAGTTGCTAATGGCGCCCTTTCGACCGCTTGATTTTGATAGAGAATTTACGGCGGGAACAATTGCGACCAACATGATTGCGATGATCCCGATGACGACCAAAAGCTCAATGAGCGTGAAGGCGTGGGAACGGCCGTCAAAATGTTCCGTACGCATGGATTACTGCCAAGATAAGACGTCGTCGAAGGTCGGGACCTTAGCGTCAGCATCCTTCACTTTATTTTTACCCGAGGAATAAGCGATGACACCTGCGTCCATGGGATCAAAGCCTGCGTTCTTATACGGATTATCGATCTTATTGTTGTAATCCGAATCAATCGCGATGCTATAGGGCATCCCCCACGGATCATAATATCGGAAATCGCCTCCGATGCCTCCTTTCGGGTTTGAAGAATCCTTTGCGGCAGGAATGTTTAAGAACACTACATTCCGCGGATTCTGGGTTGGTTCGTTCCCTCGAATAATATTGAAGAGTTGGTCGTTATTGCCCGCGTACGTGTAGCTCTGCGCACTTTGGTTTGCGGGCAGAGGGTATTTGCCATACTCGGTATAAAAGGCACTTACGGCGGTGACGATTTGCGTTATGTCGTTTTTCGCTTGCACCTTCTTCGCCCTATCCATCATTCCGCCGATTACCGGAAAAGACAGACCGACTAAAATCGCGATAATTGAAATCACCACCAACAGCTCGATGAGGGTGAAACCGAATTTTGGCCGGTGATTAGATAAAGCGAGCATCGCGGTTCGGAGGCTAATTTAGACGCGATTCCAGGCGTTGTAACGGGTGAATTTTGCCCGACTCTCACCCGGAGCTTGCACCGTTCAAGATCTTTCCGTTCGCCCCTGAAAGTGAGGGCATGCTTCTAGCTTTTACAGGCGAATCGTGCTGGAACACACGCTATCAGAGGAGGAGCATAGTCAGATCGTCCAAACGATCGAGATGTTTGAGGTCATTACTCAAACACAGCCGGACGACTATCAATCGCTCGAAATCCTTAAGGACGCCTATAACAAAATAGGCAAGCCGGAGGATTCGCTGCGGGTGTCGCGCAAGCTGGCCGAGGCGTATTTCAACGCCGGCTCTTACACGCACGCCATGCAGGAGTGCGAAGTGATTTTGCTGAAGGAACCGAGCGCCGCGGAAACGCTGGCCATGCTCGGTGAAATCGAGGCGCGTCTGCAGCAGGCGGGCGAGTCGCTGGTGCAGGGCGGACCGAAGGGCGGATTGATCGCCACTCCGGGAACGACCGGTATGTCGAGCCCGACGGTGATTCCGACGGGGGAAGGCGGGCTGGTCGATATGGCGGGGAAGCACGCTCATCTGGCGGAGCGCGGGGACGATCAGCTGGCGAAATTTTTGATCATGCAGCAGCTCTTCCCGGAAGACGAAGTGACGGCTGCGCTCGATACGGTAAAGCATTTGAACAAGGACCTGAGCGGGCAAGGGCTGGGCGCGTCGTTGCTCGATAAAATTTGCCGGCAGGACACGGACAAGCTCGATCGCGCGCTCTCGCAATTGATCGACCGGACGAAGTTTGCCTACGTGCCGCTGGAATATTACGACGCGGATCGGCAGATCGCGCGGATGTTGCCGGACCATTTGACGCTGGGCCGGCTAATGGTGCCATTCGATTTGATCAGCCGCACGATCATGGTGGCGTGCTGTAATCCGTTCGACGCGGCGGGTCGCGACGCGGTGCAGCAATCGCTCGACTACACGGTCTCGTGGTATCTGGCCCGACCGGGCGCGATCGTAAAAACTTTGCAGGACATTTATCGGCTGGAGAGCCGCGCCTAACAAGTCGTCGCGATGAGAAGTAAATCTTTCGCCGAACGCATCGCCGATGTCCTGATCGAGGACGGTTTGCTCCTGCCGAGCCAGCTGGACGAGGCCACCGTTATTCAGCAAAAAGAAGGCGGCCGGCTGCTCAAGATTCTGACCGATCGGCAATTCGTGACCGACCAGGACATGGCCTTCAGCATGGGCCGTTGTCTGAATACGCCGCCGATCAATCTGGCCAAGGTGCGGGTGCCGGAAGAGATCATGTCGCTCGTGCCGCGGGAAATGGCGAAGGCGAACAAGCTGGTGCCGATCGCGCGGTTGAACGGAAAACTTTTCGTGGCCATGGCCGACCCGACCAACGTCGTGGCGGTGGACGACGTGAAGCGTCGGGTGCAACTCGAAGTGATTCCGATGATCGCGACCGAGCGCGCGGTGGCGGATGCGCTCGCGGGTGTCCACGGCGGCAGCGCGAACATGAGCGCAGTCCTCAAGCAGGTGGCGGAGGACATGTCGAATGCGGGCGAAGTGGAGGTGCAGTCGAACAAGAACGAAGAGATCGATGTCGATCGTCTCGCGGCTGACACGGAAGACGCGCCCGTCATCAAGATCGTCAATTTGATTCTGGTCCAGGCGATCAAGGAAAAGGCGTCGGACATTCACATCGAGCCGTTCCAGCGTTCGCTGAAATTGCGTTATCGAATCGACGGCGAACTCGTCCTGGCGGAATCGCCGCCGAAAGCGCTGCAGCTCGCGATCACGTCGCGCATCAAAATTCTCGCGGGATTAAATATCGCGGAACGTCGCGTGCCGCAGGACGGACGTTTCCGTATCAAAGTTCTCGGCAAGGAAGTCGATCTTCGTATTTCGATTTTGCCGACCGCGCACGGCGAGAAAATCGTCATTCGTATTTTGGATAAAGCGGCTTTGACCGGCTCCATCGACCAGATGGGCATGGATGAAGGCACGCTCGGAAAATTCAAGAGAGCGATCGACGCGCCGCACGGAATGATTCTCGTGACCGGCCCGACCGGTTCGGGAAAAACGACCACGCTTTACTCAGTGCTGCAGGAGTTGAACAGCCCGCAGTACAACATCGTCACGGTTGAAGACCCGATCGAATACGAGCTCGCGGGCGTGAACCAGGTGGCGGTGCGCGCGGACATCGGTCTCGATTTCTCGACCGCGCTGCGATCCATCCTACGGCAGGACCCGGACATCGTGATGGTCGGCGAAATTCGTGACAACGAAACGGCCGACATCGCGGTCAAAGCCGCGCTGACCGGTCACCAAGTGCTCTCCACTTTGCATACGAACGACGCGGCCGGCGCGATCACCCGCCTGGACGACATGGGCATCGAGCCGTTCCTGATTTCGAGCTCGGTCATCATGGCCTGCGCGCAACGACTCATTAGGCGCATTTGCACTAATTGCCGCGAAGAGTTCACCCCCGAGCCGGAAATTTTCCAACAACTCGGAATGGAACCCGCGGAAGGCGCGGTCTTTTATCACGGAACCGGTTGCGATCGTTGCAAGAATCGCGGCTATCTCGGACGCGTCGCGATTATCGAAGCATTGCCTGTGACCGAGACCATCCGGCGTTTGATCATCAAACGCGCTTCGGCTGCGGTAATTAAAAACCAGGGTGTGACCGAGGGCATGAAAACTTTGCGTATGGCCGGGATCGATAAGGCGCTCGAAGGCGTCACCACGCTGGAAGAAGTCTGGCGCGTCACGGCCGAGGACCATTAAGCGATGACCATCCCATTTCTGAATTATTTCAAGAAAACGGCGGCGCCGAAAGCGCAGACAGCACCGGGGCGTTCCGGAAATGCGTCGATCGACAAATTGCACGGTGCGCGGTTGAGCAAAACCGTCATGCCAAACTCGACGCGGACGGTTGCACCACGGGAAGAATTCGAAACTGTTCCGCCGCCCGCGCCGCAACCACGCGTCTATTCGTTAGGCGCAAAGGCCCCGGCCGAATTGCCGCCCGCCGTGGCTTTGGCTTTGGAGCCGACAGTCGAGCGCGTTATCTCGCTGGAACTGCGCGACATCGTCGGGCAGGTGCCGGCCGGTTGGATTCGACCTGTCTCCGATTCCGAGGCTAGCAGGCGTGTTTTGTTGAAAGCGGCCGAAGTGGAAAAAGGAATGGCCAGCTCGCGACCGTCCGTCGGCCTAACGAGTATTTACAACCAGATTCCGGAAATTTTTGTCCGACCCGTGCCGCCTTCCGATCAGGCGCAGGTGCCGTTGCCTTTCGCAAAAGTGCTGGAGCAATTTAGCAATGCGCAAACGCGCAATGATCAGTCGCGCGATCAATCCGTGCCGCAACTGGAGACGCCGTTTTTGCGCGTGACGCTGGAAGATAATTCGCGCTTCGGCACGCCGATGGCGCCGGTGCAAATCTGCGAAAAACCGCTGGGCAATATGGAACTGGCCACGGCCGAGAACATCGCGGCCGCGCAACCGGAATTGTTTTGCAAGCCGCTGCCACCGCCGCCGGCCCCGCTCGCTTCGGCCGTGCCGCAATTACCGATTGTGCGCTCGAAAGATGGCAGCCGACCGGTGATCAAATTGCCGGTGGAAGAATTACCGCACGAAGAAATGTCGTCTGATCCCACGGCGGAAACGACTGCTCCAGTAGCCTCATCCGCGCCGACACGCATTCCATTCAAGATTTCACCGATAGGAACGGGCGCGCCCGCCTCTGAGAGAGTTCCAGCCTCACGCGGGGCGTCCGTTCCGACTAGTGATGCGGCGCCGGCGCGAATTCCCTTCAAGCTGCCATTGCCTAACGAGTTCAAGGCCGCGCCAGCAGGGGACAATGGCTTGAAAATTTCGCTCGCGCTCAAACCGGTCTTGATGAGCCTCCCGCCATTTCAACTGGCCGGTGACCTTAAAGACCTGCCGGAAGACGCGCGCTTCGAAGTGCCGTTTTCGCTCGTGGAATCGCAACTGATGTCGGGTCGCGTCACAGTAAAATCCGAAGAATTCGCGAATCTTTTGCCGACGGAATTCAGGAATTTTTTCAGCGCCAAGGAAGTTAACGCGCCCGTCTCGTTGCCACTGCAGGATGTTTTGAAAAACCTGCCGGCCGCTTCGTTGCGCATGCGTGACGATCAGGAACTGCAGGAAAAAGGTTCAGATTTCCAGACGCCCTTTGCCGCGAAAGCAGCGGAAGACGCGAAACGTTTTGCGGCCCCGGTCCCGCGCAAACCGTTGAAAGGCTTGCCGCAAATTGTACCGACCGCGCCGGAAGCGCCCGTGGTGGCGGCAAAGGAAGAACCGGATGCAAAAACGATCGTGGCCGATGCCGCAAAAATGGCCGGCGTGAAAGCCTGCGCCATCATATTCGGCGACGGGCTGAGTCTGGCTGGAAGTCTTCCGGTCGAGTTCGAGGCGGAAGGTTTATGCGCGATGGCGCCTTCGTTCCTGCAGCGGCTGGCGGATCACCTCACCTCTACGAAATTGGGCGGCCTTCGCTCCATGACAGTTTCCTGCGCGAAAGCCGCGATCACATTTTTCATGCACGAAAATCTTTGTCTGGTCGCCTTGCACACCAAGGAAGAGCTGACCGCGGATGTTCGCGAACGCCTCGCGCAAATCGTGCAACAACTGTCCAAAAAATATTCGAAACCAGTCTAGGAGTTCACATGTCGATCATCAATTACGCGAGCCGCGAGATTCAGTTCAAAATCGTTTATTACGGTCCTGCCCTCTGCGGCAAAACGACCAATCTAGGCTACATCCATCAGCGGATTAATCCGGAAAACCGTGGCGACCTGGTCTCGCTAGCCACGGCGGCCGATCGCACTTTGTTCTTCGATTTCCTGCCGCTGAACGCGGTCGTCATTAAAGGCTTCGTAACGAAGTTCCAGCTCTACACAGTGCCCGGTCAGGTCATTTACAACGCCACGCGCCAGCTCGTTTTGCGCAGCGTGGACGGAATAGTTTTCGTGGCTGATTCGCAGTGGGAAAAAATGGAGGAGAACGTCGAGAGCTTCAAAAATCTCGAAGACAACCTCGCGAAACAGAACGTCTCAATCGAGGACATTCCTTACGTTCTGCAGTACAACAAACGCGACCTCGAAAATGTCGCGCCGGTTAATTATCTCGAATACGTGTTGAACAATCGAAAGAAGCGTGTGCAGAGCTTCGAGGTCATTTCCAGCACAGGCCAGAATGTTTTCGCTTCGCTCAATGCTGTTTCGCAGATCCTGCTGCACAAGTTCAGCAAACAAAGCGATCCCCCGAAAAAGACGCCAGCGCCGGTAGTTGTGCCTAACGAGTCCACCGTCAAAGCGCAGACTGCAAATGTATGAACGCCATCCCTTGCCTAACGATTGAAGACGTCGCCACGCTCGACGGCGTGCTCGGCGAATTCCTCAAGAAATCGGAATCCGATCTCACGGTCGTGATCGATCGCGGAGGCAATGTCATTTCACAATTTGGCGACATGAGCGTGATGGATGTCACTGTCATCGCCGCGCTCGCCGCGGGATCGTTCGCCGCCACCAAGGAACTCGCGCGGCGCATCGGGGAATTGGAATTCAACGCGCTCTACCATCAGGGCAACGGCAATCACATCTTCATGAACTCGATCGATGATGACACCATCATGATCACGGTTTTCGGACGACGCACGACCGTCGGCCTGGTGCGATTTTATTCCGCCAGCACCGCGCAACAGGTCGCTCAGATCCTGAAGAACCTCTCCACCGGTGGCCATGGCTTCTCCTTCGACGCGTCCGATATCACCCAGACGCCGGTCTTCGCCGATACCTCGGCAGCCTAACCGGTAAACTCGCGCGCAACGAGCGTCGCGTTGTGTCCGCCGAAGCCGAAGGAGTTGTTGACCGCTACGCGCACTTTCTTCTGTTTCGCGGTCAGCGGTGTGTAATCGAGATCGCATTCCGGATCGGGATTTTCGAGATTGATCGTGGGCGGAATAACCGAATCGCGCATGGCCAGCGCGCACGCCGCCATTTCTATTGCGCCTGCGCCGCCTAACAAGTGGCCGGTCATCGATTTGGTCGAGCTGATCGAAACTGTTTTTGCGGATTCGCCGAAGACGGTTTTGATCGCTTTTGTTTCCGCGATGTCACCGAGACCGGTCGAAGTGGCGTGCGCATTAATGTAATCCACCTCGGATGGATTCACTTTGGCGTGAGCCAACGCGATTTGCATCGCGCGCGCCGCACCGCTGCCATCGGGTGGCGGTGCGGTCATATGATGAGCGTCCGCCGTCGCGCCGTAACCGATAAGCTCGCAGTAGATTCGCGCGTCGCGCGCTTTCGCGTGTTCCAATTCCTCGACCACCACCACGCCCGCGCCTTCACCCATCACGAAGCCGTCGCGGTCCCGATCCCAGGGGCGCGAGGCGCGCTGCGGGTCGTCGTTTCGTAAACTGAGCGCCTTCATGGATGCGAAAGCACCCACGCCGATGGGCACGATTGCAGCCTCCGATCCGCCCGCGAGAAAAATATCCGCATCGCCGAATTTGATAATGCGCCACGATTCACCGATCGCATTATTCGAGGTGGCGCAGGCGGTGACGATGCAAAGATTCGGTCCCTGCAAGCCGTACTCCATCGAAATTATTCCGCTGGCCATGTTGCTGATCAGCATGGGGATGGTGAAAGGCGACATGCGCGTCGGACCTTTCGTTAGCAGATTGGAGTGCTGATCTTCCAGCGTCTGCAAACCGCCGATGCCGCTGCTCACGATCACACCGAAGCGCTCGCGATTGACCTTCTCCAAATCGATTCCACTATCCGCTTTGGCCATGACCGCGGCGGCCATGGATAATTGCACGAAGCGATCGGTGCGGCGCGCGTCTTTCGGATTCTTGAAAAAATCTTTGGGCTCAAAGTTGCGAACTTCGCCGCCGATCTTGCAGTCGAAACCGCTCGTGTCGAAGGCGTCGATCGTGCCGATGCCGCTGCGACCATTCGTTAGGCTGTCCCAGAAAGTGGGGATATCGTTACCGACAGGCGTGACTACACCAAGTCCGGTGATGACAACTCTGCGATCATTCATGGTCAGCGGGTTCCCATTCCCACACTTTGCACAGTCTGGAAAAGTTTTCCCTCCGTTTTGATCGAGGGCGCGATGATGATTTCCGTTTGTTGAAATTCCGAAATGTCGCGCGCGCCGACATTGCCCATGCAAGTGGTGATGGCGCCGACGAGATTCTGCGAACCGTCGTCCACCTCAGCGGGACCGAAAAGAATTTGTTTCAATGAGCCGGTCGCGCCGACTTTGATGCGCGTGCCGCGCGGAAGATTCGCGTGCGGCGTGGCCATGCCCCAATGGTAACCGCGCCCGGGTGCTTCGTATGCTTTCGCAAACGCGCTCCCAACCATGACGGCATCCGAGCCGCAGGCCAGCGCCTTACAAACGTCGCCGCCCTTGCTCATACCGCCGTCGGTAATGATTGGAACGTAGCGGGAAGTTTTTTTGAAATAAGCATCGCGCGCCGCAGCGCAATCAACCGTGGCCGTGACTTGCGGCACGCCGAGACCAAGCACGCCGCGCGACGTGCAGGCCGCCCCGGGGCCGACGCCAATCAAAACTGCGGCCGGTCCGCATTCCATGATTTCGAAGGTCACATCGTAGCCGACGGTGTTGCCGACGATGACGGGAATGCGCATCTCGCCGCAAAATTTCGCCAGGTCTAACGACTTATATTCCGATGAGATGTGGCGCACGGTTGAGACTGTGCTTTGCACGACAAAAACATCCGCGCCCGCTTCCTGCGCGATCGCGCCGAATTGCTCGGCCTTTTGCGGAATAGAACTGACAGCGGCGATCGCGCCGGCGTCTTTCATCTGCTTAATGCGCGCCCGGATCAAATCTTCCTGCACCGGCTCCAAATAAATTTTTTGCAGCAGCGCGGTGATTTCCGATTTGTCGGTCTCGACGACTTTTTGCAGAACCTCCTGCGGATTCTTGTAGCGCGTCTGCACGCCTTCGAGATTCAAGACGGCTAGCCCGCCGAGCTTGCTCATCTCGATCGCGAACTTCACATCGACCACGCCATCCATCGCGCTGGCCAAAATAGGAATTTTCAGTTCGATCGGTTTTGCATCGCGTCGTGGGATACGAAAAGTCGTATCGACTTCATTCGGATTAATCGTCATGCGGCCGGGGACGAGTGCGATCTCGTCGAAACCGTAGGTCACTCGTGCTTTGCGATTTCTGCCAATCCACATTCCCATAAGTTAAATTTGTCCGGGTTTAAGTCGTTCATTCAAGCTTCCGCAACGTGGGCACCGCGGGAGCAATACGGGCGTTCGATCTTCGAACTCGAATGCGCAAATCACGCAACGCAATCGATAACGCAACGCCCGGCGTTCTCGCCGGCGGCGATTCCACTCTCCCACTATCCAAAGGAGAAAAACCGCCGCAAGAAAAAGCAGCAGATAAATCGTGACCAGCGCAGTGAGGCTGACCCGGATCACGGCGCGGCCAGATCGTTGCCCCAGTCGAACGTTGCTGTGCCCCAGGTTAAATCTGATTCGTTAGGCGAAAAACGGGTAAGGAGAAGTTGATGCCGCGCTTGTTCGTCGAGCGCCGCGTCGCCGGAAGAATTTTGCAGGAAACAAAATCGCACATCGCCCGAGCCTCCGATCGCGATTCGGAATTGCGCGACCTGCGGCGCATCCTTGCTCGATGATTTGAATGGCATCGGCGGAATTTGCGCGGCGCCGCGTGCGGAGATTTCTTCGGAGAAGCGGACGCTGGTCGGCGTAACGATGGTCGATAATGCGGGCGTTGCGTTAGCAATCGGAACCGGGGCGGGCGGATTTGCGCTCGGCACACTTAAATCTGATTCGTTAGGCGGAAGATCGCGCAAAACTGGTTGTGAATTAAGATAGGACGGCACGTGTTCGACCTTGGGGAGCGTCAGATTTCCAGACTCGTTAGGCCGCTGCGTGTAGGAAGAGAGCGCGGGATCTTCCGCTTCCATCCACTGCAGGAGGACACGGCCTTCGTCGGTGTCGCCTGTGATCAAACTGATCCGGCCGGGTGGGGGAGTAAGCGCGACCGTCGGCGGGTAAATGACTTGGAAGATGTAAAAACAGAAGGCATGCAGCGCGGCCGATGCCGCGATAAAACTAATCAGCGAAAATTTTCGGCTGCGTGGTGTGCTCCAATCAAAAATTGGAGTGTATTCCGTCGCAGTCATTTGGCCGACGCTCCCGCTAGTCCGACGGAACTAATTCCGTGCTCAAGCGCTGCATTCGCGACGGCGGTCACCACTTCGTATGGAGTAAATCGATCGGCTTTGATGATGATCGGCCGGCCTTCGCGTTTCGCCGCATCGAGCAGCGGCCCGAGTTGATCGATCGCCACCTTTTGATCGCGAAAATAAACTGCCGGCACGGGACCGCCCGTGATGCTGATGATTTGCGGATTAACCTGCGGGCCTAAAGAAAACCGCGAAAGCGGAAGGGAAACGGAAACGCCCGGCTGCAAAATAAAATTCGAACTGAGCAACAAAAAGAAAATCAGCAGGAAGACGACATCGATCAGTGAAATGATCCCGACCCAGCCGAAGTGATATTCCTTCGTGCGCGTGAGCTTCATCACGACAAAGTCGCCTAACGAGAGCTAGGTTTCGCGGTCGTCGATGGCTGAAAAGCGATGATGTCCTTATCTGCTTCGCGCTCGGTCAACATGTGCACGACTTCGATCCCGGCACGTTCCATCTCGTGCATGAGCGTATTCACCCGCGCGGAAAGATAGCTGTAGGCGACAAACGTTGGCGTCGCCACCACCAGACCCGCGGCGGTTGTCAGTAAACTTTTGTAAACTCCATTCGAAAGTTCCGTCACCGTCGCGTAGCCACCGTTCGAGGAGATCGTGCTGAAGGCGTCGATCATTCCGGCCACTGTTCCGAGCAAGCCAAGGAGCGGCGCGAGGAACGCGATCGTCGCGAGCACGCCGAGGAAGCGCTCCAGTTTCGGCACTTCCAGTTGTCCCGCTTCCTGCACGATCTCGCGCAGTTCCGAACGCGGGGCTTCGTGCCGAATGATCGCCGCATGGATGACGCGCGCCACCGGTCCCGGCGTTCCAGCCGATTCATGCAATGCTTCCGCGTAATTGCGCCGCGCAATCAGATTGGAAAGTCCCTGCAAAAACTCCGCCACGTGAATGGAGGCGCGATGAAAATAGAAAAGGCGCTCCGCGAAAACAGCGATCGCGATGATGCTGCAAACCAGAATGGGCCACATGAGCAGACCACCCTTCTGGATGTAATCGATCATGCGTTTTGTTCTTAGCCGCCTTTGCCGGCTCCCGCAAGCAACGACCGCTCGTTAGTCGCGACTGTTAAAACTACTTTTTCGGCTTTGCTGGAATTGCAGCGGCCGCGCCGGCCGCCGAGTTGTGGCCGATCTGATTCCCGTCTGCATCGAAAACGGTGTAGCCGCTTTGCTTACCTGCTTCATTATAAGAGTAGACGATTTTGCTGCGCACTTTGCCGTCGGTGTTGAATTGCGTTTCCTGTCCGAGCCGGCCGGCGTTGTCGTACTTATATTGTGTTTTAAAACGGAGCTGCCCTTTGCCGTCGTAAACATCTCCAGCGGCGAATCGCCCCATTTCGTCCAAGTTGTAGAGAATCTTGCTCAGCAGTTTCCCGTCTTCGCTTTTTGTGATCGCCACTGCCTTGTGGTTCGGGTTGTCGTATTGATAGGTCGTTCGTGAACCGTCCTGGTTTTGCGCAACTGTTACGCGAACCGTGTCGTTTGTGTTGTCGTTGGCCAACTGCGCGTGAGCGATGGAAAAAATCGCAGCGGCGCAAAATGAAACGATTGTCAGAAGTAAGCGCCGCATTAGCCAAAGTTTAGGCGCCATAATTTTTCCCGCAAAGCGGCAATTAATTATTGACCCCTGGCACGCAAGGTGGTTAGAAATGGAGGGAAATGGATTAGAATGGCAAAGCCATCCTTTCATCTATGCGCACCGACTCGCCCACCCAAACCTTCTTCGCCGGCGAGTTTCGTCATGGGATCGACGACAAGAATCGCATCACCATTCCGTCGCGCTGGCGGCGGGACGACGGCGAAGAGTTCATTATTTTGCCGGAGGCGCAGGAGGAATTTCTCCTCGTCATGTCGCACGAGGAGTTTGCCCGTGTGATCGCCGAGGCCGAGTCGAATTCGTCCGTTCCGCCGCGCGAACGTCGCGTCTTCCTCCGCCACCTTCACGCCCGCGCGCAACACGCTTCCTCCGACAAACAAGGCCGGCTCGTCTTGCCGGAAGATCTTTGCCGGCTGCTGAGCTTGAAGGGTGAGGTCACGCTCGTAGGCGGTCGCGGTCGTTTTGAAATTTGGAATTCCGCGAAATGGAAACAGGCGCACAAGGAAGAGAAAGCCACCTATCAACGCGTGGCTGATGTGATTGGTCTCTAGAAAATGAATAGCAATGCCATTCCAAGTTTGAAGGCGACGCGGCCTGAGATGTTTCGCCTTCGAAAAGTAAATCAGCGAACACGCCTCTTAGCGGCCGGCTCGCCTGAGCAGCTCTCCTCTTGGAAGGATTGGCGCGAAGGCAATTTCGATTTCGTGCTCGTGGGCTCGTGGCCTAACGAAAGCCTAACGACGCCTAACGAGTCATGAACGCACTGCTTTTTGAGCGGCCCATCTGGTTCGCGACTGGTCCGTTGGTCATCGAAGAGGAGGCGCAAGAAATGGAAGACGTCACTTATCATCGTCCTGTTCTTGTTCACGAAGTCGTGGAGTTGCTCGCGCCACGTCCCGGCGCGCTGGTCGTAGACGGAACCTGCGGCGGCGGCGGTCATGCGGAAGCAATTTTGCAGACGGGCGCGGATGTTCTCGGGCTCGACCAGGATCCGGATGCAATCACTCACGCGAGTGAGCGACTCGCACGCTTCGGTGGTCGGGTAACTTTTCACCAGGCGAACTTCCGCGACGCCACAAAAGTTCTCGACTCGTTGGGCATCGTCAGCATCGGCGGCGCGCTCCTCGATCTCGGCGTTTCCTCGCGCCAACTCGAAAACGCCGATCGCGGTTTCAGCATCATGCGCAACGGCCCGCTCGATATGCGGATGGATCCGCGACGCGAGTTAACTGCGGCCGATGTCATCAACGGTTACAGCGAAGAAGAGCTCACGCGCATCTTCCGGGAGTTCGGTGAAGAGCCGGCCGCGCGTCGCATCGCCAGTCAGTTGGTGAAGCAGCGTAAGACGACGCCCTTTCACGAAACGGTGCAGCTGGCGCGCGCGGTCGAGAAAATCGTCTGGCGTCATGGTCGCAAACATCCGGCTACGCAAGTCTTCCAGGCGCTGCGCATGGAAGTGAACGACGAACTCGGTGCGCTTGAAGAAGGGCTGCGTGGCCTAACGAGTCGTTTGGAATCGCACGCGCGTTTCGCCGTCATCACTTTTCATTCGTTGGAAGATCGCATCGTGAAGAATTTCTTTCGCGATCGCAGCCGCGAAACGCTCGATCGGCCGGAATGGCCGGAGCCGCGTCCAAATCCGGATTTCGCTTTCAAGCTCATCACCTCGAAACCGGTCGAGCCCGATGAAAACGAGCAACGCGTCAACTCGCGTTCACGCAGCGCAAAATTGCGTGTTGCCGAAAAAGTTTAGATGAACCGTCCGCGTCGCAAACAATTCAATCCGATCAACGCCCCGGCGCTGGTGCGTTGGATTTTGATCACCGGCTTTCTCGCCGTCACCGGACTCATTTACGTCTACCTGTCGGTTCAACTATATCATTCAGGCGATCGCAAAAAGGCGCTCGAGAACGAGATCACCCAGCTCCGTTCTGAAAGCTCCATCGCCTCGGCGCAGATCGCGGAGCTCACTTCGCCGAACGTTTTGCAGCGGCGCTTGAAGGAAGGCTATCTCAAGATGATCCCGATCGCGGAAGCGAACATCGTACGCTTTTCGGCTTCATCCAATACGCGGAATGCCCGGGTCGCGCCGCCAGCCGATAAAAAGATTGCCGGCCGATGAAGTGGAACAGCCGCACCCGTTGTCTGTGGGTTTGCTTCGGCCTGATGGGACTCTTCAGTCTTTTTTCTTATCGGCTGATTTTTTTGCAGATCATCCAGCACGATTACTTCACCGCGATTGCGGCGGCGAAGCACGAAGTTAAGCAAACCATTTTCGCGAAGCGCGGCACGATCGTGGCGGCTAAAGGTGAGTTGCTCGCGAGCGATGTGCCGGGCGAGATGGTAGTGGCTGATGCCACGCGCGTGAACGACGCGGAAACGCTTACGCCCATCGTGGCTGACACCTTGCAACTTCCGTTCGAGGAAGTGGCGGAAAAATTGAGCAGCGAAAAACGCTACATCGTTTTGCAACGCTCCGTGCCGCCCGATATCGCCAAGACCCTGAAGGAAAAAATCAGAGCGGCGAATCTGCGCGGAATTTATTTCGAGCCTGATCCGACGCGCGCTTATCCGAACGGCCCGATGTTATGTCACGTCATCGGCTTCACCGATTTTGATCACAAAGGAATCCAGGGCGTGGAGAAATCGATGGAAGATTATCTGCACGGCGACGATGGCTACCGCTACATCGAACGCACGCCGTCCGGAAAAGAGATCATGCCTTATCGCGGGCAAGAGCGCGGAGCGCGCAATGGTAATGAGGTGGCGCTGACGATCGATCTGAATCTGCAGAACATCGTTGAGAACGAGATCGACGCGGCCGTGCGCGAGTTTCGTCCGCAAAAGGCCATCATCATTTTGATGCGTCCGGATACCGGCGAAATCCTGGCCATGGCTAATCGTCCGAATTTCGATCTCAACCGCCGTAACGAAGCGAAGCCGGAGGAAATGAAAAACCGCGCCATCAGCGACATGATGGAACCGGGTTCGACGTTCAAGATTGTCACCGTCGCCGCGGCGCTCAACGAACGAAAGGTTCGTCTCGATTCGACCATCTTTTGCGAGAACGGCGTTTTCAATTACGGCGGCCGTCCGTTGCACGATCACCATGGCTACGGCGAATTGAGCGTGCAGGACATTCTGATTAAATCGAGCAACATCGGCGCTGCCAAACTCGCGCTCTCCCTCGGAGAAGAGAAATTTTACGAATACATTCGCAGTTTCGGTTTTGGCGAACGCACCGGCGTGGAGCTGCGCGAAGAAATTCCCGGGCGAATTTATCCGCCGCGTCAGTGGACCAAAATTTCCATCACCCGCATGCCGATGGGTCACGAGGTCGGTGTCACGGGGCTGCAAATGATTACGGCGATGTGCGCGATTGCGAACGGTGGAAAATTGGTCACGCCGCGCATCATCAAATCGATCACGACTGAAGACGGCCGAATCATCAGCGAATCTAAGCCGACCGTTTTGCGGCAAGTCATTTCGCCACAAACTGCCGCGCAAGTGGGGAACGCGCTTCGCGGCGTAGTAAGCGATCGCGGCACGGCCGCGGGTGTTTCCGTTCCCGGATTCACTCTCTGCGGCAAAACCGGCACCGCCCAAAAAGTTGATGAACACAACGGCGGCTACGAATCCGGCAAATATTTGGTTTCATTTTCCGGTTACATGCCGGCGGATCATCCGGCCTTTGTTGGTCTGGTCGTGCTCGACGATGCGAAAACTGCGACGCCGGAAATGAATTACGGCGGCAAAGTAGCCGCGCCGATTTTTGCGCACATCGCCGAGAAGGCCGCGCGCTATCTCGATCTTGAGCCGCATGAGGAATTCAGCAAACCGGTGCCGGTGGCGGAACGAGTCGCCTTAACCAACGCCGTTCGCCGTTGAGCGCTCCGCGTTCTTTTGCCTACACCTCATGCAGCTCAAAAACCTTCTCGCCGCCATTTCACCGCGCGCGATCGACGGGCCGGTTGATCGCACGGTGGATGGCCTCGCGTATGACTCGCGGCGAGTGCAGAGGAATTCCCTCTTCGTTGCATTACGCGGTGAGAAAAGCGACGGCCACGCCTTCGTCGAACAAGCCATCGAGAAAGGGGCCACGGTGATTGTTGCCGAGCGCGATGTGCAACATGCGCGTGCCACCTTGGTGGAAGTAGAAAACAGTCGCACCGCTTTAGCCGATCTGAGCGCAGCGTTTTACGAGCGGCCGGTTCGAAAATTGAAAATGGCTGGCGTCACCGGCACGAATGGAAAGACGACCACGACATTTTTGATCAAACACATTTGCGAAAAAGCGGGGCTGCGCTGCGGGTTAATCGGTACGGTTCGTTACGAAATTGCCGATCGCATTTTGCCTGCGGTCCGCACGACACCGGAGTCGTTAGACCTTCAAGAACTCTTCGCGCAGATGGTGAACGCGGGCTGCAAAGCCGCCGCCATGGAAGTTTCGTCACACGCGATCGCGCAGGATCGCACACGCGGACTGGAATTCGACGTGGCTGTCTTCACCAATCTCACGCAAGACCATCTCGATTTTCACGGCACGATGGAGAATTACTTCGAAGCCAAACTGAAGCTTTTCACTGGCCTAACGAGCCAAACGTTCAAGAAAAAATCAGCCGCGATCGTGAACATTGATGATCGCTACGGTGAACGATTGCTCGAGCGTCTGCCCAAAGATTTTCCCGTCATCACCTACGGCATGGGCGCACGCGCAGATTTTCGCGCCTCGAATTATCGCGCGGAATTTTCCGGGACCTCTTATCAGCTCGACGCTCGCGGCAAGAGTTATCTCGTGCGCGTTCCACTAATCGGAAGATTTAACGTCGCTAATTCGCTCGCCGCGCTCGCCGCCGCTAACTCGTTAGGCGTCAACTTGCGCGAGGCAGTTCTGAGCCTGGCGAAATCTCCACAGGTTCCCGGACGACTCGAAGCCGTTCCGGCGAAGCGGCAGTTCCAGGTCTTCGTCGATTACGCACACACGCCGGATGCGTTGCTCAACGTTTTGAAAACCGCGCGCGAACTCTCGCCGCGAAAATTAATCGTGGTCTTCGGTTGCGGTGGCGACCGCGATAAACAAAAACGTCCGCTCATGGCGCGCGTTGCCGACGACAATGCCGACTTCAGCATCATCACCTCCGATAATCCGCGAAAGGAAGATCCCGACGCCATCATCGCCGACGCGGAGAAGGGAATGCACAGCGATCGCTACGAAAAAATTACCGATCGCGCCCAAGCCATCGCTCGCGCTATTTCCCTCGCGCAGCCGCGCGACATTGTCCTCATCGCCGGCAAAGGCCACGAGACCTATCAAGAGTTCGCCGATCACACCATTCCCTTCGACGACATCCAGATCGCGAAGCGCGCACTGGAAAACCATCCGGTTGAGTTCTAACGAATGGAAGCGCTCTCACTTTCTCAGCTCGCGGAACACGCCGGCGGAAAATTGTCTTCGGGAAAAGGTGACATTCGCGTGACGCGCATCAGCACCGATTCGCGGACGATTCAGCCTAACGAGTTGTTTGTTCCGATCCGTGGCGAAAACTTCGACGGCCACAAGTTTGTCGAACAGGTCGCAAAAAAAGGCGCCGCGGGCGCCTTGGTCGAAGAAAATTGGAAAGGAAATGTGCCGGCAACTTTCCCGCTCATCCGCGTCGCCGACACGCTGGTCGGTTATCAAAACATCGCCGCGCAGTATCGCCGTTCGCTGTCGCTGAAAGTCATTGGCATTACCGGCAGCAACGGCAAGACCAGTACGAAAGATTTTGTCGCGGCCGCTCTCGGTCGCCGTTTTCGAGTCGCGAAGACTGAAGGAAATTTTAACAATCACGTCGGTCTGCCGCAGACCATCCTGAACGCGAGTACACAGGATGAAGTCGCGGTTTGGGAAATGGGCATGAACCATCCCCGTGAAATCGCGGTCCTGGCAAAGATCGCCGCGCCGGATGCCGCAGTTATTACGAACATCGGCATCGCGCATATCGAATTCATGGGATCGCGCGAAGCGATTGCGCAGGAAAAAGGCGCACTCGCGGAGGCGGTCGGCGCGGATGGAACCGTGGTCCTGAACGCCGACGACCCATTCAGCGAATCGATCGCGAAGCGCACGCGCGCGACGATAATTTTCGCCGGCATCAATAGCGGGACAATTCGCGCAGAAGACATCAGCCAAAGCGCGCGTGGTTCGGAGTTCACGATTTTGGAAGGTGCGCATCGGTGCCGCGCGCAACTGCCCGTGCCGGGTTTGCACATGGTGCAAAATGCCATCCTCGCCGTGGCCGCGGCGCGTGCGTTCGGTGTTTCGCTTGAAGATGCCGCGGTCGGTCTCGCTTCGGCGCCTCTGACGAAAGCTCGTTTGCAAGTCCGCGAAATTCACGGCGTGCAATTTCTCGACGACAGCTACAACGCCAATCCTGAATCGATGAAAGCGGCCTTGCGCACTCTGGTCGAACTCGACACTGACGGTCAACGAATCGCCGTCCTCGGCGCGATGGGCGAACTCGGCGGCGAAGCGGATCGCGGCCACGCCGAAGTGGGGGAAACGGCAGCAACGTTTCACATCGATCAACTGATCACGATCGGCGACGTCGCCGCGAAAATTTCCGACGCAGCCAAGAACGCCGGTTTGGAAAACGCGCAGAACGTCGCGAACGCAGAGGATGCTGCTGACTTGTTAGGCCAACTAACTTCTCCCGGCGATCTCGTTTTGATCAAAGGGAGCCGCCTCGCGAAAACCGAACGTGTCCTGGAAGAATTCAGCAAGCGATCAACCGTGGCGGCCGCGTCATGATGTATTACCTGCACCGTTTCAGCAGTGACATCGGCGCGTTCAACGTTTTCTTTTATACGACCTTCCGCTCAGTCGCGGCCGCGATTACGGCCTTCATCATTTGTTTGCTCGCGGGAAATTTCGTCATCCGCAAATTGATTTCGCTGAAAGTCGGACAGCCCATTCGCACCGCGGCGGAAGTGCATCGGCTCGCGGAATTGCATGGCGGCAAAGCGGGTGTGCCCACGATGGGTGGCGTTCTCATTATCAGCGCGGTTTTTATTTCCAGCGTGCTTTGGGCGAAACCCGACAATCGTTTCGTCTGGCTCGCGCTTTTCGCCATGGTCGTGCTCGGCGCACTCGGATTCGCCGACGATTATCTCAAAGTCACCAAGAAGAAATCCGAAGGAATCAGCGGCCGCGCAAAGCTAGCCGTGCAGTTGCTCGTGGGCGCGGTCGTCACCGCAGTTTTCTTGACGAATCCGTTGATCGAAGTGCAGGCGCGTTCGCTTTACCTGCCGTTTTTCAAAGTGCCCGTGATCACGAACATGGGCCTCTTCACCTTCGTTTTTTTCGTCATCGTCATCGCGGGTGCGTCGAACGCCGTGAATCTGACCGACGGTCTTGACGGTCTCGCCATCGGTTGCACGATCACGGTCGCGTTTGCCTATGCATTGCTCACTTACGCCGCGGGAAATTTTCGGATCGCGGATTATTTGCAGGTCCCATTTTATCCGTTCACCGGCGAACTCACCGTCGTTTGTTCCGCGCTTGTCGGCGCGGGTCTTGGTTTTCTCTGGTTCAACTGTCATCCGGCGCAAGTCATCATGGGCGACACCGGCTCGCTTGCGATCGGCGGCTTGATTGGCGTGGTCGCGATTTGTTGCAAACAAGAGTTGCTCCTCGTCGTGGTCGGCGGCGTTTTCGTTATCGAAGCGGTCTCCGTCATTTTGCAGGTGCTCAGTTTCAAAGCGACCGGCAAGCGCATCTTCCTCATGTCGCCGCTGCATCATCATTTCGAGCTGAGCGGCTGGAAGGAAAACACGGTGATCGTGCGCTTCTGGATTGTCTCGGCTGTCTTCGCCTTGCTCGGACTGGCCACGCTGAAATTGCGATAACGATGCGCTACACCGACAGAAAAGTTGCGGTTCTTGGTGCTGGTCTTAGCGGGACGGCCGCGGCGCATTTGCTGAAAGATGAAGGCGCGGCGGTGACGGTGCTCGATAGCGCGGAAGAGAAAACGATTCTCAAAACTACCGTCGACGGCATGCGCGCGCGCGGCATCGAAGTGATTTGCGGACCGGAAGCGGAACGAAATTCCGGCATCTACGAAATGGTGATACTGAGTCCGGGCATCGATCCGGCGTCGCCGCTCGCGCAGAATTTTTCCAAGCGCAACGTCGAGATCATTGGTGAACTCGAGCTCGGGTGGCGCTCGTGCAATTTGCCGGTGATCGCGGTCACGGGGACGAACGGCAAGACCACGACGACGGAATTGCTCGCGCAAATGTTGAATGCCTGCGGCCAGAAAACGATCGCGTGTGGTAACATCGGCAAACCGCTCAGCGAAGTGGCGCGCGAAGGCCGCGATCTCAATGTGCTCGTGGTCGAAGTCAGTTCGTTTCAGCTCGAAACGATCACGACTTTCAAACCGAATATCGCGGTTTGGTTGAACTTCGCGCCCGATCATCTCGATCGCTACCGCTCGTTAGGCGAATATCGCGCGGCCAAGCTGCGCATCTTCGATTATCAAACAGCCGACGACGCCGCGATCATCAACTCCGCAGAGAGTTTGCCGGAGGTAAAGGCGCGAACAGTCACGTTCAGCGCCTACGATGATCGCGCCGATTTCCGTTTGTCCGAAGGCGCCATCGTTTATCGCGGCGAAACCGTGCTGCGTTTGTCCGACACGAAACTGCGCGGTTCGCACAATCTCGAAAATTTGATGGCGACCCTGGCGGTCGGCCTTTCGCGCGGTCTTTCCTTCGCGCAAATGGTCCCGCCGCTGCGCGACTATGAGCCGCGGCCGCATCGGCTTGAATTCGTTCGGGAACTTAACGGCGTTACCTACGTCAACGATTCGAAAGCGACGAATCTGCACGCGGTCGAAAAAGCCTTGCTCGCGCAAACGAAACCGGTCGTTCTGGTCGCGGGCGGCAAAGACAAAGGCTTCGAATACGACACGCTCAAACCACTCGTTAGGCAAAAAGTTCGCACGACAATTTTGATTGGCGAGATGGCCCAACGCATCTGTCGCGATTGGGGTGACGCCGTGCCCTGCGAAATCGCAGTTTCCATTGCCGCCGCCGTCGAACGCGCCCATGCCCTCGCCAAATCCGGCGAGGTGGTCCTTTTCTCCCCCGGCACTTCATCCTTCGACATGTTCAAAAGCTACGCCGATCGCGGCGACCAATTTCGTGCATTGGTGCACGCGCTGAAAGAGTAATCATGAAAATCCCGAAACTCATCTCTCGCAAAAAACTGCGCGCCACCACCGCGCGTCGCTCGCTCACCTCCGGCGACATGGAATTCGAGGAAATGTCGGAGCCAAACATGAAGTTGTCGCGCGCGCTTCTCATTGTGCTCGTGCTGCACGTCGTGGCGGTCGCGGGCATCATCGCCTTCAACACCATCAAGAGTCGGCAAGGCGCGTTTCCGGCTCCGACTGTTTCGAGTAGTCCATCGAAAGCAAGCGCGACCGCCGCGCCGACAAAAGCTGAAACGGTCACCGCTTCCACATCGCCTGCGAAAGCAACCGCGGCGAAAGACGACGTGAACATTCCGAAAGCGATGCCGGTAAATTCCGAGAACGGAAATTTCTATACTGTCGTCAAAGGCGATAGCCCGGTGAAAATCGCGAAGAAGCTGAAGGTCTCCGAAAACGAACTGCTTTCGGTCAATCACATCGACGATCCGCGCAAGTTGCAGATCGGCCAGAAGCTCATTATCCCAAAATCCGCCAAGAAAAAAAACTGATCGCCGCGCATGCATCGTAAGAGCGCCTATTTTCTTTTCGTCGCCGTCCTCGCCATGCTGGTCATCGGCATCATCATGCTGTTCAGCACGAGTGCGTTCGCGCGCGAAAGTCATGGCGACGTTTACGCGTTTGTGAAACGGCAGGCCGTCTGGGTTGCGATCGGCTTTGTCGTCTGCATCGTGGCGGCGCGTGTCGATTACCACTTTTGGGTGCGCACGTGGTGGATTTGGCTGGGGCTTAGTGCAATTGCGCTGGGCTGTTGTTTCCTGCCCAAAATAGGCGTGCGCCTGAATGGATCTCGTCGCTGGCTTGGTTGGGGACACACACCGTTTTGTCAGCCGTCGGAGTTAGCGAAAATCGCCGCGATTTTTTTTCTGGCCTGGTGGTTTTCGCGTTTTGAAAAAAAGAGCGGCCGCATCATTCAAGGTTTCATCATTCCGCTCGCCATCGTCGGCGTGATTCTCGCGCTCATCAGCGCGGAAGTGGATCTCGGATCGACCACGCTCATCGGCATGACTTCTTTCAGCATGATGTTTATCGCGGGTGCGAATCCGATCGTGCTCGGTGCCATCTCGGCGCTCGGCGGAGGTTCGATCATTTTTGTCGCGACCATGATGCCCGAACGCCTGAGCCGATTGCTGGCCTTCACGGACGTCGAGAAATACAAACAAGGCGCGGGCCTGCAGCAATGGGAGGCGCTGGTCGCTTGGGGCAGCGGCGGCATCGACGGCCTCGGTCTCGGCAACGGCCGGCAAAAAATGGCTTACCTCCCGTACGCGCACACCGATTTTATTTTCCCGATGATCGGCGAAGAGCTCGGGCTGCGCGTCAGTCTGCTCGTCGTATTTCTTTTCGTCGTCATCATCGTTTGCGGAATGATGATCGCGCTGCACGCGAAAGATCGCGCCGGTCTGTTGCTCGGTGCCGGAGTCGTTTCGCTTTTCGCATTTCAAGCCGCGATCAACATTGGCGTCACGACAGCGCTTTTGCCTAACAAGGGGTTGTCGCTGCCCTTCATCAGCTACGGCGGATCGAATTTGCTCGCGTGCATGTTCGGCGTCGGATTGCTCCTGAGCGTTTATCGACAAGGCGTGCTCGAACCCGCGGTGAACAAAAAACGCATGACCGTGCAGGTGCGCACCACGCCGAGGATTTGATAATGAACACCGTCATCGCATGCGGAGGAACCGGCGGTCATCTCTTTCCGGGCTTGGCTGTGGCCGAAGTGCTGCGCGGGCGCGGACACGAAGTGATGCTTTTCATTTCGGAAAAAGAAATCGATTCGCTCGCCACTTCCACGCGCTCGGAATTTCGTTTCGAAAAACTGCCGACCGTTGGACTGCCTTCGCCATTTTCGCCGGCGATCGTGCGTTTCCTGCAACGATTTAACGAGAGTTTGTCCGTTTGCCGTCGCATTTACCGGAACTTCAAACCGCACGTCGTGCTCGGCATGGGCGGCTTCACTTCTACTGCGCCGGTCCTCGCCGGAAAAATGCGCGGTATTCCCACCTTCATTCACGAATCGAATGCTATTCCGGGGAAAGCGAATCGCATGACCGCGCGCATGGTTCGCGCCGTCTTGTTAGGCTTTAAGGAATGCGCGCAATTTTTTCCGAAAGTGCGCACAGAAGTTACCGGCACGCCGATTCGTTCCGAATTGAAACGAATCGATCGCACGGCCGCGCGCGTGAAACTCGGTTTGCGCGAAGATTTGCGCACCTTGCTCGTCATGGGCGGAAGTCAGGGGGCGAGCGGAATTAATCAGGCCATGATCCGCGCGTTGCCGTCGCTGCAAGGTGAAGCGCTGCAAGTCATTCATCTTTCCGGCGCGCGCGATGAACGTCTGCTCGCGGATAATTATCAGCGCGAAAAAATTCCCGCGCATGTCGCGGCCTTTCATCACGCCATGGGCGAAGTTTATAGCGCGGCCGATTTCGCCATCGCGCGCTCGGGCGCGGCCAGCGTCTCGGAGTTGGCGGCCTTCGCTTTGCCGTCGCTCCTGATTCCATTTCCTTACGCCGCCGACGATCATCAAACACGTAACGCGGAAATTTTCGTAAAAGCCGAAGCCGCATTGCTCGTGCGCGAGAACGAACTCGCGGGCGATCTGCTCGCGAACAGGATTCAGGACTTGTTAGGCGATCCGAAGCGATTGCAGCGCATGTCGGAAAATTGCGCGCGTCTCGCGCCCAAAAACGCAGCCAACCTTGTCGTGGAAACGATGGAGAGATATACGCTTCCATGACGCACGCCGGCGATCTGCAAAAGCAACTGACGCAGGAGCGGCATCGCATCCATCTCATCGGCGTGGCCGGGAGTGGGATGAGCGGCATCGCCGCGTTGTTACTCGAGCTCGGGCACGAAGTCAGCGGTTCAGATCGGGTACGCTCGCTGGAGACGGAACGACTCGTTAGGCTGGGTCTGCGTTTTCATCTGACACATCGCGCCGAAGACGCGGCCGACGCGGAAATCGTTGTCTCGTCTTCCGCGATCAAGAAGGACAATCCCATTCTGGTCGCGGCGCGCGCAGCGGGAAAACAAACCATCCGTCGCGCCGAAGCGCTCGCCGCCATTATGATGGGCAAGCGCGGCATCGTCATCGCCGGCATGCACGGAAAGACGACCACTTCCTCGATGACGGCGCACGTTTTTCGCGAGGGCGGATTACAGCCGTCGCATTATGTCGGCGCGGAAACTCCGATTCTCGGCACGAATGCGCATTGGAATCCGCGCGGCGAATATTTCGTCGCGGAAGGCGATGAGAGCGACGGCACGCTCCGTTTCTTTCATCCGGAAGACGCGCTCATTCTAAATATAGAAGAAGAGCATCTCGATTTTTACAAAGATCTCGACGCCATCAACACCGTCTTCTCGCAGCTGCTCGATCAAACGAGCGGCAGCGTCTTTTACTGCGCCGACGATGTGAACGCCTCGCAGCTTTGCTCGCAGCGGCCGCGGGCGATTTCATTTGGTTTCGCAGAAAATGCCGACTACCGCGGCCTGGATATTGAGCTGAAGGATTTCGCTTCGGTCTTCTGCGTTTGGAAAAACGGCCAACAATTAGGCGAAGCCGTTCTCAATGTTCCCGGCCGCCACAACGTCAGCAATGCGCTGGGCGTGATTGCGCTCGCAACCGAGGTGGGAATTCCGTTCGAGAAAGTGGCCGCGTCGCTGCGCAGTTTCCAACACGCGCGCCGGCGTTTCGAAATCAAATATGCCAGCGAGCGTTATTTGTTGGTCGATGATTACGCGCATCATCCAACGGAGATTCGCGCGACGATCGCGACGGCACGCTCGACCGGCCGCAATCGCGTGCTCGCGATGTTTCAACCGCATCGCTATTCGCGCACGAAAGCGTTGCGCAAAGAATTCGGACGCGCCTTTGATCAAGCTGATCGCGTTTTGGTCACGGACGTCTACGCCGCGAGCGAAGCGCAACTTCCGGGCATAAGCGGAAACACCATCGTCGAAGAAATTGTCGCGAACGGACATCGCGGCGCCACTTATCAACCGCGCCTCGATCGGCTGCACTGCGATATGGGCAACATGCTCACGAGCGGCGATCTCGTTCTGAGCCTCGGTGCCGGAAATATTCACGAACAACTTTCATTGCTCGCGGCCGATCTCGTCATTTCGGAAAAGTTGCAGGAAATTGTCGGACCGCAGGGTGAGGTCAGTCTTTACGAAC
Organism: Chthoniobacterales bacterium; assembly: GCA_038237435.1. Taxonomy (GTDB): domain Bacteria; phylum Verrucomicrobiota; class Verrucomicrobiia; order Chthoniobacterales; family UBA10450; genus JACCTI01. Next base: position 81,656 of record JBBRYT010000013.1, read on the forward strand.
CACTTTCGAAACACACCACGTTGCGTGTTGGCGGGCCCGCGCAATTTTGGGTCGAGCCGCGTGACGAACGCGCGTTTGCCGACATCATACGTTTTTGTCGGCGGGAGAATCTTCCGCTTTTTGTTATCGGGCGTGGCTCGAATCTACTCGTGCGCGATGGCGGAATTCGCGGCGTAGTTGTTCATCCGAGCGGCGGTGAATTCGATCGCATCGTTGTTTCCGGAACAACGATTACGGCCGGCGCGGGCGCGAAGTTGAAAGAGCTGGCTTACGCCGGCAAAGCGGAAGGCATCGGCGGGCTCGAATGGATGGAAGGAATTCCCGGCGAAGTTGGCGGCGCCCTGCGCATGAATGCCGGCGCGATGGGTTCGCAGACTTTCGACAACGTCGTGAGCGTGCGTTTTCTCGACGCGGAAGGAAACACGCAGACGAAAAATGCGGACGAAATGGAAGTGCATTACCGGCACGTACCGTCGCTGGAAAAAAATTATGCCGTGTCGGCGGTTTTTCAGGGAAGCCTCGCGTCGCGCGACGAGATCGCGCGCAGACTCGACGAATCGCAGGAGAAACGGCGCACGACACAGCCGGCGGCGAAGAGCGCGGGCTGCGCCTTCAAGAATCCCGCCGACCTACCCGCGGGCAAACTCGTCGACGAACTTGGGCTGAAAGATTTCTTCGTCGGCAAAGCTCGTGTCTCGGAAGTACACGGAAATTTCATCGTCAATGATGGCGGCGCGACCGCCGTCGACGTTTTGCAGTTGATCGAAAAAATCAAAGCAAACGCGCGCGAAAAACGCGGCATCGATTTGGAAACCGAAGTGCAAATCGTGGGGGAAGACGCATGACGACAAGCGCACTTCCGAAACACATCGCGGTCTTGAAAGGGGGACCGGGCGCGGAGCGGGACGTTTCACTCGCGACCGGCGCGGGCGTAACGAGAGCATTGCGTTCGTTAGGCGCGGAAGTGACGGAAGTCGATGTGCGCGGCGACGATTTCGAATTGCCTAACGAGACGGAGCTCGCCTTCATCGCGTTGCACGGAACGTTCGGCGAGGACGGACAGGTCCAGCAGATCCTGGAGGATCGCGGCGTCGCCTACACTGGCGAAGGTGTGGAAGAAAGCCGCATCGCATTCGACAAGATTCTTTCGAAACGAAACTTCGACGCGGCGGGAGTGCCGACGCCAGCGTGGGAAGTGATCACGAAAGGTCAGCAGCCGACCATGGCGTTGCCGTATGTGATCAAGGCGCCGAAACAGGGATCGACTGTTGGCATCTACATCGTCAAAAAAGAAAACGAAGTCGCAAAAGCGTTGCAGGACGCTGCGGGATACGATGAGCGTTTGTTGGTCGAGAAATTTATTCTCGGTCGCGAGTTGACGATTGGAGTGCTCGGCGAACAGGCGCTGCCGATCATTGAAATCATTCCGAAGGATGGTGTCTACGATTTCAAAAATAAGTATCCGTTCTTAAATCCGAGCGCGGGCGGGGGAGCGCAGCATGTTTGTCCGGCGAATCTTTCCGAGGAACAAACGCACGCCATTCAGGAGTTGGCTTTGCGTGCTCATCGTTCGTTAGGCCTGCGCGTATATTCACGAGTCGATGTCATGCTGCCCGAAAGTTCCGAGCCCAGTGTGCTCGAGATCAACACTATTCCGGGGATGACGGAAGCGAGTCTGCTGCCGGAAGCGGCCAGCGTGGCTGGAATTTCTTATCCGCAACTTTGCGCACGAATCATCGAGCTTTCGCGCGCGCGCCGGAGGTGCGCCGACTAATGCGCAACACGACGAAAGGTCAACCGCCTGCGCGTAATCAGCGCGTCTCGAACTCGAAGCAACGGCGGCAGCAGCACTTGCTCGACGTAAAAGTGCGGTCCCACAAAGCGACACACCATCGCAACAAACGGATTCTGGTTTCCGTCTCGAAAATTCTTCTCTGTGGCGCAATTCTTTGGGCCGCGATCTTCGGGATTCGCTACGGCGCGCGCCGGATCTTTTTTGAAAATCCCGATTATCGCTTGAGCAAAATTGAAGTGCGGACTGATGGCACCTTGCAGCGCGAACAAGTTTTGCGCACGGCCGATTTGCGGGAGGGCGAAAATATTTTCCGCGTGAATCTCGCACGTGTGCGCGACCAACTGCAGCAGCTTCCGCAGGTGGACGAAGCCCAAGTGGTGCGCAACATGCCGGGCGAAATCGACATTCAGATTGTCGAACGCAAGCCGATTGCGTGGATCACGTCGGATAAAGATGTGATCGATCCATTTGCCTCCGATGCGGCTTTCCTGATCGATGCGCGCGGCATCCTAATGAAGGAAAAAAAATTGCTGCCGGAATATCTCGGGCTGCCCGTCATCGCCGGTTGCACGAGCGAATCGCTCGAACCGGGCAAGACAATCGAATCCTACGAAACGAAAGCCGCGCTGGAATTGCTGCGCCTAAGTTCGCGCGGTTTCATGCAGACGCGTTTTCAAATTCGCCTGATCGATTTGTCAAAAGGCTACTGCCTGCTCGTGGCTGACAAGAATCACACCCGAATCACTTTCGGGTTCGACGATCTCGACAAACAGGTGGAACGCCTCGAAAAATTTCTCGATTGGTCGGATGATTCGCGGCGCGAAATCCAAACCGTGAACCTGCTCGTGCAACGGAACATTCCCGTGACGTTCACGAAAATGCCCTCGGAAGTGATCAACGACACGGTCGCGCCTGAAGGCGAGGACCCGAAAATTTTGAAAGCGACGCCAGCCAATCCTGGCGTGAAACCAAAAACAAACGCACCGGAGAAAACCAAAAAAGCGACGCCGGTGGAACGTGGAAGGAAGAACTGAAGAAAAATGGCGAGCAGTGATTTGATGGTAGGACTGGAGATTGGCACCTCCAAAATTTGTGTGGTGGTCGGCGAAGGCCGGCCCGATGGCACGATCAAAATTCTCGGCGTCGGGCAGGCGCCATCGCGCGGAGTGCGCAAAGGTGAGATCGTCGATTTCGAGACAGCGATGAAATGCGTGCACGAAGCGGTGGTCGACGCGGAGACGAAGAGCGACGTGATGATTCGCAGCGTTTACGTGGGCGTGAGCGGCGCGCACATCATGAGTTTCAACAATCGCGGCTCGGTCGCACTGCCGGAAGAACGCGACGAGATCGATGAGCAGGATATCGAAGATGTGAAACTGAATGCGCGCGAAGTCAGCATTCCTTCGCAGAACGCGTTTCTGCATTCGATCATCCAGCACTATCACGTCGATGGGCAGGACGGCGTGATCAATCCCATCGGGATGCTCGGGGAACGGCTCGAAGCGGATTTCCACATCATCCACGGCGTGCGCACGCGCATTCAAAACACGATTCGTTGCGTGAAAGAACTGCCGCTCGATGTCGAAGACGTTGTCTTCAACGCTCTCGCCTCCGCGCAAGTCGTGCTCACGCCGAACCAGAAGAATCTCGGTGCACTCGTCATCGATGTCGGCGGCGGCACGACCGATTACATTTTGTATGTCGATGGCGCGGTAAAACAGAGCGGCTGTCTCGCGGTCGGCGGCGATCACATCACCAACGACATTTCGATGGGTCTGCGCATTCCGATGACGCGCGCGGAGAAATTAAAAATCAGCGAAGGCGCGGTCACGCTCGGCAATTCGCTTCCCGGCGAAACGATTTTACTCAAAGACGATTCCGGTTTTGCCGGAAAAGAAATCGAACGCGAAACGCTCAACACCATCATTCATCTGCGGCTGCGCGAAACGTTTGAATTGCTGAAGCGCAAGCTCGAAGAAGAACCGTTCATTAACTACATCGGCGAAGGAATTTTCATCACCGGCGGATGCAGTCATCTCAAAGGTATCGATCATTTGGCCGAGGAAATTTTCGAGCTGCCGGCGCGGGTTTCACATGCGCAGACCATGTCCGGCCTAACGAGTGCTTTTGAGAATCCACAATTCTCCGCCGCCATCGGCCTGATCAAGTATGCACAAGCTGTGCAAGTTGATCGTCGTCCGCGCACGACCTTCGGCCGCCTCTTCGGAAAAATTTTTAACGGCGCTCGCTAACCCATTTTCTAAACAGAAAGACCTCACATGATTCAACTCAGCCGTAACTACAGTCTCCCCGAACGTGAAGAAGACATCATTCCTATCAAGGTGATCGGAGTTGGCGGCGCGGGTTCAAACTCGCTCGACCGCGTCGTGCTGGACGGTTTGGACAAAGCCGATCTCGTGGCGGCGAACACCGATGTTCAATCGCTCGCCAGTTCGGTGGCGGCGACGAAGGTACAGCTAGGTCGCAGTGTTACGCGTGGACTTGGAACGGGGGGCGATCCGGAGCTTGGTTACGGCGCGGCCACGGAAGCAGCCGACGAAATTCGCCACTCGTTAGGCGAGGCCCGTTTGATTTTTATTTGCGCCGGACTGGGCGGCGGAACCGGTTCGGGGGCGGCACCGATGATTGCCGAGATCGCGCGCGAATCCGGCGCATTGGTTATCGCTCTGGCGACAATGCCGTTTAGTTTCGAAGGCAAACGACGCACCGCGCAGGCGCAAGACGCGCTCGCGCGTTTGCAGCGCAGTTGTAACGCCGTCATTTGTTTCGACAACGATCGGTTAGGCGATTTCGTCGCGCCGAAAGCGGGAATTCATCAAGCCTTTGCGGCGGCCGATGCGACGATCAGCCAGAGCGTGCGGTCCATCATCAGTTTGATTCAGCGGCCGGGACTGATTCGCATTGGTTTCGATGATCTTCTCGCCGCGCTCAACAATCCGAGCGGTCGCTGTCTGTTTGGTTACGGCGAAGCCGATTCCGATAATCGCGCGCACGATGCGCTTACCGCGGCGTTGAAAAGTCCTCTGATGGATCGCGGTCGTCTCCTCTCCGAAGCGAGCAACGTGCTCGTGCAAATTGCAGGCGGTCCGGGCGTGACGCTCTCGGAAATCGAAATTCTGATGCACGAACTCAATCGGCATATCGGCGATCAAACGCAGATTTTGTTTGGAACTTCCGTGGATGGACGAATGGGGAATCGTCTCGCGGTCACGATCATCAGCTCGTTAGGCGGTGAGGAGGTTGTGGTGCAGAAACCGCTCTTCGAAAATTTTGCAGCGCCGCCACCTCCGCCGCCGAAAGCGATTAAGCAGCAACCAATTCCTGAGCCGGAGCCGGAGCCAGTTATCGAAGAGCCAATTGCTGAAGAATCGTTAGTTGAAGAGCGGCCGTTGCAAACCATCGAAGCGGTTCTGCCTCAAGGGGAATTGATTCAAGATTTTGCGGAAGACGAAGTCGAGCCGACGCCAATCGAAATCACGGCGCCACCCGTTGCTGAAGTAATTCACGAGATCGAACCGGAACCGGTTCAACCGCGCGTCATTCTGCCGAAAAAGAAACCGGTCCTAATCAAAGAAGCGTTGGTCAAAGAGGCGGCGAAGCCGGTCGAAAAAATTGTGCACGCGAAGCAGGAAATGATGCAGTTCGAATCGGTCACCCGTGGACGCTTTGAAAAGAGCGAGCCGACTATCGTCGAGGGGCAAGATCTGGACGTTCCGACCTTTCTGCGGAAGAATGTGCGCGTGAAGTAAACCCGATTACTTCACTGTTGTGTAACGCGGAGCCGCAAAAATAACTTACCGGCCGCGGCGTTCGTTCGCGGCACTTGCGCTTTGATGGTTTGAACAAAGCCGTTGTCAGTCAGGATTTGGTTCACGGGCGTGACGCTTCCCCAATGGCCGAGTGTCGTGCTTTGTTCGAGCGAGTAGGTCAGATCGGTCGCGCTGAGCACTTTCGTATAAGTAAGCGAGAGGTAGGTCGGGTCGAGGCTCACTGTCGGTCGGTTCGTGGATGACGGATTATTTGGATCGGCGTTGAAGGCGTACTCGAGTAGGTTCGACAATCCGTCGTGATCCGGGTCCGCGTCCCGTCCGCTGATGTTAGGGTCGCCTAATTGCTGCGGGGTGAAGTGGCTGTTTTGCCACGCGCTAAAAGTGGTCGCGGGTCCCTGATACGAGGAGAGCGCGACGCCGTTTCCAGTGTAGTTAACGAGAAACGAGCCGGTCCCATCGACATCGTTCAGGCGAGTGCCACCGGCGACGTTGCTGAATGAGCCACTGAGTGTACCGCCGGCGCTTATGATCATGAAATTGTCACCCGCTCCGGGTACGAAACCATTCGTTAGGCTAATAACCAAGGTGCCGCCGAGCGTCGCGTTGCCCAGCGCATTTACGAAATCGTAAGAGGTGCCCTGAGTGGTTCCACCGATTTCCATGAGTAAGTTTGCGTTCGCCGAGAGAACCAACGCGCCAACCGTGAGGGCGCCGGGGCTGTTCCCGGGCGCGAGGATTCCGCCCGGATCGACCGTGACTGTTCCGCCGATGTTGGCAACGCCGCCGAGTGTCGCGCCGTCCTTTACTCGCGCCGGGCCGGCGATGGAGCCATTCACGAAAAGTTTTCCCGCGGCTACGGTCGTGAGGCCAGTATAGGTGTTGGCGCCGTTGAGCCGGAGCGTGCCGGTGCCGACCTTCGTCAACATTCCGCCGGTGCTGAAACCAGGACCGCCATCGGTGATCACGCCGGAAACGAGCGTGTCGGTATTTCTGCTGCCGGTGACGAGAAGTGTGTTGCCGAGGATGAAAGTGCCGGCGCCTTCGATCGAGCCGAAGGATGTGCCCTCGGGCGGAGGGGTGCCTCCCGGAATGTTGCCGCTGACCTGGAGCGTGCCCCCGGCGTTGGCAATGATGCGCGAGGTGCCGCCGCTGACGAGGCCGTAGTACCCGGAGAAATATACGAACGCGCCGCTGCCGCCGTTACTGCCGCCCCCGATGGTAATGGTGGCGTTCCCGGCGCTTGCGAATTGCCCGAACTGGAGGACGCCGCCAGCGGCTCCCGCCGCAGTGCCGCCTTTCACATTGATCACCGCGTTCCCGGCAGTGGCGGCGCTGCCGGAGACGCTTGCGCCCGGGCCGCCGACGTTCTGCGTTCCAGAGCCGGCCGTCGCACCCTCCATGTCGACCAACGCGTTGCCGAGCGTGCTGAGCAGGTAGAGGGACGCGCCTCCGCCCGGCCCGGCGCCGAAACCTCGGAGGATGATATGAGACTGGGCCGCGGTCGAGGTCTCATAGAATTGGAGATTCGAGCTGGGACCGATGTCGAAGGTGGCATTCCCGGCGGTGCTTTGATCCCGGAAGCGGAGGAAGGGCCCGCTAATGCTGTTGCTCGCGAGGTCGAAGATCGCGTTCGCAGCCGTGCTGTTGTTGTAAAAATTCAAGTCGCCGCCAGTTCCCGGAGTGAGGAAATGTCCCTGGCCGGCGCTGGCCGTGTTCCGAAAATTAAGGATGCCGCCGCGATTCGAGACGGCTACATAAAAAGTTCCGTTCGCCGCACTCGAGCTACCTCTAAATTCAATCGTTCCCGGCGGACCGGACACATCTCCCACGTTAGTAAAGGAGCCGCTGCCCGCGTTAGAATTATCGAGGAACAGTGTCTGGCTGCCTGCCCCGGAGCCCGTCCCATAATTGTTGAAGGTGCCGTTAGCTGCCGTCGCGTTGTCGCGGAAAAATGTCACGCCGCCGGAACCGAAATCGCCGGTGCCGCCCAGGTTTTGAAACGTGCCATTGCTCGCGGTCGAGCTGCCGAAAAATCCAGTTTGGCCGCGACCGAACGCGCCTTGTCCCGGTTGATTGTTAAACGTCCCGTTGCCTGCGCTGGCCGAGCCGGAAAATCCGGTGAAACCTCCGAGACCTCCGTCGGATCCCGATGAGCTGGCGTTGTTATCGAAGAGGCCGTGATCCGCATTCGCAGTGTCGAAGAATTGCGCTCCGCCGCCATTTCCACCGGTGGCGGCCTCGCCTTGATTGATAAAGTGTGCCGTCGCCGCGATCGCGCTGTTGTAGAAATTAGTTTGCCCGCCGAAGCCGTCCACTTGCGGCGGAGATTGATTCTGAAAATTCGCGCCGAGCTGGCCACCTTGATTGGTAAAGGTGGCGGTGCTCGCGGTGGAGGTATCGTGAAATTCTATCCGCGCCCAACTCCCGCCGTTGCCTGCGCCGCCATTGGCGGTGAAAGTTCCATTCGCTGCTGACGAGGTGTTACTAAAGAACATCGCCGCCGCTGCGGAACGGAGAAGGCCGACCCCTGGGCTGATCGGAAATGTGTTGCCGCCTTTCAGCGTGTAATTCGCGCTTCCCGCGGTTGCGCTATTGGTAAATGTCATGGTGCTCGGAGGCGCGGCTGGTGCGTTGTTACCTACGGTGCCAGGGTCGAGGACGAACGTCTGGGTTTGCGCCGACAACTTAGTCACTCCAGTTCCGGAAAGCGTGAGGTTCGCATTAAAAACCGAACCGCCCGCGACATCGGAATAAAGCTCGATCGTGTAGGAAGGCGCGCCCGCCGCAAACGTGAAGGCTTGCAGCGTTAGCGGAGGCTGCGGGTTGTTCGCATTCGGATCGTTCGTTGCTACCGAACTGAAATCAGCCAACACCGAAGTCTGCAAGCTGGCATCAAAAATAGCCGAGTCGTTATTGACTGGCTTGTTAGGCGTCCAGTTACCCGAATCCGACCAGCGATTGCTGCCGCCCAAACCAGACCAGGTGTCAGTTCCGCCTAACGAGTCGTCTGACCACAGCAGCAACGAGAGAATAGGCGCCAGAAAAAGTAACGGTCGTGCGATTCCATTCATGAGATTGGTCTTTCCGGGATCAAGGAAACGCTGATCTGCAGACCGTCCCGACGATTTGAAACCGTTGCGCCCTCTCTTCGAGGCTGCCGGAATCAGGTGTCGGCTGCAACCCTATTACGGCATTCTTACGTAGGAACGTTTGGGTGAAGTAAACCGCGCCCGACTGGCATACTTCGTGATGCATAAAGCGCGTCTTTATGCGCCGAAATGCGGGCTTCACGCTCGTTGAAATCATGATCGTGGTGGCCATCATCGCTTTGCTGGCGGTAATCGGGTTGCCGTCGTTGTTGCGCGCGCGACAGCAGACGCAGAATGCGAAATTCTGCAACGCGCTGCGCGTGGCGAGCAATGCGATCGAGACTTATGCCGCCGAGCATAACGCCTATCCGACCGACGCGAATCGCAGCGTAGTCCCGAGCGGAATGGCGACTTATCTGGACGCGACTTTGAATTGGACGGGACCGACGCCAATCGGCGGCCAATGGGATTGGGACTTCAACGTCTTCGGTTTCAAGGCGGCGATTTCAGTGGTAAATCCAACCGCGTCAGCGGCGCAGTTGCTCGACATCGACAAGCGCATCGACGACGGCGACCTAACAACCGGTGCTTTTCAGGATATGAGCGCCGGCCGCTACAGCGACATCATCGAAGAATAATTCGCCACTCGCTAGGCGAATTACTTCTTCATCAGATCAAGCACCGCGCTCGTCATCGTGATTACACCGGTGCGAATCGTCGGCTCGGGCACGGGCGCGAATTTGCTCGAGTGCAAGCTCGGCAACGGCGGCGCGCCCGGCTTCTTGAATTCCGCCATCTTCTCCGTTGCGACCGCACCGATGTGAACGTCCACCGCGGGAATGGAATGATCAGGCAGGCTATATTCGGAAAAATCTTCGCCACCCATCGTGGGATCAACCATCTCAACGTTCTCCGCGCCTAACGAGTTCTTCCAGACGCCAACGAGTCGCTTGGTCAACTCAGGATTGTTGTAGGTCGCGGGCGTAAACTCGTCCTTCCGCACCAGCACGTCTGGCATCTTGTCGTTAGGCACACCGGCCGCGGCCGCGCAGCCTTTCGCGATTTGATCAATCGCGGCCAGCACTTTCTCGCGCACCTCAGTCTTATAAGTGCGCACGGTCAGCTGCATCTTCACGTCATCGGGAATAATGTTGTGCTTCGTCCCGCCGTGAATCGATCCGACCGTAACAACAACGGGGTCGAGCGGATTGTTAATGCGCGACGCGATCGTCTGCCACGCGTTGATGATCTCGGCTGAGAGCACGATCGGGTCTTTCGTCCGGTGCGGATAAGCACCGTGACCGCTCACACCGTGCACCGTCACGTCAACGGAATCGACGTTCGCGTAGGTGTAGCCCTCAGTGACACCGATATGACCAATCTCGAGCTGGGCGTTGTCGTGAAAGCCAAGAGCATAAGCAGGTTTGGGCCAACGCGTGTAAAGCCCGTCCTTCAACAACGCGCGCGCACCGCCTAATGCTTCCTCCGAGGGCTGGCCGATAAAGATGATCGTGCCATGCCATTTGTCTTTCAGCTTCGCGAGTGAGCGCGCCACGCCCACGAACGTCGACATATGGATGTCGTGTCCGCACGCATGCATCACGCCGACTTCATCGCCGGAGTCGTTCTTCGTCGTGACTGTGCTTGCGTAAGGCAGGCTGGTATCTTCTTTCACTGGCAAGGCATCGAGATCGGTGCGCACCGCCACGACCGGACCATCGCCGTTCTTCATCACTCCGATCACGCCAAAGCATTGCAGGTTCGATTTCTCGTATTTGCCGACTTTCTCTGTCACATCGCAACCGAGAGCCTTTAACTCTTTCGCCACGATCCCGGCACTGCGCTCTTCATGACCGGATAACTCCGGATGCGTGTGCAGGTCTTTGTAAATAGTGATGAGCGACGGCAACTCCGCGTCGGCGAGTTGTTGCGGCGTCTGCTGCGCGAAAACAGCGGAAGTCGTCGCGACGAGGAAGGCGAGTGTAAAACGAACGTTCATAGAGATTCCTATAGCAGAGGCGGCGGGGCAGCGCACACTCCGCAAACGCACGCGATGGAGCCTATCGCCGCGAATCAATGACGACGGCGTTTGCGATTAAAGATGGAAACAACAAACCCAACGAGCTTTCCCAAAGGAATCGAAGTGCGCGCCGAAATGGCGCCCGGTTTCGAGCAAATTCTGACACCGGATGCACTCGCCTTTGTGGCGAAACTGCAGCGTGCCTTCGTCGATCGTCGCGCCGAATGCCTCGCCCGCCGCCAGGAACGCCAGGCGGCGCTCGATCGCGGTGACGCGCTCGATTTTTTGCCGGAGACAAAGCACATCCGCGACGGCGACTGGACTTGCGCGCCGATTCCGGAGGATATGCGCGACCGGCGAGTTGAGATCACCGGACCGACGGATCGCAAGATGGTGATTAACGCGCTCAACTCCGGCGCAAAGATGTTCATGGCCGATTTCGAGGACGCGAATGCGCCGAGTTGGCGGAACATGATTGAGGGCCAGATCAATCTGCGCGACGCCGTCCGGCGCCAGATCACCTTTCGCAATCCCGACGGCAAAGAGTACAAGCTGAAGGAGCAGGTCGCGGTATTACTCGTTAGGCCGCGCGGCTGGCATCTGGTGGAAAAGCATGTCCTGGTCGATGGCGCGCCGGTCTCAGGCGGACTGTTCGATTTCGGTCTCTACTTTTTCCACAACGCGAAAGAGCTGATCGCGCGCGCGAGCGGTCCGTATTTTTATCTGCCGAAGATGGAGAGCCATCTCGAGGCGCGCATTTGGAACGACGCCTTCAAACTCGCGCAGCAAGAGCTGGGCGTTCCGCAGGGGACGATCCGCGCCACCGTTTTGATTGAGACAATTCCGGCGGCGTTTGAGATGGACGAAATTCTTTACGAATTACGCGACCATTCCGCCGGACTGAACTGCGGCCGCTGGGATTACATTTTTTCCTGCATCAAAAGGTTTCGGAACAAACGCGACTTCCTCCTCGCCGACCGCGCGCTGATCACGATGACGACGCACTTCTTGCGTTCGTATTCGTTGCTCTGCATCAAGACTTGTCATCGCCGCAACATTTTCGCCATGGGCGGAATGGCCGCGCAGATTCCGGTGAAGAACGATCCGGCCGCGAACGAAGAAGCGTTTGCCAAAGTCCGCGCCGACAAAGAACGCGAAGCCCGCGATGGCCATGACGGCACGTGGGTGGCGCATCCCGGCATGGTGCAGCTCGCGCTCGATGCCTTTAACGCCGCCATGCCGCAGCCGAACCAGATCGATCGCAAACGCGAGGACGTAAATGTTGCCGCGAAGGACTTGTTAGACTTCGGCCCGAGCGAGCCAATCACGGAGCAGGGCTTGCGCACGAACGTCAGCGTCGGTGTGCAATATCTCGAGGCCTGGCTGCGCGGGAGCGGGGCGGTGCCCCTGTTTAATCTAATGGAAGACGCAGCCACGGCGGAAATTTCGCGCGCGCAGGTCTGGCAATGGATTCGTCACCCACGCGGCGTGCTGAGCGACGGACGAAAAGTGACTAACGAATTGTTTCGCGCGGTGCTCGACGAGGAGCTTGTCAAAGTGAAGCGCTTCAGCGGCGATCGATTCGAAACTGCACGCGATCTCTTCGATCACATCACCACGAGCGACAAATTCGAGGAGTTCCTAACTCTGCCCGGTTATGAGAAGCTCGATTAAGAACGGACGAAATATGCACACCACTGCCGAACCTTTGACTGACTGGAGCCACGATCCGCGCTGGGCTGGAGTGGAGCGCAACTACTCGTTAGGCGACGTGCGCCGCCTGCAGGGCAGCGTCGTGATCGAACACACCTTGGCGCGGCGCGGCGCAGAGAAACTGTGGAAGTTACTCCAGACGGAGCCTTTCGTTCCAGCGCTCGGCGCGCTCACGGGCAACCAGGCGGTGCAGCAGGTGAAAGCAGGCTTGAAGGCGATCTACCTCAGCGGCTGGCAGGTGGCGGCGGATGCTAATCTCGCCGGGCAAATGTATCCCGACCAAAGCTTGTATCCGGCGAACAGCGTGCCCGCGGTCGTGAAGCGGATCAATCAGGCGTTGCAGCGCGCCGATCAAATTGCGCACGCGGAAGGCAAGGACGAGATCGATTGGTTCGTGCCGATCGTCGCGGATGCCGAAGCAGGTTTCGGCGGACCGCTCAATGTCTTCGAATTGATCAAAGCGATGATCGAAGCGGGTGCGGCTGGCGTTCATCTCGAAGACCAGCTCGCGAGCGAAAAAAAATGCGGCCACATGGGCGGCAAAGTTCTCGTACCAACAGCGACCGCGATCCGCCATCTTACCGCCGGTCGGCTGGCGGCGGATGTGTGCAATGTTCCGACCATCATCATCGCGCGCACCGATGCCGGCGGCGCGGCGCTGCTGACCAGCGACATCGATGAACGCGATCACGAGTTTCTCGCCGGCGATCGCACCTCGGAAGGATTCTTCCGCGTGCGCCCGGGCATCGATCAGGCAATCGCGCGCGGGCTCAGCTACGCTCCGTATGCCGACATGCTTTGGTACGAGACGTCGAAGCCCGACGTCGCGGAAGCGAAGAAGTTCGCGGAAAAAATTCACGCAGAGTTTCCGGGAAAGCTACTGGCCTACAACTGCTCGCCGTCATTCAACTGGAAAGCGAAACTGGACAGCGCGACGATCGCGACCTTCCAGCGCGAGTTGGGAGCGATGGGTTACAAATTCCAGTTCGTCACCCTAGCCGGATTTCATGCGCTTAACTTCAGCATGTTTCAACTCGCGCGCGGTTATCGCGATCGAGGGATGGCGGCGTATTCGGAATTGCAGGAAGCGGAGTTCGCCGCCGAAAGCGAAGGCTACACCGCGACCAAGCATCAGCGCGAAGTGGGCACCGGATATTTCGATGAAGTCGCGAACGTGATTTCGGGCGGCGAATCTTCGACCGGTGCGCTGGAAGGCTCGACCGAGCAAGAGCAGTTTCATTGAACCAGACGCTTTCGTCCGCGCCCGCGCCGCTGACCGACAGCCGGATGGCGGCGTTGTGCGCAGAGACAGCGCGCAATGCTTTCGTCGATTACGAAGCGCACTTCCATGAGATCACGCTCCGAGGCCGCGAGCGTTTCCTCACGCGCGACTGGTCGGCGAGCTTTGAGGACGCCGCCGAGCGGCTGCGTCTTTATTCGCGCACTCTCGATGGCCTAACGAGTCAGATCAGGGAGCTGATGGGGGCGCGTTTGTGCGAGCGTTCGCTTTGGAGCGCGATCAAAGCGGTCTATTCATCGCTCATCGCGCAGGCCATCCGCTGGGAAGTCGCGGAGAGTTTTTTCAATTCGCTGACGCGGCGCGTCTTCGCGACTGAGGGTGTCGATCAAGCGATTGAGTTCGTTGATACCGACTTTGACGCGCCGCCGCCGACCGCTGATATCGAAGTCTCGCAGGTTTACTCCGGAGCGCCGTTGCCAGAGCTCCTACTTCGCCTTCTCATCGACGCTAAAGCCGGCGGGTTTCCGGAGGAATCCTGGAGCAACCTTCGCGGCGCGGTCGCGAGTGCGGTGGAACGCCTAACGAGTGCTTTTCCTGACCATACCGATCTTAAGCTGGAGATGGCGCGCTCGGTTTTCTACCGCGGCATGGGAGCGTATTTAGTCGGCCGAATCGTCGCTGGTGATGGAAACAACTCTGCGCCAATCGCTTTTTGTCTGCGTCATCCGGACGCGAGCGGCATCACGCTCGATGCGCTCCTGATTGGCGAAGCCGATCTCGGCGTCCTGTTTTCCTACACGCGCGCATACTTCCGGGTTGAAGCGCCGTCGCCGCACGAGTTGGTGCGTTGGCTGGGCGAGGTGATGCCGCGCAAACGCATCGCCGATCTCTACAACGCCATCGGGCACAACCGCCATGCCAAAACGGAGTTCTACCGACAATTCGTTAGGCACTTGCAGAAGTCGGACGATTGCTTCGTTACGGCGGAAGGCACACGCGGCATGGTCATGCTCGTCTTCACGTTGCCCAGCCACGATGTCGTCTTCAAACTCATCCGCGATCACTTCGCGTTTCCGAAGGAGAGCACGCGCGAACATGTCATGCGCCAATACCGGCTCGTCTTCGAACACGATCGCGCCGGGCGAATGGTCGAGGCGCATGAGTTCGAACATCTGCGCATCGCCCGCAATCGCTTTGAGCCCGCTCTGCTCGAAGAACTGCTACGCGACACTTCCGAGACCGTGCGGCTGGATGGCGACGATGTCGTGATCGCGCATGCGTACGTGGAGCGGCGCATCCGTCCTTTGAATTTGTATCTGAACGAAGCTGCGCCCGATGCTGCCTACGCGGCGGCGCGTGATTACGGACAGTCGATCAAAGACCTCGCGGCCTCGAATATTTTTACGGGCGATTTGTTGACGAAAAACTTTGGCGTCACGCGTCAGGGTCGCGTCGTCTTTTACGATTACGACGAGCTTTGTCTTCTGACCGAATGCAATTTTCGCGCAATGCCGCAGGCGCGCAGCCACGAGGAAGAGATGTCGGCCGAGCCCTGGTTCTCAGTGCGCGAGGGCGATATTTTTCCGGAGGAATTTCCGAATTTTCTCTCACTGCCGGGTCGAGCGCACGCTGCGATCATGGAGCATCACGCGGATTTGTTTCGTCCGGATTTCTGGCGCGCGACCCAGGAGAAACTGCGCGAGGGCGATTGGCCGGAACTGTTCCCTTATCGGCAAGAGCGACGGCTTAGGGCGAGGGAACCGCGTTCAACTTAGGCGACGAACCTCGCCCATTTTTAGTGCCAAGTACGCACGCTTCTCCCTAAGCTCCGGCATGCATCCGTTGGCCATTCTTCTGCAAGCCTTCGTCGCTGCCTCGATTTTCTTCGTTTGGGTAGTGCGCTACGCGAACATCGTAACTGAATTTCAACAGTACCATCTCCCAGATTGGCTGCGGGATTTCGTTGGCATCCTTAAGATCACCTTCGCAATCCTTCTCCTCGTCGGAATCGATCGCCCGCGCGCTGCCATGCTGGGCGGAGTCGGCATCGCTTTGCTCATGGCGGCTGCTTTTTTCATGCACCTCCGCGTGAAAAATCCGCCGCTCAAAATGCTGCCGAGCTTGACCTTGATCGTGCTTTCGGTCGGCATCGCATATCTGAATTATCGAATTCTGCATTCGGTCTGAGCCGAAAGCGCGCCGGTTGTCAGCGCGGGCGAAGTCGTGAAAGCTGCTCGCGTGGCTTTCGAGGATAACCAACTGCTCTTTGGTGCTGATCCGACCGAGCGGATCGTCGCGATCGAGATGGGCGACGCTGGGACGGTTCGCGTTTATCGGCGCGAGAAAGACGGCAGCACCGCGGTCGCGATCGAACCGTTTCATCCTTTCGTCTGGGCTGATGGCGATGTGGCCGATCTCGGCCTAACGAATGCGGAGAAGCTCGCTGGTGACCTGAAGTTCAACTGGCTGGTTACAGTAGATAGTTGGAAGGAATTGATCGCGCTACGTAACGGGTTGAAGAGTGCCGGCCGTAGTTACTTTGCCCTGACCGATCCGGTGCAGCATTATCTCACGCACACCGGGCGAACTTTGTTCAAGAGAATGGCGCTCGAGGAACTCAAGCGGATGCAGTTCGAAGTCCTATCGCTTTCCGGTGAAGGCGATCTCGCGGAGGCGTCGCAGAACCACATCGCCAGCATCGCGTTGTCGGATAACAGCGGCTGGGAAGAATTGATTCTCATTGATCCGTCGAAGGCCGAGGAATCGGAACGCGATGCGATCAAACGCCTAACGAGTCTGATCAAAGAACGCGATCCCGATGTGATCGAAGGTCACGATCTCTTTCGCTTCGACCTGCCGTATCTGGTCGCACGCGCGCGGAAGGCGAAAGTGAAACTCGATTGGGGACGCAGCGGTGGCTTCCTCCGCTCGCGTCCTTCGCGTCTTCAGATAGCAGAGAAGACCATCGATTACCCGAAGTTCGCCGTCGATGGACGTCACTTCGTCGACACTTTCCTGCTCGCACAGTTCTACGACGTTGGTATGCGGACACTGAGCGGCTTCGAGCGTCTAGATGTCGCGCAACACTTTGGCTTTTGCGATTCGGCTGACGTTTCTTCCTTAGCCGGCAAAGAGCTACAGCGCGAGTACCTAACGAGTAGTGAGCGTTACAGAAAACGTGCCCTTTGTGCCGTGCGCGAAACGCGCGCCGTGGCCGAGTTACTAAGTCCGAGCTATTTCATCCAGGCACAGATTTTCCCCTACAACTACCAAGACGTGATTGTGCGCGGCAACGCCACCCGAATCAACGCCCTCTTCCTGCGCGAATACCTGCGGCAGCGCCACAGCATTCCCGAGTTACCGATGCCGCGCGGCTTCGAAGGCGGTTACACCGACATCTTCTTCACCGGCGTCGCGCGCAACGTGTGGCATTGCGACATCGCCTCGCTTTATCCCTCGGTCATGTTGCAGTTCGATTGTTTTCCCGTAACAGACCAACTCCAGATCTTCCGCCACCTCCTAACCGACCTGCGCACCTTTCGCCTCGAAGCCAAGGCCAGCATGCGCGCGGAAAAAACTCCGGCGCGGCAGCGTCACTTCCACGCCCTGCAAAACACCTTCAAGATTCTAATCAACAGCTTCTACGGCTACCTCGGTTTCGGGCAGGGACACTTTGCCGACTTCGACGCCGCCGCCCGCGTTACGCAGATCGGTCGCGACCTACTTAAGGAGATGATCGACTGGTTAGGTAAACGCGGCGCGCAAGTCATCGAAGTCGACACTGACGGCATCTACTTCGTCCCGCCGCCGAAGGTCGACGCCGAGGAACTGCGCGACTCGTTAGGCAAAGAACTTCCACCCGGCATCGAAGTCGAGTTCGACGAGCAATTCGACGCCATGTTCAGCTACAAAGCGAAGAACTACGCGCTCCTAACTAAGGAAGGCGAAGTCATCATCAAAGGCGGCGCGCTCAAGTCGCGCGGCTTGGAAAAATTCCAGAGAAATTTTCTCGAGGAAATGATCAAGCTCCTCATGAAAGGAAAAGCGGAAGCGATCCCAAGTCTGCGCGATGATTTCGAAAAACGCATCCGCGGCGGCGAGATGCCGATCGACCTGTTGATGAAGACCGACACACTCCAGGACTCGTTAGACAAATACCGCGTCAAGATTGCCGGCTCCGCTCGCAACCGCGCCGCCGCCTACGAGCTAGCTATTGCCAGCGGCCGCAACTACAAGCCGGGCGACCAGATCAGCTACTACGTCAAAGCGACACCGAAGAAGGTCGCAGCCTACGAAGCCGCCAAGCTAACCAGCGACTTCGACCCGCAAAACCGCGACGAAAATGTGGATTACTACGTCGCGAAGCTTAGTGAGTTGGTTAAGAAATTCGGCGGTGTCAGTGGCGCGACAACGACGTCATTCACAGAAGCGAAGCAGGAGAGCCTGTTGCTCTAGCGGTGTGAACCAGCGTAGCTGAGTCTGCTCGTTACTCGCGGCAGAGCGCGATCGCAGCGACGTCATCATCGAAACCGTCGCGTCCGGAAGCTTGCTCCAGTTGTGCAATAAGAAGCGGCAGAAATTCCGCGCTCGTGCCAACTGCCCCGAACGCAGCCGCGAGCGTCTTAGCCGTTACTCGTTCCCCGCTCTCTCCCTTCGCACTGTGGAAACCGTCACTGTAGAGGAGCGCTGCGTCGCCGGCAGCGAGCGTTGTGACGGTCGACTCGATGTCTAACGCCGGGTAAATTCCGATCATCGTGGCGCGCGAAGGAAGAGTCTCGATCGTGCCGTCCCGTCGCCGAAGGAGGAGGGCCGGATGACCGGCGCCGGCGAAGGACAATTCGCCGTCGGTTTTGGCGACTGCACAACAGGCGGTCATAAAGGCGCGGCCGCGGAGTGTGCTGTGAAACTCTTGATTCACCTTCGTGAGAATCCCATCGGCTGTCTGGCACTCACTGATGGCTTGATTGAAAAGCAGGGCGACTAAGGTGGTGAAAAGCGCTGCGGCCACGCCGTGGCCGGTGGCATCCGCGATCCAGAAAACCGACGAACCGAGGTCCAACTCGCGCCAGCCATAAACATCCCCGCCGACCTGGATGAGTGGCTTGTAGATCGTTTCTACATGCCAACCTCGGAGGTGCGCGGGCGCGGAGCTGACGATGGCTTGTTGCGTGGTGCGGGCGACGGCGAGATCTGCTTCCTGCGCTTTGCGCCACGCGGCCATCTCGGTGTTTTGCGCACGCAAGGCAGCGGCTAGTTCCTGCTCCCGGTCCCGCGCCCGCTTTTTGTCGAGGGAAGCGCCCAACCGCGCCTTGAGCAGAGTTGGGTTGAAAGGTTTCGGCAGGTAATCTTCGGCGCCGAGCTCGATGCAGCGCACGACCGAGTCGAGCTCGTTCAGGGCCGAGATCATGATGACTGGAATATGGCGCGACGCGTCATCGGCCTTGAGTCGCTGGAGCACTTCGTAGCCGTCCATCTCCGGCATCATGATGTCGAGAAGCACGAGGTCGAATTTCTCCGCGCGCAGCTTTTCTAACGCTTGCCGCCCATTCTCAGCCCTAGCCACCTCATAACCCTGACGCTGCAACCGCCGGGAAAGCACGTCGCGATTGGCCTCGATGTCGTCCACAACCAGCACGACTCCTTGCGTCGCCTCAGAGCCTGTTCCGCTCGGCGGTGGATCGTTCTCCAGATTGTCGCCAACTAATTCGTGTTCGTTAGGCGCGACAATTACTTTCGGCGCGGGCGCATCGCCCGACTCGAAGTTGTCGTTGATGAGCGCCAACAGTTGCCTCCCGGCAGCATGTGTCTTTCGCAAATCGGGGACGAAGTCGTCCTGGCCTTGCTCCTGTGCCTGCTCGATCAGCATCTCGGTGTATCCGATGATGTGATTGAGCGGTGTGCGGAGGTCGTGGAGCAAACCCGATGGCAGCTCGTGCGGAGCGTCGTCCTTCGGAGCAGTCACAAGGTCCGTGCGAGCAACGCCTCAATTTTTTCTAACAAACGAGCGAGCTCGACGGGCTTTGTATCGTAATCGTCGCAGCCGGCTTCGATTGCCTTTTCACGATCGCCCGACATGGCATGCGCGGTAAGGGCAATGACAGGGATGTGCTCCGTAGCGGGATCAACTTTGAGGCGGCGCGTGGCTTCCCATCCATCGAGAACCGGCAGGCTCATGTCCATCAAGACCAAATCAGGCGACTCGCTTTGCGCCATCGCCACGCCGCTCGGCCCATCCACTGCGAGCACGACCTCGTACCCTTTGCGCGCCAATCGGCGCGAGAGCATGTCGCGGTTCATCTCGTTATCTTCCACTAAGAGGATCTTAGACATGCCGCTAAGTCTTATGACGCGCGGCGCAGTTCGCCACCAGGTCGCGCACCTGCTTGAGCAACGCTTCGCGCGAATCGCCGGTCTTGTGGAGAATCGTCTCGACCGAGCCACTCAGCCGCCGCCGTTCTTTCGCGCTGAGATCTTTCGCGGTCATGACCACGATGGGGATGAAGCGCCATTCGGGGCGCTGACGCAC
This sequence comes from Chthoniobacterales bacterium, assembly GCA_038237435.1. Classification (GTDB taxonomy): domain Bacteria; phylum Verrucomicrobiota; class Verrucomicrobiia; order Chthoniobacterales; family UBA10450; genus JACCTI01. Next base: position 101,830 of record JBBRYT010000013.1, read on the forward strand.
GCGATCGGCGAACTCGAAACCGTCCATTTCGGGCATCATCAGGTCTAACAAGATCAAACTGGGGCGCTCCTGCTCCATGCATTCGAGCGCCGCGCGTCCATTCTCCGCTTCACTGACCTTCCAGCCTTCTTTCTCTAAAATGTTACGCGTGATCGTGCGCGTCGCGGGATCGTCCTCGACCATGAGAACAGGACATGGCGGGTTGGCGCAGGTGTATTTTTTGAGAATCTGCGACAAACGCTGCCGATCGACCGGCTTGGTTGCGTAATCAGCGGCGCCCAGCGTGAAGCCGCGCTCGGGGTCGTCCAGCATCGTCACCATGATGACGGGAATGTCGCGCAACGCGGCGTCGGCTTTCAGCGCGGAAAGCACACTCCAGCCATCCATGTCTGGCATCATTACATCGAGCGTGATCGCCAGCGGTCGGAGTTGCCGCGCCAGGCGCAATCCGGCGTCGCCTCCCGCAGCCGTGCGCACGCAAAAGCCTTCCTTGCTCAGAAAACGTTCCATCAGATCGCGCTGCACCGGGTCGTCATCGATCACAAGCACACAATTTTCCGTAGGCGAAAATGGTTCGGCGCTCTCGCCATTTTCCCCGTTTAGTGAAGCGATCAAAGCGTCGGCGCCAACTGTCTCTGCCGAAGGTTCCGGCTTCGCTTCACTGACAACGGCAGGCAGCTTGATCGTGAAGGTGCTGCCCTCGTTAGGCACGCTCTGCACGGTCACGTCGCCGCCCATGATCTGGCAAAAGCGACGCGTGAGGGCCAGGCCGAGACCGGTGCCGCCGAACTTGCGCGTGGTCGAGGCGTCGGCCTGGGTGAAGTCCTGGAAAAGCTTGCCAGTCTGCTCGGCACTTAACCCGATGCCAGTGTCGGTCACACGAAACACAATCCACTCATCGCTTCCCATCTGCTCACGCTCGACCTGCAACGTGATGCTGCCGTCTTGCGTGAACTTCGCCGCGTTCGAGAGGAGGTTAAACAATCCCTGACGCACCTTGATCTGATCGGCATGCATCACGCCCAAATTTGCCGGGCGCTCGATGTGCAAGGTATTGGCATTTTTTTCCACCATCTGACGAACCGTCGAAGCAACCTCGTCGATCAAGTTTGCAATATCGAAGCTTTCCAAGAAGAGCTCCATCTTGCCGGCTTCGATTTTCGATAAATCGAGGATGTCGTTGATGAGCGCGAGCAAGTGCCTGCCTGCGCCATTGATCTTCTCCAGGTCTGCGCCGAATACATCCAGCTTCCGCTCGACTGCTTCCTCCTGCAGCATTTCGGAGTAACCCATGATGGCATTCAGCGGCGTGCGCAGCTCGTGGCTCATGTTGGCGAGAAAGGCGCTCTTGGCGCGGTTCGCCTGCTGCAGAGATTCCTCGTAGCGCTTGCGCTCTGTCACATCGCGCGCTGCCGCGAACACGCCCTGCAACTTTCGATCGCGATCGTGAAACGTGCTCGCGTTATACGAGACGACCGTTTCCTTGCCGTCCCGCGCGCGCGCCGTCAGCTCGTAGTCGCTCACCTTGCCTTCGCCCAGGACCAGCTTGATCCCCGCTTCCGCGCGGTCAGGATCGGTGAAGTAGCCCTTGAACGGCGCGCCGATCAGCTCGTCGCGGGTGCATCCGGTGAGCGCTTCCATCTGCTTGTTTACGTCCGTAATAATGCCGCGCGGATCGGTCGTGATCAGCGCGTCGATGTTCGATTCAATCAGCGAGCGCGTGTAGAACTGTTGGTCGCGCACGCGTTGATCGAGCAGCAGCCGCTCGGCTTCGACCTGCTTTCGCGCCGTGTTGTCGGTCCCGATTAGCAGATAACCGATGATCTCCCCCAGATCG
>JBBRYT010000014.1:0-80680 GCA_038237435.1 Chthoniobacterales bacterium
CCAACCAGCGCTTCATCGCGTCTAAAATATCACACCGCGCCGCCAAATTTCCAGATCACAACCAGCCCCTGCGTTTGAAAAACAAATAGGGTAGCACAGCGGAAGCGAGCATGACCATGAGTGCGAATGGATAACCGTAGTGCCAGTTTAATTCCGGCAGGACATGGAAGTTCATTCCGTAAATGCCCGCGACCAATGTTGGCGGAAGAAAAACGAGCGCGGCAACCGAGAGAATTTTGATGATCGCGTTCTGTTCGTTGGCGATCATTCCGAGTGTGGCATCGAGCAGGAAACTTAATTTGCCGCCTAGAAAAGTGGCGTGGTCGCTCAGTGCGGCGAGATCTCCGGAAATGGTTTTCAGGTGCGTGAGCGATTCACCTTGCTCGGCCGTCTCCCTTCGCACTTCGCGATAGAATGCGACGAGCCGGGTAAAGCTCACGAGACTTTCCCGCGCGCGCGAGATCAGGTCGCTGACGGCTCCGATGAGCTGCAGAACTTCGTCATAGTCGCGTTGTCGCGCCTTGCGCGCTTCACCGCGTGGGCTATGCGCGAGCCGGTCTTTTAACGGAATTGCCACTGCGGAATTGTCCCGTCCGAAAATCCGCGCCGAAAGAATATCGAGTCTTGCACCCGCGCCTTCGAGAATATCGGCGATGCGTTCAATGATCGCGTCGACTAACCCGCCGAGAAATTGACTGGGCGTTTCGTATCGCTCCAGGTTCGCCTCGCGGCGTTTGGCGAAGGCCTGAAACGGAATCGGATCCACATAACGCAATGTGATCAGCTTGTTCGTCGCCAGAATAAAAGTGATCGCGGCGCTTTGCGGCCGATCGGTGTCGGCCTGGGTCACAACCGTGGCGGTCATGTAGAGGACATCCTTCTCTTCGTAGAGCCGGCTCGAGAGTTCGATCGCCTGCATTTCTTCACGGGTAGGAATGTCGATGCCGAGCGCGGCTTCGAGCGCTTGTTCTTCCTCCTGGGTCGGTTCGAGTAAATCAATCCAGACGGCCGAGCGCGTCAGGTCCGCGCAGAACTCCGGTGCCGTGAGCTGCGTGCTCGGTTTGCCGGGCGAATAAAAAGCGATCACGAAGCCGTGAAATTAGCCGACAAGCGGATCGAGCCTAATGAAATTACACTTCCCCGCGCGAGGCCTCGACTTGACGGGGCGGCAATGAATAATCGGCGCGCGGATTAATGAACGAAATAAAAAATCGTGTCGGAAATTCTGATGGCCTGGTGCGTCAGCTCGGCCTTTTCGGCACGACCATGGCGGTGATCGGCGGAATTGTCGGCGCCGGAATTTTTATCAATCCGTACATTGTCGCGCAACGCGTTCACACACCCGCGCTGATCATGGCGGCGTGGATCGCCGGTGGTCTGATCGCGCTCATCGGCGGATTCATTTACGCCGAGCTGGCAGTGCGACTGCCTGTTGTCGGCGGACAGTACGCCTATCTGCGCGAAGCGTTACATCCGGCCGTCGGATTCATCTATGGCTGGGTATTATTGCTCGTCATCCAAACCGGCGGCATGGCGGCGGTGGCCGTCACTTTTGCGCGTTATCTTTTGGAGCTGACACACTGGCCGATCAACGACTCCTTAGTCGCGGCGGGCGCTTTGGCGTTGCTCACGGCGATTAACTGCTTTGGCGTGCGAGCAGGAAGTCGCGTGCAATCGATCATGACTTTGACGGCGATCGGCGCCATTGCAGTGCTGATCGGGTGCAGCCTCTCGTTAGGCAAGACGTCGCCGCTCTCGTGGCGGCCGATCATGAATGAACCGTTCTCGCCCAATTTTATTCTTGTTTTCGGCGCCGCGCTCACGCCGGTTTTGTTTGCCTACGGCGGTTGGCAGACCGCAAGTTTTCTCGGCGGCGAAGTGCGCGATGTGCGCCGCATCCTTCCGCGCGGAATTTTACTCGGCGTGCTCGCAGTCATCGCGATCTATACTCTGATCAACTTCGCCTACCTGCGGACGCTCGGCGCGGCTGGATTGGAGGCGAATACTACTCCCGCTTCATCGGCCATGAGTATTTTGCTCGGCGCGCGCGGCGCGAAAATCATCGCGGCCGGCATCGCCTTTTCCGCGTTCGGGTTTCTCGCGCAGTCAATGCTGACTGCGCCGCGAGTTTATTTCGCCATGGCCGGGGACGGAGTATTTTTTCGCAGCGTCGCCTGGATCAATCCGAAGACGCGCGTGCCCGTGATCGCGATCGCGTTACAAGGTGTCTGGGCAATCGTCATCGCGCTCACCGGAACCTACGCGCAAGTGGTCAACTACGTCGTCGCCATGGATTCGATTTTTTTTGGTTTAACCGCCTGCTGTCTTTTTGTTCTGCGAAAACGCGCCGACAGCGATGTGGACGTGACCGTTCCGTTTCATCCGTGGACGACACTGCTTTTCATCGCCATCGAATTGCTCGTGGTCGTGAGCACTTTCGCGCATGATCCGATACGCTCTTTCATTGGTCTCGGAATCGCCGCGGCCGGATTGCCTGCCTACTTCATTTGGCGGTCAAGAAGTTCATGAGCCGCGCCAAACATTCCGACTACATGGCGTGGGCCAAACTCCATTCCCATGCCCGCTTCGATCTGGCCACGAGCGGAATTCTTAGTGTCTCGGCCACGGAATTTCCTCGGCCTAACGAGCAGTTGGAAATCAATGCGCCAGGCGCCTACGGTTATCCGCCGCTGCTCGAGCGAATCGCGCGGCATGCTGGCGTCGCGCCCGAATGTGTCGTGACTGCGGCGGGAACTTCCATGGCAAATCATCTCGCCATGGCGGCATTGGTAAGCTCCGGCGATGAAATCTTGCTGGAACATCCGACCTACGGACTGCTCCTCGAACTGGCGCACTACCTCGGCGCGCGCGTCCGACGTTTTGAACGAAAAGCCGGAGAAAATTTCGCGGTCGATCCGCAAGCGGTCAGCGACGCGCTGACACCAGATACACGTTTGCTAGTGTTGACGAATTTGCACAATCCCAGCGGGGCGCTGCTCACCGAAGAAGCCCTGGCAGAAATAGGCCAGATCGCGCGACGCAACGGTGCGTTTGTTCTACTCGACGAGGTTTATCTTGAAATGCTCTGGGAGAAAAAACCAATCGGCCGCGACGCGCCCTTCGTGGTCACGAGCAGCCTGACGAAAGGTTATGGCCTGAGCGGATTGCGTTGTGGCTGGGTGATCGCGCCGCGGGAACTGGCCCGGCGGATGTGGCGCCTGAACGATCTCTTCGGCGTCAACGCCGCCCATCCCGCTGAGCAACTATCCGTGCTGGCCTTCGACCAGCTTCCGCAATTTCGCGCTCGCGCAAAAAAAATATTGGCGGCCAATCGGTCCCTCCTGGAAGCGTTTCTTAAGGCCCGCGACGATCTGGAATGTTTTCATCCGACGGCGGGCACGGTTTATTTCCCACGACTTGTTAGGGGCGATGTCGAAGCACTCGTTAGGCTACTACGGGAGAAATTTGAAACTTCGGTTGTGCCGGGAAATTTTTTTGAAATGCCGTCGCATTTTCGGCTTGGAATTGGTGGCCCTACCGATGAATTGCGTGCCGGCTTGGAACGACTTGGCAAAGCGCTGGATGAGCTATCTTGAGGAATGAAACGAGTTTTTTTTGTGATCGCGTCGATGGCAGCACTGTTTTTTGGCGGCTGCGCCGACGACCTCTCGTCCGAGAACGTGGACAGGGCTGCGGCACCGTATTCGCCTGATCCGATGTCGCACATTCCCGCCCAAACCGTGGCCGGCCAGTCTGGCCGGTAGCGGATCCATTCCCGGTTTTTTGGGCAAAAGGTTCACCGGATGGTGACTCTGGCAGTCGCCTGGATTCGATCGTCGTCCAGGTAAAGATTAACGCGATATTTTCCGGGAGCCCATCCATCTTTTGGTCGCGAAAGAGTAAAGCGCGCACCGAAAGTCGGCGTGGAAATTTCAGTTTTCGTTTCGTCGACGACGAAGTTCGGCCACGCCACGTCTCCGACATCTTCCGCCACCCACGCGAGGCGGACGAAGGAATGAACGGGAAGATTCTCGCCGCTCCAGCGCACGAAAATATTCACAACATCGGACTTGATCTCATTCGTCGGCGCGCCTTCCCGCTCCTGAGCGATTTCCAATTTAAAAGAAGCCGGCGTGGGCGGAGAACTGGAAGGCACAACAACTGAGGGACCTGAATCTGCCGCGGCCAGTCCGCGCGAAACTTTTATTAGCGCGGTGGTCACGCGGTTGAGCAAACGCCCGCCGGGCGCGCGCGTGCTGGTGACTTCCTTGACCATGCCGACACCGGCGACGAACCAGCGCTCCACCGTCATCGAGACGGTCCCCGGTTGATCGCATTGCGCGCGGAAGCCACGGAAATTCCCAGCCGGCACGGCGACGTCTTCCTCCGATACGGCAGCAAACTGAAGGTGCATGCGATTGCCGTTCACGAAGTCATCCATCTCCCATTGGTCGCCAATCTTCATCGAATCAGGAATGAGCAGCTGCGGCGGATCGAAGGAGACGGGTTTCGCGCCTGGAAAAGTTCGCTGATAACAGGAGAGTCCAGCCGCCGTTGTGGCGACTAATTCAGTCTTCACTGGTGAATCAGCGGTGCGTGTTTCCAGCCTAACGAGTTCTAGATCGTTCAGTTTTTCCGCGCCGACTGCGCGGACCGTCACCGTGGAAACGAGGCTGCCGGCGATTTCGTATTGCCAGGTCTCGCCAACTTCCACCGGAAAAGTCGATTCGGCTCGAGCGAAAGTTACCCACAGCGAAACGACAGCGACGAAAAGCTTCTTCTTCACACAACTTTACGGGTAAGCCCGCGCGACCCGCTTAGCTTGATCCTCGTTACCCTTCTTCTGGCAGTAATTTTTTGTTCGCCTGTGGGATAGCTGCGCGACGCGCCTTGGATGTTGATCCGGCAGTCGCGCTGCGTGCGGATTAGTGGCCTGCCGACATGTTGGTCGCTTCCGGTCCGTGAGAGAAGGTTTCTAATTTCATGGCGGTCTTCAGGTCATTCTTAATTCCCTGACGCACCGCTAGCCCCTTGCCTTCCAGACCGGGCGGTCCTTTGATGTCGACCCATCGGCCAGTATTCTTCAATATCGCCATCCGCGTGCAGCCCCAGTACTGCATTTGGTTTCCACCGGCGCCATCAAAGTGCGCGAAGGACAACGCCAGCATGCCATCCGCAGTCTGATAAAGGAGCAAGTGCACCAACACGGCAGAAGGGATATTCGGATTTTCGATCGAGTAATTCCCTGCGATGGTCACTTCGTTCGACCGTTCCAGAGCCAGGTGATCATTTAAGTTGTTAGGCTCGGAACGAACGACCCTCAATCCGGTCATGCGCGTGCCGCTTAGATTGCCACGCACTACCACATAACCTTTGATCGGCGAAACCAGGAGCGTTTTGTAAAACTTCGGGCTAATAGAGCGTTGCAGAACGGAGGTAGGGATAATATCGACATCACTAATAGTGCGGCCGAGGGCTTCCTTTGAGGCAGCCATGCAGGGACGAGACAAAGCGAGAAACAAAGTCAGGACGATGAACGGCTTCATGAGCCGATCATGCCTGCAAAAGCGGCACTGGAGCAAGGAAATACCGCAGCCTTAAGACTTGACGCCTGCGGGTCAAACCGGCCTGATCGTCTTAAGGTCCAGTGAGGTCAAATACTAAGAGAGTGTAACTTATGCGTCCCATCAAAATTGCCGTTTTACTAGCGCTCTTGAGTGCCTCGGTCGGCCTGCTGATTTCAATATTCGCACCCAGAGCAGGTGCGAGCGGTCTCAAATCTATAGTCACGTCGGCGGATGGGATCTGGGAGACGCTGCAGACGCGTCCTAGTAACGGGGCGCTTTTCGGTGCTACTTCCTTATTGCGGTTAAACAAGGATGCGCTCGTGCAACAGCTCGCGCGGGCGCCTCTGGAAGGCAGTGCAGATCTTCGCCAGAGCCGGCTCATTCTGTTTTTGCCGGCGCCCGATGGCTCGATGCAACGCTTTCAGGTAGAAGAATCGCCGATCATGGAGCCTTCCCTTGCGGCGCGTCTGCCTGCGGTCAGGACCTATCGCGGTCGAGGTCTCGATGACGCTACTATCTCGACGCGTTTCGATCTAACACCACAAGGCTTGCATGCACTGGTGCTTTCCGTGCAAGGTTCTACTTACATTGAGCCAGCCTCGCCGGGAGAGACTACCAGCTACGTTACTCACTCCGGGCCGACTTTGCCCGAAGAAGTATTTAAGTGCGGAGTTTCAGCAGTGGACGAAGCGGATGCGGTGGCGCGCGGAGTTTACAGTCAATCAGGTAAATCCGATATCAACGCAGTAACTAACGGCTCTACCTTACGCACTTACCGGCTAGCTATCGCCACCACTGGAGAATGGTTTGGCATTTATGGCGGAGGTAGTGTGGTAAACGCGCAAACGACTATCGCTTCCATGATCAACCTGGTCGATGCCATCTATGAACGGGAAATAGCGATCCGATTCACCTTGGTCAACAACACCAGCATCATATTCACCAATCCCAGCAGCGATCCTTACAGCACCAACGCGGCTGATTCGACCACGTTAGGCGAAAATCAAACTACGCTCGATAACCTTGTGGGTTCCGCGAATTATGATGTCGGTCACGTCTTTGGGGGTATTACAGGGCTGGGCTCTGGGAGCGCCGCTTTTTCAGGGCTTGCTTCGATAGGTGTAACCTGCACCGGCGGTTCGAAAGGTCGGGGCGTTTCGACCATGGGTAACAACCCGGCTTCCGCGACCACGGGCATTTTCATCGGTGGGATCGCGCATGAGATCGGTCACGAATTTAGCGCCACGCATACTTTTAATGCCACGACCGGTGGCTGCAATGGTCAGCGCGATGCTACCAGCGCTTATGAAGTAGGCGGCGGCTCCACTCTTATGTCCTACCAGATTTGCGGAACGGAGAACCTTCAGGCCCAGTCCGATCAATATTTCCATGTGCGCAGCCTGGAACAAATCGTTAACTATGCGACCACTAACGGCCTGTGCGCCAGCACCGGAGCGACCGGTAACAATGCGCCGATAGTTACAGGACCCGGTAACTTTACCATCCCGGCTAACACCCCCTTCCAGCTCACGGCCACCGCCAGCGATACGAATGGCTCGCTTACTTACAGCTGGGAAGAATACGACCTTGGTGCGGGCAGCCCACCGGATACTGACGATGGGTCGCGACCTATCTTCCGCGGTTACAAGCCGGTTAGTGTGCCTACACGTTACTTCCCCTCGTTACAATACATTCTAAACAACGCCAACGTGCCGTCGACAACCACCGGCAGCTTCCTCACGGGCGAATCACTGCCCACCACCAGTCGTAGCATGAACTTCCAGTTAGTAGTGCGTGATAACCAGTCGAACGGCGGAGCTATCAACACCGCCACGTCAGTTCTTACAGTTGTGAATACCGCTGGGCCATTCATTATCACCGCGCCAAACGGTGGCGAGAACTGGAGCGGCGTGCACAATGTCACTTGGAACGTGGCTAACACCAGTAACGCTCCGATTAGCGCAGCCAATGTGAAAATAACTCTTTCGACGGATGGCGGACAGAGCTTCCCTTACACACTAGCGACAAGTGTGCCTAACGTCGGCTCAGCGTCGGTAACTCTGCCTAATGGTATCCTTAGCTCTGCTTGCCGGGTTAAGGTAGAAGCTATCGGCAATATCTTCTTCGACGTCTCCAACGCTAACTTTAGTCTTTCTCCCGCGGACACTTGTCCTGCGATCAGCACTATCAGTCCCAAAGCTGGCGCGGCTGGCAATTCCGTCGTGATCACCGGGGTAAACTTCACTGGAGCTAATGCCGTAATCTTTAGTAACAACGTTCCGGCCGCTGGCTTTGTGGTTAATAACGACACGACTATCACCGCTACGGTGCCTGTGGGGGCGAGCGGGGGACCTATCACAGTCAGTAAGGCCGGTTGTAATGGCATTCAGTCAAGCAACTACAGTTTCTGCACCGGTGGGCCAGTAGCACTCGGTATCGACGATGGTGGCGTGAATGGAGACAGCGGGGCAGGTAACGGCGCCTTCTATGTTAATCGGCTGACGCCTACAAGCTATCCGGCCACCTTGACTCAAGTCTCGATTTTCTGGGCAAGCTTCCAGAACTTTCCGGCCGGCACCGCCATCAATATCGTGGCTGGAAATAACGTCGGCGGCACTTCCACTATCAACGGTACTACCTTGCAGTCGTTTTCCGCAAATGCGGGTTCCCAACCCGGGTTTAGCACTTATACTTTACCCAGCCCGCTCACGATTAGCTCGGGAGACTTTGTCGTAGGTTTCCAGGTGCCGACGGAACCCGGCGGTTCTCTTCCCGCCGCGGTTGATACTAACAATCCACAGAACCGGTCCTATTATTCGAACAATGGGACAAATTTTACTCTCGAGAGTTTTGGCAATTACATGATCCGCGCCGCGCAGGTCTTTACTGGTTGTAATGCCGGCCTTCCGACTCTGAAGATCCTGTCCATCACCAAGCCACCGAATGGTCACATCATCGTGCAGTGCCTCGGTGTGCCAAATGTCGTCAACAACCTGCAAGCAGCGAGCAACCCGAGTCCGGCGAGTTTTGTGACCCTAAGTCCGCCGCCGCCGACAGCCGATAACGCCGGCGCCTTCCAATACGATGATGCCGCTGCCGATTTAACGAAGCGCTTCTACCGCATCGTTTACCCTTAGCTGCGTTGAGCCACCGCAGTTCCGCCGATCACACATAACCATACCCATCTGCCACTTTCCATCGCGGCGCAGGAATACCGCTGTCACCGCCTCGAACGACACGCCCTTCTAGTCCTTGGCCGTGTCAGTGATCTGCAACTAAGAAATCCGCCGCGCAGTACGCACCCTAAATGGTTAGCTTTTCGAGCTGACGCTTGTGGTATCAGGTCTGCTCTTATTTGCGTGTGCTTTTGTATAATGTCCAAAAACGCGGAATTCATAAGCCGCTGACGCGCGAGCAAATCACCGAGCTTTTCCACGACGGTCACCTGAATCGCTGCGACAAATGTAAACCGGCGGCCAAGTCGGATTGGCAGACCATCGACGAATTGTTCCCGCTGCTAAAGTATGACGGCACATACGTGCACGTCTCCGCCCTCCAGGAAAAACGGCCGGGAATAGTCTGGAGCGAGCGGTTTCTTCTCGGTCTCGCAGCCATCGTAGTCATTGGTCTCTCCATCTTTCTCTGTGAGCGATTCATCAATCGCAACCGCGCCACCGCGCCTTTGGTGACACATCATTCCTACCCAGCAGGGCGGACCCACGCCAATCCCTCACCGACCAAAGTTACGCGTTCTAGTTCCTCTCTTCCCAAGAATTAGTAAGTCACCAAACTGAGGCAATCGAGTTAACGTCTGGACGCTCTGCTTTTTCGCTTAAGCCGCGTCTTATCGTCTTTGGTTTTGCAGCCCGGCGCCCTTCACCCGCGTTACGGCACTCTTTCGCGAGTTGACGCTGTCAACGTCCGACACCTTTGTTGTCTTCCTGCCTCATGCAAACGTATCGTCTCGCGCTCGACGTCGTCGGCTATTGCTGGACAATCTTCAGTGTGATCTGGCTCTTGGCGGCTTTCTGGACGAAACGATCGGTTTATCAGGAAAGTAGGGCGCAGAGACTGCGTTACGTCGTCCCGCTGCTTCTTGGCGGATTTCTACTAGCGAAAGGCGGCCGCTTTCCCGACCCACTTGGTCATCGCGTCATACCACACTTAGAAGCACTGGCCTGGATCGGTCTGGCTTTGTGCGTAGCCGGGCTGGCCTTCTGTATCTGGGCGCGCTTCACTCTGGGACGCAACTGGAGCGGTGTAGTCACATTAAAGGGAGGACACGAATTGATCACACGCGGGCCCTACGCGTGGGTGCGCCATCCGATTTATACGGGACTACTGACCATGTTCGTCGCTACCCTGCTCGTGCTCGGCCACTTCGCTGGAATAATCGCGGTGCCATTCGTAGTCGGCAGTATCTGGATAAAATTACGCTACGAAGAAAGGCTCATGCTACAAAAATTCCCCGCTGAATATGCGGCTTATCAGCAACGCGTGAAACGCATCATTCCGTTCGTCCTTTAGCTGTCCGCTCCCAAAGACTTAACTCGCTTCGCCGCAGCGAAGCGGCTACAGCCGAACCCTTAGATTACTCGTGCGAACCGACGGAGCCGACAGAGGGCCCGATCGATTTGCCCGGAACAAGGATGCTACAACCAGCGGAGATTATGCGTCGGACAGCTTCGCCGGTGGAAGGGTCAGCGCGGAGCGGAGCGTCATGGACGCTTTGTATAACCTCAAATTGTCGGAGCGGCCTGCTAGCATCCGTTGTTTCGTAAGTGTAAGTAGGCATCGCGCTATCCAGGCTGGCGCTACTTATAACTCTCTCGCCACGCTATCTCGCCTTCGCTGGCGTCTCTGACTAGGGAAGTTCTCATGTGGCCGCGATGGCCGTCAGCGAAAATGCCGGTGACGTACAAACCGGTAGGATGCGTGCCGACCGAATCGAATTGAAAGAAATCGGCCAGGTCGCGTGCTCGTCCTTCTTCGCGGGTAATGCGCATAAGCTTGCCACTATGCGCGCGCTGATACCCGCGGGCGTCCATCTCTTCCGACAGCTGAGTGGCGGGCGATGACGGAGTAATGGTCATGCTGCCTTTTTTGCGGTGGCGGTGGCGGGGAAGTTGACGATAGCAGCGGTAGGTAACGCTTCGGCATTGGGATCGAGCTTTGGCTCAGTGACCAATTTGTGCGCGGCAATTTCGCTAAGAGCAATATCGGCCAATCCCATGCCGGGAGGTGCGAGAATCAACGGCCGAGAACCCTGGTTGAGTTGGCGCACGCGAAGGCGAACCATGTTTACGAGAAGTTCATTGTGGGGAACGGCGACGGTGGCGCTGGCGAGAAGAGTAGCATTCATAATGAGGAAGAAGAGAACCCGCGACGGTAACGACAGTGCTGCGTCGCCTGAGACAGGGGAAGTATACGCCGGTAATCTCTGTTTCCCTAGTGAAAGATTTCGCGCTGCTTAAAAGCGGTGCGGCGAACGCCCGCGCCAATTGGAGCATGGGAAGGAGGATTGGAATCCCGATCTCGGCGAACTATCGTTTGGAAAAGGGATGTCTTTATTCGCTCGCCAAGTAGAAGGATTACAACGGAGGTCGCATGGAAATTAAAAGGAACGGTTCGCAAGCTTCCCGCGCAGGGCAGGAAGAATATTTTACCGGCAGCGTGCGCATTGACCCGCTCTTCGAGCCAGCCGATCCGGCACGGGCGATGGGCGCCAGCGTGACGTTTGCTCCCGGCGCCCGCACGGCCTGGCACACTCATCCGTTAGGTCAGATTTTAGTTGTGACGGCCGGCTGCGGCCGGGCCCAACGATGGGATGGATCGATCGAAGAAATTCGGCCTGGCGACGTCGTCCGCTTTGCGCCTAACGAGAAGCATTGGCATGGCGCCGCGCCGACCACGGCCATGACGCACATCGCGATTGTCGAGCAAGTCGATGGCAAGAGTTCCGACTGGATGGAAAAAGTCCGCGACGAACAATATCAAGGTGTGTGCGGCGGTACGGCCTAACGAGTAGTTGTTGGCTAAAAAAACCGGAGCCTACGGGGCTCGAACCCGCAACCTCCGCCGTGACAGGGCGGCGCTCTAACCAATTGAGCTAAGGCTCCTCGCGAAAAGCAGAGCAGGGTAATCGCACCTCCGCGCGCTTCAATCAATTTTTCGCAACGAGTGCTGCGCGAGCGCAGGAATTGCGCACCTTTTATGGGAATCGTATGGTTAAATAGGGAACGACGGATGAACGATCAACCGAAAGACGATCTGGAAAAATACGGCGCCGTCGCGGGCAAGGAAGGTCTCAGTGTTTTGCAGGCCTTCGATCGCATAGTCGCTTCGGTCGAGCCGCACGATCCGTTGCGATCCGACTTAATGGCTTTGCGCGCCGGCATTTCTGATCAGGAAGAGATGATTGGCGACGCGCGCCAGATGATTGAGAAGCTGGAAGAGGTCATCAAAAAAGTTACGTCACCAGCGAACCGCATCGGCACGTTTATCGACAGCCCGTCGCGCGAGACCGCGCATATAGTGGTGGGCGGCTCGGATTATTATTGCAATGTCGATCCGCGGATTCGTTTGCGCGATTTGAAAAAAGGCACGCGCGTTTTGGTGAACGAAGCTTACGTGATCGTCGGTGATCTTGGTTTTGAAATCGCCGGACCAGTCACCCGCATTACCGAAATATTGGACGGCGATCGTTTGCGGGTGGGCGGCGAACACGGGATGCAGTCGGCGATTCTGCAACGTTCGTCTGAACTCGCGGCCTCTGCGTTGAAATCAGGTGACGAGGTGCGCGTCGATTCGAGCTATCGCATGGCCCTGGAAGCGCTGCCGCATCCGGAATCCCGCGACCATTATCTCGATGTCGTGCCGGAATTGCCTTGGGAAAAAGTGGGCGGCCAGGATGCGGCGCTGCAAGCGATTAAGGACGCGATCGAATTGCCGCTTATCCACGGCGAGCTCTTCGCAAAATTCCAGCACGCCACGCCGAAAGGATTTCTGCTTCACGGCCCGCCGGGTTGCGGTAAGACGCTCATTGGCAAAGCGACTGCGTACAATTTGACGCGACAGTTGCGCGAAAAAACGGGGAACGAAATGCGTGAATATTTCATGCACGTGAAAGGCCCGGAGATTTTGAACATGTGGGTCGGCGAATCGGAGCGGATGGTGCGGGAAATTTTCGCGACTGCCCGCGAAAAACGGCGCGAAGGCTACATGCCATTTTTGTTTATAGACGAGGCGGAGAGCATTCTCGGAACGCGCCGCGCTTCGCGACATTCCAATATTTTATCGACGCTCGTGCCGATGTTTTGCTCGGAGATGGATGGCATCGATTCGTTAGGCGACGTCGTCATCATCCTCGCTTCAAATCGCGCCGATCTCATCGATCCAGCGATTCTGCGCCCGGGTCGGATCGATCGTAAGATTAAAGTCAGCCGGCCTAATCGCGTGGGCGCGCGCGAGATTTATCGAATCTATCTCACGGACGATCTGCCTTACGATGAACGGAACAAGAACGTTGATGAATTGATTGAACGCCTGCTCGATGTGCAGTTTGCCAAACGCGAAGAGAATAAGTTTCTCGAAATCACGCTGCGCAGTGGACGGAAAGATATCGTTTATCGGAGTGATCTTTTGAGCGGGGCGATCATCGCCTCTGTGGTCGAGCGCGCTAAGGCGATGGCTATTAAACGATCGATTGCCTCACAGCGGGATGAGGGAATCAGCGAGATCGATTTGCAGACTGCGTTCAATTCCGAATTCACCGAGAACGATATCTTTCCCCCGACCGATATCAGCGACGATTGGTTCAAGCTGATCGACTACGATCCGGAGAATGTGGTGAAGATCACGCCCGCGCGGGCGATTACTTCCGTCCGGCCGTCGGGCATCGTGTGATCACGCAACGCGCGAAGACGCATCAGCAATGAAGCGCGTCTTCGGCGTCGAAACGGAATACGGCATCACGATCAACGGCGCCGAGAGTGTCGATGTGGTGGCGGAATCGATCGAGCTGGTGCGCTCTTACACCGAGCATGGAGCGATGATGAAGTGGGACTACTCGCTGGAAGATCCGCATCGCGACGCGCGCGGATTTCGCGCGGCTGAGTTACTGCAGGACACGGACGAATCGGCCTACTACGAGATAGACA
Organism: Chthoniobacterales bacterium; assembly: GCA_038237435.1. Taxonomy (GTDB): domain Bacteria; phylum Verrucomicrobiota; class Verrucomicrobiia; order Chthoniobacterales; family UBA10450; genus JACCTI01. The sequence continues at coordinate 13,727 of JBBRYT010000014.1, forward strand.
AAAATCGTCCGCTCACCTTCGAGGAGATCAAGAGCGACCTCGTGCTTTCGAACGGCGCGCGTTTTTACAACGATCACGCGCATCCAGAATATTCCACGCCGGAATGCACAACCTTGCGCGAATTAGTTGCGCAGGAAAAAGCAGGGGAGCGCATCCTGGCGGAGTGCGCGCGCCGTCGAAATCAAAAGTTGCCCAACGAACAGGAGCTACGGCTTTACAAGAACAACACCGACTTCGTGGGCCACAGTTACGGTTGTCACGACAACTATTTGATGAGCCGCGATCTGTCGTGGAATCGCATTGTCAGCGGTGTTCTTCCCTTTCTCATTACGCGGCAAATTTTCGCCGGCGCGGGCAAGATGGGCGTGGAAGCAGAGAGTGCCGCGGGGCAACCGGGTCTCTACCAGATTTCACAGCGCGCGGATTTTTTCAGCGTGCTTGTGAGCATCGACACGATGAACAAACGCCCGCTGGTCAACACGCGCGACGAGCCGCACGCGGACACGAACAAGTATCGCCGTTTTCATGTCATCATTGGTGATTCCAACATGAGCGAATGGGCTACGGCGGTGAAAGTTGGAACGACCGCGCTCGTGCTGCAGTTAATTGAACGCGGGCTCGCGCCGCAGTTGGATATCGCGCAACCGATCGATGCGACGAAGTCGATCAGTCGCGATCAATATTACGACTGGATCATTGAACTGCGCGACGGTCGCAAGATTTCCGCGATTGAGGTGCAGCGGCTCTATCTGCGTGCCGTGCAAAAAGCCGGCCTAACGAATGGTGCCGAAGACGAGTGGCTGGTGCGCGAATGGGAAAATGTCCTGAATGACTTGGAGCGAGACGTTTCGCTGACGCGCGATCGCGTCGATTGGGTGGCCAAGAAATTCCTCCTCAGCGCCTTACAGGAAAGCGAAGGAATCGCGTGGAGCGATCCATGGTTGCAGGCGATCGATTTGGAATATCACAACATCGCACCGGAGCAGGGATTGTATTACGAACTGTTGCGACAAGGTTCGATGCGCCACTTCGTCGGCGAAGAAGAAATCAAAGCCGCGATCTTCGCGCCGCCCTCCAGCACACGGGCGTTTTTCCGCGGCCGCGCGGTCGCCAAATTCAATCACGCGATTCGTTCGATTCAGTGGGATGAGATTGTCTTCGAAAAAGATGGGCGCGACGAGCGAGTCGTTTTTACAGAAGTGACTGACGATGATGCGCGTTTGCGAGAGCTCAACGCTTTGTGCAGCGGCGAGGTCGATCTGAACGAGCTGCTCGCTGCTGCTGTCGTTGACAATTAGCTACGGCAGAACCATCCGATAAAACTTTGCCGTCCCTGGATTGTTGTCGTCGTAGGAAACGTTTCCGTTCGTGTCGGCATTCACGGTGGTTGCCTGAGCGAAGCCGGCGCTGCCCGGAGTCACCGAAGTATCAAGACGATAAGTAGCGCCGCCGCTGGCCAGGCCTTGAAGGTGAATCGTGTTCGCGCTCGGATGAGTGACCGCGACCGTCGCCTTGAAGGCGGCCACGGAAATCACATGCACAAGATTAGCGTCCTGCACACCGCTCCCGGTGTAATTTCGCAGTGGTAGCTGATCGAAAGTCTGTGAAGCGTAGTAAATCGGCACGGCCGCGATCGCGTCCATGACTGAAAGGCCGGTAGTGCCAATGATGCGCCCGAAAACAGTGAAGCCGCCGTTCTGTGAGTCCAGGTTGGGAGCATTGCTGTTCGACTCATTGAAGAACCATTGGTTAGTCGCACTGTTCGGATTTCCGGAAAGCTTGGCCATGGCGAGTGTGCCGCGGGTGTTGGAAACATGGAACTCGTTCACGACCGGCGGATCCTGCGGGATGGTGTAAACATTGCCGCTGACAAATTGGTAGCCGCCACCCTGCACGACGAAGTTCGGCGGTGAGCGATGGATGAACGAGCCATTATAGGCGCTCCGATTTACATAGTTAAGGAAGTTGGTCACGCTGTTGGGCGCGACATCTTGTAAGAGCACAACATCGATATTTCCCAGGTCTGTGCGGAAACGCACGATGGGATTGTTGTTCTGCGCGAGGAGCGCCGATGCGCTTTGTGCGAGACAAAGAATGAGAATAAATAGTCGTGTGGCCATTCCTAATGACGATGTTGAGCAAGTGAGAGCGAGATTATAGCAGACTCACCGGACATTTTTTTCGCAAGCCGCGTGGCTTACGACCAAGTGATCAAGCGCAACTCATGCGCTTGCGTCAGATGCGGATGAGTAGGGACGACCCGCACGCTGAAAGCGTAGGTGCCACTTTCTGCAGCCGGAACGAAGCCCTTGTAAACATAGTGGCCGTTCCCTTCGTGATGGGTGTCCTCGTTCAGCACGGCAACGGCCGGATGCGAAACGTTTGAGACATCGTCCTTTCCCGGTTCCCCGTAATACGCTTCCACCCGCACGTGTTTCGGATCGACCGCGCCGAGATGGACCTTGGCGGAAACGAGCAGGGAATCGCCAACAAGAATGTTGTGCCGGTTTTCGTTGCCGACTTGCACGTCGTAAATCTGCACCTGCGACCAATCCTTGCGGATGCGCGCTTTCCATTGGCTCAACTCCGTGGCGGCTTTGCCTTTCTCGCGCGCGAATTCGGCGTGCGCTTTATCCGCGGGAATGTAGAGACGCTCGGCGTATTCCTGCACCATGCGGTGCGTGTTGAAAACCGGCGTGACGCTGCGGATTGATTCGCGCATCAATTGCAACCAGGCCAGCGGAAGTTTGCCATCGGGTTTGGCGTAATAGAGCGGCACAATCTGGTTCTCGAGAATCTGGTAGAGACTCGCGATGTCGACGGCGTTTTGAAATTCCGCGGGACCTGTTTCGATTTCCGCGCCGATGGCCCAGCCATTTTTCCCATTGTAACTTTCGCACCACCAGCCATCGAGCACGCTGAGATTCAATCCGCCGTTCGGCGGTAATTTCATTCCGCTTGTACCGCTAGCTTCAAGCGGACGCAGCGGATTGTTTAGCCAAAGATCGACGCCTTGGACGAGACGGCGCGCGATGTAAGTATCGTAGTCTTCAACAAAAACGATGCGATTTTCCAGTCCGGTTTCGCGACTGAATTTGTAAACTTCCTTGATCAGCGCTTTGCCGCCTTCATCGCGCGGATGCGATTTGCCCGCGAAAATAAATTGGACCGGCCGCGTCGCATCGTTGAGCAAACGCGCCAGCCGTTCTTTGTCGGAAAATAAAAGCGCGCCGCGCTTGTAGGTGGCGAAACGTCGCGCGAACCCGATCGTCAAAACCTCCGGATCGAGCACCTGATTAATTTTGCGAATCGCTTCCGGCGATTCGCCGATGCGTTGCGCGCGGACGCGCATGCGGTCGCGCACGAACTCAACCAGGCGCGCCTTTAATTTTTGGTGCGTCGTCCAAAGTTCCGCGTCAGGAATGTCGATCACACCGCGCCAGAACTCGACATCGGTCAGGCGATCTTCCCATTTGCCGAGATACTTGGTGTAGAGCGCGGAAAATTCCGGCGCCATCCACGTCTTAGTATGAATTCCATTGGTGATACTGGTGATGGGTACTTCCTGCACCGGGACGCCGGCCCACACATCTTTCCAAAGTCCGCGGCTTACTTCGCCATGTAGTCTGCTGACGCCGTTGGCGTGTCGGCTGGCGCGGAGAGCCAGAATCGTCATGCTGAACGGGTCGTCCGGATTGACGCGAGTTTGTCCGAAGCTGAAAAGTTCGTCGAAGGGCAGACCCATCTCTGACGCAAACTCGGCGAAGTATTTTTGCATCATCGCGCGCGGGAAAGCGTCGTTACCCGCGGGCACGGGTGTGTGCGTGGTAAAAATGTTGGAAGCCGCGACCAATTGCAGCGCGGCATAAAAATCGAGCCCTTGTTCTTTGTGGAGCAAACGAATCCGCTCGAGCGCGAGAAAGGCCGAGTGGCCTTCGTTCATGTGGAAAACTTTCGCGCTGATGCCGAGTGCGCCGAGCGCGCGCACCCCACCGATGCCGAGCACCATTTCCTGGCGCATCCGCATTTCCAGATCGCCGCCGTAAAGCTCCGCGCTGATCAGTCGATCTTCCGGAGAATTCTCCGCCACATCGGTGTCCAACAAGTAGAGATTGATCCGGCCGACGTGCAGCTCCCAGATTTTCGCGAGTACCTCGCGATCAAGGATGCGCACAGAAATCAAAACGCGCGCGTTATCGCGCCGCACTTCCCGAATCGGCAAATGATGAAAGTTCTGATTCAGACTGACGGCTTCCTGCATGCCGTCCTTGTCGATCTGTTGTTTGAAATAACCGTGCCGGTAGAGCAGCCCAATCGCGACGAAGTTTAGATCGAGATCGCTGGCTGATTTACAATGGTCGCCGGAAAGAATGCCGAGGCCGCCGGAATAATTCGGGATCGATTCGTGAAATCCGAATTCGGCGGAGAAATAAGCGACGGTATTTTTGAGCGAACTGCCCGCGCCTTTTTTTCCGTAGGTGTCTTTGCGCGCGAGGTATTTTTTGAAAGTGTCGTGCACCTCCTTGAGCTCGCGCAGAAACTCATCGTCTTCGGAAACTTCGACGAGGCGCGCCTGCCGCGACAGTTGGAGCATGCGGACGGGGTTGTGATTGGTCCGATTCCAAAGCTCGGGATCGAGATGACGAAATAACCGGCGCGCCGAAGGCTCCCAGGTCCACCAGAGGTTGAAGACCATCTCGCGCAGCGGTTCGAGCGCGGGCGGCAATCTCGGGACGACGTTATAAGTTAGATACTTTGGCATCGGGCGAGGCGGTCCGAATTTGGGAAGGGGATAATGTCAGGAATCTCCCTAGCAGCAAGCGTTCCGTATGGATCAGATCAAATCGCGCCGCGGGGCCAGCAGCAGACCGAGAATCAGACCACTCGTTAGACCACAAAGATGCGCGCCCAGACTGATCTGCGGCGTGGAAAAATCAAAGGCTGTCTGAATAACGATGATGAGGACAATGTTAACGAAACGCCGTCGCGCCATTGGGACGTGACGATGCAAGGCGAGGAAGGCGGCCCACGCGCCCACCACACCCATGACAGCGCCCGATGCGCCGACGAGCGATTCGGTTTGGGTGAGGCCGAAGCGCCAGAGCGCAACCACGCCTGCGCTCGAACCAAGGCCGGAAAGAAAATAGCAGATTGTGAATCGCAGAGTTCCGAAACTCGTTTCCAAAGCAGGACCGAGCACATAGAGCGCGTAGACATTTACGAAGAGATGCAGCGGGCCGTAGTGAAGGAAGGTCGCGCTCAGGAGCCGCCAATACTGGCCGGCCTGCAGGACAAACGTCGGTTCAAGCGCACCGAGGCGATGGAGCACGAGCGGATTCATCGATCCGCCTAACGAGACCTCGACAAGAAAAACGATGACGTTCAAGAGAATGATGACGATGACAGCCGGCGTAGCGCGGAAATTTTGTGCGGGAAGAATGGAACCGTGCCGACGCAAGACCGCGTGAGCTAACCGATCAACGGTGGACTCGTTAGGCGCACTAAGTGGCGCGGCCGCTGACTGACTCGTCGCGAGCCAATAATTTTTCACCCGCTCAGGCAGACGGCGTAATCGCGTTTGCAGGATTCGTTCGACGGCATCGCCGCGCCCGCAGAACGACAGGACGGTGAGCAGGCTAAGCAGGAAGGCCGATTGATATTGGACCGAACTCAGGAGCGACGAGATCCGACCGGAGCATTGTCTAACGAGTTCATCGCGCTGACCAAGCTCGCCTAACGAGCGGAAGTAAAGCGGCAGCAAGGTCGCGTCTTCACCCAGGCCGAGACGCGGGATGTTTCGCTCCGACCAGGCGCGTAGATTTTCCCATTCGCCATGAATGAAAAATCGCCAGGCCGTGGCGCGCCGTCCGATGACGCCATCTTGCCGCGAAAGGCTCTGAAGGATTGCGTCTGCTTCTATTATAGAACCGCGTTGCGCGAGTTGGAGAGCGCGCAGCAGGTCTCGTTCGTCTCGCAGCGCGCGCGAAGGATGAAGAAACCGCAGGAGTCCGAGAATCCAACGCGCCGTGGAAAATCGTTGCACGGCCACGGCTTCCGTCGCCTGCCGCAGGCCGACCATCGGCAGCAGGAGCAACGCGAGCCACGCGCCCGCGCCGATGTAACCGGCGCGGTCCGGCGAAAGTAGCCAGGCAAGCGCCGTCACAATCAGGACTGCAATCGCGGCCAACCACCAGCCGCGATTGAGCGCGGCGTTGCGCGCCGTTCGGATCAAAACGATAACCGGCGAGACCGACGCAACGAAAAGGAGGAGATGATTGAGATCGAGCATTGACCTTCGCGCACAGTCAGCGCAGAACGCTTCACGTCCAATTGCGCACATGAAAATCACGGTCACGAATTATCTCGAAGTCATTTCCTCCTGGTGTTTTTGGGCGATGCCGATGTGGACGGAATTGCAAAAGCGCTACGCGGGCCGCGTGGATTTCCAATGGAAAATCGCGCTCATGGACGCATCGGGTTTTCCGAAATCGATCGAGCAATGCGACTGGTTTTACCGACGTAGCGGAATCATGATGCGCTCGCCGTTCATGCTGAAGCCGGGTTGGTTCAAACCGAACCTGCAAGAATGCATCGAACCGAATCTGGTCGCGGAAGCTGCGCGCGACCTCGGGGTGACTGACGATCGCGTAGTGATCGCGCTTTCGAATGCCACCGTGGTCGATGGCATTCAGACGGGCGATTTCGAAACCGCGGCGACCATCGGAGCGAATGCCGGCGGCTTGGGCAAAGCGAAACTTCTCGAATGCGCGCGCTCAACTGAAATCGAGAAGAGAATCCGCGCCACGACCGCCGAGTTTCACGCCATGCAGGTGACGCAACGTCCGACCTTCGTCATCGACAGCGAGATCGGCGATCGCGCGATTTTTTCCGGCTTCGCCAAGTTGGAACCTATCGCCACCACACTTGATTCGATGCTCGACGACATCAGTGCTTACGAATCGTACGCGGCCCATTTCGGCCAACCGCCGGCCTCTTAGTTCGCACCAATTTCGTCTTGCCACGGCAACAATGTTGCTCTCAAGTTCCACTCGGTTCGCGATTTTCGCGGGCTCGTCGTTGCGGCCATCGCAGCCGCGACGAGGCAGGAGTGTTCGGAGCGGTTCAAGGCCACGCCGGAAATTGCGATAAAGAATAATAACGGCGAGGCAGTTCACTCCGCGCTTCGTCGGTCAGGAGCTTGACTTAATCTGCAATCACAAATTCGTGTAAACGGCCGGATTCGCGCGCGCGATGTCCGGGTCATTATGGCCGCAACGGGCGAGCAGCTCGGCGTCATGAAATTGTCCGATGCCATTCGCCGGGCGCAAAGCATCGGGCTCGATCTGGTGGAAGTGGCGCCCACGGCTAATCCGCCTGTCTGCAAGATCGTCGACTTCGGTAAGTTTCGTTACGATTTGTCTAAACAGGAAAAGGACAAAAAGAGTTCCGGAACGAAACTGAAAGAGATCAAGTTTCGAGTAAACATCGACGAACACGATTACCTGACGAAATTGCGTCACGGCGAAGCGTTTCTCGATAAAGGAAATAAGGTTCGCGTGCAGTTGCAATTCCGCGGCCGCGAAATGGCCCACCAGGAATTCGGCATGCAGTTAATGGAAAAGGTGCGCGACGATTTGAATGGCATGTCGCAGGTCGAAATGGAACCGAAGGCGGCCGGGCGAAATATCACGATGACACTTTCGCCGCTGCCGGCCGCGCGGAGAAAACGCCGCTTTTCCGTTCCCGCGCAGGATGCGGAAGCAGAGCAGGCGAGCGAGAACGGCGCAGAAGACGACGACCAGTCTTAGCTCCTCCGATCGAGGGAGCAGCCTACGCTTTGCGGCCGCCGAGCACTCGACGCTGCTGATCCCCGGCCGGTGTCAGAATCACCTTGATGCGATCGGGCCAGAAAAAGCTGATATACCACTGCAACGGGCTCTTCGTGGCTGGTTTGAAACGGTAGCGTTGCAGCGTCTGCCTAACATGCTCGTCGATCACGGCGTTTCCGCTCGACATGTTACGCTTCAGATTCTTTACGCTGCCGTCTTCGGCGAGCTCCATTATGTATCCGGCTGAGCCACTGTGTTTCGCGCTCCCTGCCTCTTCGGGGTAATAGAAGTCGCCGCCGGAAACCAAGTGGCCCCGCAAAAAAAAGAGCGCAGCACCGTCGATTTCCACCTTTGTGATTCGAGCGGACGCGACAGTCGAAACAAAGACGACTGCGACTGTACTCAGAAGCGCGGTTTTCATGACGACGAAACGCTGATGACGTCTTGCGGTGGTGTCTGCCCGCGAACTTCCGACGGCGGGGATGAATGCAGCTCATTCACGCGTGTGATCGCGATAGCGCGGCCGGTCGTCTCGTCCACGGTGACGAGCGCGCCGCAAATCCGCACGTCGCCTTTCGCAATCGGAAATGGCGCGGGCAGGTTCGAAATGAAACGGTTCACGATCGGATCCACTGCGCGTCCAAGAATGGACTCGTTAGGCCCGCACATTCCCGCATCGCAGATGAATGCGGTGCCGCCCGGGAAAATTTGTTCGTCGGCCGTTTGCACGTGGGTGTGCGTTCCCATTACCGCGGAAACCCGTCCGTCCAGAAAACGGCCGAGTGCGATTTTTTCGCTGGTCGTTTCACCGTGCACATCAACCAGAATGATCGGAGTTTCGGTGCGCATTTCCGCCACCGCGACATCGATCGCTTCGAATGGATTCTCCAAAATCGGCTGCATAAAAGTCCGGCACTGCACGTTGATCACGCCGATTTTCCCTTTGGCGGTTTCGAGAACAATCGAACCTCCTCCCGGAGCGCCCGGCGGATAATTGATGGGACGCAACAACCGCGGTTCCGTATCGAGAAAACCAACAATCTCTTTCTGGTCCCAGACGTGATCGCCGGTGGTAATTACCGACGCACCAGCGCGCAGGAGATCGATGGTAATTTTCGGCGTGATGCCGCGTCCGGCCGCCGCATTCTCGCCGTTCACCACAATGAAATCGAGCGCGTGCTCCGCTTTCAATTCCGGCAGGCGATTGATGACCGCAGTGCGTCCAGGCTCGCCAACGATGTCGCCCAGAAACAGAATCGTCAGCATGCCGCGAAGATGCGTGTTATTTAACGCGAAAGCAAAACTGTGATGGTATCTTCAGTTTGTAGCGACGGCGCTGTGTCGCCGTCCGAGCGCGTTGATTCCAGTGAACGCTTTTTTACGCCGAGGCAGCGGCGTCGCTACAACTTCGCCTTTGAAGCGCTATGGATTTTTCTTGCGTTGGTCTCGTTAGGCGCGGCGGAGAGTTTGTCACCTTTGTCCGAAGCGCCCGATTGGTCCGCCCTGGAGAAGTTTCAAGAAACGATGACGCATGAGGAATTCATCGAACGTCTGCAGGATATTTATTGTCCGCGCGGTTTGAGTCCCGACCTTCTAGTGATTGATGAGAATGTCGTTCGCATTCTCACGAGCAGGGGGATGCAGAATTGGTTCACGCTGCGTTTTGCTGCCAACGAAAACAATCGCAAGCCGGTCAAGAATGATTGGCGCTCGGTCGCAGTTTTTCCACGCGCAAAAAAAGGACGCGAGCTGGCCGGTTGGAAGATCGCGCTTGATCCCGGCCACATCGGCGGTTCGTGGGCGCGGATGGAAGAACGCTGGTTGCAAGTCGGCGACGCCAAACCAATCCAGGAAGGCGATATGACCCTGTTAGTGGCGAAGTTACTTGCACCGAAGTTGGAGAAACTCGGCGCGACGGTTTCCTTCGTACGCGATAAACTCGAGCCGAGCACCCCCAAGCGTCCCGATGATATGAAGGAAGTCTCGCGCGAGGTTCTGTTACGCGCGGGGAAGGTCGAGCCGCGCGAAAATTTCGATGGTCCGGGCGATCCGCAAAAGGAGCAAACCCTGCGCTGGCAGGACGAGCTTCTCTTTTATCGTAACAGCGAGATCCGCGCCCGCGCCACAAAGGTAAATACCAAACTGAAACCGGACGTCGTCCTTTGCCTGCACTTTAATGCGGAGGCTTGGGACGATCCTACCAAGCCTACCTTAACTGATCACAATCATCTCCACCTGCTAGTCAACGGTTCTTATTTGCCGGCGGAATTGGAATTCGATGACGTGCGTTTCGAAATGGTGCGGCGTCTTCTTAGCCGCACCTTCGACGAAGAATTTCCCCTCGCGGAAAACTGCGCGCGTGCCATGGCGGGCCGAACACATCTACCGCCTTATCAATACACAACTGAGAACGTGACTAGCCTTGGCCAGACCGGTTACGTCTATGCACGGAACCTTCTCGCGACCCGTTTGTTTGAATGCCCCGTCGTTTACTTCGAGCCCTATGTGATGAACAGCGATGAAGTCTTCTGGCGAGTGGAGGAAGGCGACTACGAAGGTATTCGCAATGTGAATGGCACTGAGCGTCCCAGTATCTTTCGCGAATATGCCGACGGGGTAGTAGATGGCCTGGTTAATTACTGCAGGGAGGCGCGCGCTGCGGTGCGTTGACCTGTTAGGTATGGTTAGTTCAGCAGAAAGTAACTAGCGAGAAACCGAGGCGTGATAAAACCTCGGGCCGTCGGACGGCGAAGGAGAACCAAGACTAATAGACCTTGTCGTGCCATCGCCGGCAACAGCAACTACCACCGGCGACCATATTGGTGCATCCAGCTGTGAGGACGTTTCAATCGAGTAAGTACGGCCCAGCACTGTCGGAAATGAAATCGAGAGAGTGTTTCCTGCGAAAGATAACGCCACGCGGAAAGCATTTGTCGCTTTAGTCGGATCAGTCCCGGCGACATATTCTTCTATGTTGGTCATGCCATCGCCGTCGGCATCGTCCGTAGCTTGAGAGTTGTCGCCGGCAACGTGGGCTATGTGGCCAAAATACTGTTGCATCCAATAATCCGGAAGGCCATCACTGTCAGAATCGACTGCGACGAAATCACTTAAGACAACAGAGTGCGCAGCGTAATTGACCTGAAAAGAAGCTAGACCATCCGTGGTAGTCACGCGGGCGCCATTGGCGGCGTTACTAAACGCGCCTGTGATGGTCCCGGCCGTAGTTACAACTTCTAAAGAGCTAGTGCTTGAAAGCTGCTCGAGAGCATTTCCCAACGGAGTAAGACGAAGAGTTCCGCCGAGCGTCGCGTTACCTGTGATCGCCAGGCTGTCATAGCTCGCGGCCGCAGGACCAGCGATCTCGACCTCGAGCATAACAGTGCTAGCTTGCGTGTAGTTACCCTGCACCGTGATTGTGCCCGGAGAATTTCCCGGCCCCACCGTCGCTTGATTAACAACGTTGCCGACCAGACGACCACTGCCGCTAAGCTTGCCGAGTGGCGCTACAGTTACTCCATTAGTTACCGTGACGATTCCGCTCCGCAGCGCAAAGTCTGCCGATCCGCTTGTTCCTGCGCCGATGGTCAGAGACCTAACCGTGACGTCGGCCGCGGGTCCTGCGACTCTCCCACCCGTGGTGGGAATGACGTTGACATCGTTGTAGGTCGCCGGGACAAGACTAACTGTCCAGTTGACAGCGTCGTCCCAGTTCCCGTCGCCATTGGTGCGCCACTTCAGAGCGGGGGCGAAGAGATAAATCCGGAAGTCCGTTCCAGTGGAATCGAGAGTTTGATAAGCCACCTGCCGCAGGTCGTTGAAAGCTTTTGGGTCAAAGCCGAGCTGATAGATAGGCGTGCCATTCACCACATCGCCGACCTGCGCGACCTTGAGGGTCTCGATGCCATCGGTGAGGAAGATGCCATTGTATTGAGACGATTTGTTGAGCTGCGCGGTAAAGGCCACCGTGCCTGTGTCATTCGCGCGAGCTAAAGCAAAGCCAGTAAAGGTAGCGCCGCCGGGAGCGACCTGGTTGTTGCGAACTAATAGACGCTGGCTAATACCGTCGCCCAGAAAAACGCCCGAGCCTTTGGTCGAGCCTTTGGCGAAGTAACCAACATAAGCAACGTGGCCGGCGTTGTTAATGCCTAACGTATTATCGAAGTCCGTGTACTGACCTAGCGCGGTCGAAACCGTTTGTCCGGAGTAGGCGATCGTGGTAACTGGACCGCTGCTGGCAGATTTGAATAGGCCGCGTCCTTTAAAGGTCCCGCTACTATCGATTAGGTAGGAGAAGAAAGATACGGCACCGGCATTGTTAATCGAGCCGATAGTGAAATTACCCAAGAGAAAGCCTGTCCCCGGCGCTGGATCATAAGAGCGCGCCAGCTTAACCATGTCGAGGGAAGAGCTAGCGCGGAAGACGCCGGAGTCATAGGGAGTGCCGAAGTGCGCGTCGTTGACTTCGCCTGTGAAACAAGCTTGTCCGGTTGAATTGATCAGGACCGGACCGCCTAACGAGTAGAACGGATTCGTTTCGCCGGGAGCACTCTGGGTTGAGCGCACGATTTCGGTGAGGGTGCCATTGGGATGCCCGATGAAAATACCATTGGTGCTGATGAGCGGACCGCCGCCATTTTTGATCGAGCCCCAGAAGGCTACATGACCGGCGTCGTTTAATGTGCCCGCGCCGAAACCACCAAACTGCCCGTAGCCATCCGGCACGGTTTGGTCTGCGACCGCGACCGGCCGCACATTAGCCGGCATACTTCCGGTGAGAAGCGCGTCATGGTTCGCGCCATTGCCATCAGTTACTACCGCATAAACGACCGCCTGCGCCTGACGATTCATCCAGAGATTGCCCGCCAGACCGAAGATCGTGCCTGCACCGGGCACGTTATTTCCGACGCGCAAAATCTCCGCTTTCCCAGCTACCGTGGTGGAGAAAAGCGCGGAAACATTAGCGTTAGTTAGATGTGCGAAGAAGACTGCACCAGTATTTGCGAGCGCAAAACTGCCGGGCGTTTCGATGGTATCCTGGCCGTCGGGAGTATGGTCGCCGCGCATCGCCAACACATACGTCTGCCCCGATTGTCCTGGTGCGGTGACGCGTGTCGCCAACAGCAAAAAAATACCAGCGACGATTCGGGAGATGAGCGGCATGGGGAAGCTGCTCTTATAGGAATTCGCCGCCAATGCCTACGAAATTCTTCCACAATTTGCGGTCGAACCTTCACTCCGCTCGTTTGCCTCACGGGCGGGCGAGCCGCAATTCTGCTATTTCCCCGAGCTTAACAAGTTCTGGAAACGTGGATCGTTCCTAAGAGGATCCCAGGCAAAGCGGTAGCGTAGATCGCTGGCGGTAACACTGTAGAGCGGGCTATCGACGGCGCCTGGAGTTTTAACTAACCGGTCGAGTAAGGCGAATGCCTGATCGATCTCGCCGGTGCGGGCGTAGATGAGGGCGAGATAGCAGTTCATGATCGCGCCGTCGAACGCGTCTTTTGTTTCTGGTTTTAGTTCGACCGCCTTTTTGCCTTCGGCGATAGCAGAATCCTTTCGGCCGATGAAAGCGTAAAGTAGGCCGAGATTAGCGTGTCGTTCCGCGCTTTCCGGAGCTTCGTGAGCAGAGCTTTCCAACCGCGTGCGGGCAGCTTCCAAGTATGGTTGCGCGGCAGTAGGGTCACCTTTTGTTAGGTATAACAGTCCAAAAAGAAAATCCTTTGGAGTTAGCTCTCCATTTAAGTAAGAGACTTCGTCGAGCTTACATTCTTTCAAAGCTCCTTCAGCCGCCGCGAAATCGCGCTTGATCATAGCTACATCCCACCGTGCGGCGGTAACTGCTCCATCAGGATCGGTCCCCTGAGGAATAGTACCTAACAAGTCCTGCAGTCGTTGCGTCGTTCCTATTCGCCAGAAATCTACGTAGGCGGCCTGAATACGTGTGCCAATGGAAGCAGGCGCGAGCTTCTCCAGGCGTTCGCCAGCGTGGGCGGCTTCTTCCCAGTTGCGCAACGCGGTATTAGTGAAAAGAAGATTACGCACCACATTGGGATTCTGCGGATCGAGGTTCTCCACGCGATGGTAGAGATCGAGAGCTTCCTGCCATTGGCCCTGGCGGCGGCGAATAGCAGCAACAAAGAAAGGAACCTTGGTGTCGTTAGGCGAGAGCTCCGCCGCGATAGCAAATTGCGCGAGCGCTTTTTCGTAGTCGCTTTCCAGCCAGTAGTGACAAAGGCCTAGGGCGAAGTGCGTCTCGCTGCCATTTGGTTGTAAGCGTAGAGCCTCTTCGGCATCGAGGCGCGCTTTGCTTTTCCAGTTATCGGTCGCCTGATGAAAATGAAAAATGTAAGCGCGCACGCGCGCACGCAGGGCGTAGGCGAGAGCAAACTTGGGATCGAGAGTGAGAGCCTCCGTGATTGCTTTTTCCGCCGCAAGTAAGTCCTCCAGCAAGGTATCCGGCTTCTGCTCCAGCTCGCGCGCGCGCAGGTAAAGTAGATAAGCTTCGGCGTTATCGGTCGGCTTGGTTTCGACCCGCGTCTTTTCTTCCGGACTTAATTTCGCACGCAAAGCCCGCGCGATTTCCTCGGCCAGCTCGCCTTGTAAAGTGAGCGCGTTCGAGATGGTCCGGTCGTAGCGGTTGGCCCAAATGTGACGATCAGTCCGTGCATCAAGTAACTGCACCGTCACCACCACCTGCGACGCGACCCGACGGACGCTGCCTTCCAGAATATTTTCGACGCCGAGCGCTTCACCGATCTGACGGAGATTGCGCGATTCCTTATTGCCGCGATACGGCATGGTGGAGGTGCGACTGATTACTTTCAGATCGCTGATTTTCGAGAGGCTGGTCAGGATATCGTCTTGAATTCCGTCGGCGAAAAATTCGTTTTCCTTGTCCTGGGTCATGTTTTCGAACGGGAGAACGGCGATGCTTTTTTCCGCCGGGCCGTTGCTGCTGCGATGCGGTCGGAAGCGATCGAAAAGCAAAAGAGAGACGGTCAAAGTCAGAACCGCGATGATGATGTAATCGATGCGGCGACGAGTTTGCCTAACGAGTGGTTGCTCGGGCTGCACGTCTTCACTGCGCAGAAAGCCCTGGGGCGTTAGTTCAAAAGCCCAGGCCAGACCGAGCGCAAAAGGGAAACCGGCCGCGAGCAGGACGACGACGAGACGGACGATCCAACTGGGAATATCAAAGTAAGGCGCGACCTGCGTGGCCACTTGCACCAGCAGCCAGGCGACCGCCAGGTAGGCGACGGCGGCGCGATAAACGTTACGGCGTTTTAATTCGCGAAGAAAATTGGGCAGGTTCACGCGATGCTTCGGGGCCGAATCTGTGCCCGCTCCGGCGCGCTGGCGAGCGAAATTGACGTAATTAGCGGTGTAATAATTGCTTCGTTATTCGATGAAAACGGACTACTGTGCGCGACACCGCACGGTGTTCCGATCGAACCCACGATGACGCAACGGCCTTCTCTTCGCTACAGCCTTGCGCACTATTTTGTTTGTCTCAGTTTGATCGCGCTTTGCGCTGGTCGCGCGCAGGCAACGCCCGACATGGCGATCAATGCTACCGTTTGGAAGCTACTCTACGGGCTGACCGACGCGCAGGTAAACGATCCGAACTGGCTGGCGGCGGACGACGATGGCGATGGTCTAACGAATAGTGTGGAACTCGCTGCCGGAACAAATCCGGAGTCAAGCAAATCGATGGTGGAAGTAACGAACACCACGATTGATCCGGTTTCGGCTTCGATCTCCATGAGTTTCCCGAGCGCGAAAGGGAAATCGTATTCGCTTGAATCGACCAACACGCTGGGGACGCCGCAAAATTGGACCGCTGTTCCGGCGGTGCAGGTGAATGGCGACGGCACGACGAAAAGTTTAACTGTGCCGCTTAGTGCCGGCGTTTTCTATCACGTCCTAGTCGCAGATCTGGATACGGATGGCGATGGTGTGAGCGATTGGGCGGAATACGTCGCTGGTTATGATCCGTTAAATGCGCACACAAAAAATTCTCCGACTGACGATCATACTTCGCTCACGAACGAGTTGGTGAAGGAGAATGTTGTGACGATCACGGCGAGCGCGCCCTCCGCCGTGCAACCGCCTGATGCCGCGACCGTGCCGACGACGACGGGGGCGTTCACGATCAGCCGTGGAGGCACATTGAACTTCAGCACGACGACCGTTCCCCTGACGAGAAGTGGGACAGCGGTTACCGACACCGATTACGTGGCGTTGCCGAGCTCGGTCACCTTCGCGCCCAAAGTCGGCGTGATCATTGTTCCGGTAGTGCCGAAGTACAACGTAGCCCGACAGAATAATGCCACTGTTACCTTGCAGGCTGCGCCGGGCGCGGGTTACACCGTCTCATCGCCCAGCAGCGCGAGTGTCGTCATTTCGCCAGCGGGTAATACCAGCGGCACGGGACTGACGGGCTCTTATTATTCCTCGACCGCTACGCTGTTGCCGCCAAACGCCTACAACGCGGCTAATATTTTCAGTGCGGCCAATTTCAAGGCCTCGCGCACTGACGCGACGGTGGATTTCAACTGGGCTACCACGCCTCCTCCGGGTATCGTCGGGACAACTAATTTCGCCATTCGTTGGCAGGGTCAGGTACAACCGCAATACACCGAGACCTACTACTTCGATACCAAGGCCGACGACGGTGTGAAGCTGTGGGTAAACGGACAGTTAGTCGTTGATCGTTGGATCCTACAGGGCACCAGCCCGGAATGGACCGGCGCGATTGATCTTATCGGCGGCCTCCTTTACGATATTAAGCTCGAATATTTCCAAGCTACGGGAAATCGCGAGACGCATCTTTATTGGTATAGCAACAGCCAGGTCAAGCAGATCATCCCGACCAACCGGCTCTATCCCATCGTAGCCACGGCGGTGCCGACCATTACCAGCGCGCAAGTCGTCTATGGTTTCGTGAACCAATCTTTCAACTTCAACGTGGTTGCGACTAACTCGTCCAGTATCCCGACCAACTACTCGTTAGGCACTAATAGCGGGCCATTGCCGCCAGGCTTGAGTTTGAATGCGACGACCGGCTTGATTAATGGCACTCCAACCCAGGCCGGCGATTACCAGGTGGCAATCGTGGCCACAAACGCGAATGGCTCGGGCAGTTCCGTGCTCGACATCCAAATTCTCAACACTGGCAATGCCATTACCCGCGAAATTTGGACCAGCGGCGTCACTGGCTCCGCCATTAGCGACATACCGACGAGCCTGCCGCCGAATAGCACCGATAGCTCGTTGACTACTTTGGAAGACAACACCGCCTATCCGGATAATACCGCGAAAAGGTTGCGCGGTTACTTCACGCCGCCGACGACCGGTAACTACTATTTTTGGCTGGCCGCGAGCAATACTGCGGAGCTTTGGATTTCCAATACCAAAGAAGCGAACAGCAAAGTGCGGCGGGCCTGGGTCAATGCCCCGGGCACTAACGCCGAGACTTGGAATACGCAGAGTAATCAAAAATCTGGCTGGCTCTCGCTCGTGGCCGGGCAGAAGTATTACTTCGAAGTCCTGCACAACCACGGTGTCGGCACCGCGACCGACAATGTTGCCGTGGGCTACTACCTCGATGCCACCGGGACCTCTCTTCCAATCGCCAATAACACCGGCGTCACTCCTGGTTATCTGCTTTCGCCTTACGACTATCCAGTAGTTGCGGCTACCAACGACACGCTTTATGCGACTAACCTACAGCCGCAAGGTGTAGCTACTTCGACCGCGGTGGGCGCGGCTAGTTTGCGGCTAAGCGCCGATCAAACCCAGGCGGTTCTGCATTTCACGTATAGCGGTCTTACTTCACCGCGCACAGCCTACCATATTCATACCCAGACCGTAGGCATTAATCCTTCCCAGATTGTTTTCGACATCGACGACATCGATAAGTTCCACCCCGAGCTACGCACCGCCGATGGCGGTTACATCTGGAACATTGTGGATGTCGGCACCTGGACTGCGTCGGGAATTGTCAGTGCCATTCTCACGGGTCAGACCTACCTCAACGTTCACACTGTCACTTACCCGAACGGCGAGATTCGCGGTAACTTTACGCCCGTTTCCGGTTCGCAAACTGCGCCTACTTTGCAAGCCGATCCGGGTTATAACACCGGCGATTATGCGACCGATGCCGGCGCGGCCCGTTTTTTGAATCAGGCGACCTTCGGCGCGAGTTCAGGCCTCCCACCCTCGCCCGGTCTAAGCGATCTAGCCTACGTGAAGCAGAATGGCTACAGCGCCTGGATCGATAACCAATTCACCCTGTCTGCTTCACACCTCGTCCCCGATGTCCTGGCGAATGTGAACTCCGATCCGACCAACCTTTATCCCGACACACTCATGTTTAATGCCTGGTGGCGGAAGTCGATCACCGCTCCAGATCAATTGCGGCAGCGCGTCGCCTTTGCCTTGAGCGAGATCATGGTTGTTTCCGATACCGGCATCTTGAATAACAACGGCCGCATCCTCGCTGACCACTACGATACCTTGCTCGATAACGCCTTCGGCAATTTCAAGGACATCCTGAAGCAGGTCACACTTACGCCGGCCATGGGTTTGTATCTCGATATGCGGGGTAACGGCAAAGGCGACCTAACGACCGGCCTGCATCCGAACGAGAACTATGCCCGCGAAATCATGCAGCTCTTCTCCTTAGGTTTGAATCGCCTTTGGCCCGATGGCACACTCGTGCTTGATTCCGGCGGCAACCTGGTCCCGACCTACAATCAGGATGTAGTTTCGGGCGTGGCGCGCGTTTTCACTGGCTGGAATTATGGGCAGGATTTGCAGGCTAGCGGACGCTTGCCGACCAACTTCGGTCCGGTTGCGAACTACCTCGATCCCATGGTCTTGGTGCCAACCAAGCATGAGCTAGGGAGCAAGCAGGTGCTGGATAACGTCGTCCTACCGCCGGCGTTTGGTTACACGGTCGCCGGTGGTGCTACTGCCGGCACGGAATCCGATTCCAATCCGGCTGTAGCGGCGCCGGCTCCGTTTGACACCTATTGCCTGAACGATCTGGACAAGGCGATCGACAACATGTTCAACAACTCAAGTGTCGGGCCGTTTGTTTGCCGGCAACTTATTCAGCGCTTGGTTAGTAGTAACCCAAGTCCCGGTTATATCTATCGAGTGGTGCAGAAGTTTAACGACGATGGCTCTGCTTCGCATGTGCGCGGCAACATGCAGGCGGTGATCAAAGCTATCTTGCTCGATGGCGAAGCGCGAAATACTTCGGGGACGTTGCCCAATGCCAGCACTTCGGGCAAACAACGCGAGCCGCTCCTGCGTTTGACCGGCCCGGCCCGCGCGTTCCCGGTGACGGCGACAACGGGCAACTACGGCGAGAGCGGCACGAATGTGCTGAACATCACCACCGTGACGCCGCACCTCTTATCAAGTGGCAACGCCGTTTTCCTCGACTTCACCGGTAACTCGCCCATCCCCTACAACAATCCCACCACAACTAACTACAGCGTGTTAAGTAACCCGCCCCCGACGGCGTTGACCTTCTCTGTCAATGCTACCGGGATGAATCTCCCTACCTACACGCAGGTGGCTGGCAGTAACACACTCACGGTTAATACTGCCGGCCCGCAAACTGTTACCTCACCGCAAACTCTCGGGACAAAGGTTTACCTGAATTTCCTCAGTGGCGGCGCCACCAGCGGCATCTATCCGATCGCGTCCTACACGGATGCGAGTCACTTTACCGTTACCATGAGCGATACGATCGCGCATAGTGGGACGGTTATTATTCCGCAGCTTGCTGCAGGTTACTCGGTCAAGAACTCCGGCACACCTGCTACCTCTACCATCACGGTCGGGACGTTCGGCAATCATAACTTGCAGGTCAACGATCATGTCTGGTTCCATTATACACCTAACTCCGGAACTTTGAACACGACCGACGTAGAGTTGAGCGTGGCGAGCATCGTTGATGAAGATCATTTCACCATCGTGGTGCCTAACTCGACCATGAAGAGCGAAACCTCCAATTCTTTGACCGTCTACATGCTGGTGCCGCCGCCGTTGACGCGTTCAGGCAGTGTGGCATTCCAAACCAGTAAATACGACGTGGGTTTCACGGAAGCCTACCTGCTTATCTCACCGCTCAATTCGCCGACGGTCTTTAACTTCTATTTCCCGACCTTCCAATATCCAGGCACGCTCTCTGCCGCGAACGTGACTACACCGGAATTCCAGCTCACGACCGATACCAACATCATCACCCTTACCAATACCATTGCTGGTTCTATTCTCGGCTCAAGTAATAACAACGGTCTAACGAGTTATCGCAACGGTGGTGGCACGATCACGATGGATCTTAGTCCCTATATGGATGGGACGTACACTTCCAACGCCGCCATTCCGACACTCGTCGATAAGCTGGGCGATTTGCTCACGGGCGGTCAGCTTACTTCGTCGACTAAAACCACCATCGTTAACTTCGTCGCGAATACGGCCAACTTCCCGTACTCCAGTCCTCCAGTCGGCACGCAGGTGCGCGATCGCGTCCGCGCCATCGTTCATCTCATTCTTACCTCGCCAGAGTACGCGATCCAAAAATAGCAATGGAACCGCAATTCTATAACTCAGTCACTACACGCCGGAAATTCATTCGCCAAGCGGCTTGCGCTGCGCTTGGCACGGCGGCTCTTACGAATACAATTCGCGATCTGCGTTTCATTAATGCGGCGATGGCGCAGACCGGCGTTGCTGACTACAAAGCGCTCGTCTGTATCTTTCTGGCCGGCGGGAACGACGCGAACAATCTCTTTATCCCGACCGACCCGACCGAGTATGCCAGTTACTCTACTATCCGCACGCCCTCGTTAGCTATCCCGAATGTCGATGGCAGCGGCGCCACCGCGCTCGCCTTAAATCCTCTCAGCAGTGACGGGCATACTTATGGTTTGCATCCGGCTTGTCCGGAGTTGCGCGGCATGTTCAACGGCGCGCCCATGTCGGTGAATGGGACGACTAACAACGGCAAGCTCGCCGCGCTCTTTAACACCGGCACGCTGGTTTATCCTCTGACCAAAGCTCAGTATAATAATAAAAGCGTTGCCACACCGCCGCAGCTCTTCTCCCACAGCGATCAAGTAACGCAGTGGCAGACTTCCATTCCAGATCGTCCGCCTTCCACTGGTTGGGGTGGACGTTGCGCGGACTTGATGGACACAGTCAATCCGCGCAATGGCAATGCCGCGGTCTTGTCGTTAGCTATTTCGCTCGCGGGCGCGAATACCTTCGAAGTAGGCGGTGTGGTGCAACAGTACTCTGTCGGCACCGGTGGCGTAGTCTCGATCACATCGTATAACCCGCCCGCCGGCCCTCCGAACGGACGCACGCTTGCTTTCAACAGCATTCTCGGCATCGACGAAATCCAGTCGAACATGTTGTTGCAGAACTATGCCCTCGCGCTCGACCATTCCATTGCCACTGGCACCGGGCTTTCGGCTTCGCTCGGTAATTCGACGCTTCTCGCCCCTTACTTCAATGTCGCGGCAAATTTCCCTGCCATCGTCGTTCCGAACGGCGGGAACAGTTTTAACTCTGGCTTGATGTCGCAATTAAAGATGATCGCGCGCATCATCGACGCTGGCTACCGAAGCGTCGCGCAAGGGGGCCTCGGGATGAAACGGCAGATCTTCTTCTGCCAGGTCGGCGGCTACGACACTCACACCGCGCAAACCAACAACGCCGGCAGTACGACGGTCGATAACTCAAAAGTGATTCTCGGTTCGCAGGCTAACCTCTTTGCCGAGCTCAGCCAGAGTTTGAATGCCTTTCAGTGTGCCATGCACAAAATCGGCGTGCAGTACGGGGACGCGAATTTCGAAAACCATGTTACGGCTTTCACCAACAGCGATTTCGGCCGCACGTTCCCGAGTAACTTGTTGGGTAGCGATCACGGGTGGGGGAGTCATCACCTCGTTATGGGCGGGGCGGTCAACGGACAGCGCACTTTCGGCAAATGGCCTACTCTGGCCGTCGGCGGACCAGACGATACCAGCACCGGCCGCTGGATTCCTACCACCTCGGTCGATCAATTCGCCGCTACCCTGGCGAAATGGTTCGGGGTCGATGCCAACAAGATGAGCACCGTTTTTCCTAATCTCGGACGTTTCGCCGTTCCCGATCTTGGCTTCATGACCTAAGCCGGGTTCGGAAGCAACCACTCGTTAGGCAAAGCCATGGCCATCCCGAAGCGACTGCGGCGGCCGCTTATTCCATCGATCGTTGTTCTCATCGCCTTAGGTGTCTGGGCCGAAATTTGGTATAGCCGGCAATCAACAACTTCCGCCCCCGAATCATCCCCAACTCCCGGACCACCGAGCAGCCTAACGAGTGGTTCATCAGCTCCGCCGATGGCGGAAGCGGCGGTCTCTAGCGCCCCGCGCGTTCCCACACCGCTGCCCCGTAGCTCGAAGCCGGTTCAAACTCCGAACCCGAACACTGTCCTAAATACGAAACAGGATGAATTCGCGCCGCCGGATCAGGAAGCGATGATCGAGGTCGATAAAGTGAGTCTAATGATTCGCGATTACCGCTCCATCGCGGGCGAGAATCCCGTCGGTACCAATGCCGAGATCATGGCTGCCCTCATGGGCGGCAATCCAAAACAAGCGAAGCTCGGTCCGCCCGAAGGTGTGAAATTAAACGAGAAGGGCGAAGTGATCGATCGTTGGGGCACTCCGTATTTTTTCCACCAGCTCTCGCGCGACCACATGGAAATCCGCTCGGCTGGTCCCGATAAAGTCCTCTGGACGGACGACGATCCCGTCATCCATTAGCTCACGGCAAAACATATTCTGCGCCTTCGCGTGCAGCCGTGACTTTCAGCGTCGCATTTTTCTCACGCACTTTTTCTTTCGCGTGCGCAACCATTTCATCGATTTTTGCGTCGTTATGGTCGGGATCGTGATGGAATAGAAAAAGCTGTTTTACGTTCGCGCGGATGGCGAGATCGACCGTGTCATCTGCGCAGGTATGGCCCCAGCCTCGGCGCGTTTCGTATTCGGCTAGGTCGTATTGCGAATCGGCCATCACCACCGCCGCGTCGCGCAGAAAGTCGATCGCCTGTTCGTCCTGCAGGCGCGCGTGTTCCAAACCGGCGGCGGAAGTTTCTCCAGCGGCCCGTTGTCGTTCTACTTCGGAACGCTCGTAGGCCTCGTGATCCGGCAGGTAAACGATATCGCCCGAACCAGTCGTTAGGCGATAACCCAGACAAATTCCCGGGTGGTTCGCGAACATCGAGCGGATCTTGATTCCACCGAGATCGAATTCCATCTCTTCCAATTCCTCAAAAGTGACGCGACTCGCCATTTGATTGAGGCCGACCGGGAAAAATGCACTTTGCATTTGCTCGAAAAGCGCGCCGCGCAATCCGTGCACCGCACCTTCAAAACCGAGAATACGAATGTTGACGCGTGGGTTGTAGGCCGGCATGAAAAACGGAAAGCCCTGGATGTGGTCCCAATGTGTGTGCGTGACCAGCATGGTGATGTTGACCGGCATGTCGCGGAACTCTTTCATGAGCGATTGGCCAAGGCGCCGAATGCCCGAGCCCGCGTCGAGGATGATCACTTGATTGCCGATGCGCACTTCCACGCAGGAAGTGTTGCCACCTGTGATGGCGGTGTCCGCGCCTGGTGTCGGAATCGATCCGCGCACGCCCCAGAAACGAATCAAGGTCGGCCCGGTGGGCGCTTTCGTTGCCTCCGGCTTAGCGGCGGCAGCGCCGGCGCCGTTGGTGCATTTTTCCAAAACGCGCAACAACTCTGCCGGCTCGATCGGCTTAACCAGATAATCATCCGCGCCCGCGGCGAAGGCGCTGTCACGATCGTTGGCGAAACCGCTCACGCTCGTCAGGACTACGCGCGTGTGATTCAGATCTTTTTGTTCGCGAATCGCGCTGCAGACTTTGAAGCCATTTCTTTTCGGCGTGCGTAAGGCGCAGAGCACCGCGGCCGGTTGATGTTTCAGGGCCAGCTCAAAACCCGCTTCGCCATTATCCGCTTCGAAAACCCGCCAGCCCTGTCCGGTGAGCGATTGCGAAATGAGCGCCCGCGTCAGCGCGTCGTTGTCGATCAGGACGAGCTCTTTCATCACGCCACCTTGGGCAGGCGAATCCAGAAACAATTTCCGCCCGCGGCGACCGGTTCGCAGCCAATTTCACCGCCGCCGCTTTCCACGATCAAGCGACAGAAGTGCAGTCGCAGAGTCGACGGTTGCGCAGCCGCTGACGCCATCTCGGGTTTAGCGAACATATCCGCGCAAGCATCGGCCGAAACCGGTGCGCCGCTGTCTTCGATGGAAATGGTGAACGATCGCTCCCCATCTTCCGTGCGAAAGGAAATTGCACCGCCGGGCGGAGTTCGTTCGATCGCATTCTCGAAAAGATTTGCGATGACGCGCTCAAGATGATTTTGGCCTAACGAGACCTTGCTTGCGCCGACCGTCACAGGTCGCGACAATCGAATCTTCTTCTCGTTGCATAAAGGAGTGATCATCTCGAAGGCGCGATCAATTGCGCTTTGCACGTCCGCGTTCGCCTGGGCGCCGTTTTGTCCGAAAAGTCCGTTTAACTCATCGGCGAAAACGTCCAGCACTTTATGAATGAGCGCTTGTTGTGCCTCCGTCGCACGTGAGGCCAGCCCAAGGAGTAACTGGCCTTTGGGTGAAGTCGTTTCCATTTCGAGCAGCCGCAGCGAAGTGATGACGTTGCCGAGCGCAGCCGTCATATCTTCGGCCACGCAATGCAGCAAAATTTCTTTTTTCTGGATTTCGGAATTGAGCCGCTGATGCGCGATAATTGTTTCCCGTGCTTTTTGTAGGACCGCTTTCTTCGCTGCGAATGCTTCGCCGAGTTTTTCCAGGAGAAGAAGCGACTGGCTATCACGCGTCAGTGCCGTGGCTTCGAGTTCTATCTTCTGTCCGTGCTCATCCTGTTCTACCCAGGGGCCCGAACCCGCGCGGGTCTCGCCGCCCGCCCGCCAACATTCGTCGGCATCAATCAGGAAGTTTTCCAGAAACAATGAAACGCCGGAGTCTAACGAGTCCTCGCCCGATGCGATTTTCGGCCAAAGCGCTTGCAGCCAGGACGGTGCTCGGCCGTTCACGCGCAGTGCTCCGGAGGGTTCGCGTACGAAAAGCGCGTAGCCCAGTGCCTGCAGAACGGAATTCGCCGGCGAGACACTCATTCGTTAGGCCGCGATCATCATTCGCGCCAACTCAGCGAACGCTTCTTCCACGCCCGCGCCTTCTTTCGCGCTCGTCTTGATCGTTCTCCAGTTACGACTCGTTAGGCCAGCGATATCGGTCTCGTTCACTTCCCATTGCGGCGCGAGATCCGCTTTGTTCAACGCCAAAATGAATGGTGCGTTCGGAATCGTCTCTGCCACGCGCGTCTGAATTTCGAGAATTTGCTCAAAGGTGACGCGGCGCGTCCCATCGGCCACGAGCAGATATCCGCTCGTCCCGCGCAGGTACGATGTTTGCAGCCGTTGAAAATCATCGTCGCCCGCGAGATCCCAGATCATCAGCGTCACTTCATTGCCGTCCAGTTGGACCGTCTTCTTGTCGATCTTCACTCCGACGGTCGTCAGATATTTGTCGGAGAAAATGCTGTGCACGAATTTCGAAACGAGGCTCGTTTTGCCGACGCCGGAAGCGCCTATCATGCAGACTTTTTTTTGAATCACGACGCTAGGGTTGAATGAAAATGCGCAAAGCCACGCGCCGGTCCGACTGTTCCGGTTGTGGTTTTTCGCCGGGACCCGGAGGCGGTGGCGCCCCCAAGCCCAACGACTTCATCTTTCCCCCGTCTAGCCCGCATGAAATGAGAAAATTGCGGACGGCCTCCGCGCGTCGTTTGCTCAAATCGACATTGGACGCTTCGCTGCCAATCGCGTCGGCATAGCCGCGAATCTCGAGATCGACGTTTACGCCCATGCGTTGCGCGGCCGCAAAACAACGCCGGATCTCATCGGGCAAACGCGAGAGCGCGGCGAATCCTTCCGTGGCGAAGTTGTCTTTGTTCACCAAAAAATAAACGTAGGCGCTTTCGATGACCGACTTCGATTGCTGGAAGGAACGTTGATCCGTGTCTTCGATCTTCAGATCATCGACCGCGCGAATTCCCGGAATCTCCGTCGCGCCGCGGCGCACGCGATCGAGCCACGCATGCGATGCTTCGCCTGTCAGGGTTAAACGACCCGCTTCAACATTTACATTCACCGTGTCTGGTAATCCGAAGCGATCCTGGAAACGTTGCAGAACGAGCTTGGGATCGAATTCCACCAGGAGATCGTTGCCGTTGATCGTAGTGACACCGGGAATTTTCGTCGCGCCTTCGCGCATGGGCGCGATCCATTCGTAGGGCGCACTCCCAACCAGAGTGAGCGTTTCATTCGCCACCACGGCCTTGACCGTCGCAGGCAAAGGAAAGGCGGATTTGAAACGCTCGAGCGTTGATCCTGGATCGTAGATCGTTTTCAAATCGTGCTCGTTGATGGAAACGACGCCCGGAATCTGCGCGCCTTCGCGACGCACGCGCTCGATCCACTCGTAAGGCACTCGCCCGGAAATTTGCGCGATGCCGTTTTCGATCGATAACTGCAAATCCTTCGGTATGCCAAAACGCTGCCCGAATCGTCGCCGAATAATTGCCGGATCAACCGCGAAATAATTTTTCCAACTGAAGTGGATCCGCTGCGGATTCAGACGCGAATCTTTCGCGAGGGTCGCAGGATCGGTTGCCAACGGGTCGCGCATTCCGTTGATGCGCGATTTGCCGAACCAGTGATGTGCCGCCGAGGTCACGGCAATTCCCGGCTCGCCGTTCAGCCGATGCAGAAAATTGCGCCAACGGAAATGACTTTGCAGAGCGAAGAGAGACGCGATTGAAATCAGCGCCGCGAGAATTCCCAAGACGAGCCAGGCGCGCGTCGGATGTCTGGCGCCGTTTTTTTCGCGCGCATATTGCGCACGTAAGCAGCTTTCTAATTCCGGCCGCAGCGCGTGGAAGGGCGCGGTGTCACCGTTAAAATTCGCCAGCGCACCGCCTTCCATAATGTGCGCACTCTCGACCGTTTCCTCTAGGGTGGTGCGCAATTCACGCGGCGGATTTCCGCGAATGACCGCCGCGATATAGGCATGCCGCCCCGGCGCAATCCAGACCTGCAGTTCGCCGATGCGAAATTCTTCCAGCGCGGAATCTTCGCCGGTCTTGAATGAGTCGCGCGCGAAATCTTGGATCGCGCTCAACATGCTCGCGACCATGTCGGAATCCTGCGTGGCGGTCGGATCGGCCGCGACATGCAGCAACGACATGCTCGTTTCGCGATGAATCAGAAAGAGTTGTTCGACCCGATAAACGAGACTGCGCAACATCACCACTTCGGCGAAATTTTTGCCGGTGCGCGCCGCCTCCAGCCGCCACTTCAAACCTTGCCAGGAAAACGTGTGCGCGAGCGTTTGGTTTAACGACTGCAACAAACGTCGAAAACTTTCCGCGATCGATCGTCGCACCATCGGGCCCAGAATTGGATGAAGGGCATCGACAAAGACTTTCGGGTTCGCACTGATCGATTGGCGCACCGATCCTTCCACCGCCGGCTGCAAGGCGCGTCCCAATTCTTCGCCGTGCGCCTGACTGATCTTGAGCGATTGCGGCAACACGTGCGCGACTTCACGCGCACGAAGTTGTTGGTCTGCCAGGCGCTCGCGCAAATGCGCCAGCTCCTCGCGTTCCTTGCGCAGGAGCAGGCGGCGAAGCTCCTCGAGCTCCTCCGGCGAATTTTGCGAGGCGCGCATCAAAAGCGCCTGCGCTATGAACCGATCGGAACGCGGAATTCGCCTTTCAGGCGCAGCGAAAGCTCGCTCAGCATTTCCGCCAGCTGGTCCTTCGCCGTCATGCTGTTGCGGATCTGTGTGGTTTCGTGATCCAAACCGGCGCGGAGCTGGTCGTGCTTATCTTTGATTTCGCCGCTCAACGCTTTCGAATGATCGAGCAGCTGCTGGCGTAGATCGCGAAATTCCTTCGCCATCTGGCCATCAAGATTCGTCAGGCGCTCATTCAAGTGCTGCCCGGTTTCGCCGAGATCGCGGCCGAGTTTTTCGAGGTGCTGGTTGCGCGCGTTTTGTTCACTGGTCAGGCGATGGCCTAAGGACTCCGTCTCGCCGCGCATGAAAGCTTCCATGGCCTCGAGACGTTTCTGGATTTCCCAACGGAGATTGTTCGCTTCCAGCGTGAGCCGCTCCTCCAATTTTTGAAAACGCGCGTCGTAATCGCGCATTTGCGGACCAAAAAGAATGTCACGAATCCGATCGACATTTTGCGTTTCATCAACCGGCCCGCCGGTGCCTTGGTCTTGCTGCTGAACTTCTGAGGGATTGATCATTTTGAACTAGATTGGGGTTCTTATTCCTCTAGCAAAAATGGCCCGCAGAAGCAATCTCGGTCTCAGGCTAAAGCGGAAATAGCTCTGTGGAAGACAGACTCGATTTCATCAGCCGATTCAACCGTTACCTTCAAATCGCGCAGGTGGCCATCGTTCAATCCGTAGATCCAGCCATGCACGGCCAGCTCCTGCCCGCGTTCCCAGGCGTCGCGCGTGATCGTTGTCTGACAGACATTCGCGACCTGCTCGATGACATTCAATTCGCACAGACGATCGGCTGCTTCCGTCTCACTTTGAGCACTCGTTAGGCGGCTCTCATATTTTTGCCGGACATCCTGCACGTGGCGCAGCCAGTTGTCGCTCAGGCCGAGGCGGTCGCGCCGCAAGGCCGCGAGCACGCCGCTGCATCCATAATGTCCGCAAACGATGATGTGACTCACCTTCAGCATATCGACGGCGAACTGCATGACCGACAAACAATTGAGATCTGTGTGCACGACGAGATTGGCGATGTTGCGATGCACGAATAGTTCACCGGGAAGAAGTCCCACGATTTGGTTGGCCGGTACTCGACTGTCGGAACATCCGATCCACAAATATTTTGGAAACTGCTGCTGGGAGAGATCGACGAAAAAATTCGGATCCTGCTCCCGAAGGCGGGCCGCCCAGGCTTTATTGTTCTGGAAAAGTTCAGCGAGGTCGCGCATTAGCACTCGTTAGGCGAGGGATGGTCTTCCTTGTTTATGCGCCGGTCGCGCCGGATCAAGCGAAACCCACGGGAGGCGATCTTCCGTCCAGATCTCCACCTCGGGCGAATATTTTTCCGGATTATCGAAGGAGGCGATCGTCACATCGAGCCATTCGCAGTCCGCATGATCTTCAAAAAAAAGCGATGTCCCGCAACAGCCGGCAAAAGAGCGGATGCGATTCGCGTGATTCACCTTTCGCACTTCACCATAAAGAATCTCCACTCGTTCGCGACGGAGTGAACCCCAGGTCACGGACAGCGCGCCACTCGCTCGCCGGCAATCGATGCAATGGCAATTGCTCAATTGCCGCGGCTCATCGTGCAGTTGGTAGCGGACGTTGCCGCAAAGACAGCCGCCTTCGATCCGCGATTTCATCCGCGCAAAGAGACATGCATCTGGACTATTCGCCAAATACATCTGTGGTAGTTGCGTGTCCGCGTTAAAAACTTCACAACAAGTTATTCAAGCCGCGGTGGAGCTGCGCGAGGCTCTGAAAGGAGTGCGTTTCGCGCCGCCGGTCACGCACGTTTACAATCCGCTCGAGTACGCCTGGGCTGCGCACGAAAAATATCTGCGACGCTACGCGGCGAGTCGGAAGCGCGTGATCTTTCTCGGAATGAATCCCGGCCCATTCGGCATGGCACAGACGGGGGTTCCGTTCGGGGAAATCGCGGCGGTGCGCGACTGGTTAGGCATTCATGTTCCAATCGGAGCGCCGCCGCAGCAGCATCCGAAACGACTCGTTAGGGGATTTGATTGTTCGCGCACGGAAATTAGCGGTCAGCGTTTGTGGCAGTTGTTTCGAGTACGTTTCGGCACCCCGGCTAAATTCTTCGCCGATCATTTTGTCGCTAATTATTGTCCGCTCGCGTTTATGGAAGAGAGCGGTTGCAATCGCACGCCCGATAAACTTCCACCTGACGAGAGGTTGCCGCTCTTCAAATTCTGCGATCAACATTTGCGTCAAGTTATCGCGGCGCTCGAACCCGAATGGCTCATCGGAATCGGGGATTTCGCCATGAAACGCGCGCAGCAAATTTTTCCTGAGGACAACCCTAAGATCGCGCGCATTCTGCATCCAAGTCCCGCGAGCCCGGCGGCGAACCGCGATTGGAAAGGCGAAGTTACGCGCGAACTTCAGCGGCTCGGTGTCTGGAAGTAGACTTCGATCAGGTGGCTTTTCGGTAGTGGTCCGCCAGCGGGTAGCTGCGCGAG
This sequence comes from Chthoniobacterales bacterium, assembly GCA_038237435.1. Taxonomy (GTDB): domain Bacteria; phylum Verrucomicrobiota; class Verrucomicrobiia; order Chthoniobacterales; family UBA10450; genus JACCTI01. Next base: position 43,964 of record JBBRYT010000014.1, read on the forward strand.
ACCAACCCGAATGCGAGCGCGGCCGCGAAGGCGAAGACCGCGAAGAAAAACATTTGCGACGCCGTCACGCCGTAGCCCGTTGATTTAATGAAGTTGATCACCGACGCGTTTTGCACTCCGGCATTCACCACCAGCACCCACAAGTTTCCGATCGTCACCGAAAGATTCCAGAAAGCCATGATCGCGCTTTTCATCGCGAGCGGCGCCTGGCTGTAGGCGAACTCGAGGCCGGTCGCGGAAACGAGCACTTCGCCAAAAGTCAGGAAGATGTAAGGCAACACTTGCCACGTAATCGTGAAGGCGCTGCCGCGATCGAGCACGAGTTGCATCGCTCCGACGATGATCCACGCCACGCCGGAGAACGCGATGCCCGCAGTCATGCGACGCAATGCGGTGGGTTCGTAACCGCGCCGACGCAGCATCGGATAAAGCACGAGATTGTTGAAGGGGATGAGCAACATGACGAGCGCGGGATTCAACGCCTGCATTTGCGATGATTGAAACCAACTCGGTTTGCTCATGGCGTTCGCCTGCAAGACCCACGTCGATGCTTTCTGATCGAAGAGTGACCAAAAAGGAGTGACCAACGCGAAGAGAACGAGCACGCGCAAGACTGAGCGCACGCCATTGATCGCTTCCGCAGGATGCTGGCCGCTAACTTTATCGAGCTGCAGCCAAACGCCGATTCCGCCGAAGGCGATCACAGCTACCAGGGCGAGACAGGCTGAAATGACGAAACCAAGTTTCGAAATAAAGAAAAACGAAACGATTGCGAGCGCGACGGCGATCATCGCAAAAATTTGTCCACGAATTCCGGCGGCAATCGCATCGCGCGAAATGCGCAGGAACGAATGCGGATTCGGTGGCGCGGGCGGGAGCATGACGTATTGCTTCCGGCCGAGCCAAAGAACCACGGTGGAAACGAACATGAGAGCACCGGGAATTCCGAAGGCGATGGCCGGTCCGAGTTGCCGCAGAAAAATCGGCATCAGAAACGAGGCGAAGAGAGAACCGAAATTAATGATCCAGTAAAACGAATCGAACACGACTTTCGCGCGATGTTTGTTGGTCTGATCAAATTGATCGCCGACGAATGCCGCCACGCACGGCTTGATTCCACCGGAACCGAGAGCAATCAGACTGAGCCCGACGTAAAAGCCCGTGCGATTCGTGACAAACATCGCGAGGCACGCCTGCCCCGCGCAATAAACTAGGCTGAGCCAAAAGATGGTGTGGTATTTTCCGAAGAAGCGATCGGCCAACCAGCCACCAAGCAGCGTAAAAAAATAAACGCCGATAACAAAGGTGTGGAAAACATCTTTGGCTGCGTGTTCGCGGTCCGCTTCCGGCAGATAGACGAGCAGCGACGAAACAAGGAACATCGTGAGGATGTTCCGCATCCCATAGAAGCTGAAGCGCTCGCAGCCTTCATTGCCGATGATGTAACGGATCTGCCGCGGGATCGGCGCATCGGGCCGGAGCGCAGTTACAGTAGGAACAGGTGCGGAGATAAAAGGAGCTTCCTTCACAGTTACAGAATGGAATACCTAACGAAACCAGATACGTCCAGTTCGAGACAGACTAACGACTCTCCGCGTATTCGTTCATATCTACGATGTAGCTCCACCAGTTGTTGAGCTTGCCATCGTTGAACTGGTTGGTCGTATCGAGATAGCGGCCCCGAGCTTTCGGAAATCGCGCCATCCACCAGCGCAGATAGTTCCGTTGATAGTCGGGTCCGCCCCAGGACTCAGCATTTACGCTGGTTACTTCCCCAGAAAGCACCGGGAAATTCAGCCAACTGTCCGCTTCCGAAGTAACCGGCGTCGCGATGTCATATTCATAATCGTGCGACGCGTTGGGCGGATAATGAACGTTGCCACAGCCGGCCACACTTACGCCGTATTTCGGACCGATCTGTGTAAAACGGTCCCATAAATGGTTCACATCGGAAGTGCCACTCCAACTGCCGTAGATCCGCGCGATGATCGATTCGCAGCGGTGACCGAAGGAATGCAGAGCCTCGCCCACACCCCGTTCGGGATTGAGTCCCATGACTACATAGAGGGGGGAGACGCGCTCGAGCGGTGGAGCGTTGCAGAAATAGGCCCTGTTTCCGACCATGCGCGATTCATAGAGGCCGCCATATGGGAAGCACCAACAGATGATCTCATCGAATTGTCCCGCGGCCACCAGCTGGTGCGCAGTTTGATTGTTAAAGGAGCTCAAGGGCAGATCAAGTAGCGCTTCGTAGTCGATAGCATCCGGGTCATGCCAGGGATATTGTCCCGGATCGAACCATGACTGGAGATAAGTAGTATCGTCATATCGAAAGCCATCGAGCTTCACCGGCCAGAGATCGAGATCAACCCAGCCGGCAACCTGCCATTGCACATAGCCTCCACTAGCACTCCCAAGTTCACCAAGGTATGCAGCCGTTAGGTCGTGGGGATTGTTCCACCCCAGGTATTGATCGAGAGTCTGATTGTTTTGTTCCTCCAGGATGGGATCGACGTTAAGCACCAGGACACGCCGGGGAACATGAGGACGTTCCTCGGGTAGAGCTTTGCGAACTCGGAAGAACCTGCGCTCTCCCGGAGGGGTGATAAACTGGAGCGCCGTGATGTTTTCGGCGCCCTTTTGGAATGTAACGCTACTCCAATCTAGTAAGTCCTGAGAAGTTTGGATCTCATACCATTGAGTAGGAGAGCTATTCCATGTTAGCTGCAACTCCGCGCCGGCCTTTTGTAGGTCGGTAACGATGAATGGACGGTCGAGCAGAAAAAGCTGCCACTCGTTTAGGTGAACATAATCATCACCAGTGGGTCGGTAGAGGGTGAGCCGGACCGCGCGGCAGGTAATGGGCTCCGTGAAGGAACGGTCCTGCCAGGTGGCTTCGTCGCCCGTGTCCCAGTCGAGTGCAACGCGGAACGTCCCGCTCCCGGCGTCGAGATCGGCGACCGAATCAGCCGTCTCGATTCGCCAGCGATTGCTGCCGGCGAGAAACCAGACGCGCGACCTGATCAGTTGCTTCGGGGTTACAAAGGTCAAGGTCACTACCATAGGATTGACCGCGGCGCTCCGAGCCAGGGTATCGGTGTTGTTATCGAAAACGTCGCCTATTTGTCCGATATCCAGCGGCGAATTCGTTACGGTGGCCTGAGCGTTGGCCAGCGCCCACGCAACATCGACCTGGTCGGTCTGCGCCGTGAGTGGCGCTGCGCCAGTGATCAATGCTGCCCCAATGAAGGCAAGCATTGAGTTTGTTCTCATGGCGTAGCCTAGCCAGGAGCCAAGGCCAGGATACCTAACGAGTAGTTGGGCCTCAATGCGCCGCCGTCTGTAGCCCGGCTTTGTGATACGTCACTAACCGAAAGCCCCACTCGATAAGCGTGGCTTTGTCTTTATCGATCAGTTTCTTTTCGTTGAGGAAGGTAACGATTTTTTGCTTGAGATCGTTCTGCTCGCCGGCGTCGTCCAGGATTTCGAAGATTTCCATCGAGAGTAGCCAATCGTCCGCATGTTCGGCTTGCTGTGTTTCCCAGATTTCGCCGAGACGTTCGTAGCCAACTTTGCGATCGCGGATGTCGCGCACTTGCTGATAAAGGTTCTCCAGTTTTTTGCGCTTCGCGTCGGATGGCACTTTGATGGTGCGTTCTTTCGGGAGGAGCGCGACTTCGAGATAAGCATCCTTGTCGGCAGCGCCGTTAAAAACGGAAGTGATGTTCTCGCCCACCGCCATGTCGTATTCGCCCCAGGCAGGCTCGAAGAGAACTCGATTACCGTACTTCACCGAGCAGTTGGAAAAGGTAACTAAGAGTAGCTTGTTATTCTGCCTAACGAGTCGTTCGACTTTACCGCTAACAACTACACCGCTGTCGAATTCCACCTTCGCATTTTCGCCTTCGCGCAGAGTGGTTTCCTTCCAGCGGCCGATCGGCGCGCCGAATCCTTCCGCGTGACGACCCTTGCCTTGGCCTTCGAGTTGTTTGTAGTCGAAGGCGAGCGCAGTCGGGCCATTCGTGCGGAAGTAAATCGGCTGCTGGCTATCGTTCGCCAAGACCTCAGTGAACACACCGCTGACCTGGAGACCCGATGAATACTCCGCGGTCGCCGCTCGCTTGCACTCAATCGCTTTGTTGATTCCTTCGAGGCCGCCGACGCGATAGGCCATCTTGCTGGCGAATTCCTCGAGCACATCGCTCAGATGTTTGAAATCGCGCGCGACAAAGAGCTGCGGTTGTTTGGTTGTGATGTCGAACGGCTGCTGTGCCGCCTCGACGGAATACAAAATCTTCTTCACGTTAGGCTCGAGACACGAAACCGATTCGCCGATCGATGAAAGCAAACCCGCGCCGTAGATTTTCGGCTTTTCGAGCGCGCCGATGAGACCGTATTCGACCGTCCACCAATGCAATCGCGAAAGCAGCGCCATCTCGGAAGGGTCGCCGAGATTTGCGAAGCGGTATTCGACTTCGCGCGTCGACTCCGCAAGTTTCTTCGCGTCCGGATTTGGCATCTCCTTCAAGATCGAGAGATGCCGGATCGCTTCATACAACTCAAAGTCTTTGCGCGTTTGCATCGCCTTCGCGCCGACTTCGCCGAAGCGCTGGAGGTAATTCGAGTATTCGCGATCGACAATGATCGGCGCGTGTCCCGCCGCTTCGTGCACAATGTCGGGTGCGGGTGTGTATTCAATGTGATGGATCTGGCGCATGTCACACGCGATCACCAACACCCTGTAAGCTTGGAATTCCATGAAAGCCGCCGGCGGAATGAATCCATCCACCGCGACCGCGCCCCAGCCGATGCGGCCGAGAATTTCGTTCATCTCATCGATGCGCGGAATGCGCTCGAAAGAAATCCCGGTGTCGAGCAAACCCTGGAAGTAAACCTTGTGCGCGTATTCCTTCAGGAAATAGGTGTTCTGCCGCATGATGAAACGCCAGACGGCGTGATCGACCGACGTGTATTCGTCGTAGCGCTGGTCGACTGCGAATTGCAGAAGGTGTTTCGGAAGAGCGGCGACTGCCGCATTGTCCATGGAGATACCTTTGGATTGCATAAAGAGAAGAGGCGCTAGCCGCCTGCAGTTTAACGTATGATTGAGACGACGGCGAGCAAGAGCTTTGCGCTGGAAAAGCGCAGGCTGCGCGTTGTTCGGAGCCCATTCGTGTGGCTCAATCTGCTCTGTCTCGATGCGCCACTGGTAGCGATCGCCTGGGAATTGCTCTTTGCGCGCAGTTTTGGATTTCGCATCGCGCGTGGCGCAACGGGCGCTCTCTTTTTCACCGCTTGGCTAATTTATCTCGCGGATCGATTTGGCGACAGCTTCGCGGTCGACTTGCGTGAGCTGAGCTCTCTACGCCAGCGGTTTTGCCGGCGACACCGGCAGGCGTGGCTCACTGCTCTTATGGTGGTCGCGATAGCTGACTTGGTCGTGATCAGCACGGCGTTGGGTCGACCCAGCATCCTGCTGGGTTCCGCACTCGGTTCGCTCGCGCTCATTTATTTGTTTCTCAACCAAACTATCCCATCGATCTGGCGCCGCGTTCCACTGAAGGAAACGAGCATCGGATTTTTGTTCGCCGCGGGAACGATCGTTCCGCTGGGACAGAGCCTAACGAATACGGTCTCGCCCGCCTGGATTCTCTTCGCCTGCCTTTGCTCGTTGAACTGCATCAGCATCGCAGTCTGGGAACGCGAGGTGGATGCGGCCCAGAAGAGGGTCTCTCTCTCTACGGCCTTTGACAGCACTGGGCGCTACCTGCTCGCGATCCTTATTCTTCTTGGCCTAACGAGTCTTGCCGCGACGATCTTCATCGCGGGTGGAACGAGCGTTTGTCTTTGCGTTGCAGTAAGCGCGTCGTTGCTCGCCGTCGTTCATTTCCGGCGAAACGGTATCAACGCCGATATTCGGACCGCGCTGGCTGACTTGGCCTTGCTGACACCAATCGCCACGCTCCTTCTCTAAAAAATCTCGACGATGTTATTGATCGTCACCAAATCTTTAATGCGCGCAGCGTCCCAATTGGCGGTGCGAATGCAACCGTGACTTCCGGCGCGCCCGATCGTTTCGGGATTGTTTGTCCCGTGAATACCGATGCCCGGTTTGTTCAAGCCCATCCACAAAACGCCGACCGGATTATTGGGGCCGGGCGGAAGGTTAAAGAAATTTTCGGTGCGCACGCCGAAGTTGAGCACGCCTTCGTCGTGACGAAACCAGGGCAGGGTAGCGATGCCGAGAATTTTCCAGGTGCCGATCGGCGCAGGTAATGTTTTCGAGCCAGGCGTGATGGGAAAGTGCGCGACGATTTTGTCGCCGTCTTTGATGACAAGGGTGCGCTCACGCGTGTCGACGTAGAGTTTCCGCGCGGCGAAGGCGGGATTCGGCGGAACAAATGCTTCGCCCAGTTTTTCAATTTCGAACGGCTGCACATTCGGCACACGCAGCACTTCGCCTAGTCGAAGTTTCTCCAGGTTCTGAGTCGGATTTAGTTTTTTCAGGAACGCTTCTTCCGCGTGAAACCTTTCTGCGACAAATTCGAGGAGCGAGCCGTATTTCAACGCCTTAAGTTTTGCCTGTTCCGAGGGCTGGGATGAAACCGCTCCCACGAAGTTTTCCGTTTCGGGCGGAATGGTGTAGCTCGTGAATGCCTGCGGAACTTCGGCGAGGAGTTCATCGACCGAACCGGTCACAGGCATACTGTTGGCGCGTTTATAAGAAACGAGCGCTTTGCGAAAAAATTCGCCCATCGCGCCGTCGATTTTTCCCGGTGCGAAAAGATGGTTATCGAGAAATATTTGCAGACGCGTGCTGGTCTCTTCGTCGTAATTCGGCAGGGCAATGACCGGCGTGGGTGCAGCGATGGCGTGCGGAATTGGTGTCGGCTTTGGTTTCGGAGTTGCCGCGGCGATTGGCGTCGGGGCGGGCTTCTCCCATGGCCAATGAAAAGTTGGAGACGATGCTGCGCGTGGTCTTGGCGCCGCGGGCGCGATCACAACTAGTGCGATCGAGAACGCCAAAGTGCCTAAGATTTTCATGCGCGGAAGTAATCGGCGAGAAGATGAGCGGCGCAAGTTTTCCTGCTTGCGATTAGCGGTTCGCTCCGGCTGGAAACATGACTTTGTCCGGTGCGGCGTTTAGGGCCGCGAGCAGTTTGGGGATCAAGCGGTTCTTGACCGTGCCAGCTTCGCGCGGCGGCACGAGGTAGCGCACAATCGCATCGACCCACGTGACCTCATCGACGCGAAAAAAAACACGCGGATGCGCTCTTACTTCCAGCTCGTCCACCGGGGTTTTAGCAAGCAAGCCGCGAAAAACATTTATGCGCTCGACCATCTCCGGTCCGATCTCTTCCTCAACGATTTTTTCCATGGTGTAGGCGACAAATTGCAGGTCGCTCTGATAAGCGATTTGAAATTTTATTTCGTTCCAGATGTAGGGAAACAAGGGCCACGAATAATTCCAGACTATCGAGTCGAGCACTTTCTCGTTCGGAAATTTAATGATGCGTCCGCTGGGATGATCTCCCGTGAGATATTGTCCGCCGAATTCCCAGAGCGTGGTGTCGAGATAGCCGACGTCGATGACGTCGCCAGTGGCGTTTTCGATTTTGATGCGATCGCCGACGCGGTACGGTTGCCTAACGAGTATATAAATCCAAGCGACGAAGCTTTTCATCGGCGTCTGCACGGCCAGCCCGATGACGAGTGAGCCGACGCCCAGCGCCGTGAGAGCAGCGTACCAATTGACGAAAATGACCGAGATCGCGATGAGCGCGATGAGGATTCCGACCACAAGGTTTTGAATACGCTGCAGCGTAAAACGCGTGACCGCGTCTTCGATTTTTCCCACGGCATAAACCTTGACCGCCTTACTGATGGCGAGAACGACAACGATGAGCGCAGCCCCGCGGAGCGCGCGTCGGGTCAGGTCGGCTTGCGCCGGGAGAAGCGGAATGAGTCTGGTGCCGACAAGATAATAAATAATCGCGCAACCAAGGAGGACGAGCGCGTGCGGCAGAAAGATGAATTTGTGTTTCGCCGTCGCGCTGACTTTTTCTTCCGCGCGCTGACCGGTGGCGCGGGCCAGTTCCTGTTTTACCTCGGGCTTTTCGGAAATCTCGGCAGCGGACTCAGGCATCTAAGAGAATTCGTAGCGCGGCTCGCTTTTGAGTGTCGCTAGCTTCGCACCCAGCAGCGTAAAACTTCCGCCACGCTCCAGGCCTGCGCGATACACCCGCCCGGTTTGTGCGGTGCGCGTGCGTCGAAAACTTCGCTGATCGTTCCAATGCCGGCTTCGTCGAAGTGATGGGGAAAGCCTTCGAGAAATTTCTTTGCGCCGGCTGAATCATCGGGATGCACTTTGCGCCAGGCATCGATGAAAGCGCCGATGAGCCACGCCCAAACCGTGCCTTGATGATAAGCGCCGTCGCGCGAGCGAAGGTTCCCGCTATAAATCGGTTGGTAATCGGGATCCTTCGGCGAAAGCGAACGCAGACCGACCGGCGTGACCAGTTCACGTTCGGCGACATCGATCACGGCGGCCCAGCGCTCTTTGTCCAGCACGGGATGATCGAGCGAGATGGCGAAAATTTGATTCGGGCGACAGGAGCTATCGACTTTGCCGGATTCGCCGTTGCAATCGATCACGTCGTAGAGATATCCGCCTTCGTCGTACCAAAAGCGCGAATTGAAACAAGCGCGGGTTCGTTCGGCATGTTCTTCGTAGCGGCGCGCTTCATCTTCACTACTCGTTAGGCGTAGCCAGTTCGACAGCAGCTTCAGCGCGTTGAACCAAAGGGCATTAAGCTCAACGGCTTTGCCGCGCCGCGGTGTTACTACCCAGTCGCCCATCTTCGCGTCCATCCAGGTGAGCTGATAACCTTCCGCGCCTTGCGCGAGCAAACCGTCGGCGGGATCGACGTGAATATTGAAACGCGTGCCGCGCAAATGCGCTTCCGCTATTTCCACCAAAGTCGGGAGCAGGAGGCGTAAAGTTATTCGATCATTCGTTAGGCTAAAATAGCGTCCGAGCGCGTGAAAAAACCAGAGCGTAGCATCGGCCGTGTGATAAAGACCTTCGTTTTTGCCATCGGGAAACATGTTTGGAATCAATCCATCGCGCACATAATAGGCAAAGGTGCGCAGGATGTAACCGGCCTCGATCCATCGACCAGTCGTTAGGCAAAGCCCTTCGAGACTGATCATGGTGTCGCGTCCCCAATCGGTAAACCAATGATAACCCGCGATGACCGTGCGCACTTCGTCGCCGGCGGCGTGCGCGCGCGCTGCATCGTGCGCTCGACCGGCCGGGGTAATGACAAACTGATCCGCAGCAAAAACCAATTCCGCCGCGATGCCTTCGCGCGCATTTGCCGGAGCTTGTGCGAGCAAGCGTGCGCGGCGTTCGCGTTCCGCGGCCAGCACATCGGCCGGACTCAGCACATCGATAATCTCCCAATCTTCCGTTGATCCGATGAGCGTCGTCGTTCTTTGCTCGCGCAGATCAACCCGAAAAAACCCCGGGCTCCAAAGCTTACCTTCGTAGGCATACCCGCGCTCCTGCTCGGTGCGATAGACAACCTGATGAATTTGCGAAGGCGCAATGGTGAAGGCGCCATCTTGTCCGAACAAACGCATGCGCAGCGGCGGAATTTTGCGCCGCGCGCCGGTAATTTCGTAGCGGCCATCGACGGCGCTGAGTTTGTAGGGCGCGGAGAAATCTTCATCAACACCGCGCTCGTGATGACGGAAATGAAACGCCGGTCGCAGCTCCAGTCGTGGCAATTGGGAACCGCCGCTGATTTGATAGCTGACGTGAACGGTGTTTTGCAGATGCGGAAGCAAAATGCGTTTCTCGATGACGAGATCGCGCACGTTATAAATCCAAACCGGCAGACCATCTTCGAGCCGGAATTCGCGCAGATAATCAGCGCCTTGCAGATCGAGCTGGCCCCCCGCGCGCTCTTCCGCGCCTAACGAGACGACATCGTCCTCCGAGAAGCGGAGAAATTCTGAGACGTGACTCCACATCACGATCCGTCCCAGCGGCGATGGCAAGGCGGCGATGAGGATGCCGTGATACTTGCGCGTGATCGCGCCACTCACGCTGCCTGAGGCATAACCGCCAAGGCCGTTGGTGACGAGCCACTCGCGATTGAGCAAGGCTTCGCTCGACGTTTCCGTCGGGCTCCATGGCATGGTTCGCACCACGCTGGGTCCGTGCGTTGTCGTCATTTTCATCACTCGGCAAAAACTTGTTTCTTCGGTTTTCGGCGCGGCGCGGTTTCGCGCACGGGATGAAGAGCGACCGTCGCTTCCGCAGGCAGGACCCAGCGACGTTCGGTTACGACCCCGCATGGTCCCGGGCCACCGTAGCGAACCGATTCGCTTGTCCAAAGAGTTTCCCAACGAAAACCTAGTGGCGGCGCCAGCAATGGTTCCGGCAACGGCTCGAGCGCGGAACGTTTGCCGAGATTCACAATCAATAACCGATCGTTCCCATCGTTACTGAAATAACGAAGCGCGAAACTTGCGTCGCCTAAAACTGCTCCATCGACGCCGTTGGCGATTTGTTCGCGGAAGCGCACATCGTCGCGACGCAAGCCGAGAAGATCGCGATGCAAATCGTAAATCGGTTTTCCAGTCTTGCGCTCGTCGAAGTTGAGTTTCGAACGCAGGAATGTTTCGCGATCTGCGGGCGGAGGCAGATGTGATTGTGTCTCGGCGCTGGCGGTCGAGGGAAATTGCTTCAGGAATCGGAAGCGACCTTCCTGAATGGCCTCCCGCAAATCGCCGGAGGCGTCGCTGAAATACATGAATGGATTGGTCGCGCCAAATTCTTCTCCTTGAAACAACATCGGAGTCCACGGGCCTAACAAGAGCAAAGCAGTCGTGGCGCGGTAACGGCCGGGCGAAGATTGCAAGCGCACCCGTTCGCCAAAAGCGGAATTCGCCACCTGATCGTGATTCTCAATGAAGGCGACGAAAGCTTGCGGGCCGATGCCGAAAGTTGGCTCGCCGCGCGGGGCGTCCTGCCACAGAAAAGGCTGGCCTTGAAAAAGGTAACCGTACTTCGCCGCGGAAATGAACTCCTGCGGATTGCCGCGGTAGTCGCTGTAGTAGGCCTCGTTGCGTCCGGTCAACGCGACCAGCGTGCTGTGATGCAGATCGTCGTTCCAGAGCGCATCGAGATCATCGCCGCCGATTTTTTTTGGCCTAACGAGTTTGGCGAGCTGCGGTTCGTTTTCGGCGATGAGGATTATGGAACGTTTGCCCGCGGCCTTGCGCGCCGCGCGTCCGATTTCGCCGACAATATATTCCGCCGAGGCGTCGTGGATGTCCTGGGTCGCGTCGAAACGGAAACCGTCGAAATGAAATTCCTCAATCCAATAGCGCGCGTTGGTGATAAAAAATTCGCGGACTGGTTTGGAATTCCGCCCGTCGAAATTCAGCGAATCACCCCAATCGTTCTCGTGTCGCTCGGTAAAATAATCATCGGCAAAAACGCGCAGATAATTTCCTTCCGGCCCGAAATGGTTGTAAACCACATCGAGGATCACGCCCATGCCTAACGAGTGCGCCTGGTCGATGAAACTGCGCAAATCATCCGGTCTTCCGTAAAGATGAGTCGGCGCGAAGAGATCGACGCCGTCATAACCCCAGCCGAATTGGCCCGCGAAATCCGCGATCGGCATCATCTCGATGGTCGTGATTCCGAGATCCGCAAGTTCGGGCAATTGCGCCGCCGCCGCTCGCCAGGTTCCTTCTGGCGTGAAGGTGCCGATGTGCATTTCGTAGATAATTTGGCCGGGCATGCGGATTCCTTCCCAGCGCGCATCGCTCCAGCGAAAAGTTGTGGGATCCACTATCGCGGAAGAGCGATGCGGTCCTTGCGGTTGGCTGCGCGAGGCCGGATCGGGGTGGAACATCTCCGCTTCGTCGACGCGAAAACGATAGAGCGCTCCCGCCTCGGCCGGCGCCGTCCCGGAAAAATAACCACCGGCTTCCGCTTCCAACGGATGAAAAGTGCGCGCCGGATCTTCGTCCGCCGATTTTTCCAAAACGAGATCGACGCGCTTCGCCTTTGGCCCCCAGACGCGAAAGCTCGTCCTGCCGTCGCCCATAATTTCGGCTCCGATCGGGTAACGGCGAGAGAATGAAGTAGATTTCACAGGCAATATTCGGGCGGAGGAATCATACGGTTGCGCAAGAATTCGTTATCCTCTAACGAATTCGCGTCCTGCCACGCGCGCGCGGAAAGGACTCGTTAGGGCTTGAATTGCGTAGAAACTTTGTGGGAGAGTCGACGTTTGATGAAATTCCTTTTCCTCGCCGCTCTTAGCCTGCTCCTTCCGGCGCAACTATTTGCCGAGCCGGCGTCGACGAAACCACGCACCATCAAGGTTCTGGTGCATCCGCGCACGATCCAGAACCTGCCCAATTTTCCGGTGTCAACTTTGAAGACGAGCCTGAGCCCGAAGCTCTATAAGTCGCTTAGCGTCTCGAATGTAGACGCGTGGATCGTGGCGCTGGTCCCGCCCTATGGCGGCGAGCCAAAAATCATCCACTCGGAAGGCGGCGGGGCCTTGGACAAACTCGCCCTCTCCATGGCCAAGGGATGGGGCATGGTTGGATACAACACTACCGAAAGCCGGACTCATTCACCCGCACTTACGGTCCATTTGCTGATCTATAAAATCGCGGACGGCGTCATGGCGGTGAATTTCTCTAACAATGAAGAAGCCTTTTTTGCCGGTCGCCAGTACAGCGACGTCTGGGTTGGCGTCTGGAAGAACGGGAAGTGGACGAGGGTCGGTGGGACAAAGGTGATCCGCGAAGCCCCGGAACCGTACCGTTGAATCAGCGCGCTTGATTCTGGGCGCGCCTCGGCTTCAAATGTCGCCATCGAATCGCGCCCGCCTGCTTCCGTTCCTGCCCGTTTGACGGTGGTCGATCATCCCTTGGTCGCATCGCGGCTCACCCTTTTGCGCAATCAAAAAAGCGCCGCGGAAACCTTTCGCCGTGCATTGCAAGAGCTATCCATCTTGCTCCTGACGGAAGGGGCACGTTCCTGGGATACGTCTCCGCTCGACGTCGAAACACCTTTGCGCTCGTGCCAGGGTGTGGTCCTGAGTCAGCACGTCGTCTTTGTTCCTATTCTGCGTGCAGGTCTCGGCATGCTCGATGGCATGCTGCATTTAATTCCCGAAGCGCGCGTTGGACACCTCGGGCTTTATCGTGATGAGCTGACCTTACGTCCGGTTATCTACTATCAGCGCTTACCAGCCAGTATCGCCAGCGCGCAGGTTCTTCTACTCGATCCCATGCTCGCTACGGGAAATAGTGCTTCCCAGGCCGTAACTATTCTAAAAGAGAAAGGCGCGCAGAATATTCAATTCATCTGTGTCCTGGCCTGCCCACCTGGCATCGAGCAATTGCAAAGCCAGCATCCCGACGTGGCAATTGTAACCGCGGCCATCGATCCGGAACTAAACCAGTTCGGCTATATCGTGCCTGGCCTGGGTGATGCCGGCGATCGCTACTTCGGGACGGGATAACTCGCTAGGTAGAATTAGTTACTCTCGAGGTTGTAGACCTCTACCAAAGCTACGCCAGTCGCGTTATTCTTACCGTGCACGATCGCGGTATAGAGACCTGGCGGAAGCGTGCGGACAAGAGCCGCTTCATGCGGATCAGGCGGCGCCAGTTTAGTATCTTTGATTTCCTGAACCTGATCGCTCTGCCAGTCATCGTTAAAAGCGAAGGCAGTGCCGTTGCTGTCGTGCAGTTCAAGCGTGGTATCAGTTAGGACACCGGCGACGTTACTGGCAGTCAAAGAGGGACCTAGCGCGCGCACGATCACCTTGGTTGGCTGATCGCCACCAATAATAAAACCGGCGATCATCACGTTGTCATCGATCTCGACTTTGCCACGCGTGGAGATGTTAGTTATCTTGGAGTTACTATTCGGACTAAGATCGTAAACCTCAACCAGAGCTACGCCTGTGGTATCCGCGGATCCGCGCACGATTGCTGTATAAACTCCTGGTTGCAGAGTAGCTACAATGGCAGCTTCATGTTCATCAGCCGGCGCTAGACCCGAGGCGAGGACATCGGTGCGGTGTTGGTTCCAGTTATCATTAATTACAATACTCCCGTCGGGGTTATGCAGTTCGAGAGTAGGATCCATTAGTTTACCTGTCACAGGTAGAGAAGGTCCGGTCGCGCGGATGAGGAGTTTCTTCGGCTCGGTCCCACCGACGATGAAGCCGCCAATCAGCACGTTGTCACCAGTTTGAGTGCGAAGCCGGGTGGAGACATTCAGGATAGACTTAGGCGGCGCGGGGAGCGGGAGCGGATAGGTGTAGAGATAGGTGGCGCCGCCGCCGCCGCCGAGGGCGGCTGATAAATGAGTGTTACTTACCGTCAGGTGAGAAGTCTGCTGGCCGGCGGAGACAAAAGCGTGATCGGCAGGGGTTAAGCTTTGGATTAGTTTGTGGTTAGGCAGATCGAAGATATCGATGCGAGAGTAACCATAGTAGAGCTGAACCGCAAACAAGCCATCCGGACTAAATGCTACTTCATCCGGCGAATAAGGCGTGGGCAGTGTAGCTTGAATCTGGTTAAGATCGCTGGTCGAGCGAAGTTGCACCGCCGGAGCACGATCACCTGTGACCGAGCCGAGCGGCAAAGCAAAGAATTGTCCATCCGGGCTGAGAGTGAGTTTCGTTCCGTATCGGGTAGTATCAGCGACCCGGATCTTCTGCTGCAAAGCAGGAGGATTGCCGCTGCTTAGCGAATATTTAGCCAGGAGCGGTGATAGGTACTGCGATTCTCCCACAAATAAGGTATTACGATCCGGGCTTAACTTAACGGTCAGCCCGATATAGTCGTTGGACGTTTCGAGAGAAATTTGGTTGAGCGTCGCTCCTGTGGCCGGATCAACTTGAAGAACAGTCCCATGATTGCCACCAACATAAAGGTAGCCATCAGCGCCTTGCTCAGCAAAGTTCGAGCTGTAGCCCGGAATAGCGAGCTCGGGTCGAACTTCGAGTGTCTCCAGATTAATCACGGCAATGGAGTTAAGGTAACTTGTTGTGCAATATAACTTGCTGCCATCGGCGGAGATTCCCAGGCTCCATGCACCCGACGACATCGGGATTTGTTTCACGACTGCAAACGATTCTGAATCCAAGACTGTCACACCATCCCAGCTCGCTGCGTAGATGCGCGGGCGCTCCGAATCGGCCAGGATAAAAGCCAGGTTGCCCAGGAATACTTTCGCCAAGGGTGGATTATAGAAGTCGCCAGGTGAGACCGTCATTGTGATGTAGCCGGTAGCGTCACCAACGGAACCGTGTGCAGTGACGAAGATGACGTAGTTCCCGCTAAGAGTAGCAACGCCACTAATTAATCCTGTAGCGGGGTCGAGCGTCAGCCCCGCTGGCAATCCCGCCGCGGAAAATGAGGTAGGATGGTTACTAGCTGTGATCTGGAAGAGAAAGTTATTTCCTATCTGAGCGCCGGATGAGTTTGAGCTCGTAAGACGTGGCGGTTCGATAAAGAGAAGGAAATAAGCCGTGGCCTCACCAAAGGCGGTCTCAGCTTTTATGGTTGGGTAGTAATTGCCAACATTCGCCGTGGTAGCGGTGCCGGTGATGATACCAGTAGCGGAATCAACCTGAAACAATGGAGGTAGGCCGGTCGCACTGAATGACGTAGGATGGTGAGTAGAAGTAATCTGGTAGCTAAAAGAATCGCCAATTTCCAGCTGTCGCACATTAGTAGGGCTCGTGATGTAAGGCGGGGAAATAGTAATGATGACCGTCCCCACAGCTTGCGATGTCGCGCCGCTTGCGACCACTTGTACCTGGAACTGGCCGGTAACCGTGGGAATTCCTGAAATAATACCGGTGGTTGCATCCAAGCTAAGACCTGCCGGAAGGTTTGTCGCGGAGAAGCTGGTCGGGTTACTCTCCGCCGTGATCTGATAGCTAAAGCTCTCACCGATCAAAATTTGTGGGGCATAAAAAGCACTCGTTAGGCGGAGTGGATCGATATGAAGATAGAAGCTACCGCTGGAGGTCTCGATTGTTGCTCCCTCCACCAGAATGTTGACGGTGAAGTCGCCGCTAGTCGGGCATGAGCCGCTAATCAGCCCAGTGTTAGGATCAACTTGTATGCCCGGCGGCAAGCCGGTCGCGCTGTAGTTGGTCGCCGCAATAGGAGCTGTGATCTGATAGCTAAAAGGGCTACCGCTTTTGACAAACTGCCCGCCCTGGGAGCTGGTGATACTTATCTGGTAGAGCGAGCGCGCGCCGGCGATATCGTCGGCTGCTAAATGATCCAGATCGCCTATAATCGAGTTCATGATGGCCGTAATCAATTGACCGTGGTCATCAGGATGGTCCAAGCCCAGGACGTGACCGAATTCGTGTAGCGCCACGCGATGAAAATCGTAGGTCCCGCCAGGTCCTGAAACGATTAGGTTTCCACGATAGGACGACCACTTAAGCTTGTTGTTAAAGAGGACGTCAGTCTCGGTGAAAATATTTCCTTGCGAACCTGTGCGCAAAGTAACTGCCAGGACACCGGTGCCCCAGGTTTGTCCATAAACATTATTTGAGAAGAAGACAGAATTCGCTCCATCCCCGGCCTGACCCGCCAAGGAATCGCCAGCGACGAACTTCACTTTATCGATGTATTGGTTCCAGATGTTGAGTGCGTCCGCAGCCGAGCCGTTCCACGAGCCAGTTCCATCGGAGAAAGAACTTGGCGAATGGGTCAAGCCCAAGTGCATGACAATCTGGTTACCCTCGGGCCAGGCGTAGCCGTTAAGGACATATCCGTAGCCGACGTGAGGCAGCGCTAGGAGGCCGCTCAAAAGCCGGCACAAAAGAGGAACGGAAGGCCGGGGAAACACACACGATGTTTACTTGAGCGACGGAAGAATGGCAACCGATTTGCTACTCTTCCACCACTGGTTAGGCGAATTCTCCGGGCGCAAATTGACTTGGAGCCCGCTCCCTTTACGGTCAGGCGATTGGAAACTTCCTTAGCTAGAACAGAGCGCACTTATATTCGGTTGATCCTAGGGAGCTTCGCGGCGCTGGTTCTTTTCATCGCCCTTTGCTGGGGCGGGTTCCGTTTTTACCGGCATTGGGAAGAAGGTCATCTCCTCCGGCGAGCCGCAGCCTTCATGGCGGGTGGTGACTTGAAGACGGCCAGCCTCAATGCACGGCGGGCCTGGCAATTGAACGAGCGCAATCCCGCAGCCGCGCGATTGATCGCACAAATTCTGGAGAAAACAGGCGACCGCAACGCCCTGGATTGGCGCCGGAAAGTTTTGGATCTTGATCCCGATTCTATCGACGACGCACTCGCTCTCACGAGAAGCGCGCTTTGGTTCAACGACATCGCGACCGCGGACAAGACACTCACGGCCTTGGACGAAAGGGCCAAGGAAAAGCCGGAGTACTTCGCGGCGCTTGGGCGTCTCGCGGAAATGAAGCATGATCTCGCCCGCGCCGAAAAAGATTGGCTACGCGCGACCGAGTTGGCGCCTAACGACACGGCCTATCGTTTCCAACTCGCCCTTACGCGACTCAGTTTGAAGGACGCCTCAAAACGCTCGGAGGCCTTGCGTGTCTTGAATGAATTGCGAAGCGATGGAACCCAGCGGACCGCCGCGACCCGGACTCTGATCATCGATGGCGTGGCGCATCATGATGATCCGCAGGCTGTCCACGTTCTGGCGAATGAACTGCAGGCTTATCCGGAATCGATGTTCAGCGATCGCATCATCTACCTGGAGATTCTGCGGCAACTTCACGATCCGTCTTATGAAGAGTACTTAGCGCGCTTGAAATCCGAGGTGCCGGCGAAAGTAGCTGACGCTGCGGCCCTCTTATCTTGGATGACCCGCAATCACATGAGTGACGATGCAATCGCGTTCGCCAACAGCTTGCCCCCAGGGACGACGACGAAATGGCCGGTCGCGCCGGCGTTGGCGGAAAATTATGCGCAGACGAAGAATTGGACACAGCTAGAGAAGCTCACGCGCAGCGGCGATTGGTTGGGTTATAACCCGCTGCGGCGCGCTTATCTCGCGCGAGCTCTGCGCGGCCAGGATAAGCAGTTGGCCTTCGAGCAGGAATTAGCGGCGGCGCAGAAAGAAGCAGCCGCTAATCCGCAGATGTTATCGACGCTCACGCAAACGATTGCTGATTGGGGCTGGAAAAACGAAGCGATCGAGATGCTTTGGACTTTGACCAAGAATCCTGAAAAGAAGTTGCCGGCGTTGCAGGCGTTGTACGAGCATTACACGAAAGCGGCGGATACTACGGGCGTTTATCGAACGTTAACCAAGTTCGCGGAGATCAGACCAGACGATGCGGCGTTGAAAAACAACCTGGCGCAGATCTCTTTGCTCTTGGGCACTGACGTCGAGTATGCGCGAAAGCTGGCCGCAGACCTGCGCGCGAAGGAACCGAACAATGCCGCTTATGTTTCAACCTACGCTTTTGCTCTTCTCTCGAAAGGCGACAGCAAAGAAGCGTTGAAGGTCATGGAGGGATTGAGTGAAGAGCAACTGCGTGATCCGTCAGTCGCGACCTATTATGGTTTGGTCCTGGCCGCGGCTGGTCAAAAGGAAAAGGCGCGCGGCTTCTTGGACCGAAGTAAGGAAGCGTCGCTCCTACCGGAAGAAAAGGCGCTGGTAACGAAAGCGCAGAACAGTCTCGACTAAGAGCCCTTCGCTCAGCTTTCGCTGAGAAAGAAAACGGCCGCCTCAGGACAGGCGGCCGTTCTTAACCAAACGTTGAACCAACGACGAAGCTAATTCTCGATTCGGCTGGCGCGGCGCCGGCGCAGAATCGTGGTTGAGGAAATGGCGGTGATCAAACCCAGGATCGGAAGGAGCGCGTTCATTTCCGGCACGGGTGTAAAGTTAGCGCGGAATGCAATCGGGAGAACGTCAACGGCTCCGGCCGCAATGGAAATAAACTGAAAGGAGCCGAAGTTTGGCACCGCGACGAATTTCTCATCGAAGGAACTGCCGAAAGCTGAGCCCAACTGTGTTCCAAGTGTGCCTTGCGTGTTCGATCCGAAAATCCTGAACGACTCGCCGCTTTGAACGCTCCCCACTTCGATTTCGCCGCCGGTAAAACCCTGGCCAAGGATGGAGCGAAGATCGAGCTGGATGTACTGCGCCGGCGACCCGTCGGAATTCAGCCCTAGTTCATTATCGAACGTGCCGACGACACCCAAACCGTGCTCGCTACCGCCACCGATCGGTCCAGTGGACTTATAAAAGAGATCATGGGGCGTATCCGTGCCGGCCACGTTATCAAAACCGCGGGCGGTGATCGTAGCGGAAGTCTGACCTCCAGGTAATCCGACGAGGCCGGAAATCGTGTAACTGCGGCTGCTCGAGCCGACGTTCTGGTTCAGGTTGCCAGGATTGAGCTCCCAGGTCACGAGCGTCGCCCAGGCGGACGAGGCAGCGAAGGTAGCGGCACAAACTAGCACGAGGATTTTTTGTTTCATGTGGGTCGAGATGCGATTCTCTGTTGCTCTATATTCCTCATATTTGAGTCGCAGGGTCAACGATTATTTCCGTGCCACGCGTCTCGGAGAAACGGCGCCACGGCGATTGCCGAGGGGAAGCGGAGAAATTTTTCTGCGAGAGGAAGCGTGGCAAGGGTGCAAACGGATGTTGGAGTTTTGTCGGGTCGGCGTGCCAGGCGCTAAAGAAAGTCGCACCGGGCCAAAAGTAATTCACCAAAAAGAAGCGGCCGTCCGCAAACTGGACGGCCGCAAACCAAACCAGAAGTGAGAGTGGACCTATTTCGTCGTGATCGTGGCCGCCACAAGCGCCATCCGACGGCGGCGCAGAAGATGAGTCGACCCGACCGCCGCGATTAAACCAACCAGCGGAAAGAGTGCATTCATTTCCGGCACCGGCGTGATGTTCATGGTGAAGGAGACGCCGTCATTGAAGAAGTGACAATCGGGGTCGATGCCGAAGGCGATGTCTTTGCCGTTGCTGATGTATTGCTGCAGCGTGGCCAGCTCCGCAGGGGTGAAGGTGATGCTGTAGTTGCTCGGCGTCGTGCCAAAGCTTTTGTCTGCCAGGAAGGTCTGCGCCGTCCCACTCGCTACCAGCCATTTGGGATCGCTATGGAAGCGAGTGCTGAGGAAGTCATCCGTCAGATCCGTCACGGGCACGGTGTTCGTCGGATCATCCACGAACGACGCGACGCCCGGGCTCTTGGCGGTATCCAGAAGCCACATGTGCAGGACGTTCGCATTGCCATCCCAGTTCGCGATGTTAGCGAAGCTGAGAGTGGCGCCACTTACCGTGCCACCGTTGAGATTAATGTTATCGATCCTCCATGTATAAACCATGTGATGGTCGAGATCGTTCAGGTCCACCGGGGTAGGTGTGAAGCTGACCAGAGAGGCGTTTGCCTGAGCGGCGAGGCCGAGAGCGAAGGTTAAGGCGGCGACTTTTTGAAGGCTGAATATCATAGGAATGGATAGTTTGATTAACTGCGTTTTCAATAATTCTCATAATCGCGTCGCAATCGTCAATAAATTCTTCGTACCACATGAAGATTTTTTTTCTTCCCGGGTAAATCTCTTAGAATGAGGGGTCCGAACACCTCGAAAAAGGAGCCAAAAAACGGAGTTGTCAGCCTGAGCCGGGCTGCATTGCCGCTAAGCCGCTGTGTGGCGATCTGTCGCGAGGAAACGACGACGCGAAAGAATCGCGATCAGCGCGGCCGGCCCTGATGGCCGGCTGCGAGAGGGAACTCTAGCTCAAAGATTTTGCCACGTGAAATGGCTCTGCTGAAAGGCGTGCTGCAAATCTTTGAAATCGGACAGACGCGAGACAAGCTGGAAACGGATCTGTTCTTTGCCGCGATTCATGTACATGACGGAGCGGCCATAGGTATCGCCGTACAATGTATAAGACATCGTAACCAGAAAGGTTTCCTTCTTATTGATCAAGACCGGATTCAAATTCTGACCTACTAACTGGACGTTCGAGCTTTCAGGCGGGACAGTTGCCATTGCCTCTTTGATCAGGCTCTTAGTGGTCGCTTCATCGAAGACGGCTTGTTGCGGAAGAGGTATCTTAGTAACAGTCGCCTCGGCCTGACACTTATCCTTCGGGTGAAGCATGAGCTCCGAGGAGCTCCCACTGCATTCCCATCCACGGGGCGGAACATAAGTGATCTCGTTCTTGCCGTCCGTGAAAATTACTTTGGATAGCTTGACGCCGTCCACCTCATAGGTAGCCGGCTGCGGATTCAAGTGTAACTCTGCCCGCGCCGCTCCCGCGAAGAGCAGGCATCCCAGACCTACCCTTACTAGCTTCATTGCAATGACCAGAGTCCTTTGATGTAGCTGGTTAACATCAAAGTACCAGGCGGCGGTGTGATCCTGAAGTTAGTATCGAAGAACCATTCCCGGCTGGGTGGGCTATAAACATTGGCCTTACCCCATTCGCCGACCGATTGTTGACTCTTATAAAGCTCAACCATCGAGCCGTAGTAGTTCAGGGTCTTGCTGCTCCAGTTCTCCAGAAAACGCGGAAAATTTTCCGCCCCTCCACTATAGGCGCCATCACCATAGGTGTTTGTCGGCACGATCCCCGCCACGATGGCGGCGTTTATCGTGGTAGAGGACGCTGCCGGCACGGTGCCGGCATTCGCGTCCAGCCAGCTATTGGAAAGAATAGTCACGGCATCAGCTACGATGGACGTAGCGGATCTGGTGTAATCAGCGACTTGTGGGTCGGGCGGATTATTTGGATCGGGATAAGTGCCGTCGGCCTTAAGGTTGGCAGCGTTGTTAGAAGGGACTGCGCTACCAGTGCCTCCGGTATTGAAGTCCCCCTGGATATAAACCGGATTCATGCTGGCGATGGTCAGACCGGATGCGCCTGCTGTCGGGCTGGATGGGAGACTACTTCCGTTCTTGATCCGTACCCCGCGCCGTGTGCTCGTGGTATTGCTGGAATCGTAGATGTAGACAATGCCATTAAAGGAACCTGCCTTAAACCTGACGCCATTGTTGCTGCCGTCCGCGGTCTCGATCTGACTCACGTCCAGCGTAACCAGGCGAATACTCGCTCCCTCGCGGTTGTCCTGGATTGACTGGTTAGTCGTGATCGCGCCGTTGAACATGTTATATAGGTTCTTCTGCGCATTGGTTCGGCCATCCGGGCCACTCGCGGGCGGGCCGAGCGAGGTTATCGTGCCATCGGTGTTAGGTGTGCCGATCGTAATGTTGTTACTTGCGTCTACTTTGATGGCGACGCCCGCCTGGTTCCAGTAACGAGCCGTAGCGAGCGCGTCCGTATAACCGGCGACCGGCGGCTGGATCAACTCGGCATAACTATCGTTATTTGGATTTGTATCTGTGCTGCTAAAGATAGAGCTGCTATCAAGCCCGAAAGGTTGCAGGGCCTGGTCACGCGCCGGAGGCAGCTTACCCGGAT
The DNA here is from genome assembly GCA_038237435.1 of Chthoniobacterales bacterium. Lineage (GTDB taxonomy): Bacteria > Verrucomicrobiota > Verrucomicrobiia > Chthoniobacterales > UBA10450 > JACCTI01. The sequence goes on from JBBRYT010000014.1 coordinate 66,480, forward strand.
AGTTCGGGGATTGGGGCGTCTCGGGATGGGCTGTATCGCCCGGCTTGAAGCCAACGAACCAGTCCGATGCGTATGTGACCTTGTCCGCGAAGGTGAGGGTGTTATGGCCGGTATATAGGTCGGAGTTAGTATGGACCCAACCTGTAACCGTAAAGAGGGGGCCCGGGTGAATCTCCAAAGGATCGACATAGAAGATGGCCCAATTCCAAGGCGAAAGTTGTTGCTTGGAAAAAACGCGACGCACTTTGGCTACGACCTTACCGTTACTGCCACTGCCAAACGCAGTCGGCAAAGTAACATCCGCGGAAGCGACGTAGTTGTAGGCGGCGGAGGTAGTAGGCGAGACCGAAGAGATGTTACCGCTTAGTTGACCCAAGGCTGGTTCGGGCGTGGCGGTCGCACTGGCGACAGCGGTATATTCGGCGCTGACGCCGATAATCTTATAGTTAGAAATGGTGTAGGTAGAATCGTAGTCCGAGTCGCTCACCGGATCAAAACCGGCGCCGCGCTTGACGAATTTAGTCGAGCTCACGCCCGGAAAGGGCGAAGGAGTGGCAACCGCGGAGAAGTCGCTGGTTTTAAACACGGTACTGGGCGCGCCGCGGCAGGTAGTTCTCCAGTTGTTAAACAAAACTTCAACCGCATTGTCGCCTATGACCAAGGCATTTTGCAACGTCATGCTGCGTTGCACGTTGCGGTTTTCGTTGGTTGTATAATCGACCGCCACACCTACGACTGCGATCAAGATCGCCATGATTGTGATAACAATGGCAAGCGTGCTTCCGCTTTCCTTAGACGCTGAATATTTCATTGGTAGGTGGTGAGACGGGTTTTCTGCGGCACCTGTCCGTTAAGGAGGATGTTGGCTGACTTGTAACCGCGATTACTGTAGTTAACATCCGAGGTAGAAAGGTCGATCGCGGCAACGAAGCGATAGTAGAGAGCGCCAGCGGCGGTGGTGGGAATACTGAAAGGGGTCTGGTTGGTGATGTCGCTCCCGGAAATGCGGGTCTTACCTTTCCAGTTCCAGTTAAGGGAGGAACCGGAGACGGCGTACGAGCAACGGTCTGTAACAAAGCAGGTAATGTCCCCGCCCGTGCTACCTGCTCCATTGATGTCGACCGGCAAAGTTGAAGTAGGATAGCTTACCGGAGGAGTTAGCGATGGACCGTAAATGTTGCTTAGGGTCACCAGATAGTCTCCCGCGTTACCGCTAACTGCGCTAATGTCCGCTTCGATCTGGTGACTCGGAATGATGAGATGTTGTCCAACAGCCGGGATAGGGTTGTTGCCGACAGTCGTAAGAACGAGGCGGATTTGCGTCGCACCAGTGCTCGCGTTGGATTTGAACTTATGCGGACCGCTGGACCATTTTTGAAAGGAGATACCCGCGGCGTTAGTCGGGACCGGAGAAGCGTAGGGTGTTCCGGAGCTATCGGTCAGTGCCGGAAGAGAGACCGCGGAATGGATGTCTTCCAGCATGTTGATCATGGCGACGCGCGCCTGATGGTGCGCGGTGTTGATGGCTGTGTTCTTGGCGCCGAGGACTAGCCCACTGTAAAGAATCGAGTACAAGGTTAGACCTACCACGCTCATGATCGCCATGGTGAAAATGAGCTCGATGAGCTTGAAGCCAGCCTGATTCGAACTTAGTCTCATATATCGGAAGTGCGGATCGTGCTGACCGAGTAAGTGTAGCTTCGATTCCGATAGGTGTAGGTAAGGGTGAAGACAGCCTGGTAGGTATTAGGCAGAGCCGGACTGGCGGAGCTAAGATCAGTCACTACCTCGTTAAGGGTGCCGTTGACCACGATGACTGTGTTGTTGGTGGAATCTTTGTATTGGTAAACGGGGACATTCCAGGTTGTGCCATCGGTCGAAAGTTGGCGTGGACTGCTCGTAGTAGTCATGTCGTAAAGCGAATGAGTGCCATGCGCGCTGTCCTTGGGGATCTGCGCGGTTCCGTCGTCGTTCGTTTTTTGCGGATTGAATGGGCTCATCGACTGAAACAAGTCCACCTGGTTCATCAAAACCGTGAAAGCGCCGGTGCCATTGCGGCTATTCGACGCGACCGAGTTTATCTGCGTCAGGGCTCCGACAACGGTAGCAACGCCGACGCCTATAAGGCTAATGGCGACGAGCACTTCTATGAAGGTGAACGCTGCCAGCCGCCGACGTCTCGAGAGCCGCAAAACAAAAATCGGAATATGACTTTTACAGAAAATCACAGTTTGAATAGAGCACTCGGCATGCCGGGGATGTGGTAGATTCTGCTCGGGGTAACCGTCGCGCCCTTAAGCGGCTGAGGGGTTGAAGACGCAATCCTTCGCGGAATCAGCCATTGCCAAGATTGGCGAGTCGCGCCTAGGTTAGCGGCCCCTCCGATGTACGCGCTCCAGCCCGAGCTAAAAATCTTCAGCGGCTCCGCTAATCGCGAGCTGGCCCAACGCATTTGCGATGCCGTCGGCGCGCCCCTGGGCCGGGCGACGATCAGCCAATTCCCGGATAGCGAAACCTACGTGAAAATCGAGGAGAACATCCGCGGCCGGGATGTTTTCATCATTCAACCGACCTGTCCCCCGACTAATCAACACCTGATGGAATTGCTCATCATGGTGGATGCGGCGCGGCGGGCGAGCGCGGCGCGGATCACGGCGGTGATTCCTTTTTTTGGTTACGCGCGGCAGGATCGCAAAGATAAACCGCGCGTGCCGATCACGGCGAAGTTAGTCGCTAATCTTCTTCACGCCGCCGGCGTCGATCGCGTGCTGACCATGGATCTGCACGCGCAGCAAGTGCAGGGGTTCTTCGATATTCCGGTGGATCATCTTTATTCGATGCCCGTGCTGATAAAATATCTGCGCACAATTTTCACCGGTAAAACAGTGGTCGTTTCGCCGGATGTTGGCGGATTAAAAATGGCATCGGCTTATTCGCAAACTTTGGGAGCGAATCTCGCGATCGTGGCCAAACAGCGCAAAAGCGCGACCGAAACGAAAGCGCTCTACATCATCGGCGAGGTGGAAGATTGCGATGTTCTTCTGGTCGACGACTTGACCGAGACCGCCGGCACCTTGACTTCCGCCGCCGATATTTTGAAAGAGCGCGGCGCGAAAAAGATCTACGCCGGCGTCTCGCACGCTGTCCTGGTGGACATTGCCATTCCGCGGTTGCAAAAATCGCAAATTGAGGAATTGGTTACGACCAACAGCACGCCTGTGCGCACGGTGGAGGGATTTAAAACCACCGTGTTGTGCGTCGCCGAGTTGCTCGGCGAAGGCATCAAGCGGATTCACAATGACGAATCTGTTTCGTCGCTGTTCAAGATCGATAGCGAATAGGATTCAGCCATGGCCAAACAAGTTAAACTCAGTGTAGAACCGCGGACCGCACTCGGTCGTTCCGCCGTGCGAAAATTGAAAGCAGCCGGTTCGGTTCCGGCAGTCATTTATGGCGCGAAGGATAAACCGGAAGCGTTGCAAGTTTCGCGGCGCGACATCAACGCCATGCTCAGCCACGCCTCGGGCGAAAACATTTTGGTGGAACTGGAAATGAAAGGCGGCAAGAACCGTCTCGCGCTCGTGCAGGAAGTGCAGCATTCCCCGGTCGGCGGCTCAGTGCTTCACATCGATTTCCATGCGGTCTCCATGGACGAAGTCATCCAGGCCGACGTCCCACTCGAAACGACAGGCACGCCGAATGGCGTGAAGAATTTCGGTGGTCTCCTCGAACAAAATATTCGTGCGCTCGCCATCGAATGTTTGCCCAAGGATTTGCCGGATGTCATTAGCGTCGACGTTACCGCGCTCAACATCGGTGACTCGATTCACGTTCGCGAAATTCAATTACCTGACGGCGTCAAAACCAGGATTTCGCCGGAGTTGACTGCGTTCTCCGTTATGGCTCCGACCGTGGAAGAAGAGCCGGTGGCAGCTACTGCGGAAGCGGCGGCTGGGCCGGAAGTCATCACGGCGAAGAAGGAAGAGGGCGAAGCCGCGCCTGCGGCGGGGGCACCGGGCAAGGCGGCACCAGCGAAGGACAAGGAGAAGAAGTGAGCTTCGGCTGCTTCGCCTAACGAGTCGTGTCCATTCGGTTGGTCGCCGGTCTCGGCAATCCCGGCCCGGAATACGAACGGACGCGGCACAACATTGGTTTCGTCGTGCTCGATCGGCTGGCGGCCGACGCAGGCGTCGCGTGGCAACGCGAAGCGAAGTGGGGCGCGTATGTGGCGAAGAGCGATTCGGTTTTTCTTGTGAAGCCGATGACATACATGAACCGCAGCGGTGAATCGCTCGCCGCCGTGGCGCAATTCTATAAAATCGAACCAAGCGAAATGCTCATCGTTTTCGACGACATGGCACTCGAACTTGGACGGTTGCGACTGCGTCTAGAAGGCGGCACCGGCGGACACAACGGTCTCGATTCCATCATCGTCACACTCGGCACCGATCAGATCGCGCGGTTACGTATCGGTTTAGGCGCAGCGCCGGAACGAGGCGCCGTCGATTATGTCCTCGGCCGCTTCTTTGAAGAGGAGATTCCTACAGTCGAAACAGCCGTCGCGCGCGCGGCGGAAGCAGTGAAATGGTCGATTGACAAAGGCTTCATTTCCGCGATGAACACGTTCAACAAAAACCCGGAAGTATGAAGAACCGTTACGAAGCATTAATCGTCCTGAATTCGCAGGGCAAAGACGATACCGTCAAAGACATTGTCGATCGCCTCGAATCAGAATTTCAAAAAGAAGGCGCGGAAATCGAACAGGTGCAGAAGATGGATAAGCGGCAGTTTTCCTACCAGGCGGGCGAACTAGATTCCGGTCATTATGTGAATTTCGTTTTTCACGCCGACTCGCAGCTCATCACCAAACTGCGTTCGAAATTTAAGCTCGATCCGGAAGTTTACCGCCAGCATTACCAGAAGCTGCGTCCGAAAATCGAGAAGGCGCCGCGGGCGAAAAAGGTAGCTGCGGAGAAGTAGTTTCGTTAGAACCAAAGAATGGCCAGCTTCAATAAAGTCATTCTGATGGGGAACCTCACGCGCGATCCCGAGGTTCGTTACACTCCGAAGGGCAGCGCCGTCACCGACATCGGTTTGGCGGTCAATCGTGTTTACACGCCCGAGGGCGGCGAAAAGCGCGAGGAGGTTACTTTCATTGATATCACTCTTTGGGGCCGCACCGCGGAAATCGCCGGCGAGTATCTTAAAAAAGGCCGGCCTGTACTTATAGAAGGCCGCTTGCAGCTCGACACTTGGGATGACAAACAATCCGGCCAAAAACGCAGCAAGCTGAAAGTTATCGGTGAAACCATGCAGCTCCTTGGCGGTAAACCCGGCGCGGGCGGCGGTGGTGGCGGCGAGGGCGGCGAGGAGCCGCCGCGCAGTAGCGGAGGCCGAACGGCGCCGCCTCCGCGGCCGTCCGCATCTGAGCCGGACGACGACGAGATTCCGTTTTAGTTCATTGACGCCGGGTCCCGCGGACGGCTCTCGGACATGAATTCCACCGAAGCATGTATCGCATTGAACATGCTCCCGACGATGGGACCGGTGCGACTGCGCAAGTTGCTGCAGGTTTTCGAAACTTCGGAGAAAATCTTATCCGCTCGCGGCGCTGATTTACGTCGAGTGGAAGGTGTCGGCGCGGAAGTCGCCGATCAGATTACTAATTGGGAGAAGACGGTTGATCTTCCGGCGGAGCTGCAGCGTATTCGCGATTTCGGCGCAGAAGTTATCACCGCGGAATCGCCGATGTATCCACGACAACTCCGCGAAATTCACGCGCCGCCGATCGTCCTCTACATTTGGGGAGAGCTGAACGATCGCGATCATCATGCGATCGGGGTTATCGGCAGCCGTCGCACCACGCACTACGGAACGGAGTCCGCCAAGAAACTTTCCTACCAACTGGCTTACGCCGGACTCACGGTTGTGAGCGGCCTGGCGCGCGGGATCGACACCGCGGCGCATCAAGGCGCGCTGGCCGCGAAAGGTCGCACCATCGCGGTGATCGGGTCGGGCCTAATGAATCTTTATCCGCCGGAAAACGCTGTGCTCGCGGAAAAAATTCGCAGTGGCAACGGTGCGGTCGTTTCGGAATTCTCCATGCAGATCGAGCCCGATCGCCAAACATTCCCAATGCGCAACCGCATCATCAGCGGTTGGAGCCACGGCATTCTCGTCGTCGAATGCGGCCTGAACAGCGGCGCGCTCATCACCGCCTCGCAGGCGCTCGAACAAGGCCGCGCCGTTTACGCCGTGCCCGGTCACATCAACGCTCCCAGCGCGCAAGGTTCGAATCGTCTCATTCAACAAGGCGCGAAGCTGGTCATGGATGCGAACGATATTCTCGACGATCTCAGCATTCTTTTGCCCGAGGCGAAACCATCGCCCGAGGCTGCGATGCGTCCACTACCGGAGCTCAGCGAAGAAGAGCAACGAGTTTATGCGGCGATCGAGTCTAACGAGACGTCCATCGATGACATAGCGACAAAGTCCGATCTGCCGAGCAACATCGTATCTTCTACGCTTCTTCGTTTGGAATTGAAGAGGCTCGTGAAACAACTGCCTGGAAAATATTTCGTGAAGTTGAGTTGAAAGCGATTCGTTTAACCAAGGTCGGCTCGCCGCTGGAAGAGCAGGAAGTTGCGATGCCTCAGGTCGGCGCCGGTGAGGTCCTTGTCCGCGTCAAAGCCGCAGGAGTTTGTCATTCCGATGCGCATTATCGCGCGGGCGTTTCGCGCATGAGAAATTTGCCCACGACCTTGGGTCACGAGATTGCCGGCGTGGTTCAGGAAACAGGCGAACGCGTCTGCGTTCATTACCTGGCAACCTGTGGGCACTGCGAATTTTGCCGCAACGGCACCGAACAGTTTTGCTCCAGTGTGCAGATGATTGGCAAAGATCGCGACGGCGGCTACGCAGAGTTCGTGGTTGTTCCGTCGCGCGGCGTTTTCCATTTGCCGGATGAAATTCCCTTCGAACAAGGCGCGATCCTGATGTGTTCGTCGGCCACGTCGCTGCACGCCCTGCACAAAGCTCGTCTCCGCGAAGGCGAAACGGTGGCGGTTTTCGGCGTCGGCGGTTTGGGAATTTCTGCGCTGCAATTGGCGCAGAGTCGTGGCGCGGCCAAAGTTTTCGCCGTCGACGTTAACCAGCACAAACTCGATCTGGCCGCGCGTCACGGCGCCGTTCCGATCGACGCTTCAACTTCCGATCCCGTCGAGCAGATCCGTAGCCTAACGAGTGGTGGTGGTGTTGATGTCGCCCTGGAATTGATTGGCCTGCCGCTAACCATGCGGCAGGCTGTGCAGTCGTTAGGCACACTCGGCCGCGCGGCTCTGGTCGGTCTCACCGACAAGACCTTCGACGTCGCGCCTTATGTCGAAATAATTAACAAGGAAGCTGAAATCATTGGGGTGTCCGATCATTTGGCGAGCGAAATCCCGGAGCTGTTGGAACTGGCCCGCACCGGCCAACTCGACCTTTCTCAGGGTATCGTTCGCACTATTCCACTCGAGGCGAAGGCGATTAATGAGACCCTCGATTCGCTGGAAAGTTTTTGCGACGACGTGCGCGTCGTCATCACACCGTAGTCGCGCGGAACTTGCTGCAAGGACTTGCAAACTTGCAGGTCAGGTCTTACTTCGCATCCCTCAATGGCCAAAACACTCGTCATCGCGGAAAAGCCGAGCGTCGCTGCCGACCTGGCGCGCGCGCTCGGCAAGGTCCCGAAGACGGGCGACCACTTCGAGAACGATGAATACGTCATCTCGTCGGCGGTGGGGCATGTGGCGGAATTGCTCATGCCGGAGGACATCGACAAAAAGAAATACGGCTTCTGGCGGCTGGAAACGCTGCCGATCATTCCTGAAAAATTCGAGCTCAAGCCGATCGATAAATCGAAAGATGTCTTCGCGCGGTTGAAAAAACTGATCGCGCGCAAAGATGTCGACGTGGTCATCAACGCCTGCGACGCGGGTCGCGAGGGCGAACTCATTTTCAATAACCTTTGTCTGCTGGCGAAGAACAAGCATCCGGTGAAGCGGCTCTGGCTGCAGTCGATGACGCCGCAGGCGATTCGCGATGGCTTTGGCCGTTTGCGCGATCAATCTGAAATGCTCGGCCTGGCGGATGCCGCGCGTTCACGCAGCGAAAGCGATTGGCTCATCGGCATCAATGGCACGCGTGCCATTACGAAACGCATGTTCGGTTCGCGCGCAGGGAACGTGGCCTCTGTCGGTCGTGTGCAGACGCCGACACTCGCGATGGTTTATCAGCGCGAGCTTGAGATCCGGAATTTTAAGCCGCGTAATTATTGGCGCGTCACGGCGAAATTCGAAATCGAACGCGGCGAATATGAGGGTGTTTATCAGCGTCCCGATTTCAAAAAGAATAACGACGAGCATGATCGCGCCGATCGCGTTTGGGATGAGATGGCCGCGGCCGCAGTCGTGGCTGCATGTAAGGGAAATCCCATCGCGGATGTAACCGAAGAGAAGAAGGCCAGCTCGCAAATCGCGCCGCGTCTTTACGATCTGACCACCCTGCAACGCGAAGCGAACGGTCGTTTCGGTTTTTCCGCAAAGCGCACGCTGCAAATCGCGCAGGCACTTTACGAGAAGCATAAAATGCTCACCTATCCGCGCACCGATTCGCGCGCGTTGCCGGAAGATTACCTGCCGGTGGCGAAACAGACTTTGGCGAATCTTTCCGGTTCGTTAGGCACACACGCGCAAAAAGCCCTAACGAATGACTGGGTGCGCCCGAACAAGCGCATCTTTAACAACGCGCAGATCAGCGATCACTTCGCCATCATTCCAACAACGTCGGAATCGAAACATCTTGATGAAGCGGAGTCGAAAATTTACGACATGGTCGCGCGGCGTTTCGTCGCGGTCTTTTTTCCTGCGGCGGAATTTGATGTCACGACACGTTTCAGCCAGGTAAAGCAACACAAGTTCAAAACCGAAGGGAAGGTACTGACTTCCGCCGGTTGGCTGGAAGTTTACGGCAAAGGAACAGTGGACGACGACAAGGCGTTGCCGGCTTTGTCGCCAAACGACAATAAGCAGGCGAAGACATCGGAAACGAAGTTGCTCGCGGAAGCCACCAAGCCACCGCCGCGTTACACGGAAGCGACGTTACTCTCGGCCATGGAAACGGCGGGGAAATTAGTCGAAGACGAAGACGCAGCCGATGCCATGAAGGAACGCGGGCTAGGCACTCCGGCAACGCGCGCCGACATCATTGATGGTCTCATCTATCAGAAATACATGGACCGCAATCAGCGCGAGCTGGTGCCAAGCGCGAAGGCGGAGCAGTTGATTCAATTTCTGGAGGCGGTGAAAGCTTCGGACCTAACGAGTCCTGCCATGACCGGTGAGTGGGAACATCAACTGCGTGAGATGGTGCGCGGAAAATTTTCGCGCGAAAAATTCATGGACGGCATCGTTGAAGAAACGAAAGGCATCGTCGAGCGGGTGAAAAATTTCGAGGAAGACGATTCGATCGCGCGCACGACTGATATCCTTTCACCGACCGACAAGAAACCCCTGAGGGAAACCTTGCGCGGTTACAAATCCGAAGATGGCGAGTTCATGATCTACAAGGTCATCGGCGGTCGCCGGATGGAAGAATCGGAGATTCGCGAGTTAGTTGAAAAAGGCGAAATCGGGCCGCTCGATGGTTTCATCTCCGCGAAAACGCGCGCGAATTTTGCCGCGAAACTCAAGCTCTCCAAGGACGAGGAGACCGGAAAATGGAGGGCGGAATACGATTTCGGCGACAAGGTCGATCTGGGTTCGGTCGAATCTTTCTGGACCGATCCTGCGACGGGCGCAGAGTTATGCGAAGTGGGCTCCAGTTACGTCTTGCGCGAAAAGGACAACGGCGAATGGAAGCAAACTTTTCGTCTGCCGCGTTTGATGTGCAAAAAAGAATTGCCGCGCGAACAAGCAGTCCGACTAATCGAGAACGGTAAAACGGATCTGATCCAAGGCTTCATCTCGAAAAAGGGCCGGCCCTTCGATGCCTTTCTCGTTCGCAATGACGCGCGTGTCCGCTGGGAATTTCCGCCGCGCGCGCCAAAGACCGATAAAGATGGCAAGCCGGTCGCGCGTAAGGCGCGCGAGAAAGTCGATCTCTCAAAAGCAAAGCTCCTAGGAGAGAGTAAGGCTCCGCAAGGTGAGCTAGTAGAGACCGAGGATGCCTACTACGTGCGCAAACCAGAACAAGATAATCGCTCGGTCTTTAAGCTAACGAAGAAGCTCTGCGAACATGAGATTACTCCCGCAGAGGTAGAAGAGCTGCTCAAGGAAGGTCGCTCTCAACTTATCGAAGACTTTGTCTCCAAGCGCGGGAACAAATTTGCCGCCTACCTGGTTCTCTCGGCTAAAAAGGACAAAGCCGAGTTCGAATCCCCCCCGCGATAGTTTCGTTATCCGCCGACGGCTTGGTAATGACCCAGGCCGCGTCGCCACATTAATCGCGCGACACTCCAAAGAGCAATGAGCCAGCCGGCTTGAATCGCTAAAGCTCGTAGCACATCTGCGCCTTGCAATCGCTCGAGGAAAATGGCGATGGGACAAAACAGTTCGTAGTAAAACGGAGACCACTTCAGGATCTCTTGAAGGACCGGCGGCATGATATCGACGGGGAACATCGCGCCACCGAGGAAGTATTCGAAGGAATAGACAATGAACACGATGGTGGAGATTTCCAGAATCCAAAAAGCCATCATGGCAATGCTGTAGGTAATGAAAAATTGAATCATGGCCGACATGCCTAACGAGACCAACGCAGCCAGCCAGGCGAGTGGATCGGATGGTACGGTAATGAAGTGGCGAAAGTAGAAAAAGATGAGAGCGATCGGCGCGATCGTGATGATGGTGTAGACAAGCCGGCCGCTGAGAAAAATACTGAAGCGGTAGGCCAGATAGCTGAGAGGTTTGGTGAGAAAAGAGTTAATCTGGCCTTCGCGAATGTCGGAGGCGATTTGCCATTCGTCCTCTGTCGGGGTGACGAGATTGGAAACGAGAATCGTCAGCAGATAATAATAAATCATCGCCCCGTAGGTGTAGCCGTGCATGCCGCCGCCTGGCTCCTTGAAGATAGCGCGCCAAAGAAAAATTGTGCCGGCCAATGGAATCAAACCGAAGAGGGCGCGTAGAAAATAATTCCAGCGATAAACGAAAGTGTTTTGCAGGCCGATCTGGAAAACCGAAATATATTTGGCCCCTTGCATTCGTTAGGCTAATTCGGTCGCGAGTTTAATCGCGGCGATCATGCTCTCGGGTCGTGCGATGCCTTTGCCGGCAATCTCGAAAGCCGTGCCATGGTCCGGACTGGTGCGCGGGAAGGGGAGGCCGAGAGTGACATTTACTCCTTCGTGAAAGGCGTGCAGCTTGAGCGGGATCAAACCTTGGTCGTGATACATGCAAAGCACAGCATCGTAATCGCCATTCGCGGCCTGATAAAAAACCGTGTCGGGCGGCAGCGGTCCGGTAAAAACATCACCAGCGCGATTCAATTCTGCGATGGCGGGCGCGATGATTTCGATTTCTTCGCGGCCGAGCGCGCCTGATTCTCCGGCATGCGGATTCAATCCAGCGACCGCGATGCGTGGCGGGGGCTGTTGGCGATGCCTAACGAATGCTTGTAGAAGCAATCCCACGCGAACGATTTCGTCCTTGCGCAACCTTTCCGCCACCTCGCGCAAAGGAACGTGAATGGTGACCAGCGCAACGATGAGCGATCCGCCAGTAAGCAACATCGCGAAATTCTGCACCCCGGCTCGGGCGGCGAAGAATTCTGTCTGCCCCGGAAATTCGAAACCGATTTTATACATCCCGGCTTTGTGGATCGGTCCGGTGACTACCGCAGCGATCCGACCGGCGAGCGCCTCCCGGGCTGCTTCATCCAGCGCGGCGGCCGCGGCGTGTGCAGTCTCGCTTGTCGGCAGCCCGGGAAGGCCAACAGAAGAATCACCGATGACGACGTATTCGAAATCGCGCGACAGCTGGTTAGATCGAAGCGCGGCCTGGATAATTTCCGGACCGATCCCGGCGGGATCGCCCAGTGTGATGCCGATGCGTTTCAACTCGCGCAGCTAATCGCAAGTTGGAATCTTGCGCTACTCAGAAGGTGCGAATATTCGCCTTTTGCCGCAGACCGGCCAACCAGTTCTCCTGCAGGCGGCGGGCCTCATCGTTCAATAATTTTTTCTCCACGTCGGCGCGCACTTGCGCGAAAGACTTGGTCGAACCGCCGCGTTTCTCATCCACGCGCAATATATAATAGTTGCCGCCGAGCTCGACGATGCGGCTGATCTTTTTCGTCGGCAGATTAAAAGCGATTTTTTCCAAGTCAGGCGCGAGCGTCTTCCGTTCGACCCAGCCCCAATCGCCGCCCTGATCGCGCGTGCTGTCTTCGGAATACATTTGGGCAATTCGTTCGAAATCCGCGCCACTCGCAAGCTTGCTCAAGATCTCCTCGGCCATCGCCTTCTGCGAAGCGGCATTTCCTTCCAGCGCCCGGCTTGGAATCATGATCATGCGCAGGTGAATCTCTTCCTTACTGGTGAATTCCTGGCGATGCGTTCGATAATATTCTTCGATTTTTAGCGGCGAAGCGATGGTGTTCGGCTTGACGTTTTTCCCGCGCATGGCCGAGACGATAATTTTTTCGAACTCCTGCTTCCTGAATTCGCTCAGGGAATAATTCTGCGCTTGGAGCGTCTTGATGAAAGCATTGCGGTCGCCGCCGAAATTTTCCTTGATGATGTCGTTGACGCGTTGCTCGACGAAGAAACTTGGCAACGACAGCTCGTCTTTTTTGAATTGCTGCACGATCAGCTGTCGGTCGATCAAATCCTGCAGAGCTTCGGCGCGGACGGCTTTGATTTGTTTTTCCAGTTCCTGGCCGGTGTACTGCGAGCGCAGCAGTCGCTCGCGTGGCAGGGTAAGCCCGCGCACCTGCGAGAAGGTGATGATGTCGGTATTGACAATGGCGGCAATGCCATCAATCACCGCCGGCTCGGCCGCGACGGCGCTGCGGCCAAAGGATTGCAATGACAACGACAGAAGGATCGCGACGCAGAAAAAACGGCTCATGATTCTAAATCTTTTTTATCAATTCGAGAACCTCGCTCAAATGCCGATCGATTTCACCGGAACTTAGACGTGGGAATTTTCCGCCCACCAAAATAAAGTCGCCGCGACGGGTCAGCATCAGCTTGTTCTCGCGGACTTCAACGCGGGCCACCGCAGCCCTGGCTGCGGCGAGTTTGATTTCGCTCAGGGTTAGAAGATTGTCAACCGCCGGCGGCGTCTTGCCAAAGCGGTCGCGCCATTCTTTGCGCAGTTTCTCGAGCTGCTCGCGGGTGTTTATTTGCGCGAGATTTCGGTATGCCTGAATGCGCAGCGACGTTTCCGAAATGTAACGTGTGGGAATGAAGGCGGATACTCGCTCGTCCGGACCGAGTTGCGCGAATTCCGCTTCGTTGGTCGCGACGAAATCGAGCCGCACTTCCACTTCCAGCCGCGCTTTGAATTTCTCGCCTTTCAATTGCGCAACCGCTTGCCGCAGCAGTTGGCAGTAAAGATCGAAGCCTACCGCCACGATATGTCCACTCTGCGCCGTCCCGAGAATGCTGCCCGCGCCGCGGATTTCCAAATCGCGCATGGCGATGCGAAAGCCCGCGCCTAACGAGCTGTATTGTTTGATGGCGTTAATGCGTTTGCGTGCTGCGCCCACGGTCATCATTTCGCGCGGCAACATGAGATAGGCGTAAGCTTTGTGTTCGGCGCGCCCGACGCGACCGCGCAGTTGATAAAGGTCAGCAAGCCCGAAACGATCTGCGCGATCGATAATGATCGTGTTCGCGTTCGGAATATCGAGCCCGCTCTCGATAATCGTGGTGCAAACCAGCACATCGATTTTTGCCGCAACGAAACGGTGCATGACCGCCTCCAGTTCATCCGAATCCATCTGCCCATGACCAAATTCAACTCGCGCATCAGGACACAATTCGACAATGCGATCGCGCACCCGTTCGATCGACATGACTCGATTGTGCAGAAAATAAACCTGACCTTGCCGCTCGAGCTCGCGATTGATTGCGTCGCGAATTATCCGCTCGTCATAACCGCACACCACCGTCTCGACCGGCAGCCGATTGAGCGGCGGTGTCTCAATGGTCGACA
>JBBRYT010000015.1:0-63687 GCA_038237435.1 Chthoniobacterales bacterium
GCTTCAGGCTCGGCGTGGCCGCTTTGCAGCGTGAGCTGATCGGCGCACAACGCCAGGTGCTGCGCGAAGATGGTCAGCAGTTGGATGAGCGCTTCGTATTGCCGCCGGGGAAGGACCCGGGTATTGAAGTAAGCTTCTTCAATTTTTTTCAAATCAACGTCCGTGCCCCATTTGAGGAGGGTTTTGGCAATAGAATTGAACCGGCTTTTGTCGGGATGGTGCAGCAGAATATGGCCGGTGTGGAGAAATGCGATCAGCTTGTCGCCCACCCGCACCGGGACCGCGGTCTCGCACAAACCGGCGAAACATTTCAATGTCTTTGGGCGAAGTTGTGCGTCTTCTTCGAGTTTCTGTTGCAAGGCATAACACTCGGCGCAGCTGGTGTTGGTCTTGGCCATCAACGCGCAGAACGGATTCTCCTTGCCCCGCGCAAAGTGAATCATGTTGAGCATTTCCGGCGCGTGAAGAGCCAACGGCAATCCGGTCCCGCGGGTAAAGGCGCGCTCATAGTCGCGATAGAGCTGCGATTGCGACAATGCACCGAGCATACGGTTACCGTTTTTCTTCATGAGTTGCTGCGGCGCTGCTCGGTCGAGGCTGCGGTGATAGCAGCATCGCCCGAAGCGTCGATTTCGTCGCGACGAAACTCGTTCGAGGCGATCTCGCAGTCCTTTTCAGTTTATCGGCAGAACGAGGGCGGCGCTATCTCTCACGGATTGGCCACGGCCTTGATCGACGCGACGGGAAAAATCACAAAAATTTGGCGCGGCAATGGCTGGAAACCAGAGGAGATTATCGATGAAATTAGACAGCGCGGAAATTGAGCGTTGTGCCTGTTGCTCGTTACACCTTTTGAGGCCAAAATGGACGGCTTCATCCCATGCCTGACCGACCGATTCTCGATGCCATCGCCGTTGATCCCGAGCTGCTGCCCGGCGCGCGCAACGCCATCCAGGTCTGTCTGCGCCTGAAGCCGGAAGAACGCATCACGATTATCACCGACGAAGCGACCAGAGAAGTGGCGGCGGCCTTGGAAGCGGAGATCCAGGAAGTCGGCTCCGAGTTCAGCGTTTTCGTTCTCGAACATCACGAGCACCGGCCACTGACATTTATGCCCGATGTGATTCTCGAAGACCTGGCGAAATCGCAGGTCTCCATTTTCGCTGCGCAAACGCAGACCGGCGAGCTCGGGTCGCGCATCCAGATGACCGCAGTCGTGAACAAACATCGAATCCGGCACGGCCACATGGTCAACATCACGCCGCAAATCATGCGCGAAGGAATGCGCGCCGATTTTCTCGCCATCGATGCCTTAAGCCAGCGGCTGGTCGAGCGTGCGCGTATGACCGAGCGCGTGACTTGCAAAACGCCGGGCGGGACGGATTTCGTGGCCGACATTTCGCCGAACCTGAAATGGCTGAAGACGAGCGGCATTATCACGCGCGACAAATGGGGCAATCTGCCCGGCGGCGAAATTTTTACTTCACCGCTTAATACCAACGGCGTTTTTGTCGTGGACGGTGTGATCGGCGATTATTTGTGCGCACGTTACGGCGATTTGAAAGACGCGCCGCTGACGATCGAGGTCGAGAACAACCGCATTCGCTCCTTGCGTTCCGAGAACAAAGATCTGCGCGACGATTTCCAGCTCTACACGAGCACGGATGAGAACAGCAATCGGGTGGGCGAATTTGCCGTCGGCACCAACACCGCCTGCACCCAGGTCATCGGTAATATTTTGCAGGACGAAAAGATTCCCGGCATTCACATCGCCTTCGGTCATCCCTACGCTGAGCATACGGGACAGAACTGGATTTCGAAAACGCACATCGATTGTGTCGGGCGCGATTTCGACATCTGGTTCGACGACAAGAAGGTGATGGAGCGCGGCCAGTTTCTGATTTAACAGCGCCGGGCGTTCGATCGTCTGCGCTCAACCGTGAGCGGTGGCGCGATTCTATAATGTGGCGACATTCTCGGCTCCGGCCTCGCTCATGGAACGTAAAGCCTATCTCGAGCATTACCGCCTTGTTCTGGATCAAGTCGGGTTGCCGACGGTGATTCGGCGCAGCGCGCGCGAGGCAACTTTCCGCGCGGAAGATTTGCGGACGGGCGCGAACGTCGCCGTGCAAGTAGTCCCGATGACGGCGTTGCGTTCCGTGGTCACCGAGGATTTGGAAACGGAAGCGAAAGCGGCGCGGGCATTTGACCACGTTAATATTCCGGCGCTCCGGGATTTCGGTTTCGATGACGGCTACTTCGTTTATGTCACGGAATATTTTGCCGGCACCAGCGCCGCGGAATGGGTGAAGACGAAAGGTCCGATGCCGGTAGGAGTGGTTTTACGCGTCGCCTTACAAGTAGTGAACGCCTCGAGCGGCGCGACTTTTCATGGCCTAGAGCATCGCGCGATCAATCCGCACAGCATCATGATCGTGCCCGAGCAAACTGCCGAGGGCGAATGGCCGCTCATCAAACTAATCAATCTTCTCGGCGTCGCGCCGGACCTGACGCCGGCGCGCGATCCGGAATCGGCCGAGCCATTCAATTTTCTCAGCCCCGAACAAGTACAAAGCAGGACGGCGGATTTTCGATCGCAGCTCTACTCGTTAGGCGCGACACTTTGGTTTTTGCTCACGGGCGCGGCTCCAGTCGGAGGTGTTGCGACCATCGAAAGCACGACGCGCCTGCCGGCAGTTGTGCGACATTTGCTCGCGCAATTGTTGGCGATTGATCCTAACGAAAGGCCGCTCGATCCGCTCGTGTTACAGACGCAAATTCAGGATTGTCTTGGGCAACTGGAGCGACGCGATGCGGTGGCCAGCAAACTCGGCTTGCCGCTGGCCACGGAAGTAACAGCACCGAAGCAAGCTCCGGTTCGCGCAAATTGGTGGCGACCGCTCGCATTAGCTGCGCTCTTAATTGGGCTCGCTGCAGTTGCCGCGATATTCCTCGCCGGACGTTTTGGTCAGCGCGGGGAAATTGGCGTTCCGGTTGGCGTCCCCGAGAAAGTGGCCGCGAGAAATGCCTCTGTTCCGCCGATCCCAACGCCGCCTTCAATCGTGCCAGCGAGCGAACCGATTACTGGCGAGACGCCCGTTCTCACATCGAACGCCGATGCCGCGACGGAAGAACAGACCGCAGCCCTCACGAATTCTGAGGAGAAAGAAAAATCCGAAGAGCCGGCGGAGGTGACGGCTGACTCGTCTTCCATGAATCAGCCTAACGAGTCGTCGGCCGGGCAGCCCTCGGTGGTCGCGGCGGAAAATTCCGCGCCGCCTTCAGCGACGATCGCGGCCAGCACACCAGCGGAAGAGAATGCCGTAGCGCAAACGGCGCCGACCGTTGAACCTTCCCGCTCGCCCACTGCGCGCGCTGCAGAAACTGAAATAGCTGTCGCAGCGCCGACAGAGCGGCTGACTGTAATTCCGAAACAAAACAAAAAACCGCGCGTGGCCAAAGCAACGGTGAACGAACCAACGCCACCGGCGCGAGCCGCGGAACGCGCGCAATTCCTTGGGGTGACTCCGGAAGGTAATCTTGTCTACGGTTCCGCCTCTGAAAAAGTCCTGACCGCGCCGCCGTCAACGCGCGAAGAGGCGCCGCGCCGAAAAACGACGCCGCGGCCGGCGCCCGCGTCTATCTACGGCCTGCCGGTCCTCCCGGCCCTGCCGCCCGACGAATAACTGCTCGTTAGGCAGGTAAAATTCATCAAAGAAAAGGCGCATTCTTGCTTGCGTCTTTTTTCATTACTCGTTAGGCCTGACCGACGTCGCACCTAGGCTGGCCTCAACTTCTCCCCCCGATTTGAAAAAGAACATTCGTTAGGCTTCGCCACGCCTTTATGGAAAGGAAGACTTACCTCAATCGCTATCGGCTTTATGTCGATCGCGTCGGCCTTCCTATCGTCATCCGGCGGAGCGCGGACGAGGCCACTCTCCGGGCTGACGATCTGGAATCAGGCGCTCAAGTGGCGGTGCAAGTGGTGCCTGCGCCTGCGCTGGGAATCGCGGAGCGCGAACAGCTGGAAGCCGAAGCGCGCGCTGCGCAGCAAATCAATCACATTAACATTCCGCGTCTGCGCGATTTCGGGTTCGACGAGGACCAGCTCGTTTATGTAACCG
Organism: Chthoniobacterales bacterium; assembly: GCA_038237435.1. Taxonomy (GTDB): domain Bacteria; phylum Verrucomicrobiota; class Verrucomicrobiia; order Chthoniobacterales; family UBA10450; genus JACCTI01. Next base: position 4,125 of record JBBRYT010000015.1, read on the forward strand.
ATTATCTTGAAGGCACGACAGCGGAAGATTGGATCAAGAGCAAAGGACCTATGCCTGTCGGCGCCGTCCTGCGCATCGCTTCACAAATGGTCAGCGCGCTAGTCGCGGCTAGTTTGCACGGCGTCATTCATTACGCGGTTTATCCGGGAAACATCATGCTCGTGGCGGGCGAGACGGAGGACGGAGAATGGCCGCTGATCAAGGTGCTGAATTTTCTCGGGGTGGCGCCTTCACTTTCACACTCGAGCGGTCATGGACACGAGTCGTTGAATCCGGCGGATTTTTCCAGCCCGGAACAGTTACATGAGGGACCGCTAAATTTCCGCTCGGAGATCTACTCGTTAGGCGCATCGCTTTGGTTCCTTCTCAAGGGCGTGCCGCTCATCGGGGGCGGGGCGGCTTTGCAGTATGCCATCGGTTTGCCCGGATCCGTGCGGGAATTGCTCGAGGGTATGTTGGCCGAAAATCCGGCGGATCGGCCGTCCGATCCGCTCGCTCTGCAACGGCAAATCCAGGCGTGCGTTGCGCAAATTGAGCGGCAGGATCTGGAGGCGAGTAAGTGGGGCCTGCCCATTGTGCTTGGCCCCGCAACGGAAAATGAAATCGAGCCAGCGCTACCGCGGCATTCCGTTCGGAGATCGTTTGCGCTTGCCGCCATTCTTCTCGCGGTCGCGATGTTGACCGCAGTCATCCTGGCGCAACGCGGCCATCAACCGGCTGCGATCGTCAGTGCGAACGCAACGTCGGACGCTCCGCCCTTTAAGTTGGACGTCGATCCGCGGCCGACGGACGCAACGGAAAAAGGAAAGGCGCCCACCACCCTCGCCTCCGACCTGGCTGCATCGGAAAATAAGGATACGCAGGCTTCATCAGTTGATAGCGCCTTCAGCGGGGCGCATTCCTCCGCTCAACTCAAATCGCAAATCGTCTCAAAGTTCGGAGTTGAACTGGCTTCGAACGCTGCGGCGCCCACAGCGAGCAATCTGTTTTCTCCCGATCGCGGAATCCCGGCAATCGACACTGGTCTGGAGCAACCGCCGACGTTGCAGGAATCGCCGGTGCCCGCGCCCGCAGAGGGACCTGCGGAGAGCGAGAAATCGATCGTCGAAACTGCGCCGCCGCAACCAACCCCGACTGAAGAGAAAAACGCAGACGCGCCCAAAGATCTCCCCGCGCCATCGCCTCAAAAAACTCCGGAGAAAAAATCCAAGGCACCCACGGCCAGCGCGACCACCAAGAAATTGTCGGCGGTCCCAAAGTCGGCCTACGTCAAACCGCTTTTGCGCGACTTCCCGCGGAATTATCCTCCGCCGATGGTAGGGCACATCTTCCCTCGCCCCTGGCCGGTGCTTGACGTCAATCAATCCGTGATGGGGCCGCCACCGCCGGCAGAGCGGCCAGCGCCACGTCGCACTAAGCAAACTCCGACCAAAAAGAAGGCTCCAGTTTCCGCACCGGCGCCGCCCGCCTGACGAATTCGAGAAACCGTTTGGACACTGTCAGCTCGCGCCTCGGGCGATAACGTCCGACGAAACGAAACGTTTCCTCACGAAGAAAAGCTTTTTCTTTCTTCCGTGCTACTACTCGTTAGGCCGATCGCGCTGTTGCCGATTGTTTTGCTCGCCGACAAAATTTTCTCTCACCCATCGAACGCTTTTTGCATCAACGCTGGGGAATGATGCAATAGTAGCGGATGTTGAAGTGGGGACGGACCAAACGCGAACCGGTCACGGCTTCGCGCGAAGTCACGGTCCAAAACGAAATGGGGATGCACGCGCGGCCGGCGGCGGAATTCGCGCGCAAGGCGAATAGCTTTCGTTCTGAAATCAAATTGATGCGCAACGGGGAAAGCTTCTCCGCCACGAGCGTGATGGATCTGATGCGCGCCAATCTCGAACGAGGCGCAAAACTCACGCTCGAGGCACACGGCGTCGATGCGGAAGAAGCGGTCGCGGCACTGGAAAAGGTGCTGAGCGAACTGCGCGACTAACGAGTGGCTTCTTCGCATGCCTTCGCCAAGGCGCGCTGTTTTCTACCTAACCACAAACTCAGCCCGCACCAAAACGCGACTAGCGGCACCGCCAGGTAACTGGTGATGCGCACATCCAAGCCGGCATCGTGCAGGCCCTTGTAGGACCACGCACCCACCTGATCTCCGGCGCGATAACCGAAAGTATCGATGAAGCTTTTCGCTTTGTATTTGTCTTCACGCCGCAAGACTGTGAAGAGGATTTCCCGCGCCGGTCGCAGCAAGGCGAAGCCGGCGGCGCGCCGCATCACTTGGAAAACCGCGAGCACGATGAGAATCGGCGCGTAACCAATGGCCAGAAATCCGATCCCACTCAGGGCCGGCATGAGCACGAGCGTGAAGCCGACGCCGAACCATTTCAGCAAACGACTCGTTAGGCCAAGTTGAATTAGGATGGTCAGGGTGTTGACCGAGAAATCCAGTTTCCCGAAGAATGCCGTGCGCGATGCCTTGTCCGTCAACTCATGTTGCGTGAGATCGGCTTGCTGGAAATACGCCCAGGTGTTGGTCAGCGTGTAAATGAAGATGAAGAGCACGAGGCCGATCAAATAGGGCGAGCGAAAGATGTGCGTGACACTGTCCCAAATATTTCCGCCCATCGGCTTCTCCGCCGTCGATGCTTGATGCTCTTCGCGAAACTCCGTTGGAAAAAAGCGCACGCATTGCGCCGCGATTTCAAACATTACCGCCGACATCAGGCAAAAAATGCCGGTGCTGAATCGGTTGACCAGAAAGGTCGGAACGAGCGGACCGAGAATGGCGCCTAACGAGCCGCCGATCGCGATGAAACCGAAGAGGCGCTTGCCTTGTTCGGCAGTGAAGAGGTCCGTCATGAAAGCCCAAAAAAGCGTGGTCGCGAAAAGATTGAAAACGCTGACCCAGACAAAAAACGAGCGCGCCAGCAGCCATTGCCAGTCCGGCGGGACGAAGCGCATGAGAACGAAAAAGATGAAGAGATTCGCGATGGCAAAGCGGTAAGCGACAGGTAGAAATTTGCGACGCGACATGCGCGAAACGGTGGCGGCGAAGAGTGCATTCGCCACCAGCATGCCGATGAGCGTGGCCGTGTACATCCACGGCAGATTTTCTACGCCGCTGGTGGCACCGATCTCTTCGCGGATCGGCCGAAGAATGTAATAGCCGGCGAGGACGACAAAGTTGAAGACGAAGGCGAGCCACATCGCCCGCCACTCGTCAGGCCGAACGTCAACCAGGCGTCGAAAAAATTTCACCACTCGTTAGGCATGTTGCTTGTGCCACGCGGCCAAGACTTCCTTTTCGCGCTCCCGGGTGAGGCCGGCTTTCAATTTCGCCTGGCGATCCGCCGGTTGCGTTTTGAACCAGGCGAGCGTGTCGCGCGTGGTCACATCTAGCGCACGGAAGGTCAGACCTTCCGCGAGCGCCTTCTGAATGCTCGTGCGCGAAAGTCCGCCTTCTTCACCGCGCGATGGCACCCACACCGGCATGTCCGACCATGGCGAAACCTTCTGTGCTTCGAGAAAACCGGCGTCCACCCAGGTGAAAGTCGCGTTCGATTTCAAGGCGGTTTTAATTCCGCCTAACATATCGCTGACACCGAGTTCTTTCGCGGGACCGGTCGCGTTGTAGGTGCCGGTCGCGCCTTTTTCCACCATGCGAATGGTCCACTCCGCGAGGTCGCGCGCATCGATGAATTGCACGGGATCTTTCGGATCACCGGGCGCGAGCACTTCGCCGCCGCGCTCGATCCGCACTGGCCAATAAGTGAAGCGGTCCGTCTGGTCGTTAGGCCCAACGATCAAGCCTGGTCGAATGATCAACGTTTTTTTCGGAAACCATTTTTCCGCCTCTTGTTCGGAGAGCGTCTTCAATGGTCCGTAAAGTTTGAACTGCGATGCGACGATGCTTTCGCGCGTTTCTTTCATCGCGTCCGGCCCCTCGTATTTTGCCAGTGCGCCGGTCTCGTCGTTCGGCTTAGTGTTATCGGCGTAAACGGAAATCGTCGAAATGAAAACGTAATGATCGACGTTGCCTTTGAGAATCTGCGCGGCGTCGCGCACCCAGACGGGCACGCTGGTTGGATTATCGATCACGACATCCCACTGGCGATTCTTCAGCGCATCGAGCTGGCCGTTGCGATCGCCCACTAACTGCTCGACGCCCTCAGGCAATTCGCCCGCATGACTCTTGCCGCGATTGAAAACCGTGACCTTGTGCCCGCGGTTGAGCGCATACTTCACTTGAAACGGACCGGTGAACCCCGTTCCGCCGAGAATGAGAATGTTCATCGGTTTCGGTTTTTCGTCCGCAGCGTAGAGACCGCGCGTTAAGACCGCACCGCCCGCCAGCGTTGAAATTTGAATGAATTTTCTGCGCGTCGTTTTCATGGCGTGAAATCCTGATCTTTGGTAACGCGCTGGCAAAACAAAGCCAGCAGCCGCGCCGTATCTTCCAAGTCTTCCAGCGCTAACAACTCGTTAGGCGTATGCATGTAGCGGAGCGGAACGGAAAGCAATCCCGTCGCCATGCCTCCGCGCGATAACTGCATCACATTCGCATCGGTTCCGGTACCGCGCGGCGCGGATGCCACCTGGTATTGAATACCTTCCGCTTCCGCGATTCCTACCAGCGTTTCAAACACGCGCGGGTTGATATTCGCGCCGCGCGCAATCATCGGGCCTGCGCCAATTTTGAAATCGCCTGCTTTCTTTTTTTCGATGCCCGGCGTGTCGGTTCCATGCGCGACATCGAGTGCGATGCCGATATCGGCTTCGCTGGAAAACGCGCTCGTCGTCGCACCGCGTAATCCAATTTCTTCCTGCACAGTGGAAACGCCCACGACGCACGCGTCGAACTTCTCTTCGTGCAACAAACGCAACACTTCGGTCACGATCCAGGTGCCCATTTTATTGTCGAACGCCATCGAAACCACACGCTCGTTTGCGAGCTCGATATACGGCTGCACAAAAACCCCCGCATCACCGAACGACACGAACTTCAGCGCGTCATATTTATTTTCCGCGCCGATGTCGACGTAGAGATCGTGCATCTTCGGCACTTTCTTTTTGTCCTCGTCGTCCATGAGATGGATCGCTTTGCGTCCGATGACGCCCGGAATTAGTCCCCCCTTCGTCAGGATCAAAACGCGCTGGGCAGTCGCGACCACCGGATCGACGCCGCCGATCGGCTCGATGTGCAGGAAACCTTCGTCGGTGATGTATTGCACGATGAAGCCGATCTGGTCGCAGTGCCCCGCGAGCATGATGCGCGGCTTCCCGTTCGGATTGCGCACGCCGAAAACGTTGCCCATCACATCGGTGCGAACGGTGTCGCACCACGGCCGGATGCGCTCGCGCACGAGCTTTTGCACTTCATGTTCGTAACCGGACGGGCTCGGCGTTTCGACCAGCAGTTTGAGAAAATCTTTGCTCTCCGGATTCATGCAGTGGCGGTTAACATGCCGTCGGCGATTCGGCAAACAAGCGGAGATGCGTCGCGTAATCCGACCAGAATTTCTTCGATCGAATCTTGCCTAACGAGTGCTACAATCGCGCCGCCGAAGCCGCCGCCGGTCAGCCGCGCGCCGAGAACGCCCGGCAATGATCGCGCGCGTGAGACTAACGAATCGAGCTCCGGCGTGCTGTTCTCGAAATTTACGCGCGAGCTTTCGTGCGATGCATTCATCAGCTCGCCTACTCTTTCCGCGTGGCCGAGCTGCAGCGCTTCGATTGCGTGCCAGACACGATCGTTTTCGCCGAGGACGTGAAGTGCGCGACGACGAAGCCGCGGATCTAGCAACGGCAATTGTTCCGCGGTCATTTCGCGCAGACTCGTTAGGCCAAGTGCTCGCGCAGCCGCGGCGCAGTCTTCGCGTCGTTGGTGGTATTTGCCGTCGGCCAGACTGCGCTGCGCGCCCGAATCGGCGATGATCAAAGCGAACCCAGATGGAATCGGAATCGTGCGGACCTGGTCCGATTGGCAATCGAAATAAACAAGATGATCGGCGCGACCGAAAATCGACGTGACCTGATCGAGCAGACCTGAGGGGACGCCGACGAATTCGTTCTCAGCCCGCCGGCAAAGTTTCGCCACCTCCAGGGATGCAAGCGTGATGCCGAAAAGCTGCATGAGAAATCCGGCGGTCGCGACTTCGAGCGCGGCAGAGCTGGAAAGACCAATGCCCATCGGCAGATTGCCGCTGACCTGCGCATCGAAACCACTGATGACACAACCAAGTTTCTGGAATTCCCAGATCACGCCTAACGAGTAGTTGGCCCAGCGGTGCTGCGTTTGCGGACGCAGATCGGCCAGCGGGATCTCGACGCGCTCGTGCGAAGTCAGTGAAATGACCTCATCGTCGCGGCGTGAACCGGAAACAGTCAGTCCGCGATCGATCGCCGCCGCCAGTGCGAGACCATTATTGTAGTCGGTGTGATTGCCGAGGATTTCGACTCGGCCGGGCGCATAAGCGGCTGCAGAGACCACTTCCGACAATACAGACTGGGATCCCGTTTTACCTAGGCGGAAGATTTTTTGCGCGCCTTGTGCCTAACGAGTGGTGATTCGCTCGGGGAAGGCGAAGGACTCGGCGACGCCGCTACTGTCGGCGAAGTGGTCGGCAAGGGAAAGGCAAAGGTCGGCGATGGCGAAAGCGCGGGCGATCCGCTCGCAGAAGGGGATGGAGTCGCGGTCGGACTCGGTGTTGGTGTTGGCGTAGGACTCGGAGTAGGTGTCGGCGTCGGAATGATGCTGACCCACTTGTGCAATGGCACGCCCGCGCCGCCGATCTCCTTCACGAGCGTTTCGCATTTCGCCTGAATTTTTTCCAGGTCGGGCGGGCCAAAATAACTTTCCGCGGTGGCGGGAAAGATAACGTAGCTCACGCGCAGATCATCCGCCGCGCGATTCATCGCCGTGGCGGCGTTGCTGATTTCTTTCGCGATACGCAACGACGCTTCGCCGGTTTTATCGGCGGGGCCCACGTCGCCGACGAGGGCGGGAAAAATTGAGTCGCCCGAAATAACGACCGCATAATCGCCGATCTTCACGCCTTCCGCTTTTCCAAATCCGTTCGGCATAACAATGAATGGATCGGTCGCGCCTACGAGGAAGCTGAATTCCTTTAACGTGCCGATTTCATCGCGCGTTTGGGCGAGCGCGGATTTTAGTTCCCGTTTCCGATCAGCACTCGTCGATTTCGACGACGCCTCGTTTTCAATTTTCTTCCCGCGTTCTTCCAGGACTTCCAGATACGGATTCGGGTTCTTGCTCGTCTTCTTCCACCGATAACTTGTGAATGGCTGAAAAGTAGTCGAGACCGGCTGTCCATTTCCGTTCGGCAAACGATCCGCATCCGAACCGTCGGAATCGACGTCCATGTCCGACTGCATCAGCACCGCCTTGCGTTTGGTTTCGGGATGGCGCAGCCGCAAAATCGTCTGACAGTCGAAAAAATTGTAGCGCGACAGCAGTTGATCGAGCCGACTCAGATTGGCGCGCAGGTTGCGAATTTTCGTTTCGTAAAAATCGGTGAAGAAAGGCGAAACCGAATCCGGTTCGAGCATGGCGCTGAGGCCGGGCAGGAGTCGCGCGATTTCCGGGCTCACTTGTTTGAGTTCTTCGATCGTGTGGTTAGAGGTGGGGACGCGCACCCTCATCTTCAAATCGAGCACGTAACTTTGCGGATCGATTCGTTCCTGGGATGCGGCGCGTCCCGGGGTCGGCTCCACTTCGGCATGCACGGTTACCCCATTGAACAAACGCGCCGTTTCCAATTTGCCGGTGAGCACACGAGTCCGCGGCGCAGTTGGCTCGGGCAACACCGGCGGCGGCGTCTCCGTTTCGATCGGCAGCGCTTCGCTGTGCAGCAAACTCCAGCGCCAGCGCTCGAGCGAAATCCAGCGCAGGACCACGGCGGCGAAGACCGCAAGGAAAAGCAACAGCACGAGCCAGCGCAACGTGCGAAGACGAAATTTGCGCACGCGCTATTTTTTTAACCAGGCGACGATCGCGACCACGAGGCCGATCACACTCAGGATCGCCATCATGCCGGCCGGCATCATCTTGCCTGTTTTTAGAAACGCGGGAAGGAAACGGCCCGCGAGCAAAATCGAAACGACCGCGGCAATGATGAGCCCGACCGCGAGTTGTTGCGGCAAAAGAAACGCCGCTAACAGAAGAAGAATACCGGAGATCGAGCCGGCGATGATGGAAGCGGTGCTCCCTGCTTTTACAAAACCGATCACGCCGCCGACAATGGTCAGCAGACCGAAAATGATGAAGTAGATTTTGGCGGGCCCGATCACAGCCGCATGGTTACGCTAGCTGCGGGCCACTGTCCAACGTCGCGACGGCTACGATTTTCCGAACCAACGCAACGCTTCGCGCACCAACGTGCGACTGACCGCGTGGCCATATGAATGGTGACCGAGCTCGGTGCGGGTGAATCCAGTATTACGAATCGATTGCAGCACGGCGCCGGATTGCGCGGGCGTCGCGATCCGGTCTTCCTGCCCGCTGCTTATATAAACCGGCGTACGCAGGAAAGCTGCGCCCGGACGAAACGCGCGGACGCCTTCGCTCAAGCGGTCTTCGTTGCAACCGGCGAGGAAAATTCCCGAGACGTGATTACCGGCGATGTGAAGAAGCGGCGCGAGATTTCCCGCGCGTTTCGCGCCCCCGGAAAAACCGGCGACCGCCACCGGCCAGTTCTTGGAATTCGGAAAACTGCGATGCAATGCATCGAGTGCGGCCAATGTCATTCCGGCGCGCCAGCCGGCGGTGTCGTGGCCGGGATTGTTTTCGCCATCGCCCGCGATCACGGCCCAACCTTCGAGAAGCGCGACCTTCTTGTAGAAATCTTCCAGGTCATCGCGGTTCTTGCGTTGGAAATCGCTCGTCGAAATGCAGACCAGAATCGGTTGATGTTGCGGATTGAAATTCGGCGGCACCGCCAAGACCGCGACCGCGTGATCGGGCGCGACGTTGCCCGCTTCGGAAACATATTGTTTTTCCTGCGCACTCAAAGGCACGGACGCGCGCACGCTCTCTCCCGGTTTCACTACGACGCCGGCGAAATCGGCCGCGCGCAGATTCGCGCACAACGACATCAACGCCGCGACCGCGATCACGAACCTTTTCGCCATGATTAATTCTCGATGGCGACATATCCGCGTGGAAGTTCAAAATTCCGACGAAAACGGACGCGGCTCGCAATCGACTACAGTCTGAACTCGGCTACGATTACGACCGCGATCATCGAGAAAATGAAATATCCCCTAACGAGTAATCCGATTTTCTGGACCATCCAGGGCGAAGCACATCTGCGCGGATTCCAGATGTGTTTCGTGAGGCTGGCCGGATGTTCGGTCGGCTGCGGACAGTGCGACACCGACTATAGCAAAAAGGAAATAGCGACTGAAGATGAGATCGCCGGGCGCGCGGATGAGATCACGCCGGCGAATGCGCGCGATCGCTGGGTTTGGATAACCGGGGGCGAGCCGACCGATCATGATCTTGTGCCGCTTATTCGGGCTTTGCGCGGGAAACGTTTTTCCATCGCGGTCGCCTCGAGCGGACATCGCCGGATGATCGCACCGGTTGATTGGCTTTCCGTGTCGCCGCATGATCCGGCGAAATGGATCCAAACCTATGGCAACGAAGTGAAGCTCGTGCCGGGATTGAATGGATTCTCCATCGAGGATTTTCGCGCCGCGCATCCGGACGATCAAACCGATTTCATGTATCGCTACGTCCAGCCGCTCTCCATCGGCAAACAGGAAGATCCGGAAAGTTTGCGCACTTGTCTTGAATTCGTTAGGCAAAACCCCAACTGGTCTCTTTCACGCCAGGACCATCATTATTGGAATGTTGCCTAACGAGCGTTGCGCAGCTGAGCGACTTGAGGCACACTGCCCGCCAATGACGCCTCCGCGGCGAATTCTTTCTGCGCTTCTGGTCGTCGCCTTCGCTTTGGCGGCCGGCCTTTCCGCCGCCCCGCAACTGCACGAGTGGCTGCATAAAGTTGGCGATCGTTCCAGTCATGAATGCGCCGCGACCTTGATCTCCTCGGGCAGCGTGGAGCATTCCGCTTGCGAGCCGCTTCCTGTCGCGCCGAAGCCAGCGCCGAGCGTTCCCCTTTATCGTCCGCAGCTTCTCGCGCGCGTTCTGGCTTTCTTCGCCTTCGCGCGTCTCGAGCACGCTCCGCCCGCGTCGCACTGACGCATTGGAGTTTGCCCCGATACTTCGGGGCAGCGGCCTGCGCGCGTTCACGCCGTCGCTGATCCAATGTGCACTGAGCGCATCGGTTGGATTCGTTACGCCCGAAAGTATTCGGGCCATTATTCAGATGATAGAATGAAAATAAAAATACTCGTAGCCCTGGCCGTTTGGCCATGCGTGACGGGATTATCTTTGGCCCAGGAAAGTTCCCCGCCCGCGAGCGCGGCGGAAGTGCGGGAACTTCGAGAGCAAGTGCAGGCCCTCACCGAAATGGTGAAGACGCTGCAGGGCAAGGTAAAAGATCAGCAGGCATCGCCGGATAATGCGTTGCCGCAAAATCCGGAGCCGCCCAGCCTAACGAGTGCTTCGCCGGCGCCGATAGCCTCTTCCGCCGGAAGTGCGCCAGCGTTGTTTCCGACGACGGACAACAGCGTGGTGGCGTCGGGTTCCGCTCCGACCGTTAATGCGAATGGCACGGCTTTTCCGACCAGCGATGCATCGGTGACGAACGCGCCGATTGAAAGCGCAGGCAGCGGTTCATCACTCACCCAGCCGATGACCATTGCGAGCGGCGGTGGTGGGAAAAATTACATGAACATTTCCTTCGATGGCCTGTTCTCCTTCGATGCCACGAAAGAGCGCAATGTAGGCCTGCTCGAAGTCGGCGATCACGATCCGCAGCAACGCGGTTTCAACGCGCGCAACATGGAGATCGCGCTCGATGGCGCGGTCGATCCTTATTTCGAAGGCTTCGCCAACATTGTGCTCAAGCTCGACAACAACAACGAGACCTCGATCGAGCTAGAGGAAGCGTTTATGCAGACGACAAATCTGCCGTTTGGTTTGCAGCTCAAAGGCGGACAATTCTTCTCCGCCTTCGGGCGTTTAAATCCGACGCATCCGCATACCTGGGAATTCGCAGATGCCCCGCTGGTGAGCGGGCGCTTGCTCGGCCCTGATGGCTTGCGCGGTGTCGGCGCGCAAATTGCCTGGGTCGTCCCTGTCCCGTGGTATTCGCAGCTCTACCTCGGGATGCAGGAAGGTCGCGGCAGCACGGCGTTTTCGTTTAGAAATCCAGGCGACAGCGGCCGTTTTTTTGGTCGGCTGACTGACGATCGCGAATTGCGCGGCCTACAGGATTTCGTTTGGATTCCGCGCTGGGAAAATTCTTTCAATCCAAGCGAGACACAGACTGTGCTCGGCGGCGTCTCCGCCGCGCTCGGGTCGAACGAAACCGGCGCGACCGCACGCACGCAAATTTACGGCGCGGATTTTCTCTACAAATGGAAAAGCGCACGCGCTGAAGGCGGGTTCCCGTTTGTGAAATGGCAGACGGAATGGATGTATCGGCGTTTCGAAGCGGACCGCGGCGTCGGGATGGAATTTCCGATCGCGGAAACATTCCACGATTGGGGCATGTACTCGCAGATGCTATGGGGCTTCAAGAAAGGCTGGGTCGCCGGTCTGCGCGGTGATTATCTGCACATGCAGGGCTCGCGTTTCACCGCTGAGAACGAGCGCCAATCGCGCTCGCGCATCACCGCCGACCTCACCTGGTATCCGACGGAATTCTCCAAGATCCGTCTGCAATACAATCACGACTGGCTGGAGGAGAATTTTTTCCTGGCTGGGCGCGAAGTCGATTCAATCATCCTGCAATTCGAATTCATCCTCGGGGCGCACGGTGCGCATAAATTCTAATGAAAAAACTAACATCAATTCTCGGCGCGCTCGCATTTTGCCTAACGAGTGCTGAAGCCAAACTCAACGTCGTCACCACCCTGCCGGATTTTGGCTCGCTCGCGCGTGAGATTGGCGGCGACAAAGTCGACGTCACGACAATGGCAAAACCGACGGAGGACCCGCACTTCGTCGACGCGCGGCCGAGCTTCGTTGTGCAATTGCGCAGCGCTGATGTGCTGATCGATGGCGGTGCGGAGTTGGAGATTGGCTGGCTGCCGCCGCTCCTGCAAAACGCGCGCAATTCGAAAATCGAAGTCGGCAAACCGGGACGCGTCCAGGCTATGCAGGGTGTGCGTTTGATGAATGTGCCAACGAACGCGACGCGCGCGGCCGGCGACGTTCACGCGCTTGGCAATCCGCATTTCACGGTCGATCCGATCATTGCAAAAACTGTGGCGCAGCATATCGCGCAATCGTTTGCCGCCGTCGATGCCGCGAACGCTGCGAGCTACGACGCGAACTACAAGAAGTTCGAGAGTACGGTCAACGCGAAGCTGCAGGAATGGGGCGCAGCCTTGTTGCCCTTCAAAGGTCAGCACGTCGTGGCATATCACGACTCGTGGCCGTACTTCGCGCATCGCTTCGGAGTTGAGATCGACGTTTTTCTCGAACCGAAACCCGGCATTCCGCCTTCGCCTTCGCATCTCGTGGAAGTGATTCAGCAGATCAAAGCGCAGAAGATCAAAGCCATCATTGTCGAGCCGTATCACGATCGGAAAATCGCGGAGAAGGTAGCGAACGATACCGGCGCGAAGGTCGTCGACTTCTCGCAATTTCCCGGCGGCCTGCCGGGCACTGACACTTACGTGAAGTTAATCGACAAACTGGTGGCGAATCTTTCCGCCGCGCTCAAGTAGGGCCATGTGGGACGTTCTTTTCTGGCCGATCATGGCCTGCGTGTTGTTGCCGTGGCTGCTCGTCTATCTCGGCCTGCATGTCGTGCAACGCGGCATTATCTTTATCGACATCGCCATGGCGCAAATGGCCTCGTTAGGCATTTGCCTTGCGGTCCTCATCGGGCTTGAACCGGAAGATTGGCGAACGTTCGTCATTGCGCTCGCGGTCACGCTGCTCGGCGCGGCGTTGTTTTCTATCACGGGCAAACGCGCCAGCGCCGTGCCGCAGGAAGCGATCATTGGAATCGCCTACGTCGTTGCGGCGGCCGCGTCGATTTTGCTCCTCAGTCGCTCCGCGCACGGCAACGAAGAAATTCGCAACATGCTCGTCGGCGATATCACGGTCGTGCGTGCGGATGAAGTCTGGCGATGCTTCGCCGTTTTCGCGGCGGTCGGCCTGGTGCACTTCGTGTTGCGCAGGTCGTTTCTTCTCGTCTCCTTCAATCGCGATGGCGCCTATGCACAAGGTTTGCGCGTGCGCTGGTGGGATTTTCTTTTCTACGCGCTCTTTGGTCTGGTCGTGACAATTTTTGTGCGCGTGGCCGGTGTGCTCCTTGTCTTTAGCTACCTCATCGTGCCCGCGGTTTGTGCGATCGCCTTGGCGCGCAAGACAAGCTCGCGACTCGTGATCGGGTGGATCGTTTCGCTCGTGGGCGGAATCGGTGGTTTGTATTTCTCTTTCTACGGAGACTTTCCCTCCGGCTCCGCGATTGTCTGCACGCTCGGGGCGCTACTGGTTTTGGTCTCGTTAGGCGCGGCTTTGCGTGGACGGCGGGCGTAGGACGTTCCACCTTCGCACTTGCACTCCTTCCATTATCGCGACGGACGCTTGTATTGCGAAGACGTCGACCTCAGGCAAGTCGCGGAGCAATTCGGCACGCCGCTCTATGTTTATAGTGCCGGAACGATTCTCGATCATTACCGACGCCTGAACGACTCGTTAGGCAGTCTCGATCACGAGATTTGCTACGCGGTCAAAGCCAATTCGAATCTCGCTATCCTGCGCCTGCTCGTCGAGCAAGGCGCCAGTTTCGACATCGTCTCCGGCGGGGAATTGTTTCGCGTGCTCACAGCCGGTGGCGACGCAGCGCGTTGCACCTTTGCCGGCGTCGGAAAGTCGCGGGAGGAAATAGAGTATGCGCTGGATGCGGGCGTTCATTCCTTCAACGTCGAGAGCGAAGCGGAACTCGATTACATCAATCGCATCGCCTCCGCCAAAAACGTGCGAGCGCCGGTCGCGTTGCGCGTCAATCCCGATGTCGAAGCCAGCACGCACAAATACATCTCCACCGGACGAAGCGAGAACAAGTTCGGCATTGCGCTCGATCGGATCACGAACGTTTACGAAAACGCCGCCCAGATGTCGCACATCAGAATTCGTGGCGTGCAGATGCACATCGGCTCACAGATCACGCAGGCCCAGCCGTTCGCGGAAGCGATCGCAAAGGTCTCGCCGATCGCACGCGAACTGAAGGAGCGTTACGCCATCGAGTTCTTCAGCATCGGGGGCGGGATGGGAATCATTTACAAACGCGCGCTCGAAAGTGGGAGTGGCAAATGGTGGCACGATCACGAAGGTGAAACTTCCGCCTTCAGTGTCGAAGCCTATGCCAACGCCATCCGGCCGGGCTTGCAGTCGTTAGGCCTGCGCATCTTGATTGAGCCGGGAAGATTTCTCGTCGGCAACGCCGGCGTTTTGCTAACACGCGTCCGTTACATCAAACAAGCCGAGCAAAAAAAATTCGTCATTGTCGATGCCGGTATGAACGACCTGATTCGTCCAGCGCTCTACCAGGGCTATCACGAAATCGTGCCGCTGAAGGAACCGCCGGACGAGTCCAGGGAAACCGTCGATGTGGTGGGCCCTGTCTGCGAGAGCGGCGATTTCTTCGCGCAAGATCGCGCCCTGCCGGAACTGCGCGAAGGCGATCTGGCCGCGATCATGAGCGCCGGCGCCTACGGGTTTGTCATGGCGTCGAATTACAATTCGCGGCCGTTTCCAGCGGAAGTTCTGGTAACCGGAGCGAGCGTCGCGCTGGTGCGCGCGCGGCAAAGCTATGAGGATCTCGTGCGCGGTGAGTTGCAAACGGACGGTGAAAGCGCATAAATACTGCTCTCGTTTCGCCTGTGAAGAATCTCCTCGCCCTCGCTTTTTCCCTTCTGGTTCTCGGCTCGACCGTCGCGCCGAGCAGCGCCGCGCCGGCCTACACCCCCGAATACGTCATCCTCGTGGGCGGACCGTCGCTCATGGAGTGGGAAAAATACAAACTGCAACCGCACGATCATTGGTGGGCAAACTTCATCCGCGCCGCTCGCATTCGTACCGAACAGTTGCGCGAAAAATTCGGCCCCGACGTCAAAATCACCTGGCTGGTTTACAAACAAGGCTACATCGATCGCGGCGTGCAGGAAAAAATGGACCTGCTCGGCTTCATCGATTCCGTGCGCGAGAAATTCAATCTCAACATCGTTTATTTCAAAAAGGGCAGCGAAGTGATCGATTACCTGAACGCCGGGCAACCGCGCGACCAGGTGAAGATCGCGTTCTTCGAATATTTCGGACACTCGAATAAGGCCTGTTTCATGTTCGACTACAGCAGCAACGTCGATAGCGCGTGCAAATCGTGGCTGCATGAAAGCGATCTCGTTCGCATCAACGGCAAAGCCTTCGCGCGCAATGCCGAGGTGCGCAGCTGGGGCTGCCACACCGGCGAAGAGATGTCGCAGAAATGGCGGTCGGCCGTGGGCAATCGCATGTGGGGTGTCATCGGCAAAACGCAATATATGACCGACGAATTACCGATTATTGCCCCGCCCGGCGGCAAGTGGACAGACTGATTTAGGTCCGATTTTGTCGACCTGCTATCGTTTAGGATTGACGCCGCCTTTGGGCAACTTCTTAATTGCTCCTAATGAAAATACTGCTTGCCGTTTTGCTGTGTTTCGTGCTGACAACGAGCGAGTCTTTTGCGCTAAAAGGTGGACCTGTGTACCCGGGCGGGGGTGCGAACATAATCGGCAGGTACGCAGGTGTGTTACGGCCGCCATTTTGTCCGCTTGCTGATCCGATGAACTGTCCCGGTCTTAATTCGCTCGGTCTTTTCACGCTATCGCTGCCGCAGATTGGGTTGGGAACAGGAGCAGCGTTTATCTTCGCAAGTGGCCGAACGCTGAGCGGGACGATTACGGCGAGTGGAGACCCAAATACTGCAGCCCTCTCCGGAGTTATCGATACAAGCTTCATCGTTACGACTAGCGTCAGTTCGACCGGCGGTTTTACGCAAATTACATGCGCCACAGGTGCCGGCCGAGTGACGGGCAAGATTGCCACCAAGCCCGGAGCTTTTCCCTCAGTTTCTTCGATCCTAGTGAAGGGGACTGCGTCCGTCACCACCGCGTGTAACACTAGTTCCAGTTGCCCAACGGGCTGCGTAAACGGAAACACTCCCTACCAGATCGAAGGCTTTAAGCAGTCCAATAGCCCGCAATAGCTTGATCGCAGCCGTGGTCTCTTGATGTTTACCGGGGAGGCTCGCCCAAGCCGCGGCTTCACTCTCTTAGAGCTAGGTATCGTCATCGCGATCATCGCTATTTTTAGCGTGCTGGTCTTAGGCGGATGGGGGACAATGCAAAGCCGCGCTAGGCGCGCTGGCTGCATGCAGAACCTGAAGACACTTTACATTGGAACGGACCTTTACCTACAGCAAAACAATGAGTGGCCGCAAATCTCCGTCGACCCCTCGAGCGAAGGAGGGACGGAACAATTCGCGCTGGCTTGGATCTCTGCGCTACAACCTTTTGGCGTGACCGCGAAGGAGTGGATTTGCCCTGAGATACAACAGCTTATCGGAAACCCCGACTACAGCCAGCCGGACAATGCGCGCCTCGACTACATCCCAATGCCTTTTGATAACAAGCCAACTACACCTCACGAATGGTCGTCACAACCGTGGTTTATCGAACGCGGCAACGCTCACGGGAAAGGTAACCTCATCATCTTTACTGACGGTCATATCGTGGCCGCCGACGAACTGAACAACCCGTAGAAACAATGAGAAGGATCCTTCTAAGCCTACTTAGTTCGGGACTAACACTCGTCGGCTTACTGCTTATTTACCTTAGTCCGCACGAGCGGACTAAGGCTACTTCGACGAAATCTGAGGAAGCTAGGAGTGGAGGGAAACCTGAAAGCTTATGGGAACGACCAACAAAGAAGTTTGTCGAGAATCTGCCTCCTAGCGAACAGTTACTTCCGCCGAAAGTTACTTCCCGCTCCCAAAAAGCACTTATTATTGCACAGGCTGCGACTGGAGGAAGTTGGCTTGCGCGCGGCCCGTTTCCTATTCCGAATGGTCAGACCGAAGGTCGAGTAGATCCTGTCAGCGGACGCGTCACCGCGATCGCAGTCCACCCTACAAACTCGTCCATAGCCTATGTCGGCACAGCGCAAGGCGGGCTTTATCGCACCTTGGATGGTGGAACTACTTGGACACAGCTAATGGATAATGCGCCGGGCGGAGCGATCGGGACGCCGCTAGCGATCGGCGCGGTCGCAATCGACCCAAGCAATGCGGCGAATGTGGTCGTAGGCACGGGCGAAGGAAATTTATCAATTGATAGCTACTTCGGATGCGGGCTTTATATCATCACCAACGCCGATAGCAGCAGTCCCATCATCAACGGACCTTATACGCAAAGGCAAAGTGATGGCGTGGATATCTTCACCGGCCGATCCATCGTAGCTATTGCGATCGACCCGATTAACCATAACAACATGTTTTGTGCTACTTCCAGCGGCGCCGGGGGCATTGTTCCAAGCAGCTACTCAGTCCTCCCACCGCGTGGCTTGTACCGATCTACGAACGCGTTTGCTGGAATTGAAAGTAGTTCCACTCCGCGCTTCGAACGGCTGACCGTCGAGCCTACTGAGACGAACGCAATCATGACAAGTGTCGTGATTGATCCGGGGAACGCGAATACGCTCGTCTGCGCCCTTTATTCCCAGAACGGTGGCCATACGGGCGGTATCTATCGAGCCACCAACGCGCTCGCAACCAGTCCGACTTTTACTCACACGGTAACTCTGGACGATGCCATCAACGTGAAGCTGGCAATTAACCGGCTGGGCAATACGCTAACTGTGTATGCTGCGACTGAAGAAGGTAATCCAAACGGCCGTCTGTATCGCTCGAACGATGGCGGGCTAACCTTCGGCCCGGCACTAACAGCCGCGAATGGTTTCGCCGGCACCCAGGGCTTTTACGACATCGCCATCGCCGTTGATCCAACCACGCCCGAGCGCGTCCTACTCGGCGGAAATAGCGGCGCGAACATTTTTCTGTACTCTAACAACGGAGGAAACACCTTCGCTTCAAGCACCACTGGTTTGCACGCCGACGTGCATGCGATAGCCATCGCACCATCTAATCCGACTGTCATTTACCACGGGAACGACGGTGGCATTTGGAAGTCACTCGATCTAGGTCTCGACTGGATTTCGCTCAATAACACTACCTTCAGCGCTACCCAATTTATCGGACTGGCGCTACATCCGGTTGATCCCCAGTTTTCGATCGGTGGCACACAAGACAACGGCACGGAATTCTTACAACCTGGCGGCACCTTCCGACGGGCAGACTTCGGTGATGGCGGTTACTCGCTTATTGATCGAAATGCCTCTGACAATACAAACGTGACCATGTATCACACCTACTTCAATCTTACCGATAGCCTCATCGGGACGGCGCGTGTCTTGAACAGTAATTGTGCCTTTGAAGGTGACTGGTCCTTCCATGGGAGTTATGCGGGAACGGTCGATAACACGATAGTTTGCGATGGCAGCACCGACACGTTCAACGGTATCCTTCTAAGTGACCCAGTCGAGTTCTATGCCCCACAGGTGTTAGGTCCAGGCAACCCCAACACGTGGTATTTTGGAACCACTCGGCTTTATCGTTCAGTTGATCGCGCCGATACAGCCGCCGCCGTTAGTCAGGTATTTGAGGCAGGTAGTCCAATAAGCGCCATAGCTATTTCGCCTCAGGACGACAATGTCCGTGTAGTAGGTTTGGAGGATGGAAAAGTTTACGCTACTACCACAGGCTCATCCGTCCTTGTGCAAATCGCCGGCACTGGAGCCGGGAACGGCACTACTGGAACACCAGCAGTAGGAGTCGGTCGTATCGCGATTGATCCGAACGACAAGAACGTTGCTTATCTTTGCTTCACCGGCTATGGCACTCCTAGCCAGGGTGTGGCTCACGTTTGGAAAACTACTAACCTTAACTCTGGCTCCGTAACTTTCACGCCTGTTTCGACTGGTCTTCCCGATCTTCCCGTCAATGCTATCGCGATCGATCCGACCGTAGCTTCCGGCGGCGATTCCACCTCCATTTACGTCGGAACAGATGCCGGTGTTTACTACTCCGCCGATGCTGGCGCATCCTGGAGTGTTTATGGCAGCGGCTTCCCCCACGTAGCTGTCTTCGCCTTGGAAATTCAAAACGCGGCAAGAATAGTCCGCGCCGCCACGCATGGTCGTGGGATCTATGAAATTGCAGCTGCTAGTCCGGTCCCTCTCGGTGGAGACACTGTTACTAAATTAGTGAATGTTTCGACGCGCGGTCCCGTTGAGGGCGGTGATAGTGTAATGATTGCCGGGCTAATCATTAACGGCCAAGAGGCTAAGAAAGTCATTCTACGCGGCATTGGACCGTCTATGGTTAATTTCGGCGTCGCTACCGCTCTAAGTGATCCTACTATAACCTTGTACAATGCCCAAGGGACGCAATTGGCTTATAACGATGATTACACGAGTAACTCCAGCGCTGATCTGGCGACGTTGGCGTCGAACAATCTTACGCCACGCGATAGCCGAGAGTCTGCGATTGTCACGAGCTTGCCGGCCGGTCTCTATACAGCAATTATGCGCGGTAAGACCAACGGGACCGGCTTAGTCGAAGTCTACGATATTGGTCGAAGTAGTTTCAGTAGCATCCTCAACATTTCTACTCGCGGCAAAGTTGAACAGGACGACGACGGAGTAATGATTGTCGGCTTTATCATCGGCGCACCTTCCGGTCAGCCGGCGACAGCGCTGCGTATCCTGGTGCGCGCAGACGGACCCAGCCTTAGCGCAAGTGGGGTGAAGGGGGTAATGGCCGATCCCACCATGGATATTTACCAGGGCTTCACCAAAATTTATTCCAACGATAACTGGAAGACGCAAACTTCCTCGGGAGTAGGGAGTGCGAACGAGATCAAAGCTACTGGCTTGGCGCCAAGCAACGACAAAGAGCCTGCGATTCTGGCTACCTTAGATCCTGGCACCTACACGGCCATTATTCGCGGGAGCCGTAATACGACCGGTGTAGCTTTAGTAGAAGCCTACATTGTAAATCCCTGACGGCTTAGCGATAGCTGCGCCCAAGGACTGCCGATAAGACCGGGGGGCTCTACTCGCTGTCGAAGCGCGCCGACTTCTCGTTAGGCGCACGCCGGCGCTCGACCAACAAGGTGCGAATTTCCGTCAGCAGCAATTCGTTCTTCAGGTTAACTTCGTAGTCGAGGTCGGCCCGCAGCCGGTCTTTTTGCGACTGCCGGTTCTGCGACATCATGATGATGGGCGCCTGCAAACCCGCTATAATGGCGAGGACCAAATTGAGTATTTGATAGGGCTTTTCATCGAAGCCACTCGCAAGGATGTAAGAGTTGAGCGCGATCCAGAATAGAATGAGACCAATCGAGAAGCCGATGAATGTCCAACTGCCTCCGAAAGTCGCGATCATGTCGGCCGCGCGATTGGCGGTGGTGGCCTGCGCGGCATCTTCGGCATTCACGTTCCGCGCCACGCGATGGCGCAAGAGGTTATCGGTGCGTCGCAAACGTCGCGCCATTTCTGTCAGCATTCCGAGCATCACCTGCGAATCGCTCGTCATGAAGGCTAGAAAATCTTCGCGCGTGAGAACGGCGAGACGCGTGTCTTCCAAAACCGTCGCGCCCGCGGACCGTTCGTGACCATCGATCAAGGCCATCTCGCCAAAAAATTCGCCTTCGTGCATTTCGGTCAGCGTCACTTCGCGACCGTCGGCATCGGTCACCGTGATGCGCACGCGGCCGTGCTCGATCAAATACATCGCATCGCCGGAATCACCGGCATTAAAGAGACGAGTCGGCGCTTTGAATTCCCGCGAGACGAGGAGCGAACAAAGCTTCTTCGCCGCCTTAGCGCTCAGGCCATGAAAAAGCGGCACCTGAAGCAGTTGCTCGATCTGCACCGGCCCGCAGAGATCAGTCTCGCGCTCGAGCGGAAAAGTGACCTTGGGAGCGACCGCCATAAGCGGGGTATTGTATCTAATCGACGGCAAAAACCCAAGTGCTACTTCGAGACGATGCCTAACGAGTGGAACTAAATCGCAGCCACGATTTCCCGAATCAAGGACGGCCCGCGGTAGATGTATCCCGTATAGAGCTGAATCAACTTCGCGCCGGCGTTGAACTTCTCCTGGGCGCTCGCGGCGTCGAAAATTCCGCCGACGCCGATCACCTGCAGTTTCGTTTGCGCAGCAATCGCACGGACCATGGCGGTGGATTTCTCGCGCAATGGTGCACCACTCAATCCGCCAGCCTCATCTTTTCCCTTCGGAATGGCGCCGTGATCGAGTGTCGTATTAGTGGCAACGATTCCAGCCACCCCATTTTCCTCACAAGCGACAACGACCTTGGCGAGATCCGAATCGGAAAGATCCGGCGCGATTTTTACCAGTATCGGTTTCAACGCGCCTTCTCGATTGATCGTACGCAATAACCCAACCAGCGCCTCGTGTTCCTGCAACGTTCGAAGTCCCGGGGTGTTCGGCGAGCTCACGTTGAGCACCACGTAGTCGGCGAACTCCTGCAGCAGTCGAAAGGAGAAAAGGTAATCTTCCGCGGCGTTTTCCAACGGCGTCGCCTTTGATTTTCCGATATTGATTCCAACTGGAATATGCGGCGAGCGGTTGCGCGCGCGGAAATTGCGCAACCGTTTCGCGATCACTTCCGCGCCATCATTATTGAACCCGAGCCGATTGATTAGCGCGGCTTGTTCGCGATACCGAAAGATGCGCGGTGCCGAATTTCCTGGCTGCGGCCGCGCCGTCACCGTTCCTATTTCGATAAAGCCAAATCCAAGCGCTTCCCACGCCGGAAGTGCGACGGCATTCTTGTCGAACCCCGCGGCTAGACCCACGGGATTGCGAAATTCCAGCCCGAAGGCATTCGTCGGATGCGTCAGTGTGGTCTTCGGAATGAGCGCAGGAAAATATCGCAGACATCCGATCGCGAAGTGGTGCGCGGCTTCCGGGTCTAATGAAAAGAGCAGCGGCCTAACGAATCGTTCGTAGGCGCTCGTCTCACTCATTTGCCGATACAGAACTGAGCGAAGAGCGCGTCGAGAATCGGATCGTCGCTTTCCAGCGCAATCACATCGGTCACGTTCCGCAAGGCCGCGCGCAGATCGATGGCAAAGAATTCCAACCCTTGTGGCAAAACCGAATTCGCACGTTCGCAATCCTCCCGCGCGCGCCGCAAACAATCGCGATGACGCGCGTTAATCGCCGCGGCGTTTTCTGGCCGCACATGCCCGGCGCCGATTCGATCCAGAATCTGTTCTTCAAGTTGGTTCAAGCCATTCTCCGTCAGACACGAAATTCTTAACCCATCATGGGCTTTCCAATCGTCGTGTTCGCGCAAATCACTCTTGTTCAGGACCACAACTCGGGGACGTTCGGAATCATGCTCGTTGAAGCCGGTGGGTTTCGGGGCATTGGCATCGACGATGTGCAAGATCAGGTCGGCCGCGCCTAACGACTTCTCGGTTCGCTCCAGACCAGCCCGCTCGAGTTCATCACCCGTCTCGCGGACACCGGCGGTGTCGAGCAATCGCACCGGCACGCCGCGCAGGTTAATTACTTCTTCAATTGTATCCCGCGTCGTGCCGGGAATATGACTAACAATGGCACGGTCATAACCTAGCAAGCGATTGAGCAAACTCGATTTCCCGGCATTGGTCGCGCCGTAAATCACCACCCGCACGCCTTCGCGCAGAATGCGGCCGCGTTGTTCCGTCGCAAGAAGCGCGTCAATCTTTTCGCGAATCTGATCGAGGCGCCCGCGCAGCTTCTCTTCGGTGTCAGGTGAAATTCCTTCCTCCGGAAAATCAATCGCAGCTTCAACGTGCGCGAGCAGATCGACGATCGCATCGCGAATTGCGCGAATGGCCGCGCCGAGTTTGCCTTCCAGCTGTTCGGTGGCGGAGCGCAAAGCGAGATCGGTTTGCGCGCGAATCAAATCGATCACCGCTTCGGCCTGTGTCAGATCCATCTTGCCGTTCAGATAAGCGCGCTCGGTGAACTCCCCGCCGCGAGCCGCTCGCGCACCACTCGTTAGACACGCTTCCAAAACCTGCGCGCTCACCACGATCCCGCCGTGGCAGGTAATCTCGACCAAATCCTCGCCGGTATAGCTATGAGGCGCGCGATGCACCGAGAGCATTACCTGATCAATGACGCGTTCGCGCGCGACGATCTCGCCGAAGTGCTGGACATGCGTCGCAAACTCCGACGGTTTCTTTGTCCCGCGAAAAATCAGATCTGCAATCGCGATCGCATCCTGGCCGGACAGCCTAACGAGTGCAATCGCACCTTCGCCGGCAGGAGTTGAGATGGCGGCGATCGTATCCCCCGCCACCGGTAACTCGCTCAAGTTTTCAGAACTTCTTTGAGCGCGGCGATGCATTGGCGATTCTGTTCCATCGTGCCAACGGAAATGCGAACCCACTCTGGCAGATCGTAACCTTTCAAGGCGCGCACGATAATGCGGCGTTGCAGCAGTTGTTTAAAAACGGACGCGCCGTCGCCGACGTGAACTAGAACGAAATTGCCCGCGCTCGGCACAAACTTCAGTTTCATTCCGGCGAATTCATTTTGCAGATAGGCGCGGCCTTCATCGGTGATGCGCTTGGTCGTGCGTTTATGTTCTTCGTCTTCCAGGCCCGCCGCCGCGGCCGCCTGCGCGATGCCACCCACGTTGAAGGGCTGCCGTGTTTTTTGTAGAGCCTGGATCAACTCTGGATGCGCCATTCCATAACCGACGCGCAAACTGGCCAGCCCTTGAATTTTCGAAAAGGTCCGCAGGACAATGACGTTCTTTCGCTCACGGACGAACTGCAATGTGTCGGGTGGATTGTCGACGTACTCGAAATAAGCTTCGTCGAACGCGACCACAACATTCGCCGGCAACTCGGCCATGAAGCGATCGATTTCGTTTTGCGTAAGGAGAGTTCCCGTCGGGTTATTCGGATTCGCAATGAAAATAAGACGCGTGCGCGGGGTAATCGCGGTGATCATTTCATCGAGATGATGACGCAGATCCGGGCTCGGAATTTCAATCGTGCGCGCGCCGAAAACTGCCGCGATCAATTTGTACGCGATGAACGCGTGCTGCGAGGTAATGACTTCGTCGCCGCGATTCAAAAAAGCGTGCGCGAGAAATTCCAAGACCTCGTTAGACCCGCTGCCGAGAATGATGTTCTCGCGTTTGATTCCCAACTTCGCCGCCAACGCCTCGCGCAGATAATAACCGCCGCCATCCGGATAAAGATGCGCGTGCGCCATCGCCTCTCGCATGGCCCGCAAGGCCTTGGGCGACGGGCCGAGCGGGTTCTCATTCGAAGCCAGCTTGATGATGCTGTCGGCCTCCGCCCCTAATTCGCGCGCGGTTTCTTCGATTGGTTTACCCGGCTCGTAAACCGCACAATCCCGCAGTTGCGGATTGGCCAGGTCCCAAATCGAATTCATCGGCGCAGAGCTTACTTCATGCATCTGCGAAAATCTGCGTAATCTGTGGGCGAATATGAACCTCCATTTCTTGGCCGAGACCTACGTCTTCGGAATTTTGATTCACCCGTGGAAAATTGTCGGCCTCAGCGGCAGCTTTGTTTTCGGGTTGCGCTTCGTCGTGCAATGGATCGCCTCGGAACGCGCGCGCAAAAGTGTCATTCCATTTGGTTTTTGGGAATGTAGCGCGCTTGGGAGTCTTCTCATGCTGGCCTATTTCGCGATCTATCAGCGCGACTCCGTCGGCGTCCTGAGCACGGCGATGCCGTTGCCGATTTATCTGCGCAATCTCTACTTCCGTTACACGCATCATCGTCCGAAACACGCCGGCGCCGAGCCGCGTCCGGAAGAGTAGTTTGGCTTCCCGCCATCGCGGGTTAGATTTCGCCGATGATCGAGCCTAACGAGATCATTTACCTCGATAACAACGCCACGACCCAACTCGATCCGGCGGTGATTGAGGAAATGCGCCCGTTCCTGGAAAAGTTCTACGGCAATCCGTCGAGCGGCTATCAATTTGGCGCGCAGGTTCGTGAAGCGGTGGAGATGGCGCGCGATCGCGTGGCGACTTTGCTGGGCTGTCTGCCTAACGAGATCATTTTCACCGGCTGCGGCACGGAATCGAATAACACGACACTGAACGCTGCGTTGCAGCTCGATCCGGCACGACAACACGTCGTCACCAGCACGGTCGAACACAGCGCCATCACAAAACACTGCGAACAACTCGTTAGGCGCGGATGTGCGCTGACGGCGCTAGGCGTTGATGAAAGCGGCAATTTGGACCTGGACGAATTTGAAAGAGCGATTCGACCGGACACGGCAATTGTCTCGCTCATGTGGGCGAATAATGAGACCGGTGTTCTCTTCCCCATCGAAAAACTCGCGGAGATCGCGCATCGCAAACGTGTCCTTTTTCATACGGACGCGATTCAGGCGGTCGGAAAAATTCCGATTCGGGTCGCGGAGACGAAGATCAATTTCCTCTCGTTGTCCGGTCACAAACTGCATGCACCGAAAGGCGTCGGCGCGCTCTATCTCAACCGCCGCGCGGCTTTTCGACCGACCCTGTTTGGCGGTAGTCAGGAAAACGGGCGGCGCGCCGGAACGGAAAACGTCGCGTCAATTGTCGGGCTTGGGAAAGCAGCGGAACTCGCCGCGGAAGAATTAGCCGACGAACAAACGCGGGTGCGCGCGATGCGCGATCGATTTGAAGAAACGATCCTGACGAGAGTGCCAGAGTCGTTTGTCAACGGCGATCGGGCGGCGCGTTTGCCGAATACGTCCAGTATTTCCTTCGCCGGCATCGAATCGGACGCCGCGCTTGTCATGCTCGATCAGCAAAACCTTTGCTGCTCGGCGGGCTCGGCCTGCCGCACCGGCTCGCTTGAGGTGTCGCATGTTTTGCGCGCGATGAATCTTGGCGCCGACCGATTGCGCGGCAGCCTGCGTTTTTCTTTCGGCCGCTTCAACACGGATGTTGACGTGGACAAAGCGATCGCAATTGTTCCGCGCGTGATCGAGAAATTGCGCGCGATGTCGCCGCGCCAGGTTGTGGTCGCTGCCGCCTAACGAGCGCAAGAAGCCCGCGGAAAACGAATCAATCCGCGATGGCTAAAGAAAATAAGCGCGGCCGCCTTTCGCATCATCTCAATAAACGGCACGGTCCGTTCCTGCGCGGCGAGTGGATTGCACTGGCGCTCGCTTTTATCGGCATCGTTCTGGTTTTTTGTCTTTTTTTTATTCGTCGCCAATCGCTCGAATATAAACTCGATCACACTTTCGCGGTTCATTCGCCGGAATTTTTTCGCTCAGCTTTGGCATTGAGCAATCCAGTTCCGCTGGCCGGCAACAAAATCGACGTGCTGCTCAATGGCGACGAAATTTTCCCCGCGATGTTGGAAGCGATTCGGGGCGCGAAACAATCGATCAATTTCGCAGCCTACATCTTTAAGTCGGACGCAGTTGGCCGGGAGTTTCGCGACGCGTTCTGCGAAAAAGCGCGCGGCGGTGTGGAAGTGCGCATCTTGCTCGACGGCATCGGTTCCGGTTGGGGCCTGAATAATTCCGACGTGCGCATGATGAAGGAGGCCGGGTGTAAGTTCGCCTACTATCATCCCGTCCAATCCTGGCGAATGGACCGCACCAATCGTCGTTCGCATCGCCGAATATTGGTCGCAGACGGCAAAATTGGCTTCACTGGGGGCGCTGCCTTCTCGGAAAAATGGAGCGGCCACGCGCAGGACGAACATCATTGGCGCGATACGCACCTTCGTTGCGAGGGACCAATGGTGACGGAGTTGCAGGCGGCCTTTCAAGGCCACTGGATCAAGACATTTCAAGAAGCGCTGACGGGCGCGGGACAATTTCCCCGCCTAACGAGTGCTGGTGATTTACAGGCGCAGGTAGTCGAGTCGCGTTCCTTTTCCATGGCGCCGGTCCCGCTAGTGCAGGCCGTTACTTTTGCCGCGGCGGAAAAACGGATCTGGATCACCAATCCCTATTGCACGCCGACGGATGATCACGTGGAACTACTCGTTAGGGCGGTGCAACGCGGTGTGGATGTGCGGCTGCTTCTGCCCGGGCCGCATAACGATCAGCCGCTCACGCAATCAGCCGGGCGCAGTGCGTATGGCCGTTTGCTCGAAGGCGGGGTGAAGATTTTCGAATACCAGCCGACCATGATCCACTCCAAGACCATGGTGGCGGATGGCATGTTCACCATGATCGGTTCCTCGAATCTCGATTCGCGTTCGTCGTCGATAAACGAAGAGCTCGACGTAGTTGTTTATGATGAAGGATTCGGACGCAAGATGGAGGAAGCGTTTGAGAAAGATCTCGCGCAATCGCGCGAATACACCCTGCAGCAGTTCAAGGATCGTTCGGTTGGGGAGCGCGTGATTGAATGGTTGGCAATTCCGTTTCGCTCCCAATTGTAGACGCGAAGACAAATGGATTCGCGACAACTCAACATCGCGGCGCTGCGCCAGGATTACGTCGCGCACGGCTTGCGTCGCGCGGATCTCGATCCTGATCCGATCAAGCAATTCTCTAAATGGTTCGCCGAAGCGGCCGCTGCGGAAATTCGCGACGTGAACGCGATGTGTCTTTCTACCGCGACGAAGGATGGAATTCCCGCCTCGCGTATTGTTTTGCTGAAAGGAATGAGCGAGCGCGGTTTTATTTTTTACACCAACTACCAAAGCGCAAAAGCATGCGAGCTCGCGCAAAATCCGCGCGCGGCGCTGAATTTTTTCTGGGTGCAACTGGAGCGGCAAATTCGCATCAACGGCACGGTCGAGAAAACTTCACGCGCGGAGTCAGAAGAATATTTTCAGTCGCGTCCGGTCGGGAGTCAGCTTGGCGCCTGGGCTTCGCCTCAAAGCGAAGTGATTCCGGATCGGGCGGCGCTCGAGCAGAAATTAGCCGAATTAACGAAGCAATTTGGCGGCCGACCAATCCCGTTGCCGGAAAACTGGGGCGGTTATCGCGTGGTGCCAGACACGATCGAATTTTGGCAGGGCCGAACAAATCGTCTGCACGATCGCTTTCGTTATTCGCGGCAGTCTGATCGAAGTTGGACTATCGAACGACTGGCACCGTAGCCGGCAGCATTCGCCGCGAACGCGTCGTCACGCTCTCCAAGACCCGGCGTGGTGCCGAAGCAGCAACCGCAACCTTTGTCGTCGGGATTTCGCGCCAGCCGGCGTGATCGTAAAACAGGGTCGGCTGTTCGAGCTTGGTGTGCAGCGATCGAATTTCGCCTAACGAGTCCAACGGCAGATCGACTTCGGCCTGCGTGCCGTGAATGCGCACGCGAGCCGAACCCATCTTCATTCCGCTGAGCGCATCTTCGAACTCGATCTGTTTCGAAAACGCCGGCAGTCGCAACGCCCAGCGGTGACTCGCGGTCACTGATTCAATCGCCACCAGCAAAGTGCAACGCGCGAAGGTTGCGGACCGGATCCGCCGCCGCAAACGCAGGCGTAACGTCGCTTTGTCAACATGACCGTACGAAACCGGGTGCAACAGGTCGACGTCGCGTGCCGGGAGAGCGCGCCAGAATTCTTCGTGCGGTAAAACATGGCGCAAGAAACGCCGGCGACTCAGCGCCATTTGCGATTCGTGACAAAGGATGGCGCGACGTTTCGTTTCCTCTTCCTCGACCGTGAGCGGCAAGACAACGCGCCCGTAGTTGGCATGGTAATGCCGTTGATGAACCGAATAAAAAAGTCGCGGAATAGCATGAAGTCCGCCCGCATCGACCGCGCGATTGAGTAGGAGATGAAAGGCGTTGTGGTCGGGGTGCGTGTCGAAAGCCGACGGCGCAACGATCAAAGTCGGCTGCGCTTCGGCGATGACGCGCGCCAAGCGGTCGATCAGTTGTTGATCGGATTGCAGGAAATATTCCGTCAGCCGTTGGTCCGGCAGCTGCAAAAAATCAGCGCAAGCCGGCGGATGACCAAGGACCTGCAAGGCTTCGCGCGCCTCGTGCATGCGCCGCATTCCCCAGAGCAAACGATGATGCGCCTCGATTTTCCATTGCCGCTCGACCACGCGCAGCGGCCATGGATTATCGTCGCCGTTCGTGGCGAAGATGACGCGCACATTCGCGCCCGCAGCGGCGGCCTTTTGCAACAGACCACCCGCAGCAAGTGATTCATCATCAGGATGCGGCGCGAAAAGGAGAAGCCGGGACGATGAGTCAAACTTCATGGTGAGTTCCAGCTGCTTGATATGATCGTTCGTCGCAGACAGTCTCGCTGTGTGAAATTCTGGTTTGGCCGAGCATAACAAAATGAATCATTCGGATCGGTCAGGAAAATGGAGCGCAGAAGAGGCGCCGCGTTTCTGGTGGCATCGATTGCCGGGAATGAATTACGTGCCGGCAATATACTCAGATTTGTCGGAAAGTGAATGGACGATCGTGGCGCAATGGTTCGCGGAGACGGGTCGCGCTGATCAGGTTGATGAAGTGTCGGTGCCGCTGATGTCGTTTCTGCATGGGCTTGTTTTGGGGAATCGCGCCGAGCACATCGTACAACTCGGAACGCATGCCGGTTATTCCGCGCTTCTGCTCGGATTCATGTTACGGCGAATGAATGCCCGCCGCGGATTATTTACGATCGATAACGTTCCGGCTTCGCTGAGCGCGACCCGTCAATGGGTCGGACGCGCGGAATTGAATGACTTCGTCGAAATCGCGGAAGGCGATTTTCTTGATCCGGAAATCGCGCGGGCGGCTAAGGATTATTTCGGCACCGCGCCGGAGTTGGTCATTCTCGATAGCTCACACGAATACAGTGCGACCTTGCGCCAACTCGATTTGTGGTACGACGCGCTCGCCTACGGCGGAATGCTCGTCGCTCACGATGTGAGTCGTTTCGCACAGAATCTTGACGCGACGAAAGAAGGCGGTGTGCGGCGCGCTTTCGTGGAATGGCGGGCGGCGCATCCCGAATGCGAATCAATCCTGCTCAATCCGAATGCGGAATCAACTGATCTACCGCTGCCATTTTACAAGGATGCTGGGGGACTCGGTCTCATCCACAAGCCGCGCGCGAAATAGATCGTGGAGCCGCGCGATCTTCCGATCTACGAACTCGAGTCGGAGATCGTAGCTGCTTTCGAGAAACAACCGCGCCTGATTCTGCAGGCACCGACCGGTTCGGGAAAATCGACGCAGGTTCCGCAAATCCTGCTCGATCACGGAATGCTCGGCCACGGGCAGGTGGTTGTCTTGCAACCGCGCCGGTTGGCCGCGCGTCTGCTGGCCGCGCGCGTCGCGCGGGAACGCAAGGTCTCGTTAGGCGACGAGGTTGGATTTCAGATTCGTTTTGAAAACGTCGTTTCGGATCGCACGCGGATTCGTTTCGTCACCGAAGGGATTTTGCTTCGACAATCAATTCAGGATCCGGAATTGCGCGGCGTGTCGGCTATTTTGTTCGACGAGTTTCACGAGCGTCACCTTTACGGCGACATCACGCTGGCACGGGCCTTGCGTTTGCAGGAAAAATCACGGCCCGATCTAAAAATCGGCGTCATGTCGGCCACGCTCGAGACCGGCGCGCTGCAAAAATTTCTGGAACCGTGCGCGCTGCTCACTTCGAGCGGCCGACAACATCCGGTGACGATCGAGTATCTGGACAAACCCGTGCGTGCGGATGATTACGCGATTTGGGATTTGGCCGCGGACGAACTGGCTCGTCTCGCGTCGTCGACCGAAGGCGACGCGCTCATCTTCATGCCGGGCAAATACGAAATCATGCGCACGCTTTCCGCGGTGCGCGCCTCGCGCGTGAGCAATCAGTTCGTGCCGCTGCCGTTGTACGGGGAACTGCCGCCGGCCGAACAAGACGCCGCGCTCGCACGCTACGACAAACGCAAAGCGATCATCGCCACTAACGTCGCGGAAACTTCGCTCACGATCGAAGGCGTGCGCGTGGTGATCGATAGCGGACTGGCGCGCATCGCGCGCTTCGATCCTCGGCGCGGAATCAACACCTTGCTCATCGAGAAAATCAGCCGCGCCTCGGCTGATCAACGCGCCGGACGCGCGGGGCGAACGGCGCCAGGAAGGTGTTTGCGCCTATGGACGGAACGCGAACATGCAGAACGCGCGGCGCAGGAATTGCCGGAAGTGAAGCGACTCGATTTGGCAGAAGTCGTTTTGACTTTGAAAGCAAGCGGGATTGACGACATCGCACAGTTCCGCTGGCTCGAACCGCCGGAACCGCGAGCGCTCTTGCGTGCGGAACAATTGCTCGAAGATCTCGGTGCGCTTTCTCCTAACGAGAGGTTAATCACGCCGCTTGGTCGCCGCATGCTGGCGTTTCCGGTGCATCCCCGATATGCGCGTATGCTGTTGGCGGCGCAGGAACATCGCTGTGTGCGCGCGATCGCGCTGATTGCGGCGGTGACGCAGGGACGGAATCTGTTGCGACGCGCGGAAGGAAAACAGGCGCGGGAAGATCGGGAGGACTTGTTAGGCGGGGATGACGATTCCGATCTTTTCATTTTGACGCGCGCCTTCCGTTTTGCGGAGAAGAATAATTTTGATCCGCGCCGTTGCAGTCGGTTGTCGGTCAATGCGATGGCAGCGCGAGAAGCCGCGCAGTTGTGGGAACAATTTATCGCCATCGCACGCGATGAAGGTCTGGATGTGGAAGCCCGTGAAGCCGAGCCCGGCGCAATCCAGCGCTGTGTGCTGGCTGGTTTTCCAGATCAGGTCGCGATGCGGTTAGATCAGGGAACTTTGCGCTGCGCCCTCGTGCACGGACGCCGCGGCGTGCTTGCACGCGAAAGTGTGGTGCATCGCGCGCCACTCATCGTTGCGTCGGAAATTCGTGAAATCGAAAGCAGCGACAAAGAGCGCCAAGTCTTGCTCACGCTGGCGACTCGGATCGAAGAAGAATGGTTGCGTGAATTATTTCCAGAAGCGTTTCACGAAAAAATCGATGTGGCGTTCGATCCCACTGCGCGCCGTGTGATCGGAAAACGGCAGACGACCTTTCACGATCTAGTCTTGCACAGTGAAGCGGCGGATGTTCCGCCTAACGAGTCGTCGGCGCTGCTTGCTCGTGAAGTGTTGGCCGGAAATCTTGCGCTAAAGAATTGGGACAACACGGTTGAGCAATGGATCGTGCGCGTCAATTGCGTCGCAAAGTGGTTTCCGGAATTGCAGCTGCCGAAAATCGGTGCAGCCGAAAAGCTTCTAATGATTGAGGAGGTTTGTCGCGACGCGGTTAGCTACAAGGAAATCAAGGAACGCGTGGTTTGGCCGGCGGTGAAATCGTGGCTCACCGCGCAGCAGCAACAGAAAGTCGAACAACTCGCGCCGGAACGGATCGTCTTGCCGAATGATCGCAAAGCGAAAATAACCTACAGCGCTTCCGTCCCGCCGACGGTTGCAGCGCGGATACAGGATTTGTACGGCGTGGAGCGAAATCTGACTATCGGCCGCGGCCGTGTGCCGTTGGTCATGCAAGTGCTCGCGCCCAACAATCGGCCCATCCAAATCACGAGCGATCTGGACGGTTTCTGGAAAGAGGCCTACCCGAAGATCAAGAAGGAGTTGCAGCGGAAATATCCGAAACACGAGTGGCGTTAGGCGCGGCACAATTCCCGCTCTTTCCAACGCTTCTTTGTGAACGCAGACGTCATCGATGCACTCTTGGGAGCAATGGTGGAAAGCGCAGAAGGCGTTTCCGATTTGCTTTTCGCCGTCGGCAAACCGCCGATCGTCGAGGAATACGGCAAGCTGATCGAATTTCCGATCGATACCGGTCTGCTCACACTCGAGCAAATTCAGAAGATCTCGCTGCACTTAATGCAAGGCGACGAGCGCCTAACGAGTGATCTGAAAAGATTGGGCTCGTGCGATTGCAGCTATGGGCTAACCGATATTGCGCGCTTCCGCACCAGCATTTTCCGGCAGAACGGACGGCAGGCCATCGTGATGCGCAAATTGCAGACGGAGATTCCCACGATCGAGGGACTAGGTTTGCCGCCGGTCTTTCACGAGATGATCAAGGAGAAAAATGGGATCATTTTTGTGACGGGCGCGACTGGCAGCGGCAAGACCACGACGCTGGCGGCGATGTTGAACGAACTAAATCGCACCCAGGAAATTCACATTCTCACTCTGGAAGATCCGATCGAATTTCTACATCCGCACCAGAAGGCCCTCTTCAATCAGCGCGAGCTCGGCAAAGACTTTCCGGATTTTGCCACGGGTTTGCGCGCGGCCTTGCGCCAGGCGCCGAAAGCGATCCTGGTCGGCGAAATTCGCGATCGCGAGACGATGGAGATCGCGATGACCGCGTCTGAAACGGGTCATATTGTTTTCACTACACTGCACACCATTAGCGCGGGCCAGACCATCAACCGAGTCATCGGCATGTTCGGCAAAGACGAGGAGCAACAGTTGCGGCAGCGACTGGCGGACACGATCCGTTACGTGGTTGGCCAGCGACTCGTCAGCAAAGCCGGCGGTGGTCGATTACTCGTGACCGAAATCATGGGCAGTAGTTTGCGCACGCGCGAGACGTTGCTCTATGGCGAATCGGAGAATCGCACCTTCCAGGAAATCATCGAGGCCGGCGGCACGATGGGCTGGCACAGCTTCGACCAATCGCTTATGGCCGCCTTCAAAGACGACCGTATTACCGACGAAACAGCGCTGATTTTCTGCGCGCACAAAAACAAAATGCGGCGCGATATCGATATGGTGAAGAAATTGCGCGACCAGCTCTACGAAGAACCGTCGGGGCTGCGACTGGAAAGCGCGGAAGCTCCCGCTTCGGTTTGGGGTTGAGGAAGTAGGACATGGAGACAACGAAGATGGAAAACGAGCGCGATATAGCGCAGGAAAATTTTTGCGCGGACTTGAACCAGAGACTGCGCGCGCCACTCAACGCCATTCTTGGTTACGCGGAATTGCTGAATTTGCAGCCGGGAAATAAGCGCGAAGCGAACGACGTGCATCAAATTCTGAAATCCGCGCGCGAACTTCTTGCCATCATCGAATGCGAGTTAGGCGACCCGGCCGCCGCTGCCAAAGCGATGGGAAATCGCATCGTCCCGATCCCGACGCGGATGTGCGACTTGCTCTACGTCGAGGACGACATGGTTAACTACACTTTGGTCGAGCGGATTCTGGAGTACCGCCCGAAAGTAAAACTGCTGCACGCACCGCATGGCCAACTCGGTTTGGAGCTGGCGGAAATGCACCGACCGAAACTGGTCTTGCTCGACTTGAATCTTCCTGACATGCACGGCGCCGATGTCCTGCAGAAATTGCAGCAGAATCCCGCGACCGCGGAAATTCCCGTGGTAATTTTGAGCGCGAACGCAACGCCCAGTCAGATCGAGCGCCTGCTCACCGCCGGCGCTCGCAATTACCTGACCAAACCGTTCGACATCGATCCGTTCCTCGCGGTGGTCGACGAGTTCACGGTCGCGCCTAACGAGAACTAGATTCCGCCGCGCAGCCTGCGATCGGTGTCGCGCGTCCAAATCTCGGTTTTGCCGAGGTGGCTGATCGCAAAGTCCGTCATTGCGGAGACGCAAAGAAGGGTCGAATTTCGATTTGTCATTATGATCAATCCGAACGGCGACGATTTTACGAAAAGCAATCCGGTCCCGGGCGTCTCCACCCGCTACGATGAGGAGCAAGAGCGTGCGACCAACCTGGCCGGCGATGTCTGGACGCAGACGAAACAACGCGCGGGCACCGCGCGAGAACGCACCGAATTTTTCCTGCGCGAGAATCCAATCCCGACCGTCTTGGGCGCACTCGCTCTCGGTTTGGCCATCGGGCTGGCGATTCGTTACTCGTCCGAAGCGCCCGAGCCGAAGCGCGAAGTGAAAACACCGCTCGGCAATGTCGATCTGAGCATGTTGTCCCTGCCGTTCCTCTGGCCTTTCTTCAAATCGATGAAACGTAGGTACGAAGATTCGTCCGACGCGGTGATGGACGGAGTTGATCGTCTGAAAAAAGTTGACGTGGATAGCTACGTGAAACCGCTGCGCAAGAAGTGGCGTTCCTGGACGAACTAATCTGAGCGTGCGGCAATTCGCGGATTGAACCGCCGAGTTCCTGGCGGAAAATAGCCGCCCCATGGCGACCTCCTCGTCCAGCCGTCCGAGCTGGCAGCGGAATTCCGTATTCAAGTTGTTCGCGTCGCTCAAGCTCGCCGTCGTGCTTCTGGCGGTGCTGATTGTGGGGGCAATTGCCGGGACGATTTGGGAATCGAGTTTCGACGCGAAAGTCGCACGCGCTTACGTTTACGGCGCGCCCTGGTTTAATTTTTGGTTGCTGCTGTTAGTGGCCAATCTCACCACTTCCGCCTTCTCGCGCTGGCCGTGGAAAAAACATCACGTGGCGTTTCTCGTCACGCATCTTGGCATTATTACGCTGCTCTTCGGTTCGCTGATTGGTCGCCTTTGGGGCACGGAAGGAACGATCACACTTTTCAAAGGCGATCCGCCGACGAACCGACTGCTGATCGATCAACATCAGCTGCGCGTGCGCGATACCGACGGGATTGTGAAGGGATATCCGGCGGAGTTTATCAATCGTCCGCCGACTGCGCAGCATCCGCGCGATCTCGGGCCGCTCGCGAGCGGCGCGCGACTGAGCATCGTCGAGTACGCCAAAGCGATGGAGGCGAAATTGAATCCGAAGGCGCTCGCGGAAGGCGGCGTGCCCGCGCTGCATTTTACGATCACGACTGCGATGATGGGTCAGCGTCTGGAAAGCTGGCTGCTGGCGGACGATCCGCAGCATGGAAGCTTCGACATGGGCGCGCTGGCGAAGATCGAATTGAAACGTGGTGTCGCGCCTAACGAAACATCAAATTCGCCTAACGAGTCCAAGAACAGCGGCGAAGCGGTCGATATCGAAGAATCGATTTTCGCTTTCGCCAAAGCGCCCGAGCAAAATGTAGCGAAGTCGGCCAAAGGTGGCAGCACCGGTGCGAAGGTGCTTTTGTCGCAACCCCAAAACGGAAATAACGGGAACGTAAAGATTGCCATCGGCGACAAGACTTGGACGCATGATGTCGCGGGGCATTTGAAACAAGACACGCCGCTCGAAGGCAGCCCGTTTACCCTGCGCGTGGAAAACTATTGGCCGGACTTTCGCATCGAAAACGGCAAACCAACTTCGATCTCTGACGCGCCGAACAATCCGGCCGTGGTCGTGACTTTGCGGGGCCGCTCCGTGCCTGTCGCGGCCGAGGCGGATGCGCATGCTACTGGCAACGCCACAGAAAATTCGGGCGGAAATCGACTCACCCTATTTCTCGCCGACGACGGCAGCGTGACTTACGAACTCGCTTCACGAAAGGGCGGGAAGTCGAACGGCAAACTGGAATTTAATTCCGGCCTAACGACTGGTTGGGCCGATTGGAAATTGCAGATCGACCAGACAATGCCTCATGCCGAGCAGTGGATGGATTTCAATCCGGCCGCGGAAACTTCGCCTAACGAGTCCAACTTGCCGGATGGCGTTCGTGTTCGCGTTCAACAAGGCAGCGAAATGTTGGAGCAATGGGTCCCGGCCGGTTGGCAAATAGCTATACCGACGAAGCCGGCGCCGATTCAGGTGGCGTACGGCTGGAAACAGGAGCAGCTGCCGATCGCGCTCGAGCTGCTCGAATTCGAAGTGAAACGCAATGAAGGGAATGACAGTCCGGCCGGATTTAAGAGCACGGTCCGGGTAACCAATCGCGACGGTGAATCGGCCGTTGGCCAGTGTTGGATGAACAATCCGTTTAGTTTTCCGGGCGAAACCTGGCGCACCTGGACCGGTCTCACTTACAAAATGTCGCAGGCGTCGTGGAATCCGGAGAATCTCGGGCAGAGCACAATTCAGATTTTGCGCGATCCGGGTTGGCTTTTGAAATGGATCGGATCGTTGCTCGTTTCGTCGGGAATTTTTATGCTTTTCTATGTGAAAAAATTCCGCCGGCCCATCGTGTCGGCGCCAACAGAAGCTCGACCGTCACTCAAAACGAAATCGCAACTGGTCGCCGCGGAGACATGAGAAAGTTTGTTTTGCTCATGATGCTGACGCTGTGCGCGTGCAGTTCCGGAAGGCGCGATATCGAAAAGGAAGCCGCGCGGACCGAAAAAAGACTCGATCGCCAGGCCGCGAAAGCGCGGATAGCCCGCGCGGCTAATTGGGGTTTTTACAGCGGACCGATCGAGACGCGCTGGGAAGATGACGGCCGAACGATGGTGTTGCTGAACGAGCTTCGTTATACCGATCCATATGGCGTGGTTTGGATCGCGCCGCCCGGCTCGAAAGTCGATGGCGCATCGATTCCCCGTGCGTTTTGGGGAATGATCGGCGGACCGTTTGAAGGAAAATATCGCAACGCCTCGGTGCTGCATGATGTGGCCTACGACAGACAAGATCGACCGCCAGAGCAGGTCGACTTAATGTTTTACAATGCGATGCGCTGCAGCGGCGTGGGCGTGGTCACGGCGAAGACAATGTATTTTTCACTCGTTAGGCACGGCCGGCATTGGAAGCTTCGCCATCAACCGGCAGAGGTGAATCCGACACGCGCGAGCGCCGTCAGCCCGGCTGATATTGATGAGATTCAAGAATGGGTGCGCTCGAACGATCCAGATCTCAATCAAATCCGCGCGCGCGCGACCGGCACGCAGCCGTAGTTTCAGTTGGCGATCGCGAAAAATGATCCTTCGAATTCGGCAGCGCGGATTCCGTTTTCTTCGACAGAAACTTTCAGGCTGACGCGCGCTTTTGCTTTTTGCTGAAACGTCGCGTGGAATTCGCGCCAAACGGCTTCGGAGGGCTGTAAACAAACGGCGCGAATTGTTTCGTTTATCGGCCGAAGAAAACGGATCGAACTATCAGCAATGACAACGTGCGCGGTTTCGCGGAGTTCGAGCCAGAGAAATCCGTAACCTGCCAGAGTGGCGACGGCGTTGATGCTACCGCCGAACGCAGTTTGCAAATGATTGTGGTTGAGACTGACGGGCGCCTCGACCGCAAACCGGTACGCCGTATCCGGCCTCACGCGCATGCCCATGGCGCGGGTGAGAGGAATGCGCTCATGAAGAAACTTTTCCATCGCTCCCAAATCCAACTTCTTCATTACGCAAAAACGGGAGTCGACATGGCACAGAGCCTGCACTAGAAGGACGCGTGCTGCGGCATTTTCTCTATAAAATTTTTGGCGCCTTCTGTCTATTCTGGCTGGCGGGAAATTTACAAGCCGAAGGATTAGTCACTTCGCGCACACATTTTTATTATCGGGGCCCGGCTGGCGGTATCACCTCCGCGCGCATCATTCGTCATTACTATCGGGTCACGCATCCGAATGCAGCGATTGATTCGCAGTTAAATCCGTTGCTGACTCGCGCGGTTAGTATCGCCGAAGAACGCGCGCATGCGCGGACGAAAGGACGTTGCTGGCAATACGTAAAGGAAGCGCTCGTGACGGCGCACGTTGTCAGTTCCTATCCGAAAACAATTTATGCCTGCCAGGCGGGCGAAGAATTGGTGCGGAATTTCGGTTTCAAGAAATTACCGATTCATGACCCGTATGCCGCGCCAGTGGGAGCAGTAATTGTTTACGGTCACGGAGCGAGTGGCGCCGGGCACGTAGAATTGCGCACGAAGACTGGTTTCGTGAGCGATTACCGTAGCAAAAATAAATGCTACTACCCGCTGCTTGCGGTCTACGGTAAGTTCTCGGCCTAACGAGTGCTGCCGCTTTCGGCGCGCTTGGTAATCTTAGCGCTGCCGACGAAGGTGGCGTCGTCATCGACGACGAGACGGGGCGCTTCAATGTCGCCGCGCAAAGTGCAACCAGCGCGCAATTCGCAGCGTTCAGTCGCGGTCACATTTCCTTCCACAGTCCCGAAGACCGTGACCGCACCGGCGCGAATTTCGCCTTTGATCTGCGCGTTTTTCTCCACCACAAGGCGGCCTTCGGAATCGATCGATCCTTCGACTTCACAATCGATTACCAGTTCGCGCGAGAACTTGAGCGAGCCGGTAATGGAAACGCCCGCGGACAACACGCCACCGGAAGAAGATCTTTGCGGCGCGGCAGGAGTGGCCGGCGCCGCGGAGGAAGCGCCATTCGATTTTTCGGGTCCAGCAGTAGGAGGAGGAGTGGGAGTGGACGGCTCCGGCCGTCGCGTAGGTGAAAACATCGGCATGACAGGATTCTTTCTTAACGGCTGCGTTGCGCGGACTTCAAAGGGGAAACGTCCTTGAAATCCTACCTTCGAAGATACCCAGAATCGCAGAGTCCGCTTCTATTTAATAGCGAAAACATTACGCACTGTTGTCACTCATTGGCAGATGAATTTTGAATCCAAATCGCGGGCGAATCTCATCTCACCATCAGATGACTCCGCGCACGCGCATCCGTTTCGCAAACCGTCCCACATTCGCAACGTCTAGTCCCGTAGTCGTGACGAACAGTCTTCTGCAACGGAAGATTTTCATCGATGTAAATAACTGCGGTTTAGTGGTTTGCAACGCAAACCTCACGCATGGCACGCGCTGTGCGATAGGCACGAAGCGTTAGCAGTAAATAAAAGAAAAAACAAACGATGAACTCACAAACATTCGAATCGACTTACGCGATGCTCGTTCGCTCGGAAGAAAAAGAACGCAGCCTTTCCGAGACCGCAGTCTACCTACTTCTCATCATGAGCATGATCTTCTCGGTGTGGGAAGCCGCGCAGATGCGGGTAACCATTCCAGAAAATCTGAGCGCCAAGCCAGTTGCGCAGATGGCGATGTGCCAGGTGGACTGCGCCTAATGGCGTCTGGCAAAGTAATGCAGAAGAAGCCGACACACCTCCCCGTGAGGCCGCGCGCAACAAACTAGCTTTATGTTCTTCAGCTCTCTCTTCCAAGACATCCGGATCGGCCTGCGCGTATTGGCGAAAGAGAAGACTTTTTGTTTTCTCGCCATCACCGTGCTCGCTCTCGGCATTTGCGGGGTGACGACGCAATTCACCGTGGTGAACGCGTTTGTTCTGCGCGGATTTTCTTTTCCGCATCCTGAACAGCTCATGGGTGTGGGATTGGTCGATCCGCAAGCTAATCCGCAGCAGAATAACAACGGCGCCGGATTTATCCCGACCGCGGCGGATTACGAAGATTTGAAAGCGGCCCAGCAGTCGTTCTCGATGATGACCGGGTATCTCAATGGCTCGACCATCAACGTTAACTACAAGAACAATCCGCAGCGTTACACCGGCGGTTACGTCACGGAAGATTTTTTCCGAATTCTCGGCGTCGCGCCGATCATGGGACGCGATTTTACCGCAGAGGACAACAAACCCGGCGCAGAGAAGGTCACCGTTCTCGGCTACGATATTTGGCAACGTGATTTCGGCGGCGATCCGAAAATCGTTGGCCAGGCGGTTCGCATTAATGGCAAAGCGGCGACGATCATTGGCGTGATGCCAGCGGGATTTAAGTTCCCGGTCTCGGAGCAATTATGGGTGCCTTACTACAACGAATATCCGCTGAAGGTGAGGGAAGATCCCGAGAGCCGAAATGTCGGGCCGGCCGTGATGGGCCGACTCAAACCCGGCGTGAGTATTGATCAAGCGAACGCTGAATACGTCGGGCTCGCGCGCCGGTTTGCGAAAGAATATCCGAAGACAAATAGCCAGCTGATTTCGGCTTGCGTGCAGCCGCTCCTGAATAGCTTCACCGGCCCGCAACTTCGCCAAACCGTTTATGCAATGCTCGGCGCCACACTCGTCGTTCTCTTCATCGCCTGTGTGAATGTGATGAACATGCAGTTCGGCCGCGCGGCCTTGCGCGCGAAAGAACTGGCCATTCGCGGCGCGCTCGGCGCCACGCGCGGGCGGATCGTTCGGCAGATGCTGACCGAAAGTTTTATCGTCGCGACCTTCGGCGCCGTCGCCGGTGTTTTGCTGGCGTATTGGGCGATCGAGTTTCTCATTCGCGCCACTAGCGCGCTTCCATTCCCGTTACCCTACTGGGTCACATTTTCGATCGACAGCAAAGTTCTCGCCTTCACCGTCGGAATCACACTTGTGGCTACGCTCGCTTCCGGTCTCATCCCGGCCTGGCTCAGCGCGCGCGCGAGTCCGGCGGAGATCATGAAAGAAGGCGGCCGCGGGAACAGCAGCCGTTTGGTCAACGCACTCACGCGCGTATTGGTGGTCGGGCAAATTGCCCTAACCGCCGCGCTGCTCGTCGCCGCCACCTTGCAGGTCAAATCGATCCGCAATCAAACGACGGTTGATTACGGCTACGAGGAGAGCGGCGTTTACTCCGCGCGCATGGGTTTGATGGAAGGCGACTATCCGAACTCGGATGCACGCCAGCAATTTTTCGTGCGCACGTTGCGCTCACTCCGTAACGGCCCGCAATTCGATGCCGCCGCCATGACAGCTCGTTTCCGCATGACCTTTGCCAATTTCGGCCAATATGAAGTTGATGGGAAAACTTACGTAACTGATCGCGATCGCCCGCGCGGAAATTCCGAAGCGGTCTCGGATGGCTACTTCACCACGCTCGGATTGAAAATTATCGACGGTCGTGATTTTACGATCGACGACAGCGACGCCAAGCAGCCGGTGGCGATTGTGAACACCAGCTTCGCGCGCAAATATTGGGGCAACGAAAGCCCGATCGGCCGTCGCATTCGCCAGTACGATCCCGCAAAACCAGAGGAATGGCGCACGATCGTGGGTGTCGTGCCGGACACGCTCATGCAGGGGCCGTTTAACCAGCAAACGGACAACGCCGGCTTCTATATTCCATTGCTCGGTGCGCAGCCCGCGCCGCAATTCGTGACGGTCGTTGTGCGTCCGCATCCGGGACAAAGCGCCGATACGCTCGCGCCTATTCTCGGCAAAGCGGTGGCCTCGCTCGATTCTAATTTGCCAACGTATTTCGGCGGAACGCCCGCACGTTTGCATGACGAAATTCTCGGAGTCAATCGCATCACTGCGTCGCTCTTCACCATCTTCGGGATCGCCGCCGTCGTCCTGGCTGCGGTCGGTCTCTATGGCGTAATGAGTTTCTCCGTCAATCAGCGCACTCAGGAATTCGGTATTCGCATGGCGCTGGGTGCCGACTCTGGCCGGATTCTCGGGATGGTCATGAAACAAGGCGCGTGGCAATTGGCCATCGGGTTAACGATTGGTGTCGGCACGGCCGCTCTTCTCGTCGGTCTGATCGGCGCGGAGAACCTGCAGAATTTTCTTTTCCGGGTGAAAACGAACGACATCCTCAGTGTTTACTTCGCCGTCGCCGGATTACTCGCCCTCGTCGCCGCGGCCTCGATCTTCGTCCCGGCCCGGCGCGCCACCCGGGTCAACCCGATCGTGGCATTGCGGGCTGAGTAGGTCCGTTGATTTTGCTTGCCCTGACGGTCGCGCCTGCCTATCTGGGAGAGTCGTTAGCAACCTACCTATGAAAAAAAACATCCTCTCCTTAACCGTCGCTTTAATCGGCATGGCTTTTCTCTCCTCTTGTGCAACCAAGAAGAGTGAGACCATGAGCACCACTTCGAGCAGCTCACAGATGAGCGCGAAGAAGGGCACCGGCACCGTGACCTCGACTAAAAAATCGACCTCCTCGATGAAGAAGAGCTCGACCAAGAAAAAGAGCATGGACGAAGCTTCGCCTTCTCCGTCGCCTTCTCCTTCCGCCTAGTTCGAGGTTCATTTCTGCTTTCGCGCGCTTTTCGCGCGCAGGAAAAGTTCAGGGATTGCAGCTGGCAAATCGTCAGCTGCAATCCCTTTTTATTTTCCGATGCGTATCAGTCTATACCGATAAACGGACAGCCCTTTTCGCGTTCCTGGGCGCCTCACTACTGGACGCAACCCCGCCGACAAAACTACCCTCACTCCATCATGATCAGACAAATCAAGTTCGTCAGTATTCCGGTCGCCGATCAAAATCGGGCCTTGGATTTCTACACAGAGAAACTGGGCTTCACCATCATCACCGATCAGCCCTTCGACGAGAAGCAGCGCTGGATCGAGTTACGCGTGCCCAAGGCGGAGACGCGGGTCGTCCTCTTCACCGCGGAAGGTGAGGAGAAACGGATCGGCTCGATGATGCCCATGTCCTATAGCTGCGATGACATTGATCAGACTTACAAGGACCTAAGCGGTCGCGGCGTCGAATTCGAGGGGCCACCGGAAAAACAACCCTGGGGGACTTACGCCATGTTCAAAGATAGTGAAGGCAATCGGTTTGTTCTCTCCTCGGACTAGGACTCGTTAGGCAAAAGAGACATCGCGACCTCACGGCGATATCCGGCTCGCAATTTTGCCTTCGCCTTGGCATATTACAGCGGATGAGATCGCGACTGCTGCTGATCCTCGCTTCAATCGCATATGCGACCCTTTCGCTGGCCGCGGACCAGAAGAGCAGATTAAGAGACGGCGCGTACTACGAGTTTCGCGGACACCTTTACGATCGAAGTACCATCGCGCACAACTTCACCCTTTATTGGTCGGCGGGTTCCCAGCCCATCACTGTTACCGGCGAGACCAGGATTTATCGCAAAGGTCAACCGGCGCTTCTCGAAAGTGTGAAATCCGGCGATGCCGTCTGCGGCGTCGGGCAGGCCAGAAAAGGTCGGCTAATCGCGATTGCGGTCGCTTTTGGCGACGATGGTGTGGAATTGCCCGCTTCCGCAAAAGTGCCGTCGTCGATCACCTTGCCTAACAATACTGGAGGTTGAGCCTAACGAGTGCTAGCACTTTGCTCCGCCGAAGTTTGGCATTGAAATCGAAGTCACTTCCGAGTTAAGCACTGCTTATGGCTAACTCATCCACCAGTGTCGTGACCACTACCGGAAAGGTCTGCAAACCGTTTCTCCTTGAGGTCATGGTTTTCAGCCCGGAAGCGGGATACAAATTCAAGGTCAGTGTGGAACGCTCCTGCACGCCACAGGC
This sequence comes from Chthoniobacterales bacterium, assembly GCA_038237435.1. Classification (GTDB taxonomy): domain Bacteria; phylum Verrucomicrobiota; class Verrucomicrobiia; order Chthoniobacterales; family UBA10450; genus JACCTI01. Next base: position 48,317 of record JBBRYT010000015.1, read on the forward strand.
CGATGCGATCTGGAAGCTGGTCTTCGATCTGTTCCGGGTGAAAAATAACAACGAAGTCCAGTTGGTCCATGTTTCGTTTACCACCGGCACACCTGTAGAGCAAAAAGCCGTCCAGCTCATGGCCTCGGAAGGCGTTAAACCTCCGCAAGCCGATGTTCTGGTTGATAAAGTGCATCCGGCGGCCAAGGCCATTGCTGGTGTGCCAAAGCCAACTGCAGCGCAAAAGAAACGTGTGCACGACGCGATGCAAAAAGTCGTAAACGTAGAAGTTTGATCAGCCAAGAAATCGCCAACTGATGAAGGCGATCTTAACCAGTTCGGTTTTCGCTTTCGTCCTATTTTCTTCTCTTTGCCTCGGCCAGGAAGCTGCGCCGGTTAACCTCGACTTCGAACCCGATTCGCCCACGAAGGTTCAAAGTGACGAGGAGATCAGGCAGACGGCGGCAACCCAGGGAGTCTATGGATTGCCAGTCCGTTACGTAAAGATAGAAGGTCGGTGGAGCAGGGCCATTGAGTTACCCCTCAAGCCAGGCGACATCCTGACCAGCGATAACCTTTCGGCCGCGATGCATGCACTGCGCGATGCTATAACTGCCGACTCCAACATTAACATTGGTTTCCGTTCCAAAGGAGAAGTCGGCGTGTTCTACCTGGCGCCAAAGTTCGATACTAGCCCGGAAGTAGATGCTAATGGGAATGCGCAACCAGCCGGCAAGACTGTGGGTGTTATTCTTCGGCCTTTCTACCTCGACGTTTCGCTTGTTCAAGTAGGCGACAATATCCTTCCTCTCCCGCGTTCGGCCTTTCCCACGTTCTATCATAATGTTCCAAAGCTGCTTCTGGCTCTCAATCCTACCATCGGGTTATCCTATGATCGCGCTTTTGGCTCTGCCCTTTCGGCCAGCTTAACTACCGACGTAAGTCGGCAGTTCCAGATAAACGCGGATGCTACTAAGTCCTTCGAAGAACCCTTCTATCGCGCAAAGGGTGGCTTGAGCTACGCTTTGCGACGGGATGAAGGCTGGTTACGCCAGTTCTCGGTCTCGGCCACTTTCGATGGAAGCCGCGAACCGCTCGCTGGCAGCACTCACAAACACAAAGCGGGAGTAGCTACTCTTGGTTTACAGCTGAGACTCGCTCCGAATACTAGACTCGCGCTCGATGCTGGCTACCAACGCACAGATGACCACTTCGTTACCAGCGCTACAGCTAACCAGCAAGTCGGCCGGCTCATGCTCGACTCCATCCCACGCGGCATTACCGGTTTTGTGCGGGCTGCCTTCTGGGAAGAGAGTGCCTGGCAGGCCACTGGAAACGGTAACTCTTACCAACGTTTCGTGGCTCGCCTGGGCTATGAGAAGGAGATTCGTATATCCGAAAACCAGACCATTGGAATCGAGCTTCTCGGCGGCGGAGGCATGGCCACAAGTGGCACACCGGCCTTCGCTCGCTTCTACGCCGGCAATGCGCCGGGGCAATTCCTTTACGATAGCCCCGATTCGCTAACTACAATGCCGAGCGGGCCGATTCTGCGGAGCTTCGGAGAAAATGAAGCGCATCTGCGCAGCAGGAGTGGCCTAGCTGTTGGCGGCAAAGACTTCTGGCACGTGAACCTTAATGTTACTATCCCGATCCGGCCTTGGTCGAGAAGCTTAATACCTAACGAGTCGACGGACATCCCGGATATTAGCGGAAATCCGCTCACGATTAAGCAGTTGCTTAGTCGGCAGATCGACGTGACCGGGCCGAGTATGTTGGCGGCGGTGCTTAAGCATGAAGGGATGAGTCAAAGCGAAGCTAAGGTGCGCGCGAAGCAGATCCTCAATGAAGTAAGCCCTGCGGCGCGTTTCATTATCAACGACGCTAATATTTTTTCGCTTAAGCCGCTCGTAATGTTTGATGCGGCTGGCCTGTCTGATGGTGACGGGGCGAGTGAGACCTGGCTGGCCGCCGGCGGAGGACTTCAGCTAACCGTGGTCATTGCGAAGCTGGAAGTCGGCTACATGCATACCATTTCGGGCCCGACTTTCGGCCACGATGGAAATGCTTTCGTTAGGCTAGTCTTTCAGAATCTGTTCTAGGAGTTAGCTTACAAACCGAGCGGATGTCGGGCGACATAACCAAAGGTGTCCCGGCCAGCGGTGTGCCAGCGCGGTCCAACATTTCCGCCTATGGCAAAGTCAGTCGTGTCGAGTCTAAGTCCTGCGATCATGGCGAAGGTATGACCATTTCGTGAGTAAATGGTCATCCAACGTCCGCGTCCTCCTTCGCCATAACGCATCAACTCGCTCGAAGGCAGCGGTGTTGTCAGTAGTCCGGCGTGATGCAGGGCGAACGACACTGTGCCCGAACAATCGTAGCCGCGATCTTGAAACGATCCGTGGCCTCCACCCCAAACGTAAGGTTTGTTTCGCAAACTATTCGCCGCCCAGATCGCGTTCTTCACTCTTTCCGGAGCGTTCGCCGGCGCATGTGCAACGCCGTTACGCAAGACTGCGTGATTACCTGAGACTAACGGCCTCGCTCCGCCACGAAGATCTTCATGACTCTGGGCGCGGCGCGGGCCGTCGTCGTCGTCGTCTAACGGCCCGACTAACTCTGCGCGCGGCGGCCGTTGGCGGTGAACGCGGTTAGTGAAATAAGCATCCCGTTCCGGAACGTCTTCGTTCTCATCGACAGCTTCTCCAGAGAAAATCCTTTCATTCCTGACCGGTGAAGTCTGGTAGGCAACATGCATCGATGCGCCTAGGATACGTGGTGGATCAAAAACCACTGGGTCGATCGCCGCGTGGAGAGCAGCGCGCGCTCTTATAAATGGCTGCAGGGCCACGGCGACCGTGTGGCGTTTGCGCAGATGTTTCGTGTGCGCCTCACTCGGCGTCGCTGTTATAATCAAGAGCAGCGTCGGTAAGGTAGCCGCACGACCTAGCCATGCCTTCATCCGCATGTCCGTAGTAGAAGCTTTTCCCGCGCCAAGCGCCTTTGATCGCGCGCAATTTTTCGGGCCAGCGGCAAGGAACTTGCACCTCCAGGATGGGTGCGCCGCATTCTATGTTCCATTCTTATTGCCAACTTGCTGCTAGCTGCCCCGCAAGGACGCGCGATCATCCTCCTCGGCTCGGGCGATCCAGCTCTCAACAGCACTGCGCCGAGCGGCGATTCAGCTGATGGCGGCTGGAAATACGTTGGCGCGTTCGGCTGGTCGAGCGGCACTGCGATCGGACCGCATCATTTCATTACCGCGAAACATGTCGGACAGCCGGCGAACGATATTGTCTATCAAGGTAAGTCTTATCCCATCCTGCGGTCCTTTGAAGATCCCTACAGCGATCTGCGGATTTTCGAAATCGACGGGACTTTTCCCAACTATGCGCCGCTTTATTCGCGCGCGGACGAACTCGCGAAAAAGATCGTCGTTATCGGACGCGGCACACAACGCGGCGCGCCGATCTCGTTAGGCGGAAACTTACGCGGCTGGCAATGGGGCGCGGGCGACATGGTGCAGCGCTGGGGCGAAAATCAGATCAGCGACGCCACGGGCACGTTTCTCTATGCCAGCTTCGATCAAAACGGAGGCCCGAACGAGTGCATGCTGTCATCCGGCGATTCCGGCGGTCCGATCTTCATTAACGACGGCGGCGGTTGGAAACTGGCCGGCATCGATTCTTCCATCAATAGCTCAATCATGACTACGCCCACGAGCAACGAGACGCTCGCCGCGGTTTTCGATATGCGTGGCTTCTACGATTGGAACCACCAGCTAATCACTGGGAATGCACCTGTGCCTGCCGGCTTCTTCGCCGTGCGCATGTCAGCCAAGCTATCGTGGATTCAAAGCATCATTGCACCCGGGCTAGCCAACATCTCTGCCCGCGCATATGTAGGCACAGGTGAGAAGGTCGCCATCGCTGGTTTTATCGTCACCGGTAACTCTGCCAGCATGAAACGCGTGCTCCTGCGCGGACTGGGTCCATCATTAGTTACGGACGGCATCACTGGTTATCTCGCCGACCCGGCCATCGATCTCTACGATAGTCATGGCGTCTTATTAGCTACCAACGATAACTGGGCGAGCACGCAGCAAGCGGAGGTGCGCGCCACCGGTCTAGCGCCTACCAATAACAAAGAAGCTTCCTTGTTAGTCGCTCTCCCTCCGGGCGTTTATACAGTGATCTTACACCTAGCTAATAGCATCAGCACCGGCGGAGTCGGTTTAGTCGAAGTTTACGATATCGATCCCATTAGTGACGCGCGCCTGACTAATCTCTCAGCGCGCGCTTATGTAGGCCAGGGGGACAATGTGCTCATTGGCGGCATTGTGTTTTCCGATGCATCCGACTCCCTTCTGTTGCGCGCCTCCGGACCTTCACTGGCCGCGCGCGGCATTAACGAGACCTTGTCCGATCCAATCATGGAGTTACGCGACAGCGACGGTAACCTAGTCGCCGAGAATGATAACTGGCGCGACAATAGCAATGCTACTGCCATCGCCCAAAGTGGCCTAGCGCCTAACGACACCCGCGAAAGCGCCCTACTTCTCCGACCGCAAGCCGGCCTATATACCGTAATGGTTCGAGACACGCTGGGAACACTGGGCGTGGGCTTGGTCGAAGCTTTCGTTCTGCCGGGTGCCAACTAAGTAACACTGCTTCCGAAGATGACTGACGCGCCGGAGTTCAAAGTCGGCGATCGGGAAATTCTCTTTGTGCAGTCTAACGGCCGCCAGTTCATCCCTTTGCTGGGCATTATGTACGGCCGTTATCATGTGGAAGCGACCCCGAAAGTGGCCGGGCTCCGGTGAAAAATAATCGCAGACTTCCAGTAGCGTCACGACGCAGTGGAGCGTATAATTCGGCTGCCGAAGCAAAGGACGCGGCGATCACGCTGGCTGACTTCCAAAAGCGCGGCACGAATGGAGATGAAAAATGGGAAATAGTAAAACTCGCGCGCGTCGGAGCCGCGTCTTTTGCATTGCCCTCGGGCTTTGCCTCTTCGCCGGTTCGCTGCGTGCTTACGTTCTCGAAGGGGCAAAATGGACGCTCGACCGTACGGTGGTGATGCAGCTCTCGTTAGGCGGAAATCGCACCTTGAGCGACGGCTCTACCTCCTTTAATCAAGTGGCGCAGGCCGCGCTGAATATCTGGAACCAATATCTGGTTCACCTGAAGCTCAGCTATATCAACAATTCCCCTGTGCCAGTGGCGGATTCCGACGACGAAATGTCGGTCGCCTTCGCCGACACAATTTTTGGCAACACCTTTGGCTCCAACACGCTCGCGGTTACGACCATCAGCTCGCGCAGCAATGTCACGGAAGAAACCGACACGCTTTTTAACGATGCCTTTGACTGGGATTCTTATCGCGGCGCCTTGCGCAGTAATCTCCAGGATTTTCGCCGCGTCGCGATTCACGAATTTGGTCACACCCTTGGGCTCGATCACCCGGATCAGGCCAAGCCGGTGCAGCACGTGACGGCGATTATGAATTCGAGAGAGAGTAATATCGAACTACCTCAAACCGACGACATCAACGGCGTGCAAGCGCTCTACAATTCCGGCCCGGCCTTCCAGAGCGTGCCGAGCGCACCAGTGCTGATGAATATTTCCACGCGCGCGCTTGTTGGCACCGGTGACAATGTTTTGATCGGCGGTTTCATTATTCAAGGTTCGCAACCCGCGACGGTGATTCTGCGGGCTATAGCCTATTCGTTGCGCGAAGTTGGAATCGCCGGGGCGTTGAAGGATCCGATCATCACAGTTTACAACGCGAATCACCAGGCGATCACGACGAACGATGATTGGTTCACGAGCACGAATGCGCAAACGATCGCGAGCTACGGCCTCGATCCCCACAATAGCGTTGAGTCCGCTCTTTACCTCACGCTCAACCCCGGTACCTACACCGCGATCATGGAAAGTTTCTCCGATGCGAGCACGCCGGCGACGAGCGGCATAGGACTTTTCGAACTTTACGATTTACGCAGTGGCGGTGGCCGCGCCGGCAATGTTTCCTCGCGTGGGAATGTCCAGACCGACGACAATGTTATGATCGCTGGCTTCATCGTCGGGAACGGCGCGAACAAGGAACTGATCATTCGCGCGCTCGGCCCTTCGCTTTCTGACAGCGTAAGCAATACGCTCTCCGACCCGACCGTTAGCATCTACAACGCGAACGGCGTGATTGTGCAATCGAACAACGATTGGCAACAGGATCCGAACGCTTCCACGATCGCGACGCGCGGCCTGGCGCCGAACTCCCCGCAGGAATCCGCGACGCTTATTACTCTTAGTCCCGGCGTCTACACAGCTATTGTTAGCGGAGTGAATGGCGCAACCGGCGTCGCATTAGTCGAGGCCTATGACCAAAGTCCCCCGCCGCCGTAATCATTCTTTGAACGCAAACTAAACCTTCGTCCAAAGCGCATGGAAGCATCGCGACGCTGCCCATCTTTTTCTATCTTCCGACTAGGATTTCTTCTTCTCGCCCTTAGCGCAGCCAATTCTCTATTCGCAGCGCCGCCCTCGAAAGACACATTTCATGAGTTGCTCGGCGAGAAGTTTTCCGGGAATGCGAGCGCACTCCGGATCGCGCCGGATGTTTCCGGGGATTCGCTTCATCGCTGGAATCAAATAGCTATTAATGCCAGTGGTCTTGACCACACACCGGTTGCAGCCGGCGAGATTCGCACGTTTGGCGAACAAGTGGGGCCGGGCCGTTCCAGTCGCGCGATGGCCATTGTCCATATCGCGATGGCCGATGCCGTGAGCGCGATCGGCGGCGGCTTTAGCAGCTACACCGGCGTCAAAAATCGAGCGCACACTATCTCGATGGAAATCGCCATTAGCCAGGCTGCGCACGATACCCTGGTCGCGCTTTATCCCTCACAAGCCGCGAGTTTCGATACGTTCCTCGAGGCGGATTTAGCCCGCGTCGTCGCAACCAAACAACAACGCGGCAACGCGAAGGACCTGGGTAGCCGCGTTGCCGCTGCTATTCTCGCCATGCGCGCGAACGATGGTTCGCAGATTACCGAACCCCGACTCGGCACCGCCTACCAAACGAGTGATCTCGCCGGACATTGGCGGCAGGACCCGGTGAGCTTGATTCCCACCGCGCTGGGCGCGCATTGGGGTGAATGCGTCCCCTTTGTTTTGCAATCCAGCGCGCAATATCGCACGCCCCAGCCGCCCGCGATGAGCAGTGCCGCTTACACCACGGCGTTTAATGAAGTGAAGAATCTGGGCGGCGACGGTGTTACTACCGCGACCCAACGCACCGCCGAGCAAACCTTCATCGGAGTTTATTGGGCTTATGATGGAACGCCAAGTTTGTGTGCGCCGCCGCGGCTCTACAACGAAATCGCCGTGCAGATCGCGACGCAGAAAAATCTCGATACCGCGCAGCTGGCGCGCCTGCTCGCGTTAGTCAATGTCGCCATGGCCGACACAGGTTTCTCGGCTTGGGAATCAAAATATCACTGGGACTTCTGGCGCCCAATCGGTGGCATCCGCGAATCCGACGCCGGCACTGGCCCGAGCGGTTCGGGCGATGGAAATAGCGCCACGATTGGCGACCCGAATTTCATGCCCTTAGGTGCCCCGGCGGATAATCTCACCGGTCCAAATTTCACCCCGCCCTTTCCCGCTTATCCTTCGGGTCACGCTGCTTTCGGTGGCGCGCTTTTCCAAACACTCCGCCGATTCTTCAGCACCGATCGCATCGGATTCACTTTTGTTTCCGACGAATTCAATGGCACCACCCACGATAACACCGGCGCTTTGCGGCCCTACATGCCGCGTTACTTCACGCGACTCTCGGAAGCGGAAGAAGAAAACGGGCAAAGCCGAATTTATCTAGGGATTCATTGGTCCTTCGACAAGACCGAAGGCATCAAGCAGGGAAATCGCGTCGCCAATTACATCTTCGATCGCGCCTTCACGCGCACAGCCTCGCATGGCCCGGACGTTCCTCTGATAAAGGGTAACGAAAATTAGCGCCTAACGAGGAGTAGATGTGATTTTTTCTAACTACAGTTAGATAGGAGCCGCCGTCAGTGCCAGTCGCAGTGACCGGAGCTACGAGCCTACTACTTGCGCAAACGCACAGAAGGTAAGTGTCATCCAGTGGCTCTAAGCCATCTCATGCTCATCAACTCGGTATAATCGGGACTGATGATGGAGATGTAAGTGACCGGCCCAAGCTCGACTTGTAGCTAGCTGTCCTTGCACCTTGACCAGCTCTTAAGTTAGGCAATGAGCCTAAATGAGTCCCGAAAAATAGGGACATTCGACACAGAGAAAAATGGTGCGATTCTTACTCGCTCTCCCTGTTCTGCGCGCGTAGTCGTTATTTGGGCAAAGTTTTACGAGGAATAAACTAGGGTTACGTTGGTTCCTGTTCGCGGGCATGCTGACAACAGCCGGCCCGGCGCACGCACAAGCTACCTATGAGCCGTACAATTTTGTCACTTTAGCGGGGCATGCCAGGTCTCTTGGAAGTACTGACGGGGCTGGCTATGCCGCACGGTTTAACGCGCCGGAAAGTCTAGCTGTAGGCAGCGACGGGAGCGTGTATGTCGCCGATACGGGCAACAATACCATTCGAAAAATGACGCCGGATGGCGTCGTGACTACTCTGGCCGGTAGTCCCGGCGTCTTCGGCAGTTCCGATGGCGCGGGCAGCGCGGCTTCCTTTGTCGTCCCACGGGGCGTGGCGGTCGATAGCGCGCAGAGGGTTTATGTCAGCGATTCCGGTAACAATACCATCCGTATGATTACCCCTGCAGGTGTCGTCACTACCGTTGCCGGTCTAGCTGGCAGTTCGGGTAGCTCCGATGGTGTAGGCTCTTCCGCGCGCTTCTCTAATCCGATCGGTATTGCGACAGACAATCGCGGAAACCTCTATGTGGCGGAAGCCGGGAACACCACTATTAGGAAAATCGCGGCCGGGGGGATTGTGAGCACGCTGGCTGGAGTCGCTGGTAGTCCGGGAAGCGCAGATGGCATTGGCAGCGCCGCGCGCTTCGCTTTTCCCACCGGCATCGCGACGGATGGCATCGGTAATATATTGATAGCGGACACGGGGAACCACACCATCCGAAAGATTACGCTGGCCGGAATGGTAACTACGCTGGCCGGTTCTCCCGGCACCTTCGGCAGCGTCGATGGCATAGGCAGCGTGGCTCGTTTCAACGGTCCGCGGGGCGTGGCCACTGATAACGCTGGCACGGTATACGTTGCCGATAGCGGTAATAGCACGATCCGTAAGATTACTCCTGGCGGCGCGGTAACCACCCTGGCTGGGCTAGCTTCCAATCCGGGTTCCGCCAATGGCGCAGGCAGCAGCGCCCGATTCAAAAATCCCTATTCCATGACTGCTACGGGTGCCGGCAGGGTCTATGTGGCCGATACTTTCTCGCATACGATTCGCCGTGGGGCGAGGCCAAGCACGCTCCTGACCAACATCTCGACGCGCGCGCTAGTAGGGGATGGTGACAACGTCCTCATCGGAGGATTTATTATCACCGGCACGCAGCCAAAGAAGGTAATTATCGATGCGCTTGGACCTTCCCTCCCTTTAGCAGGCGTCCTGGCGAACCCGGTTTTAGACCTCTATGGCCCGAATGGTTTCATCGTTTCGAACGATAACTGGCAAGATGCGCCCAACGCTCAGGAGACGAGCGATAGCACGCGAGCGCCCAACAACCCGTTGGAGTCGGCCATTGTCGCCACTCTCCCTGCGAACAATAGCACCTACACTGCGATCGTTCGCGGAGGCGTCGGCCTTGCCTTGTGCGAGGTTTACGATCTCGATAGCACCGCAGACTCTAAGCTGGTCAATATTTCCAGCCGCGGTCTTGTCCTGACTGACGACAACGTGATGATTGCGGGTTTCGTCGTAACTGGGCCATCCGCGCAGAAGGTAATCGTTCGCGCACTCGGTCCGTCGCTTTCCCTGCTGGGGAAACTGGCCGACCCCTCATTACAACTCTTCGATGCTAATCAGAACCTCATTGGGTCGAACGACAACTGGCGGACCGATCAGGAAGCGGAAATTAGTTCCAGCCCTTTCGCGCCTTCCAACGATTTGGAGCCAGCCATTGTGCAAACGCTCCCCTCTGCGCGCTACACGGCGATCGTGCGCGGGGCAGGTGGCGCCACTGGGCTAGCGCTCGTTGATCTTTACACGCTCAATCCGCCGCTCGGCAGCATTGCGGTAACTCGACCTGATGCCAGTCACATCCAACTGCAAGGAAACGACGCGGCCAATACACTCTACGCCCTGCAAGTTTCGCCAGACTTGAATCCGAATAACTTCGCGTTCCTGGCTAACGTAATAAGCAACGCGACTGGTTCCTGGCAATATGGTGATACTCCACCCGCCGGCCTAACCAGACGTTTCTACCGATTGATACTTCCCTGAGGCAGCGACGGCAGGTCCGGTTAATGAAAGCAGTAGCGTTACTGGTTTTGGGATGCTCGGTTAACGAAGCTACTTACTGGGTTGGTTATTGCCAATAGCGCCTTCGTAAAAGCATTTCGCCGAGCTTTTGGAGCCACTCCGAAAGCGTGGATCTCCGTTCGGCGCGCCAGACTTACGCTCGGCTTGGACAGGACGAGACTTCGGATTGCACGCGTGAGACCTAACATGTGAGTACGCCCGTAATTTTGACGGTCATCCAGCGTATTAGCCGGCAATTGCCGCAATTTCTCGGGATGCTGCCTTAACTGCGTGCTGATATTCGCGCGCCATTCTTGCTTCTCTCAAAAACTGCTGATCAGGCATTAGCCGATTGCCGATCAAGACAACAACACCATCGTAAGCGTGATTTCCCAAGTAAGAATCTTATCGAGGATTTCATCGTCGGTGGAAAAGTGCGATACGAGCGCGGGCGGGGAAAATTAGCGCGAGCGCACTCAATCGCGAATCGCTGGACGATCTTTTCGATTCACGCCACTACTTCAAAACAGTCGCTGATTCCCGCGACAAAGTAGTGGCTCCTTTAACGAATGAGAGGGCGAATTTCAAAGATTTTTTTTCGAAGGCCTTCCGTATCTGCTTAGCGCGCGCACTTCTAATCAACCACTACGAGCAACGCTAATCCTTTGCGCGCGCGTACAAGCGATTTAGGAAATCAGAGCTCGCGGCGATGGTGAAAATTGCGCTAACGATTCGTGTGCTGCGCAGTGCCCGTCCAGCGGCAAAGACCAGCGTCGCCGCGACCCAAGGCGCTAGGCAATACGGGCAGCTGATGAGGTCGCCGATCGCTTCCTGCAGACCTTGGCCGCGCGCTTCTTCTTCCACTTCGCCTGCGCCGGCCGACTTCTTGAATTCACAAACGGTGCGCGAAACGGGCTGGTCACGAGATCCTTCGCAGCGATCCGGCTGAGCTTGTGCGTGGCAATACTGAGCAGAAGGAGATCGCTCGCGCTCAGCTCCAGTAAGTGTTCGCCCTTTTGCTTCGAGGCCGCGAAGGCGCTGGCCAACCCGGCGCTGAAGAGGCCGACGAGCATGGCATAGCCGGCCAGCGGCCGTGGCCTGGCGGAATAACCGGAGAACAAACCTGCGAGCTTCCGTTTGTGGGAACGGGGGCGGGCCTTGGATTGCCGCGCAGTCATCACGAGGTGCCAAGAATTTTTTCCGTGGCCGCGCGATCACCTTTCACCGTGAGCATATAAGCGTGGCCTCCTTCGGCCCAAGTCGCGGTCATCCAATCCTCTTCCGCAGCAAAGACGGGCGCGGCGGCGCGGCCCGCGGTCGGCACTGATTTTGCGTCGGCGACGAAAAGATGCGCGAGTTGGCCACCTCCGATCTTGAAGCAAACGAGCGAAACATCATGTCCTCGAAAACGCAGCACGCGGCAGCCAACCGGTTCGTATCCCTGCAGATTTTTCGGCAACGCAAACCGCGCGGGTGCGTCGACCTTCGCCAGGAAGTCTTGCAGACGCGTGAGGTCGGAAGATTCCAGTTCGAGATTCGGCGGCACCTTGATGAAGCTGACCATCTCATCGCGGTAATCCGCCAACGAAACCGCCGGCTGAAACGGTCCACGCCAGGAGCTAAACAGCACGCCGAGGACGATGATCGACGCGGCGGCGGCGAGAAGGACGCGGCTCCAGGTGGGCCGGATCACTTGTGCGCGCATCGGCGCGCCCGAGGTGATCCGCGCTTTCAATCCGGCGGGCACTGGCGTGGTCGCCAGTTTGCTCGCGATGATTCGATCGAGATCCTGCTCCGCGCTCCACCATTGCGCCAGCTCGGGATCGGTCTCGGTTTTGCGCAACGCTTCCTGGAGGCGCGCTTCCTCGAGCGCGGGCTCGCCAAGACGATGCAGGCTTAAAATCGAGCGAGCTTCCCTGTTATCCATGCGCTTGCTCTCCTTCGAGTGACACGATTTTGCGCGCTTCGAGCGCAGCGTGATCGCTCAATCCTTTGCGCAGATCTGCTTTGCCGCGCGAAATGCGCGACATCACGGTGCCGATAGGAATGGCTAGGATCTCGGCGATCTCACGATAGGAATGTTGTTGCATATAAAACAAAGTCACCGGCGCGCGGTAGCGCTCATCGAGCGCATGCAACGCCTTTTGCACGATGGCCGCATCGAGCGCATCCACGACTGACGAGGCCACCTGCATCGGCTCAACGAAGTCCGCTTCGTTTTCGGTTTCGACAAAGCGCGCGTCGTGCCGCTTCGTCGCCAGAAAATCCCGGTAAAGGGTGGTGAAAAGCCAGGTCTTCACCTTCGATTTATCCCGCAGTTGGTGACCCTTCGCCGCCCAGGTGCAGAAGGTCTGCTGCACCAGATCGCACGCGTCCGCTTCCTTGCGGCTGAGCGAAAGACCAAAGCGATAAAGCGGCGCATAAAATTTCTCGACCAACTCTTCGGTATCGCCTTCCGCCACGAATCCTACCTACTCGCCCTTTTGCGCGATGCCAGCTAAATGCTCATCCTGGCGGCGGCAATCCATAACGATCATGAGAGTTTCGCCCGTGGCCGTTATTCCGCCCCGCGTGAAATATTCGCGACCAACGGTACTCTTATCGTCATGAAAACGAGTTCGCTCCTCGCCACCGTCTTCGCGGCTAGCCTTGGTTGCGGGGCCACTTCCGCATTTGCACTGGAACTGGAAAGCCAGCCCGCCAAAACCCATTTGCTCGAGCTCTACACGTCCGAAGGTTGCAGCAGTTGCCCGCCGGCGGAAGCCTGGTTGAGCAAGCTGAAGAACGAGCCGCGGCTTTGGCAGGATTTCGTGCCGATCGCATTTCATGTGGATTACTGGGATCGGCTCGGCTGGCGGGATCCGTACGCGTCGAAGGAATGGACGGCGCGGCAATATGCTTACTCCGCGCATTGGAATAGCAGCAGCGTTTACACGCCCGGCTTTGTCCTCGATGGCCGCGAGTGGCGCAATAGCGGCGTCCCCGGTGCTGCATCGGAAACGCCGGGGATCTTGAAACTTTCTTCGACGGATGGAGAGACGGCGCGCGTTTCTTTTCAGCCGGCTAATGGCAAAGCGCGCTCTCTTTATCTACATCTCGCGCGGCTCGGATTCGATCTGACCATCAACGTCAAAGCTGGCGAAAACAGCGGGCGTAAGTTGCTGCACGATTTTGTCGTGCTCGGACTCAAGACGGAAAAGATGCCGGCCGGCAAAGCGGAAGTGCGCTTGCCGGAAGCGGGCGTGCAGCCCGTGGCAAATACGCGCGGCGCCATCGTCGCGTGGGTGACGGAACCGGGCCAGATCGAGCCGATCCAGGCGGTCGGCGGCTGGCTGCGATGACGCCGATCCGCGATTACGCACTCATCGGCAATTGCGAGACCGCGGCGCTGATCGGACCGCGGGGCGACATTGACTGGCTTTGCCTGCCGGCCTTCGATGCCGGCTCGGTTTTCGCCGCGCTCCTCGATCAGGAGAAAGGCGGGAGCTTCGCGCTTTCGCCGGTGAAACCGTTTCGGATCGAGCGCCAGTATCGAGAAAACAGCGCCATTCTCGAAACTCGCTTCATCACTGCCGAGGGTGTCGTTAGGCTGACTGACTTCTTCGTCATCGCGCGTGATCGCAAAGCGCGCTTCTACGATTTCACCACCTTGCATCCGACCCGCAAACTGGTGCGCTTGCTCGAAGCCGAAGACGGCGCACGGGTGGCCATGCGGCTGCGCGTGAACGCGCGACCATCTTACGGACTGAAAGCTGCGCTTTGGCAGCGCCGGCACGACGGCGGTTTCGGGAGCGAGGGGATCGCGTTGTTTAGCAACGTGTCGATCGAAACGAGCGATGATGATTTGTTAGGCGATTTCGTCGTCGCGCCGGACGAACCGTTTTACGCCGTGCTCGACTACAGCGACGACCAGCGCTGGCCCGATCTCGCCAGCGTTCGCGAATGGCTGCGGGTGACGACCGCTTTCTGGCGGGAATGGAATCTCTTCAATTACTACCGGGGCCCGCATCAAGAGGTCGTCAGGCGGAGCGCGGTGACTTTGAAATTACTCACCTACGCCGCGACCGGCGGGTTCGTTGCCGCGCCCACGACTTCGCTTCCCGAAAAGGCAGGCGGAGAATTGAATTGGGATTATCGCTACACCTGGCTGCGCGACACCGCCCTTTTCATTCAAACGCTCTTCGGCCTCGGCTACTCCGGCGAAGCGAGCGCTTTCCTCAATTTTGCGGTCAAGAAATGGATGGAGCGAAAAGGGGAAGACGACGGGCCTAACGAGCAATCGAGCGTCGATGTGCTTTACCAGGTTTGCGACGCGCCGATCCCGCCCGAAGCCAATCTTGACCACCTGGCCGGGTACGCCGATTCAAAACCGGTGCGCATCGGCAACGGCGCGCAGACGCAGTTTCAGCTCGATAATTACGGCCACATCCTCCAGTCCTTCTTTTTCTTCCGGCACACCGGAGGCAAGATCGATGGCGATAAGCGCAAAATGCTGACCCGCCTGACCGATGAAGCGAAACGCTTCTGGCGTCGCGCCGATAACGGCATCTGGGAAGTGCGGGAAACGAGCCAGTTCACCTATGGGAAAATCATGTGTTGGGTGGCGCTACAACGCGCGCGCGAGCTTCTCGGCGACGAGGATGGCGAGCTGGCGAAAGTTTGCGCAGAAATCCGCGACGAAGTCTTCGCGCACGCTTTGGTGAAGAAAAACGGCGTGCAAATTCTCTCCGAGAAAATGGACGCGATCTCGCTCGACGCTTCGAGTTTGCTCGCCTTCACCACCGGTTTTCTAGATGTGCCGGCGGCCAAGTTGACCCGCGAAGCGATCGAGCGCGAGCTAGGCCGCGGACCGCTGTTTTACCGGACGGAAGGGAAGCCGGGGAAGGAGGGCGCGTTCCTGATTTGCAGCTTCTGGTGGATCAATCATCTCA
>JBBRYT010000016.1:0-61672 GCA_038237435.1 Chthoniobacterales bacterium
CAGACCGCTGAACGCTTCCTTCGAGTAAATGCGCCACCCTCAGTTGCTGACCGATCTCGCGCAGGTTGCGTTGCGCCCCGGTCTTATACTGCATCACCGAGGTGCGGCTGATGACTTTGAGCTCAGCAATCTTCGCGAGGTTGGTGAGAATTTCATCCTGCACGCCATCGGCGAAGTAGGCGTTCTCTTTTTCGTCGCTTAGATTTTCGAAGGGAAGAACGGCGATGCTTTTCTCGGCGATTATCAAAGCCGCCGGCTGGCTCGAGGCTGGAGTCGGGTCGCTCATCAATCGCGGCCGGAAAAGCTGGAACGCCAGCATTCCACCCGCCGCGACCGCCACTGCAATGGTGATCCCAATCAGCTTCCGGCCCGTGTGCTGAGTAATCGATTCGTCCGGCGCGATCTCTGATTCACGTTTGATTCCTTCTGGCGTGATCTCGAAAGCCCAGGCCAAGACCAGTGCCACCGGAAAACCCAGAGTCAGAACGAGCACGACGACGCGCACCGCCCAGTTCGGGATATCGAAGAAAGGAAAGACCTGCGTCGCGATCTGAATCAACAGCCACGCCACAACCGCGTAAGCGACCGCGACCTTGTAAACGTTGCGTCGCTTTAGTTCGGCGAAAAAGTTGTCGATCTTCACTTCGATTTCTCCTGGCAAAGCTTCTCGAAACGCGGATCGCCGCGCAGTAGATCCCAGACCGGATCGGCGCGCAGCGAAGCCTTGGAAAGAGCATGGCCTGCTGGAATGGCCAGTAACTGTTCAATGTGATCGAGAGCTGATTGTTTCTCACCTACTTGGGCCTCGACCATCGCGAGCTGCGCGAGATAGGACCCACCGACGATAACATCGCGCGAAACAGGCAAGATGTCGGTAGCGCGCCGCCCTGCTTCCAAAGCGACTTCCTTCTGTCCTAACCCGGCATAGACTAATGCTAGGTAACTATGGGCCTCGGCCTGTGTGCGTGGATTACCGAGTACGCCCTGCAACGCTTTTTGAGCTTCAAGGAAGGCAGCTCGCGCGGCTTCGACTTCTCCTTTCTGCAGCAATGCTTGGGCGCGCAACAAAGTGGTCGGCTCACGACTGCTTGCCCAGTAATTAATTAACCAGGCCGGCGCATGCTCCAACGCCGCCATCGCCGTGTCGGGTTGACGCATGGCCAAAGCCAGTTGCCAGCGCGCGAATGAAACTGCACCGTCAGGATCGATGCCGACCGGGATCATCGCTAGCGCCCGGTTAGCAGCATCGAAGTCACCGCTCGTCTGCAACATCATGACGCGAGAGACCTGCGCCTCGAAGTCGTCCGGAAGAAGAGCCAGGGCGCGATCGTAGGCCGGATTAGCTTCGGCGTAACGCCGCATGTAGACCAAGGTAGCGCCAACCTCGCGCGGCAGCACATTGTCGCGAGGACTGAGCGCAGCGCTACGTTGCAGCTCGTCGAGGGCTTGCTCCATTTTACCCTGCCGACGATGAACAAAAGCAATCGCTGTCAGCACGTTCGCGCTATTAGGCAGAGTTTTGCGCGCCTTGTCGAATTCGGCCAGCGCCGCGTCGTAATTGCGACTGCCCCAGTAGTGGACGTAACCCATGGAGAGGTGTGCTTCTGCTAGCTCCGGTTGCAACTCCAAAGCACGCTCCGCAGCTTTCCTTGCTACTTCCATTCCTTCCGGACTCGGATCGGTGTTATACCAATAAGTCCGGGCTTTCAGATAGGCCAATCGAGCATAAGCGACGGCAAAGGTAGGATCGGCCGCGAACGCCGCCTCGTAGAGAGTGGCGGCCCGCTCTACAGTCTTAAGTGTATCCTTTGCATTAGCCGAGTAAAACTGGTTCGCGAAATACTCTGCCTTTAGGAACAAATCATAAGCCTCAGGGCTCTTCGTCGGCACGCTCGCCACGCGCGTCGTCTCCTCTGGGAGGAGCCTGGCCCGCAGCGCGTCCGCCACGTTCTGCGCGATCTCGCTTTCCACCGAAAAGATGTTCTTGATGTCGCGGTCGTAAGTCTCCGCCCACAGGTGTGAGTCAGTCTCAGCCTCAATCAGCTGAACGTTAACGCGTACCGCGCCTTCTGCTCTCTGCACGCTGCCTTCGAGAATGTTAGCAACGCCTAGCTCGCGCGCGATCTGACGCAGGTTATCCGGATGACTGGCGTAGCGCATCGTCGAAGTGCGCGAGATAACCTTGAGTGCGCTGATCTTCGCCAACCGTGTGAGTATTTCATCCTGAGTGCCATCGACGAAGTAGGCGTTATCCGGATCGCGACTGAGATTTTCGAAAGGTAGCACCGCGATCGACTTGTTAGAAATCGAAGCAGTAGATACGGCAACAGGTGTATTGAACTTCGGCCGGACAAGTTGAAAGACGAACAGGCCTACCGCGATAACTAGTAGCGCCACAGTTACAGCAACAAGCTTGCGTCCGGTCCTGCGGGTGATCGATTTGTGAGGTTCTACATCCGATTCGCGCTTGATTCCTTCCGGCGTGATTTCGAAGGCCCAGGACAAGATCAATGCCAAGGGGAAACCGATGAGGATCACAACGACTAAGACCTTCATGACCCACGGTGGCGCTTCGAAGGTGGGAAAGAGAATTGACGCTGCTTGGATAAGCAGCCATGCCACTACTGCATAAGCGACCGCGACCTTGTAAACGTTGCGCCGTTTCAGCTCGGAGAAGAAATTCATGTCCTCACTCCGAGAACCCCATCTTCTTCACCAGCGCAGCGAAACGCGGATCGTCGTGCAGGCTGGCGAGCGTGGGATCATAGCGCAAGCGCGGCATGCCGGAATCATGTTGCTCGTAGGCGCGATCAAGCCATCCGAAGGCTTGTTCTTTTTCGCCACGCCACGCATAGATCGCTGCCACTTGGAAGGCGGACCCGGCCATGTATTTCGTTTTGAGGATGCCCAGTGCTTCGTCCGATTTCTGCGTATGACCCAGAGTGTGTTCGACCATTGCAGTCCCGGTTAGTTTGAAGGCCTCATCCGTGACACGAAAATGGGCAACCGCGTCTCCGGTCTTGCGCTCCTTCAAATCGAGATAGCCCAAGAGATAGTTAGGCCATCTCGCTCCCGGGTTGATCTCAAGAGCATGCTGCCAGGCCTGACGCGCTTCGGAATCCTGACCGCTCGAAAAAAGGAGCAGGCCAAGGTTATGCCATGTAGCTAACGATAGTGGATCAACCAAGGTTGCTTTGCGAGCCATGGCAATCGCTTCCTTCTGTTGTCCGGTGAAGAATAAGCTCTGGGAGTAGGACGATAATAGCTCTGCGTTGTTAGGATCGAGCGCCAGGGCTTGCTTAAAATCCGCCGCGGCACCTAGCCAATCCCAGAGACGAGTGTAGCGCAGGTAGCCACGTGCCTTGTAAGCCAAGGCCAGGTTCGGCGCCAACGTGATCGCCTGCTCCACAGAGCTAAGTGCCCGCGAAATCCCCTCGTTCCGTTCCGCCGGGCTACCGACGACCTCAGCGGCGAAAGCTTGCGCCATTGCCAGTTCGACGTAGGCATTAGCGTAGTTTGGATCGAGGGCGATTGCTTTTTGGAATTCCTCCGCCGCTTGCGGCCCTGTCTGTAAGCGATCTTGCCGAGAGAAGTCCATCCCGAGTAAATAGTGTTCGTAAGCTTCTGTGTTCGCAGTGTGCTGTGTTTTTGGTAGCTGCTGCGTAGGTGACAGTTTCACCTTGAGCGCAGCTACGACTTCGTGGGAAATTTCGTCCTGCACTTTGAAAACGTCGGTCATCTCGCGGTCATAGGTCTGCGACCAAAGATGAGAGCTATCGGACGCGCGAACTAACTGTGCGGTGATGCGCAACGTGCTGGCCGACTTGCGGACGCTACCTTCAAGGACGTTCGCTACATTGAGAGCCTTCGCGATCGTCGCCACGTCAACTTCCTTACCCTTGAACGAGAACGACGAGGTGCGCGCGATCACGCGCAGTTGCGGAACCTGCGCCAGCTGATTGAGTAACTCTTCCGAGAGACCATCGGAGAAGTAGTCCTGTTCCTTGTCCGCGCTCATGTTTACGAAAGGCAGGACAGCGATGGACTTAACATCGGTTGCAGGCGCAGCACGGCCGACGAACGCAGCCTGGCGCTTTGGCGTAAGCGCGAATTTATCGAAAGCAAAGTAACCGAGGGCGAGTAAGAGCACGGCAATGATCACCCGGTCCATGCGTCGCGCGGTTTGTGGAGCGATCGACTGCTCCGGGGCTACCTCTTCATCACGCTTTAGTCCTTGCGGCGTTAGTTCGAAGACCCAGCTAAAGATCAGCGTCGGGACGAAAGCGATCGCGAGCAGAATAACAATGCTACGTGGCAGCCACTCGGGCGCGCCGAACATTGGTAGGACTGTGCTTGCGACCTGAGTTAGTAACCAGGCACCGACCAGGTAGAGCCCGGCCATCCGGACGACATTGCGTCGCTTTAGTTCGGCGAAGAAGCTGTCGACCTTCACAGTTTACCTAGAACTATCACACCCATGCCTGAGCTGGCGTTCATACTCCGCGCTCTCGAAATGGCCTTTAGATCCGGCGATGAGGCCGTCGTTGTCGATCTGCCAAAGTTCGTAGCCACTGATTCGAACGCGTTTTCCGGTGCCGCCGGGTCCTGTGTTAGTTCCAGCTAATGTCCAATGGAAAACGATTGTGTCTGGGTGAGGCTTCAGCCGGTGGAAGGTCCCGACCATATCGGGAAATGTTGTCATAAACGTTCCTGCTTCCTTTGCAATGGCCGCGCGACCAACGGCCGACGGCCCGTTGTTGATCTTGAGTGAGCCACGCTCGGCGAAGAACGCCGCAACACCGTCAGGAACCTGGCTGCACCACGCTTTTGCGTCGCATTGGGCAAATGTGGTTAACTCGTCGCTCGTCATATCCCTTCCGTTCGTCAGGTATGGGCCTTTTGCTTAGTGAGTTTTCTTTCACATAACAATCCGCAATCGCGGACCAGGTGAAGAGATCGTCCTGACAGCAGCCAAATCCGGGCCGCAAAGCGAAACCGACTTTGCAATATTGAGCCTTGGCGCGGATGTAGCGGGCGCGACCGCCACGGCGACCTAACTCGACCAACTCGCTTTCGCTGCGCCCTTAATTCCGTTTATTTGCGAACAACCCGGCGTTAGCAGCGTTGAACTACTCTTCGGCTTACGATTCTCGAACGCCCTTACTTCGCGCTTAGCTCTACCCTGTTCCTGCAAATCCAGACATGCCGCACGCCGAACGCTTCCGACCAGCGCCAGGCAGGATCGAGTTCCATGTCCTGAGCATGGTAGAAGCCGTGAGCATATCCTTCCTCGGCGGCGAGGCTTCGATAACGTTGATAATCCACTTCATCACCCACGTAAGCTACACCGTCTGCTTCGTTTTTGTAGACGTAGAAGTTTTCCCAGGGCGTGCCTGCTCGCAGCATCCGGTAGGAAGGTGCCGTCCCATAAAGTAAGCGCTGCTCGGGGGTCATCGGTTTACGGGCGTGGAAGCCGGCGCTGGTGAGTAAGTTACCACCCGCAGGCTGCATTTCGGTTGGTCCCGCCAGGCAGGTTCCAACAGCGGAAAGAATGATGATCAGGCAATGATGAAGTGGGCTCTTTTTCATACTAGGGTTGGGTTGTGGCTTAGGTTATGTAGAAGCTTAACAGTTGTGGAGATAAGTTCTTCGCTCCAAAGCGAAGCTTACCAAGTGGCTGATAAAGTGCAAATGTCCTTTGCGCCGCCAGCCGATCGATTGAGTTCCCTGGCGATTCGTATGTCCTAATCGCTTTCCGGATCCCCGGGAGGCTTCTCGCCTTGTCTCATGTTCTTGATCATCTCCTTCGCCTTTGGATCAACGGCCGTGAGCTGGAGCGATTCGCGAGAGGTCTTTAGCATCGGGATGATACAAAGGTAGTTGAATGGTTTGACGTGTTCGTCTTTGACGCGAATCTCGGTTTCGAAAGCATAGACGGGTTGCAGGAGCTTGGCGTTGTTATCGTAGTAAGCTTTGCTCGACCCGAGGATTTTGTAGTTAATGTCTTGACCGTACTGTTCCTGGATCTGTCGCCTGGCCATCGATTCTGCTTCTTCGCTCGAGAACATTTCTTCGCGCCGAACCGGCGCTCGCGATTGCGCATTGAGCTCTCGCCAGCGATGGACCAGACCAACGATTTGCCCTTCTTCGCCGACATTAGCTACTATCTTCGAACCGGGTCCAAGCACAGGCATGCCGTCGACGGTCCGGCTGTAGCTAAGGGTGATAAGTTTGTCGACTATTGCGCCGGCCTTTTGCCCATCGATAACCGAACTCGAACGAAGCCCGCCGTAATGAGCTAGCTTGAGCTGCGATCGGTCGCGTGGCAGGAGCTGGTTTTCGCGCAGGAAGGTCTCGGCAGCTTTGATCGCTTCTTCCTTAGGAGGAAGCTTGGGCGCATAGTCGCCGAGGTATTTCTTCATTCCTTTGTTGAAGGTGAAGTTCCCCGTATTCAGGTCGTGCTCGAAGGTAGTGTTAACATCGTCCTTGGCTACGAAGTAAACGGTCTTTTCGTCGGATTGATAGAGTGGGCCGGTGTCTTTGATATCGAGGAATTTGTCTACCATTTGCCGCGAATCATCCACGGTCTGCGCTTTGGGGTCGGCGAAAGTGTAAACGTAAACCTCCGTTCCTGGCGTCGCTGTTGCCGTGGCTGTTGGAGTCGGCGTGGGCGTCTCGGAAGCCACGTCTTTTTTCTTACAGGCCGAAACGACTGCGAAAGTAAGTAAAAGAACTAGGACGGGCGAAATGTTTTTCATAAGTCTCCTTTGATTCGTTAGGCTTAATACTGCCACCAGGTCTTCATGTTGGCCGCGCCGCCCGCCGGATCGGCCGCATAACCACCGAAGCGGTCTTCTTCCGTGGTGGTATACATAATTGCACTGGCATAACCTGGATACGGTGCGCCATCGGCATTGACCGAGCTGGAATAGGACCGCTCCTCGTTGACGGCATCGAACCACGATTGCCAGACACCGCCGTTGGCTTTGATCTTATTGGCGAAGCGATTCGGGATGCCGTTGTCTGAGTTACTCAAGGTGCGAAAACCGACGGCTTGATGCAGTCCTTGAAAGATGGAAGTCCAGGGCGTCCACCAATCTCCGCCAGCTGGCGCTTCCGGAGCCGAAGCGATGGTGTTGCATGACTCGATGATAAGGAATTCCAAATCCCCACCTTTAGCCAGGTCGCCATAAGCGGGGCAGTTCCGCAGATCAACTCCTGTTGAGGTGCTCTTATTCGTTTGGATATAGTAAGCAGAGCCGTGCCCGGCCACATAAGCGACATCCATTTTGTCGACAAAGTCCTGGTGGTCGGAATCGAACTCGAATGGTTCGCCCCAGAAGTATTGCACTTCCTGGTAGCGATGATCGCCGATAGTCTGAAAGCCTTGGAAATTCTTAATGAAATTCCAGACGTTACGGACGAACCGATCCTCTGCGCGATCGACATAACCGCCGATCTCGCGGTCGCCCCCACGCATAAGAGGCGGGGCGCCAACAAGGCAAAGTAGAAGAGCAAGCGCGGAAAAGCGCGGGAAGGATCGAAAGGTTAGGGATGTCTTCATAGGTTAAATGCTAACCTGGCGAGCCCCGATCAGGTCCCCAGTCCCATTCCTATCAAGGTCTCACCAGAACTTGACTCTGAGCAAGGCCTAGATCGCGAGGCTTCGGCGTGCAAGGAAATTCTGCAGACTAAAGTTTGGCACGGATTTTTTTCTTCTAATCTCCATAACCAGACAACGCTGCTATAGCGGCGCGCCTATCTGCCAAATAAAGTCGCCCTGTTATTTATGTTTCAAGTTTACCCTCGATCGAGTCATCCATTGTTTTCCCAACCGCGGCCCCGATCAGCATCTTCATTCCGGCGATGGCGCTCCCGTGTTTTGTGTCCCAATAGTATCCCTGGTTCGGTGTTACTTTGATTACGGTGATGCGTGGATCGTCCACGCCTTCCGTGAACCAGGTCTTCACAATCGGTTCCCATAGCTCTTTGATCTTCGTCTTGTCCCGCGAAATGATTGCGCGCCCCTTGAGCATGAGGAAATCAGAGTGGGCCGATCCTTGAAAGTAGAGTTGCACGGATGAGTCTGCGGCCAGCTCCTGATTCTTGTAGCTGTCATCGGCACTGAGGAACCAGAGGTTACCCTGGTCATCCATTTGCTGGACGCTCATTGGTCGCGCGCCGCTTGATTCGCCCGTTGCGACGTTGGTGCAGAAAAAGCAGGTTTGTGCTTTCCCGACTAGGTCTTTGATTTTCGTGACCGCTTCTGTCCCGTGGAGGTCCGCGCGGTTTTGTTCAGTTTGCTTTTGATTGATGGAATCCATAATGATCGGTGGATATTCGCCGCCAGCGGTGTAGACGGATGCGATTAGTTTAGAGATGAGGCCCAGGTTTTTATGAGCAGGGCATTTGTAAAAGAAGACGTAGATCCTTCGGAGCGGTCAGGACGGGTGCGCTCCACTTCCGGGTTGCCGCCGGGAGCAACGAACTACATTACCGCCGGTGGTGCGGCACGGTTACGGCAAAAACTCGCCGAGCTCCGCAGTAGTCATGAAGGTGGCAAGCAACAAATGGCGGAGCTAGAACAAACTCTCGCCTCGGTAACAGTTATCGAACCTCCTGCCGAAAGTGGGCAAAGTGTAGGTTTTGGAGCACGAGTTACAGTGAGCGAAGCAAGTGGAGAGTTAACAACTTATCGCGTCGTTGGCGTGGACGAACTGGACTTCTACGCCGGTGCGGTCAGCTGGGTTTCACCAATCGGAAGGACTTTACTAGCAGCCGAGCTGGGCGAACGAGTAGTCTTAGCCCAAGCCGCTCCGGCAAGAGTGGTGACGATCGAATATCCTACTGACTAAGTCGCGACTTGTGAAAATTTGTCTGTGATGGAGAAGGTGGACTCCGCTTTCCAGACGCTCGTTAAGCAATGGGACAACTATACGTGAATCACGTATAGCATTTCAGCGCAGCGAGGGATCCCTAGGTGGTTTTACTTTTCGTGCTATTTGGCAGGCGCGATGTATTATCGTGCTCATGAATACATCCGTTAGTCGCAAGCGGTTTCTTATCGGTAGTGGTCTGACCGCGGCCGGGTTTTTATTTGGGCGCGGTGCTGCTTTGGCACAGCCGGGCGTTGCTTCACCATTCCCTGCGGCGTCAGCCTCGTCGCAATCCGCCGACGATGTGCCCGATTTTCCGGAGCACGATCCGCAATTCGATCGTGCGCGGGTGAAACGCTTCGTCATCGCCGGTCATGCCAATTTACCCGCCGTCAAAAAAATGCTGAGCGAAGAGCCGGGATTGATTAACGGAGCGATCGACTGGGGCAAAGGCGACTTCGAGACGGCCTTAGGTGGTGCCTCACATATGGGTCGGCGCGACATCGCGGAATTCTTGCTCGAACATAACGCGCGCATGGATGTGTTCGCTGCTACCATGCTGGGAAAAATCGATATCGTAAAAGCATCCGTCGCGGCGTTTCCTAATATCATGCAGGTGAAAGGTCCGCATGGGATTCCACTCATAGCGCATGCGCAGAAGGGTGGGGCGGAGGCGGCCGCGGTCCTCGAGTTTCTACGACCGCTTGTCAGCTAAGTAAGGTTGGTCTTTCTAACCTGAGTTGCGGTCATAGGGGACAATGTTATCCCATTCCTCGGCGGACGAACGAGCGACGAAGGCTACGACGGGTTCAGTGTCACTCATGTTAAAGACCTCGTGCGGTATATCCGGTTTTATGTAAATGAAATCGCCCGCTTCGTTTTCCAGGACCTGCTTCAGTCCGGCGCCGAATTCGTGGCGCACTTTTCCTTCCAGGATGTAAAGGATAAGCTCAAAGCCGACATGGATGTGGGCATAAGCCACACCGCCCGGCGGGATGGTAGCGATATTGGCCGATAGCCTGGTGGTGCCGACATTCTTAGCGGACATGCCTTGCTTATAATGGATGCCGTTCCAATCCCGCCGCGGGCCGCCCCCGCGAATAGTCAGAATGCCGTCGTGATCTTCGACCGCGCTTAGTTCGACACTGCCTTTGTCGTCCTTCATTCGTTCACGGTTTGCCGCCAAAGGTCACGTGATCGTCCAGGTCCAGGTAATCGAACCAGGTCCTGACATCTTCGCGCGTCTTACTGATATCGCCGACGCGTTTGGAAAAGAACTCCAGGGTTTCCGTATCCCCATCAGGACCGCGCTCGTTTAGCCAGTTACTCCAATGCTGAATCTCCCACGGCGTGCGCTTATGCGGAGCATTCTCTTCTATCCAGGCAAGCATCTCTCCATCACCTTTGCCTTTTTCCAATTCCGCTTTGAGCGCCTCGGCCGTAAGACCGCTATAGCGAAAAAAGTGATGATCCATCGGATTGTTATACTTGTATTCGCCGGCCGTGCCCGAAATCTCGGCCCGGCCTTTATCAAGAATACGAGCGAGCATAACATAGCCGCCTAGACGCACGCGCGGACTGCGCGGCGGACGTTTGGCTAGGTTCGGCGCGTGGTTGGAAGTTTCATTCATTAGGCGAATATAGCAGCCATTTTCCCGCGGGCGAGAACACGAAAATTAGCGTGTCATTCGTTTGGAATCTTCCCGCCGCAGGACGACCAGTGCGATTCCACCCAGGACTGTTATGGAAGCGACCAGGAAACGAAGGCTGAGCGGTTCGCCTAATAAGAGGATTCCACCGGCAGCCGCCAGTACAGGCACACTAAGTTGGACGGTAGCGGCGCTTGCCGCCGGCAAGTAGGTTAATGCGTTATACCAAGTAACGTAACCGAGACCGGAAGTTATCGCACCGGAAAGAATGGCATAAACAATTCCCATGGCGTCGAGGCGGATCCACCTACACATAGCTATGGTAAGAAGGAGAGCGAAGGGGGTGGCGCGTAAGAAATTTCCCGTGGTAGCAGTAGCTGAACTCTTCTCGCCTTTGCCGCGTAGTGAGTAACAGCCCCAGGCCATCCCGGCCGAGAGCATCAAGGTTGCGCCGGAAAGCGGCGGAGCCGACAAACCGGGAAAGACAAGAACAACCAACCCTATTAAGGCAATGAACAGACCGATAAGCTGTGGCGCACTTAAGCGCTCGCCCTGACTGAGTCCCCACAAAATCATTGTGGCTTGCACGGCACCGAACAAGAGCAACGCGCCAGTTCCAGCTGGAAGGCTCAGATAAGCAAAGGAAAAAGCGGCGGCGTAAACAAAGAGGGCGAAGGCCGAAACCCAGCTACCTGCCTTATGCAACTTCGCGC
Organism: Chthoniobacterales bacterium; assembly: GCA_038237435.1. GTDB lineage: Bacteria > Verrucomicrobiota > Verrucomicrobiia > Chthoniobacterales > UBA10450 > JACCTI01. The sequence continues at coordinate 11,239 of JBBRYT010000016.1, forward strand.
GCCGAATTTGCATGATAAGGCAAAGCGCCAGTGCGCCGGATACAATTCGGAAGGAAGTGAAGCTGGCCGGATCAATCGTAGTTTGCCGGAGCGCTAGACGACAAAGGATGGAATTACTTGCGAAGGCGACCATGGCGACCGCAGTAAGCAGAAAGGCGCGCTTCATCGGCTGGAAAAACTCAACTAACGATGACTCAGGTCGATTTTTCTACCACGCTTTCCAAGCGCCGATCAGGAACCAACCACATCAGCGCGACGCCAACATAGATACAGCCAGCTATCCACGGTCGAAAGAAAGAAAGACCGATCGCGGTCGCGTAAAGAACTGGTGAAAGCTTCCCCTTGTTATCATGACCGATTGATTTCGCGAGCTTTGAGCGTCCGCCGTGGGCAACGACGATAAGGGTTTGTAGCAGGTAGTAAGCGCTCGCAGCCATGAAGAGAACCCCGCCATACACTGCGGACGGCAGCGCCGTGAAGTGGTTCTCACCCATCCAGCCGGTAGCGAAAGGGAAAAGTGAAAGCCAGAAGAGCAAATGCAGATTGGCCCACATGATTCCGCCGGTGACCATACGGCTGGCCTTGAGAAGGTGGTGGTGATTGTTCCAGTAAATACCTACGTAAATGAAGCTTAGCAGGTAGGTGATTAAAACAGGCAGCATAGGTTTGATCGCGGCGAAGTCCGAGCCATGAGGCACCTTCAATTGCAAGACCATGATGGTAATAATGATCGCGAGAACGCCGTCGCTGAAGGCTTCCAGTCGGTTCGTATCCATGAAGCATTGTAGACGGGTAACGGCGGATTTCGAGGGAGAGTTGCGCAGTTGACGAGGCGGACAATAGTTTCGGCATGAACACAGAAGAAGTTGCGCAGCAGGTGGTGGTGTTAACTCGCAAGCAAGCATGGAAAGAAGCGGTCGATACGTTGTATGACGAGAACATTGTGAGCGTTGAAGCTTCCGGCATGGAGGGTGGTTCGCCGGAAACGCATGGGCTCAAAGGTATCCATGCCAAGGTGGATTGGTGGATCAACAGCATGGAAGTTCACAGCTGCAAAGTGAGCCGTCCGTTCGTGGCCCATGACCGTTTCGTAGTGCAATACGACGTGGATGTAACCGACAAGGAATCGAAGAAGCGCATGCAAATATCGGAGGTAGGTGTTTACACGGTCAAGAACGGCAAGATCGTGCGCGAAGAATTTTTGCCGCTGGCGGACGAGAAGAAATAGCCGAGGGTCCTCTCCATGAAACGCCTTTTAGCATTGCTAATCATTTCCTTCATCTTCGCGGCTCACCTGCAGGCGGCTCCCAAAATCGAAGCGACTACGGCGAAGGATAAGGATTCAAAACCGACCGACACTTTCACGGCGGATGTGCCGAAGGTTTATGTTTTCTTTAAAAGCAGCGGAACGAAAAAGGGCGACATTTTGCGTAGTGTCTGGATCGCTGATGATGTCGGCGAGGCCGCTCCGGCCAATACAAAAATTGATGAAGCTTCGGTGACTGGCGATAAGGACGATTTTGTCGGCTCGTTTTCCTTGAGCAAGCCGACCAAGGGTTGGCCCGTCGGGAAATATCACGTCGACATTTATTCCGGCGACCAGGTGGTTAGTACCGTGAAATTCATTATCAAAGCCGGCAAGGGCGACGCTGCTTCCGATGATGACGATGACGACGATGATAAAAAGGGAGAAGATTAGCTCTCGTTAGGTATTCTTATTGTTTTTGAGACGTTACTACTGTGAGTGATCCGCGAATGGTGACGGCGCCAAGAGTGGAATTGCGGTCAGACAATGAGCTCTTGAATGAAGCCCAGCAATTCTACGAGACGATGCAGCGTCGTCGCACCATTCGTGAATTCAGCGATCGGACGGTCGCGCGTGAAGTAATCGAATACTGCCTTCGCGCAGCCGGCACCGCGCCGAGCGGAGCTAACCTGCAACCATGGCATTTCGTCGCCATAAGTGATCCGGCAGTGAAACACCAAATTCGCGTTGCCGCCGAAGCGGAAGAGAAAGAGTTCTACGAAAACCGCGCCCCAGCTGCATGGTTGGAAGCGCTCGCGCCGTTAGGGACTGATCCGCGAAAACCATTTCTGGAGATCGCACCCTGGCTCATTGCCGTTTTCGCACAACCATTTCGCATTATGCCCGATGGCACACGAGCACCAACCTACTATGCGATTGAATCTGCGGGGATCGCGACCGGCTTACTCGTAACCGCGATTCATTCCTGCGGTTTGGCCGCGCTCACACATACGCCGAGTCCGATGCGATTTTTGAACCGTATTCTTGCGCGCCCATCGCACGAGAAGCCCTTCGTGCTTCTCGTTGTCGGTCATCCAGCCGATGAAGCAACAGTTCCCGACATCGAGCGCAAAACGCTAAGCGAAATCAGTTCGTTTATTTCCTAAAAGGGAAAATGCCGGCTACGGCGTTTTGAGAATGGGAACTATTTCAGCCTGGATCGGCTGACCAGTTACTTCGATATCCTTCTCGCGTACGTAGACGTCGATCTCGGAACGAACACCGAATTTCCCTTTGAGATAGATGCCTGGCTCGATAGAGAAACAGACGCCCGGTGTGATGCGGCGGGAATCCCGTGTTTCAAAATTATCGATGTTAACGCCGTTGCCATGCACTTCTTCGCCGATGGAATGGCCGGTGCGGTGAGTAAAGTATTCGCCGTAGCCCGCGCGCGTGATCACGCCGCGGGAGACGTCATCAACGTCGGCGCCGCGGATGGATTTGCCTTCACGGATACTCTTGCGCACGAACTCTACCGCGGAGTCGCGCGCTTCGCGCACAACGTCGAAGATTTTCTTGTACTCGTTAGGTACTTCTTCGCCCACGTAGCCAGTCCAGGTCTGATCAGTAAATACCGCGGCCGGTTTGCGTAGTTTTGAGGCAAGATCGAGCAGGACAAAATCTCCGCGCTTGATCGGTTCGGCCTTCTCTTTCGTCGGTGTGTAATGCGGGTTAGCCGTATTCGCGTTCACGGAGACGATGGCGTCGTCGTGCTCACCGCCCATACCTTCTTCGTGCCAGCGCTTGATGATGAATTGTTCGATATCGTATTCCGTCGTCGGCAGATCGAAGCGAATGCGGCGCGCGATCTCCGCGAAGGCATCGAAAAAGATGCCATGCATTTTGTCGGACGCTTCGATGTGCATCTGTAATTGCTCAGGCGACCAGACGGCCTCGAATTGTTGAACCAATTCCGCGCTGGTCATGACATCCGCGCCTAACGAGTGGATAAGCTCGACCGTGCCGGCGTCGACGCGGGACATATAAGGCACGTCGTTCATGGGCGAATACTGCATGGCGATGCGCGGCTTTTTGTGCGGACTCGGCAGACAACCACGTAATGCCTCCTGCAGTTCCTGCCAGCTGCTGTATTCCACACGCTGGCCGGGCAGGGCATCGAGCTTGGCCGGTTCGATGCGATGCACAATCTTCACGCATTCTCCCGACGCGGGGACGAAGTAGAACCAGCGCCGCGATCCCACCGCATGCGCGTCCAATTTTAAAATGCGCAAGGCGAGGGGATCGCTCCCGCGAAAATCGTAGAAGAGCCAGCCATCGAGTTTCGCGGCGCGCAGCGCGTTTTGGATTTCGCTGACGCGCTCAGCGCAAGTTGGGGCAGCGGGCATTTGAGAAACAAACGAAAGGGAGATGGCGAGAATCCCAGATAATCGAATCCGCGATTTCATTCGCTTAAGTATCACGGACCGCGAAAAAGCGGCACGCAAATTCTTTCGAATCTTCAGATGTGGTTGCCGTCCGCGCATTCTTGCGTCAAGAAGTAGGTATGAGAAGCCCATTTCTTGTCATGCTTGCCTTAGTCCTCTCGGCCTCGGCGCTTTCCGCTCAGACCTCGCCGACCACGACCACGTTAACCAAAGAAGAACGCGACCACGCTATCGATTACTTGAAGGAAACGCAGAAAGAATTTCTCGCTTCCATCAATGGCGTTTCCGATGCGCAATGGAAATTCAAAGCCGCACCCGAGCGCTGGTCGATCGCAGAATGTTCCGAACACATCGCGGTTGCGGAAGATACGATTTGGAAATTGATCAGCGAGAAAATGATGAAGGCGCCAGCGGCGCCGGAAAAGCGCGCGGAAGTAGCAGGGAAAGATGAGATGATCCTGAAGATGGTGCCGGATCGATCGCACAAAGCGAAAGCGCCGGAGATATTGGTACCCACGGGCCGTTTCGCGACCAAGGAAGAGTTGATCAAAAGTTTCGAAGCGACGCGCGCGGCGGAGATCGCCTATCTGAAAGATACGAAGGACGATCTGCGCGACCATTTCGAAGAGCATCCGGCTTTCAAAACGCTCGATGCTTATCAGTGGTTTCTGCTCAACGGCGCGCACGGCAAGCGTCATACTCTCCAGATTGAGGAAGTGAAGACGGATGCGAATTATCCGAAGAGCTAATCGATTAGCTACTCGTTAGGCAAAATCATGCGCACGTCTGAGTTGTCAGCCGTTCGGAATTTAGAGCGGCATCCCGCGCCCGCCGTCACGCCGCAAGCTCTGGCCTGGCACGATGGCGCGCTTTGGTTGGGCTCGCGCGATTTGCGGCGCATTTACCGGATCGATCTTTCGACTTGGAAAGTGGCGGAGGAAATGGACGCGCCGGGAATTCCGTGGGCAGCGGTTTCGACTGGCAACGAATTGCGTTTCACCATCGGCGAAGGCGAGGAGGATGACCGTTACATCTGGCGCTTCGTCCCGGGCAAAGGATTTGTGCCTAACGAGCGGTTGGCCTGTCCCGATTTTACCGGCTCTTATCTGAGCTATGACGGCACGCATCTCTATTTGAGCCAATGGTACAACAAGTGCATCCTGCAACTCGACAGCGCCGGCAAAATTCTGCGCACGATCGAAGTGGGCGCGGAAATCTGTGGCCACACCTTTGCCAACGGCGCGCTTTATGTTTTGCGCGGAGAGGAACAGCCTAACGAGAGCTGGCGGATCGCGCGGCTCGATCCGCGCGAAGAAACGCCACAGATTGAGGATCTGGCGCAGGTCCCGTTCGCCTCGCGTTCACTTACTTTTGACGGCTCGCGCTTTTGGAGCAATCATCGCGCGGCCAACGAAATTGTGTCATTCGTTCTGTAGCGCCTAACGAAGAGTATTGTCTTTTTGCCGCGAGGCACGATAATGGGCGCTCTTCAGCCCTTCGCTGCTCGGCGCCGCGATTTTTTTACAGGAGAAACCATGACCAAACGCATTCTCGTTCGTTGTCCCTCGACTGCTAAACTCACCTTCACCGGTCAAGTGGTGGAAGAAGAATCCTGGGCGGAAACGAAGCTCAAGCCGCGCAAGGTGACCTGCCACCATTGCAATAGCGTGCACGCCTGGACGAAAAAAGACGTCGTCCTCGCGCGCTAAAGCTTTTGTTTTCAGAGATCGCGCCGCAGCGTGACGACGCCCGCGCTTTCTTCTGTGACCCTGAAACCAAACTGCTCGTAAAGACGGACGGCGGGATTGTTTTCTCCCACGCGCAAACGCACCGCGGATTGTTGCGGGTTCGCCCGCACCCATTGCGTGAGCAGTGCCGCACCGATTCCGTGACGGCGATGCGTGGAGCGAACAGCGAAGGCCAGTTCGGAAGATCCATCCTTCGCTTCGCTCATGAAAGGCCGCATCCAAACGGCGCCCAAAGCCTGGCCACGATTCTTATCACTCGCGACAAAACCGACATCGCCGGCGCCTCCCCATTTCTCCACGTACCGCGCCAGCTCGGGGCGTTTCACAATTTCCGGCGCCGCTGTTTCCACGCCCGCGTCTTGCACCGCTTCGTAAAGCATTTCCCAAAGAATCTGCTCGTCCGCAGAGGTGAGCGGACGAATCTCGTAATCGGCCGTCTCGCTGAGCATCCCGCAGCATACACCAGAGAAAGCAGTCACGCGCGTTCCGTGTTGCCTCGCGGATTGCCGACTGGTTAGGATTTGATCCGCATGCAAAGGGTTAATCTAAAGGTGGGCAAAATTGTGGCGATCATATCGATGTTTTTTCTGCCAGCGCTTCCAGCGTCCGCACAACAAAACCCCGTCGGGGATTTCTTTAAACGGCTCGGCAATTCGATTGCGCATCCGGGACAAAAACCGGCGCCGCGCAAAACCACAAAAAGAAGTGGCGGCAAAACAACGGTGGCAAATAGCACAACTCCCCTAACGAGTCCTTCGCCCGGGCAACCCGAAACTGCAGCGCAACCTCAAGCGCCTCCGGCCACACCATCCACGCCGACGCCTGAGCCGGTTCGCGCTGCCGGCGGTTTGCCTCGACCCACGCGGCGCGATATGCCCTACGGTGTTCCAGTCCCCAATCGTCCGGGCTTTGTCACCAGTCCCTATGCGCCGACGGTTGGACTGGTGGACGTGCGCGGTTTTCCCAGCGGGACGGAAGTGAAAGATCCTTATACCGGAAAGATTTTCCTGACCCCGTGATCTCGGAGCGCGCTCGACTTTTGTTGTTGAGCACGTCGACAATTTTCGGCGGCGAGTATCTCGACTACGCGGACGAGGAAGTCCGTCATTTCCTCGGTGATGCCAAACAAATCCTTTTCATTCCATTCGCGCTGCGCGACCACGACGCTTACGCTGGGCGCGCGCGAAAACGTTTCGCGCAGATGGGACGCACGTTGGACTCCATTCATCGCGCCACGGACAAGCGGGCCGCGGTCGAAAAGGCCGAGGCGATTTTTGTCGGCGGCGGAAATACTTTTCGGTTACTGACGGCACTCTACGATTACGACTTGTTAGGCAAAATTCGCGAACGCGTCGCCGATGGAATTCCCTATATGGGATCGAGCGCGGGCTCGAATGTCGCCGGCCCCACGATCAAGACGACAAACGATATGCCGATTGTGCAACCACCGTCCTTCGACTCGTTAGGCCTCGTTCCATTCCAAATTAATCCACACTACCAGGACGCCGATTCTGGTTCCCAGCACATGGGGGAGACGCGCGAAGAACGTCTCCTGCAATATCTGGAAGAGAATGAAACGCCGGTGATCGGTTTGCGCGAAGGCGCGATGTTGTCGGTGGAAAACGGTTCGTGCGAACTGAAAGGGGCGACCGGCGCAAAATTGTTTCGCCGCAAGCTTCCGCCACTGGAAGTGAGCGCGGGATCGCTCGATCGGTTTCTGCCAACCACTCGTTAGGCAAAGCGCACTATTTGCCGAGCAAGATGAAAATTCCCGCAGCTAACGCGACTAGATAGAGCAGGAAGACGCCCGGCCCAATATTCAAACCGAGGCCCAGAAGGCCGTCGAGGATCAGGTAAACTGCGAGCAGGATCATGCCGATGTTTTTGGTCAATTTCATAATGTTTTCAGATACTCCATCAGCGCCTGGTTTTCGTCGCCACTCAATTTCGTTCCGTAATCGTGCCTGAGGTCGCATTCCCCGATCCAGCGGTATCGATCAGGGGACAGTCGACTTTGCTTTCCCGGCCCTCGCTGATCGCGATCAAGGTGAGCAAGCTCGCAAGAATAACAGCGCCAACTCGAAGAAGATTAGCCCTCTTCATAGCGCCGCGATGTTATCTGCGCACTGGGGTAATTGTAAAGGTGGGAGCGCTTCGTTTTCCGAATGCTGGCGCGTCATGATGATGTAAACCGTCGAAACGATCGCGCTGGATTCTAGTGTTGTGGCCACGGCGCTGTGTCGCCGTGAAAAACGCCTCGACACAGCGAGGCGGCTACAGCTGCAGCGCGCGGCCGCGACAACTCAGAAACGAATCGCTAGAATCTCGCCTTGATAAGGCCATTCCTCCGGTGTTGCGCAAAGGTTAGCTCGCACTGGATTTATGCGCACATACTCCCCCTTTTCCGAGTAGCTCTCGCTACTGCGCAGCAAGTGATCGAAAAACCCTTCCTGCCAATGAGGTTTCTGTATTCCCAGGCGTAGGAGGTCCTTTCCTAGAACGTTGCGCAACATAGCTACCCACTTTAACCAGCGTAACGCCGGTCGGAGGCAGCGCGACGAACAAATGCGCGTGATCCGGCATGATGACATAACGTCCGACCGCCACGTCGTGTCCTGGGCGCGCGCCGCATAATTGCGAAAGGTCTTATGGATTTCGGGACGAGCGAGAACTGGCCTCCGCTTGTAGGTATTAAAGGTTACGAAGTAGAAGGAGCGTAACGACCAAAACACGCGTTCCAATCGCGGCGGCCGCCGCGGATGCGTCTTGTCAGCTCTGTTCACGCCTTGAGTTGTAGTCATACTGTTGCATCGCCGTGAAGGAAGAAAGATGAGCCTGGCATTAGTAGCCACGTCCGCTCTGCAGTTGTAGCCACGGCATAGGACGCGGTGACTTGGGAATAAGGGTAGAGAGTCCGTCGCTGCGTCGCCGCGTCAGGGCGTGGAGAAACGCCTCGACGCAGCGAGGCGGCTACAAGGTCGAGGACGCGCAAACTGAATCTTGTAGCCACGGCGCTGCGTCGCCGTGAAAGACGCCCCGACGCAGCGGGGCAGCTACAGCAACAAGAACGCCTCGACGCAGCGAGGCGGCTACAGCGTAAGACGAAAACTCACCTGACTTTCGTTCCGTAAGAGTTCAGCCTTGTTAACAAATTGATAACGCATTTCATCGACGGGACCTACGAACTCTTCCGGCACTTTTACGGCCTGCGCCGGTTCAACAAAGGCGTGGATCGTCCTTACGGCGCGGTCATCGGCGTGCTGGGAGGCGTGCTAAGTATGATCGAGCAGGGCGACACTTACATCGGCGTTGCTACCGACCACGTGATCGAATCGTTTCGCAACCGGCTGTGGGCGGGCTACAAGACTGGGGCCGGGATCGAGCGCGCCTTGCTCGCGCAGTTTCATCCGCTCGAGGAGGCGCTGACCGCGATGGGTGTGGTGGTATGGCGGATGATCGAACTAGAAGCCGATGATGCGCTCGCTTCCGCCGCACATCTCGCCTCGAAGAAGAATCAGGTCGAGAAAGTAGCCATCTGGACGCCCGATAAGGACCTGGCGCAATGCGTGCAAGGGACGCGCGTGGTCCAGATCGACGGCCGCCGCAAAATCATTCGCGATGCCGCCGCCATCCGCGAGAAGTTTGGGGTCGATCCGCCGCTTATTCCCGATCTGCTCGCGCTCGTGGGCGATAGCGCGGACGGGTATCCCGGCATTCCCGGCATCGGCGCCAAAACTGCCGCGCAACTCTTGAATCGTTACGGTAAGATCGAAACCTTCCCGGCGAACATTCTCGGCCAACAACGCAAGCTCGCGCTCCTCTTCAAGAAACTCGCCACCCTGCGCACCGATGCGCCACTCTTTACGACAGTAGAGACATTGCGCTGGCGCGGCCCGACGCCGGCCTTCGCCGCGTGGACGGAAAAGATGGAAGCGCCGCAGTTAATGAAGCGCTGCCAAAACTTAATGCGCTAAACAATCACGACTCAGCCGCGTGAGGCGAAGCCTTTTACGCGGCGAGCTAGCTGCGAAGAGTTTGAAGGGCTAGTTGCCGATATTAAGATCTGAGCCCTGAAATCCTAGCTTATCGCAGGGACGAGGTGGAGTTTTGATACTTGACAGCTGAAACCACCTTTTCTTACGATCACCGGCATGTTCCCCCGAACCATCATCTCTCTGTCGTTTCTTCTTCTCGCCACGCTCGCCCGCGCTGACGTCCTCCTCTCCAACTATCCAGGCACCGGCACTTACATTAGCGGGAGCAATCTGGGCTTCGGAGCTGATAACAATCACCGGGAAAAGGCCGCCGGGCTAACGATGGGCCCGCAATCGTTGTCTTTTACCTCCCTTATCGGGGTTTTCTCCGTGGACGATGGGGGCACGGCGAACGTCTCGGGCGGTATCTACTCCAGTGTGGGTGGAAACCCGGGAAGCCTGCTGGCAGCGTTCAACCCGGTTGCAGTAGTGGGCGCCATCGCCCAAACCGTAACCCTGACGACGATGCTCCCCTTCACCCTTCTCTCCGGGACCTTATATTGGTTTGTCTTGGACGGCCCTACCACAACGAACCTCCTGGATTGGAACCGAGATAGTGCGAACACCGCGCCGACCGCGGGAGCAGGTATTACTTCTCTCGGCTATCGTTTTTCCTTGAACGGGGGAGCGACATGGGCAAGCACCGTCACGTTCAATACGGTGCAGATCAACGCCGCAGCACCGGCGGGCGTGCCAGAGTCCGGCAGCACTCTCGCGTTCGCCACTCTCGGCATCCTTGCTTTGGCCGCCATGGCGGCACACCGGCGCATCGCCGCGTGTCGCTAGTTCATTCGAATTACGGCGAGCCAGGTGAGGGAATTGGGGTCTGACCTTGAGATCGTTTACTCCCGGCTAAAGCGCGATCCAATCGAGTTGACGATCTTCAGCTCTGACCCCTTTAAGTTCACTTGACCCCTTTAAGTTCACTTACTTGGCGTAACCACGCAATTCCGTCACCAGAGACTTCAGGGTGGGAGATACTTTGTTCTTTGGCACAACGTAGGTCTGGTTACCGACTATGAAGAAGTAGTTACTGTTGCCATCCATCCACTCCGCATGTGTTCCGAGCGTCTTTAAATCCAAGGGATACCTATTTGCCCCGCTGGCCTGAAATGCGGTCCATATCCGATTGAATTGCCGAGTCGAAATTGCCACAGCCCGCTTAGTCTTAGTCCGATCCATTCGGGTTGCCATCACGACACATTGTGGGCCGGCTGGATAATCGATCAGAACAACCATGATGTCGGCAAAACCTGGCTTAGCGAAACTATGGATCAATCTTCGTTTGGTCTCCGGAGGCCGGACCGGTGCGCCATGGACTGCTGCCGATAAAGCAACACAGACGATGCACAACATTGTGGTATAGGCCTTCATCATCCAACCGAGTTATCCAACTCTTGTTTTGCTTGCGAGCTTTTTGCCGATCCTGAAGGAGGGGTAATTCGCTGCGTCGCCGTGTGTCTGACTTCCGCTCAGTCCGATGAGGCCTAAGCTAGTCAGGGTCGATCTTAGAATCTCGGTCTTTCCGTTCAAGGCTTGGCGCCGACAGTCAGCTGGACAGTGCCTGGACTCAGGGTTTCATTTAAGTTCACTGCGTTACCAAACCCCGCATTAATCAACGCGTGTTGAAGAACTGCCGCATAGGGCGGAATGCTGTCGACGGACCTTATGTCGAGTCTAACCCCCTTCAGCGGAGGCGTTGTCATTACTGTCTTGATGTCGCCGACGATCCAGCCCGATTCAATAAGTATATCCTTCATAGTCGAAGCAAATTCGAAACTTTCCGCGTCGCTCATTATAGAACTTACGGTCACCGGCGAACCTCTGGCCGCGCTTAGTTCTGACACCATGCGCTGCCGCACCTCGGTAGCTACCTTTCGCGGCCTTCCCCTCTCTTCCAATGCCGTCGCGCGCGCGCGCGCATCGGCTGCGGAGTCTTGCGCCTCCCTTAAATCTGTTCGCAGCGTTTCGGCGGCTCCGCTACTTATCGCTGTAATGCGGTCATTGATTTTGACGGCTGCGTAACCGGTAAACCCGGCGATTAGCGCTGCGACAGCCGGGACGACAATTGTCGCAACCGTCATGTACCATGACCAATCGTTTAAACGCTCGTCGGGAATTTGATCGATGAAGGAGCCGATCATCCTTATTCTTGTCGCCACTTCGACGTGAGAGTCAACAACCATTCGAATTTCGCGCTTCGTGGCAAGGTTAGTCTAGGGACATCCCCTAATTGCTACGCGCTTACAAATCCTGCCCAAAATGCATCTTTATAAGTATTTCACCCCTGAAGGTATTCTCCGATTCCTTCGCACATGTATGGTCCGGTTTACTCAACCGGTCGTGTTTAATGATCCCTTCGAAATGCAGCCATTCCTGAAGGGGTTCGCTGCCGAATCGGAGTTGGATAGCCAGTTCAAATCGGAATTCGGCAATTCCCTCGACCCTCAAATTGATCAGATGTTGAGTCAGTTACCGCGTGAGCAAACGAACGTGACTCGCGAGACCATTAGGCAACTTGTTCTGGACCAAGCGCCCGAAGCTCTCACAGCTTTCAAAGACCTGGCTAGGACTTTCACTCCTTTTGTGGGCGGCGAGATTTACAAAAGAATAAACGAAAATCTCGGTGTGCTTTGCCTAACGGAGAAGCCAACAAATCTCTTGATGTGGGCGCACTATGCGGATCAACATCAAGGCGCTGTTGTCGAGTTCGATACCTCCCATGCTTTTTTCAATCGACGAAGAGGGCCGCAGGATGATTTTCGCCATTTGAGAAAGGTCTTCTATACAGAACAACGTCCTCACTTACTACTTAACAATTCTGACGCGCTGCGCTTCTTCTATTTCAAGAGCCCTGAATGGGAGTATGAGCAGGAATGGCGCTTGATCGTGCCTCTCGCAGATTGCGAATCGCGCCTCGATCAGGGCAGTAACCCTCCCGTTTGTCTTTTTGAGGTACCCCCAGAGTGCATACGTTCGGTTTGTCTGGGAATACGGATGTCACAAGATCGAAAGCTAGAACTGACGACTGAGCTACGCGGCACCGAGGTATTTCGAAATGTCCGCGTAGAGCAGATTGATATGGACGCTCAGCAATTCGAGTTGCACCGGCGTGAAATCTCTTCAACTGCCTTGAATTCTTGGTTGACGAAAACGGGCAACTAGAGGGTCAATCTGGCGGACGTGCTTTCCGCGGTTCACAAGAATTTCCGCCAGTCCGATCCCTTTTCTAGATAACACTTCTGACAAAGGGAATGACCAAACGAAGTCGATTCACCGCATGAAACGCAGTGGCCCTTTTCGTTCTTGAATGTTTGATGAACCCAATCGTCCAAAACTGGAAAACCATGTCCGTACTCTTGGCTGGCCGGGGAGATAACTGCGATGCCGGAGCACGGGACCGGATCGTAGCCAAGATCATAAATGGAAATTCCGGAACCGACGATCTCTGGGATGAACGCTAGAACTATGTCATTCTGATGGCGGCCGCCTTTGCTCGGCAGTTTTGCCGGATGGCCGTAACTTAGCGTAAAACGCAAAAGGTCGGTTAGATTAGCGTCGCCGTAACTATCGAATGAAGCGTTGTAGTCGCTGCCCTGAAGCTGGATTTTTCGACCGAAAAGCAAATCGTCGTGTTTCTCCTTCTTTTGCTTTTGGAAGTCCGAAAGGTTCTTACCTTCGAGATGATCGAGCCCGAAACCACAGTGCGGGCACTTCTCAGGAAAGGGTGCTTCCACTTTTAGCTGACATTGAACGCAAAGACAAAAAATGGAGTTGCTCATAGCTGTTCAGTAGGGCTGGGAATAGCTTGTACCAGCTTCTACCTACGAGAATGTGGGAGACTTCGCGTATGAGAGTTTACGTGTGTACCGTCTCGTCGATAATAATCGTGGACAAACACTTCTGTTCCGGCACTCCGTCGCGAATAGTCTCCGCCAAAACTACGACTCGAATATGACGGGAGTGAAAAATCGGGATATGTAGTCGAGCTATAGCCGTAGCTAGCGGCTTGCGCCTCTTGGACGCGTGCTTGCTCTGCTTGCCGCAGGCGCTGTTCCCGGTCTCTCTCATCCTGTTTCCCAACTAGATACTGCTCTTCTGAATAGCCGTATTGCCGACGGACCTTGTCAGATAGAAGAGAGAAATCGATGAATACCACGCCGCTTCTGTGTGTGATGCCAATTCCCATTTTCTCTACCCGCGTGACTTTAACATCGTAATAGATTTCACCGCTGTTAGTTGTCAGATTTGGCAAATAGGTGTCACCAATGACGCTTTGTACAGATTCTGGACAGCCGAATACCCGCCGTTCATTCTCTGATAGGGAGGAACAGTTGATAAGACCGACGCCATTGCGATGCTTTATCACGATACCATTTCCTTCGACACGTAGAACGTCCACATCGTAGAAGGTTTCGCCTGTCGTAGTCGTAAGGTCCCGAGCGTTGGCGAGCGTCGAAATCAGAAACAGGATCGAGAGAACGTCGAACGAAATGTTTTTCCTCATCTCGTTATTGGAACGGGCCAGGACATATTCGTCAGTGTGCCGGTGAAATGGCCGCGCTGACGACAATGGCGAAAGCGATAATTACAGCGCCTAGTATTATGGCAACCGAGAAGTTTCCTTTACGGATTTCCTCCCAGTCGTCTATAGGCGTTAGCCAATTCCAAATCTTAACAAGAATGGTCAGCGCGATAGACATTACAAGGGCGGCGGCTATCCCGTAACCGAAGATGTAGGCGCAGTTCGTCAGGAAGTTGTTCATAAGCGTTTTCTGTGAGGTCCGGTTGTATCAGTTCTTTTCCAGTGAGAGAAGCTTGGTCACACAGCGGCATGCAGGCACGCTGGCACGCCGAAGCGCGGATTGGTTCAATTGGCGAAAATTAGGAAGAAAGAAAGGCGCCACGGCTTGGTTAGGCCTTTGCGTTGCTCATACCCTGCCGTCATGGCGCCACGTGCAGTAAGTCGCTGCCAACCATGATTTCCCCTTTGAAAGTTTTAGCAGCGAGCTCAAGAGAAATTAAGAATTATCCTCCTTCGCCTAAAGCTACGGCGCGGCAGGCGAATTAAGAAGGAAGAATTAAGAATCGATCAGCCGAAGAGGCAAAGGCGCGCCGAAAGCTCGGGCGCGTGATGGATCTCACAGCCGATCCGGATCGAGCGGTTCTTCTCCGTCTTCCGCCGCGGACCGGCGAAGAAATTCCTGCAGTTTGGGGCGAGGACGCGGATCATTGATGATCCGTTCCCAGGCCGCGTCGCCATCACTCAATGGCTCACCCTGGTCGTCGAGATACTTAGCGAAACGAATGAAATCAAGCACAGCGTACTGCATCACGGGCGGAAGAGAAGCACTTTCCTCGGCGATTCGAGCCGTCAGGTCGGGCTCTGCTGTTTCGGACATAAGGACAGTCTAGCAACTGCGCGGCCGGGGTCGAAAGGCTTTTAAGAGTTAGGCTGCATAAAACTGTCTAAGGCGGTTTGCATGAAATTAAGAGTTAAGAAGGAAAAAGGCATCTCGCGCGAAGGTCGCTACGGTCGCGAAGGCAGGAAGCAAACCTTGGCGGACTTTGCGTCCCAGCGTGCGACGACACTCAGGCTCAGGGGTCAGGGGTCAGGTGGGGTCAGATCTACCTATCGTCAACTCTCGAATATTAAGGGGTCAGGTGGGGTCAGATCTACCTATCGTCAACTCTCGAATATTATGCATCTGCCTAGCGTTGCTCATGTGCGACACGACGATGTGTGGTTCTGACCCCTATTTGCTATTCGAGGCAGCGGCTCGGATCGGGACTTCTTCCACCTGACTCGGCGAGGCCACGAGACGGGCGAACATTTGCCACCGGAATGAATGATCGGGCGGGCTACGACTTGTCGCGCATCTCGATCGCCTTCCTCTTACCTTGTGGAAGCTTTCCGTAAAGGTCGCTTACAGCTTTCGGATGAGTGATCATCTGATCTGCGATTGCATTGACTAAGTCGAACAGGCGTTGGGCGGTCTCACGATCATCTTTAAGGTCAAGCACGCCCGGATGAACCGCTTCATTACCTATGACCCGAACGATATCCAAGGCTTGTTGAACAAGTGGGTTGAGACCCTTTTTGACCAGCGAAGCGATATCGTCATCAATTTTCTTCCCTCTCTCACCAAGGTGAGCACAGAGTTTCTGAACAGTTAAGCGCAGTAAGGCGGCGGCGCCTCGAGGAGAGGCTTCGACAATTTCCCTTGCTTCTTCAAAGTCGAGCTTGATCGCGGCTGGGAGATCAGGATTTGGTAATACGCCAGACTTCGCGACGGGAAACAGCAATCGATCGGCGACCCATACAGCGATCTTTTTGCAATTGTAGCATTCACTCAGGTGAAGGTTTCTAACGGAATAGCTTGCGTATTTGCTGCTTTTTTCCCGGTCGAGCAGGACAAGACCCGTCAGCATCTCATCCAGTAAAACGAGTAACGATTTTTTCTCGTTAGGCTCATACTTCGGATTGTTTGAAACATTCTCGCGCTGCTTATCACTCGCGACGAATGGTAATCGCTTTTCGGCGGAGACGTCGTTTGCGAGTATGTCATACCAATATTGCGTGGTGAATGCATAACAGTGCGGACAGCTAAAAGCCGTCTCACGGACGGAGGGTGGTACTGTTTTCACGCATCGCTAGTGTGCATACGCTGCTCCGATCGACAAACACAATCAATCGACTGCAATTCGATCGGGGTCAGAGCTCAACATCGTCAACACAGCCACGCACTTTTATTGGGTTAAACCTTAAAACCTAAATCGATTGTATTCTTCGTGGGTGCCGATCCAGAACCAGCCGATTACGTCGCCTTCGCGCAGCCCCAGCGCGCGGTAGTGATTCCCAATTCGCACTACACAAATGCCGTTGCGGCGTTCCTCAAAGCCTAACGAGGGATGGTGCGGGTCACTCTTCCAGAGCGCGTATTTCTCGCGTGCCAGCTTCTGAACGCTGGCGGGTAGCGTGTCGAACTGTTTCCAGAATCGAGAGTTGGTTTTGCCGATCACGGCAGGTCCTGCAGACGTCCCGCGCGAATGTCGGCGCGAACCTCTTCTGCCACCGACGAAAGCCGACCACCTTCAGCGAAATCGGCGTCGATCTGTTGATCCCAGGCGCGATTCTCGCGCTCGCGAACGTGCGCGGCTAGTTCCGCCAGTTCCTCAGCGGAAAGCGCATCAACCGCACTCTTGATTTCGGAGAGACTCACAACCCGCAAGCTTAGCCGGGCCTGCTTGAAAGGCAATGAGCAGTCGCCCTGGCCGGTGTCCTTTGAGCTTCTTGAAATGGAGAGAAGGATGTCCCGGATCGAGGAGAAACAAACGGTATGCGCGTCGGGCTGCTTCGTGTGTGCGCGTGTCGAGCACGGCGAAGGCGCGCCGAAAGCTCGGACGCGTGATGGATCTCACAGCCGATCCGGATCGAGCGGTTCTTCTCCGCCTTCCGCCGCGGACCGGCGAAGAAATTCCTGCAGTTTGGGGCGAGGACGCGGATCATTGATGATGCGTTCCCAGGCCGCCTCGCCATCACTCAATGGCTCACCTTGGTCGTCGAGATACTTAGCGAAGCGAATGAAATCAAGCACAGCGTTCTGCTTCTCGGGCGGAAGAGATGCACTTTCCTCGGCGATTCGTGCCGTCAGGTCGGGCTCTGCTGTTTCGGACATAAGGATAGTCTAGCAACTGCGCGGCCGGTGTCGAAAGGCTTTTAAGAGTTAGGCTGCATAAAAGTGTCTAAGGCGGTTTGCATGAAATTAAGAATTAAGAATTAAGAATTAAGAGTTAAGAGTTAAGAGTTAAGAGTTAAGAGTTAAGAGTTAAGAAGGAAGAAAGGCATCTCACGCAAAGGTCGCTACGGTCGCGAAGGCAGGAGGCAAACCTTGGCGGACTTTGCGTCCTTAGCGTGAGGCATCGGACGCTGTTATGCGGGATTGCGAGGTTCCTTCCGATGCAACGGCAATAGACATAGATGAAATTCTATCGAAGGAGTATGCTCAAGTTTCATTCCGGCCAAACATCCAGCATATGAATCGAAAATGTGTCGCGCTCGTTGCAGGTTCAGTTCTGATTTTGTCAAACTTGCGCGCGCAGGATGCGAGGTTCGTGGCTGATAATTTGCAACAGAGTCGCGACTTTTACTCGAAAGGGCATTTCGTGGCGATCGCGAACTCGCCTGTCTCGTTCAAGTATGACCGCTACCCGTCGGAAGGACCGGAGCGGATGCAGTGTGGTGACGGCACTTATACACGCCAACGCGGGAAACCCTGGATGTATTCGGAAGACAAGATGCGCGCCGGTTTGCCGCTCGATTACTCGGAGCGGAACCGATATGTCATGACTTTCGCGCTCAGAGAAGAATGGGGGCGCTCGGGCCGGCCGGTCGATAAGGAAGTCGCCCGAAAACTTGATGGCTGGATAAAGATTGTCGAAGACGCGCTCAACATCAGCGCGGCGAATGCAAAGCTGGTGAGCAAATCTGAAACAGATGATCGCCGGGCCCAATGGGTTTTCGAAGTGCCGCCAGAAAAACCTGGTAGCAATTCCATTCAACTTACATTCCGAAAACCGCTAACGGACGGAGACGAAAATGTTCTGCTGCACGAATTCAGCGGACCGCTGCGGCTGGCAGCCGACCATGGCATTTCAGGAGGCGCCAGCGACACCGTGAGGTTGGGATTCGGTTACATGATGCTGACTGAGGAAGGTAACGAAGTCTCGGAATTCGTGTGGGAGGAAATGCAACAATCTGGCGGGGCCAAGGCTACGACCTCGACAGGCGGATCACTCCCTCCGCCCGCGCAGCCCGTCAGTTCTAATTCCAAAGAAGCTACGAGCTACAGCGATCGAGGCACGCTCAAGGATGAGAAGGGCGACTTCGACGGGGCGATTGCCGACTATACGCGTGCGATCGAACTCGACCCAAAATTCAGCCAAGCCTACTACAACCGCGGCCTGGCCAAAAAGCATAAGGGGGACATGGACGGCGCCATCGCCGACTATGATCGCGTCATCGAAATGAATCCGAACAATCCGAAATTTGCCAGAGCCTACTGCGACCGTGGGGTGGCCAGGCGGAAAAAGGGGGATACGGATGGAGCCATTGCTGACTACAACCGCTGTCTCGAGCTTGATCCGAAATATGGCATTGCCTACTTCAACCGTGGCAACGCCAAGGATGAGAAGCACGACTTCGATGGGGCGTTGGCCGATTACAATCGCGGCCTGGAACTCGATGCGAGAAATGCGAAAGCTTACGCTTCCCGTGCTGGCGTCTACTATGACAAAAAACAATATGATGCTGCAGTCAAAGATATCGAAAAGTCGATCGAGTTAGATCGGAAAAACGGAGAGTACTACACAGGGCTTGGTTGGTATCAGATCTTCAATCGGAAGCCGCGTGAATCCATGGCAGCATCTCGCAAAGCTCTTCAGCTCTCACCGGATGATGCGGTGATGATTAATGGCAATCTCGCGCACGGTTATCTGTTCGATAACCAGTTCGAGAAAGCGAAGGCGATCTATCTCAAGAACAAAGATGCAAGGCTTCAGGATGGACGCACTTTTCAGCGAGCCGTGCTGGATGACTTCAAAGAGTTTCAAGAAGCTGGTCTTATCCATCCAGACATGGAGAAGATCAAAGCTCTACTAGGTGGTTAAGACTTAGCCGCTGTGAAACTTCAACCGGATCGCCGCGGCCCTGATCGGCATGATGCGGCTCGCTGAAGTATCCAGGCATAAAGACTTCGTAGACGAGGATGTCGGCGCCATGCGCAGAAGGAGGAATGGGCCGAAAGGACTACGGAGCCTTCGACCTATTTCTCGACCAGCAAGTAATACTGGCCGTCCCTTTGCTTAAAGATGCCGTGGATTAGCGTGGCATGAATCCAGCCACCTTCCCTTTGGACATGCATGCCGCAGAGCGTCTTCAAACGCGCAAAGACTTCCGGCGTGGCGACGACGTTGATGTGCCCACCGTCCACGTGATTATGGAAGGTGTAGGCATCCATGACTTCCATTTTCTCCATGGAGAAATTACCTTTGGCGGGCGAAAAATAAGCCACCGAGAGCGTGACTTCCTTGTCCAGCCATTGCTTGGCATTGGCGACGTAGAAGTCGTTCGTGAAAAGCTCCAGCGGCGCGGATGGCGCCGGGACAACGAGCAAAGACATGGCCAACCCCAGCAAGGCAAAAAAGAGTGGATTCCATCGCTTCATGGCAGTGGCTTCGGATGTAGTAGTTCTTGCGCGTCTTAGTCAAGAAGGATTACCCGCGACAAGCTTGAGGAGGTAACCTGATGCGGGTCCGATAAAATTTGTGGCTAGATGACCCCGCTCTTTCGCAATTAAGAAGGAAGAATCTAGAAAGTGAGCTTGGCAAAGTTAGCGAAGTAATCATCAGACAGCGATCGGCGACACTGCCGGTAATTGCCACTCGCTCAGTCGAGGAGATGAACTTAAAAACCGGCGATGAAGTCTTGCGCTGGTGAAGGTAACAAACATCTCCGTTCGTCGAAGCCAATAAGGTTGATCTCTCGTCGAGTTGGCGTCCGCGATGGTGCGCGCTTTCCGTTCCCTGTAGCCGCCTCGCTGTGTCGAGGTGTTCCCTCACGGCGACACAGCGCCGTGGCTACAACTACTGAGCTTCTCCGTGGCACATTTCTCGCGCTAAGGACCCAACGGCAGAGCTACTTCCTGGCTTTTGTGGCCCTCCCCCCTACTTGAAAGTCTAGTCCGCGTTCCTGGTTCCTTTACAATCCTAGCCGATCGGCGTCGGCTTTTAGCGCGGTGATTACTTCTTCGATCACTTTCTCCAGCGGCGTGTCTAACTCGGCGGCGCCGCGGAGGATGTCTTCGCGATTAACTGCGCGAGCGAAGGCTTTGTCTTTCATCTTCTTTTTCACCGATGAGACTTCGACGTCGGCGATTTTCTTGGATGGCCTAACGAGTGCAACGGCGGTCACGAAGCCGCTGAGTTCATCGACTGCGTAGAGTGTCTTCTCCATCTGCGACACGCGCGGGACGTTTGCGTAATCGGCGTGCGATAGAATGGCGCGACAAATTTCTTCGCTCCAACCATTCTCGCGCAGATACTTCACGCCGACGAAGGGATGACCTTCAGTAGGGCTTTGTTCCTGGTTCGGATGTCGTTCGTAATCCATGTCGTGCAAGAATCCGACCGCCTGCCAGAGATCGGCGTCCGCGCCGTTCAATTCCGCAAAATGCCCCATCGAGTCGGCGACGGCGTAGCAGTGTTTGCGCAAACTCTCCGATTGCACCCACTGGTGCAGGATCGCGAGGGCGCGCTCGGCGAGATTATTCAACCACGACGCCTTTCCAAAACGCGACCCGATCTTTGATATTCGCGGCCGCTTCTTTCGGCGTCGGATAATACCAGGCGGCGTCCCTATTTATCTGACCATTGACACGCAGATCGTAGTAACTGGCTTCGCCTTTCCACGGACAGTTGGTATGCGTATCGCTGGCGACGAAGTACTCACGCTTTAACGCGCTCGGCGGGAAGTAATGATTTCCTTCGATCACGACCGTGTCGTCGGTCTCGGCCAGGACAGCGTTGTTCCAAATTGCTTTCATTCGAAACTACTCGTTAGGCACTTTACCAGATTCGCACGCGATCTTTCGGGTCGACGAAAAGTTTGTCGGCCTCTTTCACTTCGAACGCGCTATACCAATCGTCGATGTTTCGCGCGGGGCCGTTGACGCGGTATTGCCGCGGCGAATGTGGATCGCTCACGACTTGTTTGCGAAGGGCGTCGTCGCGCAATTTTCCGCGCCAGGCTTGGGCCCAGCCGAGAAAGACACGTTGATCGCCCGTTAGGCCGTCGATCACCGGCGCGGGTTTGCCTTTGAGCGAAGCGCGATAGGCGTCGAGCGCGATCGTGAGACCGCCGAGATCAGCAATGTTTTCGCCCATGGTTAGCTCGCCGTTTACTTTCACGCCGGGGAGCGGTTCGAAACTGGAATATTGGACGCCGAGCACAGCCGCGCGCGCTTCGAAAGCCTTCGTGTCCTCCGCTGTCCACCAATCGCGCAGTTTCCCTTCGGCATCGAGCTTGCGCCCTTGATCGTCGAAGCCGTGCGTTAACTCATGACCGATCACGCCGCCGATGGCGCCGTAATTAATTGCCGGATCGGCGTTGGCGTCGAACATCGGTGGCTGCAGAATCCCCGCGGGAAAAACAATATCGCGCAGCGAGCCGTTGTAAGCGTCATTGGTTTGCGGCGTCATGCCCCAATCGGCGCGATCGACCGCACCCGGCAGACGATCGAGATAGAATTTCAAATCGGCGGCGGCGGCGCGACGCACGTTGCCTAACAAGTCGTCGCTGCGAATCTCGACGTTCGAATAATCGCGCGGCTTATCCGGGTAACCCACTTTGATGTTGTAGGTATCGAGCTTCTTGAGGGCTTCTTGCTTGGTCGCGTCGCCCATCCAATCGAGTTTTTCGATGCGTGCGTGCATGGCGATTTTTAAGTTCGCGACCAACTCCCCGATTTTCGCTTTTGCTTCCGGTGGAAAATGTTTTGCGGTGTAGAGCTGGCCAACGGCCCAGCCGAGATTGCCGAAGCGATCGTATCGATCGCCCGCGCCGTAATCGCCGCCACTGACTGCGTGCACGCCACGTTTCCAGCGCACCTGTTGTTGCGCTTGACCGGAAAGCGTCTTGTTGCGCATCTCGAAAAACGCATCGCCGAAAGCTTTGGAAAGATACGGCGCGGCGTGATCGGCCGCGTTGAAAGCCTGCCATGCCTGCAAAACTTCCACCGGCGTCTCCGCGAAAACGGCGGCAATTTTCGGGAAGGCGCTCTTCTCCGCCACCACGACGCGATCGATTTTCTCGAGACCAGCGTTGTTGAGAAATCCGCGCCAGTTAAAATTCGGCGCGAGCGTTTCCAGTTCCTTCACCGAAACCGGATTGTAGGTCGCGACCGGATCGCGTTGTTGCGCCTTGCTCCAGCTCGCCTCGGCCAGGCGCTTCTCGAACTCGACGATTTCTTCAGCGCGTTTCTCCGCGTCGGGCCAGGCGATCAGTTTCAGTAATTGCGCGACGTAGCTTTGATACTTTGTTTTTTGCGCGGCGAAATCGGGCTTCAAATAGTAATCACGGTCGGGCAGGCCGAGGCCGGCTTGGCCGAGGTAGACTGCGTATCGACTTGGATCGCCCAGATCCACTTCGATCCCGCCACCGAAGATTCCACCTTCAAAACCAGCGAACTGTTTTCCCATCAAGGCGGCTAGAGCATCGCGATCTTTTGCAGCGCGAATTTCTTGCAGTGTTGGTTCCAAAGGCGATGCGCCGAGCTTCTCGATAGCGGCTTCATCCATGAAAGACTTGTAGAAGGCTCCGACTTTTCCCTCGGTCGTACCTGGCTTGGGTTCGGCCTTGGCCCCTAGGCCTTCCATCAAATCATGCAAGCGCTGCTCTGTGGTGTCGGTCATGGCGAGCCGTAAGCTGTAGGCCGCTTTGTCCGCAGGAATTTGCACATGGTCTAGCCATGTTCCGTTAGCGAAACGGAAAAAATCATCGCCCGGTTTTGCTTTCAAATCGGCGCCATCGGAGTCAAAGCCCCACTTCCCATATTGCGGATTCTTGGACTCGTTAGGCGATTGCGCGCGGCCAGCCGCGACCGCTAATAGAAACAAGACGACAACAGGGAAGGGCTTCATGGCGGCCACGATGCCCTCGCGCGCAAGCGCGCGCAAACGCCATTTATCGCCGCCTTTAACCTACAAACGTTTCCGCAGTCGCTGCCGAATGACCAGACCTATGCCACTGAGGCATGATAGGATCGAGATCATAGCCGGATTCATCTCCGGCACAGGCGTCAAGTTGGGCGTGAAACTGACGTCGTGTAGAGCGAAATGCTGATAGGCGGGATCGAGGAAGAACCCGGTGCAACCGAAAGTGAACGTTAGAGACTGAATAACGTTGGCGCCGAAATCGATCGTGACATTGCCGCGTCCGGACTGCAGTCCAGTGCTGGGGGAGGCGGCAGTTCCGACCACGCTTTGGCTGAGCCCGCTTCCGATCAAGGTGTTGTTCGCGCTCGTCGTAAGGGTAGGTGCGATGAGGGTCGAACCATCGATCGACAAGCCGCGGAGCGCGGTCAGCTCATCTTGGGAGCCACCGCCGGCGTCGATGTCGAAGAGCTTGAAGGAAACTCCGCTTACTCCGCCGGGGTTGGCGAAGGAAATTGTAATCGTGATCGATTGCGTGGGATTAGTCAGATCGACGGCGAGAACGAGCGTGTTCTGGGCGAAAAGGAGTCCGCCTTGAAAATCGTTATTGATCGTCGGCGTTTGTGGGTTGGGCGCGACGGAATATTGCGTCAAAGTAGCGCCGTTGTTCCCTGCCACATCCACGTTGACATCGGGGCCGCTCGCCATCGGGTCGATTTGGTAGGAGTTGTTCAAGCTACCGTTGGCCCAGGCTACGCTGTCCCAGTCCAAGACCAGCGCGTCCGCCTTGATCTGGAAGAAAATCAGCGCAGCGAAGAGGCAAAAACAGCGTTGGAGAATGAGGCGGGGCATACGAAGTCTCGCTCATCTGAGCAGGCCCTATGCCTGTTATTCGGGGTTCGTCACCTGCGCGCCACGGCATATAGCTTGCTAAATCACGGGCGAGACTTCTCCACTCGGAAACTGAGACCGCGGTGTCGCCGCGCCTTTGCTCCGCGTGGCGTTTTCAAGCCCAATGCCAAAATCCGCGCGCGACCAGCCGAAAACTGTTTCCACACGAAACAGCGCGCGCGTTGTTGTGCGATGGATTGGCCTGGCTGCGATCGTTTGCGCGGTCAATGCGCCCATGCCCCTGGCCGCGGATCCGCGGCAGTTGCTTGATCTAAGTTTGGATGAGCTATCCAAGGTCAAGATCGACACCGTTTTCGCCGCTTCCAAGTTCACCGAAAAAGTAACGGACGCGCCGTCCTCGGTTTCCATTGTCACGGGCGACCAGATTGAACGCTTCGGTTATCGCACGCTCGCCGATATTATCCGTTCGGTCCGCAGCTTCGAGGTTACTTCCGATCGCGTTTACAGCCACACCGGAGTGCGTGGCTTTAATAGTCTGGACGGCTTCGGTTCGCGCACGCTCTTGCTCATCGATGGCCATCGCATGAACGACCCGATTCTGGACACCGCGGCGGTGGGGACAGAAGCTTTCCTCGATGTCGACTTAATCGAGCGCGTCGAATTTATTCGCGGCCCCGGCTCATCCATCTACGGCAGTAATGCCTTCTTCTCTATTATCAACGTCGTCACGCGCAGCGGTGCGTCCGTCAACGGCCTTGAAGCTTCTAGCAGCATCGGTAGCTTCGATACCTACACCGGCCGGGTTACTATCGGAAAGAAGCTGGGTAACGGCCTGGATTACTTTGTTTCGGCCAGCGTTTATTTTTCGGATGGGCAGGACCGTCTTTTCTACCGGGACTTCAATAGCCCGCAAACGGACAACGGCATAGCTTCGAACCTCGATGGAACCAACTATTGGTCCACTTTTGCCAAGGTTACCTGGGGCGACTTTACTCTGCAAGGTGGCTATGTTGCGCGGGACAAGGAAGTTCCCACCGCGCCTAACGGGAGCGTCTTTAACGTCCCAGATATCGCCGTTAATGCCCGCGGCTATGCCGAGCTGCGTTACCTGCATGAGACGGCCGATGGCTGGTCGATCTCGGGCCGTCTTTACTACGACTCCTATGACGTTCACACCTTGTCCTATTACGATTACGATAGTGGCCGCGCGCTCAATGACGACTCCGCCCGGGCGCGTTGGTTGGGCGCGGAGGCGGGAGTTAGCCGCACTTTTTTCAAGAATCTGCGTGTGGCAGTCGGGGCGGAGGTTCGGCGAAGCATCGATCTCAGCTTACGTAACTATGACGAGCAACCCTTCAACAGCTATCTCAACGTCTCTGCGGAGCAGTTAATTTACGGCGCCTATGGCGATGCCCGCCTGGATATAACGCACAACCTAAGTCTGACCGCAGGTGTCCGCTGGGATCACTACGACAGTTTTGGTAGCACAGTTAATCCGCGCGCGGCGCTCGACTACAAGCCATTCCAGAATACTACGATCAAGCTACTCTATGGTGAGGCTTTTCGTGCGCCGAACATTTATCAGCTCGACTACACTTCATTTCGCCAGCGCATTAATCCAAACCTGGGACCGGAGACCATCCGCACCTACGAAGCGGTGCTGGAGCAGTACTTTCTTACTCATTGGCGTGGAACCGTCTCGGTCTTTCGTAACGAAATTTCCAGCCTAATCCAAACTACCGCTGATGAGTTTGGATTCGTTAGCTTCACCAACGCGGATGACGCGAACGTAAATGGCGGTGAAGCCGAAATAGAAGGTAAGTGGGACAACGGGCTTTTGGTCCGTGCCAGCTATACCCATCAGGAAGCCAAAAGCGCCAGCAACGATCAACGGTTGGTCAACTCGCCCGAGAACGTAGTTAAAGCTCAGCTCAGCGTGCCGGTCTATCGCGACAAGATCTTTGGCAGTCTCGAGTTACTCTATGCCAGCGACCGTCTAACCCTGGCACGCGCCCAGACCGACCATATCTGGACGCTTAACGGCACGATCTACAGCCGAAACCTTTTGCCTAACCTGACGGTTTCGGCATCGGTTTATAACATCCTCGGTCAGAAATTCTCTACTCCGGCTAGTGTTGGTTATCTGCAGGATACCATCGCGCAGGACGGCCGGACATTCCGGCTGAAGCTCACCTACAAGTTCTAAGACTGGCGCGATGATTTTATCTCATTCCAGAATTGCAGGAATAAGGCCCGTCCTTTGTGCCATCCTCGCGCTGATCTGGTTCTGCGTGCCTCTAGCGCAGGCCGAATCCGAGTACGACGTAAAGGCGGCTTACCTTTTTAAGTTCACTAAGTTCGTCGAGTGGCCCTCGTCGGCCTTTGCCAGCTCCGATGCACCATTTGTTATTGGCATCGTCGGGCGCGACCCATTCGGTGGGCTCGATCGAGTTTTGCAGGGTAAACGCACCGGCGAACGCGACTTCGAGGTGCGGAGCTTAAGCGCAGGAGATAACGCGGGGTTGCGCGGCTGCCAGATGATTTTCGTTAATAGCGCGGAAGAGCATCGCCTCGGCGATATCCTGGCCGCGGTGCAGGGTCGGCCGGTCCTGGTGGTGGGTGAAACGGACGGCTTCGTCAGTGCGGGCGGCATGCTGGGTTTCGCAGTTCATCAGAGCCACATGGGAGTGGAGGTTAATTCCAACGCGGCGCGGGCGGCGCGGCTCAAGATTAGCTCTCAACTCCTAAACATCGCGAGAATTGTGAACTAAACCGACCATGACTCCGTTTCGCGATCGCCCTATTGGGCAAAAGGTCACCTCGCTGATCCTGGGCATTTCCAGCGCGGCGTTGTTGCTGGCCTGCGCCGTCCTTTTCGCCTTCCAGGCTTATACGACTAAGCGTCATTTCACTCATGAGTTAGGCGTAGTGGCGGGGATAACCGCCCATAACAGCGCCGCCGCTGTCATGTTTCGGGACGAAGACGCGGCCAGTGAGACACTTAATGGCCTGACGAGTATGCCACAGATTGTCGGCGCAAGGCTCGAGCTGATGGACGGGACACGTCTGGCGGAATTCGGGGAACAGGATCACAAGGGACTTAAGCTCAAGGGTAACCACATTCTCCTGGAACAACCGGTCATCCGTGATGGCAACCGCGAAGGCACGCTTTTCCTCCACGCGGACTTCTCCGCCTTGTATTCGCAGCTACTCAAACTCTACGCCATCATCCTTGTCCTTGTTCTCGCTCTTTCTCTCCTGCTAGCCTTCGTCCTTTCCGGTCGCTTCCAACGTTTCGTGAGCGATCCCGTTCTCCGCCTGGCCAGCACGGCCCGCCGCATCGCCGAGGAAAATGATTACTCCGTCCGCGCTGGCAAGGCTTACAACGATGAAGTGGGCATGTTAACGGATGCCTTCAATCAAATGCTCACGCAAATCCAGGCACAGGATGAAGCATTAGTGGGCGCGAAGGGTGAATTACAGAACCAGGTAACAGCTTTGCAGCGTGAAATCGTTGAGCGCAAACGCGCAGAAGAGGCTTTGCGCGAGTCGCAGCAAAAGTTACTGCAAACGTCCCGTCTCGCCGGCATGGCCGAGGTAGCTACGGGTGTTCTGCACAATGTAGGCAACGTGCTCAACAGCGTGAACGTTTCCGCAGGGTTGGTCGTCGAAAAACTGCGGCGCTCGAAAGCATCGAAGCTAGCCAAGGCAGCCAGCCTCCTTACCTCACGCAATGGCGACCTCGGTGAGTACCTAACGAACGACGAAGCGGGAAAGAAGCTACCGGGTTACCTGGCTAAACTAGGAGAGTTTCTCGTCGCTGAGAACGTTGAGTTACTGAGCGAAATCGACCAGCTCGGTCGCAACATCGAGCATATTAAGGAAGTGGTCGCGATGCAGCAGAGCTACGCCAAGGTCAGCGGCGTCTTCGAGAACCTGCCGGCGCATCAGCTCGTGGAGGACGCGATCGCGATGAACATCGGTGCCTTTGAGCGCCACGGGGTAGAGGTCGAAAGGCTCTTCTCCGCAGTGCCGCTCATTCGTGTCGATCGGCATAAAGTCTTGCAGATTTTGATCAACCTTATCCGCAACGCCAAGTACGCCCTCGATGCCGTTCATCGCACGGACAAACGCATCACCATTTCCATTAGCGCTGCGGGCGAAGACACCGTCCGCATTGTCGTAGCCGATAACGGCATAGGTATCTCAGCAGAGAATCTTACACGTATTTTCGCTCACGGCTTTACTACTCGCCAGGATGGTCATGGCTTTGGCTTACACAGCGGGGCGATTGCGGCCCGTTCCATGGACGGCTCGTTGCAAGTGCATAGCGCCGGGACCGGACAAGGAGCGAGCTTTACCCTTGAGTTACCCGCCGTGCCATCAGTCTAAATTTATGAAAAGCGAATCGTTAAACAGCGAACCGGAAAACCGCCGCATCCTCATTATCGATGATAACCCATCGATCCACGAAGATTTCCGCAAGATCCTCGGACCCGGCGATGCCAAGCTAGCCGCTGAACTGGACGCCGATGAAGCGGCGCTTTTTGGCGATACCTCGAGTGCTTCGCGCAGTTGGAGTTTCGAAATTCACTCAGCCATGCAAGGCCAGGAGGGTTTGGAGAAGGTTCGTGCTGCTTTTCTTAACAACGCGCCTTATGCAGTAGCCTTTGTTGACGTGCGCATGCCTCCGGGCTGGGATGGCATCGAAACTATCTCGCGCATCTGGAAGGAATTTCCCGACCTACAGGTAGTTATCTGCACCGCCTACTCCGATTACTCCTGGGACGAAATCGCCAAGTCGGTCGGTAACAGCGACCACATGCTGGTCTTGAAGAAGCCTTTCGACAATGTCGAGGTCTTGCAGATGGCTCATGCCCTTTCCAAGAAGTGGCAGCTAACCCAAATCGCGCGCCGGCAGATGGAGGAACTGGATGCCCTGGTCGCGCAACGCACGTCCGAGCTACGCGCTGCTAACACTCGTCTCACTGGCGAAGTAGCTGAGAGGACCGCGGCGGAAGAGGCCTTGCGCCAATCAGAAGAACGCTTCTCCAAAGCCTTTCATGGTAGCCCCGTGCCCATGGCTATACAGCGACTGGACGGCTCCGGTTGTCTCGATGCCAATATTAGCTTTCTCGAGCTACTCGACGTGCCGCTCGATACCGTTCTTACCGGGACGGATTTTTGGGCCGATGAGACCGCGCTCGCTAAGATCCGCGAGGAACTGGCTAGCCGTCACGCTGTGCGCAACCTCGCGGCTACTATCCGCACGACCAAGGGTGAAATCCGCGAAGTGCTAGTCGCAGCTGAGAACCTCGAGCTCGGTAATGTTCCATATCATCTCCTCATTATACAAGACATCACCGACCGCGTCCGGCTGGAAAACGAATTACGCCAGGCACAAAAGATGGAGGCAGTCGGAAGATTAGCGGCAGGCGTAGCGCATGATTTCAATAACATTCTCACGGTTATCCTCGGGAACACCTCGATGACCTTGTGCAATCCGCGTCTCGACGAAAAGCTGGCTGCTTCTCTGCACCAGGTCGAGCGTGCTGCGCAACGCGCCACCGCGCTTACGCGACAGCTCCTGGCCTATAGTCGTAAGCAAATCATTCAGCGCCGCCCCGTCGCACTTAATGAGGTAGTCGAGCAAACCGTAGCTATGCTGCGTCGTCTCATAGGCGAGCACATCGCTATCGATATGCAGCTGGGGCCGAATCTGCCGCCTATTTTTGCCGACTCGAGTAATGTCGATCAGGTCATCATGAACTTGGCGCTCAACGCCCGCGATGCCATGCCTGATGGAGGCAAGCTTACTCTGACAACCAGCCTTATCGAAATTGATGAGCTAGCGCGTAACCGCAACCCGGAAGCTCAGCTAGGCCCACATATCAGCTTGGTAGTAAAAGACACCGGCCATGGCATGGATGCCGCCACCGTCGCCCGAATCTTTGAACCTTTCTTTACGACCAAAGAGCCAGGGCAGGGAACAGGGATGGGATTAGCTACGGTTTATGGCGTGCTCAAGCAACATGGCGGTTGGGTCGAGGTAGAAAGCGCGCCTCGTCGCGGCACAGCGATCCGGTCATTTTTCCCTCTTAGCGCAGATGGCTTGCACGTCGAGCCGGAGAAGCTGCAAAACGGTCCGGTGGAAATGGCGCCAAATGCCAGTATTACCATCCTGGTAGTAGAAGACGAAGAGATGCTCCGCGAATTCGTTAGCGAAGCGCTTAGCTCGTTGGGTTATCGAGTCCTTTCCGCGCCTAATGGTCGGGCTGCACTCGAGATCTGGGCTGCACATCAGCATGAGATCGATCTCTTACTCACGGACGTCGTTATGCCTGAATCTATTTCAGGACGGCAGCTAGCTCATACTTTGATCGTCGATAAGCCGGACTTGAAGGTGATCTATACGAGCGGGTATAGCGCAGAGCTATTCGGCTCCGATTTCGAGCAAGAGAAGGAACACATCTTCCTTCCCAAACCTTACCTTCCGGATCGTCTCGCGCAAACGGTGGCCGCGCATCTTCAAGGGCAACCGGCACCGACTCGCTAGATCGGCGGCAAAGCCGCCTACGATATGAGAATGGGAGGGAATTGCCTTGCGGCCTTCCTCTGCCTAGGCACCGTGATGCTTCGACCCGCTCATGCAGCATCACTCTCTCGTTACTATCCCGGCGTGTAGAACATGATTTACGACGTGGCGGTAGTCGGGCTCGGAGGCATGGGTAGCGCGATCCTGGCTGAGTGCGCGGTGCGCGGTGCAACGGCGATTGGCCTGGAACAGTTTCAACCTGCGCATGAATTCGGTTCGTCTATTGGAAAAAGCCGACTCATACGTAAAGCATATTTTGAAGACCCCGCTTACGTACCTTTGGTCCTGAGTGCCTATGAGCTTTGGCGCGCACTGGAAAAGGATAGCGCCGAATCTCTTCTAACCATTACCGGTTTGCTGACGGTCGGTGAAGAAGGGAGCGAAATTATTGAAGGAACACTCCGCGCTGCCAGCCAGCATGATTTGGAGATTCAGCATTTGGATCGAAATGAGTTAGCGAGGCGTTTTCCCACCCTGAAAGTTTTGCCTAACGAGTCAGTCTTGTTTGAAACGGATGGTGGTGTCTTAAAACCGGAAGCAGCCGTGCGCGCTCAGTTACGGCGGGCGAAGGCAGTCGGTGCCGAAACGCGTTTCGAGATGAAGCTGGAAAACTGGGAGCGTCGCGGAAAGGAATTCGAACTTCGGTTCTCCGATGGCTCACAAATTGTCGCCCGAAAACTCATCCTATCGTTAGGGCCGTGGTTTAAGGAGACGCTGGGGGCGCTTGGAGTTCCGATCCGGGTTCAGCGAAATGTGCAATGCTGGTTTACGCCGAAAACCCGGGCCTACCAGGCGCCGGATTCGCCGGCCTTTCTGGTTCAGCGCGCCAATTTTCCGGCGCCTCTCTACGGGTTTCCGGATTTTGGCGACGGAGTGAAGGCGGCCTTTCACGGCTGGGGCGAGCTGACTGAGGCGCAAAATCTAGCACGCGAAATCAATCAGGCGAGCGATGTTGAACCACTCGTTAGGGCGATGGAAGAATGGATTCCGGGAGCGGCCCAAACATTACGCGATGCGAAGGCCTGTATGTATAGCCTGACGCCGGATGAACATTTCGTGATCGATCGGCATCCGAATGATGCGGATGTTATTTTGTGCGGTGGTTTCTCCGGCCACGGCTTTAAGTTCGCGCCCGTCGTCGGAGAAATCGCGGCGGATCTCGCGCTGAACGGCGGCACGCGCCACGCGATTGATTTTCTTTCGCTCCGGCGTTTTGCGCAATGAAACCTCCTCGCAATCGCGCTTTCTATCGGCGGCGGAGTTGCTAATTGTTCTCCATGGCGCAGGTGCTCCTGGCTTCGGCCACGTCACGGGATGATCAGACGGATTACAATCTCGCGCCGCTCCAGGCCTTGCGGGAAAGCGCTGCGCGCGATCGTTTCCGGCGCCACACGGTGGTGGAGAATCCGCACGTGGCGGACCTGATTATTTTTGCGGAATATTATGGCGGTGGTTTTCACTTCGAACGCCTCCGAGCGCATCCACTCGTTAGGCAACATCGCCATAAATGTTTTCTTTTTTGCTCGAACGCGATCGTTATTCCATTCCTGCCCGGAATCTATGCCTCGCTCGCGCGCCGATGGTCCTCGTCCCGGACCTGCGGCGGTTTTTATCTCGGCCTGCCGAAGAACGAATTTACCACCTTCACTTCGCCCGACGAGGACCTGCCTTACCTTTTCAGCTTCATGGGCTCGACCACGAACGCGCCGGTTCGCGGTCATCTCGCGCAACTGGCGCATCCGCGCGGATTTTTTCAAAATACTTCCGATGATTTTGAGCGGCTGTTGCATTTGGAAATGTCACAACGCGACCGCCGCGATTATTATCGGCGTTACGCCGAGTTGACGAAGGCGAGCAAGTTCGTCCTGTGTCCGCGCGGAGTGGGGCCAGCAACCATCCGGTTGTTCGAGACGATGCGCATGGGTCGGGTGCCGGTAATTTTGTCCAATGAATGGGTTCCCCCGGAAGGTCCGACCTGGGAGAAGTTCAGCGTCCGTGTGGCGGAAAAAGATTACGCGCAAATTCCGCGGCTGCTGGAAGAGCGCGAGCACATGGCCGTCCCAATGGGACAACTCGCGCGGCGGCAGTGGGAAGAATGGTTTTCGCCGGAGGTGGCCTTTCATCGCGTGGTCGAGGATTGCCTCGCGATCAAAGAGAGGCGTCGCCTACCGGAAACACTCGCGCGCTGGCCGGTCTATCTGCAATTGGCGCGGCCGTTTCACTTCCGTCGTTTTCTGCGGCGAAAACTCGAGGAGCTGCGCGGACGCATCCGCACGGGGGAAGAGCCGCCGGCTGATCTTGCGAGGAGTGAAGTCTAACGAGTGATCGCGCAATAGATCACTCGTTGCCTAACAAGTTGCCGATCGCTTTTTCGATCTCTGCGATCGCCACCGGCTTGCGCAAATAGGCATCGCCGCAGGTCGCGACCGCCTGCTGATGTTCCTGTTCTTCACCGTAGGCAGAGTAGTAAAGCACCGGCACCTCCGGACGGAGCGCTCGTAACTTCTGGCAGAGCTCGATGCCAGTTCCATCCGGCAAACGAACGTCGAGCAGATAAAGATCGAACGCGATGTCCTTCGCCAGATGAACTCCCTCGGCCACGCTTCCCGCGGTCATCACGCCGTAGCCGCCGTCCGCGAGGAGCGCCGCCATCATCAGTCGCGTATCCTGATGATCGTCCACATGCAAAATGCGGGCTTTGGTTCTCTCCGGTTCCATCGCGCTCAATTGGCGGCGGAAGGTAGCAGTAGAAATCGATTTCGACGAGCGGCAACTGCGCGCTTAGTCGATCGGCTCGAAGCCGGCAAACATTTCTTCTGTTTCCGGCAATTGCTTGAGCGGAATGCAATCGCACAATTCGAAGAACTTATTCCACATCGCCCAGACGTTTTCGTTTTTGTGCGCCGCCTCGATCGCTTCGTGCGATTTCCATTCCGAGACTTCGATGATCGTGCCGTCTTTCGCGCGCATGATGGTTGGTTCGCGCTCTGTGACCAGACCTTCCTTGCGCAAGGTCGGCACTCGTTGACGCACCAGGTCTAACAAGTCCTTTTCTTTCCCTGCTTTCGGCCGATAAGCCACGATCACACAAACGCCCGCCATGTCGCGATCCTATCAAATGGTTCGATGGTGACGAGACTTTCTTCCTCGCCTAATCTCGCTCGCATGCCAGAGACGAAATCGCGCGTGTGGAAAAAAATCGGCTGCTATTACGCGCTGACCTTGATCTTCAGCGGATGCTTCGATGCCTTCGTCTTGCACGCCGGTCACATGGATGCCGGCAATTTATTTTACGTCACCGGCTCAATGTGGAGTCCGGCTCTGGCTGCTTGCCTAACGAAAGCTTTCTATGGCGAAAATATTCGCGACCTGAACTGGGGGTGGGGCAACGCGAAATATGTTTGGCTCGGATATCTCATCCCGATTGCCTATGCACTGCCGATTTACCTGGTCGTCTGGTTAGGCGGGTGGGGCGGATTTGCCGACTCGGAATTCGTGAGGCAAACAGCGCAAACCTTCGGCTGGCAAAATTTTCCCCCACTCCTGACACTGACATTCTTCGTTTTGTTTACCGCCACACTAGGCCTGGTCGGTAAAACATCGCGCGCACTCGGCGAGGAAATTGGCTGGCGCGGGTTTCTTGTTCCCGAATTATCGAAGGTCGTCGGCTTCGGCGGCATCGGCTTAATCAGCGGCTTGATGTGGGCGGCCTATCATTTCCCGATTCTGATTTTCGCGGATTACAACGCCGGCACGCCGGTCTGGTTTGGTCTTACTTGTTTCACTATCGGCGTGATCGCAGAAAGCTTTATTCTGGCATGGCTAACTTTGCGTGCGCGCAGTCTTTGGCCCGCGGCCCTTCTGCACGGTAGTCACAATCTTTGGATTCAATCGATTTTCACTCCGCTGACGCGTGATACCGGCCCGACGAAATACATTATCGATGAGTTCGGTTTTGGCTTGGTCATTACGACGGTCGTGGCAGCGGTAATCGTTTGGAAAAAGCGCGGCCAGCTTCGCCTAACGAGTGCTCGCGTTTGAAGAAGGTGGTTGCGCGAAAGTATATTTCGCGTTCTCTTTTACCATCATGAAAACGTTCTTAGCCTCTGCTTTTCTCGCTGCAATTTTGGTGCAACTCTCGCCCCTGCGCGCGGAAGAGCCCGCTTGTTGCGCGACTGGAGCGGGTCACAAGAACATGACCGCGATGTGCGAATCGACCTTCGCCAAGCTCGACCTCAATGCCGCACAAAAAGCGAAAATGGAAAAACTCGCGACCCAGTGTGATAAAGGCGGTTGCACCAAGGAAAGCATGGCGCGGATGGAAGCGAGCGCGAAAAACATTCTGAACAAGAAGCAGTTCGCGACTTGGAAAGCCGCCTGCAGCGGGCACGCCGCAGAAAAGACGCAGGGTTGAGCGCTAATTGGACATAGCCGCTAATCTTGAGCGAGTCGGTGCGCACATTTCCGCCGCGGTCAAGAAGTCGGGTCGCGCAGCCGGAAGTGTCCAGTTAATTGCTGTTTCGAAAAAGCAGGAGGCCGCGAAGGTGCGTGCGGCTTTCGATGCGGGGCAACCGATTTTTGGCGAGAGCCGGGTGCAGGAAGCGCGTCTCAAAATTGCGGAACTGCCCTCAGCCGTGCGCTGGCATTTCATTGGCCACCTGCAGAAAAATAAAATTCGCCACGCCCTCCCGCTTTTCGAATTCTTTCACAGCATCGACTCGTTAGACCTGGCCCACGATGTCGAACGCATTGGCAATGAAGAAGGTGTGCGCCCGCGAGTTTTGCTGGAAGTGAATGTGGCAGGCGAGGGGAGCAAGATTGGGTTTGCACCGGACAAATTGCGCGCGCAAATGGAAACATTGCTCTCGTTAGGCCGCGTCAATGTCGAGGGCCTGATGTGCATACCGCCGCTCGCCCCGGAAGCGGACGGTTCGCGAAAATATTTCATCATGCTTCGCGAGTTGCGCGACGAATTGGAGCGAGACTTCGGCGCAAAGCTTCCACAACTCTCCATGGGAATGAGCAACGATTACGAAGTAGCGATTGAAGAGGGAGCTACAATGGTTCGAGTAGGGACCGCGATTTTCGGCGAGCGTTGAGGATCGCCACGATTGAAGTACCAAATACAAGCAGCGCGGCGGCGCGGGGCTCCGGCACGGCACGAACGACTACATCATTGCCGTCACCCCCGTGATAGCTGATCGCGAACTGCTGTCCATTCACGGTGAAGAGTTCACCTTCCAGCAAGCCCTCGAACGTTCCGACCACCGGGTCAGTAGCATCGTTATCGAGCAGCACGAATTCCGTTCCAAGGCTCGGAACGAAGCCAAGGCGGAGCGAGAGCCTTGCCCCATCTATCGTGACGAGACCGTTCACCTTTGTCTGGTCGTACCCGACTCCCACCGCGGCGCCATTCACGTCGACGAGATAAATCGCCCCCAAGCCGAGCGTTAGGTTTCCATTCACGGTGAGGATCCCCACACCGCTGCCCGGCGATAGAACGCCGGTAGGATTGATCGTAACGCCGCCAACCACACCGGAACCGCCCAGCACGCAGTTCGGATTTACGAAGACGCGAGTAGACAGGGAGCTGTTTACAACAAAGGTGCCGCCATTCACGAACGTGCGGTCGAAGAAGCTAAGCGTGACGGGGCTGTTAAGGGTAATCGTGCCGGCGCCGATTTTATAAATATCACCGACCCCGGAAATGGTTCCGCTAAACGTCGAGTCGAAGCCGTTCGAATCGAGGAAAAAATAGCCAACGATTCCGATCGCACTGGTAATGTTTAGTGCACCGAGAGGGCGCAGGATGCCGCCATAATTCGAGGTGATCGTTGTGTTGATCGTGGAGGAAGAGTCGAACTCCAGCGCACCAACGCCGCTGATGACGGTGTTAGTAGCGTTGATTGAGGCCCCATTCTCGACGCGGAGGACACCGCGACCGCCGACTTGGAGAGAGTACACACTCGTCCAGCTCGAACCACTGCCGGATATAACCGCCGTAGCGATGGCTGAACCCGTCCCCACCGAACCAAAGTCGGTCGAAACAGCGCCGCCGTTGAAAACATCAACGCGCCCTACGCCGTCATACCCAACACGGAGGCTACTGCCTATCCACGCCGACCCGGCGCCTTCGATCACTACGCTCCCATTACCTGCCTGGTAACCCAGAGTTCCGCTACCACGAACGATGCCGCCATTGGTAATGGCGAGCGTTCCGACTCCGTAGTAACCGACATTGATATCACTCGTCCAGACCGACCCAACCCCATCAACCGTAACGGCTCCGTGCGACGCAGTGTTAAAGCCGATATAGCTGAGGCGATTCGCGGCCGACCCACCGCTGAGAATATTGAGCGTTCCGGAGCCGCTCGATCCCACGTAAAAATCGCTTGTGCTCGTTAGGCTCGCCCCATCGCGGATGAGCAAAGTCCCCGAATCACCTGCGGCGTAGCCCATCGTGACAGCGCTCGCAAAAGCTGTTCCCCCTGAGATCACGGCCGTGCCGCCGTTATTGATACGCGCATCTTCATTGTAATCGGGAACGATGTGCGACCAATTGGAAGCGTTAAACCAATCATCGGTTCCGCCCGTCCAAAAAGAGAGTGCATAAGTCTGTGAAGGAGCGGCGATCGTAAATGCGAACAGCGCCAATGAGCGGCTAAATCCGAATCGAAGCATTTCTCTCTTGTAGCTCCTTTCGCACCAGTTAAGCAATTCCTCCATAAAGTGTCGCCCAATTGAGCGCACAAGTGTGAACCGCTATAGTTCATTGTGCAGCTTACGCCGAAAGACATTCAACTAATCGGTAACGAACTCGGCATCCGCTGGAACGATGGCGCCGAATCCTACCTCTCGTTAGACCGTTTCCGCCGGGCCTGTCCCTGCGCAGCGTGCGGCGGCGAACCGGATGTGCTCGGCAACCTTGTCCGGCCCGACGTTAAATATAGTGCGGCAAGTTTCGAACTACGCGGCTGGCAATTAGTTGGCGGCTACGCGCTGCAGCCGCAATGGACCGATGGTCACAGCAGCGGAATTTATTCTTATCAGTATCTGCGGCGCCTCTCAGCTGCGGGAGGTTGATTCGTTAGGCATCATTACTCGCAGAAGCGATGTTTCCTTCTCGAGCGGCCTCACTTTTCTTTCGCCGAGATCGGCCGGAACGAGAAAGACGTCGCCGGCGGTGAACGTCATCGACGCGCATTCCATTTTCCCGGAGAGACATGCCACGACCGCAAAAGTTCCGCGCGGCGCGATTTCACGCGGCGCAGGAAGGTTCCATTTTTCCACTTCGAAGAGATCATGCCTAACGAGTGATTCGCCCGCCGGCCTAACGAGTCCAGGTTCGTGATCCTGAAAATCGATCGAGCGCAAGGCCTGCTCGACGTGCAGTTGCCGCGGCGCGCCGTTCTCATCAGTGCGATTCCAATCGAAAACGCGATAAGTCGTATCGCTATTTTGTTGCACTTCGATAATGACATTGCCCGCGCCGATGCCGTGCACGCGTCCGCTCGGCAGGAACATAGCGTCGCCGCTCGCGACCGTGACACGGTGGAGATGTTCCTCGACATCGCCGCGCTCAATCGCTTCCTCGATGCGAGAGCGAGTGCGATTTTTCTTTAGACCCACAAAGATTTCCGCGCCCGGCTTTGCCTGTGCGATGTACCAAAACTCCGTCTTCGTTTCGCCGCCTAACTCTTCCGCGGATTCTTCGGGCGGATGCACTTGCAGCGAGAGTTTTTCTTCCGCATCGAGAATCTTGATCAAAAGCGGAAAACGTTCGCTTGGCGCAATCTCCCCGAAAATCTCGCGACGATTTTTCTGCCAGATTTCGTGCAAGGTGCGGCCGCGCCACGAACCTTCGCGCACGACACTTTGCGCTTCAGGACGATCGACAATTTCCCATGACTCGCCGATGCGAACGCCGGCCGGGAGTTGTTTTCCGTAGAGCGCCTCGAGACGACGGCCGCCCCAGATTCGTTCCATGAATACAGGCTGGAAGACGAGCGGTGCGTCGGACACGTAAATGAGATTCGCTCAAAACAGCGAATAGGAAAACGGCGAAGATCAATCTTGCCGGAGTGGAGGATTTTTGTTTAGCTCGCGCGTTCGACGCTGCGGGCGAGTATATGCCGTCTGACAGCAATTTTGCCGCACGGCGGCAATGGTGAGTAACGGCGCCGACAACGGAGGACCGTTATGAAAAAGAAATCACCTGCCAAGGTCTCATTGCCGCGGTGTATTTTAGCGATAATTGCCACTGTGGGCCTGCCGGCCATAGCGTCGGCGGCGAGTGATTATTTGATTCGCATCGAC
Organism: Chthoniobacterales bacterium; assembly: GCA_038237435.1. Taxonomy (GTDB): domain Bacteria; phylum Verrucomicrobiota; class Verrucomicrobiia; order Chthoniobacterales; family UBA10450; genus JACCTI01. The sequence goes on from JBBRYT010000016.1 coordinate 50,184, forward strand.
TCCGTTTCCAAGGGCGAGTCGGTCGACGCGAATCCGAACAACAAGATCGAGATTGTTTCGTTTCACTGGGGCGCCGCGCGCGGCGAGATGCACACCCTCCAATCTTCATCGGACCTTGTGCAGTGGAACACGGTCGATTCGTTCACAGCGACGGCCGACGGCACGATCACGGATCAGATCTTCCTCGCCCCAGGCACGCCGAAGTTATTTCTGCGCATCGTTCTGCCGCAGGTCCAGATCAACATGATTCAACCGAGCGTCGTTTCCACGAGTGGCGGAACGGTTTTTCTCATCGGTCAGCGCTTCGACCCGAGCTTCAGTGTGAAGATCGATGGCAACACCGTTTCGTCGAGTTTCATGGACGCGAACACACTCACCATCAACACCGGTCCGCTCAGTATTGGATTTCACACCATCACGCTCCTTAACGGGACGAGTACGGTAATTTTTACCCTAACGAATGGTCTCATCGTCACCGGCACCGGCCGCACCGATCAGGAATCACCGCCACGCGCGCCAGCCGTGAACGCAGTTTTTGAAATCAAGGACTTCTCGTTTGGTGTCGAAAACCCGACGACGATCGGATCCGCCACAGGAGGAGCCGGCTCCGAAATATATACGGATCGTTATGGCAGAGTAAAAGTCCGATTTCATTGGGATCGCGAGGGGAAGAAAAACTCGGACAGTTCGTGTTGGGTCAAGGTTGGCCCCGTGCTCAGCGGACCGAAGTTGCATCCGCTCTTCGCCGTGCCAAGCGTCAATGAAGCGACGGGTGAGCTTTTTGTTCAATCAACCGATCTGGTGATTCCGGGACGCGGGCTCGATCTGATTTGGGGACGCACTTACCGATCGAAAATCGGGATGGATACTCCGATGGGTGTCGGTTGGGATTTTTCCTACAACATTCGCGCGGCGCAGAATGGGTCGAACATCACCGTCCAGGATGGGCAGAACCGAACCGATACTTACTTCCCGCAATCGGATGGTTCGTATTCGTCGGACGAGCTTTTCCGGCGCGGCACGCTCGCGGGGTCAGTCTTCACCTTGCAGTTCGCGGATAGGACGAGCTGGCTTTTTAAGCCGCTCGATGGCTCACCTACTTCGGGAAAAATCGACCGAATCATCGATCGCAACAGTAATCAATTGCAGTTCCAATATGACGCCTCCGGTCGGTTGTTCCTGATCATCGATACGCTGGGGCGTCCGCTTCAAATTGGTTACGACGCTGCGGGCCGTATTCAATTCGTCCAGGATTTTTCCGGACGACAATTGGTCTACCAACATCACCCCGGTGGCGCCGTGCCGAGTGGAAGCCTGGGCGATCTGCTCTCGGTTCGCTCTCCCATCGTCAACGGCACACCGACCGGCAATGATTTCCCCAGCGGCAAGACAGCGCAGTTCACTTATTCGTTTGGTTTCGCGGACGCCGCGCGGAATCACAACCTGCTGATCGCGCGCGATGGTAACAACGTGCAATGGTTTCAGGCGGTCTATGCGCCAACCGGCCTAACGAGTGATCTACTTTACGATCGAGTGGCTAGCGAAATCGTCGGCACAGCCGGCGAAACGAAAATCTTCACGTATCTCGCGCAAGCGCCCAGTGCCGCCAATCGTTTTGCGATAACGAAAGCAATCGTGAACGATGCGATCGGCAATGTGCATGAATCACTTTACGACGGAAAGAATCGCCTCCTCGACCTGCGCCAGTTCACCGGTCGCTCGACGCCGGGAGTTGCCGTCACGGAAGCTTCGAATCGTCCAACCGGTCAGTTGCGTCCAACCGATCCGGCGTTTTTCAAAACAACGATCGATTGGAATCGCGACTCACTGCCGGCACGCGTGACCTGGCCGCGCGGCAACGGCGTTGAAATGGTATACGAACGCGATTTCGATCCGGCGACGAATCCCCGGCTACGCGCAAACTTGCGCGTCCATCGACAACTGCCGGTGAGCGGAACATCCCTCGTGCAGCGTTTCGAGCATCAACCCGGCTTCGGCACTTGTGAGAAGGTCACCTATATTGATCACAGCTTCGAGCTGCCGCATAAGCATCTCGAGAACGACCGCCGCGGATTGCAGCACCATGTGATAGGCGGGGGGAGTGTCGAGATCCCGGACGACGGTGGCGTCGCTCTCTTTGATATTCGCCCCGAAATGGAAGGCGACCCGGATCGGCCGATCGTGATTGGGTCGGTCTACAACTTGTCCCGGCTGATGGAGGAGGAGGGTATCTTTTATTACCTGCGCAGCATGGACGGGGGAAAAACTTGGCAGACTCGTATCAATTGGAGTGGTCCCGGGGACGAAGGGCCTGAAGAATCCATTACTTTAGTCTATGGGAAGCTGGGGATTCGGTATGTGAAGCAGACTTCCGGGGGATGCGATCCGAGCGATTTTGGCACCTTATGCACTGACGCGCGCGGAAACACGTCGACTTATACTCGTGACCCGAATGGGAATCTCACCCGCGCGCAATCGCCCATCGCCGCGACCGCGAGTGATTATGAGTACAATGCGAATGGCCAGTTAACCGCGGTGGCTCGACCCCCAAACGCCGCCGCTCATCGTAAGCGTGACGAGTTTCATTACTACAACAGCGGGCCGCAGAATGGTTACCTGCAGACCTTTATTCGCGACGCGGGCGGGTTGAACCTAACGAGTAGTTACCAATACGACGCAGTGGGTAATCTGGTGCAGGTAACCGATCCGCGTGGGACGCCGACGCAGTTTGCGGTTAATCAACTGAACCAGGTTACGCAGGTTACCTACCAATCGGCTGCGCCGCAGCAGACTCCCGTTCCGTACCTGCGCAGCACCTTTTACGATGCCAACAACCGCGTCACGAGCATCGATGTGCAGAACAAGGATGAGTTCGGCACGATCGGAGCGAATGCAGCGTTCACGACCAGTTTCGTGTATGACTCGCTCGACCGCATGACCTCGATGACTCGCGAAGTGGACGCCGGGCATACTGTGACCACGCAATACTTCTACGATGCCGACCGCAATCTAACAGAAGTCCGCTCGCCCATGGCGGTCACGGCCACGCAGCCCGATGCGCGCGTGCAATACGCTTATGATGAGCGCAACCTTCCCTTCACGAGCACGGGTGCGCCGGGAAGCGCGAGTGCTACGCGGGTTACCTACACCTATGATGCCAACGGAAATCTGACGATGCGCGAAACTGGCGCGCCGGGCGGTGTTCAGCACACAACTACGGCTGTCTATGATGGTTTTGACAGACTGACTCAGCGCGTCGATCCGGTCGGCACGCAATATCAATACAGCTACAGCAACAATCATCTGCCGCTGACATCGTCGGTGCAGGGTCATTTACTCGACGCCAATGGCAATCCGATTTTCGGTCCGCTGCGAAACATAAGTTACATCTACGACTTTCGCGACGCGCTCATCACTTCGATCGCGAGCTGGTACGATCCCATCACGGGCGGAGCGCTCGGAGATGGCGCACGCACCACTACCTACACCTATGATCCCGCGTTAAATCGAACGATGCGAACGGACGACAATGGACACAGCACGCTCTTCTCGTATGACGGTGCGAATCGGCTTTCGCGCGTCACCGACCCGAAGGCTAATCGAGTGGATTACACTTATGACGCGAATGGAAACCTGGTCACACGCTCACGCGCGGACAAATCGGACCTGGGTGCAGCGGATCAATTTTTCACGACTACCTACGCCTGTGATGGGCTTAATCGGGTTACGACCGCGACAGACAACGTCGGTAACATGCAGAGTTATTTTTATGACTCACGCAGCGACTTGGTGCGCTCAATCGATCCTCGAAACGATCTGACCCAGTACGAATACGATGGCTTGAACCGGCGGATACGCAGTGGTCGTGATTTAACGGGTAATGGCTCGGGCTTCGACGTGAACGACATCATCCAGAGCTACGCCTACGACGACAACTCACGCTTGCTCGGCCGGACTGATCCAAACAATCACGCGACGCAGTATGTCTACGACCCTCTGGATCGGCCCATCCGAACGAATAACGCCGACACGACTTTGAAGACGTGGAGCTACGATACGTGGGGCAATCCTATCCAGTCCAACGATGAAAACGGCACGGTTTGCATTTATACCTATGACGGCCTTAATCGGATAACTCAGCGCCAGATTAACCCGGGGCCGGGCGTTTCTAACTCTACTACTTTTGAGATGTATGATTATCCGGGGGGTTATCTCGCGCCGCTACGGGCGATAAATGACGTGGCGGTGACGCGCTTTACATACGATTCGTTAGGTCGACTTACCAGCGAGAGGCTGGGCAATCGCACGACCACTTACTCTTATGACGGGCAAGGTAACCTGCTTACCCTGCAGTCGCCGGGAGGACGGACGACTACTTATACCTATGACACCGCGAATCATTGCAGCGGATTGGCACTGACCGCGACCGGCGATGGCGACTCGTTGGGTTCAATCGCGGTCTATGAGTATGTCGGTGATCGTCTGGAGATCGCCGGTCATCGCAACGGAACGCTAACATCTTATACCTATGATGGATTCGTTGGCGCACCCGCGAGTCCTGATAGAGGGTGGGGAAGGCTAGCGAACAGTTTGACCCAGGGTCCAGGGGGCACGGTGATCGATCAGCGCACCTTCACCTATGATGCGGCCCAGAATCTAATGGAACGCGGCGATACGCGCCCCGGCGGCACGCAACGACTTTATCATTACGATTATGATCGGTCCGACCGTAACACGCATACCCAGGTGACGGCGGGCGCGCCGGTCCTTCGCGACACGACCTATACTTACGATCTAAACGGCAATCGTCTGACGGTGAACGGCGCTGGGACACCAGATCCCGGCAGTTATACGCAAGATATGACGACACCAGCGCCTGCCGATGCGCAGATGAACCAATACACGACTACGCCGCTGGGAAGTTACAGCTATGATGCGGACGGTAATCGCACCGGTCTCACCGCCGCCGCTGGAAACCGCAGTTACAAGTACGATTATGCGAATCGCCTGATTGATTTGACGAACGTTAGCACCGGCTTGCGCGTGGCGACTTATCAATACGATGCGCTCGGCCGGCGCATCCAAAAGACACTCGATCCCGATGGCACGCCAAACGTAACCAATTACGTCTACAGCGGTCGAAGTGTTCTGGAGGAACGCGATGGTCTCGGTGCGATCGTTGCGAGTTATACGAGCGATCTGCCGCCCATGGAAGAGATGAGCTTCTGGTGGAACCTAAATCCGAACGACGCACGCGGCGAAATGTGCGATGACGGTAGCTGGTCTGCGCGAAAACGTGATTACTGCGTCCAATATCACGAGAGCGATTTCAATTTTGCCTCGAGTCTCATGGAAGAGGAAGGCATCTATTACTTCTTCCGGCCGGCCGAGATGCGGCGCAATGGCGTCAACTACACCTATCATATGGAGGTAGTGCCATCGTTTTGGCTACTTACCGATGCGAGCGGCACGGCGGCGGAACGCTATGACTATGAAGATTTCGGTGACCCGCATATCTTTGATGGAACAGGTGCGTCGCTGAGCTCGAGCGCGATCGGAAATCCGTATCTCTTCGAAGGCATGCGCTTCGATGGCGAATCGGGACTGTACTGCACCCTGCGTGATCGCGACATAACTAACAACGTGTCGCGTCATGTCCTGCGCGATCGCAACCTTACCAACGATCCGCCCTATCACCGTCTTTTCGATCCTAAGATCGGCGCGACGCTGCAACGCGAATCGAGTCATGCCGTCAAAGGCTGGAGTAGTGGTCTCAATGCTGTCGACTCTTTCATGTGGTTCGAGGAACAGCCCGGTCTGCATGCGGTCGACGCTTTCATGTGGTTCGAGGATTCGTGGAAACGATAGACGGTCCGTCTGTATTTGCGGCCCGTGACGAGTTTCATTATGGGTTGATCAACATTTGTGCCGCGCTCATTTGTCCACGGCGACACCCTGCTTAAATTCCGCGCACTTGATGAGGTGCGTGAGAACTTTTCTTAAATATTGGCTGCCGGTCACCATCTGGCTCGGCGTTATTTTCATTGATTCAACCGATCTGATGTCGGCCGAACACACTTCGCGCTTCATCGAGCCGTTCCTGGTTTGGTTGCGATCGGACATTTCGCCTGAGACAATCGCGCGTGTTCACCTCATCGTGCGCAAAGCGGCGCACCTGACCGAATACGGAATCCTCGCCTTGCTGACGCTGCGCGCGCTTCGGGCCGGTGCCGATCGAATTGAAAAGATCGCGTTCGGAGCGGTCGTCTGCATCGCGGCGATCGTTGCTGCCTGCGATGAGTATCATCAATCATTCGTCGCTTCGCGCACGGCCTCACCGGTTGATGTCGCGATCGATATCACCGGCGCGGTCACGGCGCTGGCGATTCTGTGGCTTTGCCAAAGGCGACGTCGGCGCCGTTGGGCGCTCGCGTGAATGGTGGGCCTGAAAGGATTTGAACCTTTGACCCTGCGCTTATCAAGCGCATGCTCTAACCAGCTGAGCTACAGGCCCGAGAAAAATTTTCGAATCCGATGACTCGGAAAAATCGGAGAGGAAGAATTAGCACGCTGCGTGATTCGCGCAACGCGAAATCCGCATTCCAGAAAGTATAAGTTGAACACGACGGAGCGCGCGCTCTACTTGAGCTGCTGGATGTGAACCGCGGCGCGGTGAAGCAGAATGTTAACCCCAGAAGATCACGTCATCCGAAAGAAACGGGCGAGGAAAAAATCGCCGACAAAAATGCGGGATTTACCGCCAAAAAAAGCGGCACGCGGGGGCGGTTTATCGTATTCGAAAGATCCGCCGCTGCCGATTCCGCCGCGCGGATTTATCACACCGTCGGTAAACTCGAAGAACGAGTAGAGATCGATTTGCGCAGGCGAAAGTCCTCTCGACCGAAGATTCGCCTTCTTCTTGCAAATAAGACTGGCCCGGCGACATTCGCCGTTCTCACCGGGGGGCATAGCTCAGTTGGTAGAGCGCCAGCTTTGCAAGCTGGATGTCAGGGGTTCGAATCCCCTTGCCTCCAAGTCTCTCAGGCGTGGCGCCAAAAATCGACCCCCGCAAGGGCCGCACTTAATTTTGCTAACGTCCTTGTTTCGGATGTGTGAGCGAGGTGGGAGCGTTTGATCGCACCGAGACTGGCCGCACAGTTAAGGCAAATGCGGCGACGGCGACCACGAGCAGGACGAGGCCGAACACAATCCACGCCTTCGGACCATCGTTCACTGGATAACGGCCAGGATAAGCCAGGCTGGTCCGCGTTGAGGTTCCTTCGCTTAAGTTGGATTTTGCTGCGTTCATCATTCCCTCCCGTTAAATATTCCGGGTGAATGCTAGGCCAGTGCTCGAAGAACCAGCAAGAGCCACTCGGCTTTATTGCCCCGATCCACTTGGCTCCGCTTTCGGTGGGAAATAAAATGCCGGACGCCTTTCACGTCCGGCATTTTGGTATCGGCGAAAGCTAATTTCCGCGTGCCGGATGAGCGACGAAGGCCGTTCGCACTCCGGTCACTGGATCGATAGCTCTGCCGGTAATCTCGCCATCCTCATCAATGTCCTTGCCTTGTTCGAGCCGCGCGGTGTAGCTCGTTTGTTTGACGGTGTTGAGATCGGTAACAACGCCATTCTCCCACACCACCGCGCGGCAATCCACGAAGTCAGCGTCGCACGAGATACCTACTACCTGGCGATGTTCGTTAATTCCGTAAGCTTCGCTGTGCACATGGCCGGGCAAAGCACCGAGCGGTTTGATACCGTCGCGTTTCGTCCAGATGAAGGCATGCAGGTAATCACCCTCCGGAAAGGCTGGATCACCAGCGAAGCCCACGACGTCACCACGCTCGTTAATCGCGGTAGGTGTGTTCCACCATTGTGCGCCGAGGTTGCCAAGGTCCACAATTCGCCGGTCATCCCAAAGCAGTGCATGCTTGGCGGTATGACGACCTACAGCCTGGTCGCAGATGCCGGAGATACCTACAGCTTGTCCCTCATCGTTAATCGCCGTAGCTGCTCCAGAAGTATCACCACGGAACAAGGGAAACTCATGGATGCGATCGTGCCGATCCAGGTCCCACCAGACGGGGCGGAATTGCAGGACTTGTGGCGGGACGCAGGTAGCATCATGGCAGGTATTCTCCGCCCAGCCCACTGCGATACCTTCGTTATTAGCCCCGGTAGCATAACCATTGTCGCCACCTAGCGTAGGTAAGCCCCGCATGCGCCCATTTTCCCAGACAAAGCCGACTGTGATATAGCCGGTGGCAAATGGCCCACCATAGAAGGCCGCGCTACTCCAGGCTTCGCCTAACGGCTCGGGCGTGGCGGTTTGTGCGATCCCTACCAGGATGCCACGCGTGTTCTTCACGTTCCAAGCTACGGTACTATTCGGGCCACCTAGTGTGCCCAGGTCGGTAACGTTGCCGTTCCGCCAGAGCGCAGCATGCCGCATCTGATCGGTCGAAAGCCTGGAATAACCTGCTATCCAATCACGATCATTGATACTGTTGCCGCGGCTGTTAGTTCCGCCGAGGGACGGTAGATTAGTTATGGTGTAATTAGCGGGATGAGATCGATCAGATGTAGTCGGTTGCTCAGCTAAGACGAAGGCAGCGCCACCAGCGACAACGAGGATTATGATGAGAAATACTAGCCAGGGGTGATAACTCTCGTTGGCCTGGTAATGAATTGTTGCGGAATGCGAGCTAGCTTTTTGTGGGATCATGTAGGTTCCTTTGTTAGAAGGAATGCTAGGTTCAATCGGAACCGGTCGACAAGACCCACTCTCTCTTCTTGAGCTATCCCGCTTTGTCCTCGAGAGCTGAGGCTAGCTTGGCCAGGCCTTCGCGGATTTGTGCTTTCGACCAGGCAGCGAAACCGAAAGTCAACGCGGGGTTAACCTCTGCTCTGATAAAGCAGGATGAGAGCGGGGATGGCCGGATACCGATTTCGGTGCAGGTCTGCGTGATCAAGGGCAGATCGCTCTTCCGTCGCAGCCAGGCAACAAAATGCAGTCCGGCTTCTGGGACTTGCAGGCGAAAATACTTTCCTAACGAGTGGTTGAATTGCTCGATGAAAAACTCGCGTCGATCGGAATATAGTTTCCGCATTCTTCGGATGTGACTCAGGAAGTAACCTTCGGAGATGAAGCGCGCCAGGGTGGCCTGGTCGATCGGTGATGAATGTTGGTCGATAACAGCTCGGATTTTGATGATCGAATCGATCAGTCGCTCAGGCGCGAGCAGGAACCCAAGCCGTAGAGACGGGAACAGAATCTTGCTCATGGTGCCGGCGTAAATGACGCGACCAAAATTATCCAGTCCTTGCAAACAAGGAAGCGGCGGACCAGTAAAACGAAACTCGGAGTTATGATCGTCTTCAAAAATGTAAGCGTCGTGCGCATGCGCGAAGTCGATCAGCGCCTTTCTCCGAACCAGGCTCATAGTCATGCCGAGTGGGAATTGATGGGAAGGTGTCACGTAGATGATCTTGGGTAAGAGTTTTGGCGAAACCTTTCCTATAACCAGGCCTTGCCGATCGACTGGTCGCGGGACTACCTTCGCGCCGGCAAAGACAAAGGCGCGCCGCGCCTGGTAGAAGCCGGGATCTTCAATCCACGCGACTTCTCCGGGATTGACCAAAACCATCGCGGCAATGGTCATCGCCTGTTGCGTTCCCGCGGTGATGACGATTTGATCCGCATGACAACGCGCGCCGCGAAAATCGCAAAGGTAACCGGCGATAGCTTTGCGAAGGTCCGCGTCGCCTCGACTGGAAGCGTACTGCAGCAAATGCGCGCCTTTCCGGGCTAGAACTTGCGCACGCAATCGTTCCCAAACCTCGATGGGAAATTCATCGATCGCCGCCAGCGCGGGAACAAAAGAAACTCCCGGTGCGCCGGCGATACCGAGGTCGAATTGTCTCCCGGTGCGTCGATCGGGTAGGTGCTTGACTCGATCGGAAAGTCTGGCTGGACGTTCCTTCTGCGCTTCCTGCTTTGGTTTCTCCGGACTTAAGAAGACCTCGGGTAAGGCGTCGGCGACAAATGTGCCCGAACCTTTCCTGGTGCTCAGGTAGCCCTCCGCCTGCAGCTTCTCGAAAGCGAGCTTAACTGTTAGCCGCGCGATCCCGAGGTCGGCCGCGAGCGCGCGCGAGGAGGGGAGTCGGGAAGAGTTCTGATTAAAGCTACCGGAAGCTAACTCATCGCGAATCTGGCGATAGAGCTGTTGATGCAACGGTTCACGTGAGTTGCGTTCGAGGTGAATCATCTCGAAAGCAATAATGGAACGCCGCCGCCGCTTCTTAGTCTGTGAGTTGTTTCTCAAACAAAAATGATCAAAGTGGGATGTAGTTTTTCGGTCAAGTGGGTCTGGCTATTGGCTGAGGCAGGTGAACCTTAAAGGGAGGAATCATGAGTATGACTATGCAGAAACCATGCAGTGATTACCAGGAAACCAAAGGTCTTATCTATTTTGCGCGCATGCTCGACAAAATTCGGTTGCACGCCGCCGGTCACTTGCCGCCGGACTACTTTGTCGGCGTAGAAGATCCGACGTTTTTTGATGCCCGTTGCACGAGGTTTCTTGCGATCAATTACGAGGAACTGGCCATTCGCACGTTACAAGGCGGATCGGATGAAGAGATACTGGAATGGTGCTTCGCACGCGGTCGGCGACCTACTGAGGAAGAAATCGCCATTTGGAATGCCTTTCTTTCCAAGCGAGGTTGGCGCGATGAGGCTAGCGCCGACCTACAGGCGGCAAAGGAGCGGAATGGCTGGAGTAAGCGCGACGATATCCAGACCTGGTGCGACTTACACGATGCTGAGGAAGGCAGAACACCGCGGAAGTAGCTTCGCTCTTCTTCGAAGCGCTTGCGATGCGTGCCGTGCCTTTAACTCTCACTATTCTTATGACTGTTCTATCTAGTAGCTTGGCGGGATCTGCGGCCGATGATGAGGAAATGGTGGCGGCTCTGGATACACAATACCAGGAAGCGGTGAAAAATAACGATGTCGCTACGATGGATCGCATCCTGGATGATCGATTCGTGCTCGTTACCGGTCTCGGTAAGACCTATACGAAAGTGGAACTGCTCGAAGAAGCGCGAAGCAAGCGCATGACTTATGAGCGGCAGGAAGATAGCCAGCAGAAAGTGCGAGTGTGGGGAGACACGGCAGTAGTGACCGCTCTTTTGTGGGCCAAGGGAACAGAAGGCGGTAAGCCCTTCGACTACAAGCTCTGGTTTAGCGATATCTATGTCCGGACAACGTCCGGTTGGCGTTACGCTTTTGCCCAGTCAACGCCGCGGTTGCCGGCTACGCCGTAGGCAAAAACCATCGAAGTTTTGATCCGAGGAGCGCACGCGGCTCGCGTGCTCTTTGCGGCGGCTCGCCGCAAAGCCTCGATCACGTGGGGGGACGTTCGCTAAGGCGAGCCGCCTTCGCCTGCACGCGGGCCGCTTGCGCTCCCCAGACTGCGCATTC
>JBBRYT010000017.1:0-59967 GCA_038237435.1 Chthoniobacterales bacterium
CTACACATTGCCGTGTCTTCACAGCCGTGAAACGCCTAACCATGCGATGCAGCGAACCGCGGGCTGTCCTTATGCGTAACTCTTATAGCTTGCGAACGTCACTTGTAGTTCGCGCGGTCGCTGATCTTGGGTCTCGTTAGACGAATGTGAAGTCGATCCTTGTGGTTTTGCTTTGCGTATTGCTGGCGCAGGCTGCTCCGGCTCCGATAATTGAGTTGCTTGACGCGCCACGCGATAGCGAAAAAGTCCGTGAGTCGATCCAAGAAAGGCCAGAGGTGGTCGCATTGCGGAAGGACTATTTCGCTTTCCAAGACAAGTATTTTTGGCCGCTGTTGAGCAACGAAATGCAGGCTATCTTCGCCAGAAAGCTCAAGGAGCTTCCTGCCGATTACGTTCTTCCCTCGTTTCAATCCACCCAGTTTGTGACAACAGGTGTCTTTGATGTGTCACAGCCGCAAAAGCGTCACGTGGATTATTACCGCGTCGGCGACATCGCGTTTGTGGAGTTCGTTTTTCACCAAGATGGGGAGAGAGTGCATGCTGCGGTCGTTTTCTTCCGCCCAGACGCAAAGTTCGTTCCATTGCATTCCGAGGCGGATTTAGCTCGCCGTATTGCATGGGAGAAGAAGAAGTGGGACAGAACCAAATCTTGGATACTTCAACGTTTGCCAAAGAAGAATTCGTCTAACCATGCGATGGAGCGAACGGCGGACCGCTGTGCGCTCCACTTTTTGAGATGACTTCCACACCTCCACTCCGAGCGACGCGCGCCGTCGTCCGCCGTCGCTCATCTTGTTCTCGTTAGGCGTTTCCTCGCGTCTCCTGTGAACGAAGGCATTGAGCTTCACGATTCTGAGTTGGCCGCCGTCTCCTTTAGCGGCGGCGAGGCGGTCGTTTCGTTCTCTCACGCCTACGTTCACCGTTCCGCCGGCACTCCGGGCGTGGACGCTGGTTCTGGTTGGTCGCAGCCGGCCACTCTTACAGTCGGCGGCGTGTCGCCATTTCCATTGCCCGCTTTACTCCCAGCCACAGTGTCCGATGGCTTCTTACTCATCGGCTCGACCCGCCACAACAACGTCATTCCTGCAAGCGGCACTTTCCAGGGAGCTATTGAGCTTTCCATCGTTCTCGCCACTGCCGAGGCGTTGACTTTCCGTGGGCGGCGCATCAGCATCCAGCTTCTCGGAGAGCCGTCCTTCGTCGAGGACCTCAACCAATGATACCGGAAACGCCTAACCAAGCGATGCAGCCAACCACTGGCCGGCGTACGCTCAAGTTTTCCATGACTCCAACCTCAACTCCCGCCGCCACGCGCGCTCTCGCCAGCGGTGGCTGATCTTGTTCTCGTTAGATGCTTTTTCCATTCACACGTGTTTGGACGCGCCGACAGAAGGGACTGATCGTTGGCTCGGCCGTATTGGCGCTCGCATTGTCCGCTGCACTCATTTACGGCTACGAGCGTTATTATCGCGGGCCTGGTCAGAAGATTCTTTACGGCACATGGCACAGTTCAGCCTGCATAGACTGCACCTTTGATCTGACGTTATATCCCGACCACACCTTCATTTCCTCGGGCGAGAGCTTGGGCCGATACTGGGTCAACGACACGGGAACGTGGTACGCCGATTTCAACAGCATCTTCCTTCGTCGGCGAGACGCCGACGAACGCGCATTGGTGATCATGAAGCTGTCCGGCGTCACAGACAAAGAACTGAAGATTACTCACGGCGATTGGGTCGAGACCTGGACCCGCGGCAAAACGATGACTCGCGAAGAGATGCAGAGTATGGTTGGCAAAGCTGATTACACTTCCACGCCGTGAGAGCAAGCCACGCGAACGCATCTAACCAGGCGATGGAGCGAACGCCTGCCCGCTGCGGGTTCACATTTTGCGGGATCAGCGCACGTGCACTGCGGTCGGCGCTCGCTCCCGGCAGGCGTCGCTCATCTTGTTCTCGTTAGATGACGGAGCAGTTCGCTTGATGCGCAGCTTTTTGTCGCTGGCGGAGCAGGCGTGGTTAGCCGTCGTCTACTGCTGGGCCGTGTCGGTTCCGTTGTTCATGCTCGTCTGTGCAGCCTTAGCCACGAGCACCCAGCGGCTCGCACGCACTGGCTGGGAGACTCGCGCTTGGCTGTTCACGCCATTTGTCCTACCAGTCGTAGTTTTGGCGTGGGGAGCAGCGATGGCCCACACCGACGCCTCTAATGCGGCGCCGCAGTGGACATCGTACGTGCTTGGCGTGCTCCTGCTAGGTGGCTTACTCTTCTTCGCGTTATGCATTTGGCGCTCAGCGGGATTACGATGGTTGGCATTCGGGCTGTCGCTGTTCGCCGCGTGGCTCACCTGCTGTTCCGCGTTCATTGCTGCTATGGCACTCACGAACGACTGGCTGTGATCCGCCACACCAAGTCATCTAACCAGGCGATGCAGCGAACCACGCCCCGCTCCGATGCGTAACTTTTGTGTAGCTAGTTCATCCAGTTTGCGGCCACGCGCGCTCCCGGGCGCGGTCGCTGATCTTGTGTCTCGTTAGGCCCATGAAAGCGCACGGTGAATCGCTTGGCTACTACCTAAAAGAGTATCCTCGATATATCATTCCCACGTGGCTTTTTCCGATTTACTTCCTAGCGTTCGGGCTCGTCTGCGAGCATCTCCACTTGAACAGCTGGGCGATCGTTCTATTCTGCGTCATCGTTCTCCCAGCATTCTTCGGTACGTTCTTTTGGGCTCGCGTTCCATCGATTCCGATGTTTAAGCGCTGGGTTCTGACGATGCTTATTCCGTTTCTGATCTTTGCTGTCGGCGGCTTTCTTTTATTCATCATCGCTACGCTTATGGGACGCAACACGATATGAGCCTAACCATGCGATGGAGCGAACGGCGGACCGCCGTACGCGCCACTTTTGAGATGATTTCCACACTTCCACTCCGAGCGAAGCGCGCTCTTGTCCGCCGTCGCTCATCTGGTTCTCGTTAGATGACTGCGCGTTTCCTGGTTGCGGCTATCAGCTTGACACTAGTGGTTAGCTCACGATCCGCTGCGACGCGCGACGGCAGATTTAGGCCGAGCGAGGCCCAGCGCGGCGTTATGCTCCGCGGGTTGGACAAGGTATTCGGTTGGGCGGGAGTGCGTCGATTGTCCGACCTCCAGCATCTCTCATGTTCTGACTCGAACGATTACGCGGTTTGCACCGCTAAGACCTCGGTGAGTGTGGATGGCCGACCGGCGCCTTACAATGTGGAGTTTGCTGGCCATAGGCGGGAATTGGGATTCGCGTCGTTCTATCCAGACGAGCCGACGCCTGACCCGGAGCACGCCGGTTTCTCCAACTTTGACCGCGACGACGTAAAAGATCCTCGCCTACGAGCCTTTGCCATCGCCGCCATAAAGAAGTTCAATAGTCATCTCCGGTGGCATTGGGTTTCGGGACCTGCAATACAGCGCGATGGGAAGAACCTTTTTGTCACTTACCGCACGATGTCGGAGTCACAAATGAAAGATCCGCTCGCAGTGCTGATGTCCGGACAGCCCAGTCATGTCAGCTTTTACGTTTCGCCTCGAGGCAACATATGTGGCGCGATTTACAGCGAGTAAAGTCATCTAACCAGGCGATGCAGCGAACCGCTGGCCGCTCCACGTTCTAGCTTCCGATGACTTCCACACTTCACCCGCAGCCACGCGCGCCCTCGCCAGCGGTCGCTGATCTTGGGTCTCGTTAGGCCTATGAAACCCACCATGTATCTACATTCCACGCTTATCGCATTCCTTTGTGTATGCTCGCTTGTGAGCGGCGAGCCAGTCGCTTCGCCCTCAGACCCGAGCGTCGGTCCCGCACCGGCATGTCCCGCGCCGGGCGTTCAGACCCGGGACTGGCGCGTTGTCAAGATTCCGCGAGTCGCCGTTCGCCTCAGGATGCCGAAGAGGTTTGCGGAGAAGCATTGGGCGGTCACCGTAGGAGACCCGATTGCCGCCACATATCGCGCCGGCCATCTTGAGAGCTTCACGCTCGAGGTTCTGCCCTCGTCCGCTCAGTCTCTCGAGCAGCAGAAGACAATCCGTCAGAGCGACTACGCCGGCTATACCGAGTGCACCGAATTGATTTCTCGCCATCGCACAATCCTTCAGAGTTTCAGAGGAGGCGGTGTTATCATGCTCGGTGATCGCTCGTTCGCACCGTTTGCGGTCATGGCCGTGTGCGAACTCGCTCACGGCCGCATACTCCGATTCAATGGCAGCACCGGCACGCGCCAGGCGCAGGAAGATCTTCTTGCCATGATCCGCACGTTGGAGTTCACACAATGAACGAGCAGCCACGCCAAGGCCTAACCATGCGATGCAGCCAACCACTGGCCGGCGTACGCCCAAGAGTTCCATGACTCCAACCTCTTCCCCCGCCGCGACGCGCGCGCTCGCCAGCGGTGGCTGATCTTGTTCTCGTTAGATGATAGCGCGCATCATAGTTCTCATCCTGGCAGGAGCAGTTCTCGGCTGCCTGAGCACGCCGGCACCGTCGCTTACGTCGGCCCAAGCGACAGGCATCGCGAATACGACGGCGAGAGCGTCGGGTTTCAATCCACGAAATTACGGCGGCCCATCACCGATCTACGACCCGACAGCTAAAGTCTGGTGGGTTCGTTACTACGATCGCGCTACAAAGGAGCCTTTGTTCGCGATCCATATCGAAGATGCAACCGGCAAGGCAACATTCAAGAACCGAGAGGTATTTGCTAAGTTTGTCCATTAAATCATCTAACCAGGCGATGCAGCTAACGCCTGCCCGTCGTACGCTCCACATTTTCCATGACCAAGCCCGTTTACTCCGATCCACGCTCGCTCTCGGCAGGCGTAGCTGATCTTGTTCTCGTTAGATGGTAAAGATCGCCCTAGCTGCCGCCATAGTATTCGCTTCACTCTGCGGTCGCTGCCAAGCATTCGACTGGCGCTTTTCTGAAGCGGATATTTCGGCTCTTGAGAACACGAGCGACTTTCTTCGTGTTCTCGGCATGCCCGGTGAGATTGCAGTCACCGGAGAGCAGGCGTCTACGCGCACGCAAGCTGCATTACGCTACACCTACTATTTCGTCGTGCGCCCTGGCGGGATTCGACCAGTCGACTATTACTTCGTAGACAATCGTCTAGTGCGACGCGGCAAACTTTCAGCAGATCGTTCGCAGCGCTATCGCCTTCTCAGTCCCGACATCCCGGGAGACACAGATACGATCCTGCGCCATAAGCGCTCGGCCGCTACCAAACCATCTAACCAGGCGATGCAGCGAACCGCTGGCCGCGCCGCGTTCTAGCTATCGATGACTTCCACACTCAACCAGCAGCGACGCGCGCCCTCGCCAGCGGTCGCTGATCTTGTGTCTCGTTAGGCCTATGATCGCGACGCGTACGACATTTGACATTTAGTGAAGGAAGACTCCTACTCCGGGGGCATGCGTCCGTTGCTAGTTGCGGTTATACTCGTCCTCGTCATCCGACTCGGCGGCGCCAGTGCATCGACGGACTCAAGTCCTTCGGTCGGTGGCGTTGATCAAAAGAACGTCGAGTGGGTCGACGAGTTCTTTCAGGATTATGCTCAAGCTTTTCGATCGAACTCTGCAGATAGATTGCTGGCCAAATTCTGCCTGCCTTTGACTTTTCTTACCAAAGACGGGCCAATCGCCTTTAACGATCAAGCCCGTCTGGCGGTCAACCTGGAGGCGTTAATGCGCCGTTACGAGCGGATCGGGGCAATCGACTGGAGCCATACAATCAAAGACGTGCGGGCGATCGGTGACGGCATCCATCTGGCCAGGCTCGAGTGGAAATTCTTCAATGCCCGGCATGAGCTTCTCTACGCCTGCACTACGAGCTACATTCTGGCCGGCGACACAAAGACAGGTGCAAAGGTAATGGCCGTTATTGCTCACAACGAGAATGAGGAGTATGAGAAGGCGTTGAAGCGCAAGACCGGCAGCTGAGCGCGCGTCGACTGGCCGATGTGAAGCTTGCGGTTCGAGAGACACAATCTGTGCGGGGTGAACGCGATCCACTCAGGCCGAACAAACTGCATGACTGACCGCGCAAGCCCGCTGGCCGCGCCGCGTTCCCGCTCTCGATGACTTCCACACTCATCCCGCAGCCACGCTCGCTCTCGCCAGCGGTCGCTGATCTTGAGTCTCGTTAGACCTAGATCTTAACTACACGGCAACCAAGGAGTAGCTTGTAACTACTTCTGATAATTCAAACACTGAAGCAGCTTCTTGTCGATTAGCTCGACTTACCATCCGAACGCTTCAACGCCTGGGCCACCCACATCCGGCGCTAGTCCTTGTGTAATCTCGTGAGCGCCGAGAAGCGCTAACTACGAACCACAAGTGAGAAACGCGACTGCTTCAGCTATGTTGGAGGACAAATCACTGCGCTTTCAAAACCTGGATGAAAGCTTCCTGCGGAATGTTGATTTTGCCGATGCTCTTCATCCGTTTTTTTCCTTCTTTCTGTTTTTCGAGGACTTCCGTTTGCGCGTGATATCGCCGCCGGTGCACGCCGAACGAGTGCTGGGAAAACGCGCGGGCAACGCCCGCGCTTAAGCGCGTCCTACTGACCTGGGCACGATCCGATCCGGTCGCCGTGGTCGAGGTGCTTCTGATACTGCGAGTTGTTGCACGGAAAAGTGAGCGTCACGGCTTTTTTGTGACAGAGCTTGAGTTCGGAACCGGCCGTTGGCGCGAGCGCGGGCGTGCTCGCCGGTGGAACGCGAAGATGGGTGGCCTGCTCAAACGCATATCCCAGAGCAATTAGCTTCGGTTCCGAAAAAGCGGGACCCGTGAAGGTGATCGTTGAAGGGAATGGGTTCGCGATGGGCGGATCGCCCGGCCCGGCGATGTTAAATCCTCCCGGAACGGTGACGCTGGGGAAGCCTGCTTTGGCCGGCGCGGCGGCAAAGAAGTTACCAACCGAGAGAATTGCGTCCGTGTCGTCGCTCGTTCCTTTCACCCCGTCTGGTCCGAGAAAAAGCACGTTCAAGGCGTCGCGCGAGAGAGCAAGATCCAAGGCGCGGTCCTGCAGATAGCGTTGCGTGTCGGCGCTTCCCGGTGAGGTATCAACCATCGCGGCTGCTTGGGCGATCGCCTGACCGTACTTCAACGCTGGGACGAAAGTGGCGTTAAAAGCGACGATATCTGCGAGCGTGTGATTCGGCGCGCCGGGCGTAGCCGCCAAGTATGCGTTTAAGTCACGCTTGAATCCATAAAGGAGCACGGACGAGCACTGCAGGGCCGGCGGTGCCGGCACCGCCGGGATCGGGTAGCTCACACAGGTGCCGAGCTGCGTCGGAATATCCGAGACTGCCAGAATTCGAACCGTTGCGCCTTGAGCTCTTAGAACTGTCACGGCGGAGTCAAGCAATGCCTGGCGATTTGCGGGGAGTGGAGTGGCGGGGGTGAAGACGGCGATCCGCGCGCCTTGGAGCGAGTTCTTGTCCAGGAACTGCGTGTAGTCGCTGAAACAATTACCACTCGTTAGGCACGGGGCCGTGGCGGGGTCGTTCGGATCAAAACCTGCGAGAACACCGAGCATAATGGCCGCGTCCGTCACCGTGCGCGTGATCGGTCCGGCAGTATCCTGGTCCGCAGTAATGGGTATGATACCGTCGCGGCTTACCAGACCAAGAGTGGGTTTAATTCCGACGACTCCATTCGCGCTCGCCGGGCTCAAGATCGACCCCGAAGTTTCGGTGCCCACCGCCGCAGCCGCGAGGTTCGCGTTGACGCTAAGAGCAGGGCCTGAGCTCGATCCGCCGGTCTGTAAAACGGGACGACCATCGTTGAATCCGGGGCGCGGATCGGGGCGCGGATCATACGGGTTGAAGCCAAACCCGCCGAGTGAGCTGTAGCCCGTCGGCATACCGAGCGCGAGGAAGTTCGCATACTCCGTCAGCGTCCCTTTGCCGATAATAAGAGCACCCGCCTGTCGCAGCTTTTTGGTGATGAATGCGTCATCGGGCGGGATTGATCCGCGCAAGGCCACGCTGCCCGCAGTGGTCGGCATGTCCGCCGTGTCGATGTTGTCTTTGAGCAAAACGGGAACGCCGAAAAGTGGTCCACGCGCATCGTGAGAGGTATCGAGCTGGCGGGCTTGGTCCAGCACGTTGGGATTAAGAAAGAGAAACGCGTTGATGCCCGGCCCGGCCTTGTCGTAGGCCGCAATACGCGCCAGGTACATTTGCGTCAGGTCTTGAACGGAAATTATCGCGGTCCCGAGCGCCTGTTCGATCTGCGGAATAGTGGTTTCCAGCACTTCGAAGGCGGGGCATGGGTCCGCGTTTACTCGCAATGTCGGCCATGCGACGGCCAGAAGAGCTGCGGAAGAAGTGAGAACTAAGAACGATCTTTTCATATATTAATCTCCAGTGCCCTACGGAACGAATAGTCTGATCGTCGGATGCTGCATCCCGCCCATGAAACGCGTCAACGCAAAAACGCGATCAGAACTAAAACGCGTCAGCTGCCTCACTAGTCAGGGTGTTTTGCTTACTAGGAATTTGGCGAAAGACCATTAGCCCACCGCTACTTTATTGCGCTTTTAGCACCTGGATGAAGGCTTCCTGCGGGATGTTGATCTTGCCGATGCTCTTCATCCGTTTTTTTCCTTCTTTCTGTTTTTCGAGGAGCTTGCGTTTGCGCGTAATGTCGCCGCCGTAACATTTTGCGGTTACGTCTTTGCGCAGTGCTGAAACGCTTTCGCGCGCGATGATCTTTCCGCCGATCGCCGCTTGGATCGCGACCTGATAGAGCTGCTGCGGGATCACTTCTTTTAACTTCGCGGCTAATTGTCGGCCGCGCGCTTCCGCGCGCTCACGATGCACAATCATGGAGAAAGCATCGACTGGTTCTCCATTCACCAGGATATCGAGCTTGACCAGGTTGGCCGGACGATATCCGGCGTGTTCGTAATCCATCGAACCGTAGCCGCGCGTGATGGATTTTATTTTGTCGTTAAAATCGACCAGGATTTCGTTCAGCGGCAGCTCGCAATGGAGCATGACGCGGCGTGTATCGAGCGTCTCGGTGTGATCCATCGTGCCGCGCTTTTCCAAGATGAGCTGGAGGAGGTCGCCGATGTTTTCGTTCGGGCAAAGGACATATGCCTTCACGATCGGTTCGCGAATTTCTTCGATGATGCTCGGATCGGGCAGATGCGCCGGATTATCGACGAGCTCGACTTCGCCGCGCGTGGTCAGGATTTCGTAAACCACGCTGGGCGAGGTGGCGATGATGTCCATGTCGTACTCACGCCGCAATCGTTCCTGGATAATCTCCATGTGGAGCAATCCGAGAAAACCGCAGCGAAAACCGAAGCCGAGCGCGACCGAGCTCTCCGGTTGATAAACGAAAGCGGAATCGTTCAGACGCAATTTGGCGATGGCGGCTTTTAGGTGTTCGAAGTCCGCGGTGTTGATCGGGTAGATTCCGCTAAAAACCATCGGATGAATTTCCTGGAACCCGGGGAGCGCTTCTTTCGCCGGATTGCGCAGGTCGGTGATGGTGTCGCCGATCTTGATGTCAGCGGTGGTCTTGATGTTGGCGATGAAATAACCGACGTCGCCGGCGTTTAATTTTTTTTGCGGAAACATCTTCGGGGTGAAGACGCCCACTTCCTTGATCTCGTGGCGCGAATTATTGTTCATCATTCGCACCTGCTGCCCTTCCTCGATGCTGCCGGACATAACACGCACGTAAGCGACGACGCCGCGATAGACATCGAAGACGGAATCGAAGACAAGCGCGCGCAACGTTTCGTCTTGGGGAGGCGAAGGCGGCGGAATCCGATGCACCACCGCTTCCAGAATATCGTCGATACCAATTCCCATCTTCGCGCTGCAATCGATAGCTTCTTCCGCCGGAATTTGCAGGATCTCTTCGATCTGTTTGTGCACCGCGGGAATGTCGGCATTCGGCAAATCGATCTTGTTGATCACGGGCACGATCGTGAGCCCTTGTTTGTGCGCGAGATGGACATTCGCGACGGTTTGCGCCTCCACGCCTTGCGCGGCGTCGACGATCAAGAGTGCGCCCTCACACGCGGCTAACGACCGTGAAACTTCGTAGGCGAAGTCCACATGTCCCGGCGTGTCAGACAAGTTCAGGCGATACTCGTTTCCATTTTTCGCCGTGTAACGCATGGCCACCGGATGCGCCTTGATTGTGATCCCGCGCTCACGCTCGAGGTCCATCGAATCGAGCAATTGATCCTGCCGTTCCCGCAACTGAATCGTGCCGGTGCGCTCGAGCAATCGATCGGAAAGAGTCGTCTTTCCGTGGTCGATGTGCGCGATGATGCAGAAATTGCGCGTCAGCTCGATGCCCATGAGGAGCGGAACTATGCGGGCGCGTGAAAGCGTGGTCAATCGACCGGACCTTGCGCGTCGCGCCGCCGACTGGTATTTGAAACGCAGATGTCCAAGCTCATCCTCTCGTTAGGCGGAACACAGGTTACGCATGAGTTGACGGAAGAACTGACGACGATTGGTCGCGCGGCCGAAAACGCGATCCGCATCGACGATCCGTCGGTATCGAGCCGGCATGCGCAGGTCAATCAGGTCGGCGAAACTTTTCATCTGCAGGATTTGGAATCGACCAATGGCACGCGCGTTAATGGCGAAACGATCACGAGCGCGGCCTTGCGCGCGGGCGATCGCGTTCGTTTCGGCAAAGTAGAGGCACGTTTCGAAGGCGAAGTGCCGGCCGGGGCGCAACCATTGCCGGCCTTGGAGGAATCACACGTGCGACCGGCGGAAACAAGTGCGCGGCCGGCCGATTTCGAAAACGCCTCGCCCTTCCCCAAACGAAGTTCGAAAAAGGATCCGATGCGGACCGCGATTTATTCCGCCGCCGCGGTGGCGATTCTCGCTTTCATCGCGAGCTTGCTTTCACTCGCAATGATGCGGCCACCTGTTCTCTAAGCCTTTCCGGATCAGCCCCGGCTTCGCGAAGCGTGCGCAAGCTCATCCCAGCATCGCGTTTCGCTAACCTTCGTCCCCTCTCATCACGGATGAGTGCCGTGTGGTAGAACGCCGGAGGTTGCAATCCGAGCGCGCGATAAACCAGCAGTTGCCGAAATGTTGAGACGACAAGATCGGGGCCGCGCACGACCTCAGTGATTTCCATCGCCGCATCATCGACCACGACCGCGAGCTGATATGCCGGCACATCATCTTTTCGCCAGACAAGAAAATCGCCGAAGTCTTTGCCCGATATAGCGATGCGTGGTCCGAAATTCGCGTCGGTGAATTGCATCACCTCGCCCTCGGGAACACGAAATCGCCAGTTGGCATTTGTTCCGTCCAAATTTTTCTCGCGACAAGTTCCCGGGTAAACCGGCTCGTCGTTTTCGGTGTGCGGTGCACCGGCCGCGCTCATCACATCGCGACGCGAACAGGTGCACGCAAAGATGTGTTTGCCTGCGCGTAATTTCTCGAACGCGTCACGATACACCGCGCGTCGTTCGCTTTGTCGAAATGGCTCCTCATCCCAACGCAAGCCGAACCAGCGCAAATCTTCCTCGAGCACATCGCAAAATTCCGGGCGACACCGGTCTGCATCCAGATCCTCGATCCGCAAAATCATTTTTCCGCCGCGTTCACGGCAACGTTCCTGCGCAGCCCAGAAAGTCATGGCATGACCCAGATGAAGATATCCGGTCGGCGAGGGCGCGAAGCGGCCGCGGTAGTGCATTTTTGGATTTCTGTTCTACCGTCGCCCTCTTCCTTCAATCAAAAAATGCCAAAACGGCTTCTTCTTTGGGACATCGATTCCACTCTCATCTGGAGTGGCGGCGCGGGTGACAAAGCGCTCAAGCGCATCGTCCGCGAACGTTACGGCGTGGAAGACGATTTTCACGATATCGAAATCGCCGGTCGGACCGATCGCCATATCGTGCGAAGCATCCTCCGCAAATACGAGGTCGAGCCTAACGAGACCAATGTCGGCGCCTTCCTGGAAAATTACCTGGCTTATCTTTCCGAAGTGTTGCCGAAATTAAAGGGACGCGTCCTCCCCGGCGTGAAGGAAATTCTCGACCGGATGCACGCTCGAGAAGATCGCGTGCTTGCGTTGCTCACCGGAAATTTGCGCGAAGGGGCCAAGCGGAAACTGCAACATTTCGGTTTGTGGGATTACTTCGAGTTCGGCGCTTTCGCGGACGATCATCACGATCGCAACGAGCTCGGCGCTTTCGCGCAGGCGCGCGCGGCCGAGAAACATGGACACGAATTCGATGTCGCCCTCATCGATGTGATCGGTGACACCGAACACGATATCGCCTGCGGAAAAATTTTCGGCGCACGGACGGTGGCGGTGGCGACTGGTTCGCGCTCGCGCGAAACGCTTGCCCAGCACAAGCCGGATTTTCTTTTCGACGATTTTTCGAAAGTCGACGAAGTCATGGCCGCGCTCGACTGGTGAGCGATTGACGACGGGCGCGGGAGTGACATCTTCCCCGACTCCAATGCCATCCGCCGAACGCCCCAACGTCCTGCCACTCGAGGGCGAAATTGATCTTCACGTTTCGCCGGGCATCGCCGCCTCGATCACTCAAATGCTCGTGGCCAAACCGAAGAAGCTCGTAGTCGATCTTTCGCAGGTCAGTTACATCGACAGCTCGGGTCTCGCGGTTCTAATCGAAGGAATGCAAAACGTCGCGGCTTACGGCGGAAAATTTGCCCTGGCCGGCTTGCAGGATGGCGTGCGCCCGATTTTCGAAATCGCGCGTCTCGATCAGGTCTTTGAGATTTTTCCGACGGTCGAAGCGGCGCTCGCTGCCTGAAACAAAATCTGTAACGTCGCCTCGACGTTCTTCTCAATACTGAATTGCACGGCGCGTTCTTGAATGAGCGGTTGCGCCTGCGCCCGGCGATTCGGATCGGCCCAAAAATGCAAAGCGTCGCGGAAGGAAACCAAATCGGCCGCGTCCGGAATGATGCTGCCGTGCTTGCCGTCCTCGATGATTTCGGAAAATCCGTTTGTTTCCGTGGTGATGACCGGCAGACCGGCGGCCAATGCTTCGAGGCATGCGTTCGAGAACGGATCGTAAATCGTCGGCAGCAAAAAGATATCCGCGGCCGAATATAAAGCCGACAGGTCCGGCACTTCGCCGAGGAACTCGACCTGGCGTTCGCGGTACGGAGTGGCATTGCCCTTCCCGGCCACGAGCAAACGCATCTTCGGGATGCTGCCGGCTTCCACGGCCTCGATGGCAAAACGCAAACCTTTGCGCGCCCAACCCGATCCGACGAAGAGGACGACGATTTCATCCTCCGCTAATTTAAACGCCGCCCGACTTTGGGCGCGGTTTTGCGCGGCGTTGGCGAATTCGCTCAGCGGTACGCCGGTATAAATAAGATCGATTTCATCAGCAGGATATCCGTAGAGCCAGTTGATTTCTTCTTTGATCAGGCGCGAGTTGGTAATGACCCGCCGCGCGCCGCCGTGACAGAGAAGCGATTCTTCCAATCGCAGAATCGCGCGATGTTTGCGATTAAAGACCGCTTTGATTTTTTTTAACGCGGTGTTGTAGTGCGCGCGGCGTTGCAGCCATGCGCGATGCACGCCGTCGCCCGCGCGGAAAACATCGCATTGCCAGATGCGCTCGAGACTCATCATTACATCGAGACCGAGGCCGGGCCGCGCCTGTTGGACCGCATCGGCAAATTGCGTGGGCGTTCCGCCGGGCAGCTGCGTGACCTGACCGAAGGACCACTCGTTAGGCGGCCAGTCCGAGGTGGAAATGAGATGCGCCTCGTGGCCGGCCGCGCAGACACCTCGTGCGAGCCGTTTGAGATACGACTCCGCGCCACCGCTCGCGGAATAACCGCGTCGGACGAAGCCAATTTTCAAACGATCAGAGTTCACACACCTTTACTTGCTGGGAAACGTCACAATACTTTCTAGCTCATGCCGGGTGAAACTCTAAACGCGCCGTCGCCTCCCGTCGCGACAGAATCCAAACGCGAGCTTCCGCGGCATTTGCTCTACTCTATCTTCGCGCGCATCGGCGGTTCTGGACTGGACACAGATGCATTTGAAGCTTTGCGCGCGTCGCATCGCGGCGGATTTTTGGGCCAGGCAGTCGCCTACGACAATCGGCAAAAGGAAATTCCAGCGCGTCTCATTCATTCCCTCCGCTGGCATCCGGTGCGGCTGATTTCCTTTCTTGATCGTCCCTATTATTACGGCGCGAAAAAGAAATATCTCGACTGGATCGCGTCGCGACAATTGGAAACGGGACGCTACGACATGTTTCACAGTTGGTCGGGTGATTGTTTGCAATCGTTACGGGTCGCGAAACGGCGCGGCATTCCATCACTCATCGAGATTCCCACGTGGCATCGCGATCGCGGGCGCGCGCCGAAGATCGTCAACGCCTCAAACGGGAAACGCAGTTGGAAGGAAAAGCTGCTGCTCGAACGCGAACGTTTTCTCGAGGAGTACGAGCTGGCTGATCTGCTGGTGGTTTTATCCGAGCGCGCCGCCGACACCTTTCGCGCGCAAGGTTTTCCGGAAAAAAAGTTGTACTACCTGCCGCGCGGGGTGGATGTGCAACGCTTCACTCCTGGTGAAAAGCCGCCGGTTTTTCGCGCGATTTTTTCCGGCGCCTTGATCGAACGCAAAGGCATTCATTTCCTGTTGGAGGCCTGGCACCGCTTGAATCTGAAAAACGCGGAGCTCTGGCTGGTCGGCTCCGTGCACGACGAGGCCAAGCCGCATCTGCAAAAATTCTGGCGCGACAACATCCGCGTGGTCGGTTTCGCGCGTGACGTCGAGAATTATTTGCGACAGGGAACGGTACACGTTTTTCCCTCGCAACTCGAAGGTAGCGCGAAGGTCACCTACGAAGCGGCCGCCTGCGGTTTGCCGCAAATCACCACGCGTGAAGCAGGCGACGTGGTGGTCGATAACGTCGAAGGCATCATCATTCCGCCGGCCAATGTCGATCGCCTGGCCGAGGCTATCCTGCATCTTTACGAACATCCGGAAATCGTCGAGCGCATGAGCACAGCGGCGCGCGAACGCGTCGTGAAAAATTTCACCTGGGATCATTTTCGCACGCGCTTGTTGATTGCGTATCAACGCGCCATGGAAATGAAACGGCGTTAATCCGCCGTGAACATCCTCCTCATCCAGCTCCGGCGCATCGGCGATCTCGTCCTGACGACGCCGGCTATTGCCGCGGTGCGGGAAAAATTTCCCAGGGCCGACCTCTCGTTAGTCGTCTCTTCCGCGACACGCGAGTTGCTGCCGGCGATTCCAGGCATCGATCGCACCTTTGTGGTGCGCGGAAAACTCAGCGCTCGCGCCTGGTTTCATACGGCGCGCCGCAAATTCGATTGCTGCCTCGATTTTACGCGCAACGACCGCTCGGCCTTCATCACTCTACTCTCCGGCGCGCGCAAAAAAATCACGGCCGACTATCTGCGCCCCCGCGGTCAGCTGCAGGCCAAGAGCTACAACGTTCTCGTGGATCTCAATGTCGGGCTGATGCACACGGTCGATTACCACCTCGGCTTGCTCGACCCGCTCGGCGTTCGCGAGCCATCCCGTAAATTGCAGCTGGAAATTCCCGCGCCCGCGCTGCAACACGCCACGCAAGTTCTCGGCCAGGATGATTATATCGTCATTCACCCGGGTTCGGCGCGCGCCGAGAAATTTTGGGACGCGTCACGTTGGGCAACGGTGATCGAATTCCTAAATAAGCGCGGATTAAAGTGTGCGATCACCGGCGGTCGCGCCGCGCTTGAACAAGATCACATCGCGCAGATTCGGAAACAGACGCGTGTCTCGTTCCTCGATCTCTCGGGAAAAATCGACCTGCTCACACTCGTCGCCGTCATCAAACACGCGCGACTTCTTTTGACCATCGATTCCGCGCCGGTCCACCTCGCCGCTGCCACGCAGACGCGGCAGATCGCGATGTTCGGCCCGACAAATCCCTTCCATTGGCGTCCGCGCTTCGCGCCCGCCATCGTCTTGCAGGCGGGGGAGATCGATCCCCTCACGGAATTTTCGCCTGACCAGAAGCCTGCGCCGATGAACCTGATCTCGACGCAGCAGGTGATCGATGCTATGGAAGCGCTGCTCGCGACGCCGCGCGTCGCCACCGTATGAGTGCGGATCAAGCACCCAAAGTTAAGCGATCAATCTGGCACACGATCAAGGCTGGCTCCGGTCCGTACCGGCGTCTTTTTGGTTACGTAAAGCCGTACAAATGGCGTTTCATTTTCGGTGTGGGCATGGGCACCCTCGCCGGCGCGGTCAGCGCTTATCTACCGATCGTGCTCGGACAGGTCATGAGCGTGGTCTTTGGCGGGGCGGTCGACACCAAGCAACTCATGCGCAGTGTCGACTCATTCGGTAAGGGCCAGAAAATCTCGCATTCGCTCATCATTCTCTGTCTCGCCATTCCAGCGATCATGATGGCGCGAAGTCTTTTCTCTTACCTGAACGCCTACTACATGGCGTGGGTCAGCAACAAGGTCATCACCGACATTCGCACTGAGCTCTTCAAAAAAATCCTCAGTCACTCCATGGATTTTTTTAATCGGATGCACTCTGGGTTTCTCATGTCGCGCATCACCAACGACACGCGCACCATTCAAGCGGCGTTGACCAACGTCACGAGCGATCTCTTCAAGCAGCCAGTCGCCATCGTCATGGGCGTGGGCGTGCTGTTGTATCTCGATTGGAGATTTACTGTCGTCACCCTGATTCTTTTTCCCGCCTGTATCGTTCCGATCACGCTCTACGGACGCAAGGCGCGACGCGCGACCAAGCACGAACAGGAAGACCTCGGACAAATGGTCGTGACCATGCAGGAAAGTTTCGCCGGAATTCGGGTGATCAAATCATTCGCGCGCGAAGATCATCAGGAAAAAATTTTCGTTAAAAGCAACCGGCTCCAGTTTCAAAATGCCATGCGCATTATTCGCGCGATGGAAGCCGTCGGCCCGCTCGTCGAAACCATGGCGGCCATCGGCGTCTGGCTCGCGCTGCTCTACGTTTATCTCTCGCATCTTAGTGCCGCACGTTTCATCGCGCTCAATGCCGGCATTTTTCTGCTCTACGATCCGATCAAGAACCTGAGTCGCATCCAAATCACGATGGAGCGCTCGATTCAGGCGACGACAGAAATTTTTCGCATCATGGATACGGAACCGACCGTGCTCGACGCGCCGGACGCAAAGGAAATGGCGCGCGCCGCCGGTCGCATAGATTTTGAAAACATCACGTTCCGCTACGCCAATGGAGTCACCGATGCCGTGAGCGAACTGGATTTGACGATCGAGCGCGGCAAAACCTACGCCCTCGTCGGCGCGAGCGGCGCAGGCAAGAGCACCATTCTTTCACTGCTGCTGCGACTTTACGATCCGACTTCTGGCAGCGTGAAGATTGACGGACAGGATCTGCGCGGCGTTACGCAAAGATCTTTGCGCGAACAAATCGGTCTGGTCACGCAGGAGACGTTTTTGTTTCACGACACTATTTTCAGCAACATCCAATTCGGGCGTTTGGATGCGACGAAAGAAGAAGTCTACGCCGCGGCCCAAGCAGCCTTCGCGCATGACTTCATCACGGCGCAGCCGAATGGCTACGACACCGTCATCGGCGACAAAGGCTGTTTGCTTTCCGGCGGACAACAACAGCGCCTCGCCATCGCGCGCGCACTCTTAAAAAACGCGCCCATTCTTTTGTTAGACGAAGCCACCTCTGCGCTCGATTCCGAATCGGAAAAGCAAATCCAGACCGCCTTGGAAAATCTTTCTGCCGGCCGCACCGTCATCGCGATCGCGCATCGTCTTTCGACGATTTTGTCGGCTGATCAAATCGTCGTCATGGAAGAAGGCCGGATCAAAGAAATCGGCACGCATTCGGAATTAATCGAGCAATCCGGTTATTATCGGCGCCTCTACGACATGCAATTTAATCGGCCGTTCGAGGAGCCGTCATCGACCGACGAATCGTTCATGGTGGAAGCGCTCGCCTAACGAGTGGTTGCGTCTTCCGGAAAATAAAACCGACGCTTCCTATTTCCCGCCGCGCAAACTAACTTTCCGTAAATGGCGTTTAATATCGATCTCCATACCCACACCTTTTTTTCCGGTGATGGAGTTTCGAGTCCGGAAGACAACATTGCCGCCGCCCGCGCCAAAGGTCTGCACGGTTTCGCCGTGACCGATCACAATACTTGCGATGCCGTCACCTATTTGCTGGAAAAAGGCCTGATGCGCGAAGACGGGACGCCGGTCGATGGTTTTCTCATCATTCCCGGGCAGGAAGTCACGACCGACGAAGGTCACTTGCTTTGCATCGGCACGACGTTACCGAATAATTTGAAAGGCACGCCGGCGCGTGAAGTTTGCGAATTGATTCACGAACGCGGCGGTCTCGCCATCCCGCCCCATCCCTACGATCTTTTCCGCGCCGGGATTCGCGCCGACACGCTCGAAACATTACCGATCGACGCGCTGGAAGTTTTTAACGCCGCCACCACCCTGCGCCGCTACAACAAATTCGCTTTCAATTACGCCCAGGAACGCGGTCTGCCCATGACCGCCGCGAGCGACGCGCATCATCACGACGCCCTCGGCACCGCTTACACAATTCTCGATACAACAGATTTCTCGGTCAAAGGGGTGCTCGCGCAGATCGTGAAGAGCAACGAACTGAGCCAGCATTACCTCACTCCGCGCGATAGCGTGCGCAAAACCTGGAACAATTGGATGCGTTTGCGCCGTCGACCGAAATTGCCCGAACCAAGCGCGAAATTCGCGGATAAGCCTTAGCTAGGCTGACAAAACTTTCGCCAGGTCCGCCGCGGAATTCACTGGCGCGCGACATGCGAAGTTTTCGCAGACATAAGCCTGCGCTTTTCCATCTAGCGGCTTCATTTCGCGCAACGCTTCCAATTTTTCCTCGAGAAACTCATCACCGGCCAGGAGCAACAACTTGTCAGGCAAGTAACCGCGATGCAGTTCGCGCAATAATTCGCGCGTTTCTTTCGCCGCGGGATCGCCGGCAATAACGATTTGTTGCGGCTTGCTCAAACTCGCCTGCAGCGCGACCAACATCTGCGGCATCGCGCTGGGAATTCTCGTTAAGGTTGTGCCAAAGGCCGCGATGGTTTTGCGCGCGCGTTTGCCTAACGAGTCGTCGGCGCGAATCTGCCCCAGCCGCAAAAGATTTAGAGCCGCGATCGAACTGGCCGCCGGTTCCGCGCCGTCGTTGTCTTCTTTCATCCGGAGCAGAATGGTCGGATCGTTCCCGGTCCCGCTGAAATAACCGCCATTCTTTTCGTCGTAGAAGAGGCGATCTTGCGTCTCTTGCAAATCGAGCGCGAACTTCAGCCATTCGACATCAAAGGACGCTTCGTAGAGATCGAGCAGTCCTTCAATGACAAAGGCATAGTCGTCCGCAAAACCTTCCACCGCGCTGCGGCCTTGCCGGTAATTTCGCACCAACGTCTTGTTCACCGCGTCATACAAATGCGTCCGCGCGCACTTGGCGGCGTTCTCGGCCGCGCGAAGATATTCGGCGTCGTCGAGAATCTGCGCCGCGCGCGCGAACGCGGAAATCATCAAGCCGTTCCAGGCCGTAATGATTTTGTCGTCGAGATGTGGACGCGGCCTTTTCGCACGAACCTCGAACAGTTGCTTGCGCGCGGCGGCCAATAATTCAGCGTTTTCGCCTAACGAGTGCTTCTCGATCAGAATATTTTTGCCGACGAATTCACCGTGCGGATCGGCCCCGGCCGGGGCGTTGCCATTTTCCTCGACGCCGTAATGGGCATTGAAAATCCCCGCGGAGCTACCGAGCACGCGTTCGATCTCCGCTTCAGTCCAAACGTAGAACGCCCCTTCGGCATGTTCCGGTTTTCCGTGTTCGATAATGCTGTCCGCGTCTTCCGCTGAATAAAATCCGCCTTCCGGCGCGGTCATATCGCGGCGCACATAATCGAGCACATCGCGCGCAACATTTTCGAAAAGCACTTCATGAGTGATCTGAAAAGCATCGAGGTAGGAACAGGCCAACTGCGCCTGGTCGTAGAGCATTTTTTCGAAATGCGGCACATGCCAGAAGGCGTCGACCGAATAGCGGGCGAAACCTCCCCCGAGATGATCGTGCATTCCGCCCGCGGCCATTTTGCGCAGAGTGAACAGGTTCATTTCCAGCGCATGTTTGCCCATCGCGCTTTGCGGATCGCGCGCATAAACCCGGAAGAGAAAATTCAACGTCACCGGCCGCGGAAATTTTGGCGGACCACCGAAACCGCCTTCGTGCGCATCGTAAGTTCGCGCGATTTGTCGATAGGCTTCATCGATCACGCCTGTATCGACAGCTTCGCCGCCGCTGGCTCCGGACGCAGCCGCTTCGCGCAGCGCTTCAATAATTTTTGTTCCTTGTTCGGAAATCTTTACGCCGTCTTTTTTCCAAGCCCCGGCGATGCGGGCCAAGACGTTTTTGAATCCCGGCTGGCCGTGCCGATCTTCCGGCGGAAAATAAGTGCCGCCGACGAACGGCTTCAGGTCGGGCGTTAACCAAACACTCATCGGCCAGCCGCCATGACCAGTGGTCGCCTGCACAAAGGTCATATAAACGCGATCGACATCCGGCCGTTCTTCGCGATCGACTTTCACGTTCACGAACTCGCGATTCATCATTTCCGCCGTCGTTTCGTCTTCGAACGACTCGTGCGCCATCACGTGGCACCAATGACATGTTGAATAACCAACCGAGAGAAAAACCGGTTTGTTCTCCGCGCGTGCCTTCGCAAATGCAGCATCGCCCCACGGCATCCAATCGACCGGATTGCCCGCGTGTTGCAGCAGGTAGGGAGACTTTTCCTGCGCGAGTTTGTTAGTGTGAGTCGAAGTCGCCATGAAGGAGTGAACATCGAACAGCGGAGATCGAACGTCCAACCTCGAAGTGTTCGTTAGCGTGAGATCCTTCGCCGTCTGCGCGGCTCAGGGTGACAGCATTACTAACCTAACGAGAGCTTGGGCGCGCTGTGTGGCGACCAGGGGTTGGTTTTGAAATCCGAGTTAATGATAGCGTCGGCGTTTTGTCGAATTAGCTGCAGGAATCCCGCAACATCGAAACCGTAGCGATGCGGCGCGAAAGGCGTGAGATTTTTTTCGGCTAAGCGAAACAAACGCACCGCCGGTGCGAGGCGCCGGCCATGCACGCGATGGGTCGGCGATTCAAAATGCTTCTGCAAATGCACGAAGCCGCCCGCTGCTTGAATCAAGCCTTTGAAGTAATCGGCATCGCTGGAAATCGTCTTGAGCCAGAGATGCTCGAGCACGTCATGCGCTTCATAATAACGTTGCTCGTCCCAACAGCGAAAAAATCCGCGATAACAGGGATGTTGCGCGATGTCGTCGCCCGCAACGGGCGCGGCGCCTTCCAGCTCCTCGACAAAACGGGAAATTCTCTCGCCTTTGGTCATGTTGATGTAAGCTGCCGTTGACTCAGATGAGGAGCAAACCGGCACGCTTGATTTTCCCAGGTGGAAAATGCGCGCGAAGCTGGCGCCGTCGCGCAGGATGACGGCTGCGGGACTCATCCTCATCCCGCTGGTTATCGCGGCGCTTATTTTCTGCTCCGCACTTTTTTCGGGACTGGAGACCGCGCTCTTTTCGCTCAAGGCGCATCAACTGCGGCGGTTGGAAGATCAGCATCCGACGCTGAAAAATTTCATCCAGGTCTTTCGCGATAATCCGCGCCGCGTTCTCAGCGTCTTGCTGCTCGGCGACGTGGTGGTCAACGTGCCGCTAATCGTTTTGTGTCTCTTTTTTTTGTGGGAAGGACCGGCCGCCGCCCTGCACATTCCGCAGTGGCTCGGCGCGACCGCGATTTTCGCGGTGGTCGTCCTAGTCTGCGATCTAATTCCAAAACTGCTCGCCGTTTCGGCCCCCTATCGCCTTTCCGCGATCGGGGTCTGGACACTGCTCGCAGTCATGCCGTTGCTCGATCGCGTCGGTCACGTCCTCGAAAAAATCTCCGAGGCATTGGTCGATCTTATTTTGCCTGCGGCTCCGCAGAGGACCGCCGCGCTGGCCGACGAACAACTCGAGACGCTGGTCGAGCTCAGCGAAGAGGAAGGTTCGCTGCACGAAGCGGAGGGTGAGATGATCCAGGAGATCATCAAACTCGGCGACAAGACGGCGAAAGATTGCATGACGCCGCGGGTCGATACCTTCGCCTTGCCCGACGACCTGACGAATGATGATGCGATCGCGCAATTAAAGGAGAGGCGACATCGCCGCGTGCCAGTCTACGCCGATACGCCCGATCAAATTGTCGGCATTATCGATGTCCGTGCCTTCCTCCTGCAGCCTAACGAGCACTACACCGAAAATCTCGCGCTGCCTTCTTTCGTTCCGGAGACGATGGCGGCAATGAACCTCCTGCGAAATTTCCTTTCGCATCCGCAGGGACTCGCCGTGGTGGTGGATGAATTCGGCGGCACCGAAGGAATTATCACGATGTCGGATATCGTGGAAGAAATCATGAGTGACGCCGCGCCGCTGGGCGACGCGGAACTTTACATCGAGCCGCTGGAAGATGGTCAGCTCCTCGTTAGCGGGAACGCGCGTCTCGATGATCTGGCGGAGCATCTCGGTTTCGAGTTGGAAGCCGACGGCATCGATACGATCGGCGGACTCGTTTTCAACCGGCTCGGTTATCTGCCGCAATCCGGCGCGCAGATCGAAATTCCGCGCCTCGCCATTACTGTGCGTCGAACCGCGCGCAAACGCATCGAAGAGTTGCTCCTGCAAAAGACGACCTGCCTGACGGATGATTGCAGCGAAGACGAGAACGGCGCGGAGGAAATTTCATGATCTGGCTCGCGGTCATCGGTCTTTGCGCGATCTCGTTTTTGTTCGCCGGAATCGAAGCCGGATTGCTCTCTGTCGATCCGGTGCGTCTGCGTCACCGGGTCAAACAACGTCGGCCGGGTGCGCGGCGTTTATCGCGCATGCTCGAGCAACCGGAACGACTGCTGGTCACCGTTCTTCTCGTCACGAACGTGGCCGACATTTTCGCTCTACTTCTGGCGACGCATCGTCTGACAAATTCATTTGGACGCGTCGGTTACTCGATCGTCGTGGTGGCGGCGATTCCGATTTACCTTTTCGTCCTTGGCGTCTTCCCGAAAGCGCTTTTCCGGCGATTCCCGATTCGCGCGCTCGCTGCACTCGGAGGACTTCTTTCGCTCACTTCGAAGTTGCTTTGGCCGGTGCTGGAAGTCGGTCAAATTTTCGGACGGCTTTTCCTGCCAAAGCGCGGGCCCGAAGGAGCGCGTCTTTTCGCGGCGCGCGAAGAACTGAAACAAATCGCGGTCCAAAGCGAACGCGAAGGTGCGCTCACTTCGACCGAGCGCGCCATGATTCACAACGTGGTCGATTTCCGGCACGTGCGTGCGCGCGATGTGATGGTGCCGCTCGCGAAATGCGCGACCGTGCAGCCGCAAACGTCACCGCAAAAAATTCTCGAAATCAGTCAGACGAGCGGGGTCGATCGTTTCCCGATCGTCTCTTCAGAAGGCGAGGCCGTTGGTCTGGTTAACGTGCTCGATATTCTTTTTGACCGCGAGCCGGCAGCGTCGCTTTCCAATTACACACGACGAATCGTCACTGCGAATGAGAAAGAGCCGGCTTATCGCGTCATTCGACGTCTGCGCGGGGCGCGGGTCGGCCTGGCTGCCGTCATCGACGATCAGAAAACGCTCATCGGCATTGCGATCGACACCGACTTGATCAAGCGCCTCGTGCAAACGCAGACCGGAAAAAATTAGCCGGAGAGAACGCGCGCCGTATTGATCAGCGCGACGTGCGAGAAAGCCTGCGGGAAATTTCCCAGCATCCGTTTCGCACGCGGATCGTACTCTTCTGCGAGCAAGCCGACGTCGTTGCGCAAAGCGAGCAGGCGCTCGAAAATTTCGCGTGCTTCTTCCGTGCGTCCGATCATGTGCAGACAATCGGCCAGCCAAAAAGTGCAGAGAAGAAAAACCCCTTCGCCGCCGGGCAAACCGTCGATCTTGTTTTCTGCCGCGCGATAACGCAGCACCAAACCGTCCTGCAGCAGCTCACGCTCAATCGCTTCGACCGTCCCGCGCACCCGCTCATCTTCCGCCGGCAGAAAACCCACCATCGGCATCATGAGCAGACTGGCATCGAGTTCCTCCGAGCCATAAAACTGCGTGAAAGCCTTTTTCTTTTCGTTGTAGCCGCGCTCGCAAACCTGCGCGTGAATCGTCTCGCGGATTTTCCGCCAGCGTTCGATGTGTGCGTCGGCTTCGCAACCACAGTGCTCCACCAGCTTGATCGCGCGATCGAACGCCACCCACGCCATCATTTTTGAATGCGTGAAATGTTGCGGCGCGCCGCGAATTTCCCAAATACCCTGATCAGGCTCTTCCCATTTCGTCTCAAGAAATTCGACTAACGAGACCATCAAGCGCCAATCAGCCTCGCTCGATTTTATCCCGACCCGATCTGCGCGATACATCGAGCCGAGCAACTCGCCGTAAACATCGAGTTGAAATTGTTCCGAGGCTTTGTTGCCCACGCGCACTGGCTGGGAATTTTCGTAACCGGCCAGCCACGGCAGTTCGTATTCTTCCAATCGCCGCTCGCCACAAACACCGTACATGATCTGCATCTGGGACGGGCTGCCGGCCACTGCACGCAAAAGCCATTCGCGCCAGGCGCGCGCTTCGTCGTGGTAGCCCGCATCCATCAGGCTAACGAGTGTAAAAGTGGCATCGCGCATCCAGCAGTAGCGGTAGTCCCAGTTGCGCACCCCGCCGATTTCTTCCGGCAACGAAGTCGTGGCGGCCGCTACAATTCCCCCCGTCGGCGCGTAGGTCAGACCTTTCAGTGTAATGAGCGATCGCACGACCGCGTCGCGCCACGGGCCTTTCAGCCCACACCTACCGGTCCACTCCTGCCAATAGGCTTCGGTCTCGGCCAGCGCATGTTCTGGAGTCACCTTGCGCGGCGGTCTTTCGTGCGACATGAACCAGGTGAGCACGAACGGCACGCGATCCCCTTTCGCGACGGTGAACTCCCCCAACGTGTGTAAATTTTCCCCGCGCGTCTCAATCGGTGTGCGCAAAATAAGCGCGTTCGGTCCCGCGATCGCTTGCAAATCCCCATCGACCTTTCGCACCCACGGGACGACGTTTCCGTAGTCGAAGCGAATGGTCAATTCCATGCGGATTTCGACTCGCCCCCTCACACCTTCCACGATGCGAATGATGTCGGGCGCCCGGCCGCGCGGCGGCATGAAGTCGATCAAACGCACCACGCCGCTGGCGCATTCCAGTTCCGTTTCGAGAATTAAACTGTCGCCGCGATAACGACGCCGCGTCGCGGTGATCTTCTCGTTAGGCGAAAAAATCCAGCGACCGTTTTGCTTATCGCCGAGGAGAGCGGCGAAACAGGCGCCGGAATCGAAGCGCGGAAAGCAAAGCCAATCGACCGACCCTTCGTGACTGACCAGCGCGCAACTCTGCGTGTCGCTCAGAAATGCATAGTCTTCGATCTTCGCCATCTAACTCGTGCTCGAACCCTGAGCGAGCTGCGCGATGCCATCACTCGTTAGGCGAAAAACCGTCCAATCATCCATCGGCTTGGCGCCGAGTTTTTTGTAAAAGCCGATGGCCGGCTCGTTCCAATCGAGCACCGCCCACTCCATTCGGCCGCATTTTTTTTCGTGCGCGATTTGCGCCAGCCTAACGAGTAGTGCGCGACCATAACCCTTGCCGCGGATCGTCGGCTTAACGAATAGATCTTCCAGGTACAAACCGGGGCGACCGAGCCAGGTGGAAAAGTTAAAGAAGTAAACTGCGAAACCGACTGCCTCACCGTTTTCCAACGCGAGCAAGACGTGCGCGGCCCGTTCGTTGCCGAAAAGAACTTCACGCAACCCATCTTCCGTCGCGATCGCTTCGTTCGGGGCGCGTTCGTAATCGGCGAGTTCGCGAATCAACCGGGCAATCGCCGGAACGTCGGCCGGCCGCGCGGAACGGATTTCAAAATGCGGCATTCGGAAAGTGTAGCGCCTTTCGCGTCTTGACAAAGCGCCCGCGCGAAGTCACTCCAGATAGCAGCGAAAGGTTTCATCATGTCTCGGGCGCGCCGCTTATTTCCACTGTTTTGCACGATTGGCTGTAGTCTGATCTTGACCTGTTACGCGCAGCCACCGCCGCCCGGAGAAGAAGGAACCCCGAAACCCGCAGCCAACGGAGGCGACCCGATCGATTTCAAGAAGCTGTTGCCCATCCTTCCCGATGCACCGAGCGGTTGGAGCGCGGAAGAGGCCGAAGGCTCGACCGAAGAAATGGGCGACACGCAAATTTCCACGGCGCACCGCGATTACTCGAAAGGCGAAGCGAAAGACGCACCTACCACTTCGATTAGCGTCCTCGATTCCGTGGCCAGTCCCGACTACGTCGAGATGACAACAAGCGGTTGGAAAAACGCGGAGGCGAATGCGGAAGGTTACTCAAAGCCAGTCACCATCGAGGGCACACCTGGCTTTGAGACTTTCGAGAATGAAGGAAAGCACGGCACCTTGTGGTTACTGGTCGCCAAACGTTACTTTCTGCAGATCGAAACGACCGGTCAGGATGCGAAAGAGCTACAGGAATGGCTCAAACGCGTCGACTTGAAGAAGCTAGCAGTGCTGAAGTAATTACTCGTTAGGTACTTTCTAAGCAGCGAGTGAATAAAGCAGGCTCCTCCCTTAGCCTAAGGCAGAGCGCGGATCCGATAGAAAGCGTGAGTTAGGTTAGTCGGGGCAGTGGCGATGGTTATCACATTCCCGGTGCCGACGATATTGTCGTAGATATTCGTCCAGCCGTTTGGATTCGTTAGGTCCTGGTTGAATTCGATCCGGTAGAGCTTGCCGTTGATTGTGGGGAATCCCAGCGTGACCGCACCGTTGTTTGTATCACGCGCGACACTCGTGAGGCGCAAGACGCTTGTCGCATCCATCGGATCAGTTCCGGCGAGATATTCGTTGAGATTGGAAATGCCGTCGCCGTCGCTGTCTTTGAGCGCATCGGTGGGATCATTCGGGTTCAGATTGTGCGCGATTTCGTAGCCGTCGGGAATTCCGTCTAGGTCGGTGTCGATGGTAGCGCTGGCGTAGGCGGTCGAACTTAACTGCACGGTATCGACGAACCAGCCGGCGACCCCTGTGCTGCTGTTCGTGCCGAAGCGCCAGCGAAATTGCACAGTCTTGCCCGCCAGACCTGGGGGCAGGTTAACCACCACCGTGCCGGTGGAGTTAATCAAACCACTCCAAGTGCGGCGGTTGGCGAGCACGTTAGTCGGAACGTTCGAGCTGATGCTGATCCCGTAACCGCCCTGCACCCACGAGCCGCCTGCGGTGATGATGTCGGTGAAGGCGCCGCCCGCGATGCTGATCTCGACCACACCGCCGTCGAAACCGGTCTCGACCGAGTAACGGTGTCTGAAGGAGAGTTGATAAGGCTGGTTATTAGCGAGCATCACCACCGGACTAACGAGACTACTATCACTGGCGCTGCTGACGTCGGCGGCGAACACCGAGTTGCCGTTGTCGATCGCTCCCGCATTCACCGACCACATCGAACCCGCGACGCTGCCGGTCTGCGTCCAACCGTTAGGCAGTGCACCGACGGCGGTGCTATTGAAATCCTCCGCGAAGTAAGTGGTCACGGTCGGCGTGCCGATGCGCACAGGCACGTTGACATTGGTGTTGCCGTTCGGGCTGATGACGGTGAAGGGAATTTGCAAAAGCGTGCCCGGCGTGGTGGTGACGGGCACGTGGTAGTTGAAGGTCTGCGGCACGGTCGCGTTGGCGGCTAGCGTGCCGTAGCTGGCGCTGTAGTTATCGAGCTTGGCAGTGACGTTCACGTCGGAGATGGCCAGCTTGTTCGTCAGCGGAATAGTAAACACCAAATCCTCGCCCGGGTCCGCTACGCCGTTGTTGTTGCCTAA
Source organism: Chthoniobacterales bacterium (assembly GCA_038237435.1). Lineage (GTDB taxonomy): Bacteria > Verrucomicrobiota > Verrucomicrobiia > Chthoniobacterales > UBA10450 > JACCTI01. Next base: position 28,039 of record JBBRYT010000017.1, read on the forward strand.
CGAATCCGAGAACGTGATCGCACCGGCCACGCTGCTAGGATAAAATGATTCGTCGATGGTGAAGAGCGTCGCGCCTGAAGTAGTCGCACCGGCGCCGACACCGCGGGCCGCGAAGCCGCTGCGGATGTCGGCGACATCATCGCCCGCGAAACCGGCGTTATCCGCGGCGATGATGGAATCGCGCGCTTGAAGAATGGTTGGGTTAGCCACGTCGAGCTTCATCGCATCGGTCACGATTTGCAGCGCGCGCTCATTGCCGACCGCGTAGCCGAGCCGCGTGATCATGCGGGCGCGCATTTCCAGCAGCGTCATGCACCAGAAATGACCGATGTTGTGAACTTCATTCGCCGTGATCCCGATCACTGGACTTGACGGATACGCGCCGTTGCTCAGGCCGTTCGTGTTCAACAAATCGAGCGTGCCGAAGGTCACGGGATTATGCGGTTTGCCGTTAGCGCCGACGTTCGATTTCACCGCGCAAGGAAACTCGCGGATGCCGTAGTAGTAGTTATCCGTAAAGCTCGGGCCGGCCAGATAAGTCACATAGGCGCCGTCCGCGTAGATTCCGTTCACATCTTCGTCTGCGCTCGAGAGCAGGCAGCGCGCATAATAATCCGACCAGCCCTCGCCCAAGCCGCCGGCTTGCTGCGTCGTTAGGCCGCCGCCGTTATTGTGCAGCCGATTGGAAAGGCCGTGCGTCAGCTCGTGAATGAAAACGTCGCCGTCGATCGCAGCGTCGCGCTGCGGAGTCGGAGCGGTAAAAAGATAGATCTGCATTCGGCCGGGCGAGCCATCCGCCGGCGTAGAAAAATTCGAGTTATTCGCGCCGGCATAATCCTGTGTCTCGGCCAAGACGGCGTCGTTGCCCAGACCACCACGGCCGAAATTATTCGTCTGAAAATTCCCTGCCGCCTCGGTAAAGCCTAACAAGTAAAGCCGGTCGTGATAAACGTTCGTCCAGTAGAACAAATTCGTCACCGCGCCGTTGCGCGAATTGGCCGTCGAAGGCTGCTCCGCGCCCACCGGTGCCGGATTGAAATTGAAGATGAAAGTTCGGTTCGGCGAACCGGTCGCCTGCCCGCCAGGGTCGATGCCGTTCGGCGCGACCAAGTCCAAGCCTGCATCGACATTGTTGCCGGTGGTTACATTCACACCGTCCGTGAGCCAACCGAGATTGTTGAACGTATTCGGCGCTTCGTTGCCGATCAGCGTCACGGTGGAGCGACTGACGCCAGGAGCTTGCGTGCCCTGTCCGGGTAGCACCGTGCTCGGCGACATCGGCGCCGGGCTGTCGCCTGTGTAGACGCTGTAGGTGGCGGATTGTGTTTGGTGATCGGTGATGTTTTTGCGCCAAAGCAACGTGCCGTCATTCGCATCGACGATGATTGTGTAAGCGTAAACGTCTTCCCAAAGCGTCATCGAGTAAGCCAGCGTCGCAACACCTGGCTCGGTCGGAAAATAAAGCAGCTCGGTTTGAATCGGACGCACGAAAGGACCGTTCCCGAGCACGGTCGTGCGACGATCTTGCGTCCTCGCTTCCGCGGAAATTTTCGCCGCATCGATGGTGTATCCGATCGATGATGCACCACGCGTGGCCGCCTCCGCCGGCGAGAGAGTTGGACTACTCGTTAGGCTGGAGTAATTGAGCGTGGACGCGAAATTTCCGGTCGTTCGCGCCAGCGCGCCCTTCGCCGTGAAACCAGCTCGAATTTCCGCCTGGAAAATCGGCAGACCATTCACCTCCTGCCGGAACTGCACCCAACTCATGTTGCCCGCGGGGTTGCTGTAGTCCGCTGTCTTTACCAGTGATTGCACTTGATCACTCGTTAGGCCAAAAAGCGTCGCCTGCTCCTCCAAAAACTCCCGCGCCGTTTCCGCATTCGGCCGCGTCGATTCCGGTGTGAGAAATTGTTCCGCGCTCTTCGTGCCGATCGCTTCCGGCACATTGCCGCGCGCGTTCATTTCCAGTTGCAGCATCGGCACCCGCGCCGCCAGCGCAGTCTTCGCCGCGCTCATCGCCGAAAATGTTTGCGTCAAAGTTCGCGACCACGCGCTATTCGTGGAGCGCGCTCGGATTTTCGCCAAGATCTTTCCGTCGGTCACCGCTTCCACATCGCGAATATCATAATTCGGATACGAATCTTTTGCGTCGCGCGCGACCTGCGCGGCCGCCGACGCCGCCAGCGCCAGCAGAAGCAAAACTGCCCACCGAAAATGGCTCATACGCGGTCATGCGTAGCAGAGTTAACACCACGAGCACGCTCGTTTTGTCACGCTTGAGCTTTCCGCCGCTTCTGCTTCCGTTTGCCTCCGCCTCCCCGCCCTGCCATCCTCACGTGCCCCAGCCTTTGAACCATGTCCGACGAACGTAAAACTCTCGAGCAACGCGCCCAGATGACCGACCTGGAGCGGCTCCGCCATTCCGCCGCCCACGTCATGGCCACCGCCATCCTGAAACTTTGGCCCGAAGCGCAATTCGCCGCCGGTCCGCCGGTCGAGAACGGCTTCTACTACGACGTCGAACTGCCGCACCGCATCTCACCGGAAGACTTCGAGAAAATCGAAGCCGAGATGAAAAAGGAAACGAAAGCGAACTATCCCTTCGAGCGCGTCGAAGTCTCCCGCGCCGAAGCTCTCGCCCTCGCTCACGCTGGCGAACTGGCCGCGCTCGGACCGCGCACCGCCGCCTCGAAATTCAAACTCGATATCGTCGAGAACATTCCCGAGGGCGAAGAAATCTCGCTCTACCGCAACGGCGAATTCACCGATCTCTGCGCCGGCCCCCACGTTATGCGCACCGGCAATATCGGCGCCTTCAAGCTCACCCACGTCGCCAGCGCCTACTACAAAGGCGACGAGAAAAACCCGCAGCTCCAGCGCATCTACGGCACCGCCTTCAAGAACCGGACCGAGATGGACGCCTACTTCGCCATGCTCGAAGAAGCGAAGAAGCGCGACCACCGCAAGCTAGGCAAAGAACTTGAGCTATTCACCTTTGACGACGATGTCGGTCCTGGCCTGCCGCTCTGGCTCCCGCGCGGCACGGCGATTATCGAGGAACTCGAGAAGCTGGCGAAGGAGACGGAGTTTGCAGCCGGATACCTACGCGTGCGGACTCCGAATCTGGCGCGCGAGCAGTTATACCTAACGAGTGGTCACCTGCCCTACTACGCTGACTCGATGTTCCCGCCGATGCGTCTGGTGGACAGCGGACCGGCCAAATCAAACCTTGCGATAATCGAAAACACCCGAGTCGAAACCGCGCAGGTTCAGTTAAAGAAATATTGGGATTATTTAGGACAGATCAAAGCCGACGAAAGTTTAGAGTCGATGGTGGAGCAGATGAAAGAAAGGCTCCCCGAGAATTTGAAGCCAGAGTTCAACGACGACGCGAACAAGGAACTGTTGTTGAACTTACTTCAAGCCCGGATCGGAGGTGAAGAGCGCTACTACCTCAAAGCGATGAACTGCCCGCATCACCACAAGCTCTACGCTGCGGTGCCGCACAGTTATCGCGACCTGCCTTTACGACTGGCCGAATATGGCACTTGTCACCGCTACGAACAAAGCGGCGAACTCTTTGGACTCATGCGCGTCCGTTCGCTCCAGATGAACGATGCTCACATCTACTGCACCGAGGAGCAGTTCGAAGATGAGTTCAATGCGGTGAACCAGATGTATCTAAAGTATTTCAAGATCTTCGGGATCGAGAAATACGTCATGCGTTTCTCCACTCACGATCCGGCCAAGCTCGGCCAGAAGTTCGTCGATAACTCCGAGCTCTGGTTAAAAACCGAGGACATGGTCCGGGGCGTCCTGCAACGGAGCGGGATTAACTACGTGGAAGTACCTAACGAGGCCGCCTTCTACGGCCCGAAGATCGACGTGCAGGTTTGGAGCGCGATCGGCCGCGAGTTCAGCATCGCCACCAACCAGGTCGACTTTGCCGTCCCGGAACGTTTCGGACTAAAATACAAAACCCGCGACAACACCGAAGCCACCCCGCTCTGCATCCACCGCGCGCCGCTCGGCACGCACGAACGCTTCATCGGTTTCCTGATCGAGCACTACGCCGGCAACTTCCCACTCTGGCTAAGTCCGGAACAAGTCCGCATTCTACCTATCGGCGATGAAGTGCCACTACTGGAGTATGCGCGCGCAATTCAAAACGAACTGCGCGCCAAAGAAGTCCGTTGCGAACTAGACGCTAGTAGCGACCACATGAAAGCAAAGATCTCCAGCGCCGAGCAAATGAAAGTCCATACCATGCTCGTAATCGGAAAGCGCGACATGGAAGCTAATGCGGTAAGCGTACGCGTGCATGGCAAAGGGAACCTGGGAGCCAAGCCGCGCGATGAAGTCGTCGCGGATGTTCTTAGGTCAATCAAAGAGCGGCTTGCCTAGGATAACAGAGTGGCGTTGCCTTTGAGATTCTTCACGTTTCTTTTAATTACTCTGTTATTCGTGCTTCTCTTTGCCGCGAAGGCCGAGGAAAAGAAGGCTGGTCCCAATCCTTTCGCCGAGCTAGAAGCCCGCACGGGCAGTCGGATCGGTGTTGCCGCGGTAGATCTTTCACGGAATAGACGCGTTGAATACAAGGCGCGGGAACGATTTCCCATGTGCAGCACGTTCAAAGTTCTCGCGGTGGCTGCGGTGTTGAAGCACGTCGATGAGACGAAGGAGGAGCTTGATCGCTTTGTCCGCTATGGCGAGGCACAGCTCCTGGCGTATGCGCCGGTTACGCGTGAGCATGTGAAGCAGGGAGGGATGACTTTGGAGGCACTTTGTGCAGCGGCGATTGAACAAAGCGATAATACGGCGGCTAACTTACTGCTCGAAACGATAGGTGGACCTAAAGGCTTAACCGAGTTCGCGCGCGGGCTCGGCGATGATTCCACCCGACTCGATCGCACTGAGCCGGATCTGAATAACTGGATCGGAGGTGACGAACGCGACACGACTACGCCAGCGGCCATGTGCAAGGACCTCGAACGCCTGCTCACTTCTGATGTTTTGACGGAAGCTTCGCGCACGCGACTCGAGGGCTGGATGCAAGCGAATGAAACCGGATTGACGTTGATCCGCGCGAGCCTGCCGGCGGATTGGCGTGTTGGTGATAAGACCGGTCGAAGCGGAAACGGAGCGACCAATGATATCGCCGTAGTGCGGCCGCCTACTGGCGGACCTATCTTTGTTACCATCTATACCCTCGACGCCGCTGAGCCTTCTGAGGCGCGAGAGCGCCTTGTCGCAGAGGTGGCGAGAGCTGCCGTTGCTGCTTTGACTAGGTGGGCAGCTCAAGTTGAGACCGGTTCAAGATAATTGGCATGGATACTCGTTAGGAACTACGACTCACTCTAAAAGAGAATCTTCGCTGACTTGGGAAAGTGTTGGCGAAAGTATTCTTCGGTATCAAATGGGTAAACGACACCCAGGTCCCAACCGAAAGAAATGTTTTTGCAGAAAGAGCGGGGTTGCTCACGGAGAAAGCTGGCGAAGGCGTCGTCGCCCACGAGATGGATCACGACCGCGGTAACACCGACGTGCTCTTCCGCAGCTGCGCCGTCGCTACCGACACTAAGAAACTTCTTCAAGGCTTTCTTGTCGCCGCGGGCTGCCGCCTGAGTTATCTCGTAATAGTTAGTCCCCTGCTTTCGAGCTTGTTGATCTATCTCATCGTCGCTTCCTTTTTCCGGTAAGTCATCCCTGGTAAAGAAAAGCTTGATTCGGCTGCCATGCATCCAGCCGGTAGCCCCCGATGCAAGCTTCACTTTACACCACGGTTCGTTCTCCTTTCGTTGGAATGAGAATGGCTCGCCTGCTTTAACCTTGGTTACGACAGGCGCATTGAGCAGCGGCCCTTTGCGCAAATTAACGTAACCATCCGGATCGTCGATGACGCCACGATGCTCCGCGACCTCGGCGAACCCTTCGAACTCGCGCGGGACGGTTTGGTCCGCTGCCTGGCCGGAGAGGCAGAGGGAGAACAGGATAAGGGTAATGAGGGCAATAGGCATTATCGGTTAACTACTTGTTACAAGGCATCTCATAAATAATTGTGACCACGCCATTCGGGCCGAGGGCGGCCCGGCTCCATCGCCGCCATCTTGCAGCCGGCCTGCCCCCAGGCCGAGTTTGTCCTCCGGAGGGTTTATGAGATGGCTTGTGGGCGTTTATCTTCCTAGACTAACAATATCTTTCACCAGCTTCAAGGTATCGACCACGTCATGGATGGCCTTCGACATTCTTTCCTTGTGCAAGGTGGGACCCTGAGGCGTGAACAGTTCGTTTTGTTTCTGTTCCAGCTCGTTGATTTTAACGATAGCTTGTTGCGCGGGATGGTAAGTCGGATTCATCTCCAGGACGGCACGATAATGCACGCGCGCCTGCGCTAACTCTCCGCGCAGAAAACAAACATAACCGGCGGCGTTCCGGACCCGCCAGATCTCGGGATTAATCGGAGCGTTCGTGCGCTGCGCGCGCTCGCGCTCGATCTTGTCCACCATTCCAAGATAGAGGCGGGCTTTGCGCAGATCCTCGTCCTTCCGGGTTTCCTCACGTCTTGAGTAGCTGAGCAATCTTCCCGCGTGCAGATATGAAGCGGCGCAGCGGAAATAAACTTCCGGCGGCCCATCCTGCTCCGGGATGCCGGTTCTCCCCGCCTCGCCGATCGATGCTTCGGAAAGCTGGCCGGCAAGCTCGTAGGCATCGATCGCCGGCTGCTTTTTGCCACGCCGTTCCAATCTTGAGGCGCGGTCGCTCTCGACGACGGCCTGCTGGTATAACCTGTTAGGCGGCGAGACTTCCTGCGCCTTTGCGCTGAAGGAACCCAGCAGCATTGCGATGGAAAGAGTAATTACTCTCGTCAGCTCGCAACTTCACCTGTGCAGGAGCGGCGGCAACCAGAGCTACGACATGTGACCTGCCGACGGTAACGCGCGAACGCCTGTGGCTCGGCTGCCGAACACCTCGCCGGTGCGGGACTGAACGCTTTGCTGATCGCGAGACTTACTTCACGCAACAAGCTAAACCGGGCGCGCGAAGGCATGACGCGATGAGGATCGGTCAGTTCCTGCGCAATAAATGAACTTGTGGCCGGGGTTCGGAGGACTCAGGCTCGGCTGGTCCTCGCGAGACCACTCTCTGGCGTTTTTGCTGAGTTGGCACGATCGGCTGCGGTCGCGTCAGTTCCGCTGAATTACCAGCGCGGTGATTTCCGGGGTCCACCGTTGGGACTTTGTTAACCCTAGCTCTCGGCGGTGCAGTTAAACCCCCAGACTTGATAAGCTATGAAACTGACTGCTCACCTACATCTTCTGATGCCATCGCCGAAGCGCATGTTGGCCGCTTTCATATTGGCCATTGCGGTTTTCTTAGAGAACGCGGGCCCGACGGCGGAAGGCGCCACCCTTACATGGGACACCGTGGCAGGCGATAACGGGACGATTACAGGCGGCACCGGCACATGGATGGCTGGCGCCGGCAACTGGAACGACGGAGCAAACGATGTGACCTGGAACAATGGCACGCCGGATGACGCTGTTTTCGGGGATACGGCGGGCACGGTCACGCTGGGCGGCGACGTTACCGTGGGCAACATCACTTTCGATGCGGTAGCGGGTAACTACACGATCGCGGGCGGTGGAAATACTCTGACGCTTTCGAACACCGCCATCACCGCCAATACCGACGCGACGATCGGCGCGGCCCTTGGTGGCACGACCGGCCTGACGAAATCCGGCGGGGCGACGCTGACGCTCACCGGCGCGAGCACTTACACAGGAACAACAAACATAAACAACGGCACGCTCGCCCTGACAGGTAGCGGCGCGATCGGCGGTGGCGAGATAAACGTGAACTCCGGCGCCACCCTCGCGGTCAGCGGCTCCGGCAGCGTCACCTCCACGGGCGCGCTTAATCTGAATAGCGGCACGGCGACGCTCAGCAATAGCGGGACGATATCCGCCGGTGGTGGCGGCTTTTCTCAGGCGACCGTGAGCCAGACGGGCGGTACGTTCACAGTGGCTGGCAGTCTTCGAATCGGGTTTGGGAACCCAAGTAGCTACACGCTCGATGGCGGCACGCTTTCGGCCAATGACGAGGAGCTCGGCTACTACGGCGTGATCACCTTTACGCAGAACGGCGGCACGCACACGGTCGCCAGCAGCACCGAGATCGGGCAGGCCGGCGAAGGCAGCAGCTACACTTTGAATGGTGGCACTTTTTCGACAGGCGGGCTTTATATTGATAGCCCGATTAATGCGCCCGGTTCGACCTTCAATTTGAACGGCGGCACGCTTCGGGCGGATTTCGTCGCCGGCTACGGAATTCTCAATTGGAACGGGGGCACCCTGCAAGCTGCTGCGGACAACGGAGGGCTGATCAACGTCAAGCAAACCAATGTTGGGGCGGGCGGTGCGATCGTCGATAGCAACGGGTTCAACGTTTCGACCAGCAGCTACGACAACTCCAATCTCACGGCGCTGGTTCACGATGCCGCGCTCGGCAATACCGTGGACGGCGGTCTGCGCAAAATCGGGGCAGGCACGCTCACGCTCATGGGCGCAAACACCTACACCGGCGGAACGATCATCAGCGCCGGGACGTTGCTGGTGAATAATGCGAGTGGATCCGGAACGGGGACGGGTGCTGTTGCCGTGAATAGCGGGACAATGCTCGGGGGGACGGGTAGCATTAGCGGAAACGTAACGGTGAACGCCGGTGCCAAGTTGCAAGGCGGCGATGGAACGACCGGCACAACGTTAACCCTCGCGGGCGCGCTGACGCTGGCCGACAACTCGATCGTCCAACTTGCGCTGGGCGCGGGTTACGAGCACTCCACTCTTGCCCGCACCGGATCCGACACTTGGACATTCGCCAGTGGGCAAGCTCTCACATTCATCGATCTCGGGGCCGCGCCGGGGTTTTACGACAACGTCATTACCGGCCTGGCTTCCGATCCAGATACGAGGGCTACTTGGACGATCACCAACGCAGGGTGGCTCGGCACATTCACGTGGGATGGAGCCAACATCGACTTGAACCTCACGCCCGTTCCGGAGCCCGGAACGTGGGCTGCGGGGGCGCTGGCATTTCTCGCGCTCGTTTACGCGCAGCGCCGGCGTTTCAGCCGCCGTTGTTCTTGATCCTGCAAACCCTCAACTGAATGGGAGAGGCTTATCCGTCCGAAGCATTCTCGTTCCTGAAAGCACACCAGCTCCTACAGCTTGGTCGGATTGATGATCGCTACTTCTCCTCCGAGCTGTCCTATTCTCTGAGCCAGGTGCGCGGTACCACCGGGACCATCGCCACTAGGCTGCTCATCCCAGACGAGCAAGGCGCAGAGCTTGCCCATCTCGCCTGCGGCCTCTCGTCCATTCTCGACTAACCAAAGGTTGACGCGCTCATAGATGGATAGATCGGCGTCTTCCGCGACGGCGGGTAAGGTTCTTACCTCCGCCTTTTCGCATAGGTCATAGAAACGCCGGACCCATTCATGGCCCGCCGGTTGCACGGAGGCACGCACGAAATCATCCGGCGTTTGCGCAAGGAACAGGCGAACTAACGCGCCGCGGCGCAAAGATTCTTCCGCGCATAAAATATCGGCGCCCGAAGCGCCGCCGGACAGGGCCAAGTCGTTCTTTCCCAGCTGCCATTGTTCCAGCTGTTTCGCGACGAGCGCTCGCACTGACTCCGCCTTAGCCGCTGGGAAGCGCGGGCGTTCGCGCCCAGGCGCATCGATCATGTGCCCGCCGCAAACTACTACTTGTTCAAAGTGACTCATGGAAGAGAAGACGTAGCGCCTCGGCAAACGAAGGTTCAGTCTGCGGGATAATCACCGAAGTTTCGAAATGTCCCGCCGCCGGAATTGACAGAAGGACAACGTGATCGCCTGATTGTTTTGCCGCTTCTACATAAGCGCGCACCGTCCCCGGATCGACGATCGGATCGCGCTCGCCTTGAATAAAAACCTGCGGCACGCCGAGCGGCAAACGTTGCATGGGAGAAGTGTCGGCGTAACGCTGCGGTATCTTCTCTTCCGTCCCGCCTAACAAGGGCTCGACCGACGAGTGACAACTGCCGGCCGGGCCGTGTCGATATTGAGCTAGATCGGTAACCGCGGCGAGACCTAGCACGCCCCGGATCGCGAGCGGATCTTTAATGTAGAGTTCACTCGACTCCGAAAGGCGCGCACGAGTCGCTAACCAGAGCGCGAGCTGACCGCCAGCAGAATGACCCGCGGCAAAAACTCGCTTCACATCAACCGGATGTGATTGCGCGATCTGCCGAACAAAATCAGACGCGCGCGCGACATCGAGAAATGTTCCCGGCCAACCGCCGCCGTCATCCCCCAGGCGGCGATACTCGATCGTCCAGCTGGCGACGCCGTGTTCCGCCAACCACGCGCCGAGGCGCGTCATGTAAACGTAGTTGAACTCATTTTGCCAACAGCCGCCGTGAATGAGCAAAACCACCGGGAATGGCCCCTCACCTTTCGGCAGACGCAGTTCGCCGAATTGTTGCGGACCATCCCCATAGGCAATCTTTGCGACGGACGCCGGCAACGGCATCTGCGAAAGTTCAGACCAACTCAGCAAAGGTTCGGCGCGCATCACAACAATAGTAAGTAAGGAGGCAAGGAGGGAACTTGTCAGGATTTTCATTCGTAAATCTCTTCAGGATTTTACCTATTTGATTCGACTTACTTCAGTTTGAATGTTGACCAGCCATTGGCGCATATCTTCGCTGGCGCCGGAGCGAGCTTCGGCTTGCCGAATCCTATCACAGGCCTTCTCCATTTGCTCTCGCGCCTCCGCCTTGGCCGGCGGCTTCCTTTGCGAGAATAGTTTTCCCGTATTCCAATAGATCAAGATGAGCTCTTCCTCCCACGAATAGTTATTGGGGTAGGATTCGCTTAGTTCCTCAAGAACTGCCGCCGATGCGCGATAGTTTGTGAGCGCGTCGTCCGTTCTTCCCAAGACGGCCTGGACATAAGCCAGCCGCTGATAGGTCGAGGAAAGGTGGCGTTGCCGACGAATATTACTAGGATCCTGCCGCGCGATCGTTTGCGCGATCGTCAGGCTCTGGTTATACCTAGCCAGGGCCTCTTCCCGTTTTCCTTGCGCGTTTAGAACGTCTCCGACGTCATTATAACTAAGTGAGAGGTCTCGTTGCCAGTTTGCATTGGCGTCTTCCTTAACCAGTTCCTCCATCTGCTTTCGGTAGGTCTCATACTCGTCCAAGGCCTCGGACTTCTCTCCCGCGGCCTGCCAGGCCATGCCGAGGAAGGAATGAGCCGTTGCTACCTCATACAAGTAGTCGGTGTTCTTCGGCCTCTGGCTGAGAAGCTTCTGCGCAATCGCCAAGGTCTTATTATAACTCTCGAGGGCACCGTCGATATCTCCTTGCATCCGCTGAGCGTCGCCGATTTTTCTCATGCTAAAGGCCAGGTCCAGCTGCCAGCGAGCGTGGTCTGGATCGCGCGCGATTAAATCTTTCGCGATGGCCAGGCTGCGCTGGAAATTCTCCAGAGCTTTTCCGAAATCTTTTTGTGCGAGCAGAACCTCACCGACCTTGTTGTAGCTAACTCCGAGGTCGCGCTGCCAGGAAGCGTTGGCTGAGTCTCGTGCAACCAGGCTTTGCGCAATAGCCAGATTCGCCTGGTAACTTTTCAGCGCTCCAGCTGTATCTCCTTCCACGGCCTGCATATCGCCTACCCGGTTATAGGTAACGCTGAGCTCGCGCTGCCAAATGGCATTGCCCGGATCCTGCCGGGCGAGGTTCTCCATGATTTCGCGGTAGGCGAGAAATTCCTCCGTCGCCTCTGCGCGCACCCCGGCGTTTTGCAAAGCGACCCCGAGATAACCATGACTAACCGCGAGGTCGAACTGTCGCTGAGCGTTACTCGGGTCGCTCTCAGCCAAAGTTTTCGAAATAGCCAGGCTATCGCGGTAACTCTTGATCGCCTCGATCAAATCCCCCTGTTCTCCGCGCACGTTGGCGATACGCTTATAGGTCCCGGAAAGATCGCGCTGCCAGGAGCTATTAGTCGGTTCCGCATGAAGCAGGTTCTCGGTGATAGCCTGTGCCTTGCCGTAGCTCTCCAGGGCTTCATCGGCGTTGCCTTGCCAGTCCTGGATGTCACCCATCCCGTTGTAACAGCTGCTTAGCTCCTCCTGCCAGAGATTGTCTTCGGGGTGATGTTGTAAAGCCTCCTTTAGCATGTCCAAGGCGACTCGAAACTCCTTTATACCTTCACCGAGATCGCTCTGGGACACTGCCGCTGCGATCAGACGATGGCTCTCAGCTACTTCGAACTCATAGTCCGGATTGTGCGGTTTGCTCGCCAGGAGCGTTTCGCGGATAGCTAACCCGGCGCGATAGCTCTGCAAAGCCTCTGCCGTGTTACCTTGCGCGAAGAGAACTGCGCCGTAGTTATTCGTCATGAGCGCGCGTTGCGCCTGACTACCCGGCGTCTCATCCTCTTTCTTCAGCCGGTCGAAGTAGCGCTTTACCCCTTGATTTACTTCGTTGAGGAGATGCAAACGGCCGACCGGCTCGAGCTTTTCGCGCAGGTCTTTCATCATGTAACCGACCAGTTGTTCGGCGGATTCCCTGGCGCGCGTGGCTCGGCCGGCCGCTGCGGTGGCGTGGCTCTTTTCGACTCCGGCAATAACAGCTAAAACGCTAGCAACGAGCGCGAATAAGAAAACTCCCGCAATTATCTTGCGCTGGATCTGTGTCGCGGCCTTGCGGCTGGCAATGATATAAGCCGTCTGAAGGCCCGTTGGCTTTGGCTCTTTGCCGGAGCCAGCCTCGGTCAGCCACTGTTCGGCATCTCGCAGGTCGTCACCGCGCAGAACGAAGCTATTATTCTTACCTTTAGCTTGCCACTCTAAGGCGCGTGTCAGCAGACGAGTGTGCGCACGCACCCATTCCAGATCGGTATCGAGCGCGGCGATCAGCTCATCCAAGGCCTTTTCGAAGTCGTCGGTCTCCCGACAAGAAATCCAGTTCAGCTTGGCCAGAGCTTCCGGCACTTTGCTGTCTTCGACCTGCTGCGCGACGACGGGGATGAGCCGCTTATTATGACTGGCGGCGTGAGCTAGCTCGCGGCCGCATACTTTTGAAGCCACTGAGCTAGGTGTCACGACGAAGATGACCGCATTTGCGCCTTCGATCGCGCTGTAGATAGCCTGCATGAACTCTTCGGCCGGATGAATATCCTCCCAGTCCACCCACGCTTCGCGCCCGCGCCTCTTCAGTCCATCATCCAGTTTATGGACAAAGTCTCTGTCCTTTCTCGAATAAGAGATGAAAACGGAAGACCCAACTTCCTCGCTCGCCGGTGTGGTCATGGGACTAGTTCGCGGGTCGTCTTGCCTAACGAGTCGTCGCTTGCTACCGACATGCATTAGACGCAAACGCCTTTCAGACCGCAAGAACTCCTCGAGCATACCAAAAAAAATCGGGACGCAAAAGATGCGCTCAGATTAAGATGCGCTCTGTGGAGCTGGAAACGTCGCTCAAGAAACATTTTGGTTACTCGGACTTTCGCCCGCTGCAGAAGGAAATCATTCACGATGCCCTGGCGGGCCGGGATGTCTTTGCGCTTATGCCGACGGGCGGCGGCAAGTCGCTTTGCTTTCAACTGCCGGCCTTGTTGCGGGAGGGAATGACAATTGTGGTCTCGCCGTTGATCGCGCTGATGAAGGACCAGGTGGATGCGCTGCGGACGAGCGGCATCGCCGCGACTTATCTGAATTCGACGCTCGATGCGACTGAGGCACGATCCCGTTTGCGCGGATTGCATCAAAACGAATTCAAATTGCTCTACGTCGCGCCGGAACGGCTGATGCTCGATTCGTTTCTGGAGCGCGCGCTCAATTGGAAGATCGCGCAAATCGCGATCGATGAAGCACATTGCATCAGCGAATGGGGCCACGATTTTCGACCGGAATATCGCGAGCTGAAAAAGTTGCGGACGCATTTTCCGGATGTGCCGGTGATGGCGCTAACCGCCACGGCGACGGAGCGAGTGCGCGATGACATTCTCAAGCAGCTGAAGTTGCGCGAGCCGCAGTGTTATGTGGCTAGCTTCGACCGGCCCAACCTGAGCTATCGAGTCGCGGCGAAGTCGTCAGCCTATGATCAATTGCGCGATTTTGTGCAAACGCGGCCTAACGAGTGCGGAATCGTTTATTGCGCGAGCCGAAAAACCGCCGACACCCTCGCGCGCAAACTGAGTGAGGAGGGCGTCTCGGCGAAACCCTACCATGCCGGCTTGGAAAGAGGCGAGCGCTCGAAGCATCAGGAAATGTTTTTGCGCGACGATGTGCGGGTGGTAACGGCGACGATCGCGTTCGGAATGGGAATCAACAAGCCGAACGTGCGCTATGTAGTGCATTACGATCTCCCCAAGAATATCGAGAGCTACTACCAGGAGACAGGCCGCGCCGGACGCGACGGACTACCGAGCGAATGCGTGCTGCTTTTCAGCGCGGCCGATGTCGTTAAACAGACGCGTTTCATCGAGGAGAAAAGCGAGAAGGAACAACGCCTCGCCCACGAACAATTGCGGCAGATGGTGCACTACGCCGAGACGCGGGAATGCCGACGGGCGGTTTTATTGCGCTACTTCGGGGAAGAGCGGCCTAACGAGTCTTGTAACGGTTGCGATAATTGCCTGACTCCGCGTGAGACCTTTGATGGGACAATCGCGGCGCAAAAATTTCTCTCCTGTGTGCATCGCATCCAACAAAAAAGCGGTTTCGGTTTCGGATTGAATCACATCGTGGAAGTGTTGACCGGCGCGAAGACAGAACCTGTGCGGCAACGCGGTCACGACACGATTTCGACCTATGGAATCGGCAACGAATTGAGGCGGCCGGCGTGGTTGGCGCTGGGTCGCGAACTCTTGCGCATGGGCCTGCTCGAGGCCGCGCCGGGAAAATTCGCCACACTTAGCCTAACGAGTGCTGGATGGGAAACGCTCCGCGAACGTAAGCCGGTTACGTTAACCAAGCAGCCCGATGTCGCAGAAAAAGCGAAAACCAAGAGGGCCGGTGCAATTGAGTGTGATGAAGCGCTCTTCGAACGGTTGCGCATTCTCCGCCGCAAACTGGCGGACGAACGAAATGTTCCCGCCTACGTCATTTTCTCTGATGTCTCGCTGCGGGAGATGGCGCGCAGCTTGCCGACACGACTGGGTGACTTCGCGCGCGTTCCCGGTGTGGGCGAGCAAAAGCTTAAAAATTTCGGCGAAGCCTTCACCGTGGAAATTAGCGATTATCTCAAGTCTAACGAACAATCGGCCGCGATTTGAAATTCGATTTTCTCATTTGGAAACCTGCGCAAGCACAATAAGCTTGCCCTCCACCAACGAGGAAATCCGATGATCGTTACCACCGACCAGCTTTACAAAGTCGCCTACAAAAAATTCGCCGTCGGCGCCTACAATATTAATAACCTCGAACAGACCATGGGTCTTTTCCGCGGCAACGTGCAGAGCAAAGCACCATTCATCATCCAGCTTTCCAAAGGCGCGAGAAATTACACGGACAAGCGCATGCTGGAGGCGATAATCCGCACCGCCGAGCAAATTTTTCCGGAGGCTATTTTCGCGGTTCATCTCGATCACGGCGACGAACAAACCTGCTACGACTGTATCGACTCTGGGTTCTACAGCTCAGTCATGATCGACGCCAGCCATGAGTCGTTCGAGGAGAATGTCGCGATCACGAAAAGGGTAGTCGAGCGCGCGCACGCGAAAGGCATCAGTGTCGAGGCAGAACTCGGGCAGCTTGGCGGCGTGGAGGAAGACATCAAAGTGGATGAGGGACACGCCTGCCTAACGAATCCAGACGAGGCGATCGAGTTCGTGAAGCAGACTGGTTGCGATTCGTTAGCCGCGGCCATCGGGACCAGCCATGGCGCTTACAAATTTAAGGGACAACAGTCGCTGCGCTTCGACGTGATCGAGGCGATCTCGCAGAAAATTCCCGGCATGCCGATCGTCATGCATGGGAGCTCGAGTGTGCCGATCGAGGAAGTGCAGCGTATCAATGCTGCGGGCGGCAAGCTCGATCCCAGCGCGCGTGGCGTGGCCGAGAATGAATATTTGCCCGCAGCCAAACTCGGCGTGACGAAGGTGAATATCGATACCGATGGACGGCTCGTCTGGACACGCGTGCACCGAGAATTCTTTCGCGATAAGCCGGCCGAATTCGATTTCCGTCCGCCCGGAAAAATTTTTATGCAGGCCTATGCGGATTTCATTGCCCACAAAAACGAAAAGCTTGGCTCGGCCAATCAGCTGGACGCGGTGCAGCAGAGCGTGGCGAAATAACTAACTGCGCGGCGGCGCGCCTAACGAGTGGTTTTTACTCTGCAACAACTCGCGCAGGAAGCTGGCGGCGAGCTGATCGGAAATCCCGCACTCACCATCACCGGCGCGGCATCGCTCGCCGAAGCCACGTTTGGCGAAATTTCATTCTTCGCCATTCCAAAATACATGTCGCAACTGCGCCAGACGCGCGCTTCCGCGGTTTTTGTGCCGACGGATTTCAGCGAGACGATCGAGCCGGCGCAGATTCGCGTGGCCAATCCTGCGAAAGCATTCGAGCAGATCGTGCTCCGACTCGCCCCCACGCCGATTCAGTTTTCACCGGGCATTCATGCCACGGCGGTAATTTCTAAAGAAGCAAAAATCGGCGCGGAAGTTTCCATCCAACCCTACGCGGTTATTGAAGCGGGCGTGGAAATCGGCGACGAAACGGTGATCGGCGCGCATAGTTATGTCGGTCACGAGACCAAAATCGGCGCGCGTTGTTTAATTTACCCGCACGTCACCATTCGTGAGCGGAGTGTGATCGGCGCGCGCGTGACTTTGCACAGTGGCGTGGTGATTGCCGCGGACGGATTCGGTTTCGAGATTGTGGAAGGCCGGCACGCAAAAGTTCCGCAGATCGGCATCGTGCAGATCGATGACGACGTGGAGATCGGCGCGAATACGACGATCGATCGCGCGCGCTTTGGTCGCACCTGGATAAAGGAAGGCGCGAAGATCGATAATCTGGTGATGATTGCGCACAATGTTGTGGTCGGAAAACATTCGGTCATCGCCGCGCAAACTGGCATCGCCGGAAGTTCGCGCGTGGGTGATTATGTCATGATCGGCGGACAAGTCGGCGTGACCGGGCATGTAGAGATTGGCGATCGCAATATCATCGCGGCCAAGACTGGGGTTTCGAAAAATCTTCCGGCGGATGGCGGCACATGGTGGAGCACGCCGGCTACTCCCCTACGGGAAGTGAAGGAGCAATTGGCCCGAATTCACCGGCTGGGCGATCTCTTCGCCCGTGTGAAAAAGATCGAAAAAAAACTCGGTCTCTAGCACTCGTTAGACCGGGCCGCGCTTGGATTTCCCCAGTCTCGATCAGAGACGCTCCACCGCTCCAAAGAGTCTACACGGACGGTTGGCAAGGATAGTGCTTATACTCGTTATAGAAATTACAAAGACCTGCATGAAAGTCCTTAACCGCGCCGAGTTCCTGATCATAGATGACGACCCGGCCATTGCTAAATTTCTCGTTACCTACCTCAAACAAAAGGGCCATAGCTGCGACTCATTGACCGAAGGTTTTCGCACCGCTGCCTGGCTGGAACACCACCGTTGCGACGTAGTGGTGGTTGACCTCAACATGCCGAAAGTGGATGGCATTTCGCTGATTCATTATATTCGTGAATTGAGTGGCGACCTGCCGATCATTGTCTTCACGGGAGTCGGTTACGATGAAGCGAGGATGCATGCGGCTTTACGCGCCGGCGCGAACGGATACGTGAGTAAGAACCTTCCCATCGAACAACTTTATTGTGTGCTCTCGCGCGTGCTCGCGACCTGTCAGCAACGCGCACGTCGTCAATCGATACCACACCGGCAGCAGCAGCCGGTCTTAGCGGGCGCGGCCTAACCGGCAAAAGCAATTCGCCTAACGAGTCCTGGCGGAATCGACCAAGGCTCGCAGTCCCTCCGCGGAAATGCATTCCGCGCCGCAAGCCATGGCGGTTTCCTGTTCGAGATAATCATCTGTGGCCACGAGTAGCCTGAAGCGCTCGCCATACTTGCTGGCAAAACGTTCGATGATCGCATCTGCGCTTTGGCCCGCGCGCGAATAAAAAACCTGGATGCCGCCCGGTTCCGATGACTCGTTAGCCGCGGTGCCTTTGCCATCAAAAACGACCACGACATTTATCCCGGTCCAATCCTGATAATCGCGCAATCGCCTAACGAGTGCTTCGCGCGCGGAAGAGGTGCGCCGATCGTGCAGGGAACGCAATTCCGGCCACGCGAAAATCACGCTATGACCATCGACGATCAGGTATTCCGGTTGCACCGAGCACCTGGAAAAAGAGCGGGACTCTTACGCCTTTGCCGTTTCCGCCGAGGCGGAAGCCGTCTGTTTTTTGCCTTTGGGTTTGGCGGCTGGCTCTTTGCGCGGGGCCGCAATTTTTTTCGTCTTCACTTTTTTGCGCTCGAGATATGCAGCGCGACGGCGCCGTTTGACGATTTTACGGTGTTGCTGACCCATGGCCCGTCCCTATAGGATGAGAGCGCGTCCTGCGCAACCGCCAAAGAAAAAGTGCGTTCGGCTTTCTTCGAGATTGCATTTGCCTCGCGCCGGCAGTTAAAACAATGCGTCTTTCGGCGCATGGGAAAAATCTTAATTAGTCTTTCTGTTTTATTCCTCCTGCTGTCCGCGCTCTTCGGTGTTCTAAATACGAGCAAAGCGCGGAACTTGCGCGACCTGGCGGACAGGGGTTCGACGGACCGGACGCAAACCGAGCAAGCGCGGGCGACGAAGGAAAAAGAATTGCAGGCGCGCGAGGCCAGCGTGGCTGCGGCCGCGTCGAAAAATGCCGAGAGCGAATCGAAGATGGCCGGCGCCGAAGCCGATCTGATCAAGACGCAACAAGAACGTGCGGACCTGCAACATAATTTGAAGCAAAAAGAAGATGAAATCGCGGCCCTGCACAAACGCCTCGATGAAGTGGGCGGCGGAAAAGAATTGATGCCCGATTCGTTACCGATGCCCGGAGCCGGCGATCTGCAAACTCAACTGGAGGAAACGCGCAAGCAACTCGACAGCGCAGAGCGGGAGAAGCAATTACTCGCGGAAAGAATTCGGAATGCCAACCGAGGGTCGAGTATGGGACAAGCTCCCAAACCTCGCGCGGCCGCGCCGCGCAATCCCGGTCTGCGCGGAACAGTCCTGGCGGTGAATCAGGCCTACAATTTTGTCGTGCTAAATTTGGGCGGGCGGCAGGGCATCGAAACAAACAGCGAGATGCTTGTTCTGCGCGGTGGAAGTTTGATTGGGAGAATTCGCGTCTCCTCGGTTGAACCGGCCACTGCTATCGGCGATATAGTTACGAATTCTTTGGCGCGGGGCGTCCAAGTCCAGCCGGGGGATATCGTAATATATGCTGGAAACAATTCGTAACTCCGTCGTGACTAGAGCGGCCAGACTCCTTCTCCTCGGGACCGCCCTGCTCACGCTCGCTTCGTGCGCTACGAAACGAGAGCCTGAACTCGTTTCCACCGGCGCCGGCCACGAATCGTCCCTGCCGTGGAATGAACAGAAATCTTGGGAAAATCAGGGCCAGTTCGGTGCAATGGCCGAGCAAATGCAGAGCGGCGGAAGTCGTCGCTAGATCCAAAAACCTGCGGGAATAATCGCGTTCTTCGGCACCACGACAATTCCGTCGCGGATAAAATAATTAGTCGCGTCGAGATCGGCCGGTTTTCCTTCCGGGGTAATCACAACGCCGTCGGCGATGCGCGCATTTTTGTCGATGATCGCGCGATCGATCACACAATTTCGCCCGACGCCGATCGCCGGAACCCCGGGCGGCACTGTGCCCGGATCCGTTTCGTAGTAATCGGCACCCATGATGACGCTGTTGCGGATGGTCGCGCCCGGCTGAATCACGCTGCGCACACCGACGACCGATCGCTCAATGTGCGCATCGGAGATGATGCAACCGTCGGCGATGATTGCTTGCCGCAAGGCCGCGCCATTAATCTTGCTGCCCGGCAGAAAACGCGGATGCGTGTACATCGGCGCAGCGGCGTCGAAGAAACTGAATTTCGGCAGCAGCTCGGTTAGATCGAGGTTCGCTTCGTAAAATGCGCGGATCGTTCCGATATCTTCCCAGTAACCGTCGAAAATAAATCCGCCCACATGTCGTTTCGAGATCGCATCTGGAATGATGTGCTTGCCGAAATCGACCATGTCGTTCGCGAGACACTCGACCAGGACATCGCGATTGAAGATGTAGATGCCCATCGACGCCTGGAAAAGTTCTGCGTCCGCCGCCGCCCCGATCGAGGCGAGCAGTTCCGGCCCCAATTTTAGTTCGTCAAGAATCGCTGGATCTTTCGGTTTCTCGACGAAACGGGTCACGCGCCGCTGATCGTCGCTTTGCATGATGCCGAAATCCGAGGCGTTCGCCCGCGGCACTGGCGTCATCGCGAGAGTGATCTCTGCGCCCGTGCGAATGTGCTGATGAAGCAGCGTCCGAAAATCCATCCGGTAAAGCTGATCGCCGCTGAGGATGATGTAGTAATCGAACGGCTGCTCGAGGAAGTAGCGCATGTTCTGGCGCACTGCGTCGGCCGTGCCTTGATACCAACCGGAACTCTCGGGGGTTTGTTGCGCCGCCAAAATATCGACGAAGCTGCGCGAAAAATTATCGAACTTATACGCCGCTTGAATATGGCGATGCAACGACATGCTGTTGAACTGCGTCAGGATGTAAATGGAGCGCAGACCGGAGTTCAGGCAGTTGCTGATCGGAATATCAACCAGCCGATATTTCCCTCCGAGCGGAACAGCCGGCTTGGCGCGATCTTTCGTCAGGGGAAACAAGCGCGTGCCCGCCCCGCCGCCCATAATAATGGCCAGCGTCTGCTGGGTGGTACCGGGTGGAAGCGCGGGAGTTTGCATATCAATTTTCAATCGCAAATGGCGCGATCGCTTGCCGCCTCATCTCGCGGACCACAGCAGAGTAGTAAGCGGCGAAGGGAAATGCTATCCTCCGCTCTCGAATTTATGTGCGGCATCGTCGGATACGTGGGCAGATCGCAGGCAGGTCCTATCCTTTTGGATGGATTACGCCGGCTGGAATATCGCGGCTACGACTCAGCCGGCGTGGCGATTGTTAACGGCGTTGGAGTGGAGACGCGCAAGTGCGCGGGCCGCATCGCTGACCTGGCGAAATTGATGACGGAGAAACCGCCGGCGGGAAATTACGGGATCAGCCACACGCGCTGGGCCACGCACGGCGAGGTTACAGACGAGAATGCGCATCCGCATTTCGACCGCAGTGGCAAACTGGCGCTCGTGCACAACGGCGTGATCGAAAACTACAGAACGATCAAAGAAGAACTGATCCGCGAGGGCGGTCATACTTTTATTTCCGAAACCGACACTGAAGTCCTGGCGCATTTGATTGGCAGCATCTACGAAAAAGGAGACGGAAAAGATTCGAAAGCGCGGCTGGTCAATGCACTTCGCACCGCGTTAAAGCAAGTCATCGGGACTTACGGCATCGCGTTAATTCATCGCGACATTCCTAATTTTATCGTCGGGGCCCGTCGCGGATCGCCCCTCGTCCTCGGTGTTGGCAAGGATGAGAATTTCCTGGCGAGCGATGTGAGCGCGGTGGTCGCGCACACCCGTGATGCGGTCTACTTGAATGACTTCGACATCGTGGCGGTCGAAGCGGATAAATTCGAAATTAGTTCGGTCGCGGGAGACGGCGCGGGCGACTACACGCTGAGCAAAGTCGAATTCAGCGATGAGGACATCAAAAAAGGCGACTACCCGCATTACATGCTCAAGGAAATCTTTGAGCAGCCGGGCTCGGTGCATGATGCGATGCGCGGGCGGTTGAGCTCGGAAGAATCGACCGCCAAGCTCGGCGGGTTGGAAATGACCGCGGCGGAATTGCGCGCGGTCGGTCGCATTGTCCTCACTGGCTGCGGCACTGCACTTCATGCGGCGATGGTGGGCGAATATATTTTGGAAAAACTCGCCGGCCTGCCGACGGAAGTGGAATTCGCCAGTGAGTTTCGTCATCGCAACACGCCCATGACCGGCGACACACTGGTTTTCGCCATCAGCCAAAGCGGCGAGACGGCCGATACGCTCGGCGCTTTGCGCGAAAGCCGGCGCAAAGGTTATCGGACGCTCGGCATCTGCAACAATGTCGCGAGCACGATCGCGCGCGAAAGCGATGGCGGCGTTTATATGCATGCGGGGCCGGAAATCGGCGTCGCCGCAACCAAGTCGTTTACATCCCAGGTGAGCATTCTCATGCTGATCGGATTGTTGCTTGGACGAATGCGCCACCTTTCCAGTTCAGAAGGCGCCAGCATCATCACCGCGCTGGAAATACTGCCCGCACAAATCGAGGAGACCTTGAAGCTGAGCGATCAGGTCAAAGCGATTGCGAAAAAATATGCGGCCTCGCCGGGCATGCTTTTTTTCGGACGGCAATTCAACTTTCCTGTGGCGCTGGAAGCAGCCTTGAAAGTGAAAGAGATCACTTATCTTTTCGCGGAAGGGCATCCGAGTGCGGAATTAAAACACGGCATCATCGCGTTGGTCGGCCCGACGTTGCCGTCTGTCTTCATCGTTCCGCAAGACGCGGTCTTTTCGAAGAACGTCAACAACATCGAACAAGTGAAAGCGCGGCGCGGTCCAGTGATCGCGCTCACCAGCGGCGACGGCGCCGATCGATTGGCGAATCTCGCGGATGACATCATCACGATTCCGACCGCGCCGGAATTCGTCACGCCCATCTTGAGCGTTATTCCATTGCAGTTACTCGCCTATCATCTGGCAGTAGAGCTGGGCCGCGACGTCGATAAGCCGCGCAACCTGGCGAAAAGCGTTACCGTCGAGTAGCGACCACTCGTTAGGGCCTAACGAGTGCTAAGCTTTGGCGTAAACGCCGATGAGCGGACGCTTGGACGGCTTCTTGTTTTGGAAATCGCTGACGAATCCTGTCTTGGTGCGTAATTCTACGTGACCCGCCGCACGGCGCGCACCGTAGACAAGGACAGAGCCGATCGGAGCTTTGTAGGGGTCGTGAATGGGCAATTTCTTGAAGCCGTAGTCGCGCACTAATTCTTCACCAGCCTGCTTCGCGTAGACCGACTTCGGGTAGGTCGAGATAATTCCCGAGGCGAGGAGCGCGTTCTTTACGTAATGCCAGCAGGCGGATTTTGAATGCGCGCGCGCGCGATCTTGCGCAATCGAAGCTGCATGGATCAGCTTGGCATTAACGCGGTTGTCGACCTTGGCCAGCGGATAAACGATGCGTTTATTCTGATATTGATCGACCACTTCCGCGGAAACAGTTTTCCCCTTCTCATCTTGGAAGGTGAATTCTTTTTTTCCCTTTGAGCTGGCCTCTTTTTTATCAACCGCAGCAACTTCCTTCTTCTCGACCTGAGCTACTTCTTTCTTCGCAACAGGAATGATCTCTTTTTTGTCCACCGGATTGACAGCCTTTTTCGCGGTCGCGATCACTTCTTTCTTGGCCGGCGCACCGACCTCTTTTTTGTCAGCCGAGCCCTCTGGCTTCTTCTCGACTTGAGCCACTTCTCTCTTGGTTACAGAAACGTTCTCTTTTTTTTCAGGCGCACTAACATCCTTTTTCGCGGCGACGATCACTTCCTTTTTGGCCGGGGCGCTCACCTCTTTTTTGTCAACCGAGCTAATTGGCTTCTTTTCGGCCTGAGCCAGATCTTTCTTGCCAACAGAAACGTTCTCTTTTTTTTCGGGCGCGCTCACTTCCTTCTTCGCGACCTGGCCCGGTTCCTTTTTCGAGCCCAAATCAATTTCAATGGAGGGCTTCTCTTTTTTTGGAGCCGCGGTTGTTTCTTTTTTGTCCGCCGGCGTTACAGGCAAGGCACGCTGCGGTTCGTCGGCAGTGGATTTCTTCGGGGGATTAACGAGTTCCGCACGACGCGCTTCTTCCGCGGAGAGATCGGTGACGGAGAAAAAACCGCACACTAAAAAGAGGAGCCAGACCTGTCGCACGGGCCACGGTTATCTCTTATAATTCCCACAGCGGCAAGGATTTTTTGCCTTATGCGGAGAAGGCAAGCTGCCTCGTTTTTCTTGGAAAATCTCTCGCCGCGACGGGTTTACGCTTTCGCGAAAACGCCGATCAGTTTGCGCTTCGAAGGAGTCAACGTGCGGAAGTCACTGGCGAATCCGGTCTTATTCCGAATCTCGACATGGCCGGCGCCTTTTCCCCCGTAAACCAGCACGGCGCCGACAGGAGCCGCGTAGGGATCACGCATGGACAATTTCTTGAAGCCGTAGTTGTTCACCAGTTCATCGCCGGCTTGCTTCGCTAAGGCCGTTTTCGGATAGGAATTGACTGCACCGGCCGCGAGCAAAGCTTCTTTGACGTAGTGCCAGCAGCGCGATTTCGAATGCGCGTGCGCGCGGTCTTGCGCAATGGTGGCGGCCCGAGCCATCGCGGGATTCAGACGCGGATCGACCTTTGCGATCGGGCCGACGATTTTGCGTTGCGCCGAGGCATCCGCCATTGGCACCGACACGCTCTTGCCACTTGCATCTTTGAAGGCAAACGACTTCTCGCCGGTCGGGCGGATCGGGTCGAAAGCAAGCTTTGCAGCCTGCAGAGATCCAGCCAGAAAACAGACGCAAATCGTGAGTATCGGAGCAACTTTTAGCATTGGGAGCGCCCCATATCGATGCAAGTGCCGGGCCGGGCAACCGTTTTTTTGGAAAAAAAGTAAACCGTTCAAAAGATTGAGACGTTTTGGTTTTCCCTTCTTAATCTTGCCCCATGAGAACTGACGCGAAGGAGAGAAATTTCGGCTTCATCATAGTCGTTTTCGGTGCGGTCACTCTGTTACTTCATCTCCTGACCAACAGCCGCTACGGCTATTTTCGAGACGAACTCTATTATATAGCGTGTGCGCGCCACCTTGATTGGGGCTACGTCGATCTCGCGCCTTTCAGCGCGTTCGTCTTGCGAATCGAGCTAGCGCTTTTTGGCCAATCGCTATTCGCGCTGAGATTATTTCCCGCGCTCGCGGGCGCTCTAACGGTTGCCCTGACCGGCGTCATCGCACGCGAGCTCGGTGGTCGCCCATGGTCGATTATCCTTGCCTGCAGCGCTTCGCTGAGCGCCCTGGTTTATCTCGGAATCGGAAACTTCTACTCGATGAATGTTTTCGAACCGCTTTTCTGGATGGGCTGCGCTTATCTGCTCATTCGCATTCTCAATGGCGATTCGCCAAAGCTCTGGCTCTGGTTTGGTGTCATCGCCGGATTAGGCGTCGAAAATAAGCACTCGTTCGCTTTCTTTGGCATCGGGTTGGTCTTGGCTCTTTTGCTTACGCCCGCCCGCCGTCATTTCGCTGGACCCTGGATTTGGCTCGGCGGTCTGATCGCGGCGGCGCTCGCGTTGCCAAACATCCTTTGGCAAATGCAACACGGCTGGCCGACGCATGAATTGCTCAGCAACGTGGCCCAGAGCAACAAAAACGTCGTCCTCAGTCCGCCGCAATTTCTTGCGCAACAAATTCTCATCACGAATCCGGCCACGCTGCCCTTATGGCTGGGCGGTCTGGTCTGGTTCTTCCTCGGCCGCGACGGTCGCCGCTACCTCTCGTTAGGCATCGCCTATCTCATCACGCTGGCCGAGTTCATCATCATGCACGGCAAACATTATTATCTCGCGCCGATTTACCCGATGCTCTTCGCGGCGGGCGCAGTCGCGGCGGAGCGGCTCATCGCGCCGCGTCTGCAATGGATCACCGCACTGTTCGCCGCTGTCATGATCGCACTGGCGGCGCTGCTCACGCCGACCATCGTCCCGATTCTGCCACCGGAAAAATTACTCGCCTATATGCAGGCGATCCATTTTGAACCTCCGCGAACAGAGACGTCGCATACCGCAGCACTGCCGCAGCTTTTCGCGGATCAATTTGGGTGGAAAGAAATGGTTCGGTCAATGGCGCGCGCTTACGAAAACCTTTCGCCGGACGAACAGAAACGCGTCGGCATTTTTTGTCAGAATTACGGTCAAGCCGGCGCGGTCGATTTCTTCGGCCCGCGCTACGGATTGCCGCCGGCTCTTTGCGGTCACCAAAATTATTTCTATTGGGGACCGCACGATTACACCGGCGAACTCCTTCTGGTCATCGACTCGCCGGGCGGACAGGAACCGGAACAATTCCAATCCGTCGAAGACTTGGGCGTCCTGGAAAGCAGTCCGTGGGCGATGCCTTGGGAACAGCGGCAGCACATCTATCTGTGTCGCAATTTGAAGGGCGATCTTCGGACACTTTGGCCGAAGCTAAAAAACTGGCTCTGATTCTCGCCGGTCGTTAGTCTCCGGTAGTATGAAAACCCGGAACATCCTCATCGCGCTCGTCATCTGTTTCGCGCCCCAACTCCGTGCCGAACCCGAGCCGCTTCGCAACGACCTCGGCAATTACACGCGCAAGATCACAACGAAGAATCCAAAAGCGCAGCGCTACTTCAATCAAGGCCTGGCCTTCCTGCATGGATTCAATCACGCCTCTGCCATTCGTTCCTTTCAGGAAGCGGCGAACGCGGATCCGGATTGCGCGATGTCGCATTGGGGTGTCGCGCTCGCGGCCGGCCCGCACATTAATTATCCACTCGTGCCGCCGCCGATGGCGGAGCTGGCCTGGAAAGAATTAACACTCGCGCAACAACACACCGACAAAGCTTCGCCAGTCGAGCGCGACTTGATCGACGCGCTCAGCAAACGTTACGCGAATCCGCAACCCGAAGATCGCACCGCACTTGATCGCGCTTATGCGGATGCGATGCGCGAAGTCTGGAAAAAATATCCGAAGGACCAGGATGTCGGCGCGTTCTTCGCCGAGGCGATGATGGACTTAAGTCCGTGGAATCAGTGGACGCTTGAAGGTCAGCCGAATCCCGGCACGGAAGAAATTGTCGCGACCCTAGAGGCAGTCATGAAAATGAATCCGACCCATCCGTTCGCGAATCATCTTTACATCCACGCGATCGAAGCTTCGCCGCATCCGGAGAAGGCACTGGTGGCGGCGAATCGTCTGCGCACTCTACAGCCCGGCCTCGCGCACAACGTTCACATGCCTTCGCATATCGATATTCGCACTGGCAATTGGCAGAAGGCTATCGACACCAACGCGAAAGCGATCGCCGACGATCACAAATATTTCCAGTCGTTAGGCAACAGGAATGCGGGCCTGATTCCATTCTACTCCGCGCACGATCATCACATGCTCGCCTACGCCGCGCTCATGACCGGCCAGAGCAAACTGGCGATGGATAAATTGCGCGAACTGATCCGCGAAACGCCGGCGGAGTTCGTCAAAGCCGCCGCGGTGAAAGCTGAGGCGTTCCTAGCTTTACCGATGGAAGCGATGGTTCGTTTCGGGCAATGGGATAACGTTCTGGCCGAGCCGGAAAATTATCCGGACTTCGCCCCATTCTCGGGCGCCTTCCATCATGCGGCGCGCGCGATCGCCTATGCCGCAAAAGCCGAGAGCGAGAATGCGCGTAAAGAACAGACTGCCTTCAATGAGCTAGCGCAGAAGGTGCCGAAAGAAACCGAAGTAGGTAACAACACCGCGTCAGACATCATCGCGCTGATTCAGAAGATGCTGGAAAGCGAGATCCAGATCGCGGAAGGCAAGAACGACGAAGGCATCGCCGGGTTGCAAGAGGCGTTAAGAATGGAAGACGCACTTAAGTATGACGAGCCGCCCGCGTGGATGATCCCGATTCGCCACTCGTTAGGCGCGAATCTCATGCGCGCCGGCCGTTTCGCCGAGGCCGAAGAAATTTATCGCGAGGATTTGCGACGTTTGCCGGAAAACGGTTGGTCGCTTTACGGGCTGGCGGAAAGTTTGCGCGCGCAGAAAAAGCCGGAAGCGGTGGTAGTGAAAGCACGCTTCACCAAAGCCTGGGCGAGAGCGGACATGAAGATCAACAGCTCCTGCCTCTGCCGACCGTTCGTAAGCGCGGCTCGATAATTGGCCTCCTTTGTTCGCGTGCAAGTTTTGCGCGCCGACTGAGTCTCATAGCTCAGTCATCTCTCTTACGGTTTCGCACGTCCGGAGGCATCCGTCTCCCTCGTCGGCTTCGAATCAGTTACGGAAGGACATTCCTTTCGGTTCTCCATTCGCCTGTGGCAGAACTGGGTTAGCCCCTCGCAGATGAAATATACACTAGGATTATTGTTGTTATTCGCGGCTGCGCCGCTCGCCTCATCGAAAGAGCAATCTCTGCTCGCGCGCGTGACCGTTTATTGGGCCAGCGGCGGATCAGGTTCGGACAGTTGGACGCGCAAACATGTCGCCGCTTCTGGTGCGCATCTGCGCGCGGGACATTGCGCGGTTGATCCCCGACGAATTCCGTATGGCAGTCGTGTGATACTTCCCGATGGTGAACTGGTTGCAGTAGATACTGGGAGCGCCGTACGCAGCCGACGCGCCGCGCGTCTTTGCGGGCGATCAGCCTCGGAAAAAAGCGCGATCGTCGTCGATCGCTTCTTCGAAACGAAAGGTCAGGCGCTGTCGTGGGCCAATCAGAATCCGCAATTTATGACCGTGCGCGTGCATTCGTCTAACGAGGCGTTAACGACCGTAGAAAAGGCTCGGACGCGTGTTTCGACAACATCTTCCACGACGAAACAGATCGTTTCTAACCCCGCTCCGCAAACGGCGGCCTTGCGCGCAAAAGCAGTTCTCACGGTTCCGGCGCCGAAGCTGGTCGCGACGAATTCTACGCGATCTGCCACGAATGAAATCCAGTCAGCCTTGGCTAATCCGCAACAAAAATTACTGGCGCAATACAACGCCAACGAACCGCGCTCTCATTACGGGCGCTCGGTCGCCTACACTCGGTAAGCGTAGCGACTCTTGCGGGAGATCGTTGTCCATGCAGAGTAGATCAGCTTAACAACTTAACACTTCAATTTATGGCAGAACGAAAAGGCTCAGCAGTTTGGGAAGGCACTCTGAAAGAAGGCAAAGGCACGATGAAGCTCGGCAGCGGTGCCTACGAAGGCCCGTATTCTTTTTCTTCGCGCTTCGAAAACGGCACCGGCACTAATCCCGAAGAACTAATCGGCGCGGCTCTGGCCGGCTGCTTCTCCATGGCGCTTTCGTCAAACCTAACCAAAGCTGGTCACACGCCGAAACGCATCAGCACGACGGCCAATGTGAAACTAGAAACGGTTGATGGCGGACCGAAGATCACGACCATCGAACTCAACACCGAAGCGGAAGTTCCCGGAATCGACGACAAGACGTTTCAGGAACAAGGTGAGGCGACCAAGAAAGGTTGCCCGGTATCAAAGGCACTCACCGGCACTGAGATCAAACTGAACGCCAAGCTCGTCTAATCCGACGCTCGGACCTTCTTTGCTTTTAGCAGCACGGCGATTCCATCTGGACGACCGTTGACGAAGTCGAGTCTCGTTAGGCCATCCGGCGTTTGCCTAACGACACCTTGCATCGACAACGCCGTGAGATACCAGCCGCGCGGTAACACGACAGAATTCCGCGGCCGGCCCAGGCTGCGATCAAAGACCAGCTCGTCGCCTCCCAATCGATAACACTCCGGCGCTGTATAGGTCTCAGACATTCGCAGTCGAAGTGATTGTCCTTTCTTCACGGCGGGAAAACGAAAGACGACGACTTGCTGGTCCTTCTCAATTTTCTCATCGCCTGGATCTTTGATTTTATCGCCGGTCAACACTTCCACCTTCATGGCTTCGCCAGTATCGAGAATCTTCCCGGAAGGCTCCGATACTTTGCTACCGGATCGCACAACGTTGAGATACTTGTCCGTGCCTTCGCGCGACTCGGTGTAGTCGTGCGAAAGGCTGAAGGCGTGTGTCTCAGGTTCCTTCAAGTAGTAGACGATGTCGCGATCTTGATGCGCGCGTTCACTGAGTCGCTCACGCTCAGTCGGTCCCTGCGCCGGCGGCGGCTCCCAACTTCGTGTATCGCCTGGTAGATGTGGCTTGGCAGATGGGTTAGTTACTCCGCCAGGCATCGCCTTTAGAATTAGCGCTGCTTGCCCCGGCGCCTGATGCATGAAGCTCACATGAGTTCTACCATCAAGGCCTTCCAGGACTTGCGAAGGCACATTGCATTCCGTCAGTCGATAACCACTCGGTAACACCACTGCGTTTCGGCGAATACCTAGCGGCCGATCAAAGATGATCGCATCGCCTTCACGACGATAACTCTTTGCATCCTTGTAGGTCTTGATGATGCGAATGCGCGCCTGTCCACCGTCACCCGGCACGGGCCGCGCCAGTTGCACGCGGATGTAATCGCTCTCCGGATCGGCGTCAGCCAGACCAGTTTCCTTCGCCTGCGCGCCACTCACTTGTTCGAACTTCAACGGCGCACCGCTCATCATATCGAAGACCGCTTCGTCGCTCGCTACGCTGCCTTTCCGAATCGGATTGAAGAACGCAGTCGCGCCAGGCGTCGTCGCCGTTACTTCATACGTGATTTTGAAGGACGCCGTTTCCGGCCCGAGCAACTCATATTGCGTGTACTCGTCTTGCTCAGTTTGCGATTCGGCCGCGTTTGCTCCGCCAGCTACCGCCAGCAGGAGCAAACAAGGCAGAACAAACTTCATTCCCGAAGCGAAACCACTTGTTAGGTACTCTTACTTGGCCAGCTCGTAGAGATATTCCACGAACGACATCGCCGCGCCGTCGTATCCTTGAATCTTTGGATTCGTAGATTCGATCACGTAATACTCATCCGGTGCGTGCGCACCGCTGCCGTGACCTAGCCCAAAGTGTCCTGACGCGAGCTTCAGCGGCTCACCGGTAAAAACGAAACCCGGATACGAACCCGCATTGCGCGGCCACATCACCGGCTCGATGCCGGCGCGTTTTAAGACCGACACTTGCGCTTGAATAAGGGGCGCGCTCGCGACCGTCTGCGTCGGATCATATCCGCCACTCATATTCACTTCGATGTCTCCGAAGCCACGCTTCGCTAAGTGCGCTTTGATCGCCGGCACCACGTCCGCAGCCTTCATGTCGGGTACCAATCGAAAATCCATTTTCGCCACCGCCTTGTGCGGCAAGACCGTCTTGCCGCCCGGCCCCGTGTAACCGCCAACCAATCCTTCGATGTTCGCCGTCGGCTGCGATTCCAAGCGCACGTTCGCGTCCTCCCACGGCAGATCACCGATCCAATGCGGCACGCTTAGTTGCTTCTTCTGTTTTTCTTCGCTGCGAATCTTCGACGCATTCGCTATCATCGCCTTCTCTTCCGCGTTGATCGGTCGCGGCTTCGCGTAACCATCGATCGTGATCTCATTGCCATCGTCCGAAACCAGCGTGTTCAACGCCTTCACCAAATGCCACGCCGGCGAATCCACCATCGCCTTCAGTGAAGAGTGAATGTCTTTCCCCGGACCGCGTCCCCATTTCTCTCCGCTCGAGACCAACTCCAATTCCACCACACCCTTCGCACCCAGACTGATCGTCACCACGCCATCGAGATCCTGCATCGTCGACGGCATGAACACGCCCACCGTCTTCTTCAACGCCGCCTGCACTTCAGGTCTTAGCGCGAGCTGAGCGATGTGCGGCGAACCAATCTCCTCCTCGCCTTCCGCTACCATCACCAGGTTCACCGGCATCTTCTTGCCCGCGCCCTTGATCGCATGCAACGCCGCCAGAAAAGCCGCCTCCGGCCCCTTCTGATTCACCGCCCCGCGGCCGACGATCGCCTTGCCCAGCCCCGGCTTATCCACCAGCGCGG
Source organism: Chthoniobacterales bacterium (assembly GCA_038237435.1). Taxonomy (GTDB): domain Bacteria; phylum Verrucomicrobiota; class Verrucomicrobiia; order Chthoniobacterales; family UBA10450; genus JACCTI01. Next base: position 59,915 of record JBBRYT010000017.1, read on the forward strand.
CATCGAGCGGCGGCGACGTCCACTCCTTCGGATCGAACTGCTTCACGTCATAC
>JBBRYT010000018.1:0-54007 GCA_038237435.1 Chthoniobacterales bacterium
AGACGATGTCGCCAATGCGATTGCGGCCAACGCGAAGGCGCTCGCGTTGGGCGAGGCGCTCCTCGCGCAGGACCCTCTTAATGCGGACTACCGGCGCAGCCTGGTCATCAATTACCAAAATGGCGGCGACATGCGTCAAAAGATCGACCAGCGCGGAGCGCTGGAGTCTGTCCGCCGAGCGGTCGAGCTGGGCGAGGAATTGGTCGCTGCGGACCCAGCCAATGGAACGGCGCGCAAAGATTTGGCCTATAATCACAAACGGGTCGCCGATTTCCTGGTGGAATTAAACGAGCATTCTGAAGCTCTGCGGCATTTTCGCCAAGCGGACGAGAGCTATCAGAGGGTGATCAAGGATGCGCCGGAGGATTTGAGTTCGCGGTTCTTCGCCGCGACGTGCCGCGCTGGCGTGGCTCGCATGCAGGCGTGCCTGGGCGAAATCGAACCCGCCTTGGAAGAATGTGACAACGTGATTGCCTTCTTGCGGGAAACGTCTGGAGACCAGCCCGGTCATCTCGGGAAAGCGCAGGCGCACGAATACCTCGGCTACGCTTACGTCGCGCTGGCCGCGTCACCGCGAGCGTCGGCTGACGCGAGCAGGAAGTATATGACCGCGGCGCGCGAGATGTTTCGCCAAAGCCAGAGCATCATCGACGAAGCGCGCCGTCGTGAGGGCGACCTGGGCCAGAACGAAAACTGGGCTCGGGAGATCGCAGTCGAGATCGCCAAATGTGACACGGCTCTGGGAAGATAAGGCCTGCGTCTCTGCGGGACATCCCGTTGTGTATTCCATCTTTACGCGGATTTCGTTGAAAACTCAATGGGACGTCCCGCAGGGACGTGGCTACACGCCTTCTTCGAAGTTGCCGAGCTTGCGGAATTTTTCGTAGCGCTTCTTCAGTAGTTCGTCGGTTGAGAGACCAGTGAGGCGCTCGAGGTTTCTGCGTAGCGCGCTGCCGAGATGCGCCGCCGCCAGATCGTGATCGCGATGCGCGCCACCTTCCGGTTCGGGCACCACTTCATCGACAACGCCGAGTTTTATTAGATCATCCGCGGTGAGTTTGAGCGCTTCCGCCGCTTCCGGCGCGTGGCGCCGATCTTTCCACAGAATGGCAGAGCACGCCTCGGGGCTGATGACCGAGTAATAAGCATTTTCCATGATTAAAACGCGATCGGCCACGCCAATGCCCAGCGCACCCCCAGATCCGCCTTCACCGATCACGATCGCGATGATTGGCACTTGGAGATTCATCATCTCGCGCAAGTTAACCGCGATCGCTTCCGCGATGTGCCGTTCTTCGGAACCGATGCCCGGATACGCGCCGGGCGTATCGATTAACGAAATCACCGGCAGCTTGAATTTCTCCGCCAGGCGCATCAGGCGCAGCGCTTTTCGGTAACCTTCGGGATACGCGCAGCCGAAATTGCGCATGACATTCTCTTTCGTGTCTCGGCCTTTTTGTTGCGCGATGACCACGCAACGCGTGGAACCTATTTTCGCCAGACCGCACGGCATCGCTTTGTCATCGCCAAACAGGCGATCGCCGTGCAATTCGACCCAATCGGTGAAGCAGCGGTTAAGATAATCGAGCGCGAAAGGGCGCTGCACATGTCGCGCGATTTGCACCCGCTGCCACGCGCTCAGGTTGTCGTAAATTTCTCGGCGCGTCTCGCGGATCTTCGCTTCCATCGAATCGACTTCGGTCTCGAAATCGATCTCGTGCTCGTCGGAATGATTCTTCAAATCCTGCAGGCGGCGCTGCAATTCAAGAATCGGTTTTTCGAAATCGAGCGGCTGAATCTCCATGGAGGCTGGGTTAATCACGGCATCCTAATCAGTAATGGTGACAGCGGTCTTGCTGTTGACAAGGCCGCTCAATTCTTCCACGTCCGGGACCGCCATGCCCAGGCCATTCGGCGGCGGCGGCACTCCTCCCGGCGGCGGGCGGCCGGCTTCGGCCTCGGGATACAGAACGTAGCCTGGTGTCGTTAGGCGAATCCAACGTGCGCTGCCGTGGTATTCTTTGCTGCCGAAACCGACGCGCTTGCCGTCGCGCCATGCCTGCACCTCTGCGACCTTGGCCGTGATGCGCGGCATCTGCTTGGCCGTGGTCGGCAGCTTTTCCGTGCGAATGCGATAGCGCTTAAAGAAATTTCCCTTGTCGAGCAGTGTCACGGTTTGCGCTTTGCGCTGAATGAAAATGGAAAACTCCGGATGCGAAATGAAAAGCCGTTCGCCGATGTGCAGCATGATTCCGTTCAGATTATTCGTGCGCATGATCAGCTCGGGTGTTGTTTTGGTTTTCATGGCCACGCGCGCCAGAACGTCGCCACGCTTCACCACATATTCCTGTTTCTCCGGCGAAGGATACTTGGAAAGTAGGATGTCCATGTTCACATCGCCTAACAAGTCCTTGGCTTCCTCACTGTGCAAACCGTTCGGGAATTTTTGCAGAAAATTCGTCAGGGCTGACCGCGCCTCCGCCAGCTTTCCATCCTGCCGCAGTTTTGCCGCTGCCTGAAATTCCGGCAAACTCGCGTCGGCCTGCGGTTCTTCCTGGATTTCGCCGCGTTGTTCCGCGCGCACCGCCATCTCCGGTTTGACGATGATGTGGTAGCCAAAAAACGCGGCGCTCCCGAAAATCGCCACCGCCAGCAATAATGCGAAGAGCCATTTCATGAAAACGCGCGTGAACCGCCGCGCGAGACTCTACCCACGATTAGGGAGTTTGCCTGCAACGACGAAAATCGCCGCGCCTCGGCGCTAGATGTTTTCTTCGCCCTTCCCCGGCCAAGTGAAATGGCAATCCTGGCAGTAGAATTCCTTCGGGAAAATTTTCAGCGCGAAGAGCACACCGGCCAGCCAGGGAGTCATGAATTTTCGCGTCAGCTGCGGATACTCCAGGCGCGGCGATTGGCATTGCGGACAGCGAATAGCGGAACCGACATCCGGATCACTCGCTTCCCATTCGTGCAAAAGATTGTTGGCCTTTTCAAAATCGGTTTCGTGAACCATCACTTTAGCATTGGCCTGCGGCGTCCCCATTCCCGTCGCGGCCTGCAAATGCGCTTCGTTATGAGCATCGGCTTTCACCCCCGCCTGCTGCAGGCGGTTCTTAAGATGTTTCGCTTTCGCCGGTTCGTTAAACGTCGCAAGTGTGACCATAATTTCAGTCCTTCTCTCGGCGTCAGATCAAACATGATCCGGCCAAGCAGTGCAAGATTGTCGGCTAAGGCGGATTCAGCGGCGTCCACCATTTGTAAAGCATCAGGTAAACCAGCACGCCTGTGACCGAAACGTAGAGCCAGATCGGCATCGTCCATTTCCCGATGCGACGATGTTTATCCCAGCGTTTTCGCAACGTCGGCAGGAGCGTAATGATGACCAAAGGCAAGATCGTAAACGCCAGCAGGACATGCGTGATTAAGAGAATGAAGTAAATCGGCCTAACGAGACCAAGACCACCAAACTGCGTCGCCTGACCGCCGCGCGCGACATGATATGTGACATACGACGTTAGAAAAACCGCCGAAGTAATAATGGCGGCGATCATGCAGACGACGTGCAATTGCCAATGCCCGCGCCGGATCCGATACCACCCGAGCGAAATGAAAACGGTGCTGATGGCATTGAGTGAAGCGTTGAGCGCGGGCAGATCAGAAATCGTCACGCGCCAGATATAGATCATATTAGGCCGCAGGACATGGCCCTTCCTTCCAGCCTTCTCGATCCATCGAAGCCGCGCCGGCCAGCGGGCTCGTTTTATCGCAAATGGAACTGGCGACGACAAATCGCGGCGAGCGGAACACGACTGCTCGTCGCGGGAATTTTCGCGCTCCTGCTTTTGGCCGGCTGGTATCTGGCGAACCGCGGCCTCGGTAAACAATTTCGCGTCCGCGTCGTCGAAGAACTGCACAAGCGCGGCATCGAAGCTTCCGTCCGCCGACTCACCCTCGATCCGTTTCGCGGCCTCGTCGCCCAGGACCTGCGCATCTTTGATTTCCGCAATCGCGAAACGCTCGCGCTCGTGAATGAGGTCTCGTTAGACATCAACTACGCCGCGCTCCTGCATCATCAGCCGTTTTTGAACTCGATCGATGTGCGAGACGCTAATCTGACTTTTCCGAATCCGTTCAACGATCCCAAAGCGCCCAAGGCGCAACTGCGGAATTTTCGCGCCCGCGTTTTTTTTCCGCCTGATCAAATTTACATCAGCCAGGCGGAAGGATTTTTTTGCGGCGTCCGCTTGTCGGCTACCGGTCAACTGCTCAAACGCGCTGACTACAAACCCGGCCGCGAAATGACCGAAGCGGAATTGCGACAGCGTGTGGAACTGGTCCAGCGCGTCGCGGCGGAATTGAATTCGTTCAAGTTTGCGGGTGGCCCGCCTTCGCTTCAGCTGAAATTTTCCGGCGATCTCGCGCATATGGAGAAAGCGCGCGCTGACGCCACTCTCACCGGCGATCGCATGCAGCGTGGCACATATGAAATTAAGAATTTCTCTGCCACTGCGGAGTGGGCTGATCAAAAACTCAACCTCACGCAGTTACAATTCACCGATGCCGCGGGCAATTTCGCCGGCCATCTCGTTTGGGATAGCATAACGAAGCGTGGAGAATACCAGGCCCAAAGTGCGATCAACGCCAAACAATTTGCCGATGCGTTTGGCTTCGAAAAACTTCTCAGCGATTTCAATTTCGGGTCCGTTCCGACGGTCGAACTTTCCGGATCGACTGATCTTTCCGCATCGCCACCGCGCTGGAGCACGCTCGGTCGAGTGGAACTCGGCGAATTCAGTTACAAGAAGATCCAGTTTCTTAGCCTAACGAGTGATTTTTCCTGGGACGGCGCGCGCACCATGTTGCGCGACGTACGCTTACGACACCCCACCGGCGACCTGTCGGCGGATTTCCTAGACGCCCCTGGTGATTTTCGCCTCAACCTCGAGAGTACGATTAACCCCGCACCCCTGCGCGAACTCGTTTCCGGAGATCTGCGCAATTTTCTGAATGAGTGGGAATGGCCCAAATCGCCGGCGGTGCGCATTAATCTTCGCGGCACGTCGCTCGACGCGAAGACTTGGACGGGCGACGGATCGATCGCGTTACAGCGCGCACGATTCCGCGGGGTTTGGGCAAATAGCGCAACCAGCAACGTGCATGTCGCCGAAGGCGCAATCACGTTCAAAGATTTGCATGTCGTGCGCGACGAAGGCGTCGGCACCGGCACATTTACCTACGACGATCCGCATCACGAAATCCGGATCGACCACATTAAAACGACGCTGCGACCATCGGACGCGATTTACTGGGTTGATCCCAAGCTGTTCAAGGTGGTCACTCCTTACAAATTTCACGGTGTCCCAGCTCTGACCGCGAATGGCGTGGTGCAATTTCACGGCGGAAAAAACACGCATGTTGAACTCGGTATCGATGCGCCGAGCGGACTGGATTACGTTTTTCTCGGCAAGACGCTTTCCTTCGAACGCGCGCGGGGAAATCTGCTTATCACCGACGATCGCGTGCAGTTGATTAACGTCGACGGCGCGCTCTTCAACGGCACCGCGCGCGGCGATGCCGATATTTTTCTCGGGCAGGACGCGCAATACAAAGCGAACATCGCCGTCGAGCGGATCAATTTCCCGCGCCTAACTGATCTCTACTTCGATTACAAAACAGCGCTGGGCGAGTTAGCCGGCACTTACAATTTCGAGGGCGCGGGCGACGACGCGCGCAAAATGCGCGGTGGTGGCAACGTAAGAGTTTCAAACGGCGATGTCTTTGCCATTCCTGTATTCGGGCCACTTTCTAGTTTGCTCTCCGCGATAATTCCGCGCGCCGGTTACAGCATTGCTCGCCAAGCGACCGCCTCATTCAAAGTAAATGACGGCGTCATTTCGACTGAGGATTTCAAAGTTTCCGGGCAACTCTTCGGCATGCGCGGACACGGATTGCTCTTTTTCCTCGACGACAAACTCGATTTCGATATCCGGGTCGATGCCAGTGGACCAGGCGCTTTGCTCACGCCGGTCTACAGCCTTTTCGAATACAAAGGCGACGGCAAACTTTCTAAGCCGCATTGGCATCCGAAGAATTTCTGATGCCCCATCTCCTCGGCGCGCACATGTCGATTGGCGGTGGCTTGCATCGCGCAATCGAACGCGCCTCCACAATCGAGGCGACCGCGATGCAGATTTTTGTGAAGAACAATATGCAATGGTTTGCGCGGCCGCTGGAACGCGCAGAGATCAAAGCATTCGTTAGGCACGCGCAACGCAAACAATTGAGCGCTGCGTTTGCACACTCGAATTATCTGATCAATCTCGCGGCGACCAATCCGCAGTTCCACGCAAACTCGTTACGCGCGCTCGCGGAAGAGCTCGTTAGGGCAAATCATCTCGAACTGCCGTTTCTTGTTTTGCACCCAGGTGCGCATCTCGGCGCGGGCGAAGAAGCGGGGTTGAATCGGATCGTAGATTCAATCGACGCGGTCCACGCTGTCTTGCCGAAAATCAAAACGAAAATCGCGCTCGAAACGACGGCTGGTCAGGGATCGACCCTCGGACATTCCTTTGAGCAGATCGCGCACATCATTCAAAAAGTGCGTGAACCGGAACGCCTTTGCGTTTGCCTGGATACGGCGCACGTCTTCGCGGCCGGTTACAATCTTTCCACTGAAGCTTCGACGCGAAAAGTGTTCGCCGATTTCAATCGCATCGTCGGGCTTAATCGACTCGCGGCCTTGCATCTGAACGATTCGAAAACCGCGCGCGGCTCGCGTGTCGATCGGCACGAGCACATCGGCAAAGGGAAAATCGGACTGACCGCATTCCGTTTCATCATGCGCGATCGGCGGCTGAGAAAAATTCCCAAGGTTCTTGAAACGCCGAAGGACAAAGAACTGCGCGAAGATATTGAGAATATGAAAACGTTGCGCGCGTTACTTGAGTAAGCGCAGCGCGAACGGTTCGCCGCGTTTGATCAGCCAAATGAGCAGCGCCGCGGCGTGACAGGCCACCGGCCAGGTCCGGGAGTTTGAATCGCTCATATCAATCAGCTTTCACACGTTCGATGTGGGCACCGAGCTCTCCCAATTTCTCGTCGAGATGTTCGTAGCCGCGATCGATGTGATAGACGCGACTAATTTCCGTCACGCCTTCCGCTTTTAGTCCGGCGAGGACAAGCGCGGCCGATGCGCGCAGATCGCTCGCCATGACCGGCGCACCGAGGAGTTTATTTACGCCGGTGATCACGGCGGTTGGTCCTTCGATCTGCACATGCGCGCCCATGCGTTTCATTTCGGCCAGATGCATATAGCGCTGCGGAAAAATATTTTCCGTCACGACGCTGATGCCTTCGGTGGTGGAAAGAAGCGCGCACATCTGCGCCTGCATGTCGGTCGGAAAACCGGGATACGGTTGGGTCGCAATCTCGAGCGGTTTCGAGGCGCCGTTTGGCGAAACGGTGATGGAATTCTTCGTCGTGTCGATCTTGTAGCCGGCATCAGTTAGCGCAGTCATGACCGCTTCGACGTGTTTCGGATCGGCGCGCGTCACGGTCACACTTTTGCCGCAAATCGCACCTGCTACCAAAAACGTTCCGGTCTCAATGCGATCAGGGATGATGGTGTGTTCGGCGCCGTGCAATTCCTTGACGCCTTCAATAATCAAACGACGCGTCCCAAGGCCCTCGATTTTCGCGCCCATTTTATTCAGGAAATCGGCGAGGTCGCACACTTCCGGCTCCGCGGCCGCGCCCTCAATGACCGTCGTTCCTTCCGCTAGCACCGCGGCCATCATTACGTTATCCGTGCCGAGAACGGTCGGCCCAAATTTTCCGCGCAGATTGATCACTGCGCCTTGCAATTTCGGCGCGAAAACTTTGACGTTGCCGTTCTCCACGCGAATGGCCGCGCCGAGCGCTTCGAATCCTTTGAGATGCAGATCAATCGGACGATCGCCAATGATGCAACCGCCAGGCAGCGACACCGTCGCCTCGCGGCAACGCCCGAGGAGCGGGCCGAGGACGCAAACCGATGCGCGCATTTTTCGCACAACATCATAGGGCGCGACCGATTCGATTTTCTCGGCCGTGACCGTGACGGTCCCGCTAGCGCGTTCCACACTCGCACCGAGATGCGAGAGGATTTGCAGCATGTAATTCGTGTCGCTCAAATCCGGCACGTGATGCAGGACGCACGACTCCTTCGTGAGCAGCGTCGCGGCCAGGATCGGCAGCGCGGAATTTTTCGAGCCGCTGATCTTGATCGAACCGGAAAGCGAATGACCGCCGTGAACGAGAATTTTATCCATGTCGCGCGAAGAGGAAGCGTGTCACACCGGCAAAGTCCTGTCGCGCCGAAATATCGTGATATCCCTGCGCGACCAGAAATGTCGAAAGCCCCTCGGCCTGGTTGATTCCAATTTCGAGGGCGAGCAAACCGCCCGGGTACAAGTGCGCGGGCGCGGCCTCGATGAGTTTCCGGATGATTTCGTCGCCAACCTGTCCGCCAAAAAGTGCGCCGTGAGGATCATGCAGAACTTCACGAGACGAAGTTGTTCGATCAGTTTCGGGCACATAGGGAAGATTCGCGACGATCAGATCGAATCTTTCAGCAACTTGCTCAAACAAGTCGCTCCGAATGAATCGAACGCGCTCAGTCAAACCGAGACGTGCTGCATTCTCGCGCGCGAGAGACAATGCTTCTTCCGAAAAATCGATCGCTAGCACGTCGGCTTCCGGTAAAGCCGCGGCGAGACTGAGTCCTATCACGCCACTGCCCGTTCCAACGTCGAGAACTCTCGCTGGGGGACTGGGAACCTGGAATTGAAGCAATAGTTCGACAAACTCTTCCGTTTCCGGGCGCGGAACGAGCGCTCGTTTGTCGCAGACAAAAATACGCCCCGCGAATTCCACCGTCCCGAGCAGATGTTGAAGCGGCTCGCCTTGACCGCGCCGTCGGACTAAATCGCGGAGCGGAGCCAACTCCGTTTCCACCAAAGCCCGTTCGAACTCGAGGTAGAGTTCGATGCGCTTACGTTTAAGCATATGTGCGAGCAAATGCTCGGCGTTCAAACGCGGGCTCTCGATTCCCCGCTGTTTGAAGTAGCCGGTGGTGGATTGCAGCACTTCAAGCACAGTCATGAAGTGCCGGTGTTACAACGAAACAGCGCCGAGGTTTAGGTGGCTTTTCATTTAGTCAGTATACAATGCGCGAGATGGAGCTGCTGGCATTACTCGCAATCAGCCTGATGTCGGTTATTGGCTGGGTCATAACTACGGAATGTCTCGCCAGGTGGGTCGATGCCAAGGCGCGGTTCTATTTTGCTCCCGCAGTTGGGATGTGCGCCTGCGCGATCATCGCTTATGTCGCTGTCGGCACAAAACAGATGTGGGCCATCCGAGCTTTCACCTTCGTCGCACTAGTTGCTTTCGTCATAGGTATTTTCAAGAAACAGTCTGGAGCTACGACGGACACCCATGCCTGGCGCTTGCTCCGCTTTACCTTGCTGGCACTCCTTTGTCTCTACGGGATGCAGATCAGTCTCTTTCTGTTATTCCGCGCGATCTATCCGGCTACGCATGAAGTGTGGAACATCTTAAATCTAAGCGGTGTCTCACCGCCCGACCAGATGTTTGCGTGGCATCAAGCCATGTTTGCAGCGCTTCACCGGCACTATCCCCAGGATCCATTCTATGGCGAGATGGACTTATACGATCGGCCTCACTTAGGCGGCTACCTCACGCTGTTTTTCTTTCAACTCTTCCATCTGCCTTTAAAGGAGAACCATTTCATCTACCCGGCGGTGGCGCTGAGATTCTATCACTGCTTTTGGTGGCTCCTGAACAATCTTTACCTGCTGGGAATCGCGCCCTTGTTCCAACGCCTCTTTGGTTATCGCGGAGCCATCCTGGCGGTCGCCTCTACTGCAATGAGCGGCTTCTTTTTTTTGTGCAACGTGGGGGGATGGATGAAGTTCGCTTCCGCTTATCCCTTTCTTCTCGCCGTTTTTCTGTTCTTAGAGGGGAGGGGTCCCGTCTTACAGGCCGCACTGTGTGCTGCTAGTTACTACGTCCACGGCTCGGTCCTTCCGTTTCTGGCTGGCTTCGGAATGCTACAGATCTTCAGCTCATTCTACCCCATTCGGTCCAGCCTTACCCGTGCCAGGGATCTTATCTCGTTCGCCCTCGTTGGGGTGGCCCTAGTAGGCGCATGGTTTGTAACGGTCTGGTGGGTTGGGTCGAAACAGCCTTTACTCTACTACTACCTTTACGGCGCCGATCTAACTCAGGCACAGATAGAACCGGCCGCCGAGATTGTAAAGGCGTTCTACGCTAAACATTCCTGGTCAAGCCTTTCTCTTTTCCCCCTGCACAATTTAGTCCAGAGCATCGTACCGTTTCAGTTATTCGCCTACTTCTCCGGATTGTTCCGTTTTCCCGCGTCTCTCAAGCTCTCAGATTTGGCTGCGACCATTTTCGTATCCCAGCGTTTTTGTGTCTGGTGTGCGGTTAGCCTTGTGGCGTTTCCAGCCGTGCTGGCGGGTTTTTTCCGGACGCTGACGACCCGCTACTCCGGACGAGTTATCCTTAGTATTTATCTCGTTCCGACACTTATCGTAGCACTTGTCTACAGGATTGAATGGGGCTTTAGCTTGCACATCATTTGCCTTTATCACGCGGCAGTTCTCTTTCTCTGGGTGTCGTTTTTAAAGAATAAACGCTTACTCGTTCTCAGTGTGGGACTCGCGGCCATCGCTGTTGAAGGTCTCATTTGCGTCCTATCCTCGAATATGCGCTTCCTGCCGGTGAACGGCATCCATCTCAACCAGGTTACTGGAACCGGGTTCCTTTACCTTGGAGGTTATTTGGGCCTACTCGCGGTCATCTTGGTGGCTGCCTCCCTCGAACTCCACGGTTTTCCTCCGGACAATGACCAGTCCGTGCCCGCAGCTACTGGAAATCGCTGGCTTCTGGTGAGCGGGAAGCTAGTTGCAGGTCTAATGATTGTTGCTCTTACCATCGGAATCTACTCTCTTTACTGCTTACGCTTCTACTAGCGGCTGTCGTCCCACGATTCTTAGGAAAAATGCGCCCCTATGAGGATAGCGCGCGCTACCACTATCCACAGATTGCAAAGTAACTGGAGCGTCACTAAGACCGCGAAGGCAGAAGGCGTCAGGGTCCGGCGCAACCTGAGTAAGCCGATGAAGATGAGTGCCCCTATGATAGGTTGCCAGCCGTGTAGCATCGGTAACGCCGGAGTACTGTAGAGACCCAGGATAACGGCGGCGGGAAACGTTAAGCCATAGCAGATAAGTATTCTCTCTTCCTTGCGAAGGCTCCAACATTCAGCGATTGCTGGGATAATGAGAAATATGCCGATCGCGAAAGGAATGCAGAACATGGCGTGGTTCGTTACCGCCTGAAGATCGAATGGATAGACACTGAAGGGCATTGGAGCAAAGTTATCGAACAAGTTCTTAAAACGAACCCAGATGAAATCGATCGGCGAAGCCATGGCCGCTTCGGTGCCCGGGCCGGCAAAGTTTTGCGCAATCATGTCGGAAGGGATTCCCAGTATCCCCCTTGTCCAGACGACCCAGGGCAGGAGTGCCAGGACAAAAACAATCGCGAACTCGAGCGCCGGTCTGAAGCTTGTCTTCGCGCGCCACCATCGCACGGCATACCACAATCCCAGACTAACAGCGAAGGCGATACTGGACGGGTGACAGTGATAAGCCGTAGCCGCGCATAACCCGACGATCTTCGGATCATACTGACGCCGGAGCGCGTTCCAGGATAGGACGATGAAAAATCCAGCCATAGCCTTCGGCCAGGTAAAGATTGTTTGGTCAATCGCGTAGATGTTTGTGGCGAAAAGTAACGAAGCCACGGCAAGCCAACGCGCGGACTCGAAATTCGAGAATAGGACTATCAATCCAACGAGAAGCAGTGAGTTAAGAAAGATACCCACGATAAGGAACTCCCGGAAGGAAGCTTCTTGATAAAGCTGCTCCACATCAGGCCACGACCTACCGATGTAATTGTAGGTACCTAGGTAAGTAGAGCCGTAATTCGGCCAACTAACTGCCGCGCGAAATGGTATAGCTACTAACGACATCAAGATCGTTCTATTGCTTAATTCATTGGCGGGAAGAATGGGGCGTTCCTTCTGAAAGGAAACTCCGCGCAGCAAATATTCCGTTACTACGTAAGGAATGAAATTGTCTGCCGGGCTTGTAGTTATAAATTGGATCTTCACGTTCAGTGTCGGCTTCTTGAAGATGTACATTCCATCGGGAAGCGAGGCGGGAAAGCGAACACCGAGGTGGGTAATCGCAGTGCAGAACACGACAAATAGCAGCCAGATTAAGAGAGAGACCCGAGCTTGTTGAGTTAGAGCCCGCAAGAGCTGCTGCCAGACGCGGCGACGAACGAGGTAGAAGGTAGCGGCAACCGCACAGATCATCGGCAGGAGGATCAAGACAGCACGCAGTCGCCATGTTACGGCAATGACGAGGCCGAAGATGCCGTGAGCTACCACGCCAGCTCCTATTCCGTAACCAATTAATTCAATACCAGCCAGCCGTGTAAGCCGATGACAAAGAGCTATGCCAACCGCGGAGACCGACGCGAGGACCCATGCTAGCAGCAGATAATCGGCAAGCAGGGCAGGCACCCGTCGATGCTACTCGACAAGTCAACTATGAGACGTATCTACCTACGCGGTGAGCGAAGTCACTCGCAGCCGCTCTTGTAGGTCCGCGGCTTGCAGCGATTGAACCATTTCCTCCAGGTCGCCTTCCAGGACTCGGTCGAGATTATAGAGAGTGAGACCGATGCGGTGATCGGTGATGCGGTTCTGCGGAAAATTGTAGGTGCGAACTTTTTCTTCGCGTCCGCCGGAACCGATCTGCGTTTTGCGATGCGCGGAATATTTCGCTTCTTCTTCGCGCTGCTTGTCCTCGAGCAAACGCGCGCGCATAATCGCGAGCGCTTTCTCTTTGTTCTTCTGTTGGCTGCGACCGTCCTGGCAACGCACGATGCGGCCGGTCGGAATGTGCATGATTTGCACGGCGGAGTCGGTTGTATTCACGCCCTGACCGCCGGGACCGCCCGACCGACAAACTTCGATGCGTAGGTCTTCCGGTTTCAAATCGATGTCGATGTCTTCGGCTTCGGGAAGGACAGCGACCGTTGCGGTGGACGTGTGAATGCGGCCTTGCGCTTCAGTCGCGGGGACGCGCTGCACGCGATGGACGCCGCTTTCGAATCTCAATTTCCGAAAAACATTTTCGCCAGACACTTTGAAAATTGCTTCGCGCAATCCGCCCAGCTCAGACGGACTTGATTCTAAGTCTTCTATCTTTAACCCCGCGGTTTCGGCATAGCGGTGATACATGCGGTAAAGATCCGCGGCGAAAATTGCTGCTTCGCTGCCGCCGGTGCCGGCGCGAATTTCGATGATGGCGTCGCGGTTTTCGTTTTCATCCGGCGGCAACAAGGCGATTTGGAAATCGCGCTCCAGATCGCCGACACGCTTTTCCAAGGCGGGAATTTCTTCCTGCGCCATCTGAGCGAGATCGGGATCGGTCGAAGCGGCAAGCTCGCGATTATCCTCCAGCTGACGACGGGCGGTCTCCAGCTCAGTCGTGAGCGCGAGCATCTGCTTCACGCTCGAATGTTCGCGCATAATCTCGCTGGCGCGTTTTCGATTTTCGAAAAGCGCGGGATCGGCAATCTCGCGTTCCAGCTCGGCGAACCGGCCGCGTTTGCGCTCAATTAGCGATTGAAAGTCCATATGCGTACGCGCAAACCCCGAAAGCCTCCGGGGCTACAGTGCGCTGGCTCAGCTAAGCTTTCGGAGTGCGGGTCGCTTTCGTGCTGCCGTAGCGGCGCGCGAATTTCTCCACCCGTCCGGCCGTATCGACGAATTTTTGTTCGCCGGTAAAAAACGGATGGCAGGCGGCGCAGATGCCGATTTTAATGTCCGACCGCGTCGAACGCGTATGGTAGACCGCGCCACACGCGCACGAGATTTCGGTCTCGTTGTAATTTGGATGAATGTCCGCCTTCATGATCAGAAACGAGCGACGAATTTAGCGCGATGATGCTTTCGCGCAAGGGATGAAATCGACTGACGCACTGGTGGGGGCATGGGAGAAAACGGTCTCGCGAAAAGCGAATGCGCCGGCGATTTTGGACACGCAAGGCGAGGTGGTTCGGACGTTTCGCGGCGTGGAGGAAAATGCCCGCCAAATTCAGGAAACAATCGCGCACCGCCTCGAAGGCGAGCTATTCGCGCTTGATATCGGCAATCGCCCCGAATGGCCGGCGATGTTGCTCGCTTGTTTGCGAGAAGGGTTGATAGCCCTGCCTATAGATTTTTCGGCGACGGAAGAACAACGCGCGGGCGCGCGGAAAATTTCGGTGCGAGGTGAGAAACGTCCGACGCTTTTAAAATTAACCTCAGGAACAACAGCTGCGCCGCGCGCGATCCGTTTCCGCAGCGAACAACTCGTGGTCGATTGCGAACAAATTTGCGACACGATGGAAATCACAGAGCGCGACATCAACTTCGCGGTCATTCCGCTTTCGCACTCCTACGGTTTTAGCAATGTCGTCGCCGCGATGATCATTCGCGGGGTGCCGTTTGTCGTTAGTCGTGATCGCATGCCGCGCGCAATGCTTGATGATCTCTCGCGCACGCACGCCACCGTCTTTCCCGGCATGCCGGTTTTCTATCACTCGTTTTGCGAAATGGATGAGCTGCCGGCGCTGCCACACTTGCGCCTTTGCATTTCCGCAGGCGCGCCGCTGCCGCTAAAGGTTGCGCAAAAATTTCGGGAGAAATTTGGCCTGTCGATTCATTCTTTTTACGGCTCATCCGAATGCGGCGGTATTTGCTACGATCGCGAAGCGGCGCTGGTCGAAGAAGGTTTTGTCGGCGAGCCAATGCACGGCGTGAATTTGCGGCTGCTCGATCCGAGCGCGGCTTCCAGCCAGGTTGAAGTGCAATCCGCCGCCGCCGGCGACGGTTACCTGCCGGAACCGGATGACAAAAAACTGCGCACGGGCCGTTTCGTTCCCGACGACTTGCTGGTGGAGAGCGACCGTGGGTTCCGCATCGTGGGCCGCGTTTCCGATGTCATTAATGTCGCCGGAAAAAAAGTGAGTCCCGCGGAAGTCGAAGCGATTTTGTTGCAGTTCGAGGGAATTCGCGAGGCGGTCGTTTTTGGAAAACAATCAACTCTGCGCAATGAAGAAGTCGCGGCCTGCGTCGTCGCGGAAAAAGAAATCATCGAAAGCGAATTGCTCGATTTTTGCCGCAGCCGATTGAGCGGATGGCAGGTGCCGAAGCGAATCGTCTTCCTCTCCGAAATGCCATTGACCGAGCGCGGAAAAATCAGTCGCGACGTTTTGACGGAACATTACGCGGCCGCAATTAGCCGCTCGACAAATTAAGGAAGAAGGGCTCACTTCCTTGCATGCGAACATTTCTTCTTTCCACTCTCGGCGCGATTTTGCTTCTGGCGGCTTTCAGCAGCTGCTCGACTACCGTCCGGACCGATAACGGGCATGCGGTGACGACGGGCGTTCACACTCGTTAGGCCGAGCGGTCGTCCGGCGTTCTATCCGCCGGGCTGCTCGTCATTTACCCAGTGCGGCCCGGGTCTGGCCGCGTCGCTTCTCCGTCGAGAAAAAACTTTGCATTTCGCAAGAAGCGGGCATTCCTAACGAGGTGCGAGGGGCATCTTGGAAGCGAGAGCTTTGCCGCATACTTTAAACCGTGAACGAATCGCCCACATCTGATCCGCAAGGCCGGATCCTTGTTCTCGCGCCCGATGAACATCTGGCCAGCGCGATCCTGGCGGCGTTACGCGAAGCGGCTCCGCAAGCGCATGTCGATGTCGCGCATAGCCTGGAGGAAGCGCAGCAGCTGGTTCTGAATCAACGGCCGAACCTTTTCGTTCTCGATATCGATGCCACCTACGATCTCGGGCAGGAGTTTCTTTACGATCTGCGCACTAGTCATCCGAATGCGCGCGCCATCGTTTTGACCGCGGTCCATCTGGCCGCGCAACGTGAACGGGCCGCGGGCATTGGCGCAATTCACTTTTTGGAAAAGCCATTTCCGCACGGCGATTTCGTTACCCTGGTAGAAGCTTTGCTCCTCGCAGGGACTCACCGCGGCGAAGAAAAATTTCAGGGCACGCTGAGCGATCTGCACTTCGCCGATATCATCCAACTCAAATGCATGAGCGGCGCGACTTCCTCGCTGGAGTTCACCGGACCGCGTAACGAAAAAGCGCGCGTCTTTTTCGATCATGGCCAGGTGCGACATGCCATCACACCGGGCAAAGAGGGCGTCGAGGCCTTTGATGAGATCGTGCGATGGAAAGGCGGAAAGATTTCCGAAGTTTCCGGAGCCGGCGAGGTGCCGCGCTCGATCGACCTCGATTGGCAGATGTTGCTCATGGAAGCCGTGCGCAAAATGGATGAGGCGGGCGATGTCAGCACGAACGGTGCGGCCTCACAGCCGACCACCGGCCCTCGAAAAATTCTCGTCATCGACGACAGCGTCATGCTGCTGAATTTCGTGAAGGAGATTTTGGGCGAAGCGAACTATCAGGTCGTGGTGGCGCCGACCGCGGCGGAGGGATTGCAGGCGGCTTCGACTGATACGCCTCATCTTATCCTGCTCGATTACGTTTTACCCGACATGAAAGGCGACGAAGTTTTGCAGCACTTGTTAGGCGGATCGAACACGGCCAAGGTTCCGGTGGTCTATATGTCAGGTTTCGGCGCGGACCTGAAAGCCGATCCGAAACAAAATCCGAATGTGGTCGGCTCTTTGAACAAGCCGTTCACTTCGGACCTACTACTCACGACTGTCGAAAACTACATGCCAAAAGACGCCGAGACTTCTTCTCCTGCTCCGAGCGCGCCAGCCGCGCCCGCAGAAACATTCGAAGCGGCCGAGACGAATTGGACGCCGCAACAACCGCTCGAACCGATCGCCGAGCCTTTCACTGAAACTGCGCCACCCTCTTTCGAAGAACCCCATTTTGTAGAGTCTTCGCCGGTCGAGAACCTGGAGACGGAGAAAATTGAAACCGCAGTTGGCGGCAACGATGATGCCTGGTGGAGCGCCGCTCCCTCATCCGCCAGCGCGTGGCAAAGTCCGATTCCGGAAACGACCGCCGCTCCATTTGAATCGTTCGAATCGCCACCGCAGGCCTACTCGGCGCCGATCGAAACTCCGGGCGTTTCCGGCAATGCCTATTTTTGCGGCGACACCAGTTTCTTTTCACTCAACTGGGCACTGCATGCCATCGGTAATCAAAAATTAACCGGGACACTTCGATGCTTCTGGGACCGCGAGCCGGTCGAGCTGCTCGCGCGAGAGGGAAAAATCATTCTCGTCACCACACGCGATCCGGAACTTTATTGCGCGGAAGCGCCCATCACTCTGGTTAATCTCGACGAAGCGAAAGTTTCGGAGGCGCGCCAGCAACAACGCGAAACAAGTCGCCCTCTTTTTATCACGCTGGCGAGCGAAGAATTGATCCTGCGCGAGCCGGCCATGCAATTAGTCCAGCATTACGGCCAGAAACTTTTCGCTCAACTTTGGAGCGCGCCGCGAGTTCGTTTCATTTTCGAGCAAGGCGATCAACTCCCTGATTTCATCGCCGATGTTCCGACCGAAGATGACATCGATCATTGGGCGCTCAGCACTTTGCGCTTCATTCAATTTCAGGATCTCGGCAACAAGGCAAACTACGATCAATCTTCCATTCCGGCCTACACCCGCGATGGATTCGATCGCGTGCAACGCCTGCGTCTCACTGTCGCGGAAGCGCAATTCGCTTCGCAATTTAACGGCGCGCGCTCGATCGCGCAGATCGCAAAAAATCTCCGACTCGATCTGAAATTTGCCCGTCTCACTTTGTTTCGTTTCCTTGCGCTCGAAATCGTCGAATGCTGGCCGCCTGCTCTCGCGGTCAAAACGGAAAAGCGGGGTGTATTTGGTCGAATTTTCGGCGAATAGTCTCGTAGCCACAGCGGCTCCGAGATGCCATCGACCAAGTCACAACAAACTTCCACCGAGCCCGAGCCGCATAAGATCGTTGCGTTGCCGGACGCGACTGACCGCACGCCCCACTCGCGTTTCTCTGCGCCGGAAAATTTCATCAATCGCGAGCTGAGCTGGCTCGAGTTTAACCGGCGCGTTCTCGAAGAAGCGCAGGATCCGACGCAGCCGCTGATCGAGCGGGTAAAATTCCTCACCATTTTCAGTTCGAATCTCGATGAGTTTTTCGAGATTCGCGTCGCCGGAATTAAGCAGCAGATCGAAAGCGAAACCAGCGACGTCGGACCGGACGGTCTGACGCCGACGGAGGTCTTTAATGCCATTCAGCGCACCACGCACGAGCTGGTCGCAACGCAATATTCGCTTTGGCGCAACGATTTTGTGCCCGCGCTGGCGAAAAACAACATTCGCATTTACGACGTAGCGGAATTGCCAGCTCGTCGCATCACATGGGCACGGCGTTATTTTCAGGAAGAAGTTTTTCCGTTGCTCACCCCACTCGCGGTCGATGCCAGCCATCCTTTCCCGCAGCTGTTAAACAAGAGTCACAACTTGTTAGTCCGCGCGCGCGCCGAAAAAGGCGGTGAAGAATTGCTTGCGATCGTGCAGGTGCCGCGCGTTTTGCCGCGACTAATTCTCATGGCGCGGGGCAAAGGCGACGACGAGCCGTGGGATTACATTTATCTGGCCGACCTGATCAAAGAAAACATCGCTGATCTTTTTCCCGGTTTGTTGCTCGACGGCGTGCACGCTTTTCGCGTCACGCGCAACAGCGATCTCTACATCGACGAGGAAGAAGCGGATAATTTGCTCCGCAGCATTGAGCAGGAACTGCGGCGTTCGAGCAAAGGCAACGCGGTCCGTTTGGAAGTGGAAGCGAATTGTCCGAAAGATTTTCGCCAGCTCTTGTTAGACTTTTTTAGTCTTAGCGAAGCCGATCTCTACCGGCTCGATGGCCCGCTGACCATGACGCATCTTTCGCCGCTGGTGAGCAACGATGCCTTTGCCAATTTAAGAGACCGTCTTTTTCAACCGGCACGCGATCCCGCGCTGCCGCCGCACGTCAATATTTTCGACGTCATGCGCAAGCAGGATGTGCTCTTGCATCATCCGTATGAGAGTTTCGATCCGATCGTCGAACTAATCGAAGAAGCGGCCAACGATCCGCAGGTTTATGCGCTCAAGATCACGCTCTACCGAACGAGTGGCGATTCGCCGATCGTTGCCGCGCTCATCGACGCGGCCAACGCCGGCAAACAAGTCACCGCGCTGGTCGAGTTACGCGCGCGTTTCGATGAAGCCGCTAACATCCAATGGGCACGTCGTCTCGAAGAAGCCGGCGCGCATGTCGTCTACGGTGTGGTCGGATTAAAAACGCACTGCAAAGCGTTACTCATTGTGCGCCGCGACACCGACCGTCTGCGCCAGTACGTCCATCTCGGCACCGGCAATTATCATCATCGGACCGCCCGCATTTACACCGATTTCAGTTTGCTGACGACGAATCCCAAACTCACGGAAGAGGTCGCCATTGTTTTCAACACCTTGACCGGACTGGCCAGTTATCCCGGCATGGAAAAATTAATGGTCGCGCCTTTTGATCTCAACAAGCGCCTCATCGCCTTCATTGAGCGGGAGCGCGACCACTCGTTAGGCGGAAAGCTTGGCCGCATCATCGTCAAACTCAATTCACTCGTTGACCAGGAGATCATCGAAAAGCTCTACGAAGCATCCTGCGCGGGAGTGAAAATCGACCTCATCATTCGCGGCATCTGCTGCCTGCGGCCCAAGATCGCGGGCCTGAGCGAAAATATTCGCGTCACCAGCATCGTCGGCCGCTTCCTCGAACACAGTCGCGTTTATTATTTCGAAAATGCCGGCAACCCCGATCTCTACCTGGCGAGCGCTGATTGGATGCCACGAAATTTCATACGCCGCGTCGAGATTGCTTTCCCCGTCGAAGACCCGGCTTTGCGCGACGAAATCATCAACGGAATCCTACCGCGCTTCGTCAACGATTGCGTGAAAGCGCGCGAGCTGCAGGCTGACGGAACTTACATCCGCGTCCGCTGCGAAGAAGGTAAAGCGCGCAACCAGGCACAGCTTTATTTTCGCGAAGGCTCGCGCAGGCAAGCGAAGAAATTGGCCGAATCGCAAAAAGCGCCTGCGGTTAAACTCACACCCATCGCCACCGCGCCGCGCAAGGAACGTAAATGAAAAAAATTCTCGTCATCGATATTGGCGGTACGCACGTGAAACTGATGATCTCGCGTACGCGCAAACGGAAATTCGACTCGGGGAAAAAACTCAGTCCGAAAGCATTGGTGGCGCAGATCAAACAATGCACGGAAGACTGGAACTTCGACGCGATTTCACTCGGCTTTCCTTCGCCCATTCGGAACGGCCGAATTTTGAAAGATCCAAAACATCTCGCGAAGGGTTGGGTCGGCTTCAATTTTCAAAAATCGTTAGGCAAACCGATGCGCATCATTAACGACGCCGCCATGCAAGCGCTCGGTAGCTATAAGGGAAAACGAATGTTGTTTCTCGGGCTCGGCACCGGCCTTGGCTCCACTCTGATTTGGAAGAGCAATGTTCTGCCGCTGGAGTTGGGCGATCTTCCGTATCCCGATGTCACTCGCATCGAAGAGGTGGTTGGCAAAGATGGTCTCGATTGGCTCGGACGGAAGGCGTGGATAAGCGAAGTCCTCTCGATCGTGCAAATGTTGAAGATCTCATTCATTGCCGATTACGTCGTCCTCGGCGGCGGCAACGTGAAACAACTGGAAAGATTGCCACACGGAATTTTGCGTGGAAGCAATCGCAACGCCTACCTCGGCGGTTGCCGACTCTGGCAGACGAACGGCCGCTCGAAGCAGCCGAAATGGAATATCATTTCCTAGAGTTGGGCTAAGGAGCAATCCGTTTTCCGTGTTGCTCTTTCCAACGAGAGCAGACCTAAGGATTAGTCTTACGTCCCAATTCTTTCTTCTTACTTCTGCCTAATGTGCTTTCGCCTCTTAGCCGAGAGGTTCCCAAAAAGAGACACAACTTCCAGTCGCGCAGAAACGATTTGAAGATATGGACCCAAGCACGAACGACAAATTCAAGACAGGCCAAACATTTACCCCGTTTGTGCCTCAAAGCGGCGGCGCAACCACTCACGAAACCTCAAGACCGGGATCGCAGATGGCCAACCCGATAGAGAACCTGGCCAATACCGCGGGCGATAAGGCGAAGGAGTTTCAGGGCACGGCCGAGAAAGTATTGAACGACGCGCAAGATCGGGTTCGCTCATTCCACGAAGAGAGCGAACGATACGTTCGCGAGAATCCGACCAGGGCCATTGTTTCAGTCCTCGGAATCGGCTTTCTGCTGGGGCTGATCTTTCGCCGACGCTAATCCCTCACCGCAGGCGAGGCGCGGTGCGATTGCTTCTTCGAGTTGTAGCTGTGCCGCCGTCTCAGCAGCAGATCAGGAAAATTCCAATTCTGCCTGTAGCAAACTACCAGGGAGGGGACTCGAACCCCTAAGGATTGCTCCACCAGATCCTAAGTCTGGCGCGTCTGCCAATTTCGCCACCCTGGCTCAGCTTGCTTTTCGTTCTAGCACAAACTCTAGCACTACAGCGCTATTCAGCCTTTTCATCTTGGGAAAAAACGCTTACCCGCGCACAACGTACACTCGTCCTTGCCAAATTCGGTAAACCGCTTCGATCCGCTAAGTCACTCAGAGTTAATGATCGCCGGGGTGCAATCAAGTGAAAGATTCGGTTTTGGTTCGTGGCCTTTTCGCGAATGTAGACAGAGAGTAAACGCGACCTTTGTTATGGGTCACTTAAATAAGCTGTTCGGATTGAGAGTAGTTGAAGGAGAACGAATTGGCTTCCGTGACACACCTCTGACCGGAGTTCCGGAGATCTCGAAGGGGTTAGATCTTGAGATCATTAACTGAAAGTTGATATCGAGTTCCCGGAATCTACGGAGGCTTGGATATACCGACAGAATATTTACTGCTCATTCAATACTGCTAAGGACAAAAATCGTGCACGCGTCCATCGCGTCTGATGCGTTCTTTTCTCCAATGGAGAATGTCACGGCCGACCAACGACGAGCTATTGGTGAGATTTGCCGGGCCTTGAGCAAACGTTTGGACTCAGGGGCGAAACCAGGCGCGATCGTTAACGCGCTGATTGAAACTTTTCCTGATCCCTCACCTCAACAGGAAAAAATTCTGAAAGAGATTTCGCGGGCTTTCCGAAAGGCGAATGAGCTTGAGAGACCGATGCCTATGTTTGAGCGAATTTTAGGAGTTGTTTGCAGTTGGGGCGACACGACCGAAGAGAGCGAGGTACTGATTCAGTTAGAAGAAATCGCCGCGCCTTAAAGCCGCGCACTCTTTCTAGCTCTCATCTGCCCTGCATGAAATGAAGAACGAGTAGCACGACTGCTATCGCGATCAGGATGTGAATGAAGCCGCCCGCAATCCGAAACACCAAGCCGCCTCCCCAAAACAACAACAGCAGAATGGCGATTATTAGTAACATATATCTCTAGATCGTTTCGCGAATGGACATTGTCCCTTTAGTATTATTTTTTTTGCGGGCGGTGTTCTACGCATCAGATTAATTTCCGGGCCGCCTTGCGCTTCGCGCCGTCGGGGAAGGGAAGGCAACACCGCACCCTTGTGCCTCCATTCTTTTCTTCCCCGATCGAGAAGTCGCCGTCAATAACGCTACAGCGGTAGCGCATGTTGTTAAGACCCATTCCCTTCGATTTCACACCCTTGTCGAAGCCTTTGCCGTTATCGCTGATGACTAAAACTAAATGGCCATCGATAACATCGAGTTCGATCGCAATACTAGTCGCCCGGGAATGTTTGATGGCGTTACCGAGCGCTTCTTCAGCTATCCGATAAAGATGAAGCGCGACTGAGGGCATAAGAGCTATTCTAGCGCTGTGCGACCAATTGAATTTTATCCCCCGCGGCACCCGCGAGGCGAGTTCTTCTAACGCTGCGGGCAGTCCCTTATCAGCCAGGGTCACCGGGTGCAGGCCCCGGGCAAGATCGCGGCAACTTTCGATCGTGTCGTTGATGAGTCCCGGAATTTTCTCCAGTTCTGCACGTAAGTGTGGCTCTGCCACCTTAATCTGCTTCACTAAAGAAGATGTTAAAAGCGCGGCCGCTCCGAGTCGCTGGCAGAGATCGTCGTGTAAGTCCTGTCCGATCCGTTGTCGTTCTTCTTCTACTGCTGTCAGTAATTTAGCCTCCAACTTTCTCCGCTGCACGACCTCGTCTCGTAATGCGTTAACCGCGGCCTCCAATTGACCGTCTTCTCCCCCCTTAATCGATTTGTGCAGCTTACCGTATCGATCTTCGCAGTCGCGCAATTCAGAGACGATCTTACGATAGGCAGGGTGACCGGTAATCAGTTTCTTCATAGCTTCACGTAGTTCGGACCGCGGGGCCTCGAAACAAATCGCGATATGAAAGGCAAGACAGACGCCTTTTGCTGAAAACGGAAAGATCAGTTTTCATCCTATTTTCTTAGGAATGATCGATGTTCATAGGATTACAGTCATTTGGTCTAACGAGAACAAGATCAGCGACGGCTCCGGCAAGCGCGCATGGCTGCTCACTACGTGTTCTAGCTAAGGTTAGCATAAGATCGCAACGCCATAGAGTCGTTGGCTGCATCGCGTGGTTAGGCCTCTTTCGTGGCGAAACACTCGCGGACTGGTGACAGAAAGGACATAGCAGCGATGGCGTCCGTCAAGAGCAGCATGACTGTAGCAATGACCGGCACAAAGGAAGGCGGCGACGAGAAAGAATAGTGCTGCACGCGGAACGGACTAGTAAACACTGCAATGGCGAGAGAAGAACGAAGATCATCCGAGCCCAGCGCTGGAAAAACCACATGCCGGTCAGCATCACTAGCCAAAACGCGACCGCAACACCGTGCGCTACCAACGAGGCATACGGATGAACTAAGGCGATCGTGTCTAGTCGAGAATGCGGTCCCCAGCCGAAGAGCCATTCCACGAGAAGCCAGCACCCTCGGATCGAAATGAGAAGGCGATAAATCACGGTAGTGCTTACGAGACCTAACATATGATTATGCCGACAAAAAAGCTGGTTATCCAGCGTATTAGCCGATAAATCCGGCAATTTTGTCGGCACTGTTGCGTCCGTACTTCTCGTGATCAATCGGATCGGCACAGTATCGGATGACGCCAACTCCCGATTCTACACCCACTCGCGATTCTGCCCACACTCCAGACGACAACCAATCCGCGCAGGCGCCTCGACTCTTACACCAAATTTCGGCGGCCATCCGCACTAAACACTACTCGCGGCGCACCGAAGAAGCTTACGTCCACCCAAGAGCTAAACGTTCTCAGACACCACGGCCGCGGACAAAATGCAGCACAAACATGATCAACGCGATCACGAGCACGATATGAATAAGGCCGCCGGCCAGATGCATGAAGAAACCGAGCAACCAAAGGGCGACGAGAATGATAGCGATCGTTAAGAACATACCTATACATCGCAGATCGCGCCCGATCCGCGTGCGCAGATTCGGCGGATTTCATGGACGAACAATTCCCAATCCAGGTAAAACAAACGCTTCCTCAAAGCGAGCGGCTGTTCCGACGCCTTCCTTGCCCACCGTGCCGTTGGCATTATATGCTAGGCGTGCAACATGGCTAGGTATGGGTGGCAATGCACTTCGTGCGGCGACAGGCCGCCCTGGTTGGCCGTGTGCCAATCACGCAGCATGGCTGCCTTCATTTGGGATGAGTTGGCACCAAGTGGCTGGGATCAGCGCCTTTTACGTCGCACCTGTAAGTGCAAGCGCCGCTCGCTGCGCATCACCTACCGGTTGCGGCGGGGCGATCCTGATAGAGTCAGTATCAAACACATCGTTGGGCTTGTCCCCGATGGCGACTATCTCCCGATGCTCTGGGACACCTTTCGGCATTCGAGTCCCCGGACGCATTGGATGGACTTTAAGTATCAAAGGGGCCGCAGCCCTTGGGGCCTGACCAAACGGGTGGTTCTGGAGAAGGCACAACTTGCGCGCTTATTGCAGGCGTACGAATACGCTACTGGTCGCCCGATTAACAAACGGGAAAGGGTCAGAGTGGAGATGCCTTGACGGACAGCGCGCTAAGTGTCTGACCGAAGCCTGGAATACGGCGACTTCGCCGACCCGAACCTCAATGGCACAGATGTGATGCGGTCGATGCGGTCACAGCCGCGCTGCCCGGGCCCCCCTAGAATAGGCCCAGCACCTTCAGCACAACGATGATAACGACGATGACTCCAATGATGTAGAAGATATTCCGATTCATTTAATCCTGCGATTACCAGAGCTTCGTCGCCATGGCGAGAGGTTTCGCACGATCGCTTCTGCGCATGCGGTCAGATGCCCAACTATCGGAGCCAGCCCACGTCACAATCGACCGGGCATGGCTCGTTCAATACCGCTATACCGATAAGCACCGCTATGGCACTGACTCAGGCATGTCGATGAGATTAACGATTAACTTGGGATGTACTGCGGAATTACCTAACGAACGTGCGGATCGGCCGATCGACAGAGGCAGGGAGAACGCCGTCATCTAAGTAATCATAGATGTGCGCGCGTTCGTACTCCCGTTAGGCGCGATTGAGTTTCATTCGGTGATAAACCTGCGCCACAATCAAAGCGAGCAAGCCACCCGTGCCATAGAGAAGGATCGTCGCGCTCGTGCCGCTGCCATAGAAGCCCGCGAAATCGAGCAGCGCCGAAGCACCACGATCGTTCACGACCAGATACCAAAAACTCAGGAAGATCACGATAAACGTCTTCGCGTTCCGACTCACGATCCCCAGCGCCGTCGCGCTCGCGACGATAAAGAAGATTCCATTGAGAAGAGCACCTAACGAGTGCAACCCGGCGCGCAAGACGGGCACGGCGCACATGACAAGGGCAATGACGAAAGCTGAAGCAAATTTCCACCAGACGAAATTTTCCCGTAAGCGCGGCGCGGCATAAAGGTTAGCCGTCGTGGCCGCGCGCACTTCGCGGGTCGCTACGTCAGATATTACGATTGCAAGCGCAGCAAAAATAAATGGCAATGACTGGTCGGGTTTGCTGAGCAGGGCAAAAACTGCCGCGCCAATGATCGCAAGCAAGGCCAAGGGGAAAAGTGTCAGGGTCAAAAGCGCGTCAGCCCAGACCGCATTCGCGAAAGAACTGCCGCGCGCGGGTCGCATGAGAATGCCAACCGCACGTCGACTGATCGGTTTGAACAACAGCTGAATTCGGCCGCGCCAATTTCGTTTTCCTCTGTCCGCGGTGCGTCCTGTCCGGACGGGATCGAAGCGATGAAAGAAAAGCGTCGCGACAGGTAAAAGGACAATCGGCAACAGGGTCGAGACGAGTCGCGGCACGAGTGAACCACTCGTTAGGCTGAGACCGGGAAAAACAATTGGCGCGAGCGCAGGGTCGACGGGCGAGGAACCAATCGAGATCGATTCCACGCCGAGAGTTCGTTGCGTTTGCGAAATCATGAAACCGAAACCGGTAAAGTCGAAATAGCGCCCCCAGGTGACTCCGCCTTTGCCGGCTTCCTGGCTGACGACGATGCCGATAGCCGCAGACCAAAGAAAAAAATAAACGACGTCGCCCAATTTCCCCGAAAGCCAGGGAATCGATTCGAAAAGCACCGCCACGGCGGAGGCAAAGACAATCGCGCCCGGCGTGAGGAAAAGATATTGCTCGATGAAAACCAGCGGCTGAAATGGCGCTTCGGCGCGCAGCAAAAGCATCATCATGGAAGTGACCATGAAGCCGGCGGTGAAGGTGGCGAGGAAGGTGATGTTTCCGAAAAGTTTGCCTAACAAGTATTCGCCCGATCGCATGGGGGTCGAGGCAGCGATAACGCCGCAGCGCGAAATGACGTCACGACGCACGGCATTGGAGACCACGTAAAATCCGAAGAGCCCGACGAAGACCATCGCGATCGAGGCCGTGGCCATTCCAATCGCGCCGGAATTGTAGAGCGCGCGATGGCCGTCGATCTGCATCAGAGCGCGACCACTCCTGGGTGCAGGGACCCAGACATAGGCGAACGCGCTCAGGAGTAGAAAAATGATCAGCGTGGAAGGACGCCGAAAGCGGACGAGAAAATCCGCGCGCACGATCGCGGCTATCCGCAAAAGAGAATCGCTCATTTGGACGGGCCGAAGTTCATCAAATAAAGAAAGGCATCTTCCAGTTCCGGTTCGACCGGAGTCGCGGGAAGTGCCGCGGCGGGGCCGACGAAACGAATATGCACGCCGTCCGGCTTACGCACCGCGCTCGAGATCTTGAGCGTTGCGCGCAGTTTTTCGAATTCGTCCGACGGCACAACCGCTTTCCAAACGTGCTGGCCGGCCGCGCGCAGTAAATTTTCCGGTGCACCCATGGTGAGCAACGCGCCTTCTTTCATGACCGCGATTTCGGTCGCGATCGATTCGATGTCGGAAACGATGTGCGTGGAAAGAATGACCAACTTTCCGAAACCGATTTCGGAAAGGACGTTGCGGAAACGGACGCGCTCTTCCGGATCCAGCCCCGCGGTCGGTTCGTCCACAATGACGAAAGCCGGATCGTTGATCAACGCCTGGGCGATGCCGAGCCGCTGTTTCATTCCGCCGGAAAATCCGCCGAGCGTGCGATTCGCCGCGCTGTGCAAGTTAACCATCTCGAGCATCTCGGTGACGCGCTTTTTTGAATGCACACCTTTGAGCGCGGCGAAGTAAGTGAGAAACTCGACCGCCGTCAGATTCTCGTAGACGCCAAAGTCCTGCGGCAAATATCCGAGTTGGCGTCGCAACTCGTTAGGTCTTTTTACGATGTCGATGTCGTTGAAGGAAATGCGGCCGCTGGTCGGTCGGGTGACGGTCGCGAGCATTTGCATTAGCGTGGTCTTGCCGGCGCCGTTCGGGCCCAGCAAACCGATCACGCCCGACTTCAACTCCAGCGAAACATCGCGCACCCCGTAATTGCCGGCACGAAAGCGTTTCGAGACCGACTCTATCTTGAGCATGAGAAGACGGTTACCTGGCGCGCGTAAATCTCATCTTCGAACCGTTGGTCGCGGTCCAGGTCATCGAGTCGCCTTGGATTTCGAATTGGTAAACGAAAGTGGCCGTCGCTGTTTGAATCTTGATCCGATTGTTATCGCCGAAAGTATAATGGCCGCGCGCGCCGTCCGTAGTAAGGGCTTTATTCGGGAAAAACTCCCACGTCGTTTCGTTCGCCCCGCTCCCCATTTTCCATTGACCTACGATTTGCTTCGCTGGTCCGCCGCAACTCGCGCAGAAGAAGAGCACTAATGCAGCACTCGTTAGGTAGAGAAGAGTAGTTACTCGAGTTCGCATGCGCTACTTCTTCTCCGGCGCGGCTGCTTCTTTCTCCGGCTCGAATTGGAAAGTCTCAATGGGAATCGACGGATTGATCGCGATGTTGCGATGTAACTCTTCCATCCCGTAGCCGCGGTAGATGGCGCTAATTTTGCGCACAACGAAGTCATTCTTACCCAGCCAGACTTCGTAGGGATCCTTGAACCACTGTCCACGCAGATGGAAACATTCCACTCCATCAATTGTTTCCTCCTCCGCCAGAGTGGGCGAGTCGAGGTTATTAAGACGCCGCGGGCCGGCATAACTTTTCTGGAGCAGCGTCGGAATGTGATACGCATACGCGCCGAACATTTTTGAGCCGGCCAACTGGATGTGGCTGAGGGTTGTGACCGCGCGCGCCGTGGTCCATGAGCGTGTCGTTTTCCCATCGCACCAGATGACCTCGCGCTTCGGCGGCGCATCCGGGGCGAGGCGCGACTCGCCATCGATGCGAAACCAAATCGGTCGATCGAACCAGATTTTGCATTCCGAATTGCCACCTTCCGTTCCATCGGGATTGCGATAGTGAACAATGATACTATCGCTGTAAGACTGCATCGCAGCATAGGTAGCGGCCATTTTTTCCAAAATCGATTTCGCCGCGGTTTCGACAACCTGCGCGCGCGCGAAAGTCATGGACGAACACAGGAGCGTAATTGCTAAAATGATTTTCATCTTCGGGAGGGTTTGCACTCGTTAGGTACTCGGAGGCACGAACCAATCTGCCACATCGTCCCAATTTTTCTGCTGGAGTCGCTTGCCGCTTTGCGGGCGCCAGCGCAACCCTCCCACGGTCACGATCAGCGTGCCCAGTTTGCGCCGCTTCCGTTTCCATTTCTCCCACACTTCAAATTGCACGCCGCGTTTGCCAATATCGACGTATTCCAAAATGCGGGTTGAAACCACCTTGGTCGGGCGGCCCGGCTGTCTACCTTTCATAGTGGTGAAATGACTAAGATCACTAAAGGAATCGGTGCACGTATGGCAAAAACACAAGGCCACCGATGATAGCTGCAGCGATCGCGCATAGGACCGGGCGCGGCATGCTCGCGAAAGCTTTCGCGGTTCGTTGCCTGTAGGCGAGCAGCAACCATAAGAGAGCAAGACCAAGTGACTTTCGATGCTTCGTCATTCGCTAAACTAGGCGGCGCCGATTCGCATCAACGTCAGCTCCTAATCAGCCCTGCAAGCCCCCCAACCCACAGTGTTGTGAGAATCCAGCCGACAACGATGTAAAGCCAGAGAAGAACTCGAAGCAAACTGCCGGTAAGCGAAAAACTAAATTTATACAAAGAGATAACAGCTCGCCGGTTTGCGTTCGGCGACCAATTGGCGGTCTGGTCAAATTTCAAGAATGGCGTAAAGGACTCCAGGGCATAAGCAACAGAATTGAATGCCGGATACGTGTCCGAAATGACCCGTCTCCCGCCGCCGGCGTTAGTCCTATAAGCTTCCTCCCGGGTTGGCAGGATCAGCCCGCGTGAATAGCCCAATTGGAATAGACCTGTGAAGACCAATATCCACAAAAAGCTAATCCAAAGAGCTTTGAATGGCTTGTATCCATAGCCGCTGATTGGTCCGAAAAAATTATACCACCACCAGTCCTGTGAAAACAGGCGCGTGTGGCGGGCACGCTCGCAGTTCTTTTCGATCATCACTTTCCTTGCGTCATCGTCATGCCCTGCGGCGCGAAACACGCTGGCGAGCTGTTCGTAAGGTTGAGGTGCGAATTTCTGTGAACCCTGCAGACACAGCCATTGAAGTCTACTTGCGGCATCTGATGGTGCCTCCGAAGCAATGTCACCATAAACAAAACCGTCGAGACGTAGATTACCACTCATCGGCCAACTATTCTTTTCGTCCCACAACGAACCTACTTTCGCGCGTCCAAGGTCCAAGGTGATCGTCTCCGGCTTGACGATCCCGAAATATTCTAGGTACGCGCCAATTTCCGCACCATGCAGCGACACGATTCCATCAGCTTTAAAGCCGTCTCGAAGAAATACGCTTCGGCCCACCTTGGCGGAATCGAGACTTAGAGCAATGCCTTTCGGATTACCCAGTTGTGCACCGTCGAGGAACAAATCGCCAAGGATGATGGCGGCCTGAAACTTAACGGCACCTGTCGCCTTGGAGCCATGGGTGAAAAACACATTGTTAATTCGACTGCCGTCCGCAACAAAGGCCAACCCATCGCCATTGTTGAAGGTTGCTTCGCGCATTCTCAAACTGCCCCCAATGGTCGCTTCCACGAATGTGACCGTACCTTCCGCTTCAAATCTCCCGAGGCGCACCTCTCCGGAGATTTTCATGTTCCCCGCGTTGAGGGCGATGCCGTCGGGAGAACCACGGAGCCGAACATCAAACCAAAAATAACGATCGACGATTGCCCCTGAAAAACGGACGCCACCATCCACGTGAGTTTTTTCAAACCAGACGACGCGAAATGTCCCCTCCTCCGCAAAAAATGCGATTTGGCCCGGACTCTTTAATTCAGCGTCGTCGAATTTTAGTATTCCGACGCTCGCGGCCGGGAACCGAACTTCTCCTTCAATCTTCGTTCCCCGTTGGAATGTTACGTTCTTGTTGAAGACGGCCGAGTCAGCCGAGAACGCCGGTCCCTTCAAGTTAACTAGGCGCATATTGTCGCAAGAGAAGTCATCTCCAATCACTGCATGTCTAAGATTTACCTCGCCTTCAATGTTTCCATTCTTAAGAAAAACGGCGCCTCTGACCGTCGAAGCATCCAGTGATAGTCCTGTGCCGTCTGGATTCGTGATGCGGAAGTCGCTGCAAAATAAGACTCCGTTAATCGTAGCTCCTTGAAAGTTCAGTGTCTCGCTGACCGTAGACCCCTGGGTGATGAAAACATTCCCTCCGAATGTGGCGCTCTGTGCCCGGATGGTCTTAATTGAACAGTTAAGGAAGAAGAGCGAACGCATCTGAGCGAGCTCTAGGTAGATGCCTCCCTGGAACGCGCAGCACTTCATCTCGATGGGAAAGCGAGTCTCCGCATATCTCAGGTCAACATCGCCGTCGATTCGGACACCCTGCATGCTTATACCGCTACGATTTACAAACGTAGACGCTTGCGGATCAGTGCACAGCCATGTCAGACAATCCGCGTGGATCACGCATGCTTCGGGCCAATTTGCCGCATTGGCGGGACTGTCGGACTCGTCTGGCGCTATACGCACAGCAACTGAACCTCCATGTTCCGCCGATGTGAAAAGTTTCTCCTCCGCGGAAGTCAGCGCGCGCGACGAAAATCTTTTCTTTGCTAGAATGAGCAGACTGTCTTTCTCATCTGCCGATGCGTTCAGAGAAGTGGTCATCAAAGCCACCATTAAGAGCGCAACCATCCGCTGGGCAAAATTAACAATGTTAGTAATCCGGAATGGCGATAGTTAGAGTCTGCGAAAAGGTCACCTAGAAACCTCGCGGCTCACGGAGTGAACACGTTCCAAGCTTGCCTGTGCGAGATCGCCAATGGAAGCGCTTTCTTCTCATAATTCTGCAGCAAGACTGCGAAGGGCATCCTCTCGAGTCATACTAGGTTTCTCCATTAATCGACCTAGTATCCGTCAGGTAAATAACAGAAACATAACTTCGTTTTCAAAAAACAGTCGCGGCACGGGAGAGAATATAGCTGATAAGTCCGGTGGCCGGCAATGTTAGTATCCAGGCCCAAACAATGCGTTCGACCAGCGTCCATTTCACTCCGCTAAAACGTTTTACCGCACCTACTCCCATAATCGAGGTCGAGATAACGTGGGTCGTAGAGAGCGGGATGCCATAGCTACTCGCGGTTTGGATGATGATCGCTGCAGTAGTTTCGGCGGCGAAGCCGTGGACGGGTTGTAGCTTGACCATCTTATGACCGAGGGTGCGGATGATCCGCCAACCGCCCGCGGCGGTGCCAGCTGCCATAGTAGCTGCGCAAAGGACCACGACCCAACTAGCTACTTTGAATTCGGGGGTGTGCAGGAAGTTAAGTATGGGTGGTAAGCCTTTGAAAGCCCCGCTTTGCGTGCCCGTGAAAAGAGCGAGCGCAATGATGCCCATAGTTTTTTGCGCGTCGTTCGTGCCGTGGCTATGTGCCATCCAGGCCGCGCTAACAAGCTGAAGTTTACCGAAAATAGAATGTACCAGATGCGGCGTGGATCGTTGCAGAACTAGTAGCAAGAAGAACATGAGCAGCGCGCCCATGATGAATCCGAGGATCGGCGATGTGATCATGGGGATGACAACTTTCGGCACGAGTCCGGTCTGCCATTTCAAGACGGACCAGTTGTTATGCGCGGCGGCGAGGGCCGATCCACATAGGCCACCTATAAGGGCATGACTGGAACTCGAGGGCAACCCGAGCAGCCACGTGATCAGATTCCAAACGATTGCGCCGATCAACGCGCACAAGATTGTCGACATGGTAACGACGCTGGAATCGACCATGCCCTTACCAATGGTAGAAGCGACGGCGGTGCCAGTAAGCGCGCCGGTTAGATTAAAAAAAGCGGCTAGCGCAATGGCTTGCCGCGGGGTCAGCACCTTGGTCGAAACGACGGTCGCGATCGCGTTGGCCGCATCATGAAAGCCATTGATATACTCGAAGGCGATGGCCGCGAGGATGACGAGGACGAACAGTATCATACACGTCCGCTATCGCCACCTAACCTAGGAATACTTGAGCACGACTTGAAGGATGATGTTACCCGCGTCACGGCAACGATCGATCACCTTTTCGAGTAGCTCGTAGATGTCGCGCAAAAAGAGAACATGCTTCGCGTCGGAATCACTGTGGTAAAGCTCGCGTAACATCTCCAGCTCAAGCTTGTCGGCGTCACCTTCGATCGCTTGCAACTTGGCATTGGCTTCGCGCGCCTTGACCGCGTCGATGCCTTTGCGCAATTCCTTCACCATGGCCAGGACAGCTTCGGCGGCCTGGTCTAACAAGTCCAAATGCTTCCGAAAACTGCGACCGTGCAGATCGCCCGGGCAAATCAAAATTCGCTCACCGATTTTTTCGACCGTCTTCGGAATCTTATAGAGTGCGGCAGCCAGGGCCTGAATGTCTTCGCGTTCCAGTGGGGTGATGAAGGTTTTGCAAAGCTGCTCCGTTAATTCCTGCGTGATCAGTTTATCTTTCCGCCGGCTGTTGACGAAGTCCTCCAGGCTTTGCGGCGAATCGTGATGTTCCAGTTTGCCGAGAAGCGCTACCAGATGATGCACACTGGCGTCGGCCTGTTGCGCACTCGCTTCCAGTAAATCGTAAAATTTGCCGTCCTGTCCCAGTAATTTTTGGATGGAAAACATAGGCGCGTACCTAAATCGGGTACCGCAAAGAAAGAGTTTCGCCAAGGCGAAAGAATTTTGCTACTGGCCGCGGCATGAATTTAGGGAAACGCCCGGTGGTTTTAGGGAATTGGCGTCGTTTTCTGGCTTCGCCCCTGCGCCTCCAGGCGCAATCGGAGGCGGAGCGACTCGAGAAATTGGAGCGCGCGGTGGAACAGTTGCAAAAACGCAACGCGGAGTTGGAACATGAAGTGCGCGATCTGAAAGGAAAATCGGTCACCCGTTCCTCAGCGCGCGAGACGGCACCTCCAAAATCAGAAAGTGATGGCAAGGCGACGGCCGAAAAAACGGAGATGAAGGAAGAGAAAAAGCCGGTCTACGCCGTGGTCGGCGCGGACGAGTTCCAGCTCACCCTCGGCGGCTACATCCAATCGCAATTTGAAGGCGGCGATCCATTCGCTTTCGAAGGTCGCTTTGCCTCCGCTAAGTTAAAGGACCGTTTTCGGCTACGCCGCGCCCGCATTACCATTACCGGCGATTACACCGATCATTTCGATTTCAAGGTAGAAGGCTGACCTGTCCTTTAGCGATACGGCCTTAACTGTGCGGGACGCGACCGGTCTAACGGCTACTATGTTAAGGGCAGCTACTTGTTATACCAAAAACACTTCAGTTAGTAGCTAAGTGGGAGAGCTCCGATCCGGATCAGTTCAGTGATGACAATATCAAGTCGATCACCGGCGGTGTTAACTACTTCATCCATGGTAATAACATC
Source organism: Chthoniobacterales bacterium (assembly GCA_038237435.1). Taxonomy (GTDB): domain Bacteria; phylum Verrucomicrobiota; class Verrucomicrobiia; order Chthoniobacterales; family UBA10450; genus JACCTI01. Next base: position 34,599 of record JBBRYT010000018.1, read on the forward strand.
AGGCTAGCCGCCAACTACATTCATACCTGGTCCGATTTTCGCGATAGCCGCAGCCTGCCCAAGTCGGACTTCGACGAAGTAATCATCCGCCTGCAGTTAATGTTCTAGGTCCGCGCATCCTTGGGGTGCGCGAGTTAACCTAATTGTCACCTTCGCGCCACCGGGTCGTCACAATCGCGCATCACTGTGCGCGCTGTGAAACAACTCGTCTCTCTTATTGTCGCAGCTTGCCTGCTCCTTCCCCCCGCCGCCGCACGCGCACAGGACGCGGGCGCATTGCTTGACCTTCTGGTAAAGAAAAAACTCATTACCGACCAGGAAGCGGAAGAAGTCCGCGGTGAGCTGACCAAAGATTACTCGCAGCAACCGGCCGGGAGGCTCAAGATGTCGACGCCGATTACCGAATTGGAAATCTACGGCGATCTCCGCATGCGCTACGAATATCGCGCGGGGCAAACCGACCCCGACCAACCAGTGGCCGCGCCGGGTGCAGGCATAGCTGGCCGGGGCGATTGGCAGGAGCGCCGCCGCGAACGTTATCGTCTGCGTTTGGGCCTTCGGGGAACTTTGGCGGACGATTGGTTCTTCGGTTTGCGTTTGGAAACGAGCGCCAATCCGCGCTCGACTAACATTACCTTTGGCGATGACTCCAGCGCCGGGCACTTCGCCAAGACCAGTGACGGCATCAACGTCGGCCAGGCCTCTCTGGGTTACAAAGGTTTCCGTGACGTAACTCTAACGGTTGGCCGCATGCAGAACCCACTCGTGACTACCTTGATGGTCTGGGACGCGGATATTAACCCTGAAGGTGTGGCCGAGCAGTGGAAGCATTCCTACAACTTCAATATCGGTGGCGGTTCGGTTACTTCTGCTGATGGTAAGAGCACCAGCGTCGCGGAAGGTTGGAAGCTAAAGCTCGATGTCTTCGCCAACTTCGCCCAGTTTGTTTACGACGATGCTAATCCGGAGAACCCGCTCGGGCGACGCGGCTTTACTAACAATCGCCTGATACCTAACACCGATGCCTGGATGTTCGCATGGCAGGTCGGCGCGAAGCTCAACTTCCCGAAGAACTACTACTTCCAGGCCGCGCCGGTCCTTTATAACTACTCGGGCTTGGGTGATACCTTCAACTCCTTCTACCGCGGTGGTAGCCCGCTTGTAACTAATGCCGCATCACTGGCGCAGAACCAGACTGGAATTAACAGCTTGCTCGTCCTCGAAGTTCCCGCGGAATTCGGGTTTAAAATCGGCGAGCTACCGGTGAGAATCTTCGGCGACTTCGCGGTTAACTTCGAAGGGGACGCCCGGGCCGAGGCGGCGCTAACGCCGGGGAAAGGCGACCAGCGTTATGCCTATCAGATCGGCGCGGGTGTGGGGCAGCTAAAGGCGAAACACGACTGGCAGTTACAAGCTTACTGGATGCACAGCGAGCAATACGCGCTCGATCCGAGCCTGGTCGATTCCGATCTTTGGGATAGTCGCGTCAATATGGAAGGTGTCGTAGTCCAGGCCGGTTATGCTTTAAGTGATGCCGTTATTTTTAACCTTACCTGGGGTTACGGCTGGCGCAGTGACAAATCGTTAGGCACCGGTGGCACTGGCGACATCGGAATTAATCCACTCGACAAATACCAGGTCTTTCAAGCCGACCTGAACGTAAAATTCTAATTGCATTAACCAAACATTCTATCATGAAACTAACATCTCTCGTCCTGGCCCTTGGTCTGGCATGCCTGACAACGAAAGCACATGCTGACCGTTTAGTTATCAAAGGCTCCGACACTTTAGGCGCCAAGCTCGTTCCGCAACTGGCCGAGCAGTTTAAAGCCCAAAATCCGGGCACGACCTTCGACATCGCGGCGGAAGATTCTACTACCGGGATAGCTGCGATCACCGATGGGACCGCGCAGATTGGCATGTCGAGCCGACGCGCTAAACCCACCGAAGTGGGCGCAGCTACTTCCAAAGGAGTAAATATGAAACCGACCATCGTCGCTTATGATGGCATCGCAGTTATCGTAAACGCCAGCAATCCACTGAAGGGCCTGACTAAGAAACAAGTAGAACAAATCTTTACCGGCGAAGTATCAGACTGGAGCGCGATCGGTGGCAGTGGCGGCAAGATTTCCATCTATACCCGCAACACGTCCTCGGGCACCTACTCCGACTTCAAGGAACTAGCGATGAAGAAGCGCGATTACGCGGGCAGTTCACAGAAGATGGCCGGCAACGAACAGATCGCCGCGGAAGTGGGTAAGAACTCCAACGGAGTAGGATATGTTGGCATGGCTTACGTCAAAGCACCTGGCTTAAAGGCGCTACCTATCGATGGCGTCCTGCCCTCGGTGCAAACCGTCCAGGGACATAGTTACTCCTACTGGCGTCCTACCTTCTACTACACCAATGGTGAGCCAGGTGGCCTGGCTAAGCAGTTCCTGGATTTCACTACTAGTGCGGCCGGACAGAAGATCGTAGCTCAGGTCGGTTTCGTGCCTATTAAGTAACTAAAGCGTGTGTTCCGGCTCCTGCTCACACGGGTGAGCAGGATCGCCACACTCACATTGCACGATTATGTGCTGGATGTGGAAGCGCTCATGTAGCTCTTCTTTCATCCGACAAAGCAATGAATCATCGATAAGGCCATCCGGCTTTACTATGTGTGCTGTTAAAGCGGTTTCGGTCGTGCTTAGTGACCAGATGTGAAGATCATGCACCGCGGTAACGCCTGGTTGTTGCGCGCCGCGATCAAACTCCTACGCGAAAGATATCTTCCCGCAATGACCCGTCGCTTTTTTAGCTACTACTTCGTCGGGCGCGGGGTCGGCGCCGGGTCGTCCGAAGGCGTATCACAGCAAGGCGCCTTCTGGACTTTCCCACTTGCCTTACACTTGTAAGTCCCATTTTTTTGTTTCACGCACATTGTTTCCCTCTTGTCGCCCCCCAAAGCGAGAGATGCGATGACGAAAGCCGCGCAAAGAAAAATGGTCTTGATAGCGATTTCATCCTAGCTTTTTTGCTGACCATTTCAATCTCCTGTGCCGAGCGGGTATGTCGGCTACATCATGGATGATCTGCCGGTGGACGCGGGCCACTGAGCATGCGATAGCTTAAGGGATGTTTCGGAAGGTTATGATTTGCCTGTCGATGGTCGTGACGCTTTTTCTAGCGAGCGTCCGGCTGCCGGGCGCGCCCTGCATCGTGACGAACACGCCGAGCGAAAAGGCGTGTCAGCCGGGATGCTGTGCGAACAAGGCCTGCTGCGAAACATCCTTCAAACGGACTGGACCGCCGCGCCAGCCGCTCGCAAAAACAAGTGGTAAACAGCAGAACATTCCAGTTATTACAGTTAGAATAGTCGCACCGATAGTTGTTACGATTCCGCGCGCACGACTAACTCTCCTCAATGCCGAACCACCGGTGCCTTCCGCGCCGTCACGCGCATTGCTCTGCACGTTTCTCATCTGATCCAAGGACGCTGACGCCGGAGGTGTGCCCATTCATCGGCACGCCTTGTCTTCAACCGTTCGTTTGGATCAATGAAAATACTTACTCTTTTAGTACTTACATTTACATTTCTAACACTCCGAGCTGAGGCCGGCGCCGACAGCGCCAAGCGCGACAGTGCTTTGTCGCGGTTGTCTCTAAGCGGAGTGGAGCGCGCAGTCGCGGAACGAAATCCGGCGATCAAAGAAGCTCGGCGCAAGTGGGAGGCAGCGAGGCAGCGCGTGACGCAGGAGGGCGCATGGGATGACCTGCGGGTCTCTGGAACTTCCAAAGTCCACCGCTACGTCGACATTCCGCCGGACGCATTCACCGACCAGACACTTAGCGTCGAGCAACCCATCCCACTCTCCGGTAAGAATCGCGTTCGGGCGCGAATCGCGACGGCGGATGCAGTTGCCGCGTTTGAAGAAGTTCGACGAGTAGAACTCGATGCGTTAGCTAAAGCGCGCGCCGTTTATTTCAAACTCGCGAATGCATACACGCAGATCGAGTTGAATCGGCGCAACGAAACTTCGCTTAATCAAATCGCGGAGGTTAGCCGCTCGCGTTATGCAGTCGGAACGCAAAACGCTGCCGACGTGCTGATGTCGGAAACGGAAGCGGGAAAACTTCTCGAAGTGCGACGCGATCTGGAGCGGAACGTTGCCAACGCGCAATCGCAACTAAACGTGTTGATGAACCGCGACGCATTCGCGTCGCTCGCTATCGCCACTGACACGGCGGTCGCGCATCGCGATTTTTCGATCAACGAACTTCGCGCGCGCACCTTGTCGGATCGTCCCGAGGTTCGGACCGCGCGCGCACTACTCGCCGCGCAACAAGCGAAGCTGCAGCTGGCGCATCGCGCGTGGATTCCCGATCCCTCGCTGAAAATTGAAGGTCAGCGTTACAACGAAACGGCGCGCGATCTGAGCGAACTCGATGCCGGAATTTCCTTCAGCGTCCCGTGGGCGAACCCGCGGAAATATTCGGCTGGCGTTAGAGAAGCGAATGAGACACTCGCTGCGGCGCAGGCTGGACTCGAACGAACCGAGGCTGAGGCGATCGGCGCGTTGCGCGAGGCGTTGCAAAAAGTCGAGACGGCGCATCATCACGTGGAACTGTTTCGCGACAAACTTGTGCCGCAGGCGCGACAAGCCTTTGAAGCGAGTCAGTTCTCTTACGAATCGGGCAAAGCAACTTTCAGCGAGTGGATCGCGGCGCAACGAAGCTTGCGCGATCTCGAGGTCGAAGCGCGCGAACACCTCACCGACTACCAAGTCGCAATCGCCGAACTGGAAGCAGTCGTCGGCGCTGATCTCCACATTTTTCCTGCAACGACCAATCGAAACTCAAAATGAAAACTGCAATCAACCTACTGCTCGTGGCCGCGCTTCTTTTCGTCACCGCGTGCACGCGACATTCACCAACTCCGAACACAACCAACGTCGATTACTACACCTGCACGATGCATCCCTCGGTGCATGCCAAGGCGCCGGGTAAGTGTCCCAGCTGCGGCATGGACCTGGTTCCGGTGATGGCAAAAGAAGGCGACTCTGCGCATCCGAAAGAAACAGCACCACCTGCCAATAGCGGTGGGATGCAAGGAATGGCCGGCATGCCTGGGATGTCTGGAAATGCGCCGGAGAAAGGCGCGACCACACATGAGTTCGTTGTGCCAGTGGAGCGCCAGCAGCAGATCGGCGTGACCTACTCCCGTGTTGAACGGAAGCCGCTGGAGCACACGATTCGCGCAGTCGGAATGGTTGAGCCCGACTTACAAAAGCACTGGGCGTTTGTCGCGCGCGTGGATGGATTCGTGCAGCAGCTTTTCGTCACTTCGCCGGGCGAGGTAGTCGAGAAAGATGCGCCGCTGCTCTCGATTTATAGCCCCGATCTTTTCACGACGGAGCGCGAATTCGTTTCGCTTTTACGCATGCGAGACGAGGCCAAATCGCCAGAAATGCGAGCGACACCGGAGCGGCTTCTGCAGGCGTCGCGGTTCCGCCTTCAGCAGTGGAATGTGACTGAAGAACAGATTAAGCAACTGGAACGCTCGCGTCAGCCTAACGAGTCGTTAACTCTGCAATCGCCTTTCCGCGGAGTAGTCCAGGAAGTCGCCGCGCATCAAGGCGTGAACGTGAAGACGGGCGATCACCTGGTCGATGTAGTTGATCTCTCCGTCGTCTGGGTTTGGGCTGAATTCTACGAGAACGAGATCTCGATGCTGCAACAAGGACAGAAGCTCGCGATCACATCCAATTCGTATCCGGGTGAAAAGTTCGAAGCCAACATCACGGTCGTTAATCCATTTCTCGATCCGGTGAAGCGGACTGCGCGCGCGCGCATTGATATCGCGAATCCTGATTTCAGGCTCCGGCCCGGAATGTTCGTCAACGCAGAGCTCGGCATGAACATGGGCGAGGCGCTCACAATTCCGAGCAGTGCGGTGATGCCAACTGGCATGCACAATTATGTTTTCGTCGATAAAGGCGAGGGAAAACTCGAACCTCGGCTAGTCTATCTCGCCGCGAGGTATGGCGACGCCTATGAAGTGAAGTCTGGCCTAACGGAAGGTGAGCGGGTCGTCGCGAGCGCCAATTTTCTGATCGATGCGGAAGCAAAAGTGCAGGGAGCGCTCGCCTCGTTCGCGCCAACTCCCGAAGCGGCGCACCAGCGATGATCGAACGGCTCATTGAATGGAGCGCGAGAAACCGTTTTCTCGTTCTCATCTTCACCGTCGTCGCCGTGGCCGCGGGCGTTTACGGCATTCGGCAGACGCCGCTCGATGCGCTGCCGGACCTGAGCGACGTGCAAGTGATCGTCTATACCGATTGGGAAGGACGCTCGCCCGATTTAGTCGAAGACCAGGTCACCTATCCGATCTCATCGAAATTTATCGCGGCGCCGAAAGTGAAGTTCGTGCGCGGCGAATCGATGTTCGGGAAATCGTTCGTCTACGTCATTTTCGAAGACGGCACTGATATTTACTGGGCGCGCTCGCGCGTCATCGAATATCTGAACTCGGTTCGCGGATCATTGCCGGAAGGCGCCAATCCGGTGATCGGCCCGGACGCGACGGGCGTAGGTTGGGTTTTCGAATACGCGCTGGTTGACGATACCGGGAAACATAATCTCGCGGAGTTGCGTTCGTTTCAGGATTGGAACCTGCGTTACGCGCTCGAATCTGTGAAAGGCGTGGCAGAAATCGCGACGATCGGTGGGTTCGTGAAGCAGTATCAAGTCGATCTCGATCCAAACGCACTCGTCGCTTACAAAATTCCGCTGAGCGAAGTCGTTAGTCGCATCAAAGCGAGCAACGGGGATGTCGGCGGGAAAGTCTTCGAAGTCGCGACGACGGAGTATTACGTGCGCGGTCGCGGCTACATTAAGAGCATTGCCGACATCGAGAACATCGTGCTCAAAGTCGAGAACGGCACGCCCGTTTACGTGAAGAATGTCGGCACGGTCCACCTCGGCGGCGATATCCGGCGCGGAGTGGCGGAGCTAGACGGTAAAGGCGAAACCGTGGGCGGAATCGTTGTCATGCGCTACGGCGAGAACGCGCTCAAAGTGATCGACGGCGTAAAAAAGAAACTCGCTGAGATCAAGTCATCGCTCCCCGAAGGCGTTCGCATCGTGCCGACCTACGATCGGAGTGATTTGATCAACCGCGCGATCAGCACGCTGCGCGAAAAGCTGATCGAAGAATGCATCATCGTCGCGCTCGTCTGCATCATTTTTCTCTGGCACGTGCGTTCGGCGTTGGTCGCGATTATCACATTGCCCATCGCGATCATTCTCTCGTTTCTGCCCATGTTCTATCTTGGCCTAACGAGCAATATCATGTCATTAGGCGGAATCGCCATTGCCATCGGCGCGATGGTCGATGCCGCGATCATCATGGTCGAGAACGCGCACAAGTCGCTGGAACATTTCCGCGATGAGCATCAGCGCGAACCGAACGCGAGCGAGCGATTCAACACAATCATAGCTGCGGCAAAATTAGTGGGCCGGCCGCTTTTCTTTTCGCTGCTCGTTATCACCGTCAGTTTCATTCCGGTCTTCTCACTCACCGCGCAGGAAGGACGGCTCTTCAAGCCGCTCGCCTTCACGAAAACTTTTTCGATGTTCTTCGCCTCTCTGCTCGGCGTGACGCTCGTGCCGGTCCTGATGACGCTTCTGATCCGCGGCAAAATCAAACCGGAATTCAAGAACCCGGTGAATCGTTTCCTGATCTGGATCTATGAGCCGTGCGTCAATTTCGTGCTGAGATTTCGCTGGCTCACACTGGGCGCGGCGTTGCTCGTCATGCTCGTGACGCTGATTCCATTCGACAAGCTAGGAAAAGAATTCATGCCGCCGTTGAACGAGGGCACAATTCTTTATATGCCGACAGCCATTCCCGGCATCTCCATAAATGAAGCGACCCGAATCCTGCAAATCCAGGATCGCGAACTGCGCAAGATTCCCGAAGTCGTGACGGTATTCGGAAAAGCCGGTCAGGCCGAAACGCCGACCGATCCGGCGCCGCTCTCCATGTTCGAAACCATCGTTTCGCTCAAGCCGCCAGATCAATGGAGAGCCGGAATGACGTGGGACAAGCTGCTCGCGGAAATGAACGCGAACATCAAAACACCCGGCATGGCTAACATCTTTTGGATGCCAATCCAGACACGCACCGAGATGCTCACTACCGGGTTTCGAACTATTCTCGGTCTGAAAGTGTTCGGGCCTGATCTCTCGCAAATTCAGGAGATCGCGACACAGATCGAATCGAGTTTGAGCGACCTGCCGCATACACGCAGCGCATTCGCGGAACGCACGACCGGCGGATACTTCCTTGATTTCACCGTCAATCGCGAAGCCGCGGCGCGTTATGGACTCACAGTTGGCGACGTGAACGACGTCATCGAAACGGCGATTGGTGGGAAGACCATTACGACGACTGTTGAAGGCCGCGAACGTTATCCGGTGAACGCGCGATATGCCCGAGATTTCCGACAGGATCTCGAATCATTGAAACGCGTGCTCGTGCCGACTCCAACTGGCGCGCAAGTTCCCATCTCACTTCTCGCCGAAATCCAATACAAGACCGGCCCGCCTTCCGTTCGCACGGAAAACGGTCAACTTGTCGGCTTTGTTTTTGTCGATCCGACGACGAGCGACATCGACGGCTATGTTCGCGCCGCGTCGCAACGAATAAGCGAACGCGTAAAGTTCGCGCCTGGTTACTACGTGCAGTGGGCAGGCCAGTTCGAGTATCTGAAAGCGGCGGAGGCGCGGCTGAAAGTCGTCATCCCTTTTACGCTGCTCATCATCTTCCTTCTGATTTTCCTGAACACGCGCTCCGTCACGAAAACATTCATCGTGTTGCTAGCTGTTCCGTTCTCGTTAGTCGGCGCGTTCTGGCTGCTTTACCTGCTGGGCTATAATATGAGTGTCGCCGTTTGGGTGGGACTCATCGCCCTCGCAGGACTCGATGCCGAGACCGGCGTCATCATGTTGCTTTATCTCGATCACGCATGGGAAAAATTCCGCAGCGCGGGTCGAATGAATTCAATGACCGATCTACGTGCCGCAGTTCGCGAAGGCGCGGTCGAACGCATTCGACCAAAAATCATGACGGTGTGCGCGATCCTCTTTGGTCTTCTGCCGATTATGTGGTCGCCCGTCACTCAAGCCGGGGCCGACGTGATGAAACGCATCGCCACACCCATGATCGGTGGCGTGATAACCAGCGCGCTTTTAGAGCTTCTTCTCTACCCCGCGATCTTCACGATTTGGAAACAACGCCAGCTCGCCAGGAATGAGTGATGGGCTCTTCTAATTTTTTTCACTACCCGCCTCGAGCATGCGGATGCGTTTATCGATGTAGGGTAAACGAATCGTAAGGGTAAGGCCTTTGCCGGCGTCGCTTTGTATGGCGAGTTCGCCGCCGTGTTCGCGCACGATTCGTCTGACGATGAGAAGACCCAGACCGGAGCCGGAGCTCTTCGTGGTGAAGTAGGGTTCGAAGACGCGACTAAGACTTTCGGCCGACATACCGCCGCCAGTATCGGTGAAACTTACCAGCACGTGGGTAGCGTCCATGTCGGTGCGGATGCGCATGATGCCGCGGCGTTTCATCGCTTCGAAGCTGTTCTTGATTACGTTGTAAAAAGCCTGCTTCATCTGGTCGCGATCGAGCTCGAGCCGCGGCAAATCTGAGCGCAATTCCTGTTCGACTACAATGTCGCGGGCTTCGATTTCCGGCGCGAAGAAGCGCACGCTCTCATCGAGAATGGCGTTGATGTTTTCGCGTTGCAGCTGCGGTTTCGATGGACGAATCGCGCGGAGAAATTGCGTGACGATGGAATCGAGCCGACTGATTTCTGAGCGCGCGATGTGAATGGATTCCTGCAACGGTTTGCGCTCGGCCGGACCTAATTTCTTCACCTGTCGGTCCATCAATTGCAGATGGATGTGAAGCGAGTTGAGCGGGTTGCCGATCTCGTGCGCAACACCGGCCGCGAGCAAGGTCAGCGCATTGAAACGCTCTGACTCGATCGTTTTTTCCGTCGAGCGCTTTGTTTCTGTAATGTCGCGCAAAATCATGGCGTGTCCGGCCGGTTCGCCGATGTCGTCGCCGTCTTTTGCATTCCGGCGTTCGATGAGAAGAGGAACGATGTAGAAATTGATGAACTTGTTCGACGGATAGAAAATCTCCATGTCGCGCGTAACCGGTCCACTGGAATTGGCCAGCGCGTTCCAATCCAATCCGCGCACACGTTCGTCGAGGCGTTTGCCGATGGAACCTTCGCCATCGAAGCCGAAGAGTTCGCAGGCCGCATCGTTGACATAAGTGATGCGGCCGTTCGCGTCGGTAACGATAATTCCTTCCTGGATGGCATTGAAGACCGTCTCGATCAGTCCTTTTTCCTGCGCCAGGCGGAGCAGATAATTCTGCACTTCCTCCGGGCCGACGCGGCCGAGGCGCTCGATCAGTTTATCAAGGAAGCCGGATTTCATTCTGCGCGACAGTAGCTCGAAGCTTCAGCCTAGAGCGGAGTCGGCCAGATATAGATGTTTCGGCCGAGCGAATCCTTCCTTTGCTCCTCGGAGATCTGGAAGTAAAAAGTGGCGCAAGGATAGTCTTTTCCGCGCACGTCGCGAACGCGCAGATTGAACTCCAGTTTGATGGAGCCCGGCGGCAACGGCGCATCGGCATCACCTTCAAAACGCAGATAGCGGAGCTCAGTTTTTCTTCCTTCAATCGCCATCGGCACACGACGGCTTTCCGTGATCAGATCATCCTCCACGCCAGCGACGGCGTCGGCCGCTATGTTTTTTTCGCGACGGACGAGCTTCCGAATTTCGGTCCAGGGCAATGGGATTTCGCGCTTCGATCCATCATCAAAGGTGAAGCGAAGATCGGCGACCGCATCCTGCACGATCATGATGGAGCCGGTCGCTCCCGGATTCTGGAGAAAGACCGGCGCAACGAAATCGAGGTGTTTAATGCGATCAGGGTCGAAGCGCAGATAAGCGCTCTTGGTTAGGAAGACTTTGAGGCCGGCCGGCCGTATGGTGGCAAACCAGAGATTGGTAACGGAAACGACGAGCGCCAGAACAGCCACGCCGGAAGGCGGCACCTTCCACCATTCGCGCAGGTTTTCTTTCAGGGAAGACATGACGAGTCGCTTCTCTTCCAATTACAGTCGCGCTGCTTATCGAAAGCGAGCGCGAAGCGGCGGCGCGGCGTTGATTTTAAACCGACAGAGCGCCTCGGCGAATCACCATTGGCCTAATGCGGCGTCGCGATGTCTCGGGAGCCGGCGGTGGTGGCGGAAACAGGAATCGGAGGACTGCGTCCACCCGGTGTCCCCAGGCGCTTTCGGAATGATTGGCCCCTTCCGCTTCGAAGTAGTGGAGATCGTCGTGCAGGCGCCATCCTTTTTCGACCAGCGCATCGCGCAGAATGCGTGCGCCCTCCCAGCCCGGTTCGTTCGTGCCGGTGTCGAGCCAGATCTTCAGCGGTGGTTTCGCTTCCTCATCGAGCTCTTCGATTATGCGATAGATCACACAATCGTCCCACCAGATCGACGGCGACATGACGGCGAGTCGGCGGAAGACATTTGGAAACCAAAGTCCGAGCGCGAGCGTGGCCAATCCTCCCAGCGAAGATCCGCCAAGGCCGGTGTGCTCGGCTGCACTGAGCGTCCGATAACGCGCGTCGATGAATGGTTTTAATTCGTCGCTCAAGAAACGTCCGTACTCGCGCAGTCCTCCTTTGCTGCGTTTACGCTTTTCCCCGTCGAGCCGGCCGCGGCTGGGCGCGTACTCATGAATGCGTGCTTCGCCGAGATTCGCGACCGCAACGATGATGACCGGTTCGATTAACTGCTGCTGCACCAGTCGCTGCGCCGTTTCGTCCACGCCCCACTCGATGCCGCCGAAAGAAGTCGCGTCATCGAAAACATTTTGGCCGTCGTTTAAGTAGAGAACGGGAAAGCGGCGCGTGCGCGCACGCCGGTAACCCGGTGGAAGATAAACGAGCACGTCGCGCCGGTTCCCGAGAATCTTCGATTCGAAATCAGGATGGCTTTGGATGTTTCCGGTCAGCGTATGTTCGGGCATTTGGGGCAGAGGATATGACTGAGGAGATACGCCTTGTCCAATAGCACCGGATGTTCCATTCCCACTCTTGACTTCCCGCGGCCCACCGCTCGAAATGAAAAACCGCCATGAACGAACGTTACATCCGGTGGAGGACGCCGCATTTAAGCCGCGATTTCGAGATGCTCGTTTTTGGCGACGGCGGCGGCATTCCGCTGGTGCTTTTTCCGACTTCCTTCGGGCGTTTCTCGCAGAACAAGGATTTTCACGTGATCGATGCCTGCGCGGAATACATCGATCGCGGCAAGATCACCGTCTACTGCCCAGATGCGGTCGACACGGATAGCTTCTACCACAAATCAATTCACCCGGCCGATCGCATCCTGACCCACATCGCCTACGAGCGCGTCATCATTTACGACGTCTTCGATCACGCGCGGCGCGAATGTTCCACCCATCGGGTGGCGGTCTGCGGCGCGAGTCTCGGCGCTTATCACGCAGCCAACATCGCCTTCCGCCATCCCGACATGATTAGTCATCTCATCAGCTTGAGCGGCGCCTTCGACATTAGTGATTTTTTCGACGGCTATCACGACGACAACGTTTACTTCAACGGTCCCTACGATTATTTGCCGAACGTTTCGGACCCATGGAAATACAACCACCTGGGCATCATCATCGGCACGGGCGAGTGGGATAACACGCGCCACGAAAGTATACGCCTCTCCGGCATCTTGAATTCCAAGGGCATCCGGCACTGGCTGGACGACCGGAAATGGTGCGGCCACGACTGGAATTACTGGCGCGACATGCTGCCGTATTATTTGTCCACCATCTGAGAGTGTGTAGGGTTCGCTCCCGCATTCAGCGAGCCTAACAAGTCCTATGAAAAAAATCGGAATTCTCTTCGGTCAGGAAAACAGTTTTCCACCCGCGTTTGTGCAGCGTTGCAATGAAAAAGCGCGCGGTGAAGCGCAGGCGGAATTCGTCCGAATCGATAAAGTGCTCCAGGGCGAGGCGGCCGGTTATGATGTGGTAATCGATCGCATCTCGCAGGACGTGCCGTTCTATCGCGCCTGGCTGAAAAACGAAGCGCTGGCCGGTTGTGCGGTGGTGAACAATCCGTTCTGGTGGAGCGCGGACGAAAAGTTTTTCAACAACGCGCTCGCCACAAAAATTGGCGTCGCCGTTCCGAAAACTGTCCTTTTGCCATCGCATCAACTTCCCACCGACACCGCCGACGGATCATTTCGCAACCTGGCTTATCCGCTCAATTGGGACGCGATGTTCGAGTACGTCGGCTGGCCGGCATTCTTCAAACCCTTCGCCGGCGGCGGATGGAAAAATGTTTATCGGCTGCACAATCCCGAGGAATTTTTCCGCGCCTACAGCGAGACCGGTCAACTGGTCATGATGCTGCAGGAAGAAGTGAAATTCGACATGTACTTCCGTTGTTACTCGATCGATCAACGCAACGTAAAGATCATGAATTACGAGCCGCGCCATCCGTATCATTTGCGATACGTGACTGATTGGCAGGCGCCGAAAAATATTCTCGAAGCCGTCGAGTGGGGCGTGTTGCAACTAAACCAATTTCTCGGTTACGATCTGAACACAGTTGAGTTTGCCATCCGCGACGGCGTGCCGGTTGCGATCGATTTTTGCAATCCCGCGCCCGACGCCGAAGTCACCAGTGTTGGACAGGAAAATTTCAACTGGGTCGTCGACGCCGTTTCCGACATGGCGCTGCGCAAAGCACGCGAACACGTCGCAGGCCGCGATAATTTGAGCTGGGGCAAATACATCCAAGCCGGCGCGCTGAAGCGCTCTTTGCAGGAAATGGGCGGGCCAGGCTAGCCAGCGCATTTGCGCCGCCGCCCGATTTGGCGGTTCTTCAGAATGTGATCCCAAAAGACCACGTTTTCACTCTCGGCATCGAGGAGGAATTCGCGATTGTCGATCCGCAGACCGGCGAATTGCGATCGCACATTCAGGAAATTCTCGAGGGCGGCAAGCTGACGCTGAAAGAGCAGCTCAAGCCCGAGATGCATCAATCGGTCGTGGAGCTCGGGACGGAGATTTGCCAATCGGTCGTCGATGCGCGCGCGCATGTTTTGCAACTGCGCAGTCATCTTGCGGAACTAGCCGGCCGCGGCGGAATGAAGATCGCGTCGGTCGGGACGCATCCCTTTTCGCATTGGCACGATCAGCTCATCACCGAAGGCGAGCGTTACAAGGAGATCGTCAAAGACATGCAGCAGGTCGCGCGGGCCAACCTGATTTTCGGTTTGCATGTGCACGTGGGCATTCCGCATCGCGAAACCGCGATTCACGTCATGAATCAGGCGCGGTATTTTTTGCCGCACATTTATGCGCTCTCGACCAACTCGCCCTTTTGGGTCGGTCGCAACACCGGCTTCAAAGGTTATCGGCTAAAAGTCTTCGAGCGTTTTCCGCGTACCGGAATTCCCGACGCCTTCGAAAGTCTCTCCGAGTACGACGATTACCTGAAGCTCCTCATCCGCACCAACTGCGTCGATAACGCGAAAAAAATCTGGTGGGACATTCGGCTCCATCCGTTCTTCGACACGCTCGAGATCCGCGTCTGCGATGCGCAATCGCGTGTCGACGACACGCTCGCGTTGGCCGCGCTCATCCAGGCGGTGGTCGTTAGGCTGCACAAATTGCAGCATCAAAATCTGAGCTTCCGCATCTATCGGCGCCGTCTGATCGACGAGAACCGCTGGCGCGCTTCGCGTTACGGATTGGATGGAAAGCTGATCGATTTCGGCCGCGAAATGGAGTTGCCGACGCGGGAGTTGCTGCACGAAATCCTCGAGTTCGTGGATAGTGAAGTGGACGAGCTCGGCAGCCGTCGCGAGATCGAACACGTCGAAAGGATCATGAGGGAAGGCACCGGCGCCGATCGGCAGCTGACGGTTTGGGAACGAACGCAAAGCATGCCAGCGGTCGTGGATGAGATCGTGGCGGAGACTTACGAAGGCTTGAGCGTGCACGATCCGGTCGCGGCCTGAAATTGCGACGAGCGCTTCAGTGCTGGAGCGGAAACAACGAAGTGTAACTGGCCAGCCCGCGCACGTATTGCGCGCGCTCGAAGGCGCTCGGGTCGGGGCAATTCTTCTGGCTCATCCGGCCTTTGATTTCGCCTAACGAGTGGTAATCCTGCTCTTCCAGCCAGGCGCTCATTTCCATCTCGACCTGCTGAATGTGATTGATGCCATAACGCATCAAGGCGCTGCAAAGCATGGTCACGTCGGCCCCGGCGAAGATGAGCTTGATGACATCTTTGGCCTGATAAATCCCGCTGGTAGCGGCGAGATTGGCGCGAATGTTTCCGAAGAGAATTCCGATCCAGCGCAAGGGCAGACGCATCGCGGCTGGGCTGGTCAGGGTGAAGTTGGGCGCGACCTGCATCTTCGTCAGATCGATGTCCGGTTGATAAAAACGGTTGAACAAGACGAGGCCGTCAATCGCGAGCGCGTCGAGCGATGCGGCCATGTGCGCGAAGTTGCTGAAGTAGGGGCTCAGTTTCACGGCCAGCGGAATTTTCGTCGCCGCACGAATCGTTCGAACAATGTCGATATATTGTTCTTCGACGATTGCTCCACTCAGAGTCGTCGAGGTGGGTATTTTGTAGATGTTCAACTCGAGCGCGTCCGCGCCGGCTTCCGCAATTTGTCGGGTGTAGGTGAGCCAACTGCCGAGCGTGGAGCAGTTGAGACTGGCGATGATCGGCATCTTTACGGCGCGTTTGGCCTCCGCGATGTGCTTGAGGTAGGCTTGCGGTGCGACACGGAATTCCGGGCCGGCGTCGCCGGGATCGGCCTGTTCTTCAAATAACGAATGCAGAACAACCGCGCCTGCACCGGCTTCTTCCATTTGTTTGATCTTGTCGAGATCCTCGGAGAGCGGCGAGGCAGAAGGGACAAGCGGCGTGCGTAGCTTAAGGCCGAGGTAATTGGTCGAAAGATCCATAAATAATCTCGCCAGCTTTCCGACAAACGCCGGGCTTCCGGGTGGACCCTTCGATGGTTAACTTCCTGCTTTGAGGAATTCGAGGATTTTCTTGTGCTCGTCGGGAGTGAGATTGGCGCGGACGCGCATGTGCATCATGGCTACTTCCCATTGCGCCGGGCTGTAGCTGCCGGGCGATCTTATGTTATGACAACGCACACAGTTCTCCGCCCAGAGCTGCGCGCCGCTTTTCTCGGCCACTGAAGGAGTCGTGCCGGCCGCAACTTCTCCGGCTGGCTTAGTCGACGCGCAACCGATCAGCCATGTGACGGCCGCGCACGAAATAAGAATCGCCGCTCCGGGCAAGCCGATCCATTTGCAGATTCTTAAAACGATGTCTCTCATGGTTAAAAGCCGACCGCTACTTGCAGCATGAAGGCGTCCTGGTTGCGGGCGCCGCCGTTCTTATCGTCGAATTCGTAAGCCGCTTTGATTACTGCACTGGGGGTAAGCCAATAGTTTAACCCGAAGGTCCACCGTTGTTCGTCAAAGCCGACGGGAGTGTGCAGTTGATCGAGCCGATCGTAACGCACCACCGGCTCGAAGTTCTTGACGATATCGTTGTCGATATGGGTCGGCCGGTAGGCCATCTGCACATAACCGCCTTTGCGCTTATTGTTAAACTCGAATGGGCCGAAACCCTGACTGCCGTCAGGGTCATAAACAAAGTGGTCAACGCGCGACCAAACCCATTGGGCCCTGAAATTGATCAAACCTTTGAGCAAGGTCGAGTCGCGCACGTAATTGAAGTCGACGGATTGCAAAACACTCTCCGCCGCCCGATCGCGCGGACCAACTTTTGCCCGTTGAATTCCATAACCGACCTCGAGCTCGGGAATGGGAATGAACCCGACATGTCCACCTATTGCAAAATGTCCGCCTTGGTTAGCGGTATTCGAGAAGTCGAGCAGACCAACGGCGGCGGGATCGTCGAAAGAAGTGATCAAATTCGGTGCGTTCGCTCCAAAGAAGACGTATTCGACCTTGGTCGGGCCGATCGGAATGACGCCGCGCAATTGCGCGCCCAGGACGGATTCGGGAAGGAGGCCGTCGTAAACCGCGAGCGGCTTGTCGGGCAGCTTGTTTACCCAGTTCATGTGCTGCCGTTCAACGAAGAAATTCATTGGATTCAGAAACCGGCCGACGCCGATGGTCATGTAGTCATTCAAGAGGTAGGAGGCTTGCGCCACTTCCAGATTGATGTTGGTCGATCCGTTCTCGAATTGGAGTTCCATCTCACCCTCGAAGAAGAGTCGGTCGGTCAATTTCCAGAGGAACAACGCATTGAACGAGGCATCAAAAAATGGATCCTCGCCGCTGCGTGCCGTGAATCCTGCCGATCCGTAACCAGCAAGGAGAAATTTCGTTGAGCCGGGAAAAGTTTCCTTTACCTGCGTCTTTAACGTCTCCACTTCCTGGCGCAGATCGTCGGCCGCGGCGGCTGGCGCCGCAGTTTCGACTTCCTTTCCTCCAGAATTCTTCGAACCCGCGCGCGCTTTTGCGGACACGGGACCTTCGGCGGGAGCGGAGGGTGCAGTGCCGTTCGC
This sequence comes from Chthoniobacterales bacterium, assembly GCA_038237435.1. GTDB lineage: Bacteria > Verrucomicrobiota > Verrucomicrobiia > Chthoniobacterales > UBA10450 > JACCTI01. The sequence continues at coordinate 52,265 of JBBRYT010000018.1, forward strand.
CATTTGTCGAACGGCGGTCTTCAACGCTTCCATCTCCGTCTTCATCGCTTCATGCTCCGCCTTGAGCTTGTCGTACTCGGCGCGCGACACGTAGTCGGCAGGAGCGGCGGCATCTTGCGCGGCCACCGTGAACGGAAGGAGCAGAGCCGCCGTGGCCGACGCGCATAGGATTGTTCGATTCACGACAGACAGAATTGCGCGATTCATTTATTTACCCGCGAGAGTCTTGATGTAATTAACGAGCTCCCAACGCTGTGTCTCCGAGAGGGACTTCCACGAAATCATCGGTGACCGGCCTTCGGTGATTTTCCAAAACAGTTCGCCATCGGTTTCGCCGGCTTTGATGCGCGCACTCAAATCGGCTGGCTTTTTCTCTAATGACGCCGCGCCCGGTCCATCACCTCTTCCGGACGCACCGTGGCAGGTGACACAGTTTGCAACGAAGAGTTTTTGGCCAAGCCCAGTCGCGTTTGCGTTTCCAGCCACCGGATTTGGCCGGCTGGCAGCAGCAGGCGGAGCTTTCCAATCTGAGCTGCCTGCCAGCAGCGGTCCGCTAATCGTGAGAACTGCCAGTGCGACCAGGGCTCTCGAACAATTGGGAGCGGAATGTCGTGATTTCATAGATATGGAGACCGAACCAATTCGTTCAGGTGTTTGGCGCGCCGCTTCTCTCTTTGCGCCAGAGCGCATCGATGCTCCAACGTCCAGGGCCGTAAAAGATGACGAAAAAGAAAACCCAGCAATACAACAGGGCGAGTTCGCCTCCATTCATGATCGGGTAAAACTTCGCCTCCAGTGTCGGTACAGGGCCGACGTAAAACATGAAGTAGGCCACTGCCATCTCGCCGCTCGCGAGAAACGCTGCGATGCGCGTGAACAATCCGAATGCAATCAGAAACCCGCCGGCGAGTTCGATGATCCCGGCGATAAATGCCATCCCTTCCATCCCGTGACCGCCCCCAGGATACGCCAATAGCTTTTGCCCGCCATGGCATGCATACGCCAAGCCGACAACGAGTCGCACGATGCAGTAAACTGGGTCCGCAAATCGATTCAGAGAGTTCATGCGGTAAGGCTAATCTGCCGGCCGATCGCGGCGTCGGACATGCAGAGAAAGGCGTGCGCACGGAACGCTGCAATCTCTGCTTGTGAGGAGTTTGGGTTCATCTCGAATTAATCCGAGATTAACCAGACCTCCCGTCCTAGCTCCGCATCCCTACGGAAAAGCTGCGCATCTTTTCGTATGGCGGTTAAGAGCGCATTGTCCCGGACGAGCCGCTAGACCGCGACTCGTCAGGCGCGAGCGAACTGCGCGCGATAATCGCTCGGCGACCGGCCGGTGACTTTTTTGAACGTGCGGTTGAATTGCGAGAGCGATTGGAAGCCGATCTCAAACGCGACTTCGCTGATGCGGAGATTTGGATTTTGCAAAAGATTGCGCGCTTTCTCGATCCGCGTGCGAGCGACGAATTCGATGAAGTTCAGCCCGGTGGTCTCCTTGAATTTTTCGCTGAAATAATTCGCGCTCACGTTCACCACTCGCGCCACCTCGGGCAGAGAAAACGCTTCGCGATAATGCTGGCTAACGTAATCACGCGCGCGCGCGACGGCTTCAGGCTCGGCGTGGCCGCTTTGCAGCGTGAGCTGATCGGCGCACAACGCCAGGTGCTGCGCGAAGATGGTCAGCAGTTGGATGAGCGCTTCGTATTGCCGCCGGGGAAGGACCCGGGTATTGAAGTAAGC
>JBBRYT010000019.1:0-46238 GCA_038237435.1 Chthoniobacterales bacterium
GCGAGGACCACTTCCACATGCGCTACAAGAACAACATTGGCCCCCAGGTGCGCCGTCGCCGCTACGCGCTCGGCTGGTCGCAATCAGATCTCGCGACAAAGCTTCAGCTCGCAGGATTCGACACGAGCCGCAGCGGAGTTTCCAAAATCGAAGCACGTCTCTCGTACGTCGACGACAAGACGATGCTCTACCTTGCCGAAGTGCTGCGTATTCCTGTGCAGGAACTCTTCCCACCGCGCACGCCAGGCAACCGCATCCACGACTTCATGGAGAAGCTAGAGACGACGCGCTTTTGAGCACAATCCTATACGTTGATCTTATACGGAACGCGCAAAACCGAGCATATTAGAGTCAAACGCCGCTAAAGCCGAAACATGTTCAAACGTTGTAAGTGCCTGATTTGCAACGACTGCTAACGATAGCTAAAGCCGGCTAGGAGGCTCGAACTCCTGACCTGCTGATTACAAATCAGTTGCTCTACGAACTGAGCTATCCGGCAGGATCTTCAATGTCGGGTGTCGAACTCTCCCCCGCCGACAACGCCAAGAAATCGGGTCCAAGACTTTATCGAAAAGTTTGAGACGACACGGTTCTGACGTGCTCGACTTCGTATTTCCTGGGCCGCGGAAATTTCTTTACCGCGCTGATTTTGGGACGCTTGAACCGTCACCTTTAAGATCAAAATCTCGTGACAATCTGTGACAAATCGACCGGAACAAACCGATCTCAATGATGACGAAACACAACTTCCCCTCGTGAACCGCATCGGATAGTGAGGTTTGTATTGTTTCGAGCGGGTTCGACTCCCCTCGCCTCCACCATGGTTCACTTTGCGAAAAATTCGCCGGTGCGAGTTAGGTAGGAAGTATGACCCAAAGAATCGAAATCAAAAATCACGAATCGAGACTGTCTCGTCCGGAAACGCCGCTTCCGTTAGCGATAAGCATTCGCCCAAATTGCCACGCAGAATCCCATCAGACCGGCATTCAGGGAGAGAAGCCACGTATAAGCCCCGCGGTAACGATGCGCGATCAATGCCATGACGAGATAAATCGGAAACAAGACGCAAAAGTATCGAAAGATATCGTTGAGCGTTGTCCAGCAGAGTGGAAAAACGAACCCGATCAGAGCGTGAACAAAATAAGATGGCCGGATTTTGAATAAACCTCCGGCGCCAATTAGGGCGAAGACCACGACAGCAACCCAGCGAAAGAAAATCGTTTGTTCGGGTGTTTCATTTTTCGGCGAGAGGAATGTTTGCCAAGGCATAGTAAAGCCGCGATCCCACGCGACTGAGCTTTGCGCATGGGCATAAGCCAAGCCATCGCCAAACATGACTTGGCAATACAGAACATAAAACGCTGCGCCCACCGGCACCAAAGCCAGCCAGAAAACGCGCGCTCGAATCAAACTCTTTATGCTGCCGCCGGCTTGTCGCCATTGTGCGAGGTATTCGACGAGCAGAGGCAGGACGATCAGGAACCCAGTTGGACGCGTCGCAGAGAGACAAATGCCGGCGAGCGAAGCCCAAAGCCACTTTTGCCGAAGGGCAGCCGCGAATGCGGCAATGGAGAAAAACAGAAAAATCCCTTCCGCTTGCCCGGCCGAGAAGAAAAAGCTGGGCGCGCCGAACATAAGAAAAGCGACGCTGTGGCGGGCGATTATTTCGTTTTTGTATTCAAGTTGGACGGTTCGCGAAAAAAGAATCGCAGCCCCGAGCAAAGCAAGATTCGAGATAAAAACACTGGCCAACTGATAGTCGAGACCGCTCCAAGTGCCGGCTCGAATCAGAATCGGATAAAAGGGAAAGAAAGCGGTGCTTAGCGGAGCCTTGCCATCCGCCTGGGCTTGATAACCGTGCTCGGCGATACCGCGATACCAAACACCGTCGGATTGAGTCAAGGTATCAAGTAATCCGCCGCCATGTTCTTTGATTCGGGCAACCTTCGCATTAGGACCAGGAGGCAAGAAGAGCTGCGTCAGAAAAATCAAAACAATCAGGAGAATGCGCGACGTGATAAACATTGCGATTACCCATCTGATGTCCGGCGAGAACCAGCCTGAAAACCTGGGCAGAGGATTCGTTGCGACCATTTTCGCGGGAGGATGATCGAAAGTTGTGGCCATAGCAAATTTGGAATCGACGCTTATCACTACAAGGCCGAAATTCGCACCCGCCCTCGGTTCGCCCTGGCGAACCCGTTAACCAGTATGAGAGAAATTGGCGAGTGAGCCCTGCTCTCTCGCCCTCTCATTCCGCGGCTTGAGTCTTGAAGATTTTGCGGCCGGAACGTGGCGCTCATTTTTCAGGGTGTCTGGGGAAAAATGAGGGCTAAGGACGGACGGGAAATCTTCAAGTCTCAAGCCCGACCTCGCGAAGCGCATTCGTCCTAAAGGACACGTCTTTTTCTTTGTCCTTTAGAGCCGGTTTCCCAGAGTGTGTGAACCCGTCGGGCGCGTCAGCGCCTCCCGAGCTTTGCGAGGTTGAGGGAGGTTTTTGGCGAAGAGCTGATGAAACCGAGCCAAAAACCGACCGAAGTCGGGGGTGGAAAACAGAACGAGATTCTAGATAAAGCGTTCAGACTATTGGCGATTTGCCTAACGAGTGATTACCGACTGTGGGGAAGGGTGTGGGGATGGTCTTTTAGCAGTCCTCCTTCTCGAAATGAGTTCGAGCGGCGTCCAATAAACTCCAATTCGAAAGCATTTTCTAATTTGTCGCGGCGAAGCCTGGTCGGCGGCCCCTTCGATTCTCTAATTAACGAGCGGGTTGACGGCTAACAGCTCGCCGCTTTCAGTGATGGCATAGGCCTAGCTAAGGGAATAAGTGCGATGAGTCAGAAACAGTTGCGGGTAATTGTCGTGGAAGACCACGCAGACACGGCGGAAGGCCTGCGCAGATTTCTGACCAGCATCGGCTATCATGTTTACATTGCTCCCGATGTAGCCTCCGCACGAGCACTCGCGAAAGCGGTGGAGTACGACATTCTCCTGAGCGATTTGCGCCTTCCTGACGGAACGGGTTGGGAGCTAATGCAGGAATTGAGCGCCGAAGGCAGGGTGCCCGCGATCGCGATGAGCGGCTACAACAGCGAGGAAGATGTGGCTCGCAGCATGCAAGTCGGCTTCCTTTATCATATCGCGAAACCGCTCGCGCCCGAAACACTGAGTAAGGCTCTCGATCAAGCGGCGAGACAGCAGCGGATCCCAGCGAACTAGTCGTTAGGCCGCGTCGGCGTTCGCTTGCTCCCAAAGCTCCGTCTGGAGCCGTGCGACCACGCCGATCAGTTGGCGATGATTGGCGGGTTTATCGATAATCGCTTCCACCGCCAGCGCACCAAAGCGTTCGCGATCATGCGAAGAAAGGGCGCCGGCAAAGACAATGATCTTGCCGTGGAACTTTGCCTGACGAGCGCGGACCACCAAGTCGTAGCCGTCCACCAAGGGCATCTGCATATCAGTAATAAGCAGGTCGAATTTATCCGGCTCTGCAACGATGAGCGTGAGAGCTTCCTCGCCGTTAAGTACCCAATCGACCTGGTAACCGTAAAACTGCAGGCTCTCGGCTACGAGCTCCACCAGCTCGGCGTTATCATCCGCGCACAAAATGCGGAGTGGGTGGCGGTGGAGCTTTTGGATCGTCATCAGCAAGACTTTCAACAGGACTGGCGTCCGGCACGCGATTGACCACGGCGCGATGATCGCGAGGAAGTCAAAGGCAGGGATGTTTTCAATGTTTCGGATAGAAAGGCCGCTTTGCGCGTGTTATTGCCTCTTTTTACCATATTTTCTCCATCTTCTAGAGTCCATTTCGGGGGCATTTGGGAGGAGACGCGTGAAATCACTACTAAAAGCGAAAAAACTTCTTCCCAGCGGTCACAAACATATCGTTATAATTACTGGAATTGAGACCTTGCATGATTCCCCACCGTTTCCGCCCCAGTTTCTCCCGAGCATTATTGATTGTCGTCTGCGTCATTTTCTCCTCCTGCAGCCAAGAACGCGTCGTTCTCGTGGAGCCGAAGGAGAACGACCTCATCACGATCAACGGCTGTGTGATTTCGGCCTGCAACTATCTGGCCCTAGTAGGTGCCAAACATAAGTTAGAGGCGAATTTTTGGAGCAAAATCCTCTTGGTCCGATATGAAAATCATCCGGCTGGCCACGCGTATTGCGTGTGGGAAACCGAAGGCACCATTTACGGCTACGATCGCAACTCCGGCGGGTTTCCTATTCCAGTTTACACGCGTGATCCGCGCGCGATTGCGATTGTCCTGGCGCAGGAGTTATCGAAAATCCTCGAGCAGCCCCTGGCGGTGCGGAGTGCTGAGTTTGTTGAACCCGGTCAGGTCGATATCTATAAGTACTCCATCAAATCCGAACCGAAGCCGAATCCTTCGCTGGCGACGACCGCGCCGTTTCGCGTTGGCAATTTGGCATTGGGCGTGACTCGCCAGTCGGCTGCGCCTAACGAGCAGTAGCGCATTTGTGATCCAGGTCGCCGTGGGCAATTAAGCGACTTCCATTTATGCCGCTCGTTTCGAACGCTGACCTGGCCGAGCTGCTGGCCGGGCACGCAAAGAAGGAAAGCGGCGTCCGCCAGAAAGCGCTCAAACGCGCCGCGCGCAGTGCGTTTTTGTGGACCGAAGAGGCGCGGGAAATTGTCGGCAGCGGTCGCGGCCTGACCGAATTGCATGGCGTCGGCGCGTTCATCGAGCAGTTGCTCTTGAAGGTTCTCGAGAACCCGCCTTCGCGCCGGCCCACACGAGATCCATTGCGGCGCGATTTCCTGACCCTGGCGGAAGCGCGCGCGATTCTCTCACGTGATTCCGGATGGGCAAAACGTGTCCATGGCGATTTGCACATGCACAGCAGCTGGAGCGATGGCTCCGGCTCAGTCGCGGAAATGGCGGAGGCCGGCAAAGAGCTCGGGCACGAATACATCGCGATCAGCGATCACTCGCAAGGTTTGAAAATAGCTGGAGGAATTGATGAGGCGCAGGTGGCGCAACAGGCGCGCGAGATTAAAGATCTTAATCAAAAACGCGAAGGTGACATGCCGGTGGTTTTGCATTCCATCGAACTGAATGTGAATCCGCGCGGCGAAGGCGACATGCAAAAAAATTGCCTAACGAGTCTTGATTTCGTCATTGGCTCTTTTCATTCAGCGCTCCGCAGCAAAGAAGATCAAACCGAGCGATATCTTGCCGCGTTGCGTAATCCCTGCCTTCACATTCTCGGTCATCCGCGCGGTCGCGTTTATAATTACCGACTTGGCCTTTCCGCGGATTGGGCCCGCGTTTTTGCGGAGTCAGCGCGTTTGGACAAGGCGGTAGAGATCGATTGCTATCCCGATCGACAGGATTTGAATGTCGACTTGCTCAAGCTGGCTCGCGCGGCCGGGACCAAGGTCTCGTTAGGCACCGATGCCCATCATCCGTGGCAACTGGAATTCATCGAGTTCGGTTTGGCGGCGGCTTTGAAGGCGAAAATTCCCGCCGACCGAATCGTAAATTTCATGCCGCTGCCGGAATTCAAAAAATGGATTGCCGGGGTGCAGCGCGATTAAGAATCCAGGTGCCGACTCTCGCCGTTTTCGTTCGTTGGCAACATCACACTCACGGAAGTGCCGTGCGGATTCGAATCCACATCGACGCGGCCGTTGTGATCAAAGATGGTGCGCTTAACAATCGGCAGCCCGAGTCCCATCCCGCGAGCCTTGGTCGTGCAGAAGGGTGAGAAAATCTTGTCCTTTAAATCCGGCGCGATTCCGCTGCCGTTATCCTGCACGGTCACAACCACGCCGCTCGTTTCATCGCCTTTGCGAATCGATTTCACCGCCAGAGTGATGCGGGGTTTACTTTGACCGACGGTGGCTTCGGCCGCGTTCGCCACTAAATGAGCAAACGCTTCCGTGAGGGCGATTTCGTCTCCAAAAACTTTCGGCAAGTCGTTAGGCAAGTTGATTTCCACCGGCGTTCCATTGGTATCGAAGCGTTCCTTGGCGACTTCGAGCGCTTTTTTTACCGACGTCCGCACGTCGATCGATTTCATCACCAGCTCGGGCGGATGGGCGAAGTTGTTGATCTGTGAAATAATTTTGTCGAGCCGGTCGATTTCCTGCACGACGATTTGATTGAAGTCGCGACGAAAATCAGGGTCTTCAAACCGCTCCGGCAAGAGTTGCGCAAAAGTTTTTATGGCAACCAGCGGGTTGCGGATCTCGTGCGACATGCTGGCGGCGAGATCGGTCCAAAAGGCCGCGCGATCGAGCAGGTCCTGCTTTTGACGCAGACTCTCTTCATTCGTTAAGTCATGAATCACTGCGACGGCGCCGAGCGGTGTGCGCTGATCAAGCAAACGCCGCGTCTCGACGTGCAGGGAGCGACGCGTGCTGGAGTCGATCCATTGTTGCGGCGCAAGATTCGATTTGGATTCGAGCGTTTCGCGCAGGAGCGAGGCGAGCCGACTACCGACCGATTCCACGGGACGATTGAGAATTTCGGAGGCATCCAGCGAAAGAATTTGTTCCGCGGTCGGATTGAACCACCGCACGATCGCGTCTTCGTCCGTCGCAACGATGCCGGGCGGGATCGATTTGAGAAGCGTTTCGGCAAGCGTTTTTTGCAGCGCCACCTCTTCGTAAAGCAGTGCGTTTTCCAAAACAGTCGAGACGTGTTCCGCCAGGATCATTAAATTTTCCAAGTCGGGATACTCGAAACGCTGGCCGGTGATGCGATGACCAAAAAAAAGCCAGCCAATGATTCGTCCACGCGCGTGCAGCGGGACGATGACTTCCGCGCCGAAAGTATCGAGCGCTCGACGCATGAGCGCGCGCTGCGCTTGATCGGGCGCGTGCAATAGATTGCTGCGGCAAATCAAATGCGCATGCAATTCGAACCAGCGCACCAGCGGATCGCGCTCACCGTATTCGACTTCGTAAGTCTCCGGCAAACAGCGTAAACCCGCGCGCAGGCGATAGCGGTCGCCCTGGCGAATGCGGGAAAAAATTCCGACGCGCGTGACGCTCGCGGCATCGGCCACACCTTCCACCACACTGGTGAGCAAAGTTTCGACGTTATCGAAACGACGAAAGACACGAGGGAAACGCAATAACGGCATCGTGCTCGACGCCGCCATGGGCCGTTCCGGCATCACTTCTAAACGACGCGCTGGTTCGACGAGGGGAACCAAACTCGAATGGTCACGCAACTCGCGGTTCTCCTGCATGAGCCGAAGATGATCGAACCCCCGCGTAACCAGCGCTTGAAACCGGCGGCGGTCGAGTTGCAAATCTTCCGCCGCATAAATGCCGGCTTCGTCCGCCTCGCGCAACGGCTCGGAACGCGGAGTGCCGAGGGCGGTAATCAGAATTTCCGGCCACTCTTTCTGAACTTGATCGAGCAAATCGCGCGCATCTTTCGCGCGCAAATCCACAATCAGAAGCGCAGGACTAGCCTGCTGCAAAACGGCATCCAGCCGATCTGCTTCCGCCACATGCCGCACCTGCGCGAGGACGCGAAGAAACGCCTTCACTCTGCGCACCAGGTCGGCATCCTGCGAATACAAGATGCAGACCGGCGGAATACTCATGCGGCCGCGACCTCCTCAACAAACCGCACTAACGGAAGAAGAATGTGGAACGAAGTGCCTTTGGCCAGCTCGCTTTCTACTTCGATTTGACCGCCATGTTCCTGAATAATTCCATGCACCACCGAAAGACCAAGACCGGTGCCGTAATCTTTGGTGGTGAAGAAGGGATCAAAGACGTGCGCGAGATGGTCGTCGCGAATTCCTTCGCCATTGTCGCCGACGGTGATGCGCAAAACTTCGCTCGTACCATTACCGCTACTCGATCCATTCATCGCGAAAGCGAATTCCTGGGCCGACCCAATTTCGGTCGTCACTGTTAATTCGCCTCCGTGTTTCATTGCGTCCATGGCATTGAGGAAAAAATTGAGAAACACTTGTTCGATTTGGTCACCATCAGCGCGAACTGTATCTACATCAGCTTTCCAGACCCGCGACAACTTGATTTCTTTTTGGTAGAGCCGGTGCGCGACCAGCATGAGTGATTTTTCCAAAACTTCATGCACATGCAGCGGTTTGAGGAGCGGCTTGGCCGGGCGCGCGAAGCGCAGCAGCTGATTGACCAGCGTGTCGATGCGGTCGATTTCGTGGCCGATCAAATTGGAAAACGTCTCGCGGAAATCCGAATCCTGATATCGCTCCGGCAGCAGTTGAGCGAAGGTCTTGATCGACACCAGCGGGTTCTTGATTTCGTGCGCCATACCGGCGGACAACGTACCGAGACTGGCCAAACGATCGCTGCGGCGAATCTGCAGTTCGAGCCGTTTCAGCGCCGTAATATCGGTCAAGACCACGAGCGCGCCGAGCATTTGACCTTCCTGACCATGAAAAATGGAACTACTCGCGCGCGCGATCACTGTTCCTTCTTCGGAATCGAGCTCGAGCTCTTGATTCTCTTGTCGCTCGCCCGAAGTCAGCGTTTCTCGCAACAGAGTTTGCAACGGTGCGGGAAGATGACCGATCGACTGGTCGATCAACCCCTCCGCTTTCATTCCTGTGATCGCGGCCGCTTCCTGATTGAAAACAGAAATACGATTGTCCGCTCCCGCCGCCACGACACCAGTCGTTAGGTTCTGCAGCAGAATCTCGTTGTAGATTTTTGCGTTCTGCACCTCGGTAAAGAGCTGCGCATTTTCGATCGCCACCGCCATTTGTCCGCAAAGAACCTGGAGAGCATTCTGTTCCGCGCTCCCGTAGATCCGTCCCGAAAGACGCGGCCCGAGAAGCATTACACCCGCCAAGTGCTCGCGCGAAAAAATCGCCATGGCCACGGCCACTTGCAATCCTTCCATTTGCTTCGCCACTCGCTCGAGCTGCGGCGTAAGGCGGATACGATGCAGCTCATCGAGAACGAGAGGTTCCTGATGGGCGCCCAAGTAGGAAATAAGCGCATCATCCTTGCTAAACTCGATCGGCCCCACGCGGCTGCCTGTCTGCAAGATGGGATACCGTTGGACATAACCGATGCGGCTGGGCAGCAAAATAAAGACGCGCTCTGTATCGACAGCTTCGGAAATAGTTTTGGCAAACTTTTCCAAGAGCTCGCTCAAGGTACTGACTGAGCGCAGAATCGCGGTCGCCTTATTAACGGTCGAACGAAAGTCGAGCCGCCGCGTTCCGACGAAAAGACGATCGGCCAGTGTTTGCGAAATGCCGCGTGCAGGCGCCATGGCGAAGGCGATAACGACCGCCGCGACGACATGCGCAAAAGTTCGGCCATTCTGGCCGACGTTAGGCACCGCCACGGCCGCAATCAGCCACCAAATAACCCCGTATAAGAGGAGAAGGTAGGTGGTGAGGAGAGCGTAGGCGATGGCGCGACGGAGGAATAAACCGACCTCCATGATTTTTTTCGTCGCTACGCCATAAGCGATGATCAGACTGAAGAGAACAATGCGGAACGGCGCGAGCCAGACCAAACGCGATTGCTCAACAAATGGGCGAAGGCTTACCGAAAGTAGGAGCGTCCCCAGAGTCACCACCGCCCCAATCAAAATGAAAGCGAGCTCCGCGCGCTGCCGTGCACTTGCCTTTCGAACGTCGCGAAAGTAATCGGCGATGACAATTATCCCTGCTGCGGAAAAGTACAAGCCGTACAAATAGGAGGCATGACCATAAATCGGAGTCGCGGTGACTCCCGTCGCGCCCCGTAAATCCGAGAACCTTGCACCGACCAAAAAGAAATTTGTTTGGCAGTAAGCGGTTAATAAAGTGGAGGCGATCAGCCACACTCGGGATTTGGAAAGAATATAACGCCAGCTCTTGTCGGGGCTTCTGATTGATAGCCGCAGTAGATTGAAGGCGGTGAGAATCCACGCCCCTGCGGCAGAAGCTTCGCGAATATTTATCGCAGCGGTCTCGACGTTCTTAACAGTGAAAGTGAAGTAGAGATTCCCAAGCCAAATCGCGATGATCCCTGAAAGCAGGAGGAAGCACTGGTTAGACTTCCGGCGCGGATTGGCTTGAAAGACCGCTAGGCCGAGTGCGCTTTGAATCGCGATCGCAGCCAGCGTCGGGACCGCTGCGCTATTCATCGCCCATTTACACGGTTAACCGCCATCGTGCTGGCGCTTCCGCCCAACCCTCGAACATTGATCAAGATCCGATTCAGTTTTGCCTTGCGAGGTTTACTGCGGACGATGTCCATATCGCAAGCCGGGTCGAGAACGTCGCAATTCGTTGTCGGGGCAATCGTTTGATGTTGCACGCTTAAGGCTGAGGCAATTACCTGAAACGGGCCGCCAGCGGCCAGCGCATTTCCGGTCGCTCCTTTGATGGAATTGACAGGTATCCACGCTGCCCGCCGACCGAAAAATTTCTTCACGATCCCGATCTCTGCGGCGTCGAGGATTGGGTGTCCGGGACCGTAGGCGGAAATGTAATCGATATCGTCCACGCTCCAGCCGGCGTTTCCCAAGGCAATTCGCATGGAATCCTCCAAGCCAGAAGCGGGCCGTTCATGGTCGCGGTCACGTTGTTTCCCATAGCTGGCGATCTCCAAATGGATGCGAGCGCCGCGTGCTTCGGCGCGTTCCATGTTTTCGAGCACGACCACGCCCGCACCTTCCGAGATAACTCCTGAATCTCGCTCGATGTCGAATGGCCTGCTGGCTTTTTCGGGCTCGTCATTCCGTTCAGAGCTGAGACCACTGGCGATGAAGCTTGCCATCACCAGGGGTGTAATCGGCGCATCCGTTCCGCCGGCAATCGCGAGCTCCGCTTCACCCGACCGAATCATCGCCGCGGCATCCGCGATTGCGTCGAGACCCGATGGGCAGGCTGAGGAAACGGTGGCCGCGTTTGCACAAATCCCAAGGCGATCGGCGATGACGTTCGCCGGAGCCTGTGGAATTGAGGAGGCAGACGTAGTGGGAGCGGCGCGATTCGGGCTGACATTTTGCACGGTGTGAAACGCGCGCTCCACGACATCCATCGCGTTCATGCTTACACCGATGATGACCGGTGTTGGGCTCGGAAGACTTAGATCATTCAGATTCAAACCCGCATCGCGCAGCGCCATCATCGTTGCGGCATATGCGAGTTGGGTGTGACGCGCCATCCGCTTCGGTTTTAATTCCGGCTCAATGTAATCATTGGGATCGAAATTCTTTACTTCGCCGGCAATACGGCTTCGATATCGCGAAGCGTCAAAATGCGTGATCGGCCCAATGCCGCTGCGACCCGCCAGCAATGACTCCCAAAATGCATGCAATCCCGTGCCATTGGGGGCAAGTATCCCCATCCCAGTGATCACAACTCGATTGTGTTTGTGCATGGCAACTCTAGGGACAACAACAGTTTATTGGCATGTCAAATGTCTTACGTAATTACCATCGAAAATATTTATCTCGATTTTATTCACGGTTATTCACAAGGTTGCGTCCTACGCGGTCGCATTGTTTGTTGGCCGTAGAAAATGTGAGCGGCTCATAAAAGGCGCGATTCAGTAGCCCAAACGGCATGGCCTTAGCTTTATTCCCGGCGAAACCAGTATGACCGCTAATCCGGACCTGCCGCAGATTCTTGTCATCGACGATGAGATGGGCCCGCGCGAAAGCTTGCGCATGCTGCTTAAACCGAATTACCAAGTTCATACTGCCGACTCTGTCGAAGCCGGGATTCGTCTCCTGCGCGAGAAGCATCCCGATGCCGTCATTACTGATATTCGGATGCCGGGGACAAATGGGATCGATGGCTTGAGACGAATTCGTGAAATCGATCCGCACGTCGCTGTTATCATGCTCACTGGTTTCGGCGCGCTCGAGACTGCGCAGGAAGCATTGCGGCTCGGCGCGAACGACTACATTAACAAGCCTTTCGATGCTCGCGAAATGCGCGACGTCATCAGCCGAAACGTAGAGCGCACTCGCACGCACCGCACGGGCGAGAACGCGGCGAGCGAAATTCGCGAGCTCAATAATCGCCTCCTCAAGGAACTCGCACAAAAAGAACGGCTGGCCTCGTTAGGCCAGGCTTCCGCCGAATTTGTGCACGATCTTGGCAATCCGCTGACCATCGTTTGGGGTTACGTCCAGTTGCTCGCGAAGAAATTGGAGCAATCGGAAAAAGGGCAGGTGCAGGAGAGTTCTACCTCAGCCAAAGAGCTAAATATTATTGAGCAAAACGTTCGGCTGTGTCGCGAACTGCTCACGATGTGGCAGAGCTACGGCAGCGTCGAAGCCGCGCCTCATAAACCGATCTCCATGTCAGAAATCGTGCGCGAAGTGGTTAAGGGTGCGAACAGCCTCGCTGCGCAAAGCGGGGTGGAGCTAGCAAACGATGTTTGCGAAGACCCATGCACCTTGATGGGCGATTCAGTGCAAATCTTTCGCGCGATTCAAAACGTCATCGCCAACGCGATTCAGGCGGCGACCGACCGGGAGAAGACCGTCAAAGTTTCCTGCACGCAAAAAGATTTTTATGTCGATGTGCGCGTGGAAGACACCGGCAACGGCATTCTGCCCGCACAGATGAACAAGATTTTCGAACCGTACTTCACAACCAAACAGGCGAAAAGCGGTACAGGCCTCGGACTCTACATCACCAAGAAAGTCGTAGAAGACCATAACGGCTCCATCAAAGTCGACAGTACTCCGCAGGTCGGCACGACCTTTACCCTCCGCCTTCCGCTCTTAAACGAGTAGCGGTTGCTTCTCGCAATTTCGCTTCGCGTCGAGCGGAGTTTTGCTTGTAACTGAGGCCGGTTACGTTTTGCTGCACGCGTGTCGAGTTACCGAGTGGCGGCGATTTTTTTGGTCCGAGGCGCCGGTCTTCCCTTTGATCATCTCGAGCAACTCGCGACCCGGAAAAGTTCTATGGCCGCGCGCGAACTACTTGTTCGGCGCAAAGAGTTCGCCAAGTCACGATCGAATGTCGAGGTAATCCTTCGAACGCGAGGACATGGATTGTCGGAGGAGCTATTTCGTGCATGGCGCAAGGCTATTCGGGCCGGCACAATGCCGCCGCCGACAGACGAAACATCAAGCGCTTTTGCGATTTGTTGGGGATGCGCTCGCGGTCAGGCCGTAGCCGAAGCCACCTTCGACGAGGTGATGCACTCCGAATTTGAGGAAGCGCGAAAATCCCTTCTTCAAGCCGGCCGGACGATCTTGCCGCCATATCTCGTTTTCTCTGTCGGCGGCATGCGGGACCTTGTCAGCAAGCTTGTTCAACCGGGCCCAGAAGCGACAAAGGTTCAAAATCGTTCGGCGCGGGAAGGAGATCGCGAGCGGCATCTTCTATTATATCTGCAACGTATTTGCGGGAAGAACGACACATTCAGTCGATTTGGCCCTTCCGCATGGGGAAGGATTTCCGAGGAGTGCCAGGGTTTTAATTTTCTTCCGGACGCTCCAATAACCGATCGCATTTCATTTTTCGAGCGGTGGACTGCGCATGCCGTCGCCGCCGTCATTAACCAAGATGCGGAAACTCGCCTGGAGGTCGCTCCGCGTCTTAATCCCACGGGGCGATTGGAGGGGAACGCATTTTTTCTCGCTGAGACTAACGAGAGGTTCCTCCTGGATGAGAAAACGATCGCCGCGTTACAAAAGTGCGACGGAGCGACGCCCGCGCACGTGATTCCCTTGCCTCCGGAGCGTTTGCAATCTCTCGCGAGTCAAGGTGTGATCCGCTGGCAGTTGGAAGTTCCGGCGTTGGAGCCATTCGCCTTCGATTGTCTGCTAAAAGCCGTGCGCGCCTGGCGGGAAGGTCCCGTGCGCACGCGCTGGCTAGATCGGCTCGAGCCCTTCGCGCAGCTGCCGGAAAAATTTCGCCTAACGAATGATGTTTCGCGTCGCCTTGCCATTATGGACGAAGCGCGCGAACGCCTAACGAATCTTGGCACCGAACAAAAAAGTGCGCCGCGCGCCCTTTACACTGCGGCCAATCCCATCGCGGAAGAATGTTTCCGCGACCCGAAAGTTATCCTTAGCGAAAAAATGGCGGAGTCTTTCATTCGTGACGCCGAACCGTGGATCGATTTCTGGCGGGACACTTACGCTTTTGTCGCTAGTCGGGTCGCCGCCGGTTTACGCGAGCTTTTCCTGACCGCGCCGAAACAGGAAGGGGCGCTCCCACTACCGTCCTTTCTTCGCCATTGCGCGAACAATCGACTGCCGCTCACAGCGCACGGCACAATCGTCTTTGCCCACAAAGCCTTCCAGGAAATTAAGGCCGCCTTTCGCAAACAAATCGAATCGCGGGCCGACCTCGAAGAAGTTGAACTTACGACCGAAGATTGTCATCTCGTCAGACGATCTTTCGACTATCCGAAATTCGACGAATACACTTATCCGTCTGCGGACCTACAAATATCCGCGCCTTCTCGCGAAGCGATTGCGCGCGGCGATTATCGCTGGATTCTGGCCGAGCTGCATCCGCCGCCGGCGCTGATCCATCACTGTTTTTATTGGAGTTGCCCGGATCGGCCCGCGCTTTCGAAGGCCCTAGAATCAACGATCAACGGCCGAGGAAATCTGCATTTCGGTGTAACCGCGACGGATCTCACGGCACATACCAGCGT
The DNA here is from genome assembly GCA_038237435.1 of Chthoniobacterales bacterium. Lineage (GTDB taxonomy): Bacteria > Verrucomicrobiota > Verrucomicrobiia > Chthoniobacterales > UBA10450 > JACCTI01. Next base: position 14,615 of record JBBRYT010000019.1, read on the forward strand.
GCGATTTTTCGACGCCCTGCCGGGAATTACCAATTTTGTCTCAGCGCAAAAAGCCGAGCCTTCGTACCAAACAGTTCCACCAGGAGAAGCGGAAGTTTATGTCGATGAAACGAGCGGGGATGTGGCAGTGCGTCATCGCGAATCAAAAAAATATCTCGGTTCTTTTGCTCGTGCCTGGTTGATCCCGCTCGGTTTTCATCCCTTTCAATTCGGCCGGACACCGCATATGCCAAGATTGCGCTGCGGAAATGTTATTGTGCAGCGACGTGCTTGGACGGTTGGCCTCGGCGAACTTGCGGCAGGGAATTTTTCCGGCGTCTCGCGCGATCTTTTTCTCGCAGTCGAACAACTGCGCGCGGAAAAGGATTGGCCGCGCCACATCTATATTCGCCCGAGCGAGCAGGCACTGCGCCGCAGCGGGGGAGAAGGCCGTGACAAGGATACCAAGCCTGTTTACATCGACCTCGAAAGTTATCTCTCTTTGGAAATTTTTCACCGCTGGCTGAATAAATCCGGCGAGTTGGAAGTGACGGAAATGTTACCCGATCCGGATCATCTCTGCTGGCAGGAATCGGATGGGCGCCGCACCTTTGAATTGCGCACCTTGATCGTTCCGCGCACATGAAGATTGTTGCGCTGGCGAATCAAAAAGGCGGCGTAGGCAAAACGACTACGGCCGTAAATCTCGGCTATGCTCTGGCCAAACGGGGCCTTCGTATCTTGATCATCGATCTCGATCCGCAGGGAAATGCCACCAGTTCGTTCGGCTTGCAGGAGTTGGAAGGGGAAAGTCTTTACGATGTTTTTCGCGGGGAATCTTCCATCGTGGACAAAGTTTTGCCGACACGGCTGGATGGATTATTTTTGATTCCGGCTGACCTCGATCTAGTCGGCGCCGAGATTGAGGTGGCGCGGAAGGAAGGTCACCTCACGCGACTCCGCCAGATCCTTGAGCCATTTCGCGACGACCAAACATTCGATTTTGTTCTCCTCGATTGCCCGCCTTCGTTAGGCATTCTAATGACGAATGCGTTGGCGGCGGCGGACGAATTGCTCACGCCGATTCAGTGCGAATTCTTTGCGCTGGAAGGGTTGGTGAAAATCGTGCGCGTGCTCGAACAAATCCGCGAATCGGGGGCAAATGATCACATCGAGCTCACTGGAATTGTCATGACGATGTTTGATGCGCGCACGAACTTGAGCGCCCAAGTGGTGGCCGATGTACGCGAGCATTTCGGCGAACGTGTTTATCAAACGACCATTCCGCGCACCGTTCGGTTAAGCGAGGCGCCAAGTTTCGGGCAATCGATTTTTGAGTATTCGCCGAACGGGCCGGGCGCTCGCGCCTACGACTCGTTAGCCGAAGAATTTATCAAACGCCACGCGACAGACGTTTCTATTCCGCGCGATTAGTCGCGAAAACGTCGGAGGCTGTGCTGTTTCCAGGCATACCATTTTTACTCGCGAGGAGTCGTGCTAAGTTCAGAAGAACATAGCAACCATTAAGTGTCCAAGGGCGTAATTTAACGGGATGGATTTACCGACCAAGCTGGCGATTCTCGCGGATGCCGCCAAGTACGATGCCTCCTGTGCCAGCAGCGGAACAACCAAACGCAATTCGCGCAAGGGCGGCCTCGGTTCCACGACCGGTTCCGGTATTTGCCACAGCTACACGCCGGATGGCCGCTGCGTTTCGTTGCTGAAAATTCTGCTCACCAATTATTGCATCTACGATTGCCTTTACTGCATCAATCGCATTTCGAGCGATGTGCGCCGCGCGCGTTTCACCGCGGAAGAAGTCGTTCGGCTGACGCTCGATTTTTATCGGCGCAATTACATCGAAGGTTTGTTCCTCAGCTCGGGGATCATTCGCAATCCCGATTACACCATGGAGCGAGTCGTAGCTGTGGCGCGCACCTTGCGCACAGAACATAAATTTCGCGGCTACATTCATCTCAAGACGATTCCAGAAGCGTCGCAGGAATTAATCGCGGAGGCCGGACGTTGGGCCGATCGCATCAGCATCAACATCGAGTTGCCGACGAAAATTGCGCTTGAAGAGCTCGCGCCGCAAAAGAATTTCGCGCGCACCGAGGCAGCCATGAGCGGAATTAAAGCGCGCATCATCGAGGCAAAAGCGGCGAAACAGAAATTCGCGCCTGCGGGACAGAGCACCCAGATGATCGTCGGCGCCACCGACGCGAGCGATGCGATAATTTTGCAGCAGGCGAGTTCGCTCTATGCGAAGCAGAAATTGAAACGCGTTTATTACTCCGCCTTCAGTCCGATTCCCGACGCCTCGACTAAACTTCCGTTAATCGCGCCGCCGCTGGTGCGTGAGCATCGGTTGTATCAGGCCGATTGGCTGGTGCGCTTTTATGGTTTCAAAGCGGACGAATTGACCACGAACACCGCCCCAAATCTCGATCTTACAATCGACCCAAAACTTTCCTGGGCATTGCGTCATCGGCATTTATTCCCGATTGATTTGAACAAGGCGCCGCGCGAAATGCTACTCCGCGTTCCGGGCCTCGGAACAAAATCTGTCGAGCGCATCGTCCGCGTGCGGCGCTGGCACAAATTGCGGCTCGACGATTTACCGCGGCTGCATCTGTCGCTGAAGAAGGTAATGCCCTTCGTGATCACCGCCGATTACAATTCCGCGAATCTTGCGATCGATCGCGCCGATCTTGCCCAGCGTATTCGCCCCGCAAAGCAGCTCGACCTTTTCGGCGTCGAATCGTCCGTGCTCACCGGACAACTGTAGAATTGGAACAGGTCACGTTTCATCCAACCTTTCCGGATTGGCAGAAGGCGGCGCGAAGCGCGTTACGACGAAATATTTCGCCGAACGATCTTGTCTGGCAGGAGTTGTTAGGCAACGAACCTGCGCTCGACATTTTCGAGGAACGGGAAATTCTGCCTAACGAGCAGTCGTCTCCGCAATTTCGCGTGCCAAAAGCTTTCGTGAATTTGGCGCGCACGATTTCGGCGAACCGCGATGGGCGCCGCTGGGCTTTGCTTTATCGCATTTTGTGGCGACTGACGCATGGCGAACCGAAACTGCTCGAAGTTTCGGTCGATGCCGATGTCGCGCTCGCAGCGGATTTCGCGAAAGCGATCCGGCGCGACATTCATAAGATGCGCGCCTTCGTTCGCTTTCGCGAAATCGAACACAGCGGTGAGAAATGGTTTGTGGCGTGGTTCGAGCCGACGCATCACATCGTGGAAGCGAATGCGAAATTTTTTGTCGATCGTTTCGCCTCAATGCGTTGGTCGATTCTGACTCCGGATCAGTGCGCGCATTGGGACGGTCAAGTGCTGACTTTCACCGATGGCGTCGACAAATCGCAGGCGCCGACGGGCGATAATGTCGAAGCGCTGTGGTTGACCTACTACGCGAACATTTTTAATCCCGCCCGCGTAAAAGTGCACGCGATGCAGGCGGAGATGCCGAAGAAGTATTGGAACAATCTGCCGGAAGCGACGCTGATTCCTTCATTGATCGAAGAAGCGCCGCGGCGCGTGCATGAAATGATGAAACGCAGCGGGGGAAAATTCGCGCAGCAGGGAAAAAATCTTTGGCGTCCCGCGCCAGCGCCGGACACGACGAGTTTGCGCGAGCTGACGGACGCTGCGAAACACTGCACCGCCTGTCCTCTATATAAGAATGCGACGCAGACAGTTTTTGGCGAAGGACCAACAAACGCGCGCATGATTTTGGTCGGCGAACAGCCGGGCGATTACGAGGACGTAAAAGGCAAACCGTTTGTCGGACCGGCCGGTCAATTACTCGATCGCGCGCTGGTCGAAGCGGGGATCGATCGCAAGGAAGTTTATGTGACCAACGCGGTGAAACATTTCAAATGGGAACCGCGCGGCAAACGGCGCATTCATCAAAAACCAAACTCGCGCGACATCGCTGCCTGCCGGCCCTGGCTAGAGGCTGAGTTACGTGCGGTGAAACCAGACGTTCTCGTCTGTCTAGGCTCGACTGCGGCGCAGACAATTCTTGGTCCACAATTTCGAGTCACGAAACAGCGTGGCGAAATAATGGATTCAGCGTTTGCGAAAAAGACGGTCGCGACTGTTCATCCCTCGTCGCTGTTGCGCGCGCCGGATGAAGAAACGCGGGAACGCGAATATGCGAAGTTCGTCGCTGATCTTCGCATCGCGCGAAAAGCCGCCGGAAAATAAAAAACCTGCGGCGGATTACTCCGCCGCAGGTTCTAGCACTTGTTAGGCGAAACTTACTTCTTTGGCGAAGCCGAGGGCGACGCCTCTGTGCTCGCGTTGCTCTTCTTCGACTTCTTCGTCGCTGCCGGAGAAGCGGAAGCGGTCGGTTCCATTTTGCCGCCGATCTTCAGACTCTTCGTTTCCAGTGTTCCGTCATCCTTTTTCCAGTAGGAGCCGGTGACCTTTGTGTCGTCGGTCAAATCGGCAAAGGTCGAATCCTTATCTCCTTTGGTGATCTTGGTCGCGTCGGTCACTTTGAAGACGCGCGAATGTTCCTTCCCGGCAATGGTGAAGGTTTTAGCCGACTGATCCACGGCCGTGGCCGTGCCGCGGAATGGAATTGCGCGTGCAGCTTTCGCCGCCGGTGAAGCGGCAGCCTTGGCCGCCGGCGACGCGCTAGCCGCAGGAGCGGGCGAGGCCGCTTTCTTCGAGGCTGCAAAAGCGAAGGACGGTCCGCAAAAGACCAACGCCGCCACGCAGGCACTCGTGATGAGATGTTTTCTTGATTTCATATTTTTCTTCTAGGTGTGAGGTTTCCTCGTTCCGTAGAGTAGGACGGATCGAAGCGAATATTCTTCAGCGGTATAACGAGTCGTTTTCGCGAAAGCAATAGCGATGTTCGGCTGCGATGTGACCACATTCAGCTTGGTCGCTGCTTCTTCGCATGGTTTGTTGGAAATAATGACGCCTTTGTTCTTCGCCGGTTTGCTGGCAGTTATTCCGTTACAACCGGGCATGACGTATCGTGGCTGGAATAACATCGACGAAGTGACAGTGGTGCAAGCGTTCAACGCTTCCGATTACAGCCAGATCGCGGTCGAATCGTTCGACGTTTCGGGCGTATCGCTGCCGCCGTCAAACGACAACACGTACAAGGCTGCGCAGTTGGCCTTGCAGGGCATTAAACCCGCATTCATGCAAGGATTGCTCAAGAAGGCCGAGCGCAAGGTCACGTCGACTCCTTCCAACAAGACGCTGCTCATTCGAGCGCGCCTAACAAAAGTCGATCCGGGTTCGCAGGCGGCACGTTATTGGGGAAGCTTCGGCGCGGGCGCGGTGAAAATCGCCATGGTCGGCGAGATCGTCGATGGCCCTTCGCAGAAAATCCTTCTGCGTTTTGCGCAGGAGCGGCGATCTGGCTTTGGGATGTTCGGCGGCGGCTACGGCGAGTTATTTGAGCGGACCGCTCGTCAGATCGGCGGAGATGTTGCCGGCTTGCTTAACGCCTTCTGATTCGGGCGAAGAATAAAAGGCTTTGGAGGTAAGGGGATTCGAACCCCTGGCCTCTTCATTGCGAACGAAGCGCTCTACCAACTGAGCTATACCCCCGCGAAAGCGATATACTATGGAAGTAAAACCGGGGCGAGCAACTACACCCTAGAATTTCTTCGTTAGGCGAACGTACCAGAAACGGCCAGTGGAATCATAGGTGAACCCAGGATAACCAACGGCGTTGCCACCTTGCCCAGATGCGAAGGGCGGATCGTTGTCGAAGAGGTTGATAACGCCCGCGGTGACGGTTGTTCCATACAACAAATGATCCCAAACGCTCATCCCGCCAGCTTCCACCGCGGTAGGTCCGTTCTTGTTGCTGCCTTTGGAGTAATCGGCGCCGGCTACTCCGGTATTCCTATGCACGAGCGCGCTGAAATCATAGGAGGCTTGCAGATCGAAGAGCCACTTATGACCTACATCGTGGCGGTTGAAGGTCTTGGTTATCGGATCCTTTATGGCATCCTCTTCGTGAAAGCCATCGATGTAACGCAAGGTCCCGATGATATCAAAACCTTTCCAAGTCCAATCCAAACTAGAATTACCCCTCCAGCGATAGTAGCCTTCGTTTGACACACTCAGATCTGTGCTTTGGCCGGCGCGCTGGTCGAGCTTATCGGTCGGCTGACGCGTTCTTTCGAAGGAGTTGAGATAAGTCGCCTGCGTAAGTGAAGTGAAGGTGCCGAACTGCGTCTCCATGACGTATTGTATGCCGAAGTCGATGCCGTTGGCCTTTTGTTCCGCTGCGTTGGTATAGGGAACAATGATGCGGGAGAGGGAGCCGTCCGGGTTGCGGTCCACCACTTCGCCAGGAAGCAGCTGGCTAGGTCCGCCTACCGGGCCTTCGCGCCCCAGGACAGCGTCAAGCGGAGCTGTATCTACTACTCCCGTGCGATCGATCTGCCATAAGTCGGTCGAGATAGTTAGACCGGGCGCATATTTCGGCGAATAAACAAAGCCGAAGCTGATCGACTCGGAGTCCTCCGGTTGCAAATTCCTGCTGCCAATTTTGACCGTCTGCGTTTCCGGTTCGAAGGCGAAGTTGGCCCTCGGGTCGTGCGATCCCTGGAGGGTATAAACGCCCAAGGTGTATAGCTCTTCCAGGGAAGGTTCGCGGAAACCTTTGCCCCAAGTCGCACGTAAAGTCAGTTGTTCGTCGATAGGCTGCCAACGCAGACCTAGCTTTGGTACAAGGACGTTACTATCGTTGTTGCGGAAATCTTCGAAGCGCCCGGCCGCGGTGAAGTCCAAGGCGTGGAATCCGGTAATCTCATTTTGTTTGCTAAAGATCGGAATGCTTGTCTCGGCGTAGAAGGCATAAGACTTACGTCCGCCGTGGGCCGCTCGAATGGCCGAGTTTCCCGCCACGTCACCGAGCACGTTGAGTTCGTCCGGATCTTCACTCAAATTTTCCCGTCGGAACTGTCCGCCGAAGGCGAAGCCGACTCCGCCCGCCGGCAGGTCGAAAAGGTCCGTGGTGTAGATGGTGCCGTCGATGGTGGCGAGTTTGGTTTCGTCGCGATCAACCGGATGAATGGTGGCAAAGGCTATTGATCCTGCGTTCCCTGCAATCGGCGCAGAGCGATAATCGCCGAAGGGATTAAAGGCGACGGTCGTGCCGATGTATTGTGATGACGCCGGATCGAAGATAGGATCGGCCTGATTAAGAATGCGATTGAAACGCGAGGCTGAGACTTGTGAGCCCGTAGTGGCGTTCTTGATCTGACTGTAGCGACCGCCGAAATCGTAGCCCCATGTGCCGTTAAAGAGTTTATCGCCTTTGACGCCAAAGGTGGCGAGGAACGCGTCGGTTTCGTTGTCGAACAAACGATTACCAAACTCGGCCAGACGTGCTTTCGAACTGCCGGAAATAATTTGCTCGAAAGGATTGAACGGATTGTAAGCTCCAGGAGTCAGTCCCGTTTCGGCATAGGTCGGTCCCCCAAAGGGAATGATTCCGGCCGGTTGAGGTGTGTGCGGCGGGATGGCGATGGTTTGCTGGCCCGGGGTTTGGAAGGTGCCGGTCGCGGGCGGGGCCAACTCATTATGCGTTTTCACGTTTTGATACATGGCATCGCCGTAAATGACTAACGAGTCGCCGAGGAACTTGTGATCAAAAGCGACGTAGCCGCCGTAACGCTCCGATTCCGGAAACGAGAGTGAGAATTGGTTGAAATTGAAACCATTCGCACCTGCGCGGACGCGGCCTGCGCCATAAAGATACTGATTAGCCGGCGCGAATCCGTTGGTGCGGTCTGGCGGAGTGGCGAATTGCAATCCGTTCGCGGTCGGTATCACCGTTCCGCCCGCCGCGCCCACCGCCGCGTTGGTTAGCTGCAAATTGTATGGACTGGCATTGCTACTCAAAAAGGGCGGCACCGCGGAGTAGGAACGGTCGTGGTTAAAGATAGAGTTGCGATGGTAATAGTTTATCGCACCAGAGACATTCGTCTGTCCATTGCCGACGCCAAATACGAGCGAGGCGCTGAACGCGCCCGAATCTTTGTCGGTCGTGTTGCCATATTCCACCCGCGCTTCGGCGCCTTTGAAATCGTGGTAGCGCTTGATGTTAACCACGCCCGCCACTGCGTCGGCGCCGTAAGTGGTCGAGGCTCCGTCTTTCAAAATTTCGATACTCTCGATCGCGGCGGCGGCGATCGAATTCAAATCGACGAAAACAGTGCCGGAATTGCCCGTGGGATAAGGTGCGACGCGGCGGCCATCCAACAATATGAGCGTAGCGCGCGCATCAAAACCGCGCAGCGCGATTGTGGCCGCGCCCACGGTTGTATTCGTGCCGTTCTCGTTATTGGAAACGGGAACACCGTTGGCATTCGAGATCGGGAGATTGCGCAACAATTCTTCCGTGGTGCGCTCGCCGGTTTTGTCGATCAGTTTGCGATCGGCTATCAAAACGGGATTCGGTCCCACTTCTGCAGCGGTCGGGATGGCCGAACCCGTAACGAAGACGCGCTCGGTACTGGCTTCACCCGCTGGCGCCTGCGGAAGCGGATTTCCATTTGGATCGACGTTCAGTTGCGCAATGGTCGATTGCGGCAGTCTGCTCGGTTGGGTCGATGGTGTTGATGCTTTCGCCGAGCGTGGAGCCACAGCTTCTTGCGCGAAGATGTGCGTTGCCGGGAAAAGCAGAGCGCACGCAGTGATCATCGTAAGATGAATGAAGCGTTGTTTAGGAAGTAATAGAGAATACATGTCGGTTAGGCTTTGCGCGCAGGGTGATGGCAAAGCGCAAAGAGATTCAAGACATTTCTCGTTTAGTCTTTTGTGAGGCGGTTACGCTGGGCGCGCTTGTTTTGTTCGCCGATTGTTCTGTGCGAATGTCACGGATACGCTTCTTTCTTCGTTTCGCGCTTCTTGCCTAACGAGTGGTTGTGCGCACAAAACCGCGCAACGAGAGTTAGCCCCCGCGCTTTAAGCTAGGATTCGGTAGGCGCAGATTTTTTTTTGCATCCGACCGCGCCAACTGGGCGGATATCTATGGTCGAGCGCTGCGCTCGACGCACTAACTACAACCGGAGGGCAAATGAATCTAGAATCACTGACAGAACAATTGAGCGTCGCCGCGACCAGTCGCCGACAAATGTTGAAACGAGTAGGATTGGGAGCGGCGGGTATTGCCGGGCTAAACTTGATTAGCTCGATCGCAAAAGCCGATGATGACGACGACCATCGCCGGCAAAAAGGACAAGACATCACCGTCCTACAGTTTGCGCTGAATTTAGAATACCTCGAAGCGGAGTACTATATCTACGCAACGACAGGGCAAGGAATCGAACGCTCGGGTGTCGGCACTTTAGGCGCTGGCACTGCTGGCCCCACCACCGTCCCGAACAATCCGCAGGTGCCTTTTAGTGATCCCGATGTGCGGGACTATGCGCTTGAGATTGCGCAAGATGAACGCAACCACGTAAACTTTATCCGAGCGGCGCTGCAATCGCTTGGCGTCACGCCCGCGGCCAAGCCAGCAATCAATCTGAGCGATAGCTGGAACGTCTTGGCGCAAGCTGCCGGCCTCGGCAACAGCTTCAATCCATTTGCGAACGACGTGAACTTTCTCCTGGGCGCGTTTGTTTTCGAAGACGTGGGCGTGACCGCTTACCATGGCGGCGCAACTCTTCTGAGCAATCCGTCTGTGCTTTCGGCGGCGGCGGGAATTCTGGGCACTGAAGCCTACCACGCTGGCATTATTCGAGAGCAGCTCTACGGCTATCACGATAACGCCATCAACAGCGCCGTGCAGAAAATTTCCGATACGCGCGATGCACTCGATGGTTCGAGTGATGACGACCAGGGCATCATCGAGAACGGCAAGGCCAATCTGGTTCCGACCGATGCGAATGGGCTCACATTCGCGCGCACGGTGCAGCAGGTGCTGAATATCGTCTACTTCGCCCCGAACGCGACGAAAGGCGGGTTTTTCCCGAACGGCATCAATCTGCCTTCCAAAGGAAAGCACTAAACTTTACCAGCAACTAGGCAAACAGCCGGGGCCGCAAGCTCCGGCTGTTTTTGTGCGATCTTCGCGGGCGATCTTTTCGGACTTCATCCGTCCCGGATTTGAAACGGACGAATCCCGCTTCCGGCACACCGCGGCGCAATTGCCTAACGAGTGGTTCCTCGCAACGCGTCGGTTGTCAATGACTTGGAACGCGAGTCAAACTCTGGCACGACGTTTGCAATTGGTTGGCGCGGCATTGACACGCTTGTCTTTGTCCACGTTGGCAGTCTTTGATCGCTACCGTTCACTCAACCACGCTTATCCCATGAAACCTCTCCTCACAGTTCTCATCATCGCCGCGGCTATGCCGCTTTTGCGGGCACAGGAAGCAAAGCAGACCATCGATCAGTTGGTCGCGAAAAATATAGAGGCCAAAGGCGGCGCGGAAGCGTTGCACGCGCTGCAATCGGTCAAGCTCACCGGCAAGATGTTGGTTAACGAAGGCCAAATCCAATTCGCCTTTGCTCAGACGAAAAAGCGGCCGAGCGCGGTGCGGAATGAATACACACTACAAGGCATGACCGCGGTGCAGGCCTTTGACGGAAACGAAGGCTGGAAGATCGCGCCGTTCCAAGGAAGGAAAGATCCGGAAAAAATGTCTGCCGACGATCTGAAATCATTGATGGAAGATGCGGAGGTCGATGGCCCGCTGGTTGATTGGAAAGAAAAGGGAAGCACCGTCGAATATCTCGGCACTGAAGATGTCGACGGCACGCCCGCTCATAAACTCAAAGTCACGCGCAAGAACGGCGACGTGAATTTTGTTTATCTCGATCCGGAACATTTTCTCGAGATTCGAATTCTGTCGCAGCGCATGGAACATGGCGCGCAGGTCGAAGTAGAAACGGACCTGAGCGATTACGAAAAAGTGAACGGCGTTTTTCTTCCGACTTCGCTGGAGTCGGGACGCAAAGGCGATCCCGACAAACAAAAAATCATTATCGATAAGGAAGAAGGCAACGCACCCATCGATGACGCCCTCTTTAAATTTCCAACACCAGCCGCCAAATAATTCTTTCCAAATACGACCATGCGTTTTTTCATTCTCCTACTCGTCGGTAGTTTCATCAGCCTAACGAATGCGGCCGAACAGGCGCCGTACAGTTCGGCGACCATTTCCGGTTTAGGCGCGCGCAACATCGGCTCGGCCACCATGAGTGGACGCGTTTCCGCCATCGCGGCCAAACGCAATGATGATGGCAAGGTTACAATGTTTGTCGGCGCAGCCAGTGGCGGCGTTTGGAAATCGGAAGATAGCGGCACGACCTTTCGTCCGGTTTTTGATGAGCAACCGGTGCAATCGATTGGCGCCATCGCGCTCGATCCGAAAAATCCGAAGAACGTTTGGGTCGGCACGGGTGAATCGTGGACGCGCAACAGTGTTTCGATCGGTAACGGAATTTACCGCTCGACCGATGGCGGCGAAACATGGCTGCGCGTCGGTCTGCCGAACTCGGAACGCATCGCGAAAATTGTCGTTAGTCCGGAGAATAGCGACACGGTTTATGCAGCGGTGCCGGGCGCGCTCTGGAGCGATTCCGCCGACCGCGGTCTCTACAAAACGACTGACGGCGGTCACACCTGGAATCTCATTCTGAAAGGCGCGAATCTTTCCACTGGTTGTTCGACGATCGCGATGGATCCGAGCAATCCGAATGTTTTGCTCGCGGGCATGTGGGATTTCCGGCGCAAAGGTTGGACGTTCCGTTCCGGTGGCGATGGACCGGATGCGCCATCGGCGAGTGGACTCTTTCGCTCCACTGATGGCGGCGCGACCTGGAATGAAATCACGCCGGAAAACAGCAAAGGTTTTCCGAAGAAACCTTACGGCCGTTTCGCGGTGGCGTTTGCGCCTTCAAATGCAAAGCGCGTTTACGCTGCAGTCGAAGCAGTCGATAGCGCGCTTTTTGTTTCCGATGATGGCGGTGAGACCTGGGACAAACGCGACAAGAGTAACTGGATGGTTTGGCGTCCGTTTTATTTCGCCAACCTGATCGTCGATCCGAAAAATCCGGACGTTCTTTTCAAAACTGACGGCGCGCTGATCAAGAGCGAGGACGCTGGAAAAAGTTTCGCGGTCGTGGGGGGATTTCAAGGCGCGCACGGCGATGTGCACGATGTCTGGATCGATCCGACTAATCCGCAAACCGTCTTCTCCGCGGATGACGGCGGCATGTGGTATTCCTTCAACGGCGGGAGCAAATGGTGGAAGGGAAATAATCTGCCGATCTCGCAGTTCTATCACGTGAGCGTGGATGATAGCGATCCGTATCGAGTTTACGGCGGATTGCAGGACAACAGTTGTTGGATCGGCCAGTCGCAATATCCCGGCGGCATCAACAACGCGCAGTGGGAAAATATTTTCAATGGCGACGGGTTCTTCGTTTTTCCCGATCCGGCTGATCCCGATTACGTTTACGCGGAATACCAGGGCGGCACGGTCGGCCGCGTGAATCGCCACACGCATGAAGCGCGCAACATTCAGCCGCGGCCTAACTACAAAGAGAAACTGCGCTGGAATTGGAACACACCGATGGCGCTTTCGCCTAACGAGAAAGGCACCATCTATATCGGCGCGCAGTTCTTATTTCGCTCGCGCGATCACGGGCAAACATGGGATCGCATTTCGGCCGATCTGACGACAAACGATCCGGAGAAACAAAAGCAGGAACAATCCGGCGGCATCACGGTCGACAATTCCGCGGCCGAAATGCACACCACGATTTATTCCATCTCCGAATCGCCCAAGGACAAGAATTTGATCTGGGCCGGAACGGATGACGGCAATGTGCAGTTGACGCGCGACGGCGGAAAAACCTGGACCAACGTCGTCGGCAACATTCCGGAGCTCCCGAAAAATTCGTGGGTCAGTTGGGTGCAGGCGAGTAACTACCAACCGGGCACCGCTTATGCGACGTTCGATCGTCATACTTTCGGCGATCACACCGCTTACGTTTATAAAACGACCGACTTCGGAAAAACGTGGATAGCACTCGTTAGTCCGAAAGAGCTGAGCGGCATCCAGGGTTATGCGCACGTCATCAAAGAAGATGTCGTGAAGCCCGATCTGCTTTTCCTCGGCACGGAATTCGGTCTCCACATTTCCGTCGATGGCGGCAAGAACTGGGCGCAATTCAAAGGCAATCATTTCCCGGCGGTGGCGGTGCGCGATATCGCGATTCAACCGCGCGAGAACGAACTTGTCCTCGCCACGCATGGTCGCGGTATTTGGATTGTCGATGACATCACGCCGCTGCGCGCGTTGACGCCGGAAATTCTTGGCGAAGAAGCGGCCTTCGTCGCCGCACGACCGGTGCAGCAACGCATCGAAGGCAACGGCGGTTGGGCGAATGGCGATGCCGTTTTCACGGGCGACAATCCGCCCGATGCCGCGGTCATTATCTATTACCAGCGCTCCCGTCATCTTTTCGGGAAACTGAAAATCGAAGTGGTCGATTCCACCGGCCGTGTGGTCGATGAATTGGCGGCGAGTAAACGTCCCGGCCTCAATCGCGTCACCTGGAGCATGCGCGAAAAATCGCCGCGTGTTCCGCCGGCTGCGCAAGTTGCCTTTGCCGGAATTCGCGGGCCGCGCGTTCTGCCCGGCACCTACACCATTCGCATGACGAAGAACGGAAAAGTTTACGAAACGAAACTCGCGATTGGTTTGGATCGTCGCTCGAAATTCACCGTCGCCGATCGCAAAGCGCAATACGACGCGGCCATGAAAGTGCATGCGCTCTTCAATGCGGAGAGTGCGCTGATGGATCGCATCATCCCCTTGCGCGGTGCGATTGCGAAAAGCACGAAGGCGTTGCCGGAAGGTGATGAATCGCGCAAGGCATTGGAAGATTTCGACAACAAAGTGGACGCGGTCCGGAAACAAATCGTTGCGACCAAAGAAGGTGGCGCGATTACCGGCGAAGAACGTTTACGAGAGCACACCGATCAACTTTACGGCGCACTCCTGAGTTTCGAAGGAAAGCCCGGCGATTATCAGATCGCCTACATCGATGCGCTCAAACGCGAACTCGATGATGCGACGAAGGAGTTCGACGAAATTAACAGCAAACAACTGCCGGCCTTGAACGATCTTTTGAAATCGAAAGGCCAGCCCGCCATCGCGTACTTGCCGGAATCATCGACTGCTCCCGGATTGATCGCGCGCTATCTCGATCGCGACGCCGACGCACAAATGGCCACCGAAACGGATTAGTTGAATCCAACCGCGGCTTGAGCCGCATCACACAGGCAATCATATGCTCCACGACTTCAGGTTCGCGCTTCGGCAGTTGGTGAAGGCGAAGAGTTTCACCGCTGCGGCAGTTATCGTTCTCGCGCTCGGGATTGGCGCCAACACCGCCATCTTCAGCCTCATGAACACGATGTTGTTTCAGCCGCCCGCTTATGCGCAGCCGAACGAAATCGCGCAGCTTTTCTCGCAGGATAAGAAGAATCCGAAAACGTTCCGCGGTTTTTCGTATCCCGCCTACGTCGACATTCGCGAACAGAATTCCGTCTTCTCAAACGTCATGGCGCACAATCTCGCCATGGTCGGCGTTGGCGATAAATCGAATACGCGGCGCACCTTTTCCGACATCGTGAGCGCGAATTATTTTTCGGTCCTCGGCGTCAATCCAATCCAAGGCCGCACGTTTACCCCCGAGGAAGAAAAACCCGGAACGAACGCCCCCGTGGCCATTGTCAGCTACAGCTATTGGCAGAAACAGAATCTGAATCCAGCGCTGCTCAACTCAGCGATCACGATCAACAGTCGCCCTTACACTGTGATCGGGATCCTGCCGAAGGGATTTAGCGGCACGATGCAGGTATTCTCGCCCGAAATCTGGCTGCCGCTCGGTTCCTACGACGTGGTTGCGAATGATTTCGAATCCGATAATCGCACCGCGCTCGGCGATCGCGCCGGCACGCAACTCATGATCATCGGCCGGCTTAAACCGGGCATGACGTTGAACGCGGCAGACCCGGGCGTGAAAACTCTCGCGGCAAATCTCGAGCAGGCCTATCCGGTCGAGCAAAAGGATCAGACCTTCATGGTCACGGCGGTCTCGCGTTTTGGCACCAGCACCAATCCATCCGCTGATGGCGAAGTGAAAATGCTCGCGCCGATGTTGTTCGGCATGGCCGGCATCGTCCTGCTCGTCGCCTGTTTGAATCTTGCCAATATGCTGCTGGCGCGCGGCACGGGGCGAAGGAAGGAAATCGCGATCCGTCTCGCGCTGGGCGGAAGTCGCGGACGCATTGTCCGTCAGCTCCTGATCGAAGGATTCGTCCTCGCCTTGCTCGGCGGCGGAATTGGTTTGCTCCTGGGTCTTTGGTCGTCGGACCTGCTCGTGGTCTCGTTAGGCAAAATGATGCCGATCGACATGGTCTGGCGCGGTGGAGCAAATCCTTCGCTCTTTCTCGCCACCTTTGTCTTTTGCGTAGTCGGCACGCTCGCCTTCGCACTCGGCCCGGCGCTCAAGCTTTCGAAAGCGGCCGTGATCGAAGATTTGAAAGCAAACGCCGCGGAAGACGCAGTCCGGCGACATTGGAAATTTCTGCCGCGCAATCCGCTCGTGGTGGTGCAGATCGCATTTTCACTCGCGCTCCTCACCGCCGCAGCGCTCTTTATTCGCGGCGCCGGCAAAGCGGCCGCAGTCGATACCGGATTGCAAATCGATAACAATTATCTGGTCGAAGTGGACGCGAGCCTCGCCGCTTACGATCAAGCTCGCGCGCTCGATTTGTATCGGACACTCGAGGGAAAATTATCGGCCTTGCCCGGCGTCGAGCACACCAGCATCTCGGCCACGGTCCCATTCGGAATGGTAAAGATGGACAAGGCCGTGCAACGCGCCGGCGTTAATCCCGCAGCCGATGCCAAGCCTGCCACGGCCGCGGATGGTCTCGCCTTCGACTCGAATTGGAACACCGTCGGCGCCGATTACTTCACCACCGTGGGGATTCCGTTGCTGCGGGGACGGCCGTTTAATTCCGCGGAGTCGATGTATCAAACGACGCCCAAGGTCGCGATCATCGATGAAGTGCTGGCGAAAAAATTATGGCCGGATGGCGACGCGCTTGGTCAGCAGATTCAGTTCACCGCCAAAGATGCGCCGCGCGCAAAAGGCGTCGATAAAAGTGGCGTGGGGGAATCGACGGCCGCCATGAAAACGCAACTCGAGGTCGTTGGCATTGTCCCGCATACGCGCCACAGTCTTTTTGAAAAAGATCCGCAAGGCGCCCTTTACGTTCCGTTCGCAGGCGGATTCCAGAGCAACGTTTTCTTCCATGTTCGCTTCGCGCCGAACGCCGCGCGCGATGCGACCGCGACGACCGACCTGCTTCGCCGAACCGTGCGCGAAGTCGATTCCGCGATTCCAATCCTGACTTTGAGATCGTTTGCACAACATCTCGATAGCAATGTCCAACTTTGGTTGGTGCGCGCGGGCGCGACTTTATTCAGCGTTTTTGGAGCGCTCGCTTTGGGTCTCGCCGTCGTGGGCGTTTACGGAGTGAAAGCCTACTCAGTCGCGCGGCGCACGCGTGAGATCGGCATTCGCATGGCGCTCGGCGCACAACGTCAGGCGGTGCAATGGATGATTCTGCGCGAAGGTCTGGTCATGCTTTGCAGCGGAGTCGTGATTGGGTTGCTGCTCGCGGCTGGCACCGGCAAATTGCTGAGCGGCGTTCTTTACGATGTCGGTGCGCTCGATCCGCTCGCGTTCACGATTGCGCCAATAATTCTCGCCGGCGCGGCGATGTTGGCCACCTGGCTGCCCGCGCGGCGCGCCACGCGGATCAATCCCATGGTCGCGTTGCGGACCGAATAGGCGGCGCCCACAACTACTCGTTAGGCTATTTTTTCAGCTCGACGTTGATGACGTGAATCTCGTGCGTGTCGGTGTTTTGAATCGCGTGCGTCTCGGCCGGCCGGAAGGTGCATTCGCCGTCCTTGAATTCCCGCTCGGTCGGAACGCCCTGCATACTCACGGCCTTCGTTTTCCCGCCCTTGATGACATAGATGATGTTGTCCGGATGCTGATGCATCGGCATTTGGTCGCCTGCTTTCAAGGTGACATCGAGCACCCGCACTTTCTCATTATCGAGCACGACTTTGTTCATGCCCGGCGCGACTTTCACTGGATCTTGCGCTACAGCCCGGCCCGCGAAGATCGCACCGGCTCCCAGGACAGCAGCGACTGCAATGGAGGTTTTCATGCTCGGCAGCGTGCGTCCGTTACCGCGCGAGTGACAAGAAGATTGTCGCTAAGACGATTCGCAGATTTCGTCGTTGGCCGGATTGCGCTGACCTTTTGTGATAACAAGCGCGACCGAGCCGATGATCAAGACCGCGGCGATAATCGTGCGTGCGCTAAATCTTTCTCCGGCGAAAATCGTGCCGAGCATCATGGCGACGATCGGATTCACATAGGCATAGGTTGCGACCTTGGCCGGTTCGCAATGGCGGAGAAGCCAGGCATACGACGCGTAGCCGACGACGCCACCGACGAGCACGAGATAGGCGAACGCGCCTAACGAGTGCAAAGTGATCTGCTGCGGATCAAAGTGGCGGGCTTCGCCGGTCACGATTCCGAGAAGGATCAGGATCGTTCCGCCGCAAAGCATTTGCTGCGCAGCGGCCAGAAAGGGCGGCGCATTGGAGTGGGTGCGGCGGGAATAAAGCGAACCGGCCGACCAGATGAGCGAGGAGCAGAGCAAAATCAACATGCCAATCCACGCTTGAGGTGATTTGTCGTTCGTCGAGGACTTTAAGGCCGGACCAATAAGCAAAGCGACCCCGGCGAAACCGCCCGTGAGTCCGGCCACAGTGATGGCGCTCGGTCGAGGCGACATTCCGAACAACCAACTCAAGAGCGCGATGTAAATCGGAACGGTGGCGACGAGCAACGCGGCCAAACCGGACGGAATGTATTGCTCGGAAAGAGTCACGCCGCCGTTTCCGCACACGAGCAGGCAGGTGCCGACGATTGCGGCTGTGCGCCAATCAATTAAACGCGCTCGGGCAGCGCCGCTCAATCGCGACGCGGTATAAAGAATGATGCCCGCGAGAAAAAAGCGGGTGCCCGCCATGAGCAGCGGCGGAATAGAACGAATGGCAAAGAGGATGGCGAGATAGGTCGATCCCCAGATGAGATAGATGGAAGCGAAATGCGCGATGACCGCGACGCGCGGCGGTTTGGCCATGGAAGGGCAACGCTCATGGCGTCGCCTGATTTTTCAAGAGCCAGAACGCTGGCTCGGTCTAACGAGTAGTTCAGCCGCTACGATTTTCTCCCGAAAATCAACCGATAGAGGAGGAGCAGGACCATTGCGCCGACGATGGACATTGGCACGCCCGCAGCGTAACCCGGATTTTGAAAGATGAATTGGCCGAGAAAAGAGCCGAGCCAGGCGCCGGCAATACCAAGGATGATGGTAACGAAACATCCACCCGGATCTCGCCCGGGCATCAATAGTTTTGCAATCGCGCCGACGAAAAGGCCGATAAGACAAGTGACGAGAATGCCGCTGATAGTCATGAGCTGAGGCTATTAATTGTCCTCGCGCGACAAAAGTTAAATCGCTACCCGGTCCGGCGCAGAATTTTCGTCTTTGACGCCGACATGGCCGGCATGGAACGGATGGCGTTTCGCAGTGGTAGCTCGAAAAATTTTCCGACCCTGCATGATAATTTCCGCGATTAGCAGTGGACCGATCCAGCTCAACCAGATCGCGATCTCCAGCCGGTCTTCGCTGGTGCCGACCTTCAGCACTTTCATTAACATCACCATCAAACGGAAATTAACGAAGACGAAGGTGAGGATGTAACTGCGGATCATCCATTCCCAGTGCTGCTGAAACTGGCGACGCATGATCGCGACGTAAGCGAGGGTGGTGGCGAGAATCCAGGCGACCGTGAGCGCACCGAGCCCGGACCCGAAAACCAAACCGCGTCGCGTGGTCGCGACCAGATAAACCGCCGTCAGACAGGAAAGGGCGACGCTAATGACGTAAAGCGTTCCGAGTTTCCGATGCAGACGAACGTAGTGTCCGGTCCAACCCATCCAGAACTGCGTCGGCCCGACGAGCAACGCGATACTCGCTGCGCAAATGTGAATGAACAGCCCGACGCGTCGATCGTGTCCGAAATTGTTCAGCGCTTTACCGCCAAAGAAATACGGAATGGCAAAGGTTGCGATGGCCCAGGCGCCTAAGGAGAAGGCGAGAACGAGGAGCACGGTCCATCGCCAGGAGAGGGGCCGTATCCGAGCGAAACCAGCAACTTCGTTCACAACTCAATCACTTGGGCATTTCGGATATCTTCGCTCCCGCGAATTTTGCCTAACAAGTGCTCGTCAGGTGTGGTGTCGAGATTCAAGACCGTCAGCGCCGTGCCGCCGGCTTCGTTCCGGCTCAGCGACATAGTCGCAATGTTGACGCCGTGATCGCCCAGCATGGTGCCGATGCGACCGACGATGCCGGGACGATCGGTATTTTCCAAAACGAGAATGACTCCACTCGGCCGTGCTTCGACTGGTCGCGCGTTGATACTGACGATGCGCGGCGTGGCGCCGAAAAATGCGCCCGCCACCGAAACGGATTTTCCTTCGACGGCGACGGAGAGTTCGAGCAGATCGGTGTAATCGCCGAGCGCACTAAGACGCGTCTCGTTGATTTGTAATCCAAGACTCTCGGCATAGGCGGGCGCGTTCACTTCGTTCACGTCGATCCCGCCGGCTTTCTGCAAAAAGCCTTTCAACACTGAGCGCGTGATCGCAGTCGTATCGACCTCGTTCACTTTGCCGCTGTAGTTAATGTTGAGATGATCGACGTGGCTGGGCGCGAGCTGTGAAAGAAAACGGCCGAGACGTTCGCCGAAACGCAGGTGCGGCCCAATGATGGCCAGCGTTTTCGCATCAAGGTTCGGCATGTTGACTGCGTTGCGAATCGTTCCTTCCAGGAGCGCGGCGCGAATCGATTGCGCTATTTCGATGCCGACGCTTTCCTGCGCCTCCGCAGTGGAAGCGCCGAGGTGGGGAGTGAGAACAAGATTCGTTAGGCCACGTAAGGGCGATTCGTTAGGCAAAGGCTCAATTTCAAAAACATCCAACGCCGCGCCGGCGACTTGACCGCTCGTTAGGCATTCGGCCAGTGCCGCTTCATCAATCAAACCGCCGCGCGCGCAATTAATAATGCGCACGCCACGTTTCATTTTCGCCAGTCGTTCGTTGTTGATGAGGTGATGTGTTTCCGAAGTGAGCGGCGTGTGCAGAGTGATAAAATCAGCCGCGCGCAGGAGATCGTCGAGCTCGTCGATCAATTCGACCTGCAACGTGCGCGCGCGCGTCGCGGCCAGGTAAGGGTCGAAGGCGAGCACGCGCATGCCGAAAGCAATCGCGCGCCGGCTCAATTCACTGCCGATGCGGCCCATGCCGATGATGCCTAACGACTTGTTATAAAGTTCGACGCCCTGGAATTCTTTCCGATTCCATTTCCCACTTCGCACCATGGCGTCGGCCTGCGGAAGTTTGCGCGCCGCGCAGAGCAAAAGCGAAAATGCATGCTCGGCGGTCGAGACGGTGTTGCCGCCGGGCGCATTCATGACAATCACGCCGCGCCGCGTGGCGGTTTCCACATCGACGTTGTCGACACCGACACCAGCGCGCCCGACTACGCGCAGCTTCGTCGCCGCTTCTAGGACATCTTTCGTGACCTTCGTTTCGCTGCGCACGACGAGGCCGTGAAAATCCGGAATGAGTTTGATCAACTCCGCCGCCGGCAATCCGATTTTGCTCACGACCTCGAGCGCGCCATCGCGCGAAAGTTCTTCCACGCCACGCTCGGAAACAGGATCCGCGATCAAAATCCTCTGCCTTTGCATCGTTAGCCAAAGATAACGAGACGAATGTCTTCGGGTAATTGTGCGGCCACGCTGGTGACGACACTACCGCGCAGCAAGTGACCAAGCGCCGTGCGTTGCGACGCGCCGATCATGAGATAATCAACGCCCATCGTCGCCGACAAATCGAGAATGGCGGACGCGGGGTCTTCGCTCACCGCATACACCGGCAGCACACAGACGCCGCGTTCTTCGCCACGCTTGATCATGGTCGACATGATCAAGCTCGCTTCCGGATCTTCTTTCCATTTCACGCGACCGAGTGTGGCCGGCCCGCCACCGAAAAAGACCGCGATCTCTTTAATGTAAACGACACAAAGGACGGCTTTGCGCAGCTGCGCTTCATCGAGCGCGAAGCCGAGCACCGGTGTAATGCCGCGAGCCGCCACCATGATTTTTTGTCCTTCCTGAATGCGCGGCTGCAAGGCCGTCGCGAGGTCGGGTGTCACCATGGCCGCTACTTGACGGGTTACGGTAACTGTTGTGAGACCAGAACGTTTTTGCGTCCACGCTCGTAGGGCCAGCCCGATTAAGAGCACACAAGTAACGAAGAAGAGCGCATCCGGTTTTGTTCGCGCGAGCGTGATCTCGACGAAAAACAGAATCGTGAATGTGATTCCGAATAGAACGCGATCGTGCAGCTTAACGGGCAGCGCGCGGTTAAAGCAGCACGAGCCGAGATTGACTGTGATGGCGCCGACCACGCCGATGGCGTAAAGGCCGGCCAAGGCAGTGAAGTTGGCAGTCGTCACGATGACGATCACAGGCAGGCCGACAGCGATGGCGAGCGGAACCAACGGAACGCCGTGCGAGTTGAGACGCGCGAAGATTGGCGGCATCTCCTGGTCACGCGCCATCATGTAGAGCAAACCAATCATCGCGACGATCGCGGTGTTCGCTGCGCTCAAAAGCAAAAGAAAGAAGACGATGCCGACGACCCAGCCGAACACGTCACCGAAGGCCGGACCAAAGGTGATTGTGCCGAAATGTTCGCCGAGAAAACGTAGCGTATCTTCGTAACGCAGCGCCAGCGCTTCCTTCATCGTGTGCGTGCCATCGGCAAGCACGACGGGGTCGTTAGGATTAATCGACAACATGGCCCAGCCCAGCAGCGCCGTTCCGAAAACCACTTCAATCGCGATCGGCCAGAGTGCTTTGTTGGTTGTGCGCGAAACTTTCGGATGATCGGGCGTCGAGCCGCGATCGAGCTTCATTACGCCGGTCAGATTCGCGATCGCTTCCACACCGCTAAGGGCGAGAATTACGCCGACGAATTGCACCCAAAGTTGCTCGAGGCTTTCGTGCCGCGGTTCGAGATGCGCGGTCGTGAGATGCGGCGCGCTGATCAGAATCAACAGGACCACGACGATCATCGTGGGCACGGCCAGCGCGACCGCGAAAGTTCCACTGTGGCGCGGTCCGAAAAAATTAATCGCTCCCATGATCAACAACACGCCGACGGTGGAGAGAACGATGTGTTCCTTGAGAAAAGGAATGTTGAAATAACTCAGCGCCGACCAGCCGCTCAGCGCCGCCGTAACGGTAAGATCCGCGACCAGCAATAACGCACCGACTACTGCGAGGAGTCGTCCTTGCGAGCGCGCCGCGGAATAAACGCCGCCGCCGTCCGGAAAGTATTTGCAGATCTCGGCGTAGTTGATCGCGACCAGAAATGTCAGCGCACAAACCGCCAAAATGATCGGAAAGGACGAGAAGCCCGCGGCGACAAAGGCCAGGCCCAGCACGTAGGCCTTGCTCGTGCCCCAGTCGCCGTAGAGCAGCGCCGCCGCACGTTTCCAATCGACATTACGCGGGCGGTGAACGCCGGGAGTCGGTGGGAGAAGGTCAGCCATTTGTCAGGCGGAGACTGTCGGCGGCGTGCCGAAGGACTGGCAAGTGGTTTCTAGGAGACGAACATATTGCGATTGCCTTGCTACATTGTGTTAGCAAAATGCGTCTACGGTAAGACCCGAAGTGCAAGGTCCGTCTGCGGTCCACATGTTCGCTACTGGGGGAGTTCGCTCCGCGGATAGCGTTTCCGGACAGCTCAAGCTTGGCAAGAAAGGCTTGAAGATCGTTCGTCACTTCGGAACGAAGAGATGATCCGAAAAAGCCCGATCAACTAATAATTAAGGTGCGACTTAAAGCATTAAAAATTCGTTAACGACCGCGCTTAGCGATTTCCTGGCCGAACCGTGCGCGATTCGCCGCCGCCAAATTCAAGCGACACCGAAGCGAGGATCGCAACGCGGGGTGAATCGTCGGTGCAGCCGAAAAGAGGAGCGAGACTCAAGACGGTGTGGAGATTTGGTTTCCAGTTTACACTTGGACCGATCACTAATTCATTAGCGGCGCCGCGTTTTTCGCCGCGCCGAGTCGCGTTCGTGTAACGCATCTCGGCGCCCAACTCTAGTTTGTCTGCAATGGCCAGCCAGGCCACGTCCTGGGTGAAGCCAATTTCCCGGTTCAGTCCTGCGCTGACCGCGTGCCGAAAAAATATATTCGCGGCCCACTGAAGATGAGGAATGAATTCCTGTCCGAGCAAGAGACGCAGCTCATACTCGTCAGGCTGGTCTTGATCGATCGAATGATCGAAGCTCTCCGCCAACTGCTGGCCGGTCCCGAATTGATAGGCGACCGCGATCGTCGGATTAAGCGGAATTTTCCCCCAGGCGGCGAGCGCGTAACGCGCCCCGACACTGACCTCACTTTCCGCAAGACGGCGACTCGTTAGGCCGAGATGATTTTCCAGATCGAGTTCAATTCGATACGGCAGACCGATCTCGATTTCCTGTGTTAAGTCGCCCGCGAAATGTTTGTGCGCGAGGAAATCACTTTCCGAGACGGCTCCGAGGAAAACTTCAAAAGGAGAAAGAACATAGAGCTTGGTCGTGACAGAAGCGCGGCTTCGCTCCGCCCATTGCGGTTGTCCGTAACTTCCCGGCTCTTCAAATTCCTCATCGGCCTCCGCGCCGTTGACCACGATGTGGCGTTCGGTCGCGTCTTGCGCGCTGGCGGCAGAGATCAGTGCCGCCAGGAAAGTCGCGATGACTGATGAGTTGCAGCGGTTCACGCGCTACGCCTGCGCAAATGGACGGCGACTTCGATCTCGGCCGTCTGCGGAAACATATCGAGCGGCGTGATCGATTCGATCGAGAAATTTTTGTGCAACTCATTCAAGTCCCTCGCCAGCGTAGCGGGATTGCATGAGACATAGATGAGTGTGGCCGGCGCTCGATCCATTAATACCCCTCGGATAACGGCCGATAAACCTGTAGCGGGCGGATCGACAATTACCGTCGTCTTCATCAGATCGGCTTCGCGTAATTGTTTTTCCAGTTCCAACTCCACGTCGTCAGCGAGGTAGCTCTCGTTAGGCGCAGCATCTTTCTCTGCCGCGGCGACAGCAAAGCGGTCCCGCTCGATTCCGACTACGCGCGCAAATTTGTTTCGCAGTTGCTTCGTGAAAAATCCTGCGCCGCAGAAAGCGTCGATCAGTAATTCCTGATCAGGCGGGATCCAGCTCGCGATTAATTCGCCCAGCGAATCCGCGACTTCGTCGTTTGTTTGAGAAAAAACGCGCGGACCATCACCCGCACGCAGGGTGTAGTGACCATCGCGCGGTCGGCGCGCGCGCAGTTCGCGCAGTGCCGCATTCACTTCTAATCGCGCGATCGGACAGCGTTCCACATCGATCAAGCGATGCACGTCGCGTCGGTAATAACCCACAACACCTTCTTCGCAGTGCACGGTGATGCGGTTGCGATATTCGTACGGACGAGGTGAGGGGATAATGGGGCGCATCGGGAGATCGGTGAAGCGACCGATGCGTCGCATGATTTGCTCGACCTGCCGTTGCTTCACCGCGAGCTGATGCTCGTAATTCATGTGCTGGTAACTGCATCCGCCGCAGGCACCGAAATAAGGACATGCCGGCGCGGCGCGTTGCGGTGCGGGTTCCAAGACACGCTCGAGTTCTGCTTCGGCGAATTGTTTTTTCTCTCGCGTGATCCGGGCGGCAATTTTTTCGCCTTCGATGACGAACGGAACGAAGACAGCCTTGCCGCTCAACCGGCCGACGCCTTTGCCGCCGAAGGCGACGTCGTCGATCTGGAGTTCCACTCCTGCTCTTAATCCTGATCTTGTTCTTAATCTATCCCAGTGAGGATCAGGATTAAGAGCAGGAGTAGGAGTTAGTAACTCCGCGCGTAGGGATACTTGCTTTCGTTCCCGAGCTCCGGCGGAAATTCCTTATAGCCGGCGTGGATCCAATGCGTCTCGTCGTCGAGAACCGGATAATAGCTTCCCCTCACGATGGGAATCGGGAAGGTAATAATTTCGAACACACCTGAGGCGACGCGCATCACACTGCGACCGACGCCGCGCACCACGCCGTATCCGGCAGCGGCGGAGTTGCCTTCGACATCATTGACCTTGGCGATTTCGTGCGGGAGTTCGGACCAACCGAAAAGTAAGTTGGAAATACCGCGGCCGAGTTTGCGGGTGGGGCCGTAGGAGTTCGATGGAGGATCGTGAATGTCTGCACGGCAGAGAGCCGCCATTCCGAAAAGGAGCACCGCAGCGACGAGCGATCTCATGAAATTCAACTAACCGACTTTGCTCGCCGGAGGCAAGACCTCTTTCCTAGGTTTCTTTCGCCGGCCGCGAGTCGCGCGAATGGAAAGAACGATCGTGACCGTCAGTATCGCGACGACAGTCGCGAGAGAAATCCAGTTCGGCACGACGACGAATTTCTCCGCGATCATTTTTATTCCGACGAAGCCGAGAACGATGGCGAGTCCTGTCTTGAGATAAATAAAGCGATCGATGATATGCGCGAGGACGAAGTAGAGCGAACGCAGTCCGAGAATGGCGCAGACGTTGGAGGTGTAGATGATGAACTCGTCCTGCGTGATGGCGAAAACGGCGGGGATGGAATCGACCGCGAAGATCAGGTCCATGATGTCGATGACAATCAGGACAAGCGCGAGCGGGGTGAGCATCCAGTGCCCATGCTCTTTCGCGATGAAATGCTGCGCGTGATATTCTGGAGTGACGCGCATCCACCGCCGGCAGAAGCGCAGAACGAAATTGCTCTCCAGATCGATTTCCTCGCCTTTACTCATCAGCATCCGGATGCCGGTGATGAGCAGAAAGAGGCCGAAGATATAGAGCACCCAATGGAAGCGTTCCACCAGGGAAACGCCGAGCCAGATCATAATTCCGCGCATGACGAGCGCGCCGATGATTCCCCAAACCAGCACGCGATGCTGATATTTCCGCCGCACCTGAAAGTAGGTGAAGATCAAAACGAAAACGAAAATGTTATCGACGCTAAGTGAGTACTCGATGACGTAACCGGTGAAAAAATCGATGGCGTCGTCCGCGCCTTTGAGATGCCAAACGAGGAGATTGAACCCGAGCGAGAGCGCCACCCAGACCCCGCTCCAGATCGAAGCTTCCTTGATGCCAACGACATGCGCCTTGCGATTGAAGCCGACCAGATCGATCGCGAGCACGACGAAGACGCCGAGGTGAAACGCGATCCAAAACCAGAGCGGCATGAGCGCTTAGCGTTCCACTTCGGTTACTGCGTCGCAAACCCAAACCCCGCGCGGGCGACGGACTTTTCTGTGGCGAAATGCGACATAGTTCGTAGCTTCAACATCTTAATCTAAATGGATGCCGAATTGGAAAAACTTGTTGAGTCGGGAAAGCTGACCGCGAAAGCTGCCGATCAACTCGAAAAGCTTAAGCCGGGCACCTATTGCCTGCACAAAAGCTGGGGCTTCGGCAAGGTGGCGGAATGGAATCTTCTCCTGAATCAGATCCTGATCAATTTTCCGGGGAAGAAGGGACACGCCATGCAGCTGCAGTACGCGGCGGAAAATCTCACCGTGATTCCGCCGGAACATTTTCTGGCGCGCAAAGCGAACGATCTCGCCGGGCTAAAAGACCAGTTGAAGAAGGAGCCGGCGGCGATCGTGCGAAATATTCTGGAGAGCCTTGGTGGTGAGGCCACCCTCCCGCAGATCAGCCAGTTAATGATTGGCAATCTGATGACGGAAGCGGAATGGAAACGTTGGTGGGCTTCCACGAGCAAGAACCTGAAGAAGGACGGCTATTTTTTGATTCCGTCGAAGAAGACCGATCCGATTCAATTGCGGGCCGAGAAAGTCTCACGCGGCGATGAGTTGATCACGCTTTTCAACCAATCGCGTCAACCAAAAGAGCAAACCGGGGCCCTGGATCAAATCATCCGATTTTTCAGCGAGTTCAACGATCCGCCCAAGCAACTACAGCCGCTGCTTGATTCGATCGAAGAAGCAGCCGAGAAAAATCAGCGCTTCAATCCTGCGCTCTCCATCGAGTTGGTTATGGCGCGCGACGATTTGCTCGAGCGCTTGCCGCAATTAAAGAGCGGCAATCCTGCTTTGACGCTTAATCGCATGATCGAAGACGAAGAAGCGAAGTTGATTTCGATTTTGCCGAAGATTCCCTCCGCGAAAGAAAAACGTCTGTTGCAAGCAATGCCGGTCGCGCTCGGTCCGCAGTGGACGACGCGCGCGTTGCAGTTGATGCAGTCGAATCATGCTCGCGCGGTCGCTCAAATCCCGCGCGTATTTTCCGAGACTGGACGACAAGCTGATTTGCGCGCGTATTTGCAACGCGGGATTCGCGAGCATTCCGTCACAAGCGAGGCTCTCTACTGGTTGTGCAAAGAGCGAGCAGGGGAATGGCGCGATCTCGTCACACCGGATTTATTAGGCGCGATTCTCTCTGCGTTGGAGCGCGATCAGCACAACGAAAACAGCCGCGGCAGCAAACTGCGCGATCTGTTGCTCGATGATCGCGAATTGATTGCCGACATGTTCACCGGTGTGGAAACGGAAGTGGCGCGCAACGCCATGCGTCGCTTGATGCTCACACCGGTTTTCGACGAGCTAACCAAGCGCTCGCTCCTCGCCCGCATCATCAAACTTTATCCGGAACTCGAAAGCGTCATCACGGGCGAGCAGAAGGAAGAGAAGAAGGAATCGCTCGTCGTCTCTTGGAGCAGTCTCGATAAACGCAAAGCGGAATTCGAAGAGCTGGTGAATAAGAAAATTCCCGAGAACAGCAAAGAGATTGGAATTGCGCGTTCCTACGGAGACCTGCGCGAGAATTTCGAATTCAAAGCGGCCAAGGAAATGCAGGCGGTTTTGATGCGTCGAAAATCAGAGCTGGAATCGGCGCTGCACAACGCGCGCGGCACTAACTTTGCAAATCCCGACACGTCGCAGGTCTCGATTGGCACGATCGTAACTTTGCACGACACGAATTCGGGGAACGAAGAGACCTATACCATTCTGGGTGCCTGGGACGGCGATCCGGACCGACGCATCATTTCCTATCAAACCGCGATCGGGCAGGCCTTGCTCGGTCACAAGGTCGGAGAGAAAGTAACTCTCAATACCGATCAAGGTACGGGAACTTTCGAAATCAAGTCGATCTCCGCGGCACCGCTCGACGAGTTAACGCCGGAAGTGACGGCTGACGCAGCCGATCCTGAAACGGCCGACGCGGTTAGTGTTTGATTTTTGTGTGACTCGTTAGGCGGAGCCGGCGGCGCTTCGATGCGATCAAGGTTGTGACCGCATGAGGTTTTCGGAAAAGATCAGAAAAGTTTGCGATCCCGCCGCTGGGCTTAGTTTCAAACGCGCTGTCCGCCGAATCGCACGGCCACTTTCGATCGCGCGCTTTCTGGCAAAGATCGATCAGGAGAAACTGCAGAACCTTAAGCGCACCTATGGAGTAACTGGCAGCGTCGACTGGCCGAAGTACGTAGAAGCGGAACGTTTCCTCAAATTAAACATTCGCCGCGCTCAGGACCTCGGCCTCGATCACATGCCACCGCAGCGCATTTTCGACCTTGGTTCCGGCGCGGGATATTTTCTTTTTGTGGCGCGTGAGCTCGGCCACAGCGGGCTCGGTCTCGACTTCCATGAGTCCCTTTTCGGCGAAATGTTCGAGCTGTTTGGTCTGGAACGAATCATTCACCGAATACGAAAATTTCAGCCGCTGCCCGAAACGGGCGCCCGCTTCGATTGGATAACCGCTTTCTCGGTTTGTTTTGCCGACAACATGAAAAACACGCCCTGGGACGTGGAAGAGTGGGATTACTTCCTGCGTGATCTCGACAAACATCTCGCATCGGGTGGCCGCATTTATCTCGATCTGAACCCGCGCCCCGACGGCTCCTTTTATTCCTCGGGAGTTCGCGAATTATTCTTGGATCGAGGCGCTGTGATCGATCGCAGATCCAAGCTTCTCTTCCCGCCCAAATCACTTACTTCATGACCCACTCCGGCAACGAATCCCTTCATCAACCGCCGGAGCGAGAACGGTAAATCCAGAAAAGCGCCACGACGATTAACAGCGCGATAATCGCCATTGCATGGCGCAAATGGGGCGCACGGTCCTGCTTTCGGCCCGAAAGAAAGTAGACCGAGCCGACGACGAGAAAGATGGTGAAGAAAAGCGCGCCGTAAAACATTAGGCCGCGAATGCTCTTGCTTCCTCTTTCGCTGGACAAGAAGTTTCGAAGGTCATGAATGACCCCATCCTTATCGCGCAAGCGAACAAACAGCCGATTTACCTCCTGCCAAAAATGGCCAATCGCCACGGCTTGATCGCCGGGGCGACCGGGACTGGCAAGACCGTCACGTTGCAAACGTTAGCGGAGAATTTCAGCGCGCGGGGCGTGCCGGTTTTCATGGCCGATGTGAAAGGCGATCTCGCGGGAATCAGTCAGCCCGGCGGAAATAATCCTAAAATTGTCGAGCGCGCGAAGGAGCTCGGCCTGACCGATTTTAAAGGCGAAGCGTCGCCCGTTGTTTTCTGGGATGTCTTCGGGGAAAACGGACATCCAGTACGCGCGACCGTTTCCGAAATGGGTCCGCTGTTGCTCGGCCGTCTGCTCGATCTCAACGATACGCAGGAAGGCGTGCTCAACATGGTTTTCAAGATAGCGGACGAAAACGGAATGCTCTTGTTAGACCTGAAAGATCTGCGCTCGATGCTGCAATATGTCGCGGACAATGCCGACCAGTTTACGACGCAATACGGCAATGTTTCCGCGGCGAGTGCCGGCGCAATTCAACGCAACCTTCTCGAGCTCGAATCACAAGGCGCGGACAAGTTCTTCGGCGAGCCCGCGCTCGATCTCGATGATTTGATTCAAACGCAAGGCAGCAAAGGCGTGGTTAACATCCTCGCGGCAGAGAGGCTGATGCAGCAATCGCCGAAAGTGTACGCGACCTTCCTACTCTGGCTGCTTTCCGAGCTATTCGAGAAGCTACCCGAAGTAGGTGACGTGGAGAAACCCAAGCTAGTCTTCTTCTTCGACGAAGCGCACCTGCTTTTCGCCGACATTGAAAAAGCGCTGGAGGACAAGATCGAACAAGTCGTTAGGCTGATTCGCTCGAAAGGCGTCGGCGTTTACTTCGTGAGTCAGAACCCGCTCGATATTCCCGACGTCGTTCTGGGCCAACTCGGCAATCGTGTTCAACACGCCTTGCGAGCTTTCACTCCGCGCGACCAGAAAGCGGTCACGGCGGCCGCAACAACTTTCCGGCAGAATCCGAAGCTGAACGTCGAGAAGGTGCTAACCGAGTTGGGCGTCGGCGAGGCGCTCGTCTCGATGCTCGAAGAAGACGGCAAACCCGCCGTAGTCGAACGTGCGAAAATTGTTCCGCCGCGCAGCCAGGTCGGCGCGATCACTTCTGACCAGCGCAAACAGATCGTCAGTTCGTCGGCGATAGCGGGTCACTACGAGAAGGCCGTCGATCGCGAATCCGCCTATGAAAAATTGCAGGCGCGCGCCGTAGAAAAAACCGCGGGCGCACCAGCGCCCATCGGAGCGCAGCCTTCCGCGCCCGCCGCTGGCGGAACTTCGGTGCTGCAAAAAATGGGTTCGATCTTCCAGCCAACGATCGGACCGCGCGGCGCGATTCACGACTCGGTCGCGACCAGCATGGCGAAGAGCGCCATGCGCGCCGCGAGCAGTCAGGTTGGACGACAACTAATCCGCGGCGTCCTCGGCGGAATCTTCGGCGGAACGAGCAGTCGCCGTTGAGGACTGCTCGTTCGCCTAAAGAGTTCTACTTTTTCTTCGCGGGGCTGGCCGCGCTCTTGGCTGCCTTGTCACCACCTTTGGCGGCTGCCTTGGCTTCGACCTCTGTCGCGGTCATGGTGTAATGTACCGTGACCTTGTCGCCGACCTTAACGTCTCCCGCACCTTTGGTGCTGGAATCTTTGGCAATCTCCCAGCGGTCGTTCCCTTTCTTCACCGCAATCATCGCGTCGGTAACTTCCAGGACCGGGCCGGTAACCTGATAGTCTTTGGCGCCTGCGGCTAACGCTACACTACCGAGAGCAAGAGCTGCTGCGGTAATCAAACTGAGTGCTGTGGTTTTCATTACTGTAGGATTCGAAGGAGACAGCTCGTTAGGCCTTGTCACCGGGGACCGCTGGGAAGCAAAACGCCCGCTGAGTTTCCTCAGCGGGCGTTTTGTTCTGGCGACGTCCTACTCTCGCACAACCTATCGTCGCACTACCATCGGGGCTGCAGCGTTTCACTTCCGTGTTCGGAATGGGAACGGGTGGGGCCACTGCGCTAGGATCACCAGAGGTCCGCGCCGGTTTCCACC
>JBBRYT010000020.1:0-40928 GCA_038237435.1 Chthoniobacterales bacterium
ACTACGGTTATCCATTCGCACTCATGGTCATGCTCGCTTCCGCTGTGCTACCCTATTTGTTTTTCAAACGCAGGGGCTGGTTGTGATCTGGAAATTTGGCGGCGCGGTGTGATATTTTAGACGCGATGAAGCGCTGGTTGGTAGCAATGTTACTGACGACGATAGCGCTGAGTTGCGCGATGGCCGCGGAAGAAGAGCCAGCCTTGCCTGAGCAGGGCGAAGGACTTGAGATCGACCCGCCGTTGCTCATCAAGTCTCGCGATCGCGATGGTTCGCCGGACGTTGCAGTCACTCCGCAAACTCCCGACATCGCGAAGTTGGAAAAGGATCTGGCGCGCGGGAAACGAAATGCCGTGGGCGCAGATGGCCTATACAAATCCGGCATCATCTCAAAAGTGGAAGCGGAAGCGCGCGTTTTGAATGTCGTTCGAATGCAAGCGCTGCTTGCGCAGGCGCGTTTCGAAGCAACCAGGAGCAAAGCTGACGAAGAAAAATCGGCGACCGAACTAGCCGACGCGGAAGCGACCGCGAAACGGGCCGCGGAAGAACGCCGCAAAGCGGAAATCGAATTCGCCATGCGCAACGTGCAGCGACAACAAAAACTTCTCTCCCTCGGCAGCGGCCGCAAAGCCGACGTCAATCG
This sequence comes from Chthoniobacterales bacterium, assembly GCA_038237435.1. Classification (GTDB taxonomy): domain Bacteria; phylum Verrucomicrobiota; class Verrucomicrobiia; order Chthoniobacterales; family UBA10450; genus JACCTI01. The sequence continues at coordinate 644 of JBBRYT010000020.1, forward strand.
CGCCGAAAAGAAACTGGCTGATTTGCAGCAGACCGGCGATTGAGCGCGAAGTGGAGCATCGCCCTTTGGTGCGTCATGATTGTCGTCGCGAAAACGGACGAGCCGTTGAAAACCACCGAAGACCGTCTGACAGAATACGGTCCGCTCGTGCAGCAGCGGCTGGAAGCGAAATTCGCCGCGGCCGGTTTATCCTATCCGCCGCAACATCTCGTCTTCATCGGAATCAAGAAGGACTGCGTTCTGGAAGTTTACGCGTCGAAGACCGAGAACGAATTTCGTTTCGTCTGCGCTTATCCGATTTTGGCGGCTAGTGGAACGCTGGGACCAAAATTGCGCGAAGGCGATTTACAAGTGCCGGAGGGAATTTACCGCGTGCGCGAATTGAATCCGAACAGTCTTCATCATCTCAGTATCTGGATCGATTACCCAAACGAATTTGATCTGGCCCGCGCCGCTGAAGAAAACCGGGCCGAACCCGGCAGCGAAATCATGATTCACGGCAGCGAGCATTCGCGCGGTTGCCTCGCTATGGGCGATGAAGTGTCGGAAGATCTCTTCGTGCTAACCGCGCTGGCCGGAATTGAAAACACCACCATCCTCCTAACGCCGATCGATTTTCGTAAGGACTCGTTAGGCGAATTGCCGGCCGGTGCGCCAGTATGGTCGCGAGAAATTTATCAGCAGATCAAGTTCGAGCTGGCGCGCTATCCCGCACCTGGCGAAAAACGCTAGCGTGCCGACGTTTTCGGGTCGCGCTTCAAAGTCAATCCCACGGCTCGCCGCCGTTCGATTTATCCAACGCGGTCGAGAGTCACGCCGTGGCCGCACGATGTTCGTGCTCAAATCGAGCAGCCGAGCGGACACGCGCTTTGGTCGCTTCAACCGCACGATCACGCGGCGGCGCATTCGTGACTAAGGAGTGGAGTAACTCATGGGCAGCGGCCGTCACCCGCTCGACGGCGCGACTAAACGCGGCTTCGTTCGCTTTCGAAGGTTTCGTGAAGCCGCTTAGCTTGCGAACAAACTGGAGCGCGGAAGCATGAATCTCATCATGCGTCGCGGGGGGCGCGAAGTTATGCAGGGTCTTAATATTTCGGCACATAAGCTTTTGAATTGTAGCAGGACTCGCCAAGGAAGGATATTATCGCTTGAACAAGAAGTGAGAGACTTAATGCGCGCCGGCCGGCAGCGGCACTTTCGGCCGCGCAGGGGCGCGCCCGGCTTCTGCTTCGTGATGCATGTGGCCGCTGCGCAGGAACGGAACGCGATCGAGGACCCGCTCCTGAAACCACTCGAGGGCCAGGTAAATCACCGGCGTGATGTAGAGAGTTATCAGCTGAGATACAATTAGCCCACCTACTATCACGAGACCCAGGGGGCGGCGCGATGCGCCATCCGCTCCAAAACCTAGTGCTAGCGGCACCGCACCCATCAAGGCAGCCAACGTAGTCATAATGATAGGACGAAAGCGTTCCACACTGGCTTCGTGAATGGCGCTGCGCCGGTCGTAACCTTCATCGAGCCGATGCAAGGCGAAGTCGACAATCATGATGCCGTTCTTTTTCACGATGCCCATGAGTAGGAACAGACCTATCACTGAGTAGAGTGACAGTGTTGAACGGAAGAGCCACAGTGTAAGCAGGCCACCTACTACCGCCGGAAACAAAGTAGATAGGACAGTTATGGGATGAACATAGCTCTCATAGAGAATGCCCAGAATGACATACATAACGAAGATAGCTGCGATGACCAGAAATGGTAGAGAGCTAAAAAGCTGTTGCAGGACTAAACCTTCGCCTTGCAGCTCGCCTTTGACAGTCGGTGGCAAGGTTTCCGCCGCAGTTTTCTCGATGAACTTAGTTACATCGCCAAGTGCTACACCTGGCTTGGTATCGAAGCCAAAAGTAACACTAGTAAATTGATTGGTGTGATTGACGGCTTGTAACCCAAGCTTGGACGACGTTTTCGTTAGGGCACGCATCGGCACGAGCGTATCCTTCCCGTCGGGGCGGACATAAAGCTGGCGCAGATCTTCCGGACGCGAGCGGTCCTTGTCGTCTACTTCAAGAATAACCTGATACTGATCGTCAGGCTCTTTGATTAAGTAGACATAGTTCTGCGAGTAGGCGGCGCGGAGGAGCGACTGCAATTTCGCGGTCGAGATGCCATACATGCTGGCGCGCTCCCGGTCGATATCGATATCGACGTTAGGTTGATTCCGGAAAAGATTCGAACGCGGCGGCGCGACGAAACCATCGTAGGGAGCGAGTTTGGCGCCGAGCGCGTCGGCGGCAGCGTACACCTCGTCGGGATTAATGCCGCTGAGCGAATAACTGTAGCGACCGAACTGGCTGCCGGCGCCGCCGATATTGATTTGCAAAACCGGCGACGGATTGAGCGTCGGAAAAATTCCCGGCAGTTCGCCAATGGCTTTGCGAACTTGCGCGGCCACGTCGTCGATCGCCCCGCGTTGTTTGGCCGGTGTCAAAAACAAAACGGTAAAGATGCCCGACGATCCGGCGCGTCCGCTCCCAGCAACGGTGAAGTATTTATCCACGGCTGGATTGGCTTGCAGGATCGGATCGAGCTTCTCCTGCATGACGCGCTGCGCCGCCGGCGAAGCACCTTCCTGCATGATGAAAGCGCCACGGATCACGCCGCTGTCACCGGTCGGCAGCAAAGTAAACGGCAGCGCGGAGAAAAAGTACCAAACTCCGAGCCCGCAAACGATGAGGATGGGAACGACGAGCCAGCCGTGATCGAGAAACCAATCGAGCGTGCGCCCGTAAAACCGCAAAACGCCCGGGAAAAAATTGTCGGTGAATCGCTCCATCCTGGTCCGGCGATGGCCGGGGCTGTGTTCCCGCAAAATGCGCGAGCACATGAGCGGCGTGAGAGTGAGTGAGATCAGACCGGAAGCGAAAATTGCAACAATGATTGTGACAGCAAACTCGCGGAAGATTCGGCCGAGCAAACCGGGCATGAACACGAGCGGAATGAAAACCGCCGCCAACGAAAGCGTCATTGACAGGATGGTGAATGAAATTTCCCCAGCGCTATTCAGCGTCGCTTTGTAGATTGATTCACCGTGTTCCGCGCGGCGCACGACGTTTTCCAAAAAGACGATGGCGTCATCAACCAGAAATCCGATGGCCAGGGTTAACGCCATTAAAGTCAGATTATTGATCGAATAATTCAGCATCCACATGACGAGAAAGGTCACGAGGAGCGAGAGCGGCAGGGCGACCGCGGGAATTAATGTGTCGGTGGCGCGACCGAGAAAAACGAAGATGACGAGGATAACGAGAACGAAAGCAATGAAGAGCGTCGTCTTCACATCATCGACGGAATTCACGATGCTCTGCGCGCGGTCAAATGTCGGGATGAGCTTGATCGAGCCAGGTAATTCCAGGCGTATTTGCGGTACCAGATTATTGATGGAACGCGCCACTTCCACGGCGTTGGCGCCCGCTTGCCGCGAAACCGCGAGCACAATCACCGAGGCCGGCACTTTGTAACCGCGCGCAAAAAAATGGCGCGACAGCCGCTCGTCCTGCACGGTGTCGATGACGTTGGCGATGTCGCGCAGAAAAACCGGGGCGCCATTTTTGCCGCGCGCGATGATCATGTTGCGATAACCTTCCGCATCCGCCACCTGGCCGTTCGGCCGCAACACGAACGAAGTGTTTTTGCCATCGAACTGACCCGCGCCCGCGTAGGAAGTGCCGGAACGCACTGCGTTCGTAAGTTCGTCGAAAGTGATGTTGCGCGCCGCGAGTGCGCCCGGATCGACCTTCACGCGGATGGCGCTTTTCACCCCGAAAATCTGCACCTGCGAAACGCCGGGCAGAATGTTGATGCGCTGCTGCACCTGTGAAGTGGCGTATTTATAAAGGTCGCCGTCGGTCAGGGTATCACTCGTTAGGGCGATATACATGACCGGCTGATCGTTCGGGTTCGCCTTCTCGTAACGCGGCGGCTGCGGCAAGTCGTTAGGCAATTGTCCACCGGCGCGCTGGATCGCGGCCTGCACGTCGGTCGCGGCGGCGTCGACACTTTTATCGAGATCGAATTGCAATGTAATGCTCGTACTGCCCTGCGTGCTCGAGCTGGTGCTGAAGCTGAGGCCGGGAATTTGCGTGAACTGCTTTTCCAACGGCGTCGCGACCGTGTTCGCCATCGTTTCCGGATTCGCGCCCGGATATGAAGCACTCACCTGAATGATCGGATAATCCACCGCCGGTAGATCATTTACCGACAGTTGCTTGAAGGTGAGAATGCCGAAGACAATGAGCGACGCGGTCAACAATATTGTCATGACCGGCCGTTGAATAAACGGCTTCGACAAACCGGAAGAAAATTGCACCAATTTGCCCGCCGGTGTTTTTTCACCGAGAGGTTGATGGTGGTCGGAGGACTCGTTAGGCAGATCGTCCGCAGACATACTTAACGCATCATGCTCGCCTGCGAAGGATGAGAACCGGCGCCGCTAATGGGAATTTCCTTCGTCGCCACTTTAGCGCCCGGTGCCAGCTGGAGTTGTCCCGAAACCACGACGGTTTCGCCTTCCTTCACGCCGTCCGAGATCACGGTCCGATCATCCTGATTCTGTCCCGGTTTTACCTGGCGCAAATCCAGCGTTGAATCTCCCTTCACCACGAAAACGTAAGGGCCATTCTGCCCGACCTGCACTGCGCTGCCCGGCACCAGCATGGCGTCTTTCAAGACATCGAGAATCAAACGCACCTTAACAAATTGCGAAGGCCACAAGGCCCGATCCGGATTCGGCGTGACCGCGCGCAACTTCACCGTGCCGGCGCCCGGCTGGACGGCGTTGTCGATGAAATAAAGAGTGCCGGCGCGCGGCCCGATGTTGTCGTCTTCCGCATCGGTCAGGACTTTGAGATTCGGATTATCGAGATAGCGCCTAACGAGTGGTAGATCAGGCTCCGCCACCGTGAAGTCGGTGTAGATCGGATCCAGCCCCATGATGGTGAGCAGCGGAGTTCCGCCCGGAGCGACCAGATTTCCCACGTCGACATTACGGAGGCCGGCTCGTCCATCGATGGGTGACTTGATGTAACAAAAATCGAGGTTCAACTGCGCTGCGGCCACGCCCGCTTCAGATTTTCGCGCACTCGCCTGGGCGGTATCGAAGTCCTGGTTAGCGGTGACGTTCTTCGCGCGCAATTCCTGCTGCCGTTTAAAGGTTGCCTCATTCAAGGCCAGATCCGCCTTCGCCGCGGCCAGGGCCGCTTCGTAAGGACGCGGGTCGATCCGGAAAAGCAGATCGCCTTTTTTCACATCCGCCCCGTCTTTGAATTCGCGCGCAACGATTTGTCCACTTATCTGCGCCTGAACTTGTACGATTTCGTAGGCCGCAGTGGTGCCGATCTCATCGAGATAAAGCGGCACATCCTGCGTGACGACTTTCGCGACGAAGACCGGACGCGACGGCGGACCGGCTGTCTGCTTCTTAGCGCAACCGGCTAGCGCGAAAAAGCACGCAAGCAGGGCAACATCGCCTAACGAGCGCCGGCGAAGGATAGAGTGGAGGTTCATCGAAACAGTACGCTTAGACCGTCTCCTTCTTACGTCGTTCACTCCGTCGCTGGACGCAATTCCAGAAGGATGATTTCCTTGCCGCGGTAGTCGCGAAAATGGCGCACCGATTGCACACCCGGTTTGCGCGCCACGATGGCCGCTTCATTTTGCGGCTGCGCCAGGACGTAATGTGCGTCGCCGGGTAATTCTTCAAGGCGGTTCAAATAAACGATCGGATCGCGCACATAAAAAAGAGCGGGCTGATAATCAGGATCGATGGCGTAAAGCGACTCGTTAGGCAAAAGCGCGGCATTAATTTGTTCGGCGATATTTCTTACTTTCTCGCGCCTCTGCAGATAGGGCGTAACCGCGAAACCATAAGTCGGCATCGCAATGCAAGCGATCGCGGCAACGATGCGCGGCCAACGCAATTCACCTTCCAACAACACTGCGACCAACCACACCGCGGGCACAAGGAGCGGCATGGTGTAGCGAGCGAGCGACCCCGGCAACAGACTTATGACGAGAAATGAAATTCCGATTCCCCACGCGAGAAACCGCTCGCTCGGCTTGCGTCTTAAGAGCGGGAGAAAAAGAACCCACGGCAGAAAATAGCCCAGCCCGCGCGGTATGTTCGTGATCCAGCCGCGAAAGTGGAAATCTTCGCCGGCGAGCCTTCCGGAAAATTGACGCGACCAAATGTGTGCGACGTCCGTTTGTTGCGTAGCGATGAGACAAGGGATCGCCCACGCCGCAAAAATGCCGAGCATAAGCAGGATGCCTAACAAGTGCTGTACGTTCAAAAGCGTGCGCAATTTTCCGTCGCGATAAAGACCCGCGCTGACTACTGCATAGAAAAAAAATAGATGCAGCGGACCTTTAGCGAGTAGGCCTAGCCCAAGAAAAATCCACGGCGCGATCCAGGTCAGCCACTTCGAGCGCCGGGTCTGCCACCAACTGAGCCAACAAATCAAGGCCAAGCCGCCTAACGAGACGTAAAGCGCTTCGATTTCAATCAATCGCCCCTTTTCGATCATGCCGAAGTTCGTCATCCAAATCAGCGCGGCGGCCAGCGAACCGTTTTCACCCAGCGCTGGTCGCGCGATGGTAAGAAACGCCAGCGCAACAATGAGTATGCAAAGCGCGGAAGGAATTCGCGCGGTCCATTCATTGCGTTCGCCGAAGATTTTGAACGATGCCGCGACCAGCCAGTTGATAAATGGCGGCTTCCGAAAATACGGCTCGCTCCCGACCTGCGGCACTAGGTAGTGACCCGTTTGCAGCATTAAAACGGCGGGAAGAATGCGACGACCTTCTTCGCCTTTGATTTCGAGCGCACCGAGCCCGGGCAAATAGGTGAGCGCCCAGACTGCCAAGATGAGAAAAAAGGCAAGCGGGCGAGACATTAGAGATTCATTTGATAAAGCAACATCTCTTCACCGCGAAATTTCTTCGTCCGCAAGAGTAGCTGCGCATTGTTCTTCAGCTCTCGCCTAACGAGTGCAAAATGCGCTGTCTGCGGGAGCTCGCTCGCTTGAGTCAGATAAATGATCGGCGCGTGAACGTAAAATAGCAGCGGTTGATAGCCGGGGCTGATGACGAATAACTTTTCGTCATCTGGGATCGCTTGATTGATCGACGCCGCATCGCGATCATAACCCGGTCGTTCTTTTTGCACGGTGGCGGAGCGCCAGGGAAAAATGATCATGGCACCCATTGCAATAATCAGCATCAAGGTGACGACTAGCGCGCGGGGAATCTTCCATTCGAATGCATCGGACCTGACGGCCAGCCCAAGAAAACAACACGCGGGAATCAGCGTCGGCATAATGTAACGCTGGATCGCGCCTGGAAGAATGAGAACGAGCAGCAAAGGAACGGCCGAACCAAAAAACAAACCCCGCGCAATCGCGCTGTCCTCGTTAGGCATCTTGCTCAGGCGAACGAAGGGCAGAGCCAAACCGAACGGCAGGAAATAGGCAAAGGAGAGCGGGAAGTTCAGTAGCCAATCGTTGAAGGTTCCTTCGCTGCCGGTGAAGCGGTTTAACAACTCGTTAGACCACGTGTGCGAAATTTGGGCGGCCTGCGTCGCTCGCGAAAATGGGACGGCCCAGGCGGCGAAAATCGCCAGCATGGCGAGAATGCCTAACGAGTGCTGGAAGCAAAATATTTCGCTAAGTCGTTTCGTTCGAAAAAGAATCATCACGACCACGGCATAGAAGAAAAACAGGAGCGCCGGACCTTTGGCCAGCAAACCGAGCCCGAGGAAGATCCACGGCACAATCCAAGTCAGCCACAGTGAACGCTTGGTTCGCCACCACGCCAGCCAGCAAAGGAATGCGAATGCAAAAAGCGAAACATAAACGGCTTCGATTTCGATCATTCGACCTTTCTCCACCATGCCCAGGCTTGTGAGCCAAGCGAGCGCAGCGGCGAGTGATCCGTGTTCGCCCAAAATTGCCGGCGTTAATGTTGCAAAAACAATTCCGACGATGAGGACGGCGACGACCGACGGGAAACGCGCGCTCCATTCATTCCGTTGACCAAGAATCTTAAACGACGCGGCCACCAGCCAGTTAATCAGCGGCGGTTTTCGCAGGTATGGCTGACCGCCGATGTGCGGTACAAGATAGTCGCCGCTGTTGAGCATTTCGACTGCGGGTAGAACGCGATGTCCTTCTTCGCTTCGCAATCCAGACGTTCCGAGCCAAGGCAAATAAATCGCCGCCCAAACGAGCACAACGATTACGAGGCTAAGGGTTCGCGGCACAGCTTGACGATGCAGCTTTTGAAATTAACTTAAAGCCCTAGTCCGGTGGCGGATTGGAGTGGGAGCTGGGGTCCCACTCTTTTTTGTCGGCGGGCTCGATGCTTTTATGAACGCCGAGTTTATTGCCATGTTGGATTACCTGGAACGGGAGCGCGGAATTAAACGCGAAATCCTGCTCGAGGCGGTTTCGAATGCGCTGCTCTCTGCTTCGAAAAAGAGCGTGAGCGTTTCGCGCGAATTGCGCATCGATATTGATCCGAAGACCGGCGTCATCCGCGCCCTGGCCAAACCGCTCGTGGTCGAAAATGTCATCAATCCGCCGGATGAAATTTCTCTCGCGAAAGCGCGCCTCATTAAAGCGGACGCGAAAGTTGGCGACGAAGTCGAAGTGGAAGTGACGCCGAAAAATTTCGGACGCATTGCCGCGCAAACCGCAAAGCAGGCGATGATGCAGCGCATCCGCCAGGTCGAGAAAGAGATGATTTATGAGGAGTTCAAGGACCGCGCCGGTGAGATCGTGAGCGGGACTGTGCGCCGTTTCGATCGCTCGGATGTGATTCTCGATCTCGGAAAATTTGAAGCGATTATGCCGCAGCGCGAACGCGTCGTAGTCGAGGACTACAATGTCGGCGATCGCCTGCGCGCTTATGTGGTCGCGGTTGAGAACGGAATTCGCGGACCGGAAATTATTGTTTCGCGCAGTCATCCGAATTTTGTCCGTCGTCTATTCGAACTTGAAGTGAGCGAAATCAATGATGGAACGGTGGAGATTCGCGGCATTGCGCGCGAAGCCGGTTATCGCACGAAGATCGCGGTTACGAGCGTGAACGACAAAGTCGATCCGGTCGGCGCGTGCGTCGGCATGCGTGGATCGCGCGTTAAAAATATCGTGCGCGAACTGAACAACGAGAAGGTCGACATCATCCGCTGGAGTTCCGATCCGAAGGAATACGTTCTGGAAGCTTTGAAGCCCGCGAAGGTAAAGAACCTCCTTTTCGATACGGAGAAAAAGAGCGTACTGATTTCCGTTGATGAAGATCAGCTCTCATTAGCTATCGGGAAGAAAGGCCAGAACGCGCGCCTAACGAGTCGTTTGACCGGCTGGGAAATTAACATCGACAAAGACACGAGCGCGATGAATGCGGTCGAACAAAAGGTTGCGCAAGCCGCGCAGGCGCTTTCCGCGTCGCTGCCGATCACGGACGAACAGGCACTGACTTTGGTGAAATCAGGATTTACAAACCTCGAAGGATTGCGGGATGCCGACGTTTCAGATTTCGTCGACATCCTCGCTGTGGATGAAGCAAAAGCGCAGGAGATCCACGCGGCTATCCCGCGAGAAGCAACAGTTTAGTTATGGCTCCTCGATAAGAGGCTTGGAGCCATGGGAACGAAAAATTTTAAGAATGCCAACCAGAACGACGACGACAAAAACCGCCGCAACGCGGAAGCCTGCGACCGCGCGCAAGGCGACAGGCAAATCGTCGGCGGTTGAAGCGAAGAGCAAGGCCGCGCCAAAAGCGACCAAGACTTCGGCGCGCAGCACTCATGTTGCGCCAACGCCCGCTGCCAAATCTCGCGCCGCGGCTGAGGCCGCCGCGGCCGCCGCTGCTGAAAAACAACCTGCCGAACGACCCGCGAAGATGGCGGTCGAAACGGTTTCGCTGATCGATGAGAAGAAACCGAAGCAGAAGCGGACGGAGAGTGAAGTAAGAGCGACAAAATCTTTCTTCCCTCCCATTTCACGCATCCGCGCGACGCCGCCAGCTGCGCCGCCAAAACCGGTTGAACCAGAGGCGGCAGTTGTGGCTGCGCCTCCCCCGGCGGTTGATCTAATTACTCACGCGCCGCGCCCGCCGAAAACGGTCGCGCCGCCCATCGAAGTTCCAGCGGAACCAGCTGCTCCCCCGGCCGAACCGGAACCTGAAGTCGAGTCGCAAAAAATCATTCACATCAAGCCGCCGATCATCGTGCGCGATCTCGCGACGCAGCTCGGCGTGAAGAACCACGTCCTGATCAAGGAGCTGATGGAGCTGAATGTTTTCGCGAACCAAAATCAGACCGTAGAGCCGGATGTCGCGACACAGATTTGCGCCAAACACGGATTCGTTTTCGAAATGGAACGCCGCGAAAAAGGCGGCGGCGTGCACAAGGTTGAGCAGGTCGTGGTTGCGCCACCTGCGCCGGTCATCGTGCAGGAAGAGGAACTCAAGACGCGCGGGCCGATCATTACTTTCATGGGCCACGTCGATCACGGAAAGACTTCGCTCATGGATGCGATCCGCAAGACACGTGTCGCGGCGGGTGAAGCGGGCGGCATCACGCAGCATGTCGGCGCTTACACGGTAGAATATAAGGGCCACCGAATTACATTTCTCGATACGCCGGGTCACGCCGCGTTCACCGCCATGCGTGCGCGCGGTGCGCACGTCACCGACATCGTCGTGCTCGTGGTCGCAGCGGACGACGGCTTGATGCCGCAGACGCTCGAAGCGATCAGCCATGCGAAAGCGGCCGAGCATGTGAAGATCATGGTCGCGCTTAACAAGATCGATTTGCCCGGCGCGAATATCGATCGCGTGAAAAAGCAACTGCAGGATCGCGGACTGTCGCCGGAAGATTGGGGCGGTGACACAATCGTTTGCGAAGTTTCGGCGACGAAAGGCACGGGCGTCGATCACTTGCTCGAAATGATGGCGCTACAGGCGGAAGTGATGGAGTTGAAATCATCGCCGACTGCGACGCCGCGCGGAACTGTCATTGAAGCGCAAGTCGAAGCCGGCCGTGGACCGACCGCGACCGTCATCGTGCAGATGGGCACGCTGAAGAATGGCGATCCATTTATCTGCGGCGACTACGCCGGCAAGGTGAAATCGCTCATCGATGATCGCGGCAAATCAATCAAGGAAGCTGGGCCTTCCACACCCGCGGTAGTGCTTGGATTTACCGGTCTGCCGCAAGCGGGTGATGAATTTCTCGTGATGGATTCAGAACGCTCGGCGAAAACGCTGAGCGAGGAACGTTTGCTCGCGAAACGCGCCGACAAACTTTCCGCGCCAAAACGTGCCACGCTTGAAACATTACTCGAAGCGGCAGATGGCAAGAAAGTTTTGCGCATCGTTTTGAAATGCGACGCGCAAGGCTCGCTCGAAGCCTTGACTGGCGCGCTCGGCCAAATCGAAAGCAAAAAGATCGATCTCGAAATCGTGCACTCGGGTGTCGGACCGATTTCCGAGAACGACATCTTGCTCGCGAGCGCATCGAATGCCGTCGTCGTCGGCTTCAGTATCAAGGTCGAAACGAATGCCGTCACCGCGGCGAAACGCGAAGGCGTGCAGGTAAAACTTTATTCGATCATCTACGAATTGATCGACCAGATCAAAGATTCGATGGCCGAGATGCTCGATCCGGAACATCGCGAAACGGTTATCGGTCACGCCGAGGTCAAACAGGTTTTCAAACTCACCAAGGGAATCGTCGCGGGGTGTCTCGTCACGGATGGCCGCATCGCTCGCACGGCGCGGGCACGCGTGCTCCGTCGCCGCCAGCCGGTTTACGACGGAGGGCTCTCGACCCTGCGCCGTTTCCAGGACGACGTGAAGGAAGTGCGCGTCGGTCTCGAGTGCGGCATCAAGCTCGGCGATTTCAACGAATATCAGGTCGGCGACATTATCGAGTGCTACCAACTCGAGGCGGTCGCACAGAAGCTGTAACCGAGGGCGTTGACCTCGGTCGGCGGAAGAGTCGCCGGCAATATTCCAATGAAACATCGTCTATTGCGCGTGAACGAAGTAGTGAAACGCGAGTTGAGCATGATCATCACGCGCGATCTGACTTTCGAGAACGCGCTCGTGACCGTGAATGACGTTGATGTCACGCCCGATCTGAAAAATGCGCACGTTTTCATCAGCGTGTTGGGAAAAGGAAGCGCGAAGGGAGTGATCGAAAAACTCGAAACCAATCGCGTGGTCTTGCAGGCGGAGCTAACGAAGAACGTCGTTTTGAAATACACACCGCGTCTCAATTTTCATCTCGACGATTCCATCGAGCGTGGCGCGCGCGTCTTCAAGATTCTGCAAGAAATCGAACCGCCGAAAGCTGACGACGAACAATGAACGATTCCTTTTCCGCGATCGGAACGGCGCTGCGCGAAAGTCGACGTGTCGCTGTGCTCAGCCACGTGCGACCGGATGGCGACGCCTTCGGGAGTCAAATCGCGCTCGGCCTTTCGCTGCGCCAACTCGGCAAAGATGTCTCCATCTGGAATGAAGACGGCATGCTCGATAAATACAGCTTCATGCCGTGCAGTGAACTACTCGTTAGGCCGCCGGCCTCCCCAGAGAATTTCGACCTCGGCGTTGCGCTCGACACCGCGGTGCAAAATCGACTTGGGACTGCGGGTGAGGCGGTGCGCGCGCCGAAGTGGATCAACATCGATCATCATCCGACGAATCCCCGCTACGGAAATCTTAACTACATCGACGACACCGCGCCGGCGACAGGACAGATTCTCTATGAACTAATCTCGAGTCAGAATCTTCCGATGACGCAGGAGATGGCGGAGAACTTATTCGTCGCCATCTCTACCGACACCGGTTCCTTTCAATATTCGAACACCACCGCGCGCACTTTCGAAATTGGCGCGGAGCTTTTGAAATGTGGCGTGAATGTCGGCCGGGTCAGTCAATTACTTTACGAGAGTTTTCCCCGCCGCCGGATTGAATTGCTCCGCGAACTTCTGGGCACGATGCGCTTCGACGGTAATGGGCGGGTTGCGTGTTTCAGCTTGAGTCTGGAAATGGCGAAACGACTGGGCGTAAAACCGGAGGACAACGAAGGTTTGATCGATCATCTGCGTGCGATTCAAGGTGTGATCGTAGCGGTGTTTTTCGAAGAACTGCTCGAAGGAAAAGTGCGCGTGAGCATGCGCTCGAAGAGCGATGACGCAGATGTCGCCGCAATCGCGCAACGTTTCGGTGGCGGTGGCCACAAGCTGGCCGCGGGCGCGCGGCTGCGTGGCAGTTTGGCGGAAACGGAAGAGAAAATCCTGGGGGCGATTTGCGATGTCATTAACTGCAACTCCTGACGGCGTCCTGCTGGTCGACAAAGCGCCGGGCATGACGTCGCACGACGTTGTAGCACTCGTTAGGCGCCGACTGCAGATCAAGAAAGTCGGTCATTGCGGCACGCTCGATCCGATCGCAACCGGTTTGCTTCTGCTCACGCTCGGACGCGGCACAAAGATCCAGGATTTGTTGATGAGCGAAGACAAGGAGTACGCCGGGACGTTACTGCTCGGCGCGACAACCGACACACAGGATCGCGAAGGAAAAATTCTGCAAGAGCGACCGGTGCCGGCGTTGACCGAGGAAATGGTGCGGGCCGCGTTCGAAAAATTTCGCGGCGATTTTTACCAAATGCCGCCCATGGTTTCCGCGATCAAACAAGGCGGAGTGCCGCTCTACAAACTCGCGCGCCAGGGAAAAGTAGTCGAACGCGAGCCGCGACTCGTGCACGTTTACAACTACACGATCGATCGCGTTGCACCGCCGGAGATCGATTTCAGTGTGGGATGCTCCAAAGGATTTTATGTCCGCACTTACGCGCACGACATCGGAGAAGAACTTGGGTGTGGCGCGCATCTGCTAAATTTGCGGCGCACTCGTTCGGGTCGTTTCCTGGTTGATGGCGCCATCACGGTTGAAGAGATACAAAATCTCGAGCCGGTCGACATTCTCGAACGTATCCTGACCTTACCGGATGTCTCCCGGATGCGCGGCGCCTAACGAATGCAGGTTCTGCGCTCGAGTGCGGAGTTAGAAGAACTCAACGGTCCGCTTTTCCTCGCCATCGGCGTTTTCGATGGCGTTCATCTCGGGCACCAGGCCGTCATCTCCACCTCGGCCGCGCACGCCCGCAAGGCTAATGGAACGCCCGTGGTCGTTACTTTCGATCCACACCCGGCAAAGGTTTTACGGCCGCAGGATGCGCCGCATTTGCTCACTGCGACGCAGCACAAGATCGCGCTCATCCGTGATCTCGGGGTCGAGCACTTGCTCGTCATTCGTTTCGATCGCGAATTTGCCAGCACGCCACCGGAAGCATTCGTTAGGCAACTCGTCGAGCATTCGAAACCTTTGCGTGAAATCTGCGTCGGCCACGAATGGTCGTTCGGAAAAAATCGGGCGGGCAATCTAAACTTGTTGCAACGCCTCGGCGCCGAACATCACTTCAACGTCGTTGGTATCAAACCGGTCACGGTTAATGATGCTGTCGTCAGCAGCACGGCGATTCGCGGCGCGATCGAACGCGGAGATTTCGCGAAGGCTGCTGAAATGTTGGGTCGCGCCTACACGATTCTTGGCACCGTAAAAAAAGGCGCACAGCTCGGGCGCAAAATCGGATTTCCCACCGCTAATCTCAGCGCCCATAGCGAACAATTTCCGCCGAATGGCGTTTACGCAGCGGAAGCGAAACTCGATGGGGCAGTTCTTCGGGGCGTGGCGAATCTCGGGACGCGGCCCACAATCGAATCCGAAAAGCCGGAGCGCTTGCTCGAACTACATTTCTTCGATCTTCATCGGGATATTTACGACGAGGATGTCGAAGTACGGTTCCTTCGGTATCTAAGACCGGAACAAAAATTCGCGAACCTGGACGAACTGGGGGCGCAAATCAGCCGCGATGTCGAACAAGCGAAAAAGATCGCCTAACGAATAGAGCGCGCAAATTCGCGCAGCGCCTGCTGGTTGCCCTGGCGTGTGATCGCAGCGAACGCTCCGAGAACCGTCACCAGCAACGCGCAGCAACCGGCGATTACGCAAACCGTCACAAACGGCATCGCGACCAGAAACGCCGCCGAGTCCGCAAAAGTTTCTCCGCCGCCCGTGAGAAAATACGCGATGACGCATGCGAGCAACGTTACGCCGATGATGATGGCGGAACGCAGCGAGCGAGACGCGCGACGTTGCACAGGCAACTGCTTCACGAGACGCGCGGTGAAACCCGCATCATCGATGTACGGCATCTCATCACGCAGCTTGGCGTCGAGCCAATCGGCCTGGAGTTGTCCGTCGATGTTTAGTTCGTGGCCCATTCGGCTAGCGCCTTCTTCAGCTTCTCTCTACCTCTTAACACATTCGTCTTCACAGTTCCAAGTGGGATATCGAGAACATGGGACGCTTCATCATGCGAGAGCCCGTTTTGGCAACAGAGCACGACCGCGGTCCGTTCGTGTAACGGGAGCAATTGCAGTGCCTGCGCGAGATCATGTCGCAGGGCGGGATCGACCGTGTGCGGATCGCGTTCCGCTTCGAGGACCGACTCATCAATGCCGACGAGTTCCTTCCGCTTGCGCGCATCTTCTCGGAAGCAGTTGTAAGCGATACGATAAAGCCAGGTGGAAAATTTCGCCTCGCCGCGAAAGCTGCGAATGTTTTTGTAAGCCTTAACGAACGTCTCCTGCGCGAGATCATCGGCCAGCGCGAGATCGTTGCGCGTGAGCTGCCGCAGCAGACCGCGCACGATCGATTGATGACCGCGCACGAGTTCAGCAAAGGCATGGTGATCATCTTCAAGAAGAACTCGTGCGACAAGGTCGGCATCGGTTAGCGGCACCCTCGAAAACTAGGGCAGCGGCGGAGGGTTGTCGGTACTGGCTTTGTTGAAGCCGTTCGGTTTGTTGCCCTCCAATTTCCAAACGAGCAGATAACCGGCGCCGATGAGAAACGGAATGACGCCGAGCGCCCATACACCGTTTTCCCAATCGTTAACCGCGCCAAAAAAGACCATGCAGCCGAGACCGACCATGACCAGCACCACACCACGGCGCATATCCGAGCGCGCGCGAATCGTCGGGGGCGGCGCGAACAATGCCGCGGGCACAGGCTGACCTTTCTCGACCATCATGCGCACCGTGCGATGAAGCGAACGCGAGCGGAGATAGCTAAAGAACATGATCGCAGCCACGACCAAAACCGGCGCGCCGAAGAGCGTGGTGAAGATGATTCCGACAATCGGAATCGCCATTAAACCGCCGATATCATCGTCGCTATCATGCGAGCGATGCACGCGAACGTGGCCTTTGTCTTTATCGATATCGTTGTCGCCAAACGTAATGCTCAGACCTTTTTTGACCTTCTTATCGATCCGACTTTCCAAATCATCCTTCGCACTAGCGGAAGGAGTCGCCGAAGGCACAGCCGTCGGCGCGATGGAAGTCGTGACGGTAAAGGCCGACGAAGTCGCAGCGGGTGAAGGGGTTGGATCTTGTCCGAATGCGAGCAAAGCCAGCGCAATGGACGCGAAGCAGGTTAAGAGAGCAGTTTTCATTTTCATCCTATGCTTGTGAGATGCGGGAAGAGGGCGATTTGGATTCAAAAAAATCACCGCACAACTACACTCCTTCATCCTTCCAAAAATGATTCTCGGCAAAAGCGCGTCCAGAGCCTGACTTCAGATATTTCTCGAATTCGAGGGCCGTCTTTTCGTTTCGAAAGGCGAAGTAAGCCACCAGAGACCACGGCGCGAACTTCGATGTGTGCCGCGAACGACCGCTGTTATGCTCGGCGAGGCGCGCCTTCAGATTAGTCGTGAACCCGATGTAGCGCTGCGCCGGATGAGATTCTGATCGTAGCAGATACACATAGAACATAATGCGACGTCCGTAAAACTGGCCTGCCAGCCGTAGCTCGGCCGTGAGGGGCGGGCCGCCTTCGCCAAGGCTACGGCGCCCTCGCTCCAGCCTCCGCTCGACACGGTCGTGCCGAGCGGAGGCTGGAGCGGGTGACGAGGCTCGAACTCGCGACGTCCTCCTTGGCAAGGAGGTGCTCTACCACTGAGCTACACCCGCGTAATTAGCGGCTTGCAATAATGTCCACAGCTCCTGTGCGCGCAACTCTAAATGTGAGGTTTACCGACCTAACCACTGCTTCGCCGCGATGAGATCTTCGCGTACCAGACCGTGGGCGGCGCGTTGCATCGTGAAGGTCACATCAGCGCCTCGTTCCTTGAGAAGCGCGGCGAGATGCTGCGCGTTTTCGGCAGGAATAATTGGGTCGGTTTCGCCGGCACTGATTAAGACGCGCTTGTCGCGGAGGTCGGCGCTTGGCGGTTTCGAGAGAACAACCATCCCGCGCAACAAAATAGCGGCGGGTAATGATTCGGGTCGCAGCAACATCATTGTGGAAGCGACGTTGGCCCCGTTTGAATAACCGACCGCGATGAGTTGATCGCGCTCGAATTTGTATTCGTTCGCCGCCGCGGAAATGAAGTCGGCCAGCTCGCTGGCACGTTGCGCCGCGTCTTCTTCATCGAAAACGCCCTCGGCAAAACGGCGAAAGAATCGCGGCGCGCCATTTTCCAGAACTTTGCCGCGGGGACTGAGCAGGAAAGCGTTTGGATCGAGCTCGCGGCCTAACGAGAGCATATCGTTTTCGTTTCCGCCCGTGCCATGAAGAAGTAAAAGGACCCGCAAACTTTCACCGCTGGCCGGAATGTAACGGTGAATGAAACCGAGATCGGTCATCGCCTGTTTCTCGCACGCAGGCGCAACTGCCGCTAGAGATAATCCGTGCCGATTTTCCTGTGGCAGAAGTCAGCGACTCGGGCGTGGTTTGAGAAAAACCAAGACGACTTGGAGCATTCCAATCTCGCAGTCATCGAACAACCAACCCGCAAACGTCTTCGCTTGGAAGTTACGACCGCTGAGAAGAAGGACATCAATCGCCTAACGAAGGCTTTCGGAGGTCAGACAAGGAAGTTATCACCAAGTTACGTCGCCAATTTTCTTTGCCTGAAATCAGGCAAGCCGATTCGCATTGGGAATCGGCTTACAATTGCAACAAGCGGCTCGGCAAAACCAGATCGCCTTATCGTTCCCGCCGGCGCCGCGTTTGGTACGGGCGAACATGCGACCACGGCCATGTCGCTGCGTCTGCTCGAGCGCAGATCACGCCGCCTAACGAGTGGTTGGCGAATGCTCGATGCCGGAACCGGCTCGGGAATTCTGGCGCTGGCCGCCGCACGGTTCGGAGCCGGACGGATTCTCGCGATCGATAACGATCCGCTCGCGATCTCGACCGCGAAAGAAAACACGCGCCGCAATCGAATCCAATACGTCGAATTTGTGTGTGGCGACGTAACGAAAACAATTCGCGGTCGATTCGACGTGATCGCGGCAAATCTGTTTTCGGAATTGCTCGTGGCCATTCTTCCCCGATTTCACACCGCGTTGGCGACCGAAGGTCTTCTTTTCCTCTCCGGCGTTATGCGAAATCAAGAATCGGCTTTGCTGCGGGCGCTAAAGGTTAACTCGTTCGCTGTTTCCGAAACCCGTCGACGCGGCAAATGGATCGCACTCCTCGCGCAAAAACGCAGTTGACGTTCGCGCCCCGAAAACGCAACTTCCCCCACCCTTTGCGGTCTTCATTCCCTGCAGTAACGCGGTGATCGTTGGACCGCGCCAACTCTATGCAGGCCGAAGAACTCGCTTACGTAATTGTTACCCCTTACTCGATGCGTAAATCGCGCACGGGCGGTATCGTTTCTCGCTTAATTTCCCGTACCGGTCTCGATCTCGTCGCGGGCCGAATGTTTGCGCCGAGCGATGAACTCGTTAGGCGTTTTTCGGAGACGATTGTCACTGCGACCGAGCCGCGACATCGCTCGACGCAGGAATTGATTCGCGATTATGTGCGGAAAAATTTTACCGGCAACGTCAACGGTCAGCGTCCGCGCGTGCTCATTTTGGTTTTTCGCGGACCGGATGCCATCGAAACGATGCATCGCGTCGTCGGCCACATTGTGCACGAACGCACCAGCGGCGAAACGATTCGCGACACCTACGGCGATTACATCACGAATGAATCGGGCAAGGTGACTTACTTCGAGCCGGGCGTGATCGCGGCCTTCGGTAACGAATCGGTCGAACAGGGTTTGAAACTCTGGACGGAATTTTCCGATAGTGACGGTGGAATTCTCGATCGCGTAATCGCGTATCCAAAAGCAGCGAATGTCGAGAAGACGCTTGTGCTGATTAAGCCAGACAATTTCAAGTTCCCTAATCTGCGTCCCGGCGGCGTGATCGAAGTTTTCTCGCGCACCGGGCTCTACATCGTCGGTTTCAAAGTCCACCGCATGAGTGTGGCGCAGGCGAAAGAATTTTACGGTCCGGTCCTGCCGGTTTTGGAAGAAAAACTCGGTGGCGAGAAAGGACGCGGCGCTTGGGAAGACATTGTCGAATTCATGTCCGGCGGTCGCCCGAGCGCGAAAAGCGAAGATCAACATCACGAGCCCGGTACGGAAAAAATCGTCGCGCTCGTTTACCAAGGCGAAGACGCCGTGAAAAAAATTCGCGAAGTCCTCGGCCCGACCGACCCGAGCAAGGCGCCGCCCGGATCAATCCGCAAAGAATTTGGCCAATCGATCATGGTCAACGCCGCGCACGCCTCCGATTCGGCCGAGAACGCGCAGCGCGAAATGAAAATCGTCCAGATCGACGAGAATAACTTCAAACCTTTGATTGAAAGCTTCTACAAGCGCCCATAGCTTGCGCTCCCATTTTGCAAACCCTTAATCCCACTCTCACCGCCATGGAAATTTCCGAGCGCGCCGCCCAAATGACTCCCTCACTTACGCTGTCAATCGACAGCAAAGCCAAGGCCATGAAAGCCGAAGGCCTCGACGTTTGCGGTTTCGGCGCTGGCGAACCCGATTTCGATACTCCGGAGCACATTAAACAGGCAGCGATTCAAGCGCTGGAATCCGGTTTCACCAAATACACTCCGAGCGCGGGTTTGCCGGAATTGCGCCAGGCGATTTCGGAAAAATTCCAGGCCGACAACGGACTAACTTATCGTCCGAGCCAGATCATCGTTAGCAACGGCGCGAAGCATTCCTGTTACAACGCCATTCTCGCCACCTGTCAGCCGGGCGACGAAGTTCTCATCCCTTCCCCTTATTGGGTCAGCTATCCCGACATGGTGAAACTTTCCGGCGCCGAGCCAGTCATCATCCCGACGACGGAACGTAACGGCTGGAAAATGCGCGCGGAAGATTTCGAAAACGCCATGACGCCGCGGACGAAAATGTTAATTTTGAATTCGCCGAACAATCCGTCCGGCGCCGTTTACACACGCGAGGAGATGCAGAAGATCGTCGACGTCGCGGCCGAGGAGGAAATCTACATTCTCTCCGACGAAATTTACGAGAAGCTGGTTTACGACGACATCGAACACGTCAGCATCGCGTCGCTCTCAAAAGAAGCCTACGACCTCACCATCACGGTGAATGGTTTCAGCAAAGCCTACGCGATGACTGGATGGCGGCTCGGTTATCTCGGCGCGCCGGAAGCGGTGGCGAAAGCGATCGATTCCATCCAGAGCCACAGTACTTCGAACCCCTGCTCGTTCGCACAACGCGGCGCGGTCGCAGCTTTGAAAGGCGATCAGCAACCGCTCTCCGACATGCGCGAAGAATTCGATATGCGTCGCAACTACATGTACGACCGCATCACGAAAATCCCGAACATCACCGCGGTGAAACCGCTGGGTGCGTTTTATATTTTGGTCAACATTAGCCAGCTCGGCTTGAACTCGCAGAATTTCGCCGATCGTTTGTTGAGCAAATCCAACGTTGCGGTGATTCCAGGCGCCGCCTTTGGTGATGATCGCACGGTGCGTCTTAGCTACGCGACCAGTATCGACATCATCAAAAAAGGCATGGATCGCTTCCAGGATTTTTGCCGCACACTGTAAGACCGCGCCCGCACGGCGATGGACAAATCTGCCGTTCTCGCACGCATCAAATCGGTCGGCGCAGTTGCGGTCATCCGCACAGCGACTGCTGAGCAGGCGATCAACACCGCTCGCGCGGTTATCGCCGGTGGCTTCGAAATTATCGAGATCACTTTCGGCGTTCCGACCGCGACCGATGTCATCGCAGCACTCGTTAGGCACGATGAGAATTTGTTGATTGGCGCAGGTACGGTCCTGACCGCCGAAGATGTTAATTTCGCCGTCGATGCCGGCGCGCAATTTCTCGTCAGCCCGTGCACGCTGCCCGAGATGATCATGGCCGCGCAGGAACGTGATGTCGTTTGCATTCCGGGCGCATATACGCCCACGGAAATTTACACCGCTTATTCGTTAGGCGCGGACATCGTAAAACTATTTCCGGCAGTGAAGTTCGGCCCGGAATATTTGAAAGCGATCCGAGGTCCGCTGCCGCAAATTCCGATCATGCCGACAAGCGGCGTCGATATTTCAAACGTCGCAGAATGGTTCCGCGTCGGTGCCGTGGCGGTGGGCGCAGTCGGTAGCGTGCTCGATCCGCAACTGATTCAGAACGGCGATTGGGATGCGTTAACCAAACGCGCGGCCGACTTCCTCGCCGCAGTGCGCAACGCGCGCTAATGGATCGCGCTCATCTCGCACTGATCCTTCACGCCCACCTGCCATTCGTTAGGCATCCGGAGCACGAGGAATTTTTCGAAGAGGATTGGCTCTTCGAAGCGATTACGGAGACCTACATCCCGCTCATCGAAATGATGCAGCGGCTGGTGCGCGATCGCGTGCCATTCAAGCTCGCCATGTCCATCACGCCGCCGTTGATTTCGATGCTTAACGATGAGCTGCTGCGCGTTCGCTATCAGCGTTATCTCGATCGATTGATCGATCTCGCGCGGCGCGAAGTCGATCGGCATTGCGATCACGAGCAGTTATCAGAACTCGCACGCTTTTACTGCGATCATTTCACCGCAACACGCGATCGATATAATGAATGGAACAAGGATTTGTTAAGCCAGTTCCGCGATCTGCGCGACGCCGGTGCGCTGGACATTCTCGCCTCGGCTGCGACACACGGACTTCTTCCATTGCTCATGCCGACGCGCGAAGCCGTTCGTGCGCAGGTTTTGATTGGACGTGATGTCTATCGCGAAACATTCGGCGCCGATCCGACCGGGTTCTGGTTGCCCGAATGCGCTTACACGCCGGGTCTCGAGAAAATTTTGCAGGAATCAAACATCCGTTGGTTCGTGCTCGACGCGCATGGGTTGGTCTTGGGCAAACCGCGACCACGCCACGCGATTTACGCGCCCTGTTTCACGCCGGAAGGACCGGCCGCCTTCGCGCGTGATCCGGATTCGAGTCGCGAAGTTTGGAGCGCGGAATCCGGTT
The DNA here is from genome assembly GCA_038237435.1 of Chthoniobacterales bacterium. GTDB lineage: Bacteria > Verrucomicrobiota > Verrucomicrobiia > Chthoniobacterales > UBA10450 > JACCTI01. The sequence continues at coordinate 23,135 of JBBRYT010000020.1, forward strand.
ATCCCGGCGATCCGGCTTATCGCGAATTTTACCGCGATGTCGGATTCGACCTCCCGATGCAACCGCCGCGATTTACCGGCTTGAAGTATCACCGCATCACCGGTCGCGCGGAGGATAAGGATTATTACCATCGCGACTGGGCGGAAAATGCCGCACGCACCCATGCCGATCATTTCCTGCAATCGCGTCGCGCGCAGCTGAAATCGGCGCGTCACACGATGGAGAACCCGATCGTCGTCATGCCATTCGACGCCGAACTGTTCGGACATTGGTGGTACGAAGGCCCGCTCTTCCTCGAAAATTTTATCCGAGGCGCAGCCGAAGTGTCCGATGAAATTTGCCTAACGAGTCCGAGTGATTATCTGGCGACGAATCCGACGCAAGACGTTGTCGAACCGGCGGCCTCGAGCTGGGGCGAAGGCGGATATTGCGGAATGTGGCTCGATGAGAAGAACGCCTGGATTTATCCGCATCTGCATTCCGCGGCGCGAAGAATGAATCGCGCGGTGCGCACATTTGGCGAGAATCCCGACGCAGTGACCGACCGCGTCCTCAAACAACTCGCGCGCGAGTTACTTCTCGCGCAATCGAGCGATTGGGCCTTTCTCATCAAAACCGGAACAGCAAAACATTACGCCGCGCAGCGCGTGCACGATCACATCCAGCGTTTCAACAAACTCTACGATCAACTGATGGCGCACAGCATCGACCCCACATTTCTTTCTGATTGCGAGTTGCGCGATAACATCTTCCCTATCCTCGAATGGCGATACTACGCGTGATCTCGGCCCTGCTGCTCGCGGTTACGCTGGCCGCGGCGCAGGAAACCAAATCTGTTCGAATCAGTTTTCTGCCGCCACCGCTCGACGGCACACTCAGCCTCGGGATCTACGATTCGAGCGGACATCTCGTGCGCGTTTTGGAACGCGAAGCGGAGCTGGAAGATTTTGAAGTCGGTCAGGATTCGCTCAGCACGAACTGGGACGGCAAAAACGATAAGGACGAATCGTTGCCGCCGGGAAAATATCACGCGCGCGGTTTTGCGGTCGCGACCGCCGATGTGGACGGCGTCGGTTATTTTTTCAACGATTGGGTGACCGACGACGAATCGCTCCGCATCAGGAAAATTTCGTCGCTGGCGATCGCGAACGGTTTGCCAGTCTTAAGCGTCAAAGTTCCTGGCGAGAGCGTTTCGACTGCGATGCTCGACGGCAGTGGTAACGTCGCGGCGACCGGCACCGGTGAATTGCACTCGGAAAAGTGTCACGCCGAAGCCGAGCCGCCGCAGATCGTCGATCCAATCAGTTGTGACTCCGGCAAAAACGGCACGCGCTGGATCATCGACCGCGTCGCGCCCGGTTCGCCGCAAACGGAAGTGGAACAGTTTTCTCGCGGGAAGGAATTGCTGCGCCGGATGTCCATTCCACCCGACGATCCGCAACCGCGCGAAATCGGTGCCTCCAAAGATGCCGACATCATTTTTCTTCTGGAAGAAAGCGGTCCGACACAGCGGCTGCGCAGTCTAACGCTCACGCCGCAGGCGAAAGACAAAGATCACTCCGATTGGAAAGTTGATTACGAAAAATCGATCGTGGCTCATAAAGATTTTAGGATCGATAACGGCAAGCCCACCATCACCGGCGGCAAGACGCCTAACGAGAAGATAACCGTGAAGTTGATGGCAAATCCGCTAAAGAAGGAAGCGCGCGAAAATCTCGATCTCGTGGTTGGCTACGATGAGGACGGAAGTTTTCTAAAGACAGCTGACGGCCTGCCGTTGGTCAGCATTAGCGACACAAAATACCTGACGCGTATCGTGCTCTCAGCCCGCAGCGAAAATTCCATCGATGTTTTTCAGGATGACGATGCGGTGGTGGAACAATTTCGCATCGACGAACTCGACAAGATTATGTCGTTCAATTGCGGCGAAATTGAATTGAAATAGCGGGCATCGTTTGTTCAAAGTGATCGATGCCGCGCGACATCGTTTACTTCGACCTCGAAACACAACGAACCGCCAACGACGCCGGCGGCTGGGATCGAAAGTGCAACATGCGCATGTCGATTGGCGCGGTCTTCAGCACTGCGACGGGCAAGTATGAAGTTTTCAGCGAAGCGCGCATCGATCGTTTGGTCGAGCGCCTGCGACGCGCCGATCTTGTCGTTGGATTCAACGTGCTCAATTTCGACTACCACGTTCTCATGGGTTACACCGTGCTCGATCTCATTCACGAGTTGCCCACGGCGGATCTAATGGTCGACATGGAAAAAAAGCTCGGGCACCGGCTGGCGCTGGATTCAATCGCGGCAGCTACACTCGGGGTGCAAAAGATTGCCGCAGGTCTGGACGCGATTCGCTGGTGGCGCGAAGGCCGGCTGATGGATATCGCGGAATATTGCTGTTTCGACGTGAAGCTGACGCGGCTGGTGCACGAACACGGATGCCGCGAGAAGGAATTATTTTTTCACGATCGCTTCGCGCAGAAACAGCGCGTGGAAATCGACTGGTCGCATTTGGACTAACGACACATACGCCCCTAGTAACTAGCGGAATTCTTTGTTAGTTAGGCGACCATGCCTTCCTCGCCGGAGCTTCAACAGACGGTCGCCAAGTCAGCGAGCCTCAATGGCATTTCGTTGCATACCGGGGCGAAAGTCACGCTGCGTTTGCAGGCAGCGCCGATCGATCACGGGATCAAATTCAAGCGGAAAGATCTCGAAGGCGAACCGACAATCGACGCCAAGATCGAAAATCTGAAAACGGTCGAGCGCGCCACGACCATCGGTGAGGGCGCGATGCGCGTGCACACGGTCGAGCATATTTTGGCCGCGCTTTCTGCCATGGGCGTAGACAACGCCATCATCGAAATGGATGCGAGCGAGCCGCCGATTGGTGATGGGAGCGCGGCAGCTTATGTCGAGTTGATCAAGAAAGCGGGAGTCGTTGCGCAGGAAGCGCCGCGCCGGATTTTCAACGTGCATGAAACGATCTCCGTCGAAACAAAAGGCGGATCGCTCTTGGTTATTTTGCCGGACGACAAATTTCGCATCTCCTGCACGCAGGCGGGACCGAACAACCGTTTCACGCAATTTTTGAGCGCTGAAATTACGCCGCAATTTTTCGAAAAGGAAATCGCGCCGGCCCGCACCTTCGTTTTTTACGAGGACGTGCAGCAGTTGATGGAAAAAAATCTGATCAAAGGCGGCAGTTTAGAAAACGCCATCGTCATTCGTGGGGAAGCGGTTTTGAGCAAGGAACCGTTGCGCTTCACCGATGAATTCGTGAGGCACAAAATTCTCGATATCATTGGCGATCTTGCGCTTTTCGGGCAGCGCATTCGCGGACATGTCGTGGCGGTAAAGCCGGGCCACGGCGCGAATGCAGAGCTCGCGCGCGCACTGGTGCGCGAACACGTTAAGACGTTGCCCACTTTGCAGCCGCGAAAGTTTCCGCCCGGGGAAGGCGGTCTCGACATCAATGAAGTGATGGCGATTCTGCCGCATCGCTATCCGTTTCTGATGGTCGATCGCATTCTCGGATTCGAAGGTGAAAACAAAATCACCGGCGTAAAAACAGTCACAATCAACGAGCCATATTTTGCCGGTCACTTCCCCGGCCATCCGGTCATGCCGGGCGTTCTGCAGGTCGAAGCGATGGCGCAGGTCGCAAGTATTTTGATGATGAAAATCACCAAGAGCGCGAGTCGCATCGGTTATTTCGTGAGCGCGGACGAAGTGAAATTTCGCAAACCGGTTTTTCCCGGCGACACGCTGACGATCAATGCCGAGTTGACGAAGGCGCGGAGCAATCGTCTCGCGAAAGCGAAATGTAATTGCATGGTGAACGACGCCATCGTCTCCGAAGGCGAACTGATGTTCACGTTCCTCGATAAATGAGCGACGTGCAGATTCATCCGACTGCGATCGTCGATGCGAGAGCGGAATTGGGTGGGGGCACAATCGTGGGCCCCTACTGCGTCGTCGAAGCCGACGTCTCGTTAGGCGAAAACTGCTGGCTGCAAAATCATGTCACCGTTGCCGGTCCGACGCGGGCCGGAAAGCGGAATAAATTTTTTGCCTACTGTTCGATCGGGCAGCAGACGCAGGATCTGAAATACGCCGGGGAACCCACTTATCTGGAAATCGGCGACGAAAACACTTTCCGCGAATTCTGCACGGTCAATCGCAGCACCACCGCTGAAGGAAAAACGCGCGTCGGTAACGGCGGAAATTTTCTCGCTTACAGTCACATCGGCCATGATTGCACCGTGGGCGATGCGGTTGTTTTTTCCAACAATGGGACACTCGCCGGCCACGTGCAGATCGGCGATCACGCCATTATGGGCGGACTAACCGCCGTCCATCAGTTCTGTCGGATCGGAAACTTCGCCATCACCGGAGGTTGCTCGAAAATTGTGCAAGACGTTCCTCCGTTCATGATCGCCGACGGAAATCCGGCGGAAGTTCGCGGCGTCAATCTCATTGGCCTGGAGCGGGGTGGATTTGCGCCGGAGAAGATAAAAATGATCAAAGAGGCATTTCGCCTCATCTACCGTTGCAAATACAACACGCGGCAAGGCATCGAAGCGGTGCGCAAACAATTGCCTCCCAGCGAAGAGATCGCGCAGATTCTCGAATTCATCGAGAAAAGTGAACGCGGGATTATTCGTTAGGCACTCGTTAGGCCAGACCATTCCCGAAACGTGTCATCCTGAGGCTGGCGCCGCGCGCCGAAGGATCTCACGCACGGTCTATCGGTTTACGCTCAACCTTGAACCGCAGATCGAGCGTGTAGTGCGAGATCCTTCGCCGTCTGGGGGCTCAGGATGACAGCACCGGGCGTCACGGTTTTGCGGGCGCGAGACCGGCTTTTGGAGCAAGCTCCGCATCGATCTTCTTGAGCAAAGCCGCGGTCGGCGTGTCGGAAACAATCTTCAAGACGCTGCGCACTAAATCGACAGCACGCTTCGGTTTGTCCTGATTTTTCCACGCGTCTGCTTCCTCGAGGACGACGCGCAGAATGTCGTCGCGTTTTGTGTAGAGAGCGCGCGCTTGCGAAAAATAATTGGTGGCCGCAGCCAAATTTCCGTCGCGCACTTCCATGAGACCAAGATCTTCGATCATCGCTCCATTCTTCGCGCGCGACGCCGCCTGCCGCGCAAGACTGCGATACTCCGCCGGTGGTTTCGCCGCGTTTTGCTGGGCGAAATCGTGATACATCGACCAATCCGAGTTCGTTTTCGCCGCATCGATCTGCAGCCACGATGCGTAGGGACGATAAAGCGGGTCGCCCACCATGACAGACATCCATGAGAGCGTCTGTGTCGCCATGTAGGTGCTTTCGGCGAAGGTAAACCCGTGCAGCAACCGATCATTCATGATGTCGAGATGCGTGCTCAGTTGCAGGTATGGCTCGTAAACATTCCCGAGCGAGGCCGCTGCGCCTTTGGTCAACAATGGCGCAACCCAGCCTGCATTCGGATTTCGCAATGTGCTCGCGCTGAAAGAATGGATGTGAACGGCGATCGCGCCAGGAACAAAACGGAAATCACTTTGCGCGAATGGACCGGTCACACCACCGGCATACCAACCGTAATACAGCGCACAGTCCGACATCGGATAACCGTCGGGAAATAACGCGGGCGAATCGTCGTAAACGACAGGCACACCAGCTTTGTGAAATTGCTCGACCGTTTCGGCGAGCCAATGATCGCCAATTTCGAAACCTAGATTGGTATTGTGCGCGCCGTCGACATAAGCCCGTCCCCAAAGGCCGCGCTTCTCGGTTTCGATCGCGTCGGTGATCATCTGCCGCACCGTCGTCGCACTCGGCGCATCGAGTCGGCAAACAAGCAGCATCGTCACCTCGGGGGCGTCCCGAATCGGACGATAACTTTGGAAATACGGATTGATCGTCGCGCCAGAAATTTCGCGGCGGAACATCGGTAAAACTGCCATTTCAGAATCGACCGAAGCTTCGTTGCGATTGCCAATCGGGCCGCCTTCGTTCTTGTCGCCGGGATAATTTTCCGTGGCGCGAATTTTCAGGGGCATGCCTTTGATTAGCGCGACGATGCGGATCGATGATGCGACAACGATCGTGCGACCTTCGGGAGAATCGCGCAGGCTCCACCAACCGCGTTGCTTGAAAATTTCGCGCAGCGGTTGAGCGATCGTCTGGTCGTATTCGTCGCGCGAAATTTCTTCTTCGCGCGAACAGGTCAGCGCGACGAGATGATCAGAAGCGATGCCACGTTTCCCCGCGTAAAATTTCGCCAGCTCGATGGATTCTGGAAGGGCGCCGTTATAAATGACGATCGTGGCTGGCTGAAGTTGCTGATCCGCGCGGGCCAAAAAAGCGCCGATGATCGACAAAACAACGGCGAGAGCAGCACGCATCAGAGTTCCAGCTGTAATCCGTCGTAGGCGATGAAAGTGTTCGAGGGCAAATCCGCCTCCGCGGATTGCGGCAGCTCATGCGAAATATGCGTGAAGTAGGTGCGATCCGGCTGCACGCGTGTAGTCGCTTCCAGTGCCTGCTCCACGTTCATATGTGTCGGATGCGCTTTATAACGGAGCGCATCGATGATGAGAATTTCGACGCCGTGAATTTTTTCTGAGGTCTCGTTAGGCAACGCACTGCAATCACTCAGATAGGCCGCAAGTTTCTTGCCGGCGCGCGAGAAGAGGTAGCCATAAACAATCGTGTCGCCATGCGGAACGGGCAGCGGCGTGAGCAGTGTTTCGCCTAACGAGAAGTCGCCCTCGACCAGATGCGGTTCTGGCCGCAGATACCACGGATACCGTTCCGGATCTTCAAAGGCAAAACGAAAGGCGCGTTTCAAATCCTCCATCGTTTGCGTCGGCGCGTAGATCGGCATCCCGCCGCGAAAAGAGGAGAAGCGGCGCAAATCATCGAAACCCATGATGTGATCGGTATGCGAATGGGTGAAGACCGCGGCATCGACGCGCCGGATATTCGCCCGCAACGCCTGGGTGCGAAAATCCGCCCCAGTGTCGACGACCCAGGATGCCTCCGGCGTTTCCACATAAACGGAGGCGCGCATCCGATTGTTCTTCGGATCGTCGGAACGACAGACCTCGCAGTCGCACGCGATCATGGGCACGCCTTGCGAAGTGCCGGTCCCGAGAAAGGTCAGGCGAAGTTGATGGTTGATGGTTGATTGTTGAGAGTTCAAAAAGTCAGGCGCGACTCTCAACTCTCCACCCGCAACTCTCAACCTCCCGCGATGGCGATCACCTTAAATCTGCTGCGAATCAAAAACCTCGCGCTGGTCGAGGATTTGCAATGGCAGCTCGCCTCCGGTTTCACTGCCATCACCGGCGAGACGGGCGCGGGCAAATCGATCATCATCGGCGCGCTCCAGCTCTTGTTAGGCGAACGGGCCGACAAAGGATTGATCCGGACGGGCTCCGATGTTTGCACGGTGGAAGCGGTCTTTGAAGGTGAGCTGCTAAAGAAATTGAATCCGCGTCTGGTCGAGGCGGGCGTGGAAGGATGCGATGGCGAACTGATTCTGAAGCGTTCGCTCTCGGCGGCGGGGGCAAACCGACAATTTATCAACGGCTCTCCGACGACACTTTCCGTCTTGAAGTCGTTAGGCGACGAGCTGGTCGATCTGCATGGACCGCACGATCATCAATCACTGCTTTCCGCCGATCGTCAGCTCGCATTGCTCGACGCCTTTGCGCACGCGGAAAACGAAGTAACACAATTTTCCCAACGTTTTCGCATCTTGAACTCGTTAGTCGCGGAACACGCGAGTTTGAGCACAGCGGAGTCGGCGCGCGAACAGGAGCTCGATTTGTTGCGTCATCAGGTCGGTGAAATTACCGCCGCAGATTTGAAGTCGGAGGAAGAAGCAGGAATCGAAGCGCGCTACAAATTGTCGAGCAACAGCAAGCGGCTGATTGAGCTGTCCGCTGGTGTTGCGAGAAAACTATCCGAAGCAGATGATTCCGTGCTCGCACAACTGGCCGAGACACAGCGACTCCTGCGCGAATTGGAAAAAATCGATCCGGCCCTGGCGGAGTTTTCTTCGACCCACGCAGCCAGCGTGGTCGAGCTTTCCGAAATTGCGCGTTCGTTAGGCAATTACGCGGAGCGGCTTGACCTCGATCCCGCGCAGTTGGCCGCGCTCGAACAGCGCGTCTCGCTCTTCGAATCGCTCAAGCGCAAATACGGCGGTTCTATCGCAGAGGTGATTGCCTTTGGAGAACGTGCGAGTGAACGAATACGCAAGATCGAAGGGCGTGATGCGGAGTTGGAGCGTCTGACGAATGAAATTTCCGCGGCGCAGCGCGAATTGAAACGCACGGGGGAGGCCTTGCACAAATTGCGCGCGAAAGCGGTGCCGAAACTGTCCGCTCAAATTCGGGAAAATTTGCGCGATCTCGGATTCAAGCAATCGGAGTTCGAGGCGAAATTATCCTCGCTCGATCAGCCAAATGCGCGCGGTTTCGATGCGGTCGAATTGCTTTTCTCTCCCAACCCGGGCGAGCCGCTAAAACCGCTCCGCCACATCGCGTCGAGCGGCGAGATTTCACGGCTGATGCTCGCGATCAAATCTTCGCTCGCGGCGCAGGACGCGATTCCGCTGCTCGTCTTCGATGAGATCGACGCGAATGTTGGCGGCGAAATCGCCAACGCCGTCGGCGCGAAAATGCGCGCGCTGGCTGCGCAGCATCAGGTTCTTTGCATCACGCATTTGCCGCAGGTGGCGGCGGCGGCATCGTCGCATTTCGTGGTCACGAAGGAGGTTTCGCATGGGCGCACCTTTTCCGAGCTGCGCGAAGTGAAAAGCAAGGCACGGCAGGAAGAAATCGCGCGCATGCTCGGCGGCCGCACCGAGTCGGCCATGAAACACGCGGCGACTCTGTTGAAAGAATTCGAAACATGAAACGCATTTTCTCTATTCTCGTTTTCTGTTTGGCGGCGATGAGCCTGGCTCGCGCGGCGTCGCCGATCACGCAGGAAGAACTCGTCAGGCGAACGCAGGAACTCTTCGATTCCGTGGTGCCAGGAGATAAAGCGCCTTGGAAAAAATACTACGCCGACGATTGCCTCTTTCATGATGAGAAAGGTCGCAGTCTCGACAAAGCAAAGTTACTGGCAGATATCGAGCCGCTCCCGACCGGTTATTCCGGTTCGATCAAAGTGAAAAATGCGGAGAGCCGCATCACGGGGGAGACCGCGGTGCTCAGTTACGATTGCAACGAAACGGAAACGATCTTCGGGCAGGAATTGCACGCGCGCTATCATCAGACAGACACCTGGATGTTGCGCAAAGGCGATTGGCAAATCGTCGCTTCGCAGACGATGCGCTATTACGAAGATCCGGCCGTGGGAAAAGCGGACCCAGCGAAATTTCCGGGCTTCACCGGCACCTATGCTTTGGGTCCGGAACGGAAAGCGAACATATCTGCGGAAAATGGGCAGCTCTTCATGGAGCGAACCGGGGGAAAGAAAGTGCAGTTGTTCCCGGAATCCGGCGACATCTTCTTCCGCAAAGAAGTCGAAGGCAGGATCTTATTTCGCGCGGATGACCAGGGAAAAATCGAGAGTTTGATCGATCGCCGGAACAACGAAGACGTGGTCTGGCGCAAGGAGAATTGACGCCTAACAAATGCGAAATTTTTCCCTCGCCAGCAGCCGTGCCGACTACCTATCGTCTCGCTTTCAGTGATTCAGCGAGACTATCTTATTATCGGAGCGGGCATCGGCGGCGCGAGTGTTTGCGAAAGTGTTCGCAAGTTTGACAAGCGCGGCAGTGTCACGCTGGTCGGTGGCGAAATTTTTCATCCTTACAAACGCTGGATGCTTTCGAAGGCATTCCTGCGCGAGAAAACGCCGCAGCAAAAAAAGTTGCCGCATCTGGATTCCCATTGGTACGACGCGCATAAAATCGAGTCGCGACTCGGGACTTTGGTGACGCAGTTCAATATCGATCGCCGCCTGGCCGTGCTCGGAAATGGCGAGACGATTGAGTTCAACAAAGCGTGTCTGGCGATGGGCAGCCGTCCGGTGCGCCCGGCCGTGGCGGGTGTCGGTTTGGGCAACGTGATTTATTTGCGCACCACCCGCGATGCGCTGGCTTTGCGCGAAATGGCGAGCCTGGAGAAAGCGATCGTGGTCGTGGGCGGTGGCCTGCTTGCCTGCGAAGTGGCGAGCAGCCTGCGGCAGCTAAAATTCAAAGTCAGCATCATGCATCGCAATGCTTACTTGCTGAATCGCTACGTCGACACCGAAACCGGCTTTTGGTTGAACGGATATTTCGAGAAGCACGGTATTCAGCTCTTGTTAGGCGAAAGCCTGAACGGTTTCGAAGGCAAAACGGTTTTGCGAAATATTCAGACGAAAAGTGGAAATCGCGTCGCGGCCGGAGTGGCGGTGGTGGCGTGCGGCGCGGAACCGAATCTCGATCTCGTGCGCAATACGCCTCTTTCCGGTCCGCATGGTTCGCCGGTGACAGAATATCTCGAGACAGAAGAAAAAGGAATCTACGCGGTCGGCGATCTGGCGTTTTATCCGGATCGGTTGATGGGTGGCGTGCGCCGGCAAACGCATTGGGAAAATGCGCGCGAGCAAGGTCTGGTCGCCGGCGCGAACATGACCGGCAAGAAACGAATTCGCTACGAACAGATTCCGTATTTCTGGACGGAGATGTTCGATTTGAAATTCGATTTCGTCGGCGACTTTAGTCTGCAACCGACGCGCGTCGATCTGAAAGGAACGCACGCGAAGAAGAAATTCACGGCGCGCTATTATCAGGGCGATCGGTTGCGTGGACTCCTGCTCTGTGCCGCATCGCCGAAAGAAGTGGAATCGGCGCGAACGGAATTACGTAACGCGCTCGGGAAGTAATTCTCAGAATTCTCCGGTGGGCAACTCCAGCGCCGAGTTGCTGACGCGGACCAATTTCCAATCCCACGGCTTCCAGCTTTTTTGCTGCCAGTGAAGCTCGAAGGGCGCGTCGAGATGGTTGACGCGCGATTTGATCAGATCAGCAATTTCGTTCTGATCGGCCTCGATAGTAATTCGAGCGCTCCAATCGCCTTCCCCATTCGATGCGAGCACGATCGGCCTACTGGCCTTGAGGTGAAGGTTGCGCGCGAAGCGAAAAACTTCGCGCAGGCGCGACAAAGCAAGCGGCCGATCTTGATTCCATTGGTCGCGATAGGATTGGTCGAGTAATCCACCGATCGCGTCCCAGCTTTTCGACTGCGCGGCCCTGAGCAAGTGTTCGCTGTGCAATTCCACCTGGCGCGCAGGTTGCCAAAATTGCCAAAGCCAGAGCGCAATGATCGCGGCGAGAAGGAAGCCCGCGTAAAAACCGCTGCGGAAACTGACAGTCATTTTTCACCGGCACGCCGCGTGCTCAAACAATCGATTGTCGCTCATGTTCATCATGCGCGCAGATCAAGATGAAAGCTAATTGCGAAAACGAGATGCTCGACCAGGAAGACTTGAAGTGGATCGCCATCACTTCGACCGAGCTCAATTCCATGTTGCAGCAAATTTCCCGTTACTCGGATTTAGCACGCCAGCATAAGGGCCAATACAATTACATTGAGATGCTGGCCGAGCGGGTCGAGGTCGCTTCGAAAAAAGCGCAGACCTTATTCGACCGCGTAACCTCCTCCATTTTGGATCGGAGTAATCCGTCGAGCGCTACGCCCGGTCTCACTTTTTCCGTGGTACGTCCCTTGTCGGTTCCGGAGCCGATCGCCGCCGCAATTCCCGCGACGAGTGCAGAAAAGAAGGCGCCCGCTGGTTTCTTTTTCGATTCGAGCGCGACGCCGGTGGAAATTTGCATCCTCAACCCGCGCGGCCAGCGCGAGCTGATTTTGCTGATCGATGATGACAAGGAAATTTCCGAACTCGCCGGCACGATGCTGACCGACCAAGGCTATCGGGTCATTTTGGCGAAAGATGGATTTGAAGCGCTGCGCATTTATCAGCAGATCGGAAAAGAGATCGGATTAGTGATTCTGGACTTCTTCCTGCCGATCATGGATGGCGACGCGGTTTTCGACGAACTGCGCGCGCTCAATCCGGAAATCAGCGTCGTTTTGAGCAGCGGATTTGCCGAGCAAAGCAAATTAGCCGCGATGCTCAGCCTTGGCTTGCGCGGTTTTATTCCGAAGCCATACACGAGTGCGAAACTGCTCGCGCAGGTGCGCTCCATCCTGGACTCCGGCCGCGACAATCTAGCGTGAGCGATGGTCCGCGCGTGGCACTGATTTAGCTCACAAGAGCGGTACTGCCATGGCTCGCATTGATTCCTTCTTCAAGCTGATGGCCGAGCAAAAAGCCTCGGACCTTCATCTCGCCACCAACAATCCACCGATGCTTCGCATCAATGGCGAGCTGGTGCGCGTCGATTTTCCCGCGCTGCTCAACGACGACCTGAAAGCAATGGTCTATGAGATCGCGCCGGAAGGAAAAATTAAAGTTTTCGAAGAAACTTCCGACGTCGATTTCGGCTACGAAGTTCCCGGAGTCGCGCGTTATCGCGCAAATTTTTTCCAACAGAAATACGGCATCTCGGCGGTTTTTCGTCTGATCCCGGCCAACGTTCTGACGGTTGAGGATCTCGGTCTGCCGCCGGTCTTGAAGAAATTTCCGCTGCTGAAGAAAGGCCTCATCCTGGTTACGGGACCAACCGGCTCCGGTAAATCGACCACGCTCGCGGCCATGATGGATTACGCGAACCTCCATCGCCACGATCACATCATCACGGTGGAGGATCCGATCGAATTCGTGCATCGCAGTCAGAACTGTTTGGTGCAACATCGTGAAGTCGGCGTGCATACGCGCTCATTTGCCGCGGCCCTCCGTGGCGCGCTACGTGAAGATCCGGACATCCTGCTCGTTGGCGAATTGCGCGATCACGAGACGATTGAACTTGCCCTGACCGCGGCCGCTACTGGGCACCTGGTTTTCGGCACATTGCACACCTCAAGCGCGTCCAAAGCGGTCGATCGCATCATCGACGTTTTCCCGACCAATCAACAAAATCAGATTCGCGCGACGCTGGCCGAGTCACTCAAAGGCGTCATCGCGCAGAATCTTTTCAAGCGCATCGATAAACCGGGCCGCGTGGCTGCACTGGAAATTCTCGTGGTCGACATGGCGATCGCGAACCTCGTGCGCGAAGCCAAAACGCACCAGATCCCGGGCATGATTCAGGTCGGCAAGAAAAAAGGGAACCAGCCGCTCGACGACGCGATCATGGCGCATCTGCAAAACGCCCGCATCTCACCGGAAGAAGCCTACGACAAGTGCAGTGATAAGAAGAAATTTCGTCCCTTCCTGAAAGAGCCGCCGGCCGACATGACCGACGAATAGTCGCCTAACGAAAGCTGCGCATGAGACTGCCCGACCTAGATCGAATTCTTTCGGCGATGCTGAAGACGTATGACGGCATCTCCGATCTCAACTTTTCTGTCGGACATCCGCTACAGGTGGAGGATTTCGGCGAACTAAAGCCGATTTATGTCGATCCTCCGATCGACGCACTCACTCCTTATCAAACCGAGCAGATCGCGCTCATGCTCATCCAGGGAAATCGCCGACTGCTTTACGATTACCTGACCGGAGGCTCCTGCGATTGCAGTTACTCCCTAAAAGGTGAAGCGCGCTTCCGCGTCAATATTTTCCGGCAGCAGGGGCATTTCTCGATCGTGCTGCGCAAATTGGAAAGCGAAATTCCTTCGATCGAATCGATCTCTCTTCCGCCGATTTTCCAAGAGATCGCCAAGGAAAAAACCGGGTTGGTGCTTGTCACTGGCTCGACCGGCAGCGGCAAAACGACCACGCTCGCGGCGATCCTAAACGAGATCAACGAAACGCAGCCAGTGCATGTCGTGACTTTGGAAGATCCGATTGAGTTCGTCCATCCAACGCGCAAGGCAACGTTTAACCAGCGCGAGTTGGGACATGATTTCAACAACTACCCGAACGGTCTGCGCGCCGCATTGCGCCAGGCGCCTAAAGTCATCCTCGTCGGCGAAATGCGCGATCGGGCGACGGTGGAAGTCGCGCTCATGGCGGCCGAGACCGGTCATCTCGTGCTTAGCACGCTGCACACGGTTGACGCGGGCCAGTCGATCAACCGTATCCTTGGCTTGTTCTCGTTAGGCGAAGAACAACAGCTGCGTATTCGTCTTTCCGATACCTTGCGTTATATCGTCAGCCAACGCCTTGCGCCCAAAGTCGGCGGCGGTCGACAGTTGCTCACCGAAATCGTCGGCAACAATTTGCGCACAAAAGAAACCATCGCACTCGGCGAAGGCGAACATCGCAGTTTCTACGAGATCATCGAAGCGAGTTCGCCTTTCGGCTGGATGACCTTCGACCAATCCATCCTCAACGCTTTCGAAAGTGGATTGATCACCGAGGAAACTGCGCGCCTTTTCGCGTCGCGGAAAGGCCGGGTCACACGCGGGGTCGACTTAATTGAAAAAGCTCGCGGAGTCGACCGCGAGAATGAATCCGGCCTGCGCCTCGATCTGCCGGCCAACGCCTTTCACTAAAAGCGATGTCATCCCAAACGGAAAATTCTTTCTTCGATCTGGGTGATACCACCGCCCTGGTTTGCGTGGATCAGCAGCAATATCAGAAGCTGGTTGTCCCGCAGTTGATCGACATGAATTACAAAGTGCACCTCGGCCTTTTTGAAGAAGACGTGCTCGTGAAATTGCAGACCTACAGCTACAACGTGGTCGTCATCTACGAGAACTTCAAAGGATCAACCCCGCAGACAAATCCGATTTTGCGCGAAATGGTGAAACGGCCGGGCAACGAGCGTCGTGAGTATTTCGTTGTGCTTTTGAGCCATCGCTTTGCCACAAACGATGCGATGAGCGCATTTGTGCAGAGCGTCGATCAAATCATAAATATCAGCGACCTGGCCAACTTGAAGCCGGTCCTGCGGCGCGGTGTCGCGCAATTTCGCGAGCTCTATCACGCCTTCCACGAAACGCGCAAAGCGGTCGAGGCAGCCTAGCCTTTTATTTCCGGCGGATATTCCGGCGGGCGTAAACGTTGAAAGTCACGGCGTCGGCAGCGCCTTCTTTTTTGAAACAGAGCGGCCCGGTTCGCGGTTGCATCATGACGGCGGCATTGGAAATTAGGGATCAAGACTAATAGAATGGCCGCGCCCAACGATGACGAAGCTCCAAAGCTTCCCCCGAATTTTCATCTACGACCTTCGCGAAATCAGAAGCAGCGCTCGAAACTTGGCCAGGCGTCTGAACCAGTGAGCGAGCCGGCGGCGCCCGTTCCTGCGCCGGTCCCGCAAACGCGGGAGCCACAGCCTTCCAGGAAAGCGCGTTTGAAACGCTCTGGGCAAATGCATGAGGATCTAACGGCACCAATGCCGGAGCCGCCCGCCAAAAAAGAAACCGAATATTAATTGCTCGCGCGGGCGGATTGATCGAGCCGATCGAGGGCTAAACAATAGGCCCCAATAGCAATTGCTTCGCTCGTTCCAAGCCGCGAGCGCCCGAGGCCGACGCGCGGATGCGAGTTGTAACGGGCTTTGGCCGAACCACCGGCCGACGCGGTTACTTCTGTGCCCTCATCGCGCAGAAAACGCAGCAGCTCTCTATCATTCTCCAAATCGAAGACTTCCTGGAAGAGCCGCCGCTGTTTACGTCCGTCCGGTCTAACGAATTCGCAATTAAGTTCGGAGAAAAGTGCCGCGGAGAAAAACGGCCAGGCTCCCGATAGACCGCCACCGATCACGGCCAGGCCATCTACAACGGCGAGCAGTTGCGCGAGGACATCACCGACCACTTCGCCCACTTGATGAAAAGCCTCGCGCGCGGCCACCGGATCGCCCACGTGGTCGCCGCGCGCGATATCAAAAATCGTTTTCGCAGTCGGTGTTTCAGCCAAATCAAGACCGGCCTGCTCGGCGTAAACGCGACGCACTGCCTCGATATTCGCGCCATCTTCGGCGCATGCTTCTCTGCTGAATTTTTGGCGAAGAAGCCAGACTTCCGCGCCTAACGAGTTGTCGCCTAGGAAAAGTTCGCCCGCTCGGACTATTCCGCCACCCAACCCACTCCCCAGCGTCAGGCCAATTAGATTCCGATACTGCTTCGAGCTGCCCGCCTTTTCCAGAAGGCGATTCACGTACGGCAGAAAGCCTGCGATCGCTTCTCCGTAGGCAAAAAGATCGCCATCGTTGTTGATGAACACAGGCAAACCAAATTCTTCCTCAAGCAAGGCGGCCAACGGAACGCCCCCGCGAAATGCCGGCAGATGTTGCAGATCGCCGATAACGCCGTTCGGATAATCTGCCGGACCAGGAAATCCAAAACTGATCGCGGACCGGTGGCTGCGGCGCAGCGCCGCGCACCGCCTTCAATCCAGTAGTGATACTCTGCAAACATTCCGACAAGGAACCGGCGCAGGATTGCTCGGTAATGACAGGACCCGCACGGCAGTTCGCACACGTGGCCGAAAAGCGAAAATAGGTGCCGCCCGCATCGAGGGTCAGCACGACGCGCTCGTCACGCCAGTAGTCGTTAGGCATCCGAGGGGGTGCGCGCGAGCGCAGAGCTTACGGCGCGCGTTTTGCGTTCACTCGAACATGATCTTTCAACGCAAAAAAAGTGTCTACCAAATACTGTGTTCAGGTCGTTAGGCGGAGGCTGAGTCGGGCGGATTAACGAGAGGTAATGGCACCCCTTCTCGCTAATGGAAAGTAACAATGCGCACCCGCTTTGCCCTGATGATTTTTGCCACTGGAATGGCCGTAAATTCCATGCGCGCGCAGGCGGTTATTGAAGGCACCGTGACGCTGCCAAAACCCAACTTCGATCACCCGATCAATGCCCGCGCAATGAGGCAACGATGTTTGGCGGATCGACGCCGCACTCGGCTATCGCTTGACCGATTATGTACAGCTGAAAGTGCAATACAGTCTGAGCCACACGACGCGTCCGACGCCGACCACCTTCTGGCGACGCAACTGACTCTGAAGAATTAGGCGGCGGTTTCTTGCCGACCGCATCTCTCGCGGCATCTTGCCGCTGATGATCACACGCCGCGCGCTTCGAATTTTTCTCTTCGCTCTTGTCGTTAACGCATCGCTAGCGCAAACCGAGCGGGATTTTTCCGGAATGTTGCGCTGGCGAAACATCGGGCCGTTTCGTGGCGGCCGAACACGCGCGATCAGTGGCGTCCCATCGCAGCCCAATGTTTTTTACACCGCGCAAGTTAATGGCGGTGTTTTCAAGACTACCGATTCTGGCCGCACCTGGGATCCGATTTTTGACGATCAACCAACGGGCTCCGTCGGCGCGCTCGCGGTTTCGATTTCCAACCCGGATATCATCTACGTCGGCAGCGGCGAAGGTTTGCATCGACCCGACCTTTCAATCGGTGACGGCATCTACAAATCGATCGATGCAGGCAAAACGTGGACGCATCTCGGTTTGCGCGACGGACAACAAATCGCGCAACTCGCGCTCGATCCAAAAAATCCCGACCGGCTCTTCGTCGCCGTGGCCGGACATCCTTACGGACCGAACGAGGAGCGCGGAATTTTTCGATCGCTCGATGGCGGAAAAACGTTCGAGAAGGTTCTCTACGTCGACGAGAACACTGGTGGCGCCGACGTGCAGATCAACCCCTCGAATCCAGAAATCGTTTACGCTTCGCTTTGGGAGGGTCGCGAAGGTCCATGGGAAAACAGCGCCTGGAGCGGCGGGAACGGCGGCATTTTCAAATCGATCGACGGCGGAAAAAATTGGACCC
>JBBRYT010000021.1:0-19660 GCA_038237435.1 Chthoniobacterales bacterium
GAAAGAGGCAACCGAAGCTGCCGCGCGTCGGGAAGAAGGGTTCTGGGTCGCCGTCTTGCCGTTGAAGTACGTCGGCGCGAATGCGGATCTCAGCGGCTTGGCCGAGAGTTTGTCCGAAGACATCGTCACCGGCCTTTCTCGATTCTCGTATCTAAAGGTTATTGCCCGCAGCTCGACGTTGCCTTTGGCCAAAGACTCGGGCGATGTGCGCGCTGTCGGCAAAGAACTGGGCGCGCGCTACGTTATGGAAGGTAGCTTACGGCAGGCTGGAGCTAAACTGCGTCTGGCGGTGCAACTCGTCGACGCAGTTTCGGGTGCGCATCTCTGGGCTGAGAACTATGAACGCACTTTCAGTCCGGAAACTATTTTCGAGTTACAGGACGATCTGGTTCCTCGGATTGTTTCGACGGTTGCTGAGTGGTACGGCGTTCTGCCTCACAGCATGAGCGAATCGCTCCGGAGCAAGGGCTCTGACCAGCTAAGTCCCTACGAGGCAGTCCTGCGCAGCTTCGGCTACTACGAGCGCCTTACTGCTGAAGAGCATGCTGCTGCGCGGGCTGGGTTGGAGCGGGCTGTCCAACAGCTGCCGGGTTATGCGGATGGCTGGGCCATGCTGTCGATGATTTACGGAGAAGAGTATAAGTTCGGGTTCAACGCCGGACCCGATCCCCTTGAGCGCGCACTCAAGGCCGGGCGGAGGGCGGCCGACGCCGCGCCCTCCAATCATTTCGCCTATCTTGCCCTGGCCCAGACTTTGTTTTTCCGCAAAGAGTTCCAGAGCTTCCGGAGCGCAGCGGAGAGGGCCCTCACACTCAACCCCATGGACGGCTACACTATCGCCTTCATGGGAATGCTAACGTCCTATGTTGGCGACTGGGAACGCGGCTGTGCTCTGGTCGAGCGGGCGATGCAACTCAACCCGAAACATCCCGGCTGGTACTGGTTCCCCGCCTTCTGGAATGCATATCGCAAGCGCGACTACCGCGGCGCGCTTAGCGCCGCGCTCAAGATCAACATGCCCGATTTTTTCTGGACCAACGTCGTGACCGCGGCGGCCTACGGGCAACTCGGGGAAGGTGGAGCGGCGGGCAAAGCCCTGCGAGAGCTACTTGCCCTCAAGCCAGACTTCGCCGTGATCGCGCGCGAGGAGACGGGGAAATGGTTCGATCCGGAACACGGCGAGCATCTGATGGACGGTCTTCGCAAAGCGGGGCTTGAGATTTCTGACGGATAGACCTTTTTCTAACCCAAAGGAACCAAAAATGAGGACGAACAAAATTATTAGCTACATCATTGGCGCGATGTTGGCGGTGGCGGCGGCGTCTGCCGATGAAACTACCGTTGTGAGCGGTGTTCTTGGATCGGAGGGTCCGTTGTACATCGACGGTAACCTTTACTACGTCGGCTGGGTCTCAAACACGCTCTCACTGTGGGACGGCAAAAAGAGCACCGTCTTAAATCACACCGAGGGATGCGGCCATAACGGCTTGGCGCTCACGAAACAGAGGACCTTTCTCCTCGCGTGCACTAATGATCCCGGAGCCATTCTTGAACTCGACCTGACAGGGAAACAGCTGCGCCGATGGGATGCGGACAGCAATGGGAAGAAGTTTGACGGCGGAATAAATGATATCGTGGTGACTGCCAACGGTGGTGCCTATGCCACCGTATTCGGACCCTACGCTGACCCGCCTATTCCTACCTTAGTCATTGGAAAGTCCTTTACCTTGCGCCGGGGAGTGACAAATGGATCGAGGTCGCCGGCGATCTCAATTACGCCAACGGGATAGGTGTCTCTCCAGACCAAAAGACCCTTTATGTCAGCCAAACTGTGAGCAACTGCATGCTAAAATTCAACATCGAGGCCGACGGCACGTTGAGTCAACGATCAAATTTTGCTCCCCTCGGCCTTCTGACAAAAAACAAGAACAACTCTCCCTGGCTCGGACCGGATAGCATTAAGATCGATAGCGAGGGCAATATTTATGTCGCTCAATGGTTCGGGGGCAAGGTTTTGAAATTATCTCCCGATGGCACGCTTCTTCACGTCTTCAAAATCGCCGCGGGTAAAGGCACGACAAACGTCGCCTTTGGCGAAGGCGAGCGGGACTTATACGTGACCGTGTGAAAGATGCAAAGGACCCGCAGGCCAAGGGAAGTATCGTAAAGATCCCAAACGTTAAGTAGACTTGGGCAAAGTGGAACCGAAACAGTGAACTCCAACCGTTTCTTCGCCGAACTAAAGCGGCGCAACGTCTATAAAGTGGCGGTCGCGTATGCGGTTGTCTCATGGCTACTCATTCAAATAGCGACGCAAGTATTTCCTTTTTTCGAGGTACCTAACTGGGCAGTGCGCCTGGTCGTCTTGCTCCTGATTCTAGGGTTTCCTGTCGCGCTGGTTCTATCCTGGGCTTTCGAGATTACGCCGGAAGGGATTAAGCTCGAATCCGAAGTAGCACCCAACAAGTCGATCACCCAGAGGACCGGTCGCAAGCTTGTCGCCGTCACTGCAGTGCTATTAGTCATCGCAGCTGGGCTATTCATCTTCCACCTCATGCGGCCGCAGTTAAAGACAGCTGTTTCCGTAGCTACCGATTCGATACCTAACAAGTCGATCGCGGTTCTACCTTTCGATAACCTGAGCAACGACCCGGACAATGCTTACTTTGCCGAAGGGGTGCAGGATGAAATCCTTACTCGTCTGGCGCGAATCGCCGACCTCAAGGTTATCTCCCGCACCTCGACGCAGCGTTTCAAGAGCACGCCGTCGGACTTGAGGGAAATCGCCAAGCAACTCGGGGTGATGAACATCGTGGAAGGGAGTGTGCAGAAGGCCAGCGACAAGGTGCGGGTGAATGTGCAGCTGATCAACGCGCTCAATGACACCCACCTTTGGGCGGACACTTACGACCGGCAATTAACCGACATTTTTGCGGTGGAAAGCGAGATTTCGAAAACCATCGCGGACACGCTCCAAGCTAAACTTACCGGGGCGGAGAAACAGATGATGGGGGCGCAGTCGACGAATGATACTACGGCCTACGAGCTTTACCATAAAGGCAGGTCTCTTTGGGAGAAGCGATCGGGAGACAACATCCCGAAAGCGATCGAGTCCTACGAGCAGGCCATCGCGCGCGACCCGAATTACGCCCTGGCTTATGCTGGTCTGGCTGACGCCTATATTCTACTTCCTTATTACACTGACGTGCGGCAGCGCGACGCTTTTCCAAAAGCAAAGGCAGCTGCCGACAAGGCTCTGGAACTGGATCCGAACCTGGCAGAAGCGCACAGCGCGGTCGGCAAGATACTGCATTTTTCTGAAATCGATCTGGCTGGCTCCACGCGCGAATTCAAGCGCGCGATCGAGCTGAAGCCGAACTACGCCACTGCTCATCACTGGCTTGGGAGCGGACCGTTGGCTTGCCTCGGACGATTCGACGAAGCTATCGCGGAAGGAAAGCGCGCGATCGAGCTGGATCCTTTGTCGCCCATTATTAATGCGGACCAAGGCGTAACTTTATGTGGCGCCCGTCGCTATGCCGAAGCCATCGCACAGTTCAATAAGGCGCTGGCGAACGACCCGACCTTCGCTTACGCCCAGCAGAACCTTGCCATCACCTTGCAAGCAAAAGGCGACCTTCGCGGCGCTCTAGCAGAATATGAGAAGGCGAAGCAAAATAGTGATGATCCAGTTATCCTGGCGCAGAGCGCTGCTGCCAAGACTCTGGCCGGTGATAAGAATGCGGCACGACAAGCCTTGCTCGAGCTGGATAAGATAAGCAAAGAGCACGAGGTGGTCGCTTACGCGCGCGCAGTCCTTTATCTAAGCTTGAACGACAAGAAGGAAGCGATGCGATGGCTCGAGCAAAGTTATGAAGACCGCGATGGCAGTAACATCGCGCCGATAAAAGTAGATCCGTTGTTATATCCGCTGCGCGGAGATGCGCGCTTCGAAGCTCTGGTTAAGAAGGTCACGAGAGAGAAGCCGTGAGCCAAGGACTGAATAAGAACCAATCAGCCAGGTTGAGCCGCCAGCAATAATTGATGTTCACGGTCGAAGTCGGGCGAAACGCAAACCGGAAAGCGCGGCCGCTTGCTGGACGTTTTTCGCCAGGACAAGATACTGAAACTTCATTCCGAGAAATTCGGGATGCATGAGAGTCTGGAGGGCGCGCTTACTTTTCGCGTCGACCGCGGATGATTCGTCGAGCAAACCGGTGATGAAATGGTGTTGGTCGGCAAATCCAGCACTCGTTAGGCCGCGAGCTTCGGCCCGTTCCAATAACGAAGTCCATTCGACATGGGCGGTGAGGTCGGCCTGGCCGATCTGTTCCAGGGGAGAGGCGAGCACGCGATGGTTCGCGTAGGATTGCAAAGTGCCGCGATGGCGATGCGGTGCGAAGAATTCCTCTCGCGATAGTCCGTAATCGACCGCGACGACGAAACCGGCTTCGAGCTTCTGCGATAGAGCTTCGATCCATTCAAGCGCTTGCAGGTTGATTTCGGTTTCGTATCCGTCGGGCAAAGGCAGCGGAATCAGCTGCGTGCGTTGGCGCAGGTCGCCGCGACTTAGCGGCAATTCTACGAAGGTGAAAACATTTTCCTTCTCTGCGACGTGCCGTTCCAGCCATTCTTTCCCCGTCCACTTCAAGAGATGAACCGGCATGGCGTCGATCAACTCATTCGAAAAATGAACGCCGCGGAATGGCGGCGTTGCCTTGAGCGATTCCGTCCATTCGACTTTGTCGCGAAATTTGCTGAGCGCTTCCGTCTGGCGTGACTGCAAAAGGGGAACTGGTTCGACGATAGCGTAACGAAGTTGCTCGAAAAATCCCGGATGCGAATCGCGAACCGCTTCCATTACGTCGCGCGCAAAATCACCTTCATGCGCGCCTTGCTCAACGATCTTGAACTCGTTAGGCCGCCCGAGCTTTTCCCACATCTCGGCGAACTGCCTAGCCATCAACCGACCGAAGAGTGGACCGACACTGACGTTGCTAAAATAATCGCCGGCGCGCCCGATCCGCGCCCGGCCCGAACTGTAATAGCCGTGCATCGGATGATAGAGCGCTTGTTCCATGAACCAGGCGAAACTGACCGGTCCGCACGCGCGTATCTTTTCCCGAATGAATGCGATGAGCTCTGGATTACCGGTGGGCATGGTTGGATTTCGTGAAACTTCCACCTAAGTTCCACGGAGCCTTCTCAGCATGCCAGTTTCTTTCCCTCAACGACAGCGCTGGGTCGAGCGTTACATACCGCCCTGGTATACGCGGCCGATCTTTTATGTGCCGATCACGATTGCGGCCGCGATCATCACGGGCGTCGCGATTTATTGGTCGATCCTCGCGGCCGACATGAGCCGGCAGGCCGAGGCCTTCGATCTCAAGCAGCTCGAGCAAATGGAATCGGCCAGCGTGATTGTCGACCGCAATGACAAGATCTTCGGCCAGATCTACGTCGAAAATCGGGAGACCGTTCCCTACGATCAATTGCCGCGCGATCTGATCAACGCCGTCGTCTCGATGGAAGACAACAAGTTCTATCAGCACGGCGGTTACGATTTCTTCGGCATCCTGCGCGCGTCGCTAAAAAATTTCACTGCCGGTCACGTCAAGCAAGGCGCCAGCACCGTTACGCAACAGCTGGCGCGAAACACCTTTCAACTGAAGGAACGCACTTTTCGTCGCAAGCTGGTCGAAATTTTTCTGGCGCGTCGCATCGAAGAAAGTTTCGGGAAACAAAAGATCATGGAGTTGTATCTGAACCGCATTTATTTCGGCGGCGGACTCTACGGTGCGGAAGCGGCCGCGCGCGGTTACTTCGGAAAGCCAGCGCGCGAGATGACTCTGACGGAATCCGCTACGCTGGCGGGTTTAATCAAGAGTCCGAATCGTCTTTCGCCGTGGACGGACAAAGAAGCGGCGCGCGACTCGCGCAACGTTGCGCTCGGACGCATGCGCGATCTCGGTTTTATCAACGCGGAAAAATGTGCGGCGGCGCAGGCGGAAGAAGTCGTTATCGGCAGCAAGCAAAGTGCGCAGGGCCAGACCTATGCCGTCGAGTACATTCGCCAGCAGGTCATCGCGGCCGTCGGTTGGGACCGCGCCATGAACGAAGGGTTTCGCATTCGCGCGACGATTGACGCCGATCTGCAAAAAGTGGCGGAGGAATCCTTGAAGGCGAACCTCGACCGCGTTGAGCAAACGCCCGGTTATAATCACGAAACCTACGAAGCCTACGCGGCGCGTTTTCGGGTTGCGAAAAAAGCGGGCACGATCAATCCAAATGCGGCGCCGGAATACTTGCAGGGCGCGGTCATTGCGCTGGATAACGAGACCGGAGGAATTCTCGCGCTCATCGGCGGCCGCGATTTCGAACACAATCAATTCGATCGAGCACTACAGGCGCGCCGACCGGCGGGCACGGCCTTCACGCCTTTCGTCTTCGCGGCGGCATTCGAGAAAGGACTTTATCCCGGGACGGTCGTGGAAGATTCAGCGCTGGATAATCGTGTCGTCATGATCGGCGGCACCACCGGGATTCTCGGCGAATGGGGACCGGAAAATGCCGATAACCGTTACGAAGGTCCGATGACCGCGCGGCAGGCGCTCGCGAAATCGAAAAACGGCGCGACCGTCCGCATCGGTGTGCAGAGCGGTGTCGATTCGGTTTTGCAGCTGTGCAAAGCGGGCGGAATCAAATCGGCGCTGCGCCCTTTTCCGGCGACATTTCTCGGCAGCAGCGAAGTTACCCTGGCCGAGCTGGCTCTCGCTTACACCAGCTTCCCCGGCAACGGCACCCGGCCGAACACTCCTTATATATTAGAGCGGATCGAAGAGAAGACCGGCAAAGTCGTCTGGCAATCCGAGCAAAAGAAAACGCGCCCGCCAGTCATGAAGGCGGAAGCCGCCTACGAAGTGCACTCTTGCCTGGTCGATGCTCTTCGCACTGGCACTGGCGCGGCCGCCCACCAGTCGTTAGGTCTGAAGGAATTCCCCGCCGCGGGAAAAACCGGAACGGCCTACGATTTCACCGAAGCGCTTTTTGTCGGCTACGACAACGCCATTACCTGCGCGGTGCGGGCGGGTTTCGATAAACCGCAGAAAATTTTTCGCGGCGCCTTCGGACGGGAAATAGCCTTGCCGGTCTGGGTCGACATCATGAACGCGTCGCTGACGCGTTATCCGCCGAAAGAAATTTCGAAGCCGGTTAATCTCGAGACGGTGGAAATTTGTGCGAAGTCCGGATTCCTCGCGACGGAAAAATGTCCCAAGGAAGATGTCTATCGCGAACTGGCCACCAAGGAACAAATGCCGACCGATCCTTGCGACGTGCACGGCGATGTGCGCACGCGCATTGCGCACGATTTGCCGGATGCGGGTGTCCCCCGTGCCTCTCTTGCCGTCGATACTGCGCAAGTGCACGCGGTCGCGGTGAAAGGTCCCACTTTGTTGGCGGACAACGATCCTTATAACGCTATCAAATCTACCGTGAAGCCGCCCAAGCCAAGCGAGCAATCCGACTCGGAAGTGAAGGCTGCCCTTCCAGTCACTCCGGCGCCAAAGGGAGAAGCGGTGGAAGAGGAGCCCGTTCTACGTGCCAAACCGGTGACAGAGCCTAACGAGCAGTCAACGGACGAACCCGTGCGACGCGCTGAGCCAGTGCTGCGCGCCGAACCGGTCGCGCCGACAAGAATTCCGCGCGCCGAGCCAGTGACGACACCACCGCGAGGCGGCGCCTAACGAGTCGTTGCGCATGTTTCGTCTGAACGTTTTGAATCCGGGCGGGCGCGATCCGGAACAACATTTCATCGAGCGCGCGGCCGTCGATCCGAACGCGCATGCGCCGGTTAATTTTCATGCTTATGCCGCCTGCACCGGCGGGAGTTTTTTCCGCGACGTAAAGCACGTGGTCCTGGCCAAGGATCCTGTGCTGCTTTTGCTGCGCGGCGATTTTAAGGACTCGGAACGGGCGCTGAATTTTCTCAAGAAAGCGGGCATGACGGTAGCGATTTCCTTGAAGGAAACTGGCCTCCATCAAATTGCCGAGCAAATGCGCGACGCCAGTCGACTAGCGCGTTTCAAGCGCATGTTGTCGCAGGCCGATGCCTGTATCGGGGCAACGCCTGAAGCAGCCGATTTTTATCGGGCGAGTTGCAGTGGACGGATCATCTCGGAATTCATTCCGACGCCATATCCGTTGCACGATGTGCGCTGGAATTTCGCTCAACCTAACGAGAAAAGACGCGGAATTTTTGTCGGCACGCGCGAATGGGACGTGCCGTCGCGCAATCATCTCGTCGCGCTCATGGCGGCGCGGCAGATCAGCGATGCCACCGGCGAGAAGGTGACCGTCTATAACTTCGACGGTCGAAAAGGCGAGCGACTCTTGGAAGAAATTGGCCTAACGAGTGATCGACTGGCGGTGCTGAGACGCGGAACAGATTACGTGAGTTATCTCCGCGTAGTCGCGGCGCACAAAATTGTTTTCCAACTCGATACCAGTTTTGTTCCCGGACAGGTGGCGGGCGATGCTTTGCTCTGTCGTGTTCCGTGCGTCGGCGGCAATGGCGCAATCGACCGCGTGGCCTTCCCGGAAACGTGCGGCGCGCATCGCTCAATCAATGAGCTGATCGAGATCGCGATCGCGCTGCTGCAGAAACCGGAAATCGACATCGATGAAGAAGAGCCGAAAGCGAAGTTAGGATTTTTCGCCGTGGCGGAGCAGCTGGAGAAATTTTACCGCGACATCGCTTCGAAATAATATTCTTCGAGTGTTTCGATCTGCGCTTGCTGCTCGAATTTCTGCGCAACCGCCGCCGCACCGCATTGTGCGATTTGAGTAAGTTGCGACGGGTTTCCGCTCGCCCCAAGAATGGCCTTGGTCAGGCCGTCGGCATCGCCTTCGTCAGTGAGAAATCCACTCGTGCCGTTCTCGATGGCTTCGGGAATGCCACCGTGGTTCGTCGCGAAAACCGGCAGGCCGGTCGCCATGGCCTCGAGCATGGAATTCGGCACCCCTTCCTGATTTCCATCGGCGCCGGTTTCGCTCGGGTGCAGAAAGATGTGCGCTTGATAATAAAGCTCACGCAATTTCGCCTGCGAAAGGAAGCCCGCGAAGGTTACGTGCTCGGCAATCTGTAATTCATTCGTTAGGCGCCGTAGCTCGTCGAGAAGCGGACCTTCACCGGCGATAGTGAAATGCACCTGCGGATATTGCCTAACGACTGTGGCAAAGGCGCGCAGACTAGTTTGCAGACCCTTCTTTTCGATTAGCCGAGAGGCTTGCAAGAATTGCCACGCGCCATCGATAGGCCAGACCCGTGCCTTGAAGGGAAAATCGGCCAGCGGAACTCCCGTGCGTTGAATCCGGATTTTTTCTTTGTCGGTGCCTAGCCTAACGAGTGCTTGCCCGAGCGAATCAGATCGAACCAACACCAGCCGCGCCGCTTCCAGCATTCGCATGGTTGCGTTGCGATAAGCTGGTTTCCCCAGATCGACCATCACATCCGCCCCATGAAATGAGACCACCGTCGGCCTGTTCCATTCCTGCATGAGCGGAAGCAGATGCACTGCAATGTGACCGAAATACACGTGCAACAACTTCGCGCCTTTCATTTCCAGCACGCGCAGTAATTCGTTCGTCTCATCGCGGGACACTTGCCACGGCACGTCGCGCAATTGCCTATACCAAATGCGCCGCAGAAAATGCGTCGCCGGTTTTGCCACGATCGTGACATCGTCGAAAGAAAAGCGCTCAGCCTCTTCCCGCTTCTGCGCGATCACGATCGGGCGCACTCGTTTCAGCGCAGTGATCTGCCGATAGATGTGGAGCATCTCCGGTTTCAGAAAGGTCGCGCAATACGACGCGACGACCGGCCGCTCAGTATCTGCGTTCACTTCCGCTCTCGCGGGCTGCGTTACCAAACTAATCCAAAAAGAATGAGGCTGTTGATTCGCGGATGATGGTTCGCCTCGTAGTTCTCGGTCTCGTAAACGACCGTTTCCTGCGGCGGGCCATAATATCTTTGCGGCGCGCGCGGGTTGAGCAGCTGAATGGGATTGCGGGCGGTGCGCGGGAAAGCGCCGACCGCGCGTGCTCGACTCACCTCCGGTGCACGGCGTGGCGTGCGATAATGGCGATTAAGCGGCGCACTGTAAGTCTGCGTCTGCGCGCCGGCGCTGACGATTCCGACCACGGTGAGGAAGAGAGCGGCGAGCAGTGTTTTTTTCATATGAATTATCCCTTAAGAGTCCCACGCAAGTTCTTGCTGCTTGAAACGCTACGGCGCAGGATTATGTGCGCATGCAGTATCTTGAAAAGGCCAAACGCGTGCTCGAGATGGAAATTTTCGAGCTGCAACGGTTGCGGGAGCGGTTGGATGAACGCTTCACCCGCGCGGTTGAGCTGATAAAAGAGGCAGTCGAGGCCCGCGGAAAAGTCGTCGTGCTCGGGGTGGGGAAATCCGGACACGTCGGAGCGAAAATCGCCGCGACCTTGACCAGCACTGGTTCGCCCGCCGTGGTGCTGGACTCGTTGAATGCGATGCACGGCGATCTCGGAATGGTCGCGGACGGGGATGTAATTCTCGCTTTGAGTTCGAGCGGCGAGACGGAAGAATTGCTGCGCATCATTCCCGCTCTGACGCGATTCAAGGTGCGAGTAATCGCGATGTGCGGCGACGCGAGTTCCACGCTCGCGCAAAATTGCGATGTCTTGCTCGATGTAAACATCGAGCAGGAAGCTTGTCCGTTAAATCTCGCGCCGACTTCAAGTACGACCGTCATGCTCGCGCTCGGGGACGCGCTCGCCATGGTGTTGCTGGAGGCGCGCGGGTTTCAGAAGGAAGATTTTGCGCGCTTTCACCCGGGGGGAATGATCGGGCGCAGTTTGCTCATGCGCGTACATCAAATCATGCGTCCTCGCGAAGCGATCGCGGTCGTGAAACCGGATGCGACCGTGCAGAGCACCTTGAAATCTATGACCGACGTTCGCGCCGGAGCGGCGGTCGTGGCGGACGGCGATGGGAAATTGCTCGGCATTTTCACGCACGGCGATTTCGTCCGTCATTTCCAAGACGACAGCCGCGTCGGGGAACGCGCCGTCGCGGATTTGATGACGGGTAATCCCGTGACCGTGCAACAAGACAAGCTCGCGATCGAAGTTTTAAATCTGCTCGATCGGCACAAGATCGACGATCTCGTGGTGGTGGACGAAAACCTCGTGCCGGTCGGCCTGATCGATTCGCAGGACCTGACCAAGCTCAAGTTGCTCTGACGATCTTTCGATTGTAAGACTCACGCCCTTTCAACTACAACCGACCGAAATCCTCATGGCAGCAGCGAACGATCTCCGCAAAGGACAGGCGATAAAATACAACGGCAACGTCGCGATCGTGCTCGATGTGCAGCATCGCACGCCCGGAAATCTGCGCGCGTTTGTGCAGGCGATCATTCGCTACATCAATACCGGCAAGAGCGCTGATGTGCGTTTTGGTTCGACCGATAAAGTCGAGCTGGTCGATGTCAGCCGGGACACGCTGGAGTTTTCCTACAAGGACAACAGCGGATATCATTTCATGAATCCGGAGACCTACGAGACGATCACGCTGAATGATAATCTCCTCGGTGACGCCAAAGAATACCTCGTGGAAAATCTGAAGGTCGAAGTGCTTTCGACGGAGGGGCGGCCAGTTCAGGTGGAATTGCCGTCGTCCGTGCAGCTCAAAGTTGTCGAAGCTCCTGAAGGTCTGCGCGGCGATACCGCGTCGAATGTGACCAAGCCTGCGATTCTCGAGACTGGTAAAACAGTCAACGTTCCGCTCTTTATTCAAGAGGGTGAAACGATCAAGATCGATACTCGGACCGGCAACTACATGGGTCGGGCATAACCGAAACGCGGCGCGGTCCGTTTAAATCGCATGCCTTTTGAACCGCGACTGAAACGCTCTGGGGAGAAACGACCGGCTGGTCGTTCAGGAGGGTCACGTCCGGTAAAAGTCGCACCATTTGTCGTCCCGACGCGGCGATCGGCGCCGAATTATTCCGCGCTCATGGTGCCGACGCGTTGGGTGAAGTTCGTCATCGCGATTTTTCTCCTGCCGCTCTGCGCGATTTTGACGCAGACATTTTTCACCGTCTTCACTCGCGCCACCGTCACCCAACGTTTCTGGGCCGCTGAAGAATTCTGGTTCTTCTCGTTAGGCGCGGTGCTTTGGTTGATTGCGTTTTTCGGTCTGCCCAAGCCGCTGCTCATGTATGTCTTCGGCCACGAGTTGACCCACGCCGTGTGGGTTTGGCTAATGGGCGGAAGCGTCAGCCAATTTCGCGTGCGCCGGGAGGGCGGACATGTGGTCACGAGCAAAAACAACTTCTGGATCTCGCTCGCTCCCTATTTTTTCCCCATCTACAGCATTCTCGCGCTCGCCACTTTCGGTCTGCTTAGTCTCGCCACCGATATGACGCCGTTCGGTCGATTGCTCTACGCGATTATCGGAATCACGTGGACCTTTCATTTTACCTTCACGCTTTGGATGATTCCGAAAAGCCAGACCGATCTGACAAATAACGGCACATTTTTTTCGCTCGTGCTCATCTACCTGATGAATCTGATTTTGCTTAGCGTGATGCTGATCGTCGCGTCGCCGCATATCACCTTCGGAAATTTCGGCGCGGAAATCGGCGAGAATGTCGGCCGCTTTTTCGATTGGCTCGGCGCGTTATTCGATCGCTTCGCGCGCGGCTACAATCATCCGTAAACCGCGAACGGCAGCTGCTCCATGGCCGCGCTCAGTTTCAGCGCGCTTCCTTCCAGTTGAAGGTCTGTTCCAGTGAAGAGATTTTTCGCGCCGCGATTTCCGGCGGCGGGCGGCAATTCGACCGTCGTATCTTGCCAGCGCTCGCCGATTGGCGGAAAACCGACACGCGAAGAGAGACGCGGAACGACGACAACGATCCACTTGTTTTCGTGTTCGCGCGCGAAGGCGACAACCGACTCCGCATGCGTGCCGCTGACCGCAAGCGGGACGTAATTCCCATGCAGGAACAGTTGCGGGTTCTCACGCCGAAAATGCAAAAGACGATGCGTGATGAACATCTTGATTCGACCATCACTCCAGCTCGATAACAACTCGTTAGGCGAAATTTGGCCTAACGAGTCCAACATTTTGCGCCGCTCCTGATAATCGACCGGCCGACGATTGTCCGGATCGACCAGGCTGAAATCCCAGATTTCATTTCCCTGATAAATATCCGGCACGCCGGGCGAGGTCAGTTTCAAGATGACTTGCGACAGCGAACAAATCGCGCCGAGCTGCGCGATTTGTTCGGCGAGCGGAAGAAACGACGGAATGAATTTGTTCTTCGCGCCCGGCTCCAAAATCTTAGCCACGAAATTTGCGACCGCATTGTCCCACTGCTCGTTAGGCTGAATCCAGCTCGTGTTGACCTTCGCTTCTTTCAGCGCCTTAGCCATGTAAGCTTGGATGCGCTCAACGTATTCGGTGCTCGCTTCGTTCGCGCCATACGGCCACGTGCCGAGCAGCGTCTGATAGAGAAGATATTCCTCGTTCGCATCCGGCGCTTCCGTCTCGTCGATCTTCGTTTTCCATTTTCGATTCGCGATGCGCCAGCGCAGAATCGCGCTCCGCCACAGGTCCGGAATTTCCGAAATCGCGACCATGCGCGCGCGCACGTCTTCGCTGCGTTTCGTGTCGTGCGTCGAAGTCGTCAGCATCGTGGCCGGCCAATGCTGGTGGTAGTATTTCTCCTCCTCGTGAAAATCCTGGGGGCTGATTCCGAAGCGCTGCGGTTCACCGCCGACCTCGTTGAGCGCGGCCAGTCGGTTAAAGAGATAAAACGTCGTGTCCTCGAGGCCCTTCGCCATGACCGGGCCGGTGCATTGCTGAAATTTTAAAACGAAATTCACATGCTCGGCTCGCGTTTCGTCGTCGAGGTTTTCCGGAAAACGGAAGAGCAAGATATCGCGCAAGAAATTGAAGACGGATTCTTCGATCGCCGGGTTGCGTCGCTTCGCCGTATTGACCGCGCGCTCGATCACGGCGCGATCGTCATCGCTCACTTTTCCTTCGGCCGTGAGATAAGTGCGATAAACCGGGAAGCAGGCGATCGTTTCGCGCACCGCGAGGTTGATGGCGTCGAGCGTGAAGTCGCGGAACCAGCGATTTTTTTCCGACAAACGGTCGAGCAAATTGCCGAGCACTTTGACGTCATTCGAAAGCGCGATGCGCATGACGAGACGTTTCTTCGCGTAAACAAGATGGCCGAAGTGAAGCGAATGCCCGACGAAACGGCGGAAGGTTTTCGTGAGCGCCTGTTCGGCGCTGGCATCGCAAAGCAGATTGTTGACGATGCGGGCAAAATCGTAGCCGGTAGTGCCGTGTACCGGCCAGTCGTTAGGCAGACGCTCCTGGCCGGAGAGAATTTTTTCGACCACGAGATAAATCGCGCGGCCATCCTCCGGCAACGAAACGCTCAGTGCTTCCGCGCATCGCCCTTGCAGTTTCGCGAAATATTCCTTCGGCAGATAAAGGCCGTCCGGGTGATCGATACGCAAACCGGTGACGGCTTTTTGCCTAACGAGTTCAAGAAGCAGTTGGTGCGCGGCATCGAACACCTCCGGTAATTCCATCCGAATGGCCGCGAGATCGTTAACGTCGAAGAAGCGCCGGTAATTAATTTCCTCCGCCGCCACGCGCCAGAAAGCGAGACGATAGGCTTGGTCGTTGAGCAGTTGATCGAGGCGATCGAAGCTCCGCGAGTCGCCCGCCGTGCCGTTAATTTGTGCGACCGCTTTCTCGATCGCAGCGCGAACCTGAGGCGCTTTCTGGCAACGGCGATCGAGCCGGCGTTTGACGATTTCTTTCTCTCGCGCACGCAGGGCGACACGCTCGGGATCGGTCTCGTTGCGGCGCGGGAGATTTTCCAAGCCGGTGATGATGCTTTGGAATTCGGGATAAAAATCTTCGTCGCGAAACGGTGCGAGATTTTCCAACGCTATCTCAAGAATGTGACGATAGGTGCCAGGCGCGATCGGCCATTCGTGTTCGTAGTAATTGAGAAAAAACGCGCCGGCGTCGAAGCGCACTTTCAGTTCGCCGCGCTCTAGCACGCGACCGTATTGATCGCCGAGAATCGGCAGCAAAACCTTGTCATGCAGATCGGATTTCAGCGGCGTCCAATCGATGTCGAAATAAGGCGCGTAGGTTGAGCTCGGTCCGTTCTCGAGCACATCCATCCACCATTGATTGAGCGCCTCGCCCACGCCCATGTGGTTCGGAACGAAGTCGAGGACCTGTCCCATTTGGTTCGCGTGCAACTCAGCGACGAAGGCGTCGTATTCTTCGCGCGAACCGATCGCGGCGTTGAGTTTATTGTGATCGGTAATGTCGTAACCGTGCGTGCTTTCCGCGCGCGCCTGAAAATAGGGCGACGCATAAACATCGCTCACGCCTAACGAGTGCAAATACGGCACGATCTCGCGCGCCTGCGCGAAGGTGAAATGCCGATTGAACTGCAATCGGTAAGTGGAACTGGGAATACGCGGTCCTTCGTTCACGAGACGCGGAACGTAGCACCCGCAGCGTCCTCGCGACACTACGCTGCCGGAACGGCGGGGTTGCTAGTAGGTTGTCGCCGGTTCGGGGCCGGCGAGAAGCTTTTGAAAACGCGGATGGCCGCGCAGCGGATCCCAGAGCCAGCGCCACTTTAAATCTGTCAGCGTCATGTTATAGACCGCGCCGACCTGTAGCTCACAAGGCGAGCTCAGGAGATGCTCGATAAGAGCGACGGCCTTTTCTGTTTCGCCCGTGCGCGCATAAACCAGCGCGAGCGCGGAGCTCATCGCGTTTTTCTCAATACTGCCCGGGGGACCTTCCATCACCTCGATTGCGTTCTCTGCTTCGCGGATAGCTTCTTCTTTACGTCCGAGCAGTGCGTGAATCAGCGCCAGGTCTGCGAGGGATTTCGACCTATCCGGCTCGCTTGTGGCCGTCTTCGACGAGAGGATTTCCCGCTCCGCGGTTTGCAAGGCGTGTTCTTGCAGTGAAGGAGCGCTGCCGCTCGCCATCGCGAGGAGCGCTTCGTAAAATGCTTTGGTATGCGAGGCGATCTCGAAGAACTCAGCTTGCGCATAGGACTCCGGCGCGATCTGCGAGAGATAGTGCGCGGCGTTGGCGTAATCTCTTTCGAACATCGCCGTCTGAAATCGCTCGAAGTCGAGCCGCGCCGCGGAGGCTTCTCCAGCGGTTGCCTCCTCCGCGATCGCCTTTTTCAACGCATCGATATTTCCGCTGAGTCGGAACTCGTCGCGGGCTCGGCTCCATCGTGAAGCAAAGAAGTTCGCACCGCTTGCACGAATCGTGAGCCGATCGCGCGCCTGAATCGCATTCCTCCAATCGCGCACACATCGATAAGTCACTACCAGGAAGCTGCGGACTCGTGTGTTATCGGGATCGAGCGCTTCGGCACGGCGTAACGCCTCGATGCGTAGCCGAAAGTTTTGTCTCCGCTTATAAACGAAGGCGGCGTTAAGCTGCACCTCGGCAGAGTTCGGCGCCAATTCGGCGGCGCGGGTCACCGCCTTCGGCACATCGACCGTGGAACAGATCGATCCGGCGAGCGGGACCGACACGCGTCTCATCTCCGGACTAACAAGTGCCGACGACATTACCGCGAGCGACGAAGGTCGGCGTGGTAGCTACTTAGTTCTTCAATTCGCCTCGCAAGGTCCTTTCCTAGGTGGCCCAGGGCTACTCTTGCGCTCTGATTCGCCTACCTCTGCCCCGACCGTGCTGGCCGACTGTCTGGCTGCCGCGACTTCGATGACGCTCGATGCCAGACGCGGCGTGGTCTATGTGACCGAAGAAGGGGGCAGGTGGTCAGGATCCCATTTCGACGGAGCGGGGATCGGGATTAAAAGAGCTACCTGCGTGGTCTGTCCGTCCTACTTTGCCAGCTAGGACTCTAGACGCCATTTCATAAATGATCGTCACTCGCGAAAGCGTTGTAGCCGCCCCGCTGTGTCGGGGCGTCGGGCAACCAATTCACGGCGACGCAGCGCCGTGGCTACAGCGCGATACGGTTTTAAGATGACCTCTATGAGTGCGCCCGCTAACACGACAGAGGATGTTCGCCTGGAGATCGCGCATGTCCTCTTCATCGATATCGTTGGTTACTCAAAGCTACTAGCCAGCGAGCAGCGCGAGCGTCAACAGGAGCTGAACCGCATTGTGCGCGAGACCGGACAGTTTCGCGCGGCGGAAGCGGAAGGTAAGCTCCTAAGAATGCCGACCGGCGATGGGATGGTGCTGGCCTTCTTTACCAGCCCGGACGCGCCGTTGCGTTGCGCAGTAGCTATCGATCGGGCTTTGCGTGGCAGGAACTCTTTGCCTTTGCGCATGGGTATTCATAGCGGTCCGGTGGAGTTAGTCGACGATGTTAATGACAAGCCGAACCTGGCCGGTGCAGGAGTGAAGATGGCGCAGCGCGTCATGGATTGCGCGGACGCGGGGCACATCCTGCTTTCCGCGCGCGCGGCCGATGACCTGGCGCAATACGCGGAGTGGAAGACGCAGCTTCATTACCTTGGCGAAGTAGAAGTGAAGCATGGCGTGCGGGTGCGGGTAGCGAGCTTGCATACCGCGGAGACGGGTAACGCACAGCTACCACGAAAACTACAACGACAACGACTCGTTAGGCGGCGGCGCATCCAGATCAGTCTCGCAACCGTCGCCATCCTATGCATAGGTGTCTTGCTCGGTCTATGGGTCTGGCAACGTCGCAACAGGTCACTCCAGCACGCCGCCACAGAAGCAGCGGCGCAGCGGGAGAAGGGTGTCGCGGTGCTTCCTTTCGAGAACGTCAGCGCGGGCGAAGGCAATGAGGTCTTTGCCGGCGGCGTGCATCGCGAGGTCCTGTTTAATCTGGCCAAACTCGCCGATCTGAAAGTCATTAGTCGAACAAGCGTGATGCGTTATAAGCCGGGAGAATTGGGAATTGGGGTCAGTGCACAAATCTTGACAGAATCTAATCTTGCCTCAACGCCCGCTCCACGAATGACGTCCACCGGCCGCTTCATCTACGCCAGCGTGACGAAGAGATTCTAGACGCTCCTCGCCAAGCAGGCGCGAAACGTTTAGGCCTGCGCTGATGCGTGACAGCGATTCTCAGCTCGAGATCGCGCATGTTCTGTTTATCGACATCGTCGGTTACTCGAAGCGGCTGGTGAACGAACAAACAGCGCTCGTCAGGCGACTGAATGAAATGGTGCGCGCGAGCGAGCAGGCGCGCGAGGCGGAGGCCAACGGAAAGCTCATTCGCCTTCCGACCGGCGATGGGATGGCGCTCGCTTTTTTCACCAGTCCGGACGCACCCGTGCGTTGCGCGATCGAGCTCAGCAAAGCAGATCGGGCCGATCCGAAACTGGAACTGCGCATGGGCATTCACAGCGGTCCGGTCGATCAGGTTCCGGATGTGAATGAGCGGGCGAACGTCGCCGGCGCGGGCATCAACATGGCGCAACGCGTGATGGATTGCGGAGACGCCGGACATATTTTGCTCTCCGCGCGCGCGGCGGACGACCTGGCGCAATATGCGGAGTGGAAGTCGCAGCTTCACTATCTGGGTGAAGTGGAGGTCAAGCACGGGGTGCGCGTGCGCGTGGCCAGTCTCTATAACGAGGAAACCGGCAATTCTGCCTTACCCCGAAAGCTGCGACGGCAACGCCTCGTTAGGCACCGGCGCATCCAGATCAGTCTCGTAACCGCCGCCGTCCTATTCATAGGTGTCTTGCTCGGTCTATGGGCCTGGCAACGACACACCACGTCGCTCCAGCACGCCGCCACGGAAGCGGCGGCGCAGCGGGAGAAGAGTGTCGCGGTGCTTCCTTTCGAGAACGTAAGCGCCGGCGAAGACAATGAGGTCTTTGCCGGCGGCGTGCACCGCGAGGTGCTACTTAACCTGGCAAAGCTAGCCGATTTGAAGGTGATCAGCCGCACCAGTGTGATGCGCTACAAGCCGGGAACGGAGCGTAACCTGAAGCAGATCGCGGAAGAGCTGGGCGTTAACTATATTGTAGAAGGTAGCGTACAACGTGAAGCCAGCCACATTCACGTCACGGTAGAGTTAATCAACGCGCGCACCGACGCGCACGCTTGGGCGGAGACTTACGACGGAAAGCTCGCCGAAGTTCTTACCTTCCAAAGCGAGATCGCGCAACGAATCAGCAACCAGTTGGGAGCAAAGCTATCGCCGCGTGAAAGTACGGAGCTAGCCAGCCGACCTACCCAGGATATTGCTGCCTTTGAGAGCTACATCAGGGCGCGTGCCTTGATGGAAACACCAGACATTGAACTCGAGAAATATATCGAGGACAACACGAAGGCGGTTCAATTGTTGGAACAGGCGGTGGCGCGCGATCGGAAGTTCGTCGCAGCTTACTGGGCGCTGACGGAGGCTAATATTAAGCTTTTTCACTCCAGAGAAGCCCACAATATAGACTTCCGCACACGCGCTGAAGCAGCTCTGCGCGAAGCGCAACGCCTCGCGCCAGACGCGGGCGAAACTTACTACGCTCAATCCTACGTCACTTATTATGGCTACAACGATTTCAAGGGCGCCCTGGCCAACCTCGAACAGGC
>JBBRYT010000022.1:0-15381 GCA_038237435.1 Chthoniobacterales bacterium
CATCAGAATTCCGAGATAACCGCGAATGATTCGGCCTTGCGTGAGTAGCGACTCGAGCGCGCTCTTCACCGTATTCGCCGGAATGGCGAAACCGATGCCCGACGATGTTCCGCTGCGCGAAATGATCGCAGTGTTGATGCCAATAATCTCCCCTTGCAGATTGATGAGCGGCCCGCCGCTATTTCCTGGATTAATCGCCGCGTTCGTTTGCAGGAAACCACCGAAACCATCGGCGCGATTTGGCCGAATTTTGGAACTAATGATTCCGTCGGTAACCGTTTCTTCGAAGCCGAACGGATTCCCCACGGCTAAGACGAAATCGCCTGCCTGGACCGACTCAGAATCGCCGAACTTCAACGGCTTCACGTTTGGTTCGTCAATTTTGAGTACCGCCAAATCGACCACCGCATCGCTTCCGATCAGACGCGCCTGTTTGGTTCGCCCGTCGCTCAACTGCACTTCGATTTCGTCGACGTTTTCCACCACGTGATTGTTCGTCACGATGTGGCCTTCACTAGAAACAATCACGCCCGAGCCTAACGAGTTCTGAACTGCGCCTTGATCATTCGGATTGCGAAACGGCGGCGAATTCCGAAAGAAAAATTCAAAAGGATCCATCCCATTCTGCCGGCGCATCGTCATGCGCTTGGTCGTCTTGATACTAACCACCGCTGGCACAATGCTGGAAACGAGCGCGCGCCGTTCGCGATTCAGAGCGTCAAGCGTCGGGATCGACTTCGGATCTATGTTCGGGGCCGATGCCAAGGTGTATTTTTCCGGGGTGGCGCGCGCGACCAGATTGAGGCCGCCGTGCTTGAGCCGGTAATCGTAAAGGGCGGAAATGCCGGCACTGAGCAGCCCTACAAACAAAAGGAATTTGATCAGATTTTTCATCAGCTAACGTTAGAAAAGCTTCGTCCCTGTTCTTCGACAACCAACTTGCGGAAACGTTGATTCTCGGGCGCTTCCAAGCGCGGATCCCATTCGATAATCGCATTAGCGGCGGCGCGTGCGCGCAACATCAGTTCCATATCGGTTTTCAAATTGCCTAGCTGCAAGGCCGGCAAACCACTCTGCGCCGTGCCGAGCAAATCCCCTGGACCGCGCTGATCCCAATCTGCTTCTGCCACTTCAAAACCATCAGTCGTTCTTTCCAGGACGCCGAGTTTCGTCTGCACTTCGGGAGATTTATCGGATGTCATTAGAATGCAATACGACTTGTGTTCGCCGCGCCCGATTCGGCCGCGCAGTTGATGCAGTTGCGCCAAACCAAAGCGCTCCGCGTTTTCGATCAACATCACCGTGGCATTCGGAACGTCTACGCCGACTTCGATCACCGTCGTGCTAATAAGGGCGTTCGTTTCCCCGCGACGAAAACGTTCCATGATTGCTTGTTTTTCCGGCGCGGGAATCCGTCCGTGCAATAACTCGCAACGAAATGGCCGCAGGCGTTCCCGCCACAGTTCGAATTCCACCGCGGCCGCTTTCACCTCCAGTTTGTCGCTCTCCTCGATCAACGGATAGATGATGTAAGCCTGCCGTCCGGCCTCGAGCTGCGTCCGCATAAAGGTCAGAACTTCACCGAGTTTTGAATCATCGCGCGCCGCCGTGATAATCTTCCCGCGATTCGCCGGCATTTCGTCGATGATGGAAACATCGAGATCGCCGTAAACCGTCATGGTCAGCGTGCGCGGAATCGGCGTTGCCGTCATGACGAGCACATCCGGCGCTGGTTCGCGACTCGTTAGGCGCGCGCGCTGAGAAACGCCGAACTTGTGCTGCTCATCGATGACGACGAGACCGAGGTTCTCGAATGACACGCCCTCATAAAGGAGTGCGTGCGTTCCGATGACGATGTGTGGAGAATCAGAATTCTGCGCAAACAACGGTAGCGGCGCGTTATCTTCTTTTCGCGCTCCTGTTCGTAAGGCCAGGCGCACTCCGAACTGCTCGAGCCAGCGACCCAGAACAGTGTAATGTTGCTCGGCCAGAATTTGTGTCGGGGCCATGAGTGCCGACTGAAAACCGGACTCTACCGCAAGCAGTATGGCGGCGATCGCAACGACGGTTTTGCCTGAGCCAACATCGCCCTGCAACAAGCGACTCATAGGCTGCTTCGATGCGAGATCGCGGCGGATCTCTTCCAGGACGCGTTTTTGAGCACTGGTTAGACCAAAGGGCAGCGAGAGCAGAAACTTCTCGAGCAACTTACCGCTTCCGGCGTGCGACTGACCGGGCCGCCCGGTGGCTTGTGCGCGTCGCGCGGCGATTGTCATCTGCATGGCGAAGAATTCGGAGAAAACCAAATGATGCCGCGCGGCATCACGCGCCTGCCAACTTTCGGGAAAATGGATCTGCTGCAATGCGACTCGCCGCTCGCCCGTCGCATGATTTCGCGGAAGGAGGGTCTCAACATCATCGTCGGAAAGACTCTCCAAAGCGTGATAGGTCAGCCCGCGAAAAACCCTCTGCGAAATTCCTTCCGTCGCCGGATAGATCGGCGTAATACGACGAAAATGGATCGACAGCTCTTCGTCCTCCTCGATTACTTCGAACTCCGGATGCTCCATGCAAAGACGCTGTCCGCGTAAGCGGGGTTTGCCAAAAACTACGAGACGCTGCCCGGTGGCAATCATCTTCTGCACGTAATGCAGGTTGAACCATCGCAATGTGATTGGCTGACTGAGCGCGCCGGCATTCGGTTCCTGCAAGACCGCTTCAAAAATTTTCTTCCACCCACCGAAACGGCGCAGCGAAGTCTTCGTCACCTCGCCGCAAATGCAGATGGGCTTGTCGCTTTCCTCGCGCGGAAAACCGGGAAATTGTGTGCGGTCTTCATGCCGACGTGGGAAATGGCCTAACAAGTCCTCGATCGTTTCAATCCCTAGGCGCCGCAGGGGCGTCAGGCGCGGGCGCGGAACCCAATCGCACTCTTCCAGTTTCGCGCTGACTTCAATCATGAAACTGACTCGGCGGCGCGCACTGCTTCCACATGGATCTGCAAGCGTCGTTCGCCCTTGTATTCATCCGTGTGCAAACGAAACGCGACATCCCACGGTGATTTGGGCAGCACGCCACTCGCACCGTCAAAAAAAATCGCGCGCGCATGATAATTTCGCTGACGCAGTCGCATGACGAGGTGTTTGTCCTTCAAAACACGAGGCGCAACCGTCGGTTCCACTCCCCGCGCAAAAAACGTCGGTTGCGGATTGCCATTACCGAAAGGTTCCAGCACTTCGTGCCATAACAACAAATCGCGATTCAGATCCTTGAACGCCAATTCCTGATCGAGATGCAAACGCGGCTGCAGTGCTTCATCTGATAGAAGCTCGCGCGCGACGCGACGCAATTCATTTACGAACCCAGCAAACTTCTCTTCACGGATCGTCAAGCCCGCCGCCATTTCGTGCCCGCCGTATTTTTCCAGCCATCCTTCGCAGCGTTGCAAGGCCTCGACTAAGGAGAGCCCTTCGATGCTGCGCCCGCTCCCCTTGCCCAGCCCGGACTCATCGAAACCGATGATGATCGTGGGTCGATGATACTTTCTCGCGATGCGCGACGCGACGATCCCTAAAACACCGGGATGCCAATCGCGCGCTCCGAGGACAATCGCTGCATCGCGCGAAGGATCGAACTCCTTGGCCACCTTTCCTTCGGCAGCAGCGAAGATTTGTTTCTCCACCATCTGACGTTCGCGGTTTTGCAGATCGAGTTCAGCCGCTAACTCCGCCGCTTCAATTTCGTCGCTCGTGCGCAAAAGTCGCAACGCTTTCTCAGCTGTCGTGAGGCGACCAGCGGCATTCAAACGCGGGCCAAGACGAAACCCAATATCTTCCGCCGAGATGGAGCTCTTGATTCCAGCGACGTCCATCAGTTTGCGAATTCCAATTCGATTTGTTCGCAGGAGTTGCCGCAAGCCATGATGCACCAGGATGCGATTTTCGCCTTCGAGCGGAACGATGTCGGCGACGGTGCCCAATGCGACAAGGTCGAGCTGCGATTTCAAATCGAAGCCCTCAATCGGACGCATTTTCAAAAGGGCGTGGCAGACCTTGAAGACCACTCCGGCGCTGCAGAGATAACGAGGCGCGCACGCATCAGAAATTTTGGGATTGACGATCGCGACGCAATCGGGGGTCGCCGTTTTTGGTTCGTGATGGTCGAGCACGATCACGTCGGCGCCGCGCGATTTCAGTTCCGCGATCTCAGCGACTGATGAGGTGCCGCAATCGACGGCGATCACGAGCTGCGGCTGATGGTGCTGCCAACAACGCTCGACACTTTCGCGACTGAGCCCGTATCCTTCCTCTATTCGCAGCGGCAGGAAGAGTTCGGGCGCGGCTCCGAATGCCCGCAACATTTCATCGAGCAGCGCAAGTGAGGTGACGCCGTCGACATCGTAATCACCAAAAAGAACCATTCGTTCGTTGCGATCGATCGCTTGAAAGATGCGCTCAATCGCGACCCGCATATTCGGCAGAGGAAACGGATCACTTAAGGAGCGCAAACGCGGCTGCAAAAACTCTTTCACCTCATCGGTACAGGAAAAATTCTTCCGCTGCAGAAGATTGGCAATGCACGGCAGCCCACACAATTCCGACCACGGAATGGTATCGTTAGGCCGCTGGGCCAGTTCGGCAATCAACCAACGTCTTTCCACCGCGCATTTTATTCGAGCGCCAGACGTTCCGCCAATCGTTTAGCATGACGTAGAGTCGCTCTGGTTCAAACGAGACGAAGCTGGTTTTCGTTTCGTGGCAGAATGCCGTGTTTTTCGCATAGAGTCCGAAACAGCAGGAGACCTTTCTTTTCGCGCGCGCCAAAGCCGAAGCGTAGATAGACGCGAAAATATTGCGCGCAAAATTCAGGCGAGAAGTCCGTTTCCCCAGCGATCACTTGATCAAGCGCGACAAGATTCCTGTCGCGCTGCTGACGAAGCGCATTGGCAATTCGGTCCGTCTCGGCCACCTCCGGTCTGATCAGCCAAAGCGCGAAGACGAACGGAAGATTCGTTAGGCGTTTCCATTCCGCGCCCAAATCCCAGAATTCATACTCGCAACTGTGTTGCTTTCGAAAGCGAATGGCCTGGTCGCCAATCAAGAGTCGGCCCGTTTTTTTCTGCTCGTTAGGCGTCGATGTTGTCAGGCGCGGGCCCAAGTTTCCCTCCGCTAACAAACAACGCAGCAAATTACCCGATGTGCCCGACGCTGGATCGAGCGTTATTTCTTCTACGTCGGACACCGGAGTTTTCGAGGCGACGAATACGCTGTAGACCGGACCGTCGGCCGCGATCGCGACGTCATCGACGAGGCTGTAGATCGGGTTCCGTAGATATTCGAAACTGGAGACGAGCGCGACATCCAATTCTCCATCGGCGAGT
The DNA here is from genome assembly GCA_038237435.1 of Chthoniobacterales bacterium. GTDB lineage: Bacteria > Verrucomicrobiota > Verrucomicrobiia > Chthoniobacterales > UBA10450 > JACCTI01. Next base: position 5,381 of record JBBRYT010000022.1, read on the forward strand.
TTGCGGCAGAGTGCGGCCGGATGGTCGAAATCGACCGGTCCAGACCAACCTTGAATCAGAGCACGGGCGTTGAGGTATTTGACGCAGCCGATCCTCGGCGGCGCCATCACGCGCAAGCCAACTCGGGCTCCGCGTTTCTTTCGGCAGCGCGTTCCTGCTTCGTCCGACCGGGACCGAGATGACGATAGTAACTGTCGCGCTGCATGGGAACGCGGCCCGCTTCGCGAATGACATTCTCAAGCGTGGCGACGGTTTGTTCCTGCGGCGTCTTCGCGCCGGCCATATGGAAAATTTTCTCTTCCATGATCGTGCCATGCAAATCGTCCACGCCGTAGCTGAGCGATAATTGCGCGAGCGGCAGACCCATCGAAACCCAATAGGCGGTCAGGTGATCGAAGTTATCCAGGTAAATTCGGCTGACTGCGAGATTGCGTAGTTGTTCAATCGCAGAAGCGCGCGGGATGTGCGCGAGCACGGGCGTCTGCGGTTCAAAAGCGAACGGAACGAAACCGGTAAAGCCGTGCGTCTCATCCTGTAATTCGCGTAGCATTCGCAGGTGACCGATGCGCTGCTCGACGGTTTCGATGTGGCCGTAAAGCATCGTAGAAGTGCTGCGCCCGCCCATCTGATGCCAGATGCGGTGAACGTCGAGCCATTCTTCTGCGCTTTCTTTGCCGCGACAAATCTCGTCGCGCACGCCCGCGTCAAAAATCTCCGCGCCGCCGCCGGTCAATGCGCCCAGGCCAGCGTCCCGCAAAATTTCCAAGGTCTGCGGAATGGACAGTTTGAAAATACGCTCGGCCAGATGCCTGATCTCGATCGCCGTGAATGCTTTGATGATTAAGTCGGGATCAAGTGCGCGGAGGCGCTGCAGCAGATCCAAGTACCAATCCTTTTTCAAAGACGGATGCAACCCGCCGACCATGTGGACTTCTGTAATACCGAGCGCCAGGGCATCGCGCACCGCGGCGAGGATTTCATCCGCCGTCTGCTCGAAAGCGTGGGCATCGCGCTTTCTCGCGGCGAAGGCGCAGAACTGGCACGAGAGAATGCAGATGTTCGAATAGTTGATGTAGCGATTGAGAATGTAGGTGGCGAAGTTGCCGTTTTTCCGCTCGCGGACCGCGCTGGCCATGATGCCGAGCGCGTTCAAATCCTGCGTCCGGTAAAGCGACAACGCTTCCTCTTCGCCGATGCGCGTTCCTGCGGCTACCTTGTCCGCGATCGGGCGCAGTTCGTCTGGAATAAGAGAAAAGTTCATGGCAAAGAGCCGGGAAAAATCCGTCGCGTTATGATGCACACGCTCTTCCGGCCTTGCAACAAAAAGCACCCTTCGGCACGAGCCGCGCGACGAATTCAGCGCGCATGGGTTTATTCGTTAGGTTCGCCTGACTTATGATGTCCCGCCCAGATCCATCAGCGGGTCGATTAGGAAGCGATGCGGACGACGTGCAGTTGATGTCGTTAATCGGAGCGGGCGACACCCAGGCCTTCGAGCGGCTGGTGGAGAAACACCAATCACTCGTGATGGGAACAGTCGCTCGCATGCTAGGCGACAACTCCGACGTCGAAGACGTGGCGCAACAGGTCTTCGTGCGGGTGTGGAAAAGCGCACGGCGCTACGTGCCGCGAGCGAAATTCACTACCTGGCTGCTGAAGATCACACGCAATCTTGTCTTCAACGAAATGCGTCGACGCAAGCGACACATGACCATGCCCCTGCAAAGCGAAGCGGAGGGCGAAGAGATGCAATTGAAGGATAATCGAGGACAAACGCCGGATGCATCGCTCTTAGAATCCGAGCTGCAAAAGGCGATTGAAGCAGCAATTGCGCAATTGCCCGAAACGCAGCGAATGGCGGTGGTCCTGCGGCGCTACGAAGAACTGAGCTACGAACAGATCGCGGACGTTCTCGACCAATCTGTGCCGGCAGTGAAGAGTTTGCTTTTCCGCGCCCGGACGGAATTGCGCGAACGCCTGCGTGTTTATCTGACAACCTAACCACTCGTTAGGCGAAAACAGAGAAGGCGAGCCTCACTCGAGAACTCGCCTCCTCCCAACCCCACACTCTGAAAATTTCTAGTTGTCGCGATCCTTGGCGTCGGCCATGAAGCGGACTTTGCCCTCTTCTTGCGCCGGCGGAGGCGGCGTGCCTGGTTTCGGATACTCAGCGGCCAGCTGACGGTTGGAAGTCGGAACTAAGCGGACCGCGCCTTTGGCGTTATTTCGCCAGCCATTCGGATCGGCGAATTCTTCGCCGCTGTGATGTAAACCACTGACCTGATCTTCGAGGCCGGTGCCGTAGTGCGGATCAAGAATTGTCGGCGTGACAAAAACCAATAGATTGCGTTTCGTGCGCGCGTTGAGTTTTTCCTGGAAGAAATAGCCGAGGATCGGGATATCGCCCAAGACGGGCACCTTGCTGCGCGCCTTGGTTTGTTCGTCCTGCATCAAACCGCCGATGGCCAGCGTGTCACCGCTCTTGATCAAAACGTTCGAATCGAGCGTGCGCGTGTCGATGATCGGGCTCGCCACCTGCGCACCGGCGAAGATGAAATTGGCATCGCCGACTTTGTTGCTGATCTCCGGTTTAACTGAAAGGGTGACGAAGTTGTCTTTGTTAACCGACGGCCTAACGACCAGGGTGTTGCCGTATTTCTTATCCTGAAACCCGCCGAAGACCGCGGTGGCCGTTTGCTCGTTGAAATTCAACTGCGGCACCGGTTGATTGCGGATGATTTCGATTTTCGCCTGCTGATTATCCGCGGTAACCACGCGCGGGTTGGCGAGAAATTCCGCGTCGGCATCTTCGTTCAGGAAGCGCAGGGTCGCTGACATTTGCGGCACGGAGAGAATGGCAAACTGGCCGGCGAGCGCAGTGAAAGCATTGCTGGTACTGCGGAAGAAATCATTGCCCTGCACCGTCCCACCTTGGCCGACCGTAAAGGAAGCCGGTTTGCCGGGAACAGTCGTGACGGAGCCATCGGCGTTGACGGTTTGGGTTGGCACCCCCGCGGGATTGCTGCCGACAAGCCGGAGGGTTTGTGCGTTGGTTGAACTGCCGACAACACCGGCCCAGTTAATTCCGTAGGATTGCCGCGGATTCGCGGTCACTTCCACCAAGCGAGCTTCGATCATGACCTGCTTGGTGGGTTTGTCGATCTGAACAAGAAGTTTGCGGATGTTGTCGATGTTGCTGCGCGTCTCGCGATAGAACATCGTATTCGTGCGCTCATCGACTTGCGGTGCGTCTTTGCTCGCGAGTTGCGCGGCAATCAAAGGAGCGGTGTCTTTCGCGCGCGAATAGCTGAACTGATAGCTGTCGCTCTCTGTCGGCTCGGCCGTACGTTCGGTGGCGGTCTTGATGTAGTAGACGTTCTCAATTTTATCCATGAAAAGCCCTTTGGCCTTCACGATGATGGCGATGGCTTGCAGCGCGGTCACATCTTCCAATCGCATCGTTACTGTTGTCGCCGGCGGAATCTGATCGCTGACCACCATGTTGATTTTCGCCTGGCGGGCGAGCAGACGCAGCACCTGGCCAACGTCGTCTCCTTGAAACTCGCGAACACCAACGGCATTCGGATCGGCGGCGGTGGCATCGGCTGGAGCAGTGGTTGTAGCGGCGGCGGTAGCCGGCGTCGCGGCCGGAGCAGCAGGGCCGGAAGAAGCCTGCACTAACATCATTGAAGAATTGTCACCGAGATTCGTTGCAGTCGGGGGCGCGGCGGGTTTTGCCGCTGGGCTGGGCGCTGGAGTGGTCTGCGCGTAGGAAAACGTCATCGCGCAAAGCAACGCGGCCGCTCCGCCGAGAAATTGTTTTAGGCTAGTGGGCATAAGCATGAAGGATTAAGACTGCGGGAGCGTTAAAAGCAGGAAGCAGACCAGCGCGAAAAAAAGGCCGGAGCCTGTCCTTTTACCTGCGCGGCCACGCCGCGGGATTGTCAAACCGCAGCGATTATGCCGCGCTCGCGAAACCGAGCACCGGCTTGCCGAATTCAGCCGGCGGCAGGTCGTTCACCAGCTTGATGATGCCGTCCTGCCAGCGACGACTGATGTCTTCGAGATACGGATCGTCCTTCTCCAGATGGCCGCGCTGATTCGCCTGGAGCGCGTCGGTTTCGTAACAAAGAATATCGATCGGTGGGCCCACCGAAACGTTGCTCTTCATGGTCGCATCGAGGGAGATCAAGCCGAACTTCACCGCCTCGCGTAACGGCGTTTCGAAATTGAATCCGCGATCGAGAATCGGCTTACCATACTTCGTCTCGCCAATCTGCAGGAAGGGCGATTCGCGCGTCGCATGGATGCTATTTCCTTGCGGGTAAATCAGGTGAACTTCTGGCGCCATGCCGGCGATTTGACCGCCCACGATCAAGTTGATGTTAAAAGAGAATCCGTCCGCTTCCAGCGCCGCGCGATCGCGTTTTTCCACTGCGCGCACTTTTGAGCCGACATAACGGACCGTCTCGTAAAGCGTCTGTCGATTGTTAATCGTCTTCTTCCGCGGATCGCCGTCGCCCAGCATCAAATCTTCATCGATCATCGCCAGCGTTGCCTGTGTGAGCGAAAGATTTCCTGAACTCAGAATGCAGATGACGCGTTCGCCGGGCTTCTCAAAAATGCGCATTTTGCTGCGCATAGTGATGTTGTCCATCCCGGCACTCGTGCGCGAATCGGAGAGAAAAACCGCACCGCCGCGGCTCAGCATGCCGAGGCAGTAGGTCATTTGATCACACGACCCTGCACGCGCTTTATCGAAGTGTGATGCGTCAGAATGTGCACCCGTCCGTCGCTGCCTCTAAAGAAGGCACTCAATATCCAGCTGATTATTCCGATGATAATCGCCCCCCAAAACGCTGTGCCGAAAGAATCGACGTGAAAACCGCCGACGAAGGTCGGGACCCAGTAAAGCAACAGCGCGTTCACGATTAAAATAAAAAAGCCTAACGAGAGCAAAATGAGCGGAGTACTCAGGATTAGAAGCACAGGCCGTACGAAGGCGTTCAAAATTCCGAGCAGCAAGGCCGCCGCCACGAGACTGCCGCTGTCGTCCACCCGAATTCCACGGAGGAATTTCGAAGTAACCATGACCGCAACCGTGGTCACGAGCCAACGAAAGAGAAAGTGCCGCACGCGCGCACCGTAGGCGAAGAATTGCGCCCAACGCAACCGGTTTGCGAGAATCCGCTTGCAAAGCGCGCGCGGGAAAGTGATCGGTTCCTAATCAGTCAGGAAAATATCGTGGCAAAAAATTCCAAGGATCAAAACAGCAACGGCTCGACCGATTCGGAGGCGGCGGAAACTCCATTGCCGGCAAAGAAACGCGCAAAAGCGTCGACTAAAACGGCGGCAAAGAAAGCAGGCTCGAAAGGCGCGGCAAAGAAAACTCGTTCGCGCAAAGCTGCGCCTAAAAAAAGCAAAGGCTACGAACCGTCCGACGACGAGATTCGCCTGCGAGCCTATTTCATTGCGGAACGTCGCACGCAAATGTCGTTGAAAGGCGACCCAGCGAACGACTGGCTGGAAGCCCGGCAGCAGTTGCTCGAGGAAGCAGATCAGCGCAAAGCGGAAGCGGCTGCGGGCCCGGCGTAGGATTTGTTCGAGGCGGTTGGCTCGATTCCCGGCACGCACTCTTTAACACGCTGCAGAAGACGATTGATCGCGAATGGTTTTGTGAGCAGGCCGTGCACGCCGCTTTCGCGTAAAAGTTCCTGCGCCCCTTTCTCCTCCGCGCAGCCGGAAACCAAGAGCAGCGGTGGACGACGCCATATCGGTTTGGAATTTTCGTAAACTTTGCCGATGAGCGAAAACAGCATCGCGCCATCGATCATCGGCATCGCAAAATCGAAGATAAATAAATCGTAGGACTTCTTCAGCGCGAGCTCGAATCCATATTCAGGCTGGGGCGAACTATCGACTTCGCAACGCAGGAGCGAAGTAAGCGCTTCGCGCGTCACCCGCATCAAACCGACGTCATCGTCCACAATCAGTACGCGTTTCGGTTCGGTCTTGGACATAATCGCTCTTGCTCTAGAGCAACAGGCGTTCCAGTTTTTCGCGTGCCCGCGACTTTAACGGAATTAGTTCACGCACTGCGCGAACGACTTGAAATCATCGGCGACGAAGAGAGTCGACGTGATGCCGCCAGTCATATGCAAAAGCTGCAGAAAATCTCGGAACGAATCGAGGAGATCGAACGACAACTACCGACCGAGATCGATCCGCAGCTGCGGCATTTCCTGCAGCGTCGCAGTTACAGCAAGGCGCTGGAACTCTTAGAAACTAGCGAGAATACAACTCGACGATCAGCTGTTCGTTAACCATCGGTTGCATCTCGTCCCGCGCAGGGATGCGCGAAACTTTGCCGCTCAAAGCGTCGCGGTCCGCCACCAGCCATTCCGGCACCGGCGCAATCTGAGTCAACTCGAGATTACGCAACGCGAGCTGACGCGATTTCGGCTTGTCCTTGATCTTCACTTCGTCACCCGCCTTCACATTGTAGGAAGCGATGTTGACGTTGCGGCCGTTGACCTGCACGTGCCCATGCGAAACCAACTGGCGCGCGGCGCTGCGGGTATTCGCAAGCCCGAGGCGAAAGACGACGTTATCGAGGCGCGTTTCGAGAAGCTGAAGCAGCGTCTCACCGGTCACACCACGCTTTTGCAAAGCCGTTTGGAAAATACGGCGGAATTGTTTTTCGAGTAGGCCGTATTGGTAACGAAGCTTCTGCTTCTCGCCCAAGGCAACCGCGTAATCGGACTGCTTGCGGCGCGAACCCTTCGGTCCGTGCATTCCTGGCGGATAATTTTTCCGCTCGAGAGATTTCGATGGTCCAAAGAGAGGCACGCCATAGCGCCGCGCTACTTTGGTTTTCGGTCCGGTATATCTGCCCATGAGAAATTAGTTTTGGTTAAAAAATCAAACGCGGCGCTGTTTTGGTGGACGGCAACCGTTGTGCGGCACCGGAGTCACGTCGCGGATGACCGTGAGATCGAGACCGATCGCCTGCAAAGCACGCACCGCCGATTCACGACCAGCGCCGGGTCCCCTAACGAGTACTTCGACTTCCTTCAGACCATGACCCATTGCTTGGCGCGAGGCGTCCTGCGCCACCATTTGCGCCGCATACGCGGTGCTTTTGCGCGAACCTTTGAAGCCAACTTTTCCTGCGCTCGACCAACCGATGACGTTGCCGGTCATGTCAGTAATCGTGACGATGGTGTTGTTGAAGGTCGAAAGAACGTGCGCGATGCCGGAGTGAATGTTCTTACTCCCCTTGGCCTTGATAATTTTGACCGGCTCGACCTGGTTCGGATCGAGGGAGAGATTTTCCTTTGGAGGTTCCGGAGCAGGTGTTTCTTCTTTTTTAGCTTTCGGAGCTTTCTTCGCCTTCGGGGCAGCTGGAGTAGCTTCGGCGCTGGCAACAACTGGCTCACTCGCAGCAGGAGCCGCTGCTGTCTCTACCGGCGCCGCAGCTTCTGGCTTCGGAGTTTCAGCCGGAGTTTCTGTCGCAACAGTTGCTTCAAGCTTGGGGGCTTTCGTTTTCTTCGCTGGTTTCTTCGCGTCTGAGTCTGCCATTTCTAAATCCTAATTACTCGTTAGACCTTGCCGGCCTTCGCGTCCTTGTTTCGAATCACGCCGACCGTCTTGCGCGGACCTTTGCGTGTGCGCGCGTTGGTCGAAGTCCGTTGGCCGCGCACCGGCAAACCGCGCCGGTGCCGAATGCCGCGATAGCAGTTGATCGCCTGGAGACGTTTCAGATTGCCCTGCAACTCGCGCCGGAGATCGCCTTCAATCGCGATCTTGTTCCCAGTGATTGCGTGAATGATGTCGTTCAACTGCTGCGGCGTCAGCTTATTCGCACGCAAATTCGGATCGATGTTCGTTTGATCCAGGATGCGTTTCGCCGTCGTCGGCCCGATGCCGTAAATGTAAGTGAGCGACGCTTCGATGCGTTTCTCTGAGGGAATTTCTACTCCAAGTAATCGAGGCATAAGGTCCTAGCCCTGGCGCTGCTTATGGCGCGGGTTCGTGCAGATCACGCGGACAACGTTTTTCCGTTTCACGATCTTGCACGCTACACAAAGTCTTTTTACTGAAGGTCGCACTTTCATAAATCACGAGACGAAAAGGCGGAGCTTAGCTCCGCAGTGTTGCTAACGGCGAAACGTCGTTCGCCTTCGACAAATCGCAGGGTGAAACTGTTAGCAGAACTTTCCCGCCCCGCAACCGCGGAATCACCATGGGAAAATCACTCATTTCAGCTGCGCTGCGCCGCGCGCGGTCAGGATTTCCGGCTCACCCTTTGTGATCAAGACCGTGTGCTCAAAATGCGCCGATGGCATTCCGTCGGCGGTGCAAACAGTCCAGCCGTCGTCGAGTAAACGCACCGACGCCGTGCCGGCGTTAATCATTGGCTCAATCGCGAGGGTCATACCAGATTTCAAACGCGGACCGCTGCCGCGTTTACCGTAGTTCGGTACTTGCGGCTCTTCGTGCAATTTACGGCCCACACCGTGGCCGACGAATTCGCGCACGACGGAAAATCCGCTCTTCACCGCCTCATCTTCGATTTCCGCGCAAAGATCGCCGAGTCGCACACCTTCTCGCGCAAAAGGAATTGCGCGGCGCAGCGCGCTTTCCGTGACGCGCAAAAGTCTTTCGGTTCGCTCATCGACCATTCCAACGGAAACGGTGTAGGCGGTGTCGCCCACCCAACCATCTTCGATCACCCCGATGTCGAGCTTCACGATGTCGCCGTACTGAACGCGACGCTGACTGCCAATCCCGTGCACGATTTCATCGTTGAGCGAAATACAGATGTTCCCCGGGAAAACACGGTGCCCCAGTCGGTAACCGAGAAACGCGCTTTGCACACCGGCGTCACTCATGAAATCTGCCGCGGCTTGATCGACCTCCTTGGTCGTAATTCCCGGCCTAACGAGTTCTGAAACGCGCTCGAGGACATCGCTCGCGGTTCGGCAAGCTTGCCGCATGCGTTCGATTTCCTTCCCGCTCTTGATCGGAATCATGTTTTCGCGCCGATCAAACCCGAGATGTCCTCGAAAACCGTCTCACGATCGCGATTGCCATCGATTTTTTGCAGCATGCTCTGCTTCTCGTAATAATTCGCCAGCGGTTCGGTCTTAGTATTGAATTCCGATAGTCGCTTCTGCAAGACGGCGCTGTCGTCGTCCGTTCGCCTAACGAGTGGTCCGTCGCAATACGGACAAATCGCTCGTTCCGAAAAACTCGCGGCGCTTTCCGCCGTGGTGAAGCCGCACGATTGGCATTGCAACCGATGTGAGATGCGGTCCGTGATTGTCTCAGCCGAGACATCGAGCCAGATGGCAAGATCGAGCGGCGTGTGATGCCGTTGCAAAATTTTCTCCAGCGCTTCTGCCTGGGGAATCGTTCGCGGAAAACCGTCGAAGACAAAACCCTGCGCGCCATGCAGGCGCACATAGTCTTCAATCAGCTCGATGATGATCTTGTCCGGAACAAGCTCACCGTGCTTGGTCGTCTCGGCCACTTCGAGTCCGAGCAACGTCCCAAGTTCCATCTCGCGGCGTAAAATCGCGCCCGGCGACGTCACCGGAATTCCGAAATGGCGCGTAATCATTTCCGCCTGGGTTCCTTTTCCGGAACCCGGCGCGCCTAACAAGACGAGTCGCCTCTTCACTTAACGACTGTAGATAAATGCCGCCACGCCGACAATCACCAGGACCGCAATGCCGACGTAAAGCCACATCAGGGTCCCCTCGCCCGCCGCGCCGCCGCGCGCATAGGAAGCGCGATCGACACGCGCGCCGCGAATGCGACCCTTGCGCAGGAAGCCGTCGTAGTGCCGTTGAATCAAATGCGTTTCCACCTGGCGCATGGTGTCGAGAATTACGCCGACGATGATGAGCAAACTGGTGCCACCGAAAAATTGCGCCGTGATTTGCGGGACGTTTAAACCCTGACTGAGGAGGCTCGGTAGAATCGCGATCAAAGTA
>JBBRYT010000023.1:0-14920 GCA_038237435.1 Chthoniobacterales bacterium
CAAGAGGCTGACGCAATTACACGCAACTGTCGATTGTCAGAATGCCGCGATTCAACGTCGCCGTGAACGCGCGCGGCCCGACGATTTTTTCGCAGCGGGCTTGCTCGATTTCTTTGTCTTGGTGCTGGGCGATTTTTTGCCGCTAGCCTTTTTCCCAGAGGCTTTTGCACCACTCGACTTACGACCGCTGACTTTCCCGCGTGGGGCACTTTTGGCCTTCGTCGCGCCAGACTTCTTGCCAGACGATTTTCCACGGCTGCCACCCGTCGATTTTTTCGCAGCCGAAACTTTAGAACGCGATCCGGCCTTGGTGGACTTCTTGCGGCTCGACGTTTTTGACGGGGCGGCCTTCACGCTCTTGGCAGTCGAAGCAACCTTGCTGACCGCCTTTTTTACCTGAGGAACGACTGGCTTCCGGCTCGCTGCAGCTCTCCCCGCAATCGCTCCGATAACGCCGCCAACGACGGCACCGACAGGACCCGCCACGCTGCCAATAACCGCGCCAGTAGCGGCTCCGGCAGCTTGTTTCGAGATAGGCGGAATCTCGATATTCTCTGAAGGTTGCGAGGATGCGGTGGTTTGGTTGTCTTCTTGATCGGCCATAATTTGGATTTGGGTTAACTGCTGTTGTTGTCGGACTGTAAACATATCGCACGTCGCAACGCAGTTGCGTTCTCCTTCGAGAGAAAAAGTTTAGGGACTGCCCCGCGCCGGCCTAGCAATAAAAAAAGCGCCTGGCTTCCGCTCAGGCGCTTTTTTTAAAAGTTTTATGCTGCGCTTACCGGCCGCGGCCACCACTGCGTCGAATCCAGAAATCGTTTACGCTTCGCTTTGGGAGGGTCGCGAAGGTCCATGGGAAAACAGCGCCTGGAGCGGCGGGAACGGCGGCATTTTCAAATCGATCGACGGCGGAAAAAATTGGACCCGCCTAACGAGTGGTTTGCCGAACGAAATCGTCCAGGCCAACCTCGCGATTGCGCCGAGCTCGCCGAAAATTTTGTTCGCGGCGGTTCGCACCAAAACTGGCTCGAAACTTTTTCGCTCGGATAACAGCGGCGAGACCTGGATGATCGCGACCGATGACAAACGTCCGGCGAGCGGAATCGGCGGCGGCGATTTGCCTGTCGTGCGCATTGATCCGAAAGACCCCAACGTCATTTATTCGGCCAGCGTCGTCTGTTGGAGATCAAGCGACGGCGGCAAAACCTGGGAAGGCTGGCGTGGCGCGCCAGGTGGCGACGATTACCAAAACGTTTGGGTCAATCCCAACGAATCCAACACCATCGCGCTTGCGAGCGATCAAGGCACGATCATAACCGTCAACGGCGGCAAGGCTTGGAGCTCGTGGTATAACCAATCGACCGCGCAGCTCTATCACGTTAGCGCGGACAATGCTTTCCCCTATCGCCTTTATAGCGGACAACAGGAAAGCGGCTCGGTTGGAATTGCTAGCCGCGGCGCAGATGGCGCGATCACCTTTCGCGATTGGCATCCGGTCGCGGCGGAGGAATACGGCTACGTCGTGGCCGATCCACTCGATCCTGAAATTATCTACGGCGGAAAACTTTCGCGCTACGATCGGCGCACCGGGCAAGCGCAATCCATTCTTCCCGAACCGTTACGCTCGCCCGATTTTCGGATGGTGCGGACCCAGCCGGTAGTTTTTTCGCCGATCGATCCGCACCTGCTCCTTTTCGCCGCTAACACTTTGTGGAAAACGCGCGACGGCGGCCGCTCGTGGGAACAGATCAGTTCCGATCTTGCGCGCAAGACCTACGAATTGCCGGTGAGCATCGGAAAATATCGGAACGAACCGGGCGCGGAAGTGAAGGCGCGCGGTGTCATTTACACCGTCGCGCCTTCGCCTGTGGACGGGAATCGTATTTGGGCCGGCACTGACGACGGCGTGATTAGCCTAACGAGTGATAGCGGCAAGCACTGGCTGGACGTTACACCGCCAGCAATCACAGCCTGGCAAAAAATCTCGCTGATCGACGCCGGCCACTTCGACGCCCAGACCGCCTATGCCGCAGTCAACACCCTTCGTCTCGACGATGTACGGCCGCACATTTATCGCACGCATGACGGGGGAAAAACCTGGCAGGAAACTGTGCGTGGAATTCCTGACGGACAAACGGTGAATGTCGTGCGCGAGGATACGCAGCGAAAAGGACTTCTCTTCGCCGGCACGGAGCGCGCGGTCTACTACTCGTTAGACGATGGCGAGCATTGGCAATCACTCCGCCTGAACATGCCTGCGACCTCCGTGCGCGATCTCATTATCAAGGATGACGATCTTGCTGTCGCCACACATGGGCGCGGCTTTTGGATTCTCGACAACATCGCGCCGCTCCGCCAAATCGGCCTAACGAGTGGTGAGGCCATTCTCTTCAAACCGCAGATCGCCATGCGCGTGCGCTGGAATATGAATCCCGATACGCCTCTGCCGCCGGACGAGCCCGTCGGGGAAAATCCGCCTGATGGCGCGATGATCGATTTTTTTCTGGCGAAGGACTCAGCGATCACGCTCGAGATCAAGGACGCGAAGGGCAATTTGGTGCGGCGATTCACGAACACTGACATCTTGCCCGAACCTGATCCAAAGAAATTAAGAGTCCCAGCGTACTGGGTCCGTCCGAATCAGCCCCTTCCGGCCGCGGCGGGGCTGCATCGTTTTCTTTGGGACCTGCACTACACACCGCTGCCAGAGATAGAAGCGGAATATCCGATGACCGCGGTGATTCGAAATACTCCCGCCTCCGCGACCGCGCCCTGGGCGCTGCCCGGCAACTACTCGTTAGTCCTGACGGTGGAGGACAGGAAATACACTCAGCCGCTCGTCGTCAAAATGGATCCGCGGATAAAAGCTTCGGCGGCCGACTTGGGGGAACAATTCGATCTCTCCAACCAGTTGTATGACTTGCGCGCGAAACTCGAACCAATCGGAAAAGAATTCGAAGCGCTGGTGGAATCGCTCGCGGACGCAAAGGAACATGCGAGCGAAAATCCGGTAAAAGAAAATCTGGCCGCTTTCGAAAAGAAGTTAACGGAATTCGCGCCACCCAATCGCCGACCCGGCGCCCCGCTTACTTTTGACGCGCTCGAAAAAACGCAGCGGCTCTTCAGCATCGTGCACGACGTCGATGCCGCGCCCACTTCGCAGGCAAAGGCGGCGATCAAGGATATCATCTCTTCCGCGCCCGCGATCGTGCAGCGCTGGCAAACTTTCACCGCGCAGGAAATTCCGGTGCTGAACCGCGAACTGGAAACGAACGGCCTGGAAAAATTGAAGCTCTCTTCAGTTCCCTGAGGAGCCGGCGAGCTCTACTTCCTCGACGGTTGGCGCGGGCGCGACGGAAAAGCCGATCGTCGCGCGCGGCCTTTCCTTGAAGAGACAGGCCAGGGCTTTCACCACCAGTTCGCCGGAGAGAAATGGCTTGGTGATGAAATCATTGCCGCCGCTCAAGGCCGACTGCGCGCGGCTGCCGAAATCCGCGTGCGCGGTGACGAAGACGACCGGCGTGGTGCGATTGATTGGCATCTCGCGAATTTTTTTGCAGAGCTCAAAGCCGCTCAATCCCGGCATTTCTACGTCGAGAAAAATCAAATCGAAATGTTGTTGTTCGAGCTCGCGTTGCGCGGCGAGCGAATCATCCATGCTGACGCCAGCCAACCCGGCTTTTTCGAGCGCAGCGCAAATCGTCTCGCGGGAAATGATTTCATCGTCCAACACTAAAATCTGCGGCGCGGGCGGGGCATCGCTGTGAGATTTGGACGCCTGCTCGAGCAGTGAGGCGAGCGAGTCGATGGCCTGCGCCGCCGTGCGAAGAACGGAAGGCGTGATCTTTTTCGGTTTTGCGTGCAGCTCGATGAGCAAGGCTTCGAATGCATTTGCCATCTGCGAAATCTTTCCCAGACCGGCGAGACCGGCAACGGCGAGCGAGCGCACTTGTCGATGCATTCCGCGCAGTTCGGCGCGCTGCGCTTCTTCCTCTGCGGTGCGGACAAGAACCTGATGACCCGCGCGCAATTTCGCCAGGATTTCCGGCGCATGGAGGAGAAGGAGTGCGCCCAGCTCGGGTTGAAACTCCGGTTCGACTTGCGCAGCGCTGCTCGACTCAAGAGCCAGGTGCTCGCGCACGACGTCGAAGAGCTTACCCGGCGAAGTATCAGCTTTCGTCAGGCACTTATTCGCGCCCGCTTCCGTTGCGGTCCGCGTCAGATTGCTCAGATACGGATTAACGAAAGCGATGATAGGCAACGCGTTCGCCTCGAATTTGGCGCGGATTTCTTTGAGAATTTCAAGGCCGCTCATTCCGGGCAGACAAAGATCGAGCAGGACGAGGACGACTCCTTCTTCAGCGGCTTTTTGCAACGCGCTCGCATGGTTGCTCGCGACTTCCACTTTAAATCCGTGGCGCTGCAGTTTTTCGCGGTGCGCTTGAATGATGAGCTGATCGTCGTCAACCACGAGGATCGTTTTCTTTCTTATCGGAGTGAACACTCTTTTCATGGCTTGAGGTTTTTCAGGAATCCCGTGAAGACGTTTTGCACTCGAGGAAATTTGACGCGGACGTCGTCGAATAAGACTGACGCACCGGAGAGATCACCGGCTTTGCCTAGCTGTTCCAATTCGCGCAATGGTTTCGTTAACGTCTCCACGCCGCAGGTCATACTGGAGCCGACTAACTTGTGCGCGATGCGCGCAACCTCACCGCTGGCGTTGGTTTCGATCGCCACCTGCAGATCGTCGAGCATCAGGCCCGCTTCGGTCACATAGAGATCGATAAAACGCTTCATTCGATCCGGCTCGTCGTCGCTGATGTCTCGCAACTGCTCGAAATCCACCAGCGCTTCGTTGGAAGGAACGGCTTTGCTTTCCGGCACCCGCGCAGTGAGCGGAACCTCCGCGTAGCGATCGAGGGCAGCTTTCAAATCGACCCGGCGGACCGGTTTGCTCAGGTAATCATTCATTCCGGAGGTAAGACATTTTTCGCGATCGCCTGCCATCGCGTTCGCGGTCATGGCGATGATGTGGACGGGCGATTTCCAATCGAAGGGCGCGCTCCGTTCCTGTTCGAGTTTGCGAATGCGGCGCGTCGTTTCGTAGCCATCGAGTTGCGGCATCTGGCAATCCATTAAAATGACGTCGTAGCGGATTCCCTTGAACACTTCCAAAACCTCCGTGCCATCGGCCACCGCGTCCGCGCGATAGCCAAGCTTCTGCAGAAGTCCGAGGGCGACTTGTTGATTAACCGCGTTGTCTTCTGCCAAAAGAATTCGCAATTTTTGCGTCCTCTGCTGCGGTATGTTCGTCGGCCGCGAAATCTTTTTTGCTTTATTATTGGAAGTAGCGGCGGTGCTCATGACGTTCGCGAGCGAATCAAAGAGCAGTGATTGTTTAATCGGTTTAAGCAGGCAGGCGTCGATCCCCGCGGCTTTCAATTCTTCTGGCGCAAGCCGACCGGCCAGGGAAGAGAGCAAGAGAAGGCGCACACTCGCGAGCGCCTCATCAGCTTTGATTGTGTGCGCCAGCGTCAATCCATTCGTGCCCGGCATATGCATGTCGAGCAGGACAACGCGGTAGGGATCGCCTTCGTCTAGCGCGGTGCGCAATGCCGCCAGCGCTTCATCGGCATTCGCGGTAGTGGTGCCGCGCATTTTCCAGGCACGCGTTTGATGGGACAGAATCTGCCGATTGGTCTGATTGTCGTCCACAATCAGGACGCGCAGGTTCACTAATTCGTTTTCGGGTTCGACCGGAGGATGCGCGGACTTTTCCTGTTTCGTTAGGCGCGCCGTAAACCAAAAAACGGACCCCTTGCCGGGAACGCTTTCCACCCCGGGCGTACCATGCATGCGCTCGATCAGCTGCTTGGAAATAGCCAGACCCAAGCCGGTGCCGCCATACTTCCGCGTGGTGGAACCATCCGCCTGGCTGAAGGCTTGGAACAAGCGCGCCTGCGCTTCGGGCGAAATCCCGATGCCGGTGTCTTTCACTTCGAAGCGCAGAAACGCCTCCGTCTCGGTTTCTTTTTCGAGCGAAACCGTCACCACCACTTCACCGCGCTCGGTAAATTTGATGGCGTTGCCGACAAAATTAATCAGGACCTGCCGCAAGCGGCCAGGGTCGCCGCGCAGATGCACCGGCACATTGATTTCGAGAAGGCAGGCCAGCTCCAGTCCTTTGCTCTCGGCTCGCTGCGCGAGCATTTCCAAACTTCCGTGCACCGCTTCCTGCAAATCGAAATCGAGCTCTTCGAAAACGAGTTTTCCCGCTTCTATTTTCGAGAAATCGAGAATGTCGTTAATCACCGTGAGCAACGATTCCGCGCTGTTTTGAATTGTTTCCGCGAATCCCCGCTGCTCCGTGTTGAGATTGGTGTCCAGCAAAAGACCGGTCATGCCGATAACGCCATTCATCGGGGTCCGGATTTCGTGGCTCATGTTTGCGAGGAATTCGCTCTTCGTGCGGGTGGCTTCTTCGGCGGCTGATTTCGCCAGAACCAACTCGCTTTCTTTCTCGCGTAACTCGGTCACATCCTGCGACGTCCCAAAGAGGCGAATTATTTTGCCACTCTCATCCGCAAGGGTGTTCTCCCGATTGTGTAGAATGCGCACCTGCCCGTTCGGCCAAACAATGCGGACATCGTAACCGCGCGCTCCTTCCTCTTTCTTGTCGGGCTCTACACCTTCGACCGCTTGATGGCGGTCGGGATGAACACAGAGCAGATACTGATCGTAGGAGGGTTCGAAGGCGTCCGGGGCATACCCGAAAAGCCGAAATTCTTCGTCCGACCAACTCAGTTTTCGCGCCGCCACATCCCATTCCCAGCTGCCCACGCGGGCAACTTCTTGGGCCTCGGCCAAACGCGCCTGGCTTTGCTTGAGTTTAGCGTCGGCGCGTTTCCGCTCGATCGCGAGTGCGATTTGATTCGCGACCGCGGAGAGAAATTCCAAATCGCGCTGGCTGTAAGCGCCCGCCTTTTCGTAATGCTGCACCGCCAGCACGCCGATGGTGCGCGTCGGCGTGCGCAACGGCACACCTAACCATGACGGCGAATCGGAACCGACTAGCTGGAGTTCACCAGTTTCGTGCAGCTGTTTTTTCAGCTCTTCTGTGAGAAGAAGCGGTTGCCCGGTGCGCAGAACGTAGATGCTTCGGCTCAATCCGGTCCCGACATGCTGGGGCGCGGGCAGCGGATCGAATTTATCCATCCAAAACTCAAAATGAAGGAGATCGGTCCGTCGATCGTAGAACGCGACGTAGCAATTTTCCGCGTAGAGAAGTTTGCCGATCGAACGCCAGGCCAGTTCCAACAACTCCTCCAAGTTTGTCGTGGTGATGACGCCCTGAACAATCTCGGAGATGATCTGGCGCTCCGTCCCCGCACGGTTGCGCTCCGTCATGTCGTGAGCCATGCAGAACATCTGTCTTTGCTCATCTGACCATCGCGCAGACCAAACCAGGTCGACAGTCTCACCATTTTTGCGCAGGTAACGGTTTTCGAAATTCGTTGCCGCGTACCCGGCGACAATGTCTCCCGCTGCTTTCTCGCTTCGATGGAGATCATCGGGATGAAGAAATTCCTTAAACGAGCGCCCCTTCAATTCCTCAGCCGCATAACCAAGGATGCGCTCGCCCGCACGGTTGATGCGCAAGAAATTTCCGTAGACATCGAAGGAGCAAATAAGATCGAAGGAATTATCAACAACCTCGCGATTCTCTTTCGCGGCGATTTCCGCGCGCCCAACTACGCGCGCCACCGCGCGATGAAAATAAAACGCGCCCAAAAAACCGGATCCAAAAAACAAAACGATGGCAATGCGCGAAAATTCTTCTGCTTGATGAGAATCGAGGTCGGCCTTGGCATCGAGGGCATCGATTTCTTCGAAGGCCAAACGCAGAGCTTGCTCCACCATCGCCATATTCTCGCGCTCCGCGGGAAGATATTTTCCGGTGTAAAACTGTCGCGCTTTCTCTCTGTCGGTCGTGGCCAACTCTAGAACTTCGTTCTCAAAAACGGCCGCGACTTGGCGATCGCGCCTCATTAGCTGGCGCAGAACTTTTTTTAATTCTCCACTTCCTGTCGCGGCCAAAACCTGGGCGATGTGCTCGTCCGCCTTGGTTTCGGCTTTTTCCCGGCGGCGGGCGTACTCATCAAAATTCGCCCCCGATCTCGGATCAATCAGCGAGTCCGCGACTTCTTCACGCGTCTGCAAGTAATCGGAACGCAAATCACGCAGGTTCCCGCGCACGGCGGCGGTAAGTTGTTCGACCGTCTTATAGTTTTCGATCCGCCGTTGCAGCGTGAAGTTGAGATAAAAACTGGTGCAAAGACCAAGCGCGATGAGCACACCAAAACCGAGCGAGACCAGCGACGGAATGCGTTTTTCCATCGCTAAATCTCTGGCAAGGCGGCGCAAAGCCGCCGTCGGCCGTCGTCGCTGACAACAGTTACGTTCATGAGCTGCAAGGAGAAGCGACTCCTGTAGGTGCATGAAACGTGCCGCCGCTAGAGTTTTAGCGAATGTGGCTGGAGAGGGAATTGAACCCCCGACACGAGGATTTTCAGTCCTCTGCTCTACCAACTGAGCTATCCAGCCGCGGGGGTGAACTATGCAGGGATCGAATCGCTGCGCAAGCTGCCTTAGAATTCCCGCACAAGCGCGACCGCGCGCGTCAGCAGGTGCATGTAGTCGCGACGCGCCATCTCTATTCCGCCAAACTGTTGCAAGTGCGGAGTGAGCCACTGCGTGTCGAGCAGGAGGAAGCGGCGGGCGCGCAAATGCTCGACCAAGGCGCAGAGCGCAACCTTGGAGGCGTCGGTTTTTTCATGGAACATCGATTCGCCGAAAAACGCGCCGCCTAACGAGACCCCATAGAGTCCACCCGCGAGTTTGTTATCCGCCCATGCTTCCACTGAATGAGCGTGACCTAGTTCGTGTAACTGTGTGTAGCTCTCGATGATCTCGTCATTGATCCACGTCTCGGGGCGTTGCGCGCAATGACGAATGACCTCGGCGAAATCGCTGTCTAACCGAATTTCAAAAACTTCTTTCCGCAGAACGCGCTCGAGCGCATGCGGAACATGAAAATCATCCAGCGGAAGGACCCCGCGGGGATCAGGCGAAAACCATTCGATCGAGCCATCCTCCATCGCCATGGGGAAAACGCCGAGCTGATATCCTTGTAGTAAGACTTCCGGCGCGATCATGCGAAATCAATCAACGATCTTTGACAATCCAAACAACCTTACTCTTGCATTGAATACGCAGACCTCTAATATTCCCCGATGAAGCCCGTTTTGGTCGCAATCGCGTCCGCTTTTCTGCTGAGCTTCACCGGTTGCGCCAACGAAGGTCCCACTGGCGCCGAGTTGCAAGACCAACTCGGGCGTGGCATCCGCGGCGAAGGCCAGCTCTCGGCCGACATCGATCGCACGGGTGACCCTTATGTAAAACCGCGCGAAGGGGCGCCACCGCCCAAGGATTAGGCGTCCATGTCTACGCCTTCCGCGCACTCGAAAATCTTCATACTCGATTTCGGTTCGCAGTACACCCAGGTTATCGCGCGCCGCATTCGCGAATGCCAGGTCTATTCCGAAATCGTTCCTTTTGATCTGACCGCCGCCGAGATAGCCGCCGCCAAACCGAACGGCATCGTTCTTTCCGGCGGACCCGCCAGTGTTTATGACAAGGGCGCCCCGCAAGTTGATCCGGCTATCTTCTCGTTAGGTATTCCAGTCCTGGGCATCTGTTATGGCTTAATGCTCATGGCGCATCATCTTGGCGGACAGGTGCGCTTCACCGGCCGACGCGAATACGGCGCCGGCACGCTCGACGTTACCGATAGCTCGAAGCTTTTCACCGGCCTAGGTCCACAGGTCGATGTCTGGAATAGCCATGGTGACGAAGTAACTGCGTTACCTTCCGGCTTTCGCATCGCAGCTAAGACCAAAAGCTCGCCCTTCGCGGCGGTAGAAGATCCGGAGCGACAGCTTTTTGGGCTGCAATTCCATCCCGAGGTAGCTCATACGCCGCGCGGACGGGAGATCATACAGAACTTTGTCTATCACATATGTCATTGCGCCATGGACTGGACGATGGGCTCCTTCATTGAAGATGCCTGCCAGCGCGTTCGCGCCCAGGTCGGTGATCAAAAAGTAGTCCTAGGCCTCAGTGGCGGCGTCGATTCTTCTGTGACCGCCGCCCTCCTGCACAGAGCTATCGGTGACCAACTAACTTGTATCTTCGTCAATAACGGTTTGCTCCGCGCGCGGGAAGAAGAAATGGTGCAGCGCGTTTTCGGTGAAAACTTTCATATTCGGCTGAAGTATATCGATGCTTCGCAACGCTTCCTTTCCAAGCTCCGCGGCATCACCGATCCTGAGCAGAAACGCAAGGTTATCGGCAACGAATTCATCGACGTCTTTCAACACGCCACCGAAGAGTTACTAGCGGAAGACAAGCGAAGCGGTTCCGGTGAGCACGGCGGTTACCGTTTCTTGGCTCAAGGAACCTTGTATCCCGATGTTATCGAAAGCGTAGCTATCGGTGGCAATCCGGCGCATGTCATTAAAAGCCATCACAATGTAGGTGGCTTGCCGGAAAAGATGCACTTCGAGCTGGTAGAACCGCTTCGGCAGCTATTCAAAGACGAAGTAAGACAAGCTGGATTACAGCTAGGTCTGCCAAAGGAAGTAGTATATCGCCAGCCCTTCCCCGGCCCAGGCCTGGCAGTTCGCATCGTGGGCGAAGTCACCGAAGAACACTTACAAATCCTACGCGATGCCGATACCATCGTCACGAGCGAAATGGAAGCTTCCGATTGGTATTACCGCGTCTGGCAATCCTTTGCCGTCTTATTACCAGTGCGCTCCGTAGGAGTAATGGGCGACCAACGCACCTACGAAAACACCATCGCTCTGCGAGTAGTAGAAAGCCAGGACGGCATGACGGCCGACTGGGTACGACTACCTAACGAGCTGTTAGCTCGCATCTCCAGCCGCATCATTAACGAAGTCAAAGGTGTCAATCGCGTGGTCTACGACATCTCGAGTAAGCCGCCTAGCACAATCGAGTGGGAGTGACACCCGTCCGCTCTGGACCTGTCCTAAGTGCGGTGAGCGTTTCACCGGAAGCAACATGCGGCATTCCTGCGGCAAGTTTCCCTGAGGAGTTATTCAGGTGCATATGATTCCTCAGAAGACCTACAAAATCGGGTTTTTTAAGCCAACAGCTTCACTTGCAACCTACTCCAGCGACCGGAACATCACGCAGGCATCGACATAACCTTTCGACGGATGCCGAAAAGCGCCGGGTAAAGTCCCGACAATCTTAAAGCCAAGCTTCTGCCATAGATGGAGAGCCACGTGATTGGTCGAAACGACAAAGTTAAATTGCATTGCACGAAAGCGCAGTCGCCGTGCTTCGGCTAAGCAATGTTCTCCCATTGCTTGCCCGACACCTTTACCCTGCCCGTCCAGGGTTACCATAAAAGCGGCATTAGCTACGTGCACTCCCGCGCCTGACTGATTGGCTCTCAAAATGTAAGTGCCAACTATCTTTCCCTCTTCTTCCGTCACGTAGGTGTAGGTATCAGCGCGATACCAGTAGTCGAGCGCTCCAGCGCGCGAGATAGCAGGACTGAAGGTGTAGGTATCACCCTTAGCCACGACTTGATGAAAAACTTCCCAGATCGAGTCGCGATCTGACTCGGTAGCGAGTCGAATAGTTAACATCAACCCACTGCGATTAACGATGCCGCGGCGTAGGACTCGGCGAGGGCTTGGGAGTGGCCTCGGCTGCCGGCGGCACGAGCGAGACCAACGTTCCGCGGCCAAAAATCACCAGATTCGTATCAGCTAGCGCACCCTGCGATTTTTGTTGCTTCTGATCGCGCGCGCCCTGTGCGATGGAAGATTCGCTCCCGAGCGGCGCGAAACCTTTAATGAGCAGCGAGGTCGCGGTCAGCCGGTTGATATCGATGTCCACTGGATTCGGGAGCGCTTTGGGTAGGGGCTTGGTGTGAAACATGACCAGCTGGCCGGCTTTCACCAGGACCGACTCCCCCACCACGGCCGGCATAAAGATGCGCGCAGTCCCATCAAGGGAGATGAGTTTCGTGTAGGCGCCGGGATAATGCTCGAGGAGCGAAGTCGTGCCGTTAATGGAAGAGGCGACATTACCCGTCACGATCTGCACTTCGCCTCCGCCGCTGTCGGCGCGCACGAGAATCGCCCCGCGGACGAGTTCCATCTTGCGCGCCCCATCCTTCAGGGTGACAACAGAATTCTGACCGAGCCTAACGAGTGGTCCGTTATCGAAGCGCAACTCGACTTGCGATCCGGCGCCCGTGTGAAGCGACGCGCCGTTCGGAATCTTTTCGTTTAGCATCGCAGCGCGTGGCGCGGCCGGCGTTTGCAGCAATGTCGCCTCTTTGGTGATTCGAGTGATTCGCGCCGGCGCCGCGGCCTGGCTCACAGGTGCGAAAATCATCAAGGCGACGAATACGAGAGTGAGTTGCTTCATGCGCGCGCCTCTACGCAAGCTGCGTCGCGCGAGTTTGCAACTTGCGCGCTGAAAATCTCTCGCTGATCGCGGAGACTAGTGCTCCATCCGCATTGATCGCGAGAGGTCGGGGGCGACGGCAGGCAACTTCACTGGATCAGTCGGTTTATCGGCGCTGCGATCCAGTTTCGCGCCTGCCGCAGGAGGGATGCTTGCAGTAGGTCCACGATTAACCGCATTGGTCGCTCCTGTCCGCGGACGTGTTGCTTTCACGGTAACTTTCCCTCCGACCGCAGGCGATGCCTCGTCGAGCAGATTGAGAAGCTGACTGGAATTTTCCACTTCAATCACGGCACGATTGGTCGGTACGCTCGCTACTCTTGCAATTGCGCGATTAGCCAATGTCGGCCGAGTCGGTCCGTCCGTTTCCGCGCGCTCAACCATCACCCCATCGCCGTTCATTGCGTTCGCAACCCGGAGCGCCGGTCCGCTGCGTGTATTCGCCACGACTGCTTCACGCGGGTCCGTGTTGACTGAGCTGGCCACAACTTTCTCGCCATCCCCCAACCCGGTTGCCGGAGCGACTGCCGGTTTGGGGCCGGTGGCAATGTAATTGGAGAGAACGATGTTGCTTCCGCTGTAGGTGACGAGGAACGACCCGGCCGCATCCGTCGTATTGAGACGGCTGCCGGACGCGACGTTGGCAAAAATGCCGGTGAGTGGCGCAGTCGAACTAAGGACAGTGAACGTGTTGCTGTTCGCGACGGAGTTTTGGAAACTGTTCACGAAGGAGAGAACGAGATTGCCTCCGAGCGCGACCGAGCCAGTCACGTTCAGGAATCCGTATTGAGTTCCCTGGGTCAAACCGCCGAGTTGGAAAACCAGGTTCGATGCGCTCAACAACGAAACCGCGCCCGTGACATGTAATCCCCCGCTGCCTAACTCTGGCCGCAACATCGCATTGTTGCTGACCGCGGCGTTGATGTTACCGAAGCCATTCAGCAGCCCGCCCTGAATTTGCAGGGCCGAGGAGGAGCTAATGGTGCTGCCAGTGACTCCGAGCGTACCGGCGGTCTGACTAAAAGCGCCGGTGAAATTGAGGGTGGCACCGTTGATCGCTTTCGCAGTCCCCTGATTGGCGAAGGTGCTGGAGCGCACGCTCAAGGTCAGGCCGGCGCGGTCGGCGCTGATCGTTCCCTGATTCGTTAGACCATTAGTTCCACTGGAGATGAATTGGCGTCCGATAAAACCTGCACCGCGGACCGTGACGTTCGCTCCCAGCGTCGGCGCGTTGTTCCCCTCGATCGCGAGATCGCCACTCACGGCTGCATCCATGTTGATCGTCAGCGCGGTGTTCAAGACACTTGATTCCTCCAGCGAGAGGATGCTGCTGTTCCCCGACAGGTTCACGGTGCCGGCAATTTGCGCGCCATTCTGCAAACGCAGGAACGCGTTCGTCCCGAAATTTAGCGCGCCGTTTACCAACACTCCATCAAATCTGTTTTGTGAAGCGCTCGTGAAGAGCAGTGACGCCCCGCTCGGCGCCACGTTCAGGGTTCCACCGAGAATTCGTCCTCCACTCAAGGTGAACGCGCCCGCCGCAGTCGGCAGCGTGTAGGTATTGCCGGTGTTGTTCATCGTCCCGGTGATGTTCAGCGTCCCTCCCGAGTTATTGATCGTCCCCATCGCATTGCTCGCGAAGGTCCCCCCTAGGTTCACGATTCCGTTGTTCGCGTTGATCGTTCCGCTGTTCGACCAGTTGGCCGCGTTGATCGAAAGAATGCCGCCGCCGGTCGCGGTCAAGGTCCCGGTGTTCGTGAAGCTAGCTGTTTGGATGGACAAGGTGAGCCCGTTGAGATCCGCGCTAATCGTCCCCTGATTCGTTAGGCCGTTAGCTCCACTGGAGATGAATTGCCGTCCGATTAGACCAACACCGCGGACCGTGACGTTCGCTCCGAAGGTGGGCGTATTGTTCGCCTCGATCGCAATGTCGCCGCCCACCGCGGCGTCCAAGTTGATCAGGAGCGTCGAGTTCAGAGCGGTCGACTGTTCGAGCGCGAGTATGCTGTTATTCCCAAAGCTTAAAGTCCCGCTGAGGTCGGCGCCGTTCTGCAAGCGCACGAAAGAGTTGGTGTCGAAACTGAGGTCGCCGACGACCAGCACGCCGGCCAGCCGGTTGGAAGAACTCGAGCTGAAGTTTAGCGCCGCACCCGACGGGCCGACGTTCAGTGTCCCACCGAGGATGCGACCGCCGTTCACGGTAAAAGCACCCGCCGAACTCGGCAGGGTGTAGGTGTTGCCGGTGTTGTTCATCGTCCCGGTGATGTTGAGCGTGCTGTTCGTGTTGTTGATTGTCCCCAGGTTGCTCGTGAGGAAGGTGCCCCCAAAGTTCACGATCGCGTTGTTC
>JBBRYT010000024.1:0-11129 GCA_038237435.1 Chthoniobacterales bacterium
ATGAACAGAACGGCGCTTTTTACCAGGCAGACGGCCTGCGCCGCCTCGCCGCGCAACTCCATCCCGGCGGCGTCTTCGCCCTTTGGTCGGACGATCCGCCCGACGACGACTTCCTCGCGACCCTTCACCAGGCCTTCACCGGAGCCGACGCGCGCGTCGTTTCTTTTTTCAACCCGCTCCTCGAACAAGATTCTTCGAGCACGGTTTACCTCGCGCGTTGCGGATGATCTTTCTCATCATCGACAAATAGAATTATCAACTTGCCTTACTGCTCTCTGCCCACTCAGTGCAAAGCAACTCTGCCTGTTGCAACACGAGCTTAGTTGCCTCGTCCTGCAAATCCGGCGGGTAGCCGTGTTTGCGAAGAATACGTTTAACGAGAACCTTGATCTTGGCACGAGCGCTCTCGCGGAGCGTCCAATCAATCGTGACGCTTTTGCGGACTTGGGTGACGAGCTCAGTGGCGATGACTTTTAGTTCGTCTCCTGCTCGCGAATGCTTTCGGAGTTGCCCGTTGCTTCGACGGCGCTGTTATTTGCAGCGAGCGCGACTTGGAGGTCTTCGACGATTTCGGCAGCGATGATGTCGGGATCGGGGGAGGTTGCTTTAAGCGGCCTTGTTGTATAGATACTTTTGGAAGCCAGTAAACACTTTGCCGATCTCTTCCGGTTTTCCCAAGTCGGCAACTGCATCTGAAATCGCGTTATTATACTTTAGCCTCAGCAAAGGCGTTAGTTTCTCTTGAGCAAGTTCGTCGACGCCAACCTTCACGTATTGAGATAAAACAAAATCGAGAAAGACTTGCTGCTTGGTATTGAAGTGTGTGCTGATCGCGATCTTCGCTCGGTCCGCTCGTTCTTCGCGAGTGATTGGCGGAAGGCGGAATCCGATGTAGGCAAGCACGTCGAACAGGTCGCTGTTTTCGGCATTGATGATCTTCTGCATTTCCGCCATCTGCTCCCGGCCGTAACCTTTTCCGGCTAGTCCTTCGAGTAATGCCTTACGCGTGGCTGGCTCACTCCAGAGGCTGCGAAGTTCCGCCTCGCTTCTAAAAAATTCCGGCAGCTTGCCGAAAAGGCTTTTCAAGAACTCCTCAGCGGACATCGGCTTGCCGTCTGGACTCCAGAAAGTCGTAGCAGTCATGTGCTGAATGGTGCGTTCCTTTCCATCGGCGAGCTTGACCCTAATCTTGGTGCGCGGCGGCAGCAGCCCCGGCCCGGGGCCAGGCCCGACTGGGGGTGTTTCTCTGACTCGCGGTTTTTCGCGTCCTTCCGGCTCTATCGGTTCGCCGTCCCATTCCGGATCATTGAAGTGATGATGCGCTTTCACGAAATCGTAGATCGTGAAGTAATCCTTGCCGTCATAAAGCCGCGTGCCGCGCCCGATGATCTGTTTGAACTCAATCATCGAGTTGATCGGACGCATCAACACGATGTTGCGGATGTTCCGCGCATCAACGCCAGTAGAGAGTTTTTGCGACGTAGTCAGGATCGTTGGAATCGTTTTCTCGTTATCTTGGAAATCCCTTAAGTGCTGGTTGCCAAGTTCTCCGTCGTTCGCCGTCACCCGGGCGCAGTAGTTCGGGTCTTTGCTCGTCTTCATCTGGTTGATGAGATCGCGCACGGCGAGCGCGTGATCCTGCGTGGCACAGAAGACCAACGTCTTCTCGCTTTGATTGATCATTCCCATGAAAATCTCGACGCGTTTCTTTTCGCGTTCTTTGATCTCGATGATGCGATTGAAATCGCTTTCGCCGTACCGCTTGCCGGCTTCTACCTCGCCTTCCATCACTCGGTCACCAGGCGTGTAAACGTAGTCGTCGATCGTCGTGGAGATTTGCTTTACTTTGAATGGCGTCAGGAACCCATCATTGATGCCTTCCCTAAGGGAGTAGATGTAGACCGGCTCTCCGAAATACTTGTAGGTATCGATATTATCTTTCCGTTTTGGAGTAGCGGTCATTCCGAGCTGAACGGCGGGCGCGAAGTATTCGAGAATGTCGCGCCAGTTACTTTCATCATTCGCGCCGCCACGATGACATTCGTCGATGACGATGAAATCGAAGAAATCCGGTGGATATTCACCAAAGTAAGGCGATGGCTTTCCATCCTTCGGCGGGCCACTCATAAACGTTTGAAAAATCGTGAAGAAAATGCTGCCATTTTTGGGGACCCGCCCCTTCTTTCGGATATCGTCCGGCGCAATCCGAACAAGCGCGTCTTCCGGGAATGCTGAGAACGCGTTGTAGGCTTGATTGGCGAGGATGTTCCGATCTGCGAGGAAGAGAATGCGCGGACGGCGCGTTGGTTCGCGGCTAAGATTCCACCGGCTCTGGAAAAGCTTCCATGCGACTTGGAACGCAATCATGGTTTTTCCTGTGCCGGTCGCGAGGGTTAACAATATTCGCTGCTTGTCTACGGCGATCGCCTCTAGCACGCGATCAATCGCAACGTCCCGGAAATATCGGTCACCCAGACTTCCGCCTTTGTCTTCGAACGGAACCGCAGCGAACCGATCACGCCATTCGTTTTGCTTGGCGAAAGTCAAATTCCACAATTCTTCCGGAGTTGGGTATTGCGGCCATTCGCGTTCGGCTCCCGTCTTCATGTCGACGCCGTAGATGCCCTGCCCGTTAGTTGCTAAAGCGAATCGGATCGACATCTTCGCAGCCTCACTCTTCGCTTGGGCGAGACCTAGAGTGAGCGGTTCGTTCCAAGCTTTCGCCTCGAGCACAGCCAGCTTGTGATTTCGATAGACCAGGATGTAATCCGCGATCTCCGGTTTTGCGCGCAGACCATGGCCCTCCAACCGCCCCGGAGTGATTCGATATTCGCGATGAATGCGACTGCCTTCGTCAACGCCCCAGCCTGCATCCTTCAAGGCGGGATCAATGTGCTCCGCTCTGGTTTCGGCTTCGTTCATTGGTTTGGCCCGGCGATCGCGTTGTAGATTTTCAGCTTTAATGCTTCATCATCCTCTGCTCCACGTAGTACAGCCGCAATCCATTCGCCTAACAAATCTTTTGAGATATTACCGGCAGCTACATGATAACTGATGTTTTCCGATTCGCGGATGAACCCGTGAACGCTTCGCAAATAGCCGTTCAGCAGCAGCATTTGCGCACAAAGTGTGATTGCGATTCGTTTGTTGCCGTCCTCGAAGCAGTGAAACTTGCAGGCGCAGAAAAACAAGTGCGTGAGCTTGGCTTCAAACGTCGGATAGTAGTCGTCATTCTGGATATGCTGGAGGACGGCATCCAGCTTGCCGGTTTCAAGATGACCAAGTGAGCCGCCGCCACTGACATCTACCGTTTTTTGGTGAGTCTCAATCGCCTGCTCCAAGGTCAAGTACACCCAGGCCACTATTGACGTTCCTTCAGGCGCTTCATCACGTCCTTGGCCTCTTCCAAACGTTCCGCCAACTCCTTGCTCTTCTCCCCTAGGAAGCGCTCAAAATCCTCTCGCTGCAGTGGTGTGACATATTCTTGGAGTTGGAGATGTAACGCTTCACGGAAAGCTAGATCGCGACTGGCCATTTTATTGCGGGCCTTTTCAATCAGTGGTTTCCAGTGTGCCTGCGCTTCAAAGCCGGAAAACAGCGCGTCTACCTCCCATGACGTCAGCTTGTGTCCCTTTTCATTGCAGGCTCGGGAAATCACATCGCCAAAGCCGCTCTCATAGGCGGCAATGAGGTCAAGTACCTCAGAATAAAAGGTGTCGCGGACAGCGGCACGCTTGTCCAAACGCAGCACCCGCCGATATTCCTGCGCCTTCTCGCGGAAAATGCTGACGTAGATCTTGTCCGTGTAGAGTGCGTACTTGAAGTTCCCCATGTCCACGCAATCCTTCAGCGCATCGGTAAATTGCTTGCGGTAATTTTCCTCGATGAACGCCGACTGGATGAAATCCTCGTCGCGTTGATTGATGTATTTCGTGCCGCCACCCGTGCGCCGGTTGATGGTGTCGATAACAATGTCCAGAATCGCCTTTCGTAAAAGGCCGGCACGCTCGGACTCCCTCATCAACATCGCGAGGTTCAGAAAGGCGCGGAAGTCCAGCACACCCAACTGGGGAGCTTTGGAGATGTTCCCGAAATCTGTTTCGGGAACATCTAGCCCTTGAATCGCTAACTTCAACGCAATCAATCGGTTGCCCTTCAAAACCTCATACCCGTTTCGGGCCAATTCCTCGGCATTTTGCTCCAGATAATTTTCGACCGTGCGCAGCGTCACCTCGAAAAACGCCGCGACCTGCTCTTTGAGCACCACCGTCTTGCCCTCGAACGGAATGCCCCGGATGCCGGCGGCCTTCTCGATCTCAGCGAGCGCATACGGGTTGTTCAGGATGTTCTGCCGATCGATTGCCGAACTTGTCAGGTCTTTGCTCATGGGCGCGCTCCTCAAAGATTGCCGGTGAAGGCTTGGTGCAGCAGTGACTTTTTCAACGCCTCCAGCGCGGCGAGCTCTTGATGGCAGATGGATTCAAGACGTTGATTTTTGCCGTTGATCGAGTCCATCACTGCCACAATCCTCTTCTGTTCTGGAAGAGGAGGGACACTCACGACTTTTGAGTAAACCTCGTTGCGATTTAATGCCGGGCTTCACTCCTCTGGCCAGACTCGGTAGATCAAGTGAAATGAGAAGATGAAAAAGAAAGCGTAGGTCGTATTCCTTTTCGTCGAAGGTTACAAAGTAACAAACATCAAGTGGCCAAAATTTATCCTCGGTAAGATTCACCTCACCGGCAGAACCCTTGCGGCCAACGATGATGCTGGGTTTATCAAAGTAGAACTTGTTACTTCGAGCTTTCTCGCCATTTGCTCCATACACGGGATAGTAGCCGTTCTCTTTTCGGTACCTTTTATCGAGCGGTTTTCCATATTCGAGTTTCAAAATTTCGCCGACGCGCTTTTCTTTCCATTTGATTTTACTGCCAGTCTTTCGATGACTGATTACCTCCATAGTCTGCAAGATTTCCGCGCTCGCAGCTTCTAGGGAGACAATGTTTTTAATGATCTTTTCGGGCGTGAAGTGTGTGACAATCTCGCCACCCGTTGGGTTCTTTACGGAAAGATCGAAGGTCGCCTTGTCGATGCCCTTCGCGTCCACGCTCCAGCTCTTGGGCGAGTCGGCAAAATTCTTTTGCAGCTTCACGAATTCGGCAAGGTCGTCGTCGCTGAGCGGCTCGGTCTTACCGAGACTGCGACCGGGGTCGAGTTGGTAGAACCAGATTCTGCGGGTGGGCACGCCCTTCTCGAAAAAGAGCACGACTGTCTTCTCGCCAGTGCCTATAAATACACCGCGAGGGCAACTCAGCGCCGCGTGAACGTTACAGTTTTCGAGGAGTAATTTGCGCACGCTCACCGCTGCGTTATCGGTGTTGGAGAGAAAGGTGTCCTTTATGATGACGCCGGCACGCCCACCGGCTTTCAGGATTTTGATAAAATGCTGGAGGAAGAGGAAAGCGGTTTCACCGGTGCGGATGGGAAAATTTTGCTGCACTTCCTTGCGCTCGCTGCCACCGAACGGCGGATTGGCCAGCACCACGTCGTAACGGTCTTTTTCCTGAATGTCGGCGAGGTTTTCGGAAAGCGTATTGGTGTGGATGATGTTCGGAGCTTCGATCCCGTGTAGGATCATGTTCATAATCGCGATGACATAGGCGAGGGACTTTTTTTCCTTCCCGTAAAATGTGCGCGATTGAAGCAGCGTGGCCTCCTTGGTGGTAAGGCCGGACTTCTTCTTCATGTGGTCAAACGATTCGCATAAAAAGCCGGCCGAGCCGCAAGCGCCGTCATAGACGCGTTCGCCAACCTTCGGTTTCACGACTTGCACGATGGCGCGGATGAGCGGGCGCGGTGTGTAATACTCGCCGCCGTTGCGGCCTGCGTTTCCCATCCGCTTGATTTTTTCTTCGTAAAGGAGAGACAGCTCATGCTTCTCTGTTTGCGATCGGAAACGGAGCTCGTCGATGTGATCGATGATCTCGCGAAGGTTGTAGCCGCTCTGAATCTTGTTTTTAATCTCGCCAAAGATTTCGCCGATCTTGTATTCGATGGTGTTCGGCCCGGTCGCCCTTTGCTTGAATCCGGTCAGGTAAGGGAAGAGCTTCGCATTGACGAAGTCGCGAAGGTCATCGCCTGTCATCGCGTTGTTGTGATCGAGCTTGCCGTCTTTGCCTTTCGGTGCGGCCCAGTTTTCCCAGCGATACGATTTCTCGAGAATGAAATTGTATTTCTTGCCGTTGAGCTGCGCTTCGACCGCTTTGTCCTGCTCGAGCGCGTCGAGATATTTTAGAAAAAGCAGCCACGACGTTTGCTCTATATAGTCGAGCTCAGTCGTGCAGCCGGCTTCTTTCCGGAGAACGTCGTCAATGTTTCTGAAGGCTTGTTCGAACATGAAGAAAAGGCGGCGAAAGAAACTTACCCGACTTTTTTCTGATGAGAAGCCGCAAACGATGTCAACTCGCTTTGGTCTGTCTTCCAGCTGCGCGCATGACTAGACTTTATTCATCAATGAGGCAATGCGAGAGCTACGTACACTTTGTCGCGAAAGCCCCGCAAAATGGTTGTATCAGCGCGCGTAATTTGACGACGAAAGTGGAACACGTCATTTCTGAGCTTTCTGGCGTTGTCCAATTCCTTTGAAAGGAGTTCGCGCTGTGAACGAGGGAAGAATTTTTGAAAGCTTTGCCAATTCGATTGACTGGCAATCAGTTGGACATAATGGGCGAAATCGAAGTCTTCAATGCTTTTGATGGGCCTGACAGCACCGCACCTCTCATGTGCGCGGTTAATCTCTTCTAATGCATTCTTGAGCTTTTTGGGGTCGAAGTCGGCTGCAATGAGTCGGCGGAGTCCAATTTCAATCTCTGAAAGCAATACAAACGCCTCGGCGAAATCGTTGAGCCGAGCGAAAACATCGGCGATCGAAAGAATTCCTGCGACTTTCGTCGGGGTTCCGACAAGGACGTAATCAACTTGGCGAAAATCGGCAGCGCGAGTTGTGTCGATGTAGTCATTCGCTGGGAGAAAGGTCGCTGGCTCCAGACACTCAGCAACGTAAAGCTCCGCGACGTCGAGGTTCGGATGGAGTTCCAGAACCCGTTTGCTTACCGAGCGCCATTTTCAATCATGATTCTCAGGGCTTCGGAAACGCGGCCGTCTTCCGCGATCTGGACGATTTCTTGTCCCTTTGGCAACAGATCTTTTGCCGGGCCGAATGGCCCGAGGCGGACGGACGGCTTGTTAACCATAGACCTCTTCATTCCAGAGGCAATATGCCTTCCTGGCCTCAGCCCGAATTTCCGGCGGTAGCGAATGGTACGCGTGCCAGAACTTACTCGTTGCCGAGGACTGCATCGAGCGGCTTTGTTCGTCCGGCCTTAATGTCTTCCATCGCCTCTACCCAGAGATGATCGAGCCGTCCCGCCTTTGCGTCGGCGCCAATCTGGCGATCCCAGGCGTCGTCGAAATCGACCTCGGCCAGGCGCTCGAGGAACTCGGACTTGTCTGGCTCAGGCAATTTCTTCACTGCTTCGATGATTTCACCAACCGTGCTCACGCAAATAATCTAGCCGAAACTTTTCCGATGAGAAGGGGGAAAGCGCCGAAGGCGGAGGGGAATTAAGAAGTAAGAAGGAGGGCGCGCGGTGAGCGCGCAAGTAAGAAGGAAAAAGGGGGAATTAAAAAGGGGAAACACAGAAAACCGGAAACCGGATGACGGAATGCCGCCGCTTCCGCTAGCCTTGGGCCATGGCGCCCACTATCAACAAGACGAGGCTCGTCGCCACGGCGATGGCCACTTTGATTTCGATAGATAAGCTCACCATTTTCCCTTCAATTATGGCGACAACCTCGTCGCAGCTTTGCATCGTCAGGGAGATTTTGAAGGCACGGCTGGCGCCTTGATGTTTACATCCACTTTCTTGGTTTCGCCGCCGCCACCGCCGAAAAATTGGCCGCCAAAAAAGAAGAGCGCTGCGGCCACGACGATCACAAAGATCACCAATATGGCCACGACTGCCGCGTTACCACCACCACCACCACCATTGTTATCAGCCATCGAAATCTATCCTCCTATATGCGCTCATGATTCGCATTTGGTCGGCGATGTGACCGTGTAGGAACGGAAAGTAGCGAGTGCGGCTTTGATTTTGGGCTGTCCGGATGCGCTTCCTGATCGACTCGACGAAGCGGTCATAAAATTGTGCAGCAGGCTGGTGCACAATTGCCTTCGACACACGTTTCCAATTCATATCAGACTGAAAGCCGGAGTTCGCGTGAGGCTTGGTTTGAAACTCCTTCGCTTCCCACGCTCACTCGCTCCTACCCTCGTCGTTTTACCTTCTTTGTCACTGATCCCTCAGCTCCATTGTCTGTAGTCGTAACTGGCCGCAAGCGGCGGCGATGTCGTGGCCTTTCTCGCGGCGCAGGGTTGCGGTCACACCGTGCTCCCGCAGGATCGATTGAAATTTTTCCTGTCGCGGGCGCGACGGACGTGACCAATCCAGGCCTTCGACGGTGTTGTATGGAATGAGATTGATCTTGGCCGACAGACGCCGCGCGATTTTCGCCAGCTCGCGGGCTTGCTCGTCGGTGTCATTTACGCCGGCGATAAGGATGTACTCGAACGTCATTCTTCGTTTTTTTTTGACGTAGTAATCGCAAGCTTCGAGTAACACCTTGAGCGGATACCTCCTATTCACCGGCATGATCCGGCTGCGGACTTCGTCGGTGGCGCCATGTAACGAAAGGGCGAGACGAAACTGCGTGGACTCGCTGGACAGCTCGCGGATTTGCGGCGCGAGTCCGCTAGTCGAAATGGTGATGTGGCGGGCGCCGATGCCGAGGCCCCATGCCGCGTTGATGATGCGAATCGCGCGCAGAAGATTTTTAAGGTTGGCCAGCGGTTCGCCCATGCCCATAAAAACGACGTTATCGATTTTTTCTCCGCTCTTCTCTTCAATCGCGATGAGCTGTTGCACGATCTCGCCGGCATCGAGATTGCGCGTCCAGCCTTCCAATCCGCTGGCGCAAAATTTGCAGCCATAAGCGCAGCCTACCTGGCTTGAGACGCAAATTGTGCGGCGATCTGAGGGTTGGCCATAAAGTGCGGGCGACGCTGGGATGAGGACCGACTCGATCAGGTTTTGGTCGCGTAAACGGAAAAGAAATTTCTGCGTCGTGTCTTTCGAGCCAAGGACGCGGACGACTTCTGTCTTCGGTGTGTCAAATTCCGTTGTGAGCTCAGCGCGCAACTCGTTAGGCAAATCGGTCATCGCGTCGAAGGAGGCGACGCGTTTTTTGTAGATCCAGTCGGTAATCTGCTTCGCGCGGTAGGAAGGCGCGCCTAACTCGTGGAGAAAATCCGCCAGTTCTTCCAGGATGATTCCAGTGAGCGATGGCTTCACGCGGAAGTCTACGCTAAACGGGACAAGTAAAAATTAAGAAGGAAAAAGGGAGAATGGAGTGACCGGGAGGAGCGACATAGAAGGTAAAGCCGCGAGGGTGGCGGCGACGGAGCTCGGGCAGCGACGGAGTTTCAAAGAAGGAAAACTAATCAGGAACCCACGAATCGAGGAATGGGATTGCCGAGATAGAAGGCAAAGGCGCGATGGGTAGCGCCGAGTGACTCGGGAGAGGAGCGAGTTTCAAAGCAGGAAGGAGGTAGCCACCACGTTGTACAATGGCTGGCCGAGGCGAACGAATCGTGATTGTATCTCCGCCGCTCCCGCAGCGTTCGACCGCTACCTCGCGGTTTTGCCAGCCATGTCGTTTGTTCGCTCCATTCCGATCCACGGAAATCAGCCGTTGAAAAAGGGATCGCTTCGCTCACTCATGAAGATCGCCGGCCTGAAAGAAGACGATCTGTAGAATCATGAGTGAACGCATTTGCGGCGTGTTGGCGCCGAGGTTCCGGTGGGAGCGAGCGAACGCGGTCAGTGACCGCGTTTCAATCAAGAAAGAGCATTAAGAGTTTCTTTGATTCCTTTCCTGGGTTCCTGATGAACTCTTTGCTCTGGGGTATTTTCGAATTCGCACGCGCGAGGGAACCAAATGCCAGCGATTGCACGAATTCTCGTTGTGATCGACGCCGTGTAACGGCGTTTGTTTCAGGCGGTTGGACGGAATTCCGGAAACCGCCTGAATAGATCACGGACATTCAACGACTAAACATGATTATTATGAAAAAACTTACTGGTTTACTAATAGGCTGTTCACTGGCGCTGGCTGGGGCCGCGCTGGCACAACAGCCAGTGGAACAGCAGTCACCATCAAAGGGCAAGCGCGCCCCGGAAAAAGCGCACGCGACTCAAGCACAACCCGGCGCGAACGCCGCGAAGCCTCAGGAGAGGCCAGCGAAGCAAACCGGAGCGATGAAGGAACGCGGCACGACAAATGAGCGCGGGGCCACAAATCAGCCTCACGCGGAAAAGACCCAAAAAACTCACGCGGGGCATGAATCTGCGAACGCCCCGGACACAAACGTCCCCGGTAAATCGACCGATGAAGCGACGAATGAGCCCGGTGCTGGAAAAGGTCAGAAGAATCGCGCGCACGAGGAATCTGGAAATGCTCCCGCGACGGGAGCGGATGTTTCCGGTCATGCGGCGGGAATGCCGACGCAGAAGGGGAAAGAGCAGCAGGTTCAGGAGCGGAAGCAAGGTCAAGGTGTGAAGCAGCCCGCGACTGAAGCCGGCGCAACTTCGGCAGCCGGCCAGCAGAACGCGCAGGCTAAAGCGGGGGCCAAGGGGAAGAAGCCCGATCCGCAGCAAGTGCAGCAGGTCAAATCGCAGCACACGAGTTTCCGCGCACAGCCAAAGCCGCAGCAGGTTCAGGCGGTTACTTTCAGTCAGAACCATCGGATTGAAGGAAGTGATCGCTGGCAGGGTCAGCATTACGAGGTATTCCGCTCGTATCATCCGGAATGGCACGATCAGGGCTGGTATCATTCGCATTACCAGCGTGTGGAGCTGATCGCTGGCGGTTATTATTTCTTCAACAATGGCTACTGGTTCCCGGCGTGGGGCTACAGTCCTTCGGCTCAATATTATGCTTACGATGCGCCGATCTATGTTGGTCAACGTGCTGTGCCGCCAGACCAGGTGATCGCGGACGTGCAAGCCTTG
>JBBRYT010000025.1:0-11060 GCA_038237435.1 Chthoniobacterales bacterium
AAATCGCGCCGGCAAACGTGAGCCGCGTCATGGTGAAATCGAGAAAATCCGCTGTTGGTTTTCCGGGACGTACACCGGGAATGTAACCACCGTATTTTTTTAAATCATCGGCGATCTGTGAGGGTTGAAATTGCGTCGCAACCCAGAAGTAGCTGAAGAAAAAGATCATCAGCGCGAGCACAAGGTAATGCGGCCAGCCGTGAGCCAGCGCGTCAGAAATTTGCCGCGCCACACGGCTATTTTGGAACGCCATCCCCACAATCGTGGTGGGGAAAAGGAGCAGCGCCCACGCAAAAATAATCGGCATTACGCCTGCGTAATTTACTTTCAACGGCATGTATTGCGTCTGGCCGCCGTACATTTTCCGGCCAACCACACGCTTGGCGTACTGCACGGTAATTTTCCGCACGCCTTGCGTGACGGCGATAACCGCCGCGATCACGATGAAGAGAAACGCGATCATCAAAACAAGGATCGCAGGATTGACCTGGCTCCCTCCGCCGCTCGAAGGCACAAAAGTTTTCCAAGCTTGCGCCAAAGCCGCGGGCAAGCGTGCCACAATGCCGACCGTGATGATCAGCGAAATGCCGTTCCCAATACCTCGCTCAGTAATCTGATCGCCTAACCACATCAGGAAAAGTGTTCCCGACGTCAGACTGAGCACCGTAACAAATCGGAACATGAATCCCAAATCAGAAACAAGCGGAGTCCCGAGTTTCTGCACCGTCTCGGTGATGCCCGGAAGCATGGTCTGATACGATTCCGGGTGCTGAAACGAAACTGAAAGAAGGTAGCCCTGCACGATGCAGAGAATGACAGTCGCGTAGCGCGTATACTGCATGATCTTCTGCCGGCCGCCGTCTTCGCGGGCCAGTTTCCCGAGCTGCGGAATCACTGCCGTAAGCAACTGCAGCATGATCGAAGCGCTGATGTAAGGCATTATCCCTAACGAGAAGATGGCGCAGTTTTCCAGCGCGCCGCCGCTGAACAAATTGAAGAGCGCGGCCACGCCGCCGCCGGATTTTTCCGAAAGCGTGCTGCGGAACCATTCCTGCAAGACGGCCGGGTTAACTCCAGGCGTGCTGATAGCTGCGCCGAGGCGCACGATCACGATGACCGCGAGCGTGAACAGAATTCGGCGCCGAAGCTCCGGAATCTTGACCGAGTTTAGGAAAGCCGAAACCATGGGATTTCGCGCTTAGTGCTTCTTGGAAGACTTTTTCTTCGACCCGCTCTTCGCTGTCGCTTTCTTCGGCGCGGATTTTTTCGCGGCCGGTTTGCGAGCGGGCTTGGCCTTTTTCTTCGCCGGAGCGCTTTCTTCTGACGCTTCGGCTTCTTCAACGCGCGCTGGCTTACCTTCGCGAATGTTGATGGTGCCGCCGGCTTTTTCGATTTTCTCCCGCGCGGATCCGCTCACTTTGTCGGCTTCAATGGTCAAGGCGTGTTTGAGCTCGCCGTTGCCGAGAATTTTCAAACCCGCAACGTTGCCGCGGATCATTTTCGATTCGCGCAACATCTGCTCGTTCACCGTCGTTCCCGCTTTGAAAGAATTAAGATCGTCGAGATTCACAATCGCGTAGGTTTTGTGAAACGCCGCGTTGTTGAATCCGCGTTTGGGCAATCGACGAATGAGAGGCATTTGTCCGCCTTCGAAACCGAGTCGCAGACTGCCGCCCGAACGCGCTTTTTGTCCTTTGTGACCTTTGCCGCTCGTCTTGCCATGACCGGAACTTTCGCCGATGCCGAGTCGCTTCACGCGATGTCTCGAACCGGGACGCGGTCGCATGTTATGCAATCGCATCATGACTCGTTAGCCTTTCCGTCATTCGTCGCGACCGGCATGCGAATGCCGCGCGTCTTGAAAATTTCATCCTTCCGGCGCAAACCGCGCAGCGCTTCGATGGTCGCTTTCACGACATTGGAGTGATTGCTCGAGCCCAGCGATTTCGCCAGCACATCTTTGATCCCCGCAGCTTCCACGACCGCGCGCACGCCGCCACCGGCGATAACACCAGTTCCCGGGGAAGCAGGTCGTAGCAAAACGCGACCTCCGCCAAACTCACCGATCGTCTCGTGCGGGATCGTATTTTCGTGCAAAGAAACTTTCTCCATTCCTTTGCGCGCCGCTTCGGATGCTTTACGAATCGCTTCCGCTACTTCATTCGCTTTTCCAAATCCAACGCCGACGCTGCCGTCGTGATCGCCGGCTACAATAAGCGCGCTGAAACTGAAGCGACGTCCGCCTTTCACAACCTTGGCGCAACGATTGATGAACACGACCTTCTCGGTCGTGTCGCCGCGTGCTGCTGAACTTCGATCTGTCTGGCGTTCGCGTTGCCGCCCGCCGCCTTGTTGTTGTGCCATTAGTTAGGTTCCTAAAATTTGAGTCCGCCTTCGCGCGCGGCGTCGGCCAGAGCTTTCACTTTTCCGTGATACTGATTGCCACCGCGATCGAAAACGACTTTGTCGACTTTCTTCGCCAGCAAACGTTCCGCGACCGCTTTGCCGACCTTCTCGGCGGAGGCGCGATTCGCCGATGCTTTGCCTTTGCTGGCTAATGATTCTTCCGTCGTACCCGCAGCCGCGAGCGTCTTGCCCGCGTCGTCGTCGATCACTTGCGCATAAACATGCCGGCCGGAAAAATGCACGGCCAGGCGCGGACGTTCTGCGGTTCCGTTCACTCTTTTCCTGATCCGCTTGTGAATGCGGTCTCTGATAATTTTGCGGCTCGCCTTCATACTACTGAACAGTCTTGCCTTCCTTGCGACGAACCACTTCGTCGGAATAACGAACGCCTTTGCCCTTGTACGGTTCCGGCGGGTAATAACGACGAATATCCGCCGCCACCTGGCCGACCAATTTCTTATCGATCCCAGCAATATTGATCTTCGTGTTTTCCGTAACCGTGATTTTTATTTCTTTCGGGATGGGGAACAAAATCGGATGCGAAAAGCCTAACGAGATGTTGAGCACCTGCCCTTGCACGGCGGCTTTGAATCCGACGCCCTCGATGATGAGGTCCTTCGAAAAACCTGTACTCACGCCGAGGACCATGTTGTTCACGAGACTGCGCGAAAGTCCGTGCAACGCTTTCACGCTGCGCGTTTCCGCACCGCGGACTAACGAGACGTTATTGTTCTCAACCTTGCCGCTAATTTCGCGCGGAAGGTGCCAGTTCAACTTTCCCTTGGGGCCTTCGACCGCGACCGCGCCATTATCACTGATGTTCACCTTCACCTTGTCGGGAATCTCGACCGCTTTATTTCCAATTCGTGACATAAACTCGTTAGGCGGTTACCAAACGTAAGCGAGCAATTCGCCACCGACATTCTGCTTCTTCGCTTCGCGGCCCGATAATATTCCTTTCGGCGTCGACAAAATCGACACACCCATTCCGCCGAGCACGCGCGGAATTTCCTGTGAGCCAACATAGCGCCGCAAACCCGGACGACTCACGCGTTTCAAACCGGTGATGGCGCTCGAACGATTCGCGATCTTGTTCGTGATCTTGATCCGCGGATGCGCTTCGGTTCGGTCCAATTCAAAATCGACGATGTAACCTTCGTCTTTCAAAATCTTGATGATGTCCGCCTTAATCTTCGAATAAGGCACAAACATCTCGGGCTTTTGCGCCGCATTCGCGTTGCGCACGCGGGCGAGAAGGTCGGCAATAGGATCGGTAACTGTACTCATTCGTTAGGCCGCAGGAGCTGCGGCGGGCTTTTTCGCGCGGTCGCTGAACGGCATTCCCATTTCGCTCAAGAGCGACTTGGCTTCCTCGTTCGTGTTCGCGGAGGTGCAGATAGTAACATCGAATCCGATGTTGCGCTTGATTTTGTCGAGCTCGACTTCCGGGAAGATGGCCTGGTCGGGAACGCCCAGTGTGTAGTTTCCGTGACCGTCAAACGCGCGCGGCGAAACGCCGCGGAAGTCGCGGATGCGCGGCAGGGCGGCTTTAATCAGACGCTCGAGAAATTCATACATGTGCGCGCCGCGCAATGTGACTTTCGCGCCGATCGCCTGCTCTTTGCGCAGTTTGAAATTTGCGATGCTTTTCTTCGCGCGCGTCTCCGCCGGTTTCTGTCCAGTGATGAGCGCGAGTTCGGCCTTCGCGTCTTCTAACGCCTGTTTCACATCCGACTGCGAACCGATCGACGTGTTAATCACAACTTTTTCCACCTTCGGAATCTGGTGGAGGTTTTTGTAGCCATGCTGCTTCTGCAGCGCAGGAATCACGTTGTTTTTGTAGTGATCGTAAAATTCGTTTTTCATTCTTCCTTCGCCGTCTTCTTCTTCGCGGAAGCCTTCTTCTTCTCCGCCTTCGGCTTGGCGGTTTTCGATTTCTTCTTGGCGTTCCGCTCCGAGCGCTCGAGCACCTTCACATTTGAAATATGAATCGGGCCCTCGCGCTCTGAGATTTTCCCCTGCGGATTGTCCTGCGATTTCTTCAAGTGCTTCTTGATCATGCGCACGCCCTCGACTAGCACGCGCTGTTTTCGCGCGATGACTTCGAGCACCTTCCCGCTGGAACCTTTGAAGTTCCCCGAGATGACCTCGACGTTGTCGCCTTTGTGAACGTGCAGCTTGATGCGGCTCATAAAACTTCCGGAGCGAGCGAAACGATCTTCATGAAATTGCGCTCGCGCAATTCACGCGCGACCGGCCCGAAAATGCGGGTGCCGCGCGGATTCAAATCTTTATCGATAATGACGATGGCGTTGTTGTCGAAACGTAGGACCGAGCCGTCGTCACGCTTGATTGGCTGGCGTGTGCGCACCAAAACTGCGCGCACCACTTCACCCTTTTTCACGGTACCGGTCGCGCTCGCTTCTTTAACGTTCGCGACAATAACGTCCCCGATGCCAGCCGTCTGACTCGTCCCCTGCCCAATGACGCCAATCATCGTGGCCATGCGCGCCCCGCTGTTATCCGCCACGTCGAGTCTGGATCTGATCTGGACCATAAAAATTCTCCTGTTCCGAAATTACTTCGCGACAACTTCAACCAGACGCCACCGCTTCAATTTACTCAACGGCCGCGTCTCCATGATGCGAACCGTGTCGCCGGTCTTCGCTTTGTTCTCTTCGTCGTGCGCGTAAAATTTTCGCATCTGCTTCACGATTTTGCCGAACTTGCGATGCGGCACTCGTGTCGTCGTGCGGACAACAATCGTTTTGTTCATTCCGCTCGAAATCACTTCACCGGTGCGCGTCTTGCGCGTTCCGCGTTTCGCCACGGTTTCAGCCGTTGCCGTCTCTGTCTGAGTCTCGTCGGCCATAAATTATTTCGTCTCCGTCTTCTTCGCGCGCGTCGTCAGCACCGTCTCAACTTGCGCGGCTTGCCGGCGCAACAAACGCAACCGGCTTGGCTGTTCCAGCTGTCCGCTCTTCTGCTGCAAACGCAGATGCAAGCTCTCCTGCCGAAGATCGCGTTTCTTCGTCACCAGCTCGTCCGAGCTCATTTCCTGAATTTCTTTGAACTTCATGATTCGTTAGGCCGCGGCCACATGGTGACGGGTCAAAAATTTTGTCCGCACCGGCAGCTTATCCGCCGCCAGGCGAAGTGATTCACGCGCGACCGATTCCGTTACGCCATCGAGTTCGAACAAAATGTTGCCCGGTTTCACTGTCGCCACCCAATGCTCCGGCTGGCCTTTGCCTTTACCCATGCGCGTTTCCGGCGGACGCGCCGTGACCGACTTGTCGGGGAAAATACGGATCCACAGCTTGCCTTTGCGTTTCATGTTGCGCGTCAACGCCACACGAGCCGCTTCGATTTGCACGTTTGTGATCCAGGCGCGCTCCAGCGTTTGCAGTCCGAATTCGCCGAAGTCGATGCGAAGATTGCGCGAGGCTGTTCCCTTGCGGCTTCCCCGTTGGGTCTTCCGGTACTTCACGCGTTTGGGCATCAATGGCATGTCAGTGTCTCCTCAAAAATTACTTGTTAGGCTCTCGTTAGACCGGAGCCGGTTCGGTCGGGGGCGGAACACCTTGCGGCTGTTCGGCCGGCGCTTCTTCCTTCTTACACAGCCAGCATTTCACACCGATCTTTCCGTAAACGGTGTTCGCTTCGGCAAATCCGTAATCGATCGGCGTGCGCAAAGTATGCAGCGGCACTTTGCCTTCGCGATACCATTCCGAGCGCGAAATTTCCGCGCCGTTTAAACGACCCGAGCTGCGCAGACGAATCCCCTGCGCGCCAAAATCCATCGCGACCTGCACCGCTTTTTTCATGGCGCGGCGATAAGCGATACGGCGTTCGATTTGTAGCGCCACGTTCTCCGCCACGAGCTGCGCATCGAGTTCCGGCGTTTTGATTTCCTGAATGTCGATCTTGATCTGTTTGCCCTGCGCCATCTTCGAGATCTCTTCGGTCATCTTCTCGATTTCGGCGCCTTTGCGTCCGATGACGATGCCGGGACGCGCAGTGTGGATCGTGACACGAATGCTATTCCAGGCGCGTTCGATGATGATTTTCGAAACCGCGGCGAACTGCAGTTTCTTCTTCACGTACTCGCGAATCTTAATGTCGCTGTGCAAAAATCCGGGCAGATCCTGGGGCGAGGCATACCAGCGCGAGCGCCAGTCATGATTCACCGCGAGACGAAACCCGATTGGATTAACTTTTTGTCCCATGATTTAGCTTTCTGATTTCTTCTCTTCAGGAGCGGACGATTCCTTTTTCGCTTCCGGGTGTTTCGTTTTCTTTGCGGAAGTTTTTTTCGCGCCCGATTTCTTTCCACCGTTTTTCTTGTCGCGGGTTTTGATCTCGATCTCGTCCGTCAAAATGATGCGGATATGCGCGCTGCGTTTCAAAATGCGGCTGCCACTTCCACGCGCCCGCGCCATCATGCGCTTTTGTGTCGGGCCTTCGCCGCAAGTCGCTTCTTTCACGACCAAACCATCGACGCGCAAATTCGCGTTGTTCTCCGCATTCGCGACCGCACTCTTCAGCGTCTTATTAATAAGAGCCGACGCCTTTTTCGGACTAAACGCGAGGATATCGAGCGCTGTCGAAACCGGCAGCCCCTGAATCGCGCGTGTAACTTCGCGCACCTTAAAGGGCGAAATTTTCGCGTATCTGTATATCGATCGAACTTCCATTTATTTTAAACTCGCATTCTGGCGCGCGTCGGCCTGGAGCCGATCACCCACCTTTATCTTTTCTTTTTCAGAATCCATTTCTTGAATCACTGCGCCGCAAATTTTCTGGCGCACATCCACCACTCGCAGTCGCGCGATCGTTTTGTCGTCACGCACCACGCGCAACGGCATCCCGATTTTAACGCCCTGCTTCTCGCCTAAATTTCCCACGACCAGCGACCATTCGTCCTTCACGCTGATCACGCTGCCGTCCATTAAGTCCGGCTGCGCTTCGACTTGATTCGCTTTCGCGATCAGGGCGTTCGTGCTGCGCAATTGCGCTTCCAGCTCCATCCGCGCCTTGGCATCGCCGCCGGTGGAAGTTTTGAGCAACTGCATCATCACTTCGCTCAAGCGCAGCATTTGGTCGCGATATTGCTCGCGCTCCTTTTGCGCCAACTGCAAATCGCTCACCGCCGCGAGAAGTCGCTGCTCGAGTTTGCTGCGGTCCTTGTTGGCAGCATCGAGCCCGAGAGCTTCCATGCGCAACTGCAAATCCGAA
The DNA here is from genome assembly GCA_038237435.1 of Chthoniobacterales bacterium. Taxonomy (GTDB): domain Bacteria; phylum Verrucomicrobiota; class Verrucomicrobiia; order Chthoniobacterales; family UBA10450; genus JACCTI01. The sequence continues at coordinate 7,645 of JBBRYT010000025.1, forward strand.
TACTTACGGCGGAACAATTCCGCCTCGGCATTCGACTCCGCCAGACTCTCGGTCAGCGTCTTTACAGACTCACGCTGGACCTCGAGCTGCTTGCGCACCTCACTAGTATTGGATTCTGACAAAGAACTATTTCCCTGCGCCGCCAGCTCTCCAGCTGACAGGACGCTTCCTAACAACACGATCGTCGATCCCCGCCTAACGAGTGCCCACTCAGGCGCTCGCAGCTCGAAAATCGAAAATCGAAAATTCACATCACTTCGTAACCTTCGCGGTATGCGAACCGTGTTTCTTAAAGATTCGCGTCGCGGAAAATTCGCCGAGCTTGTGGCCGACCATATTTTCCGTGACGAAGACCGACATAAAAATCTTTCCGTTATGAACCAGGAAAGTGTGGCCGACAAAATCCGGCGTCACCATCGAACGGCGCGACCAAGTCTTGATCGGCTTCTTGATGCCCGACGCATTCATCTTGTCGATTTTCTCGAGAAGATGTCCTTCCACGAACGGTCCTTTTTTCAGTGATCTGCTCATCTCAAATTATTTTTTGCGGCTCACACGCCGGTCCTGCATGATGAAGCTGTCGCTCGGTTTATGTTTCGAGCGCGTCTTGAACCCCTTCGCGAGCTGACCCCACGGGCTCACTGGATGATGGCGTCCGCCACCACCTTTCGATTTGCCCTGACCGCCACCCATCGGGTGATCGATCGGGTTCATGACCATGCCGCGCACGTGCGGACGTCGTCCCTGCCAACGCGTGCGACCAGCTTTACCGCTGGAGACGTTCATGTGATCGACGTTACCGACCTGTCCGATGGTCGCGAAACAGGTTTCGTGAATCCGGCGAATTTCGCCTGAAGGCAATTTCACCAGCGCGTATCCGGCTTCGCGGTTGTTCAAAGTCGCCTGCTGTCCGGCGCTGCGTGCTACCTGTCCGCCGCGGCCCGGTGCGAGCTCGATGTTGTGAATATTTGCGCCGAGCGGAATCGCGCTGAGCGGCAAGGAATTTCCGAGATCAGGCGGCGCGTCCGCACCAGCCATCACTTTTGCACCATTCGTTAGGCCATCCGGCGCGAGGATGTAACTCATCTCGCCGTCGCTGTACTTAATAAGAGCAATACGCGCGGAACGATTCGGATCGTATTCGATGCCGACGACTTCCGCGGCGACGCCGTGTTTGCGACGCTTGAAGTCGACCTTGCGGTATTTTTGTTTGTGCCCGCCGCCGATGTGGCGCGAAGTAAGCCGGCCGTTGTTGTTACGACCGCCACTGCGTTTTTTTACTTCGGTCAGTTTCTTGTGCGGCTTGTTCTTCCGCGTCACTTCCTCGAAAGCAGGAAGCGAAGAAAAGCGCAGCGTCGGCGTTAATGGGCGAAAGCTCTTGAGTGCCATAACTCGTTAGACCAGGTCGATCTTGTCTCCCTCTTTCAGCGTCACGATCGCTTTTTTCCAATGCGGCTTGCGTCCGAAACTTGCGGTGCGTTCGCGCTTTTTCTTCCCGGCGTAATTGCAGGTGTTCACGTCGATCACCTTCTTGTTGAAAAGCTTTTCGATCGCCTGCTTGATCTGAATCTTGTTGGCCCGAGGCGAAACGCGGAAGACATACTTGTTATGCTTCTCGCTCAGGAGCGAAGCTTTCTCGGTCAGCGACGCGGTCTGAATAATGTCGAAATGATCGTTCATTATTTCGTCGTCCTTCCCGCGAGTTGTTCGAGCGCAGTGCCCGTCACTAAAATTTTGTCGAACGCGAGCAGTTGCTCCGTGTTCACGTCTTTCGCCGTCGCCAGCAGAACCGGCTTCACGTTGCGCGCTGCTCGATAAGTATTCTCATCGAACGAATCGGAAAGAATCAGCACCTTCTTCGCATCGGTCTGTTTCTTGAGCAGACTAACGAATGCTTTCGTTTTCAATTCCGAAACGGAAAACGCGTCAATCGTTAGCACATCACCACCGATGATTCGTTCCGTCAGCGCTTTTTGAAACGCGAGCCGCTTCACGGTTTTGGAAACTTTCTTGGAATAATCGCGCGGCTTCGGTCCGAAGACGACACCGCCGCCACGCCAGATCACGGATGATTTGTAACCGGCGCGTGCGCGGCCAGTTCCTTTTTGCCGCCACGGTTTTGCGCCGGACAGATTCACGTCCGCTTTCGATTTCGAATTCGCCGAACCGGAACGACGCGCCGCGCGCATCGCGACCACGACATCGTGCACCGCCTGCGTTCCACGACCGCCTTCAACGAGCGCGATCTTCGCGTCCTTTGCTGCGTCTGCTGTTAAAACTTTAGCGGCCATATCTTATCGAATCTTGATTGCCGGCTTCTTGGCTAGCTCGGCTTCGTCGCGTTTCCGATGCTCCTCATGTGCACGCTTTATCGTTTCCGGATGTTTAATCGCCGGCCTAACGACAACATAGCTGCCATTCGCGCCGGGGACGGCACCGCTGATCAAAATTACTTTTTCTTCCTCGCGCACCTGCATTACCTCGAGGTTTTGCACGGTCACGCGTTCGTCACCCATGTGACCCGGCATGCCCATGTTCTTCCAGATGCGGCCTGGCGTGGAACGATTGCCGACGGCGCCGTTACGACGATGCGTCTTCGAACCGTGCGCCGCGCCTTGTCCGGCGAAGTTGTGCTTCTTGATTACGCCCTGAAAACCTTTGCCCTTCGAGCGGCCGATCACGTCCACGAAATCACCGGTCTTAAATTGCGCGATGCTCAAGTTCACTTCGCCTTCCGGCGCATCATTCGTTAGGCGAAATTCGCGCACGAAACGCTTCGGCTCGACGCCAGCTTTCTTGAACTCGCCGAGATTCGCGCCGTTAACGCGCGACTCTTTCTGCGCGCCGAAGCCGACTTTGACGGCTGAATAGCCGTCGATGTCCGCAGTCACACGCCTAACGAGAACATTGTCGCCCGCTGCAATCACCGTGACCGGACGCAGCTTGCCGTTGGCGTCGTAGACGCTGGTCATGCCGATTTTCTGTCCGAGAAGTCCGATGCTCATGTTGGCGGGTCTGCAAAAGTGGCGGCGTTAAATCTTGATCGTGATGTCGACGCCTGCGGGAAGGTTCAACTTCTTCAGTTCGTCGACGGTTTTCGCAGTCGGCTCGATGATGTCGAGCAGGCGCTTGTGGGTCCGAATTTCAAATTGATCCATCGATTTTTTGTCGACGTGCGGCGAGCGATTGACCGTGAATTTCTCGATCAAAGTCGGGAGCGGAATCGGTCCCGCCACGCGCGCACCTGTACGCTTCGCGGTCTCGACAATGTCGATCGCGGATTGATCGAGCATGCGATGATCGAACGCCTTCAGGCGAATGCGAATACGTTGTCCGTCCGCCATAAAATTACTTCGTCTCCTTCTGATCGAGAACCGCGGCAACGAGCTGCTGCGGGACTTGTTCGAAATGTGATG
>JBBRYT010000026.1:0-10963 GCA_038237435.1 Chthoniobacterales bacterium
GAGGCGGCGAGCATGGACTGCAATCACAGATCTTGCAGCGGTCGGCGGGGCTGGAGAAAGCGACGGTAAAGGCCGGTGACGAAGTGCGTGTCGATCCGAATTATCGGATCGCGCTCGAGGTCCTTGCGCGACCGCAGTCACGCGAACATTACCTTGATGAGGTGCCGGAGTTGCCCTGGGAAAAAGTTGGCGGCCAGGATGCGGCGCTCCAGGCCATCAAAGACGCGATTGAGTTGCCGCTGATTCATGAAGAACTCTTCAAAAAATTCCAGCACGCGACGCCGAAAGGTTTTCTGCTTTATGGTCCGCCCGGCTGCGGCAAGACGCTCATCGGGAAAGCGACTGCTTATAATCTAACCAAGCAGCTCCGCGAGAAAACGGGCAACGAGATGAAGGAATACTTCATGCACGTCAAAGGTCCGGAAATTCTGAACATGTGGGTGGGTGAATCGGAGCGGATGGTGCGCGATATTTTCTCTATCGCGCGCGAGAAGCGGCGCGAAGGTTTCCTGCCCTTCCTTTTCATCGACGAAGCCGAGAGCATTCTCGGGACACGGCGCGCCTCGCGTTACGCGAACATCTTATCGACGCTTGTCCCGATGTTCTGCTCGGAGATGGATGGAATCGATTCACTGCACGACGTCGTGATTATTCTCGCATCGAATCGCGCGGACTTGATCGATCCCGCGATTCTCCGACCCGGCCGGATCGATCGGAAAATAAAAGTGAACCGGCCGAACCGTGAAGGCGCGAGAGAGATCTACCGAATCTACCTAACGAATGATCTTCCCTACGACGGTGCGCTTTCTAAAGAAAAAGAATCGATCGGCCCTGCGATCGATCAGTTAATCGGCCGGATTCTCGACGCGCAGTTCGCGCGGCGTGAAGAAAACAAGTTCCTGGAGATCACCCTGCGCAGCGGACGAAAGGAGATTCTCTATCGCAGCGATCTTTTTAGTGGTGCGATCATCGCTTCCATCGTGGAGCGCGCGAAAGCAATCGCGATCAAGCGCGCCATCAGTTCCGCCGCGCCGGAGGGAATCAGCGAGAATGATCTGCAACTCTCTTTCGCCGCCGAATTTTCCGAGAACGATATTTTTCCCCCGACCGATATCACGGAAGATTGGTTCAAGCTGATCGACTTCGATCCCGAGAACGTCGTCAAGATTTCGCCGGTGCGGACGACCGGAGCGGCTCGTCCGCGTGCCCCTGGTGTAATCTGATGCCGCGCATTGCTTCCCTAGCCTGAGGGAAAGGTCACAACGCTTGGCTTTTCAAAACTGGGGAAGCTAACAGCTTCCCCTACAAATCCTACAACTCATGGCTGAGCCGCCACGTCTTCCTGCGATCTATCTGCCTTGGGAGCAAGATGTCATTTATTTTGTGACGATCTGCGTAAAGAATCGGCGGCAACTCCTGGCAAACAATGCCGTGCACGAGGCCATCCGTGACGTGATTGCGAGCCTTCGCTCGTGGACAGTGATCGCGGGCGTGATCATGCCCGAACACCTTCATTGTTTCGTCGCGCCAAGCAGCGATCGCGACCTTTCCGTGGGCGATTTTTCAAACGCGTTCAAGCGCCTTCTGCGACAGCGCATGGGGCCGCATGACTGGGAATGGCAGCGCGGGTGCTTCGATCGGCTGCTCCGCTCGGACGAGAGCTTCGCGGAGAAGTGGGCTTATGTGCGGGAAAATCCTGTTCGCGAAGGACTGGTTCAGTCTTGGGAGGAGTGGCCTTATTTCTTCGGGCTCATTGAAGAACAAAGACTGGGGAAGCTAACAGCTTCCCCTACAAACAATGAGGCGCCACGCGGCGCACTGTAGGGGAAGCTGTTAGCTTCCCAGTAATGAAAAGCGTCTTTGGCATCGAGACCGAATACGGCATTACGATCGACGGAGCGGAATCCGTCGACGTCGTCGCCGAGTCGATCGAGCTGGTGCGTTCCTATACCGAACAGGGCGCGCACATGAAATGGGATTACCAGCTCGAAGATCCCCATCGCGACGCGCGCGGCTTTCGCGCCGCGAAATTACTCCAGGACACCGACGAGTCCGCCTACTATGAGATCGATAAGAGCCGGCCGTTGACGTTCGAGGAAATCAAGAGCGATCTCGTCCTTTCCAACGGCGCGCGCTTCTACAACGACCACGCGCATCCCGAATATTCCACACCGGAATGCACGACGCTGCGGCAATTAATTGCGCAGGAAAAAGCCGGCGAGCGAATTCTCGCGGAGTGTGCGCGCCGCCGGAATCGCAATCTCCCGGAAGGTCAAACTGTCCGACTCTATAAGAACAACACCGATTTCGCCGGCCACAGCTATGGCTGCCACGACAACTATCTCATGCGCCGCGATGTCTCCTGGGATCGAATCGTCTCCGGCGTGTTGCCCTTCCTGATCACGCGACAGATTTTTGCCGGCGCGGGAAAAATGGGAATCGAAGCCGAAAGCAGCGTCGGCCAACCCGGCGTGTTTCAGATTTCACAACGCGCCGATTTCTTCAGCGTGCTCGTCAGCATCGACACGATGAACAAACGGCCGCTTGTGAATACCCGCGACGAGCCACATGCCGATGCCAACCTTTATCGCCGCTTTCACGTCATCCTCGGCGACTCAAACATGAGCGAATGGGCAACGGCCTTGAAAGTCGGGACCACCGCGCTGGTTTTGAGGTTAATTGAAGACGGAAACGCGCCGCAGCTCGAAATCGCCCAGCCGATTGATGCGACGAAATCGATCAGCCGCGATCAGAACTACGATTGGATCATGGAACTCCGTGACGGTCGGAAGATTTCCGCGATCGAGGTGCAGCGGCTCTATTTGAAGGCCGCGCAGAAAATGGAAACGGGTGATGCCGAACTCCAGTGGTTGCTCCAAGAATGGGAAAATGTATTGAACGATCTCGAACGCGATCTCGGATCGACGCGCGATCGCATCGATTGGGTCGCGAAGAAATATTTACTCAGCGCGTTGCAACAGGAGGAAAAACTCTCGTGGACGGATCCGTGGCTCCAGGCGATCGACCTGGAATACCACAACATTCTTCCGGGCCAGGGCCTGTTCGAAACGCTGGTCTGCCAGGGCTCGATGCGGCGCCTAACGAGTGAAGACGAAGTCAAGAACGCCATCTTCAATCCACCCGAAACGACACGCGCATTTTTTCGCGGCCGAGCGGTGGCGCGTTTCAACGATCGGATTTCCTCGCTGCAATGGGATGAAATCGTTTTCGAGAATGGGAAACGATCGCAGCGCGTTTTGCTGCCACATCCCGCCGGAAGCGAACAACTCGAATCATTGAACGAGGCGGTCGGCGCCGCGGAGGATTACGCGGGATTTCTCCAGGCGATCCGGTTGTAGCCAGCATTCATCCCGCATCGATACTACTCGTTAGGTAGAATCCTGTAATGGCAGCAAAGCGCGCCTGCCACGGTTTACTGTGGCCCAAATATATATCTTGCATGTTGCGGAAAAGCCACTACTACACGCGGGCCAAGGCGCTTCCCGCGTGAGTAATTCGCTCGTACAACCGCGCCAACCTTCGCTGTCCCATGTCTTATTCCCTCAAATCAACGTTACGCACTGTCGCTCTCGTAGCGTTATTTTCTGCGCTCCCGGCCCTCTCGTTAATGGGCTCAGACGAGCTCCTGAACGTCAATGACGCGCCATGCGGATACAGTTTCAGTAGTTGGTGCAGTTTCACCTGGGACAGCGGCGTAATTAACGCGGTTTACCACATCGGCCCAAATACTCCAGATGGGACATACCCTGTGAATTTTGTCACCCATACCGGTTACCAATTTGCCGGTTTCACTGCAACCGTCTCCAATGGAGCAGCCTCTCCGGTGACGATCGTTTCAAAGGCTGGCATCGACTTCGCAGCGGACGGCGGCAAAGTTCAACTCGTTACCACGGATGGCGCCTCAGCCTCTTTGACCCGACACGATAACTATCTAGGGATGCTAGGGCAGCCCTACCCCGCTGCGATTCCGCCTGGACAAGGGAAAGTAGCTACGCTGGATATTTATATCAATTCCGCGCCGCCGATACTTGGCACGAACGACAAAGACAATGACGTGAAGTCCGGCGGTAATCAGTGTGGCAAGAACGAAGGTATGGCGCGCTACAGCGTTCACTCCATGCTCGTGAGCTTGAATGTCGTGGATACGCCTCTGCGCTATGCTCCGTCTGTCGGCCCGGCGATTGATTTTACCGTTACCTACAACCAAAAGGAGACCCAACAGCCGGTGACCTTCAGTTATTCCAATCTAGGTCCGAAGTGGACGTTCAACTGGCTCTCTTATGTCAGCGATGATCCCAACGCGCAGTTACCGCTGACATCGCTATTCGTGCACGGCGGCGGCGCGGAGATTTACGCCTTCAATTCCACCTCGCAGACTTTTCTACCGGACCCGCAAAGCCACGCGACCTTAGTAAAGATCGGAGACAACTATGAACGGCGTCTCCCCGACGGCTCAAAGCAGATCTTTGGTTTAAGCGATAACGCGAACTCTTATCCGCGCAGGATCTTCATGACGCAAATGAAGGATCCCGCCGGTAATCCGGTGACGATTGGTTACGACACGAGCTTTCGGGTAGTGTCTATCAAAGACGCGCTTAATCAGGTCACAGTGCTCTCCTACGAGCTAGCCAGCGATCCACTCAAGATCACCAAAGTGACCGATCCATTTAACCGCTTCGCGACCTTCCAATATTCAGCTGGTCACCTAGCGACGATTACTGACGAGATCGGCATCCAATCTCAGTTCACCTATCTCACTGGCACCGATTCGATTGATTCGGTGACGACACAGTACGGAACAACTACCTTCGTCAGCGGGCAAAGCGGGACAAATCGTTGGATCGAAATGACTGATCCGCTTGGTGGCAAGGAACGAGTAGAGTATCGCGATCAGGCGACCGGTATCACCGCGAGCGACCCGGTGGCTCCGGATGCGACCGGCATTACGAATGCGGGACTCAATTTCGCGAACACCTTCTATTGGGATAAGAAGGCCACGATGGTAGCGCCGGGTGATTATACTAGGGCGAAGATCACGCATTGGCTCTACAATGCCGATGGTTCCGTTTCCGGCATTGCCTCGAGCGAAAAACAGCCGCTGGAGAACCGCGTCTGGTACACCTATGCCGGGCAGAGCGATTACCAGCATGCCGCAGCTACCGCGAATCCGAGTCAGCTCGCGCGCGTGGTCGGCGATGGGACGACGCAACTTTCCCAGTACGAATACAACACCATTGGAAAGACGACCAAGGTGACCGATGCGGTGAATCGAGTTACCAGCTCCGTTTACGATACCAACAGCGTGGACCTACTCGAAGTTCGACAAATGACCGGCACAAACAACGACCTGCTGCGCAAGTTCAGCTACAATTCATTGCACGAGCCACTCACCGATACGGATGCCGCCGGTCAGGTGACCACCTACACCTACAACACCGTTGGTCAGATGCTCACGAGCAAGAATGCGAAGAACGAAACGACCACTTTCGCTTATGGCGGCACGGTGCCGGATGGATGTCTCGCTTCCATCACGAGCCCACCGTTTAACGCCGTCTCCGCTGTAACCTCGTTCACCTACGACAGCTTCAAACGTGTCAGAACCGTCACTAATTCGCCAGATAACTACATTGTTACCTCCGATTACGATAACCTCGACCGGAAAATCAAGGTCACTTATCCCGATACGACTTTCGAGCAGTTCAAATACACTGATAACGCGACCAGCGCGATGACGCTCGATCTCACGGGCACGCGCGATCGGCGCGGGCTCTGGACCTATCGCCATTACAATGCTAACCAGCAGACGGATTCCATTAAAGATCCCGAGAATCGCACCACGCTCTACGGCTGGTGTACCTGCGGCGCGCTCACCAGTATTACTGATCCAAAGAACAAGACCACCACCTTTAACCGCGACCTCCAGAGCCGCGTTTACCAGAAGGTCTTCGCCGACACCACGACGATCGATTATCTTTACGAAGGTCAGACCGCTCCGAATACCGCGGGCGCAACCGGCCGGTTGAAATCGCAGACCGATTCTCCGCGCGGCACGGCGACTAACTACCAATACTTCGCTGATGACACGCTGAAGCAGATTACCTATAGCGACAGCACTCCTGCGGTTAGCTACACCTACGATCCGAATTACAATCGTCCTGTAACGATGGTGGACGGGACAGGCGCAACCACCTACGGGTACAATCCGATCACGGCCTCTCCCGCTCTCGGCGCAGGGCGACTCGCGAGCGTTGACGGCCCGTTAGCTAACGACATTATCACCTACAGCTACGATGAGCTGGGCAGGGAACTCAACCATGCCATCAACGGCGTCAGCGACGCGGTCACCTACGACTCGCTCGGCCGGGTGGAGAGCGCGACCAATCCGCTCGGAGCCTTTAGCTATGGATACGTCGGTGTTACAAGCAGGCTCGACACTCTCAGCTATCCCAATGGACAGAGTGCGAACTATAGCTACTTCGCCAATGACCAGGACAATCAGCTCCAGACCATCCGCAACTTGAAGGCAGGGAGCGTGAACCTGTCGCGCTTCGACTACGTGTACGACAAGGAGCACCAGATCAAGCAGTGGACGAAACAGTTCGACACGGCGGCGTCGAAGCCGCTCTATTTCAATTACGACTACGCGGATCAGTTGTTGGACTACAAGAACTCGCTCTCCTGGGTGGCTAACAGTTTCAGGAATAGCTTTGTGTATGACCCGGCGGGGAACCGGCAGAGCGACACTTCGAGTGTTCGGGTCGCGGCCTCGGTCGATTCCAACACCACGCGGACCACGGCGGTGAATTCGGTCAACCAGCTCCTGACCGTGCAAGGCCCGGCACCCCAGAGCCCCGGTGCCGATCCGGATCTGCCGCCGCCCCCGCCGCCGCCCGACAGTTTCAGCTACGATAGCAATGGGAATACAGTGCGGCGCGACTTCTCCGACGGCGGCGGGAACACTTTCGAGTGGGATGCGGCTAATCGACTGAAAGCGATCACCTATGTGGGGAACACGAACCGGACGGAGTTCAGCTACGATGGTCTGAATCGCCGGAGCAAGATCGTGGAGAAGACAGGCACCACGGTCACAAGCACCAAGCAGTTTGTCTGGATTGGAATGACGATCGCGCAAGAGCGCGGCGCCAACAACGACGTGACCAAGCGCTTCTATAGCCAGGGCTTTCAGTCTCTCAACTATCAGCCCTCAACTACCAACTCCTACTACTACAGCCGAGATCATCTCGGCAGCATCCGGGAAGTAACAGACACGACCGGAATCCTGCGCGCCCGCTACGACTACGATCCGTTCGGTAACACGACCAAGCTGACAGGCGACCTCGACGCCGACTTCGGCTATACCGGCCATTACCGGCACGCGGCGAGTAATCTCTATCTGGCGCCTTATCGCGCCTATGATCCGACGATCGCCAGATGGCTCAGCCGCGATCCGTTAGAAAATGCAGAAATGAGTCAGGGTCCGAATCTTTACGCCTACGTCGATAACAGTCCTATCAACAATCTGGACCCGCTAGGTCTAGACGTCGAGGGCTGGAGGCAGATTTTTCATTCCGGAATCGTCATGAATCCAACGGGAGATCCGCTTCTCGTTAGCGGAAATAACCCAAATGGGCACGGACAGCTGCAATACGTGATACCGCCTTGGACGATTTTCCCTAGCACTCCGTTCCACTTTAATGATGTCGATGCCGTTTACTACAATAACCAGACCATAAGAATCAATTCAATTGCGGGTTCATGGATTAACCTTCCATCTTGGCTTAGACCTGATGACTACAATAGTTGGGTTGGTTGGTTATTACGCGGTTTTGGCTGGGATGCGTTAATCGGTCCAAACGACCCCCTCCTCAAGCAACTTGAGCCACCGCACTGTCAAACGCGATGAGCCTAAAACCACTGTATGCGCTTTTGGCGGGGCTTGTAGTCGCGACAGGTCTGACATTCTGTTCTGCTCGCGTTTTTCGCAATAGGATTTACTACAACAGTGCCCGTGATGTCCTCTTTAATGTTACGGCTTTTTTTGAAGATAGGACGAAATACGCACCGAGCTACTCAGAGGTTAAATTCAGGAATATTCAGAAGGGCATGTCGGAAGAGAACGTCCGTTCTTTGTTAGGCGAACCGCTCAGCAAAGACACGCATCAGAACGATGGCTATCGAGAAATCTGGCGATATACAGATGGGCCACCTGATTCAAACTACTGGTCTCGTGCCGTTGTGTTCGACGAAAAAGGCATTGTCCAGAACGTGGAACGCGAGTATTTTGTCGATTGACTGGGACAGGGAGAAGGGGTCAGGAGGAATTAGGGGTCAGCTTCAGAATTTCGCTCTCGCCCCGGCGTCCAGAAAGCTCCGCAAGAATTACTTCAACAACTAAGCGCCACGCCACCGGCGGAGCGAGATTATGAAGCTGACCCTTTACTTCTCTTCCCCACAGTTTCGGCTATGATAGTGCAGGAAATCGGCAGACAGATAACTACACGACGTGGCCTGGAGGCGGGGTCTGCGGGTCAGTCCTATCGAACAGCCAGCCTCCGTTAACAAGGCTTGATTGCGAACAAAGCGAACAAGCGCTACCTAACGAGTCTAGGAACCGAGAAGAAGAAGAGGTTAGTAAGGGACAAGAAAGAGGTTGGCGCATGAATCGCAGCGCTTCGTTGTCACGTCCGACCGGGAGCGAACAAGTCCGAGCGCGAATGCGGCGATCCCGCGGCGCGGAAGCATTTCTGCGCACGATCAGTGGCGTGTTGCAGCCGGCCGCGCTGAGGCCGGCAGTCGATCCTGGGCCGGGCTCGACGCGCCCGGCTACAACGTCCTACCCATGCGCACGAACACACGTATCGTTGTGCGTCTATTAAATTATGATTTCCTTGCGTCTATGTTTTCTTTCCCTCGCACTCGTCGCGGTCCCGCGCCTTCCTGCCCAGCAGGCGCCGGTGTTTACTCAGATCATCGTCTTCGGCGATAGTCTTTCCGATGACGGCAATATTCGCCATCGGACTGACTCGAAGACGAGGGGCACGATCAGTTATCCGAGCGGCGCGTTCAATTACAGCGATGGCCGATTCACGAATAGCTCCGACACAGATCCGAAATCCCTGACCTACGCCGGCGTCTGGCACGAACAACTGGCGCGGACGTTTCTCGCCCTCCCGCGCGCGTCGAATAGCCTCGATGGCGGCGGTCTCGATTACGCATTTGGCGGGGCGACCACGATCGATGGCACAAGCAATCGGACCGTGATTTCGAATCCGACGCCCTTCGCCGGTGGAAACCTGTCCATCACGGTCGATAACATCGGCAAACAGATCGACGACTATCTTGCGAGCCACACAGCGGATCCGAATGCGCTTTATGTTGTCTGGGGCGGCGGTAACGATCTTTTCGATAACGCCAGCGCGCAGAGTGTCACCGCGACGGTGGGTCGGGTAAGCGGATTAGTGAATCGCCTGGCCACCGCGGGCGCGAGAAATTTCCTCGTGCCGAACGTTCCGCCGCTCGGGGTCGTCCCGCATTACGCGGGCAAGGAAATGGAACAGGCCTCGTTGAACGCGGCCTCCCTGGATTACCGCCGCCAGCTAAGCACGGCGTTTGATTTGACGATCCAGACCTTCGCCGGCCAAGGCGTCCAATTGCACGTCTATCCGCTGGATATTTGGTTGAATGTCGTGAGAACAGTGATCGGGCCGGGCGCTTTTGGTTTCATTAACGTTAGCGACAGCGCGCAGAATAAGTCGGCCGCTAATCCGGACCAGTATCTTTTCTGGGATGACATTCATCCGACGACGGCCGGACATTTTCAAACTGCGAAAGAGGCGAATCGCGTGCTGAGCGGCGTGGTGTCGCCGATTGGGAAAGCATTGAATCTCTCTACGCGCGTCGCCGTGGGCACCGGCACGAATGTCTCGATCGGCGGGTTTATTGTCACTGGGAGCGTGGCGAAGAAAGTGATCGTCCGCGCGATCGGACCGTCTCTGATCGGCAAGGGAATCGCGGGCGCACTGGCTGATCCAACCTTGGAGCTCCGCGATCAGGCGGGAAATTTGCTCGCGATGAATGATGATTGGAAACAAACGCAGCGCGCGGAAATCGAGGCGACGACTCTCGCACCGGCGAACGATTCGGAATCGGCGATCGTGCGGACTCTTCAGCCCGGTAATTACACGGCGATTGTTGCGGGCAAGAATGCTTCAAGCGGCATTGGCCTGGTCGAGGTTTACGACCTTGACTCGTTAGGTAAGGCCACCTTCGGTAACATTAGCACGCGCGGCTTCGTCGGCGCTGGCGATAGCGCTATGATTGGAGGCTTCATCATCGGGGCCGGCGAGAACCCGGTCGTCGTGGTGCGAGCGATTGGACCTAGCCTAACGAGTGTTGGAATTGCCAACCCGTTGCTCGATCCGACGATTGAGTTGCACGATGGAAATGGCGCGGTCGTCGGTTTCAACGATAACTGGCGAGATACGCAGTCTGTTCCGCTCAAGGCCACAACGCTCGCGCCGACGGACGACCGCGAAGCGGCCATCGTCGTGGCGCTGCTGCCGGGGAATTATACGGCCGTCGTCCGCGGCAAAAGCGATACGACCGGGATCGCGCTGGTGGAAGCCTATCGGATTCCGTAGGGAGCTAGACTCGTTAGGTACTGAAGGCTCGGCCCGCGCCCCGCAGAGCGGGGCGTCTACATCACGACCAGGTGATTAGTCGCAACTCGTGCTTCTGCATGAGGTGCGGATGTGTCGGGACCACGCGGACACTGAAGCCGTAGGTTCCGCTTTCCGCGGCAGGGACTGATCCCCGGTAGTGGTAGTTTCCCTGCCCTTCGGCCTTCATGATCTTATCGAGCACCGTCGCCTTCGGATTGCGGATGCCGCCGTTCTCGGTTTCGCCGTGGTACGCTTCGACACGCACATGGTCGGGATCCACC
>JBBRYT010000027.1:0-9775 GCA_038237435.1 Chthoniobacterales bacterium
AACGCGGAAGATTGATTCTGTCATGCGCGCATCCTAAGACGTTCAAGCACCATCGCGCATCGACGCATTTCAGGCAGGGAATTCCGATACGGCATTTTCGCGGTCATTCCGAGCGCGGCGCAGCGGAGTCGAGGAATCCCGCGCTCGCGATTCGTGGTGGTTAGTTTTTCCTTGCGCGCAATTTCCCGTCAGCGTTACAACGGCTTCCGAGGTGAGACTTTTCCGCGGACTGGGAGTGGGCGCGTTGGGCGTCGCGTTGTTCATTTTCGCGGGCTGCACTAAGAGCCCGGAGGATGAGGCAAAGCTGGCTGGCCTGACGACCGCGGATTTTCCGCAGATCACCGCAGACGTGTTCCAGCCGATGGACGGCGGGATCGCGCTCGAGCCCGAGGAGATCATGGGCCGCAACGCCTGGAACTTGTGGACCGGCGGCAACCAGCATTTCTGGAACAACGTCGCCCAGGACAGCTTCGGGATGATGGATTTGCTGAAGTCGATGGACAACCGCAAATACAAACGTGGCGAGCGCTTCAAGGAGATGGGAGTGATCAATCAGCCCGGTTTTCACGCGCCCACGCAGCCGGACGAGTTCGGGCTCTTGCTGGATCAGCCGGATGATCCTGCCAATCCTGAGCCGGCGGGAATCGATCCGAAAGTGTATGGCAGGTCCTCCGGGATTCTCGGCTTTCGCTTGTTTCCGAATCCGGAGTTTAACGCGGAGGCACGTCAGAAATGGGATGGCGCGCGCTACTTAAACGACCCGACCTATTACAATAACAACAAACTCGTTAGGCCGTATCGTGTCGGCGTCTCCTGCGGAGCTTGCCACATCGCCCCGCATCCGGATTTTCCGCCGGACGATCCGGAGAAACCGGAGTGGAAAAATCTCGCCTCCGCCATTGGCAATCAATACTTCCGGGAAGGCAAAGTGTTTGCGCCTAACGTGGAGAAGGGGGGCTTTTTCTACGAGATGCTGCAAGCCCAACCGCCGGGCACCTCCGACACGTCGCGCATCGCCACGGATCACCTCAATAATCCGAACGCGATCAATCCCATCTTCCTGCTCGCCGAGCGCGAGCGCATTCAGGTGCCGGAGAAGTTAACCGGCGGCACGCTCGCTCTTCCCGACACGAAAGCCGACGGGCCGGTGGCGCACATCCTGAAGGACGGCGCGGACTCCATCGGCGTGCCGGGCGCGACGATTCGCGTCTACATCAACATCGGGATGTTCTCTGAATATTGGCTGACGCGGCACAACCGCTTGATTGGCCTGGTGCCGCAGGAGCCCTTCGAAATTCCTTACGCGCGCGAGCATTCCGTCTTTTGGCGCGCGACCGAGGAGCGGCTCGGAAACATCAGGGCCTTCTTTCGAAAATTGCAACCGTATCACCTTGCCGACGCGCCGGGTGGCAACGCCCATCTCACCCCAGACGCGGCCGTCATGACGCGCGGCCGTCAAGTTTTCGGCGAGAGCTGCGCGTCGTGTCATTCCAGCAAGCGGCCGCCCGCCGGGATCGATCCGCGTTCGGGTGAGGGGAAAGAATGGTTCCGCGCCGCGGTCATGGATCCCCACTTTCTCGACAACAATTTTCTCTCGAACGAAGAGCGTTATCCGCTCTCCAGGATCGAGACGAACTCCGCTCGGGCGCTCGGGACAAACGCGAAGGCCGGGCATGTTTGGGATAACTTTTCGTCGCAGACCTACAAGGAGCTTTCGCCGGTCGACGAGCTTGAATTCTTCAACCCGTTCAATGAAGCACAGCCGATCAAGTTCCGGCCGAAGGACAAGAACACGGGGCCCGGATACTACCGCGTTCCATCACTCGTTAGTCTCTGGACGTCCGCGCCTTTCTTTCACAACAATGCCCTCGGCACCTTCACCGGAAATCCATCGGTCGAAGGCCGCCTCCAGGCCTTCGACGATGCCGCGGAGAAATTGCTCTGGCCAGAGAAGCGTCTCGGCAAAGCCTCCATCTGGCGGACGCAGAACGAATGCTATCTCCATCTGCGAAAAGAGTTCGTGCCGAAGATCCTGGGGGTGTTGGCTGACAGTGACGGCTACGTCAAGGTTGGCCCGGTTCCGAAAGGAACGCCGGTAAATCTCCTGGCCAATCTCGAACCGGCCTTCGGTCAACTTGCAGTCCTGAAGTTGAAGCTGAGCAAGGCGCTCCTCGAAATTCACGCGCGCAATCTTTCCGAGGCAGACGCCACCGCCGAGTTGGCGAAAGCGGTTCCGGAGTTACTTGCAGCGAACAAGTGTCCCGACTTTATCGAGGACAAAGGCCACTATTTCGGCACGGACCTCGCGGACTCCGACAAGCGCGCGCTCATCGAATTTTTGAAGACCCTCTAAGCAGAAGAACAACGAACCCTCATTTCTATGGCGAAGACCCCCACGATTAAAGACCCGAAGGAATTCCTGAAGATGTCAGGAGAACAGCTCGATCAGATTTTTCGCGATAGCTCGACTGGCGAAATTCCCCGCGGCGAAGGCAAGGGCACGGCAATCGTTGCCTCAGGCAGTAACGTGTCCGACGACATTGCCCGGTTCGTGAATCTCTTCACCTGGAAGGGCAAAGTCTTCGATCCGGTAAAAGGGGAACTCCGTAACAAAATTCTACCTCTCGGCCACAAGGCAATCGTAGCGAAAGTCTACAAAGACAAAAGCTGGTTCGACCAAAAAGAGTGCATCGTGCTCGATTACTCGAAGACTTCGCTGGTTGCGAAGTGGATTCGCGATGAGATCCGCGAGGTCGCGCCTGGCATCTATCTCGGCCTGGTTTATTGGGGCAAAAAAAAGCTGATCCACTTCGCGCTTCAGTTCCCGGCATCGGGCTAGCAGGAGACCCATCTGGCTTCATGCCGGCCCCGATTGTTAACGTCAGCCGGCCCTTGCCGCGGCCCAACACGGGCTCCTCTTTGCTCAATGGCCTGAGCAGGCTCTCGACTTTACTGCTGCAGTTCGAACGCCGGTTCGATCCATTTGTCCGACCCGCGTTCGACGCTCTCCTGCGCGAGCCGCTCACCAATCTGACCACGGCCCTGATCAACCGGAAGCGGCCTAACGAAGGGTTAAAGATCGCGGAGGAGAAACTCCTGCCCGATGAAGAAGCATTCCTCGATTCGATTATCGACAGCTTTAAGAAGCAGATGCAGGCGCTCTGGAAACCGGGCGGAATGGAGCGGGGAGGAAACACCAAAACGCACGGCATCGTGCGCGGCGACTTTATTGTGCACGACAATCTGCCGGCGAAATTCCGCCACGGCATCTACGCGGAGCCCAAGACCTACCGCGCGTGGGTTCGTTTCTCCGGTCCCGGGCCCTACATCACGCCGGATATCGACGACCCCGGTTTCATGAGCATCAGCATCAAGCTCATGGGTATCCCGGGACCGAAGCTCATGGAGGAAGAGAAGTTCACCGTAGATATGTTCGGCGTCTCGCCGCCGACTTTCGTCACGCCCGATACCAGGGCAAATGCGCAGTTGCAGATCGAAAGCCTGAAGAACGCGCAGATTTTCTACTTCATTAATTTTCATCGTTCGCACGTCCTGGACCTGATCATGCAGTCGCTCTGGATCAAGACGCAGAGCAGTCCGTTCGAGGCGCCGTACTTCAGCTGCGTCCCGTATCTGCTTGGCGAAGGCCAGGCGATGCAGTACTCGGTCTGGCCAAAGTCGAAAAAACGCACGCGCATCCCGCGCCTGCCTTTCCGCCCGCCGGACAACTACCTGCGGAATGCGATGGTCGCGTCCCTGACCGCGGGCGATGTGGAGTTCGACTTTCGCCTGCAACTTCAAACCGATCCCCACCTGATGCCGATCGAGAACGCCGCGGTCCTCTGGCCGGAGAGACTTTCGCCACGTGTCTCGGTCGCGACGCTGCGTCTTCCGCGACAGACATTCGACTCGCGGGAGCAGTTGGAATTCGCCAAAAAGCTTTCCTACAATCCGTGGCATACCATCGCCGAGCATCGCCCGTTGGGTAATCAAAGCCGCGCCCGGCATCGAATGTATGAGACGCTCTCGAAGATGCGGCATTCGCTTAACGCCGTACCGCACTTCGAGCCGACGGGCGACGAAGTCTTCGAGTGACGCCGTGACCCCCCAAGCGAATTTCATGGTAATGGCGGCGATCGATCCCGCGCGCGAAGCAGAGTTGCGCCAGTTGCTCGAGTCCATGAACGAAGGGCCCGGGCAAGCGAGCGCGAGCAACCCGCTGATTCCGTTCGGGCAGTTCGACCGGCTGCATTTTGCACGTCTCCTCATCCTGGAGGACAAGACCCTGAACGAGGTCCGCGCCTACGGTGGCGGCCCAGCCCCGACTTATCCCTTTTCTCTGGCTTTCCTGGGCGATATCGATGGCGGGGTCGATGACTTTCTGCGCGAACTAGTGCAGCGCGCCGGAACCGGGTTGCGCGCGATCTTTTCCTGCTGCGTCGGATTCAACGCTAATGCAGATCTCGTTAGCTGGATGAAGAGTCATCACACCTCTACCGTGGCCGGCTACGTGAATTGGAAAGGACGGACGGTGCGCCGCATTCGCGAGGAGGCAGCGCTCCGTAAAGCACTCGTTAGCCATATGGCCTCGCAGGCCGCCGTTTTTCAGAAACTGGGACCTCGCCAGGTGCAGGTAAAGTTACAGCAGTTTCTCAACACGGAGAGGGCAGCTGAGCGTCTCAAACTTTCGGGCGAGAATTCCACTCCGATTGGGTGGTGGATCAAGAACCTGCTGCACATGATCGGGATTCCGTTGTTGGTCTTGCTCTTCCTGCCGCTGCTTATCCTCGGCGCGCCCTTCTTTATCATTTGGCTGCGCCATTTGGAAAAAACAGACCCCGAACTGTGTTGGCGCGTCGATCAGAAATACGCCGATGCCTTATCGCGCCTCGAAGATCACGACGTCACTAATCAATTCTCCCTCTTGGGAAACCTGAAGCCCGGCCTCTTCCGGCTGGCCGTCTTGATCGGCGTTCTGCTGGCTGTCGACTACGCCGCGCGGCATGTTGTCAGGCGTGGCCGCCTGGGGCGTGTCCGCTCGATTCACTTTGCGCGCTGGGTCTTTCTCGACCGTAAGAAACGGATGGTATTTTTCAGCAATTACGACGGGACGGTTGAGAGCTACATGGACGATTTCATTAATAAAGCGGGATTCGGTCTCAACGCTTTTCTCTGTAATGGGATTGGCTATATCAGAACCAATTGGCTCGTGTTGGATGGTTGTAACGACGAACAGAAATACCGAAATTTCCTACGCCGGCATACCCTTCCGACAGAAGTCTGGTACAAAGCTTATCCCGGTTTGACCGCGATCGATCTGGAAAGAAACACCCGCATCCGGGAAGGATTAGAATCTCCATCCATGAGCGAAGAGGAGGCCCGCACGTGGGCTGCGCTCCTATGAGACCGACCGACGTTGATTTCAGCGACGTGCAGGGCCTGCTCCGCTTCGGATACGGGAAAATGAAGAGCGCTTCTTATGCTCTGCTCCAAGTGAAGGAGGCCGCGGCTGCGCGCGCCTGGTTGCGAGCCGCGCCCATCACGAATGCTGAGACGATGAATCCGCCGCCCACCACCGCGGTTCAAGTCGCCTTTACCGCAGCGGGACTGAGGGCACTGGGAGTCGCCCGTTCGGTCGTCGAGAGTTTCTCTCCCGAATTCCTTTCCGGCATGACCGAGGAAAGTCGCGCACGCCGGCTGGGTGACGTCGAAAGCAATGCTCCCAAGAAATGGAGTTGGGGTTACCAAAACCGCGTCCCTCATCTCGTAGTGATGTTCTTTGCCGAACCGGGGGGTCTTCCCGGCCTGTTGCAATCTTCGAAGGCGAACGGTTGGGACGCTGCGTTCGATGAGATGGAATGGCTGGAGACTGCAGATCTCGACGGCATCGAACCGTTTGGTTTTACCGACGGCATCAGTCAGCCGCAAATCGATTGGGACCGGCGGCGTGATGTGACTCGCCCGCAGCTCGATTACAGCAACGTGGTCGCACTGGGAGAATTCCTGCTCGGTTATCCTAACGAGTACCACAAGTACAGCGACCGTCCGTTGCTGGACCCTGACGCCGCCAGTCGCGGCTTACTCGCGGCCGAAGATGTGCCGGAGAAAAAAGACGTCGGACGAAACGGAACGTACCTTGTCATCCGAACGCTAAAACAGGACGTGCGGAGTTTTTGGAAATTCGTTCACGAGCAATCTGCTGGGAGTGCCGAGGAGGCCGAGAAGTTGGCGGCGGCTTTCGTGGGCCGGACCCGCGCGGGTGATCCGCTCGTACCGACCCAGACCCAGGCCATTCCCGGTATCGACCACTCCGATCCCGAGCAGGTTCGCCAGAATCAATTCACCTTCGCCAAGGATCCAGCCGGGGTGCGCTGTCCCTTCGGCGCGCATGTGCACCGCGCGAATCCGCGCAATACCGATTATCCCGGCCGCCCGACCGGGCTCGCGAAACTCATCACCATGCTCGGCTTCGGACCGAAAGGCTTTCGCGACGACCTTATGTCGTCCGTGCGCTTCCATCGCATTCTGCGGCGCGGTCGTGAGTTTGGCCGGGAGCTAAAGCCGGAGGACGCGCTCAAGCCGGCTCCGCCTAACGAGCCGGAACGCGGATTGCACTTTGCGTGTCTGAACGCAAACATCCTGCGCCAGTTCGAATTCCTCCAGAACGCCTGGCATATGAACACGAAGTTTTCCGGCTTGACCGACGAGAGCGATCCTTTGCTCGGCAATCGCGTGGCCATTCCCGGCTGTCCGGTCACCAGCAATTTCACCATGCCGGACGGAAACGGCGTGCCCCGTCGTATCTCGGGCTTACCGCAGTTCGTGACCGTCCGCGGTGGCGCGTATTTTTTCCTTCCCAGTCTGCGAGCACTTCGTTACTTCGCCGGC
Organism: Chthoniobacterales bacterium; assembly: GCA_038237435.1. Classification (GTDB taxonomy): domain Bacteria; phylum Verrucomicrobiota; class Verrucomicrobiia; order Chthoniobacterales; family UBA10450; genus JACCTI01. Next base: position 6,889 of record JBBRYT010000027.1, read on the forward strand.
GCGTAAACCTTTCGGTCATCCCGAGCGCAGTCGAGGGATCCCGTGAATGTTACCTTCAAGCTGCCGCCACGGGATTCCTCGACTCCGCTGCGCTGCGCTCGGAATGACCGCAAAAAGCGCTCCTCCGCCAATTGGGAGTAGACCAGCGAGGACAAAGTTCCGTTTAAAGCATTCCGCGGATCGTGTCCGTGACTGCTTTCGCGTCCAACAAGGAATTCTCCACGGCCGGCAGCGCCCAATTGTCCTGATTCGCAAAGTACAGATTATTGCCAATGGGTCGCGCCGCCCTTTCGACCGTGCCATTGGCGATGAGTCCCGGCCGCGGGATCGGCATCGCATGTCCCCACCGCGTCAGCCGTACCTGCCGCACGGCGGACTCTGGAACGTCCAGCAGCGAAAGCATGCGGCGAATCTGCGGCACGAGTAACCCCGTGTAATGTTGCCAAGGATCATTGAGAAGCAGCGTGAACCGCGCCGATGCCCATGAAAGTGGCCAATACAGAGTCAATACGCTGCGAGGCCCGTGCTCGCGCGTGTAGTCGCCCCGCACCATGTCCGTAACGATTGGGTTTTGCTCGAGCTGCTCGCCATTCATCGGGTAGTGCGTGCCATCGCCAAGCAGGAAGCAGTCGTAAAAGTCGCGTTCGACAGGCGAGTTCAAAAGGACATTGGCGACGAGATAGGGAAGAGTTTGGAGCTGATTCATCGCCTGTAATTTGTCCCAGTCCCAATGCTCCAGGTCGTGAAGCACGTACTTCGCAATGTGTTTCGAACCAGCCATGATGACAAAGCGCGCGCTGATCGAACGCAGGTTCTGGCCGGCGTCATAGCAGGTCACTTGCAGGCGCTCGCCTCGCGGGCGCACGTCGATCACACGGCAGCGGCCACGCAGATAGTGAGGCCGGCATTCCGGTCGGACGTGGTCCTCACGATCCTTCAATCGTCGCCAAATTTCGTAAACGAATTGTGAATTTCCGCCCGGCAGGACCCACCGTCCGCCTTCTTCCGCAGCGACAAAGTTCCACCCGCAAGCAGCGGAGATTTCTTCCATCGGCGCATCGAATGAGGAGAAAAAGTAGGATTGAACACCTGCCGCAAGCAATGGAGTCATCGGCATCCCCATGCGTTGCTCCACGTCCTGGCGAAAATTGATCGTGTCCAAAGCGCGGACCCGCGCGGCCTCGACGGGATCTTTGGAAAGCGGGATATCCGGGTACTGATTCTCCCAAATATCGGTGACAACCTCGGCGTAACGGCGAAACACTTTCTGTTCCTCCGGCGAAACACCGCTCCAGAAGTCGTCGCGAATGACGCCGTTAAGTTCCATCGGGTCCGGCGGTTCACTCGTGCGAATCAGACGGTGCAGCCCGAGCTCGTGGTAGAAGCGCTCCAAAAATGAGCCACGATCCGGTGTAATAAAATACGCCCCGCCTAACGAGTATTTGATGTCCTGCCACTCTTCGCCCATCGCGTTGCCGCCGAAGCGATCGCGCAACTCGAAGAGCACGGTATTGTGATGGCGCAGGAAATAAGCCGAAGCCAATCCCGACAGTCCCCCGCCCACTACGGCGACATCGACTTCCTCCGCCGGTTCGGGCGGCAGACCACCGTTGAAATAATCCGGGATGGAATGAAAGGGAATGGTGTTGTTGTCGAAATCGTCGCCAAAGAACCACTCGGCAAAGGGAATTCCATCGACCATCACCGAGGGAGGATCTGAAGGGATTTGGAGGAACGGCGTTGTCGCAGGGATTCCCAATGCGCCGGAAGGAGCGCACGACCGCAGCGACCGCGGCATAGAGCCCAAGACTGCCTTCGTTCCGAGCGTTCCCAGAGCAAAAGCACTTAACCCGCCGCGTAAGAACTCTCGTCGATTCAGCATGGTAATCCCCTTGCTTCTGCGGTCTTATCCCTTTCTCGTTTTACAGGAAACACACATCCTCAGAAAATGCGTCTGTTGTTTCAAACAGAAAATCAGCCGAGGTCGCGATCTATGAGAAAGCAGATCAGTCTCGGCGCAGGGGCGTGTCACTTGCTCAACCGCGACAGAGCGCCGTCGCGACAACGCGTGTCCGAAAGTTTTTGAACGCTCCTAAGCGTGATCCGGGGTCCTCGTCCGATGTGATTTTGTTGGCTGCCTCTCAGGTGGCCGGTTAAATTCAGAACATGAATCTTTTTCCGCCTTTCTTTTCGCGATGAACCGAACACACATCAAATGGATCCCAATCCTGATCGCCGCGTTGATTTTCGCCTGGCAATACTTCGGCTCCGAGAAGTTCATTAACCCGGAAACCGGAAAGAAAAGCCACGTCGGTATGTCGGTGGAACAGGAATCGGCGCTGGGTTTTCAAACGTATCGACAAGTCCTCTCGCAATCGCGAACGATCGATTCCGGCCCTGAGCTCGAGATGGTCAAACGGGTCGCAGGGCGGCTCGCGACTGCGACAGGCAAGTCGGGGGAAGGATTTCAGTGGCAGGTTTCGCTCATTCAAGACCCGCAGGTCAATGCCTTCTGTTTGCCCGGCGGAAAAATCGTGGTTTACACCGGCATCATTCCCGTCGCACAAAACGAAGCCGCGCTCGCTACCGTGATGGGCCATGAAATGGCGCATGCCACGTCGCGCCACGGTGCGCAACGCGTCCTGCAGCAAAACCTCGCGCAAACCGCCATGACTGGTATCGCAGTCTCACTGTCCGATATGGATTACGGTAAACAGCGCGCCGTGATGGGTGCGCTCGGTGCGGGTGCGCAGTTCGGCATCCTGATGCCTTTCGGCCGCAAGCACGAATCGGAAGCTGACGAAATCGGCCTTATGTATATGGCGCGCGGTGGTTATGACCCGCGGGAGAGTATCAAGTTTTGGGAGCGCATGGAAAAGGCGGGTGG
>JBBRYT010000028.1:0-9205 GCA_038237435.1 Chthoniobacterales bacterium
ATGGAAGTGGGGAATTGCGTGACCGCGAAGAGAAACGCGATGCCGGCAGCGATCCCCGCTGCGACGAATTTGACCGGCATCTGCTCCAGCGTCCAATCATCGAAACGATTAAGCGACGCGAGGAACAGGAGCTCGGCGATGAGCGCGAGACAGAAACGCAGGATCTGGTTACGCCGCATGGGTGGTTACTAGAGCGATGGGTGCGGCTACGCGCCGGAAGCTGCCAGCCGCTGCAGACCCGTTCGATAGGCAGCGAGATCGACGAGTTCGGTCACGCGCGCCTTTAGTTTCCGGGCCCGCGTCGCGAGGAAAGCGAGGAAAATCAGATAGGCGAGGATGACCCAAAGATCGACGTGGGCAGCGTTGAGTTGGTGGTAAATCAGAAGCGTTAGGACAAGTAAATTGATAATGACCGTGGTGGTGACGAAGCGATTTTGCAGGGAGACACGCGTCAGGCATTTTGGCCCACCGTGATATTCGGTGACGGTGCGCAGTGCGATGCTCCACCAAAAGTTGCCATAGACGTGAATATCCCAATCGTTCCAGCCGGTGTCGGTTGAGTAGCGCCAGCCTTCTTCGTCCATTAAAGCAAAGATCGAGCCGAGCAGATGGTGCCGATCTTTCCCCTCTTCGCTCCAGTAACTGCGGCGGCTGAGGGTGGCAGCGAATCCTGACCCGCTCGGAAGAAGCTCGTGTTTTACAATGACGGCGCGCGGCGTGCGCTTGAATTGCAGCCAGGTAAAATAACGTGACCAGCCGCGCACGAGCGGCTGGGTAAAGGCGAGAAACATCACGAGCAAACGCGCCGCGATGGTGTCGAACTTGGGTTCAATGCGCGCGTGCAGCATGTAGGAAAGCGCCACGCAGAGCGTGCCGCCGAACATGAGATAAGGAACGATGCGTACCTCCGGCAAAAAAATTCCGAGACCGAAAAGGAAGATGGTGCCCGCGAACCACTCGACGCTGCTGAGATAATTGGCGATCTCCGACTGCGGCGTTGGATAGATCGACTGGAAAAAGCCTTCGCCGAAAACGCCGTGATAAATGATGGGCCGATTGATGAACCAACTGAAGCGCGGCGTGCCGTAGATTTGTCCGCGCCACTTGGCGGTGCCAGTTGGGCCGAAGAAGATAAGGTGTTTGAAGCGGAGCATTGATTCCGCCTCGCCGTAGCCTTCCTGTTGTTTGCGGAACGCTTCGATCGTGAAGCGACGGTGATGCCAGACGATCGCGGTCGGGCTGAAGGCGACCTCGTGACCGGCCTGTTGCACGCGCCAGCAAAAATCGACGTCGTCACCGGCCTTGTGGTATTCAACGTCGAAGCCGCCGACGCTCTCGAAAGCCCAGCGATACCACGCCATGTTACAGCCGGGAATGTGCTCCGCGACCGTGTCCGTGAGGAGCACATGGCTGGGTCCGCCCGGCGCTGCGGCCACACATGCTTGCACCCAATCCTGCGCCGGCGGTGAGACGTTAGGTCCGCCGACCCCTGCAAATTTGCCGCTCAATAATGTGCTGATCAGGTAATAGAGCCAATCCGTGTCTGCCATGCAGTCGGAGTCGGTGTAGGCGAAGACCTCGCCCCGCGCTGCGGCCGCACCGGTGTTGCGCGCGTGGCTGAGGCCGTGATTGTTTTGCCGGATGTAGTGTACCTTTGGGAAACGTGTCGCGATCTGCGGCGTCTCGTCCGTCGATCCATCGTCGACCAGAATGACTTCGTAGTCCTGGTAGTCGATCTTACCTAACGATTCCAAACAGGCCTCCAAGGTTGATGCGCCGTTATAGGCACAAACGATCACGGAAACGAATGGCGTTCGCGGCAAAGGGAGATGCGGGAGCGCGGCATTATTCTGCCCCAGCTTTTCGCGCAGGGTATGAAAGGCCTTTTTTGTCTGACGGTCTTGCCTAACGATTCCAAAGGCCCAATCGGTGATTTCCTGTTCGCCGGTAAACCATTCGTCCGTCCAGGAAAAGAAAACTGTGCCGGCGAGCCCGCATTTCACCACGCTGTCCACATGCCAGCCGAGCATCTCGGCTTGTTCATCCTCGGTATGCCGGATCGTATCCATGCCGAACTCGCCGAGCATGAGCGGCCGATCCTCGGATAGATTTTGCAAGCGCAGCAGGTAGCGCTCGAATTCGCCCTGGCGATGGAGGTAAACGTTGAAGCAAAAGAAATCGACGTTCTGCGGTAGGAGAAATTCGGTCGGCGGATAACTGGCGTAGGAAAAGAGCACTTCTGGATTGGCCGCGCGGCCGACGCGGACCAGGTGCTCGATGAATTCGGTGACGCGTCTCACTCCGAGCCATCGAACCATCGTGCTGGAGATTTCATTTCCGACGAGATAACCGAAAACGGCCGGATGGCCAGCGTGCTCCGTCACCGCCGTCCGCACGGAATCGACTACCGCGTTGCGCGCTCTTTTTTCGCGCAGAAATTCGACGTGTTTCGCCCACGGAAGCGTGATGAGCACGCGCATTCCCGCCGCGGCGCAGCGATCGAGAAACCAGAGCGGTGGCGCGTGGTAAATGCGCAGGACATTCAGGCCCACCTCGCGCATTTGCGCAAGATCCCCGTCCAGTTGTTTCGGTTGCCCGAGATAGTGGCCCTGCGCATCGGGCTTGAAGGGACCGTAAGTGACGCCCTTGACGAAAAACTTGTTTCCCCCTTCAAAGAAGAATTTCGCGACAGCGCGAACAGAACCCAGCGCAGGGGGACTCACAGCCGAGTTCCCTAGTCCAACGGTCCCACCGACGCAAAGCTTTTACAAAACGGCAGCTATCCGCTGACGGCTTTCACCAAGGCCTCGCGTGCGATGGTCACGGTCCGCGCGATGTCCTGCGCGGTATGTGCCGTGGAAAGAAAGTCGGTTTCGAATTGCGACGGCGCGAGGTAAATTCCGTGATCCAAGCAGTGACGAAAATACTTGCCAAACAATTCGCGATTGCTCTGTTTCGCAGTGGCGAGATCAGTGACGGCACCGGCGGCGAAGAACAGACAAAACATCGAACCGATGCGGTGAAAGCGGCACGGATGTCCGAATTCGCGAAGCGTCGTCTGCATCGCTTCTTCAAGTTGCGCGCCAAGATTTTCGAGGAGGCGCCAACCGTCGATGCGTTCAAGCTCCCGCAGCTGGGCTAGGCCTGCCGCGAGAGCGAGCGGATTGCCCGATAACGTTCCAGCCTGATAGACCGGACCGTCCGGCGATAGCCGATCCATGATTTCAGCGCGCCCACCGAACGCGCCTACCGGTAGACCGCCTCCGATCACCTTCCCGAGGGCCGTTAGGTCGGGTGTCACTTGGTAGATCTCCTGGGCTCCGCCGCGGGCGACGCGGAACCCGGTCATGACTTCATCAAAGATCAGGAGTGCCCCTTCTCTGGTGCACTCTTCGCGAAGCTGTTGGAGAAAATCAGATCGAGGAAGATACAAGCCGGCGTTCGCTGGAATCGGTTCGAGGATTACCGCAGCGATCGCCCCCGTGTTTTCGCGAAAGGCAGCGCGCACCGCCTCTATGTTGTTGAAGGGAAGCGAAATCGTTAACTGCGCGAATTGTTGCGGGACACCCGCGCTATCCGGTTGGCCGTGGGTGAGGGCGCCGCTGCCGGCTGAGACCAGGAGCGAATCTACATGCCCGTGGTAGCACCCTTCGAACTTGATGATCTTGTCGCGGCCGGTGAAGCCGCGGGCCAATCGGATGCACGACATCGTGGCCTCGGTCCCGCTGTTAACCATGCGGACTTTTTCGATCGACGGAACCCATTGGCAGATCAGCTCCGCCATCTCAACTTCGAGAGGATGCGGGGTTCCGAAGCTGACGCCGCGTCCGGCCGTCTCGCGGATTGCGTCCACGACTACTCGGGGAGCATGACCGAGAATCGCCGGGCCCCAAGTTCCGACGTAGTCGATGTATTCATTCCCATCCACATCCCAAATCCTGGCGCCCGCCGCGCGCTCGACAAAGAAAGGTTCTCGCTCCAGCCCGCGAAAGGCGCGGACCGGAGAGTTTACGCCTCCGGGAATCCGCTTTTGCGCGGCGGCAAACAACTGCGAGGAGCGAGGAGTCATTGCTGCGGGGTGATCATTCCCTAACGTCTAATGTGCGCGCGTGGGCGTCCAATGTTGACTGACGAAGAGCGACGAACAGAAATAGCGGGTGGAGTGCGGGTTCGTTGACAGTGCCCAAGCGCGCTCATACTCTCGGTTCGCGACGGCGGGGTAGCCAAGTGGTAAGGCAGCGGTCTGCAAAACCGCTATTCGTGGGTTCGATTCCCGCCCCCGCCTCTTCGTGTAGGCGTTCGGTATTCAGATGAAGGTCAAGGCTCATCGAACATTCGGAAGCTTTCACCGACGGCTCGCGGAGCACGAAGAACTGATGCGACCTTGGGAAGGCGCGGCGTATCGCGTCACGACGCTGGACTACCCGAGTCCCAAAAGTATCCTTCTCGGTCAAGGCAGCTTCCTTCATGGCGGGCGGTGGAACGCCCCCGGTTCCTTCCGTGCGGTTTATGGCAGCACAACTGACGTTGTGGCGGTCGCCGAATCACGGGCCAACGCGCAATACGCGGGGATTCCATTTCCTTTTCGGACGCCGCGTTTGCTCGTCACGTTGGAACTGAATCTGGAAAAGGTGATTGATTTGACGGACCCAGGATCGTGGCGATTGCTTGAACTCAACCCCCATGACCTCCAATTCGAGGATTGGCGCAAAGTGCAGGCGCAAGGCTGCGAAAGCTTAACGCAATGCTTCGGTCGCGCAGTTTTCGAAATCGGTGCCAATGCTCTGCTCGCGCCGTCGGCCCGGGTGCCGGGCGGAATCAACATTGTTTATCTGCCAGATAATCACTGCCGCGTGAACGAAGCCAGTGTCTGCGAGCCGGAAAAACTTGACCGAATTAGGGGACTCGAGGATTTATGAGGTAAATGCACATGTGCATGAAAAAATGCTTGCAGATATTTCGGAAATGAAGCAACCTATGAATATGAAAGCGAAGAAAGTGGCCGCGCGCCGCGCCAAGGCGAAAACAACAATTAACGAAACGCCGCCAGCCTATGGGGGCGTTTTCAAGGCGCAAACCGCCCCGGCATTGCAAGACATCGCGGAGAAGTTCGGATTGCGGCAGGACGTCCTTAGCCGGATGACTGGTTTTTCTCTACGTGCCGTAGCGGGTTGGGCCAGTGGCGACAAACCTTCTGCGCCCGTTCGGCGTGCGCTCACCGAAATGGATCGCCTTTTGGACGGTCTCTCGCGGTTGATGAAACCCAAAGAAGTAGGCAAGTGGCTGAAAGAACCAAATGCCGCATTCGACGGCTCCACCCCGGTTCAAGTAATCGAGCGGGGGCAGATCGATCGTGTCTGGCGGATGCTCTACTTCGTGGAGTCGGGCGAACCGGGCTGATCGCTCTTGAAGGTGGCAGAGCCGGCGCCTACCCCGCCCGAGGTGACAAACATTGCAATTTCGGCTACAAGCGATCCGCCTCGAAGACTTCGTGCGTCACCCTGCTACGGGGTTTGTTGCCGGACCGGCACTTTTCCTGCATCTTACGGCGTGATGATCCCGTCCCGAAACGCAATGCTGCGCAACCTTAGCGCGATCGCGACGGTCCTCTTTGGCTTTTTTTCGACTGTGCGCGCGGCTAACGAGTGGCAGGTGATTAAAGTAGGTCGCTGGGATTACCTAACCGTCGATAACATTGCGAAGTTCTACGGGTTCTCAGGCGACGTCACGCCAATTAACCGAACGATCCGCCTCGATAACGGCAAAAATCAGTTGGAGGTCACTCTCGACAGTCGTGAAGCGATCGTGAACGGCGTTCGCAATTGGTTGTGCTTCCCGGTGCTGCAGAATCACGACGGAAAATTTCTCGTCTCGCGCATCGATCTCGCGAAGACGGTCGAGCCGCAATTCCGACCGCACATGATCAAGAACCTGGGGCGGATCAAGACCGTCGTGCTTGATCCCGGTCACGGCGGCGTAGAAAAGGGCGCGGCTAGCAGTTACGGGAACGAAAAGGATTTTACGCTCGACGTCGCGCTCAAGCTCCGGCCACTCCTGCAAGCGAAGGGATTCAATGTCGTCATGACGCGGGACAAAGATGAACTCGTCCCATTGCACGAGCGTGCCCGCATCGCCAATGCCACGCGCGACAGCATTTTCGTTAGCATTCACTTCAACGCCACGGACGCAAATGCCTCGGCCACCGGCTTCGAAATTTATTCGCTCACGCCGCGCGGCGCCCCCTCCACACAGGATAACTCCATGCTGGAGCATTTTCTGAACATGCAGGCGGGCAGCCCTGTCGATGCGCCGAGCGTTGTCCTCTCGACCGCTGTCTACCACGCGCTCCTCGGCTACATGCCGGAATTCGACCGAGGCGTAAAACGCGCGCGTTTTGCGGTCCTCCGCCTAACGAGTCTTCCGGCAATCCTGGTGGAAGGGGGATTCCTCACCGAGCGCGAAGAGAGCCGCCTCATCGCGCGTAGTGAGTGGCGGGCAAGACTTGCACAGGCCGTCGCCACTGGCATCGAAAGCTACCGGGGACTTGTCGAGAAACGGCAGCGTCCGCTCTTGCTGGCCGATTATCGCAGACAGTTTGAAGGAGTCCTCGTCGCGCGCAATGCGACAAGGCCAGGTGTTGGATCTCCAATCCCGCCGATCTTCCCCGCCAGCAATCAATTGGTGCCGAGTGCACAAATCACCCAGGCACTGCGCCGCGAACCTTCGGAGCAAATCGCGATTACACCGGAGATGGCCGTCGCGATGGCGAATTCCGCTCCGCCGCCGTCGCCCTCTGCAGGAGACGGCGATTCCGCTGAGCACGAAGAGTCGGATGCAGGGGTAGCTGGAACAGGTGCCGACCCGGGCGAGCATCCAGCGGCCTCGCCTGCGGATGAGGTGATCGAAATGCCGGATGGTCTAGAGCAACCGGCAAGTCCCACGACGAACCAGCTGAGCGCAGAGACTCGCCTTTCGTCCGAAGATGCCATCGCGCCGAATACTTCACCTGCGCCAGTGAGGGTGCGGAAATATTGGGTTCTAAAACTGGAACCCACGCCTAAGTTCCGCGAGTAAGTCGAAGGATTGCTCCCGGTCCGCCGTTTCAGTGGCATCCGGTTCTTCATCTTTCGGTGGTTGACTAGCTTACGTCGGGTTCTTAGTCTCGGGCGAACCCCAAAACCGAAAGAAACTATGAAGAAATATCTCGCGTATGTAATGACCGCGTTGCTGGCAACGATGGCCGTCTCGATGGCCGCGCCGGACAAGGCCGCGTTGGAAGCGAAGGAAAAAGCTGCCTGGCAGGCCTTCAAAGACAAGAAGGCGGACGACTTCAAGAAAGTCGTGGATAAAGACATGGTCGGGGTCTACGCGGAAGGAATCGCCGACATGAAGAAGGAGATGGACGACATGCAGAAGTGGGACATGAAGTCGTTTGCGATCAGCGATTACAAAACCTTGTCGGATGAAAAGGATGTAATCGTCGCCACCTACACCGTCACTCTGCAGGGAACCTACGCTGGGCAGGATGCGTCTGGGACCTACAACGCGGGCACGGTTTGGAAGATGGAGAACGGCGACTGGCTGGCCATCTTTCACACCAACGTGAAAGTGGCCGCCGCGAAGTAAGCGAACATCGCTTCCACTTGCAGCCGCGCGCTTAGCGGAAGCGCGCTGCTTTCGGGCCGCCTGAAATTTAGAGGTCGTCCACTAGCGAGGGAGGAGGGTGCCACCGGGTCCGACCACGTTCGCATTTGCTCTCACTTCGCTATACCGCCCCGGACCTTTGACGCGCGGTCAGCGGGCGCCGCGAGGTCGCGTGGAATTTGCTTGCCTGATTTTTTGTTCCTTCGCTGAGGTGATTTGCCGTCTGCTTTATTGGTTATCATGAAATCGACTTTCTGATGCTTCGTCCCTGTTCCAAGTCGAAGCGGCCGAGCCGAAGTATGATGCGCATGCTGCCTTTCGGTGGCGCCATTCGCAAGAAAAAATTCGGACGCAGCTCCGCTCGGGGTTGGAGTTTGTCGCGCATTGACTTCGCGGTCACCGGTTCTATCCTCACTCGAAAGCGGGGGAGCCATTGGCTGAGAGTTCGGTGCGGCAACGGCGGCATCGGAGACCCCTTAAACCTGATGCGGGTAATGCCGCCGTAGGGAGCGAGGAGTTGGAATTTTCAGCCATGCGTTTCCGCGCATGGCTTTTTGTTTATGCAGGCAAGTTCTTCCACAGATTCCCTCGGTCCCGATTTGCACAGATTCCAGAAAACAAAATCTGCGAAAATCTGCGCAATCTGTGGACTCCTCATCTTATGATCGCGACCAAAGACTCCATCGAAGCGCAATCGACCGACTACGTCATGCCGAACAGCCGGCGCGTTTACGTCGAAGGCGACCTGCATCCCGGCATTCGCGTTCCATTCCGCGAGATCAGTCTCGCGCCGACAAAAGATTTCAGCGGCAACCTCGAGCCCAATGAGCCGGTCCGCGTTTATGATTGCAGCGGACCCTGGGGCGATGCGGATCAAACGCCCGATTCATCGGAGGGTCTCGCGCCGCTGCGCGCCGAATGGATCGCCAGGCGAGGGGACGTGGCCGATTACGACGGCCGCGAAGTGAAGCCAGAAGACAATGGTTACCTAACGAGAGGTCACGAAGAGTTCGCCAGCACGGCCGAACGTCGCAATCGCCTCGAACATTTCCAAGGGACTAAACGCAAACCGCTTCGCGCGTCCGCCAGCCATCCCGTCACGCAACTTTGGTATGCGCGCCAAGGCATCATCACGCCAGAGATGGAATTCATTGCCATCCGCGAGAACGGACGGCAAACGCGGAACGCGGAAGGCGGAACGCGGAATTCTGAAACACTCCGAGATCCGAGTTCCGAGCTCCCCACTTCGCTGCGTCATCAGCACCCCGGCGAATCCTTCGGCGCATCGATCCCCAGAGAAATCACCCCCGAATTCGTCCGCAGCGAAGTCGCCCGTGGCCGCGCCATCATTCCGGCCAACATCAACCACCCCGAGCTCGAGCCGATGATCATCGGCCGCAATTTCCTCGTCAAAATCAACGCCAACATCGGCAACAGCGCCGTAGCCTCCTCCATTGAAGAAGAAGTCGAGAAAATGCGTTGGGCCACCAAGTGGGGCGCCGACACCGTCATGGACCTCAGCACCGGCAAAAACATCCACGCCACCCGCGAATGGATCATC
>JBBRYT010000029.1:0-8510 GCA_038237435.1 Chthoniobacterales bacterium
CGGCTCGAGCAACACCAGTCCGTCGGCGTCCTCCTGCGTGTAGGTGAGTGGCGGGAACTCGCGTTCGAGCTGGTTGTCTGCGCCGACCTCCTCCCATACCGGCCGCACGATGTGCACCATCTTCCAGTGCGCCACCCACTTTCCGCTCGCCCCGGCGCGTTGCTCGCGCTCGCCGCCTGCCTTCGCCCTGCGCATGCCTGCGGCGACGCCCGCCGCGGAGCCGACCGGGATGTTGGGCTCCATACCGCCCTGCCACAGAGCGCGGCGTCCGTTCCGATCGGGGGTGTTCACGGCACGGCGCACGCGGTCCTCGTAATTGCGCATGTAGCCGTAGGTCATGCCGATGGCGTCGATATTCGGGTTGACGAAGCCCGGGTCCCACACCATCGCGTCGGCGACACTGTTGATGTAGTCCCACCGCCCAGTGTTGAAGCCGACGAAGTGGCGACCGAGGACGGCGCGGATCTCCATCAACTGGAAGGACGCCTCGATCTGCTCGACGAGGACGTAGGCCTTGATCGCGCCTATCGGTAGCCCGAGGTGCTGCTCGAGCGCCACGAGCAGGTCGTTCCACAGCGCTGCCTCCTCGGCGGTCTGGATTTTCGGCAGGTAGAGGACGATCGATGCCGCCGAGTCGCGAAAGCGCTGCTGGTTGTTGACCACGTAGAGCGCGAGATCGACGATCGAAGCCGAGAAGCCGGTGCCGTCCTTCTCGCGCACGTGGCGGTCGTCGAGGTGCAGACCCCGCACGCGGAAGATCTTGGTGGTGAAGTCGAGCTGTTGGCGCCAGTCGGCGACGATGGGTCGCCCGAAAAAGCCTTGCGCCCACTGGTTCATCTCGGCGCTGATTTTTTCGGCGACGCGCAAGAAGCGTGGGTCTTTGGCGATCGCGAGCTGGAGGTTGCGCTGGTTGTCGATCGACATGGTATCGACCTGCCCGAGGGCGTCCTCTCCATCGAACATCCAGCCGTCAGCGCCCGAGAGCAGAGCGTAAGCGACGTTGCGCAAGCCGCTCTCGGTGCTCGCCCGTGGCCGAGTGGCCGGCCCGGTGCCTTGGATCCACTGGCGCATCAGATCGGCCGGGATCTCGCTCCCGTCGAAGTTTCCGTCGCGGGCGTCCTGAACACGGATGCCCGTGCGCGGAATCAGCGCCTGGGGATCGAGGAAGGCAATGCGCTGCCGGCCGCGCTCCCGCGTGAGTCGCCGCGCGATGCGCCTTGCCATCAGCTCGTGCTGGTCACGGTTGAGCGGCGCCAGAACCTCCAACGCCTCAAGCGCCGCCGGGCTGTAGACCTCGGGGTACGCCTTAAGCACGCTGTCGCGGTAATCGAGTCTTCGAGTCATCTGCCTCTCGTATCCCAAAACTTATGTTGTGCCGAGGGATCTGGGCCCATTGCGGATAAATGCGCGTTGAACTAAACCGCTGCATTCGTCGAATGCTCTTGACCCCTCCTCAATCTTCACGTTCTTCCGGAAATGTGGGCATGTTATAAATCTTGATTCTTTCTTGCTCCAATACAAGAAGTGATAATCTTGCATCTCGATAGCGGAAGTATCGCAAAGTTTCAACGTGAACTGGGGGCGATGGGCTACAAATTCCAATTCGTTACCCTGGCCGGTTTCCACGCGCTCAATTACAGCATGTTTCAACTCGCGCGAGGCTATCGCGATCGAGGAATGGAGGCCTATGCGGAGCTGCAAGAGGCAGAGTTCGCGGCCGAAAAGCATGGCTGCAGTGCGACCAAGCATCAGCACGAAGTGGGCACCGGCTACTTCGACGATGTCGCTCAGGTTATCGCCGCTGGCTTGTCCTCCACCACAGCGTTGCGAGGTTCAACCGAACAAGAACAATTTCATTGAACCGGGCAGAGATGGCTTCGTCCGCAGCCGCGGCTTTAACCGACAGCCGCCTGGCCGCGCTTTGCGCAGAGGCCACGCAGCACGCCTTCGCCAATTACCAAGAGCGTTTTGATAAAATTACCCACCGCGCGCGCGAGCGTTTTCTGGCTCATGATCTGAAGGGAAGCTACGCGGATTCGGCCGAGAGACTTCATCTTTACGGCAACGTGCTGGCGAACCTAACGACACAGATAACAGATCTGATGGGTCCGCGCTTGCGCGAACGCAACGTCTGGACCGCGATCAAAGCCGTTTATTCCTCTTTCGTCGCGCAATCTCCAGCCTGGGAGATTGGTGAAAGTTTTTTCAACTCTCTCACTCGGCGCGTTTTTGCAACCGAAGGTGTGGATCAGGCAATAGAATTTGTCGATTCCGATTTCGACGCGCCACCGACAGGTTCTCCTCTCGAGGTTTGTCGAATTTATTCCGGAGCAGCCCTTCCGGAATTGATCTCGGCGGCGCTAACCGACTCCGAAGCGGGTGGATTCGCAGCCGAATGCTGGAACGAGCTGGGTGTCTCGGTGCGCCTGGCGGCGGAGCGAGTCGAGACGGAATTTCCCGGTGCTGGCCAGAAAGTTTCCAAGGTGCGCCTGGAAATGATTAACCGCGCTTTTTATCGGGGCGGCGGCGCCTACCTTGTCGGTCGCGCCATTCGCGATGGCGGCGATGGTGTCGGGTTACCTTTGGCCTTTTGTCTGCGCCATGAAGGTGAACGCGGCATCACGCTCGATGCCGTGCTCTTCGGGGAAGCGGATCTGTCGATTCTTTTCTCATACACGCGAGCGTATTTCCGAGTAAACGCCGATTGTCCGCACGCCCTGGTGCATTCCTTGCGGGAGCTGATGCCGCGCAAACGTTTAGCCGATCTCTACAACGAAATCGGTTTTAACCGACATGCCAAAACGGAGTTTTATCGCGATTTCATCGCGCAGCTGAACACCTCGGCCGACCGTTTCAAAACGGCCGAAGGCACGCCCGGAATGGTCATGCTCGTCTTCACTTTGCCCAGCTACGACGTCGTTTTTAAGGTGATCAAGGATCGATTCGATCTTCCCAAGGATACCACTCCGAATGAGGTGATGCGCCGTTACAAGCTGGTCTTCGAGCACGATCGTGCCGGACGTTTAGTGGAAGCGCACGAGTTCGAGCACCTCCGCATCCCACGAAACCGCTTCGAGCCGGCTCTCCTGGAAGATTTGCTTCGCGCGGTCGGAAAAACGGTGCGGCTGGAGGGCGACGATGTCGTCATTGCTCATGCTTACGTCGAGCGTTGTATTCGTCCGCTTAACATTTTCTTCACCGAAGCCGATGCGACCCAGAATGCAGCCGCCGCTCGCGATTACGGCCAGGCCATCAAGGATCTGGCCGTGTCGAACATTTTTCCGGGCGATCTGTTGACCAAAAACTTCGGCGTCACCCGCCGGGGCCGTGTCGTCTTCTACGATTACGACGAGCTTTGTTTTCTAACCGATTGCAATTTTCGCGATCTGCCGCAGGCCAGAACGTACGAGGAAGAAATATCGGCCGAGCCGTGGTTCTCCGTGCGCGAGAATGACGTGTTTCCCGAGGAATTTCTCAATTTTCTCCGCCTGCCCGGACCGGCGGGTGCTGCGCTGCTCGAACAGCACGCGGATTTATTCCATCCGGATTACTGGCGCAGCGTGCAACGGAAGCTTCGAGAGGGCGAGATTCTGGAAGTATTTCCATATCGGCCGGAGCGACGATTAGTCACCGTGAATTGAAGATTTGCTTACGACAGCCAGCGGAAAAGAGCCGAGCCGATTGGAATCGAGCGAGACGGACTGCGTGGAGCGCAGGACCAAAGACCGAGTGAGCGGGCGGGAACGAGTCACTATTTACTGACCATCTGAAAACCGCAAATTCTGTGTACTTAAATATGTATTTGACTACATATGGACTACAGCACATGTTCCGCTGTGAAATGGGTGGTTGAGATCGGCGACGAATTTCAACCCGAATATGAAACACTGCCCGCAGATGTTCAAGATGAGCTTCTCGCTATGACTCGCCTTTTACAACAATTTGGGCCACAGCTGAAGCGACCTCATGTCGACACACTTAATGGGTCCCGTCATGCCAATATGAAAGAGCTCCGCTTTGCCGCCGTCGACGGCGTTTGGCGCGTCGCGTTCGCATTCGATCCGCAGCGCAAAGCCATTCTGCTTGTCGCCGGAGACAAATCGGGCGGCAGCGAAAAAAGATTTTACCGCAAACTGATCGAAAAAGCTGATGAACGATTCAACGCTTCTAAATCGAATATAACAAAGGAGAAAGAGGTAAACCAATGCCTACGAATGTAAATGATGCCATCAGGCGCTTGAGCCCGGCGCGGCGCAAGAAAATAGAGAAACGAGCTACGGAATTGATCGCGGAGGAAATGACGCGGCAGGAACTGCGTCGTGCTCGCGAACGCACACAGGTCCAGGTGGCCGAAGCACTGGGAATCACACAGGACAGCGTTTCGAGGCTTGAGCAGCGGAGCGATCTGCTGCTTTCTACCTTACGAAGCTATGTTGAAGCACTAGGCGGTAGCCTTTCGTTGATCGCGGAATTCCCTGACCAGAAGCCGGTTTTGCTCTCCGGCATTGCTACTGAGGACATTCAACCGCTAAAACGTCGCAAAGCGGCCTAAATGGGGGCCTTGGCGCTGCGAAGCAAAATGCATCCCTCAAAAACGAGGATTTCGAGATCGGGATGCAGGATGTTTACGATCTGTTTCAGCATGTAAAATACGACGCTGTTGGGGAAAGGAACCGTCGCCATGAAATTCGTTATTAGCGAACAAACCGATTACGAGATAGAGGCAGAAATGGCCGACGCTGCATTGGAGAAGTTCTTGGATGCCGAAAACATCCGCGATTTTCCGCACGATGTTCGGGTTCGCGAGATTCTCACCGAAAACGGTCAGCCCGCGGAATAGCTGAATATCTTTTCTGGCTCAATCCGGCGTCGCCGACGCGTAACAGGGGAGCCCGCGAAGCTACTCGGCGGAATCCGGGCGGAAGAGGCAGTGTCGATAGTAAGCTCTGACCCCTTTCTGACGCGTTCAACCTGAGCCACAGCCGCCCGACAGCTGCGACGCCCGTGCGAAACGCAGAAGCGGGGCCGCAGTTGGCAGCATTAGCCAAGCGCTACGCGGATCGACAACCCGATCTGGCCGATCTTTGTCTGATCCGGATGAGCGAGCTTTATCCGCACCACCGCGTGATAACAGCCGACAAGGATTTTCGCGTGTGCCGCCGGAACAAACGCGAGGTGATTCCGCTGATCTGCCCGCCCTGAATCCGAACTCGCCACGGGACCCGCCGTCGCCGAAGGCTATGGCGTGGCAAGCAAGGGGTTGCGCGAGGCGTTGAACGAGGCAACACTGCGCGCTTTCCGCAATGCTGACCGTTTCCCAACTTTCAAAATCATTCGCCGGCCGGCTGCTCTTCGACGACGTGTCGCTCCAGGTCAATCGCGGCGATCGGATCGGATTGGTTGGTCCTAATGGCGCCGGCAAATCAACCTTGTTTGCGCTCCTTCTCGGTGAGGTCTCACCCGATAAGGGGACGATCGCGATCGAGAAGAATGCAACGATCGGATTTCTTCCGCAGGAAACCGCCGCCGCCGGAGACGAAACCGTGCTCGAACTTGCTCTCGCCGTTTCGCCCGAGCTTGTCCACGCGCAGAAAGCGATCAAGGAGCACGAAGCAGCTGTAGCCGGGATCGCTGATCCCGGTGCCGACGCGGCTTATCACAATGCGCTCCATGTTTTTGACGAGCACGGCGGGTGGGAGCTCGAGCCGAAAGCAAAACGGGTCCTCGCTGGACTCGCTTTTCGCGAAACTGATTTCGACCGCCCAGCGCGCGCTTTAAGTGGCGGCTGGATCATGCGCGCGCATCTCGCGCGCTTGCTCGTGATGCAACCCGACCTCCTTCTCCTCGATGAACCGACCAATCATCTCGATCTCGAATCGCTTCAATGGTTCCAGGAATATCTGCGAAGTTATCCGGGCGGGATTGTCATGATCTCGCATGATCGCGAGTTTTTGAATCAACTTGTCAGCAGCATCGTCGAGATCGCGCACTCGAAACTCATCCGTTATCGCGGCGACTGGGACAGTTACGTCGAACAGAAAGCCGCGCGCGAAGAACAACAGCTCGCCGCTTACAAGAATCAACAGAAAGAAATCGCGGCATTGCAACTGTTCGCCGATCGATTTCGCGCCAAGGCCACCAAAGCATCGCAAGCACAGAGCAAGCTGAAACAGATCGATCGCATGAAAAAAATCGCGGCGCCGGTCGCGCACGGAAAGACAATCAAGTTCCATTTTCCGCAACCGGTGCGCAGCGGCCTGCGCGTGATCACGCTTAAAGATGTCGATCACGCCTATGGCGATCTCGTTGTTTATCGCGGAATGCAATATCATGCGGAACGCGGTCAACGCACCGTGCTTGTCGGCCCGAATGGCGCGGGGAAATCGACTCTTCTCAAGCTGCTAGCCGGCGTATTGCCCGTGCAACATGGCGTGCGCGAACTCGGACATAATGTGCGCACCGGTTATTTTTCCCAAAACAGGATCGAGGTGCTCAACGCGAGCCATACCGTTCTCGACAGCGCACGCGACATGCGCAATCCCGTGTCCGAACAAACTGCGCGCACTGTGCTTGGTTCTTTTTTGTTTCGCGGCGACGATGTTTTCAAGACCGTCGCGGTTTTAAGCGGCGGCGAAAAGTCGCGATTGGCCCTTGTCAGGTTATTGCTCGATCCGCCCAACCTTCTGCTCATGGACGAGCCAACGACACATCTCGATGTCGGCTCGATCGATGCGCTCATCGGCGCGCTGAAGCAATATCACGGAACGCTTATCTTTATCAGCCACGACGTTCATTTCATCCGCGCCATTGCCACAAGCGTTCTGCACGTAACTGCAGGTGCGAACCACACGGGTGGTAAACTGACCTTCTACCCCGGCGATTACGATTACTATCTGGACAAATCAAAAGCCACATCCGCGCGCATCGCTCTAACCGCGGGCCGCAACGTGCCAGAAACGAATGGTCAGAAACAAGAGGTAAGAAAGCAAACCGGCTCCGGTCCAAAAAAACAAAAGGAACAGAAACGTCTCGAAGCGGAATCGCGCAATGTGATTGCCAAAGCGCGGCGCGAAAAAGAAAAGCGGGTGCACGAACTGGAGACGAAAATCGCGGCATTGGAAGGACAACAGAAAGAACTAGCCGCGGCGCTGGAAAATCCGGCGACTTACACACCGGGCGGCCATGCCATTGCGATCAATCGCGATCTCTCCGCTTTGTCCCATGATCTTGCGCGCCTCACGGCGGAATGGGAAAGCGTCACCGCCACGGTGAACGCGCCCTATAAAGAGGAGAAGAGGTTGAGAGCGTAAAGCTCCGTCGGAGCCACGCTCCTTTACGGAGTTGAGCGGGTGAAGGAAGAGGCGGAAAACGCCGAACGCCCAACGTCGAACGTCGAATGAAAGAGGCCGCGGTCAACGACCAAGGCTACAGTCTTTCCTCGGTTTCCTACATTAATATCCTACAGCAGTCGAGCAAGAGACAGCGGAGCGTGGAGTGTCCTGCGCCTCGCAGGGTGGGCACGGCGGCCAGTGTTATGAGGCCACCAGCACAACAGGTGGAGAGCCGTAGGGAAACTAATGTAGCTGTTCGCTGCGCTCAAGGCTGAGACAGACCGCCCCTACCCGGCGCAATCGCCTACGGCTCGGGCAGCAAAGCTGGCGGCTCGCACAGCAAATGCATTTCGTGTGTGAGCCAGCGCTTAATTAGAGAACGCGGGGAAAATGGATGTTCAGCTTAAGGCAAACGTACAGAAGCAAGATCGCGCCAAGTGTGGAAAAAATGAGGCCGGCGGGATGAAATCGTCCGGTTGTAGGGTGCGAAAACATGTGGGTGACCGCGCCGCCAATGATCGATCCGATAATGCCGAGCACGATTGTCCAGAAAATCGTCATGTGCACGTGCATCACTGATTTCGCGATAACCCCCGCGATCAACCCAACAACAATGTACCAGATTAAGTGAATCATAATTTTTCCTCCGTCGTTTACCCGTAGAAGTTACCGAGTATGGCCAGGCGTTTCACAATTGACCAGACTTTTCTCGAAAGAGAAAAGGATTAGCCTGTGGTTCCAGCCGACCGGGGCGGTAGCTAAGGAAGAAGGATGAATTAGACGTGTAGGGAAGCAAAAAGTGTAGCTGAGCTTTTTGAGTTAAAGAAGTTATATGGAATTCACTGGCGGATGCGTTGCGGCGGGACACGAGACGTGTCGAACAGCCGGCCTAACGCGGTCCGAAAATCCTAATGTCAAAAAATACAGACGTGTACATAAGTGTCGCGTGATCGGGCGTGTCTATGAAGTGCACCCGCGACTTGCTCCGGTAGGAGCGACTACGCGCGACGAAGCGCGATCGCAGCCAGATCATCATCGAAACCCTGCGCACTGGATCGCTGGACGAGTTGTGCGATCAATTGCGGGAAGAAGTCCGTAGTTCCGCCGATCTGGGCGAAAGCTTCCGTAAGGGTGTTGCGCGAAAGGCGCTCACCGCCGGTTGATTTCAAGCTGTACAGC
>JBBRYT010000030.1:0-7770 GCA_038237435.1 Chthoniobacterales bacterium
ATCGCTCCCTCTCTAACGTGCGATTGACATCAGGGATGCCGGTGCAACATCGGCTGTTCTCCCTAGCCGACTTCATCACGGAAGTTAAACACTCCGCCTCACTCGAGGCGCAGGTGAAGGAATGCAAACTAACAACCTCCGCGGTTGACCCTGAGCTAGCGGTTGAGCAGACCGCGATCTGCTCTTCTCCGCGGTTGGAAACCTATTGCAAAACGCCTTCAAGTTCACCCACCGCCACACCGAAGTCACCCTAAGCGCCTACGCAGCCGCCGATCGCATCCTTCTCGATATCGAGGATAATTGCGGCGGCCTCACGCCCGGGCAGGCGGAAAAAATGTTTCTGCCGTTCGCTCAAGGTAGCGAGGATAAAAGCGGCCTCGGACTCGGACTATCGATCTCTCAGCGAAGCGTCGAGGCAAATGAGGGAACTCTCAGCGTCCGCGACAAACCCGGCGTGGGATGCGTATTCAGCATTGACCTGCCTCGTCGCTCAATGCCGGAAGCCCTGTTCCTTGCTGAGCGCGCCTAGCATCGAAACCGCACAGGAATAAACCAACGCTCAGGGACTCGTAGATTTGGTAGCTCAAAAATCCGTTACTCAAAAGAATATGAAAACAATCACTGGCGCACTGCTTTCCGTCGCTTTTAGCATTCTCGCCACAACCACCTATGCTGGGGCCAAGGAGAACGTCGATAAGAGTGGCACCGCTCTGCAAGGTTATGACCCAGTCGCATTTTTCACTGACGGCCGCCCGGTGCTCGGCAAAGAAGAATTTCACTCCACCTATCATGATGTGACTTACCGCTTCGCCTCGGCCGAGCATCAACAGGTGTTTGAAAAAAACCCTGCCATGTATGAGCCGCAGTTCGGCGGCTATTGCGCTTACGGGGTGTCGAAAGGACACCTCGCGCCGGTGAAAGTCGATGCTTTTCAAATCGTGAACGGCCGTCTCCTGATGCAGTACGACTCGGAAGTGAAGAAAGAATTCAATAAGGATCAGACCGGCAATCTCGAAGCAGCCGACAAGAACTGGCCCACGGTGTCGGGAAAGACCAAGTAGGTAGACGAAAAGCGAGTAATCGTATTCCCGATCGTGCCTAAGAAGCCGGGCCTATCTCGTTGGATGGCAGAAAGGCTTCTTCGATTATCTCCAGCGCAAAGTCTGCGGATCGGTCGTAGCGGTTTTCCGCTGGCCAAGGATCGGCGCTGCTGTAGCGAGTTATTTCGGGCGCCTCCAAGACTCACTGCGCTGTGGAGCTAATCCGAAGAGTGAACTAATTGTTCGCGCCTGCAAAAGCTGTTTCGCCAGCCGTCTGACCGGGAAGGGCGACGCTGTGGTCGGCGGTTTGTTACTCTTGATATAACTCAGTCCGCCCGGAACATATGCGCCTACGGGGTGATCTTTAGGACTGTCCCGCAGCCGGCGCCTTCACACCCACTGCGAATGCCCCCTGCGTAAGACGTAGTGTAGACATTGCCTGCTCCGTCGAAAGTGACGCCACCATTCACTTGCATGTCGCGAAAGGTGTGAAGCACCGTGATGGCCCACGTCCCGTCCTGAGTCGGACTCAGTTTGTAGACGCTGCCGAGATCGGAACCATATCCAGCGGTTGTGCCCCATAAGTTCCCTGCCCCGTCGAAGGTCACGCCGGCATAAACGAACGAGCCGTCCTTGTTGTTAAAGGAATGGAGGGTGGTCTTGGTCCACTTGCCGTCTACTCCCGGGGTCAGCTTGAAGACGGTGCCTGCAAACGCGGGCAGCCCTCCGGCCCAAGTCGTGCCGTACAAATTTCCGGACGCGTCAAAGGTCAGCCCGGCATAGGGCTGGCTTCCATCCTTCTCGTCGGAGTTAAAGGTGTAGAGCGTGGTCTCTGTCCACTTGCCATTAGCACCAGGTGTTAGCTTAAAGACCGTGCCGCCGTAATTATCCGAAGTGGTTGTTCCGTACAAATTTCCCGCGCCGTCGAGGATCGGGTTACAGAAAGGGAAGGCTCCGTCATTGCCGTTAAAGGCATAGAGGAGCGTGCCAGTCCATTGGCCACCGGAGATGGGTGAGACCTTGAAGACGGTGCCGCAACCATAGTAACAGTCCGCATTATTGTTGCCGCCTTGGTAGGCCGTGCCGTACAAGTTCCCTTGCGGGTCGAAACTCAGGCCGCCGTAAGGGTAGGCACCGTCTGTGCCATGGAGTGAGTAGAGCACCTTCTCAGTCCACTTGCCATTCGCACCGGGGGTCAATTTAAAGACGACACCTACGCCGCCCGTCCCGCCTTGAGAGGTCGTGCCATACAAGTTTCCTGCGCTGTCGAAGATCAGGCTTCCTTCTGGGTTAGCGCCGTCCGTGCGGTTGAAGTCATGCAGGGTGGTTTCGGTCCATTTGCCATTCACCCCCGGTGCAAGCTTAAAGACTGTGCCGAAGCCGTTGGCACCACCTTCCGAAGTAGTGCCATATAAATTTCCTGCCTGGTCAAAGATGACACTGCCGTTTGGTTGTGTCCCTTCATTGCCACCGAATGCATGCAGCACTTTCGCTGGGCCGGCGGCCCCGGCGGGGGTCGCCAGGAGCGAGATTGCCGTTGCCATCAACATGTTTATGGCCAAAGATGGTTTGTTTCTCATATATGCCTTCCTTCTTTTCGAGTTGAAATACGCTGCATCCTGATTGGATTACGCTTCGCGATTGCGCCGACGGCAGCCAGCGGTACTTGGTAACAGAGCTGTTACTTGGTCTGCCAACGGAGCAACCATTTCCTGCCGCGAAATTCCCGCCTGGCTCTTCGCATTGTCACGCGCGTGCTTTCACCGGTAACCAGGGACGGAGTTAATCCGCGTGTGTGATTGCTCTCCGAATCGAGGCAAGCGGGGCCGCATCGTCAAATTCCGTTCTACCGCTCTGTCGTTTCACACCGAGTTCCTTCCATAAGGCATCAAGATCCACCGGTGCCGGCGCTGATTTCATTTTTCGGTAAAGCTCCGATAGAACCGGGACGCCGATCGTGCCATCGCCGATCTCCAGCGCACGCGTTAGCTCCCAATCGGATTGAATTGTTCCGTCCGCTTGCAAAATTGCGCGCAAGGCGTCTTCGAGGCCTATCCGATTTCCAGTACGTTTGCGAATTTCAATGTCCGCCAGCAGGCAATACAACGCGCCGCCCCAATAAGTGCGACCCCAAATCGGCGTGTGATCCAATCCTCGATCGCCGATCGCCGGTAAGCCTTGCGGCAGGCCGTCCACGAGATCGCCCCAGACTTTTTCCGGAGTCAACGCGCCGGCTCGCGCACGTGCTACCGGCTCGACATACGTCGCTAATCCCTCCTCGATCCAATGATGACGTTCGGCGACGGAGGGAAAAGCGAGATGCACCATTTCGTGTGTCATCATCCAGTCGCGAGCGAAGTCGGCGGCTGTGCTGGAACGACCGACCGCGATTGTGATCAAGGCACCGTTCCAGCCAAACGTCTGGCCCGAGCGCACGCCACGTCCATCGAAAAATCTGACGCGAATGAGCACGTGCGCGACCGGGAACTGCTCGTAATAAACAGTCACGGCGCGAGCCGATGAACTCACCAACTCGAGCACCAGCTTGCGCTGCGCTTCGCTGGGAGCGGAAGCAAACGCAACTTCGATTTTGCCTCCGCCAATCTGTAACAGTTCCGCGTTTTGCGCTTCAGCGCACGACGTAGAAGCGAGCCTGATCATTACCAGGATGAGCGCGAGGCCGCGCCTCATTTCTTTCGCGCAACGAGTGGAGTCGGAGCGATCAAGGTTATTCCGCCGAGGGCACCCGAGAAATTTCGCAGAGGCAAAGGAGGGCGCCAATGAAATACATGAGGTTGTAAGCAGCGACGTCGAATTTTCCGGTGAGCCGCGCACCGTAAGCGAGCACGACAAAAACGAACACGGAGAGGGTGAGGGTCCACTGCAAAATGGTTTTACCCGGCCGCAAAAACTCCAGCCGCACAATGCTCGCGGCGCAACCGAGGAAGCCGGCTGTTTCCAACACCGCGAGAAAATAAAAAACCGCGAGTAATCCGCCCGGCGTGTGCGCCAGCCACGTTTCCTGAAACTGTTGCATGAACCAGGCAGGCATGCCGCCAGACCACTTCAACGCCGCGGAAAGAAAAAACGTCGTGCCGAAAAGCAGTTGAATCGCGAGAACCTTGCCTCCGTTGAGCCAGGAAGGTTGCATCTCAAACAGCATCGGGCCGCGTGAGCCAACCGAAACTCATCCAAGTGGCAAACCACGACTGGATCTTTTCCGCCATGACTTCTGGCGCAGCGGTCGAATCCGCGAAAGCCAGAGCGCAGGCGGCGTCGAGTGGCTTGTTCTCACGCAAGGCGCGCAGCAGATGCCAGCCTCCCGCTTCGAGGCGTTTGTAGTAAACGGAAAACTTGTGCCGATGCACCGCGAGATAAATTGGTTTGCGACTCGCGCGTACGGTCAGCCGTCGGCGGGCGCGCGGGCGAGCGCTGGAGACGGCATTACTCAAAGTGCCGGTCTCGATTTCGGATTGGCGTTTTAGTTTGCCTAGCAGGTGATCGATCGGGTGATTTAGCTCGAGCAGAATGAGGTAAGGTTGCAGGCCGAGCCGCAGCAATTCTGGCGGAACATCGCGAACGTTTTCCGGCGAGAGCGGCGGGTTTTCCGCCTCGTCGAAAGCGACTGTGCGCGCCCATTCCACCTGCACCATATCGAGCGCCAGCGCTGTCTGCGGCGCGGTGAGTTTCGGATGGGCGCGTAGAAATTCTTCCAGCCGGCTGCCGAGATTACGAAGGGTCCACGACTGCGAGCCGCAGTCATCGAGATAGGCCACGGCCAGCTTGTCGAACTTGCGTTCGCCGAGCACCGCGCGCAGGCCGCGAAAATCCTCCGCGAAATTGCCGAGCAAGCGCCACCAATATTGCTGGTTGTAAATTTGCAGGCGGTCGAAGGAATCCAACCGGTCGTTAGGCTTGATGAATTGCTCGGCGATCTCCGCCGTCGCGCGGCCGTCGTTCCAATTGCGCT
This sequence comes from Chthoniobacterales bacterium, assembly GCA_038237435.1. GTDB lineage: Bacteria > Verrucomicrobiota > Verrucomicrobiia > Chthoniobacterales > UBA10450 > JACCTI01. The sequence continues at coordinate 5,011 of JBBRYT010000030.1, forward strand.
GCATGCCGTCGTCCGCAGTGAGTGGCCGCATGACGGCTTTCGCCATCAAAGCCTGGAGATCGACGAGGCGACTAGGCGGCGACGGCTTGATCATTCGGCAGAAAGCGCGCGGCTTTGAGCGCTTCGCGGTGGACATCCTTGAAGGAGGGAATGCGGTCGTCCCATTCGAGAAGCGTGGCGGTGCGGCCGGCGCGCCCAATGGCGTGCGCATAGAGTTTCCAGACTGGATCGAGCACGGGATGATCGTGCGTATCCAAAATATATTTTTCGAATTTCGAATGACCCGCGACGTGGATTTGCGCGACGCGATCCGCGGGGACTGCATCGACATAAACCTGCGGATCGAAGCCGTGATTTTTCGACGAGACGTAAATGTTGTTCACGTCGAGCAGAATTCCGCAGTCGGCCCGCTCGACCACTTCGTTGAGGAATTCCCACTCGCTCATCTCCGACATGTGGAACTCGGCGTAGCTGCTGACGTTTTCCACCGCGATCGGCACTTCGACGAAATCGCGCACCTCGCGAATGTTCGCCGCGGTCGTCTCGACTGCTTCCCAGGTATAAGGCATCGGGAGCAGATCGTGGGTGTAGCGGCCATCGACGCTGCCCCAGCAAAGATGATCGGAAAGCCAGGGCGTGCCGGTGCGCCTAACGAGTCTTTTTAGCTTGCGCAAATGATCGCGATTTGGCCGTCTGGCGTTGCCGAAGTACATGGAAACGCCGTGCTGAACAACGCGGTATTGCTCGAGAATCTGGTCGAGCACATGGAGCGGGCGGCCCGCATCGACCATGTAATTTTCCGAGATGATTTCGAACCAGTCCACCACCGGTTTCTTCTCCAGGATGTGCTGGTAATGCGGGATGCGAAGGCCAATACCGATTCCGTAATCGGTGAAAGCGTTAAAGCGGGTAGATGCCATGTGTCAGTGAACTGCGATTGATAATTTCGAAACGCCGATGTGGACCGTTAAAATCTTCAATCGCAAACTCACGCATCAACCGCGGCGCCGAGCTCCAACTGCTGAAGCCCGGCGCGCGTGATCAATTAGTGGCCGCCTTCTTCGTGCCCGACCGGCTTGCCGTCTTTCACGGCGCAGCCGCCCTTGCCTTTGCAGGAGTTCTTGCCGGCGCAACCGTTGTCGCCGGTTTTGCAGCCGCCCTTGCCCTTACAAGAGTTCTTGCCCTTGCAATCATGCGTCTCGCCCTTTTTCTCGCCGGCGAGCGTGCCTGGGCTAGTGCTGATATTAGACTTGCCGGACTGGCCGGTGTTTGCCGCGCTCAAGGTGGAGACAGCGCCGCCGGACATGATTCCGGCCAAGGCTGCGCCCGCGAGGAGAGCTTTGGTATTGTAATAACTTTTCATCTATTGTTTCTTTCTAGTTGGTCAGGCGCGTTACCAGAGTTTCTGGAGGCGAATGGACCGTTTGGTCTAAGACTCCCCAAGACGAAGGTTTATTCCGTAACTCGCCTGGCTACTTGGAAATCGAAAATGTCCGGTCGGCTGTAGTGACCGGAGACGTCGAGGGTCATCTTCTCGCGATCGACCGTATTCAAATCGAGATCGGCGGTGATGATCGCTTCCTCTTCGAAGACAGGCTCGACGATATACTTTCCATCGGGACCGATGATCGCGCTCCCGCCGCGAAGAACGAATGCGTCGGGCGTGGCCGCGAGTTCCGGCGCGACGGACAACTCGTTAGGCAAGTCTTTTACTCGCATGATCAATCCGGCCGCGAGAACGAAACAGCGCGCCTCGAAAGCGTAATGCCGGCTCGCGAGCTGATGCATTTCGTGCACCGTCGGCCAGACGGCGACATGAAGGTGTTCGCCGGAATCGTGCAAGGCCTGACGCGCCAGCGGCATCCAATGTTCCCAGCAAATCAAACCGCCAATGCGGCCTTGCGGCGTGTCCACCGCCTCGAGTCCGCGGCCGTCGCCTTGGCCCCAGATCATGCGCTCGGTGTAAGTCGGCACGAGCTTGCGATGATGACTCGTTAGGCCATTCTCGGCCGTGAAAGTGAGCAAGCTGTTGTAAAGCGTGCCGTTGCCCGGACCGCTCTCGACGCGCTCGTTCACGCCAATGACGAGAGTCAATTTGTGATCGCGGGCGAGTTGCGCGAGCTGCTGCGTTTCTTTGCCGGGAATGACAATGCTGTTCTGCCGCAGGCGCGCGAAAACTTCCTTCGCCGGCGCGTGATCCCAGAGCGCGGCATCGGGACAATAATCGAGCCACGCCGGATAACCGGGCAGCCACGTCTCACCGAACGCGATCACGCGCGCACCATCCAATGCCGCCTTCTCCGCGAGTTTGATTGCCTTCGCCATGCTCGCCTCGAGATCGAGGAAAACCGGGCTCTCCTGGATGATCGCGACAGAGACTGGATCAGGCATGGACGCTTACCGGCTCCCTACAGCGGCGCGACCACGGCATCCGCCGGCTTCGCAAATTTCGCGGGGTCGGGGGCCGCTTCCGAGAGCTTCACGTTTGAAAACTCCATCACCCCAAGCGGCTCGCCCTCGACCTTCTCATTCTTCCAGTGGTAGAACGACCCTCGTTTCGGCACCCGCAGGCCGCCGGCTTCCTGCCATTCCTCGAAGACGAGCGCGTGCGGCTCGAGTTGATCGATCGGCTTGTCTTTACGCAAGGCCGCAAACGTCACGACGTAGCTGACCAGCTTTAACTGCCCTGACTTCGGATCGACATATGCGGTGTAAAAATCATCCGCCGAATCACCGGTTCCTTTCTTGAAAGTCACCTTC
>JBBRYT010000031.1:0-7512 GCA_038237435.1 Chthoniobacterales bacterium
CAGGCGATTCTCCCGATCCGCGGCAAGCTGATCAATGTCGAGAAAGCTCGACTCGACCAGGCGCTGAAGAACACTGAAATCCAATCGATGATTACCGCGATCGGCACCGGGATTGGTCGCGCGAAGGATGAGACCACCACGAAAGATGAAGCATCCTTCGACATCTCAAAGTTGCGCTACGGGCGCATTATCATCATGACTGACGCGGACGTCGACGGTTCGCACATCAGAGTTCTGCTGCTGACGTTTTTCTACCGGCAGATGACCGAGCTGGTCCGCGCCGGGAAGATCTTCATTGCGCAGCCACCATTGTATCAAATCAAGCGGAAGAAGCGCGAAGAGTACGTCGATGACGACGTGCAACTGAACAAGATTTTGATCTCGTTAGGCGCGGAAGATGTTCGCTTAAAGAATCTCGCGGACAACAAGGAGCTAAATGCGACCCAATTGAAGGACATTCTGGAGTCGCTCGAGAAACTCGGGAAGCTGAGCGAATCCGTCCGGCGGCACGGCGGCGATTTTGAAACCTTCCTCGGAAAACGCAATCCGAAGACGGGCAAATTGCCTTCCTACCTGGTGAAAGTGCGTGAGGGAAACGACGAGTCCGTTCGTTATTTCGACGACGAACGCGCGGTTCGCGAATTTCATGAGCAGAATCTCGATCTCAACCTTTTCGACAACGAAATGGGCCAGGAGCTGCTGCCGCTGACGAACGCACCCGTGAGACTGAACGGGGCGCGCCGCCGTGCCAAGCTCGTCGAGCTTCATGAATCGACGACGGTGCAGAAACTGATCGCTGAGCTCGCGCGCAAAGGCCTGAAGGTCGATCACTATGCCGCGAGCGACCGGCCGATCTTCGAGTTAATCGAGGGCGAAGGCGAAAAAGGCATCTCACATCCGTTGTTTTCCATCCCGGAAATCCTGCAGAAGATCGTCGAGATCGGCCGCCGCGGCGTCCAGATCAAGCGCTTCAAAGGTTTGGGCGAAATGAATGCGAAAGAGCTATTCAGCACAACCATGGATCCCAACAAACGGAAGTTGCTGAAAGTGGACCTGACTGAGGACAATTCGGTCGAAGCCGACAAGATGTTTACGATTCTGATGGGCGACGTCGTCGAACCGCGCCGGCAGTTCATTGAGGACAACGCCTTGAACGTGCGGAACCTCGATGTCTGATCGGGGGTTCACCCAGACACCGGCGAGCTTTGGGCCTCGCCAGTATCGAGGATGCGTGCGTTCCCCAGACGCGCGGTTTCGCGCGATCATTGCCAGACCAGTCGAGGACACGAATTAATCAATGTCGCGCATTTCAAAAGCATTTCGTGAATGGCGTCACCCGCGCCGTTGTTACGCCGTCTGTGCTCTTTCTCGCTCGGGGAGCAATTTACTGACGGACGGGCTTCGCGAAACGCGGTGCGCGGGAAAGCCCAATCAATTTTTCCTGCCAAACTTTGTGAGCGGCTTCGCCGCCAAACATAGCCTGGACTCCGACAACGATTTTGCCGGCTATGTCCGCGGGATGGTGTCGCGCACCGCCACTGAAAATGGCGTCTTTGGTTTCAAAGTCATGGGTTGGTATTTGGAGCAATTCGTTGGCAAACTGCGTCAGACCGGTGCCTTTGGCGCCGCAAATATCTCCGATCTGGAAATGTTGCGTTCTGCTTTCCCAGATCTCCAGTTTTTGCGCATCGTGCGGCGCAACAAGCTTCGCCAGGCCATTTCCAAGGCGCGGGCGGTGCAGACTGGCGTTTGGAAAATCCGGCCGGGAAAAACAGCGTTTGCTGAACCTCGATTCGACCTGGCATTAATAGCGCGCTGTCTCGACGAAATTCGGTGGGAAGAAAATATCTGGACGCGTTTTTTTGAAGCGATCGGCGTCGAGCCTTTTCCAGTCGAATACGAAGACTTGTGCCACAATTACGGAGCGCAAATTCGCGCAGTTCTGGATTACCTTGAGATCTCGCTGCCCCGAAACGCGCACATCAGCGGTCCCGTAACGGCGCGGCAGGCGGACGAGATTTCGCGGGAATGGGAGGAGCGGTATCTCGCGCCCGGAGCGTCAGCGAAATTACAGCCCACGCTTACTCATGTATAACGCCAACGAAAAAGTAGAACCGATCAACGTCGCGGAAGAAGTGTCGCGGTCATTCCTCGACTACTCGATGTCGGTCATCATTTCGCGTGCGCTGCCGGATGCGCGTGACGGATTAAAGCCATCGCAGCGACGCATTCTCTACGCGATGCACGATCTGTCGCTCTTCCCGAACCGGCAGCATCGAAAGTGCGCGAAAATTTGCGGCGACACGAGCGGTAACTATCACCCGCACGGCGAAGCGGTGATTTATCCCACGCTCGTGCACATGGCGCAGCCGTGGGCGATGCGCGAAACGCTGGTCAACGGCCAGGGCAACTTCGGCTCGGTCGAAGGCGATCCGCCCGCGGCGATGCGCTACACCGAAGCGCGCATGACGCACCTCGGCGCCGCGCTCATGACCGACATGGAGAAGGACACGGTCGATTTCGTGCCTAATTACGACGAAACGCGCACCGAACCGACCGTTTTCCCAAGTGCGTTTCCAAACCTGCTCGTCAACGGCGGCACCGGAATCGCCGTGGGCATGGCCACAAATATCCCGCCGCACAATCTCGGTGAAGTGATCGATGGGATCTGCGCGCAAATCGACGACCCCGACATCACGCTCGAAGGCCTGATGAAGTTTGTGAAAGGGCCCGACTTTCCGACTGGATGCGCACTCTGCGGACTCGCCGGGATTAAACAATATTTAGAAACGGGCCGCGGCAGCATGAAAGTCCGCGGCAAAGCAGGCGTGGAAGAGTTGAAGGGCAATCGCGAGCAGATCGTGATCACGGAAATTCCTTACAACGTCAATCGCGCGACGCTGGTCGAGCGGATTGCAGCGTTGGTGAACGACAAGATTCTCACCGACATCACCGCGATTCGCGACGAGTCGGACGAGAACACGCGGGTGGTAATCGAGTTGAGACGCGACGGCAATCCGAAGGTCGTGATCAACAATCTTTACAAGCACACCGCGATGGAGAGCTCGTTCGCGGCCTCCATGCTCGCGATTGATCATGGCCGGCCCAAACTGCTCTCACTCAAGGAAGCGAACGCGGCCTATATCGAGCACCGGCGCGAAGTGGTGCTGCGCCGGACGCGCTTCGAACTGCGTAAAGCCGAGGAACGCGCCGAAACCCTGGAAGGTTATCTGATTGCGCTCGCGAACCTGGACGAGTTCATCCGCATCATCCGCGGATCAGCGAATCGCGATGAAGCGCGCGTGAAACTGCTCGCCTTCGAATTCACGCGCAAGCAGGTCGAACAGATCGGGATTTTGATCCGCAACGAAGCGCGGCTGGTCGATGGCCGTTACGGGTTCAGCGAACACCAGACGAACCAGATTTTGGAGCTCCGCCTTTACCAGCTCACCGGTCTGGAGCGCGAGAAGATCATCAACGAATACAAGCAACTCATCACCACGATTCAGGACCTGCGTGACATTCTTGCGAAGGAATCGCGTGTCTTTCAGATCATCAAAAAAGAGTTGCGCGAGATCCGCGATAAGTACGCATCACCGCGCCTGACTCAGCTCGTGCCCGACGAGGGCGAGATGAACATGGAGGATCTCATCGCGAACGAGGGCTGCATCATCAGCATCACGCATGGTGGATTTATCAAGCGCACCGCGGTCAGTGCATTTCGCGCCCAACGCCGCGGCGGCAAAGGCGTCATCGGTATGACAACGCGCGAAGGCGCAACCGAAGAGGCGGAAGGCGATTTCATCGAACACCTTTTCACGGCCACAACGCACGACTTCCTGATGTTCTTCACGGAATCCGGGCGCGCCTACGTAGAAAAAGTTTACGAAATCCCTGAAATGGGCCGGGCCGCGAAGGGTCGTTCAATTGCGAACTTGCTTGAGCTTAGGGCGGAAGAAAAAATCGCCGCTACCATCCGAGTTCAGGCGAAGAAATCGGGCAGCGGTTCAGCCATCGTGGACGAAACCTGGGATGAAAATCTGCACATTATGTTCGCGACCCGCAGCGGGATCGTGAAAAGATCGAATCTTTCCGACTACAGTAATGTCCGCAAAGGCGGAATCATCGCAATCCAGATTGAAGACGACGATTGCCTGATCGACGCCAAGCTCACGACCGGCAACGACGAGATCGTCCTGATCACAAAGCAAGGCATGAGTCTGCGCTTTCATGAGGATCAGTTGCGCGACCAGGGCCGCAACACCGTGGGCGTGTGGGGGATTCGGCCGGATAAAGGCGACCATGTCGTGGCGATCGCAATCGTGAACCCGAATGCGATGCTTCTCGTCGCTGGGGAGAATGGAATCGGGAAGCGAACGCCGTTCGACGATTACCGGCGGCAATCACGCGGCGGCAAAGGGATCATCACCATGAAAACGGGTGAGAAGACCGGCGAGATTGTCGGTGCCCTCACCGTCACCGAAAATGACGAGCTGATGCTGATCACGACCAAAGGTCAGATGGTCCGGACTCGGGTGAAGGAAATTCGGGTTGTCGGCCGAAATACCATGGGCGTGAAACTGATGGACCTGAAGGGCGCCGAAAAGTTGCAGGACATCGCGCCGGTTGTCAGCCAGGAAGCTGAGGCGGTCGAGGCGAGCGAGGTATAAAAAAAGGGACACGCCTGCGCGTGTCCCCTTTCAAGCAAACAGCTACTAGCCTAGTAGCCGCCTGAGGTATGGGTGGTCGTTGTGCTCCTGACCGGCGGGGGCACCACTGCAGTCGATTCACGCGTCGTCGTCGTGGTGGAGGTCGCCGGCTCTTTCACGACCGTCGTGCACGAGGTCAACAGCATGGCCATAGCCGGGAGGACCGGCATAAGAATGATCAATTTTTTCATAGTTGGTGGATTATTTCCAAGGACGATTCGGCGCAAACGGCTTCCGCAGATGTATTACCGCCGAATTTTTTCTCGTTAGGCGAGCGGAATTTCCCGTCCAGTCGCACCCGACGCGTAGATGGCATCGAGCATTTCCATCAGTGCTACAGCCTGGTCGGCGTTGTTGATCGCAGACGCCTGTCCCTTTATCGCCGCTAGAAAATTAGCCAACTGCAAAGCGAAGCTGTTCTCGTCATCGAGCGGCTCGAGCGGAACCGTCGCGAGCTGCCCGTTTTGATCTTCAAACAACGTCAGCGGCTTCAACTGCAAGGTCGCCTTGGTTCCGTAGATTACGGAGTTGTTCATTTCGCGGCCAAAATACTTACCGGTAGGGATGTCGTCCGTGAGATTCCCCGCCCACGAGGTCTCCAGGTTCACGACCGCGCCATTCGCGAAACGGATGAATGCGTAGGCTGCATCTTCCACGTCAAAAATCGGCGTCTGCACGAAGTGTTCGAAATTTCGAAACACCTGCGCGCTGACCGAGACCGGCTGCGGATTGCCCATCAAATACCAGACGGAATCGAGCGCATGCACGCCGATGTCGATCAAGGCTCCTCCGCCAGACCTCTGCTTCTCGGTGAACCATCCGCCGACGCCAGCCGGGATTCCGCGCGAACGCACCCAGATCGCTTTGCCGTGGTAAATCCTGCCCAGTCGGCCTTCCAGGATCAACTCTTTTGCCTTGCGCATGCCCGGCGTGAATCGGAACTGGCGGCCGAAAAAATAGACCAAGCCGCGCTTCGTCGCCTCTTCCCGTAAGACCTTCATCTCGGCTCCATTCAGCGTCGGCGGCTTCTCGCAAAAGACGTGCTTCCCCGCCTCCAGCGCGGCGAGTGCCGCCGGGAAATGCAGGAAGTTGGGAAGACAGATCATGACGGCGTCGATCTGCGGTTCGCGCAGCAGCGCGTGGTAATCGCTAAAGCTTTTTTTAGGCGCGTAACTCTGCTCGAACGCCACCCGCCGCTCCGTGTTCACGTCCGCACATCCATAGAGATGAGCGTTTGGAAGCCCGCGCATCGCTTCGGCGTGCATCTGACCAGGCCAACCCGCCCCAATCACGCCCAGATTCACCCTCCCTTCGAGATCCTTTTTCAATCGTCGATGCTCCCGCGCAGTTTCTTCAGTGTCGAACGTTTGCGCTTGGTCTCGAGAATCCGTTTCTTCAGCTTGCGTGGACGCGGAGAATTCTGCCGCCGCACTTTTTCGCGTTGCGCGATCTTGGCGCCGCGGTGCTCTGCGTCGCGCCGCGCGATTTCGCTGAGCAACCGTTCGCGCGCCAGTTGCCGATTGCGGAGCTGCGATCGCGAATCCTGCACAGTCACGCTCACACCAGTTGGCCGGTGCCGCAACGTCACCGCCGTCGAGACCTTGTTCACATTCTGACCGCCGGGTCCGCCAGAGCGCGCGAAAGTTTCCTCCAAATCCGCCAGCCGGATTCCGGCGGCGCGCATTTGCTCCTCGACGGTGGGCATGACGATGGAGCGCTACACCGGGGCGACGTTCTCACGGCCGTTCCGCACGGCCCGAGCCATCCAGATTAGCTCATCGAGAAATTTCGCCATGCGCCAAATGAAACTCTCATCCTGCGATTGGTTGTTCTCCACGAAAACCTTGCCGACGCTGCTGAAATTCACGTGCTTGGAAGCGGTGACAAATCTAGTTCGCGCATTACCGGCAGCAACTGCTCGATCACGCGCCTGCCACCAAACGGTCTCGCTGACACCGCAGATGCCAATCGAGAGAAGTGCATGCGATTTTCGACAAATGTTTCGCCCGAGAGTTTCTCGAGCTCGAGGCGCGTTTCGTGGCACCGACTTCTAGCTGATGGAGCTGGCATGTTTCACCGCGCAATTTTGCCGTATCACCTCGTAGCGCGAGCGTCTCGCTTGCGACCTTTCCTATTTTAGCCCGCGCGCCCCGTGCGGGGCCCGACATGGGACTACCTGAGTGACGCTGCCGACTTTTAGTTTCAATCCGCGTGGTCCGTGCGGGGTGCCGGACTGGGAAGACAGGCGTCTCGCCTGTCCCATCATTCTGCGTTTCACGCGCTCTGCGCTGAGCACGGCAGTCAAATGGGGCGTGAAATGGACGCAGAGCCTATTGTGTTTCAATCCCCGCCCCGTGCGGTAGGATTTCACGCGCGCTGTTCAGATTTGCTCAGAAGCTTGGACATCTATCGATCGCGGCATCTTCGGAAATCAATTACTTTCTTTCGATCCGCGTTCCAACAAACGCTTGGTCAGGAAAACCAAGCCGGCCATCTGGCCCCATTCGGAAAGAATATTGCCCACCACCTGCCCCCATTTATCTTCGGGATTCATCCGTAGATAGAGCACCAGCCAGCCGACGCCGGTCACCCCGAGGAAAATCAGGAGAGAGTGGCACCGCAAGAATTCGAGCCAGTGATTATTATTGCGCCCCCTCATCGGGCGGCTCTCGGCCGAGCCAATTTCATAAAGGAATTTCGTACCAACAATAATGACGACCGATCCACTCCAGTCGGCGATCGCGTTGCCACAGAACGCACCGAGGTGAGTCTTCGGATCGAGCATGCGGTAACCAATGATCCA
>JBBRYT010000032.1:0-7231 GCA_038237435.1 Chthoniobacterales bacterium
CACTACGGGCCGCCAGCCGAACTCGGATAAGATCGGAATCGAGAAGTCAGGCGTCGAACTCGGTAAGCATGGCGAAGTGCGCGTGGACGAATTCCTGCGAACGAGCGTGCCGCACATCTTCGCGGCGGGCGATGTGATTGGGCGCGAAGTCCACAGTCAAATGGCGACGCCAGTCGGAAGCCAGGATGGTGGCATCGTCGCGCACAACGCTTTCGCAAACGAGGAACCGCGCCGCGTGAATCACCGCGTCATTCCACGAACGATCTTCACCGATCCACAGGTGGCTGTAGTCGGGATGACGGAGGAAGAAGCACAAGGCGCAGGTCACAACTGTTGGTGCAACGTCGTGCCGATGTCGCTGGTTCCTCGCGCAGGCGCGATCCGCTATACGGCCGGCATGATCAAGATGGTTGCGGATGACAAGACCGAGGAAGTGCTCGGCGTCTCGATGGTCGGTAACAGCGCGGGCGAAGTCATTCACGAAGCCGCGATGGCCCTCCGTTTCCACGCCAAGATTCACGACTTCATCGACCTCCTGCACGTCTATCCGACGATGGCCGAAGCGCTGAAGATCGTGGCCATATCGCGCTTCAAGGACCCGGCGAAACTTTCCTGCTGCGCGGAGTAACCGCCCCCTTCCGAGCCAGCACGAACATAAAACTCGAAGCGGTCGGCGCTGAGTTATGCCCGTCAATCGACACTGGATAAAGCGTTCACATGTTGCAATTGCCGCCGCGCTCATTGCTCTCGCCGTCTCCGCATTGGCTGCATCACCCAATGCCACTATGGATTCTAAACAGACCCGAAAGTCTCCTGCGCGTTATCGCCGGAGCACCTCGCCCACAACGCCAGGGACTATTGCCGGGACTCTTAACGCGCGCCGATCCGCAAACCTGTGCGCGTGATTTCAAGGGTCGCCCGCGCAGCGGTGATCCTCGCGTTCGATCGAAAATCACCGTTCCGCCCGCCGACTTCGAAGACAGTGCTCTTCCATTACGCATCTCGGTCGAAAAGAAGTGCGATTAGATAACGGAAAATCCGCTGTGATGGTAAACCATGAGCCGGATTTCACCGCGTCAGTTATTCTACTAACTGCTGAGATCGGAACCGACCTGCCGATTCTGATCGATAACACCGCGTTACAGGTAGGGCCCGATTACCGCATTCGCGCGGGCGTTTCGATCCGCTTCTAACACATCTAAATTTCCGATTAACCAACAAAGCAACATGAGTAAACTAGGAAATAAATTCCGCTGTCCGGTCTCTCAGCGCCGGATACTTTGAATCGTTTGACCTACAGCAGCCTCGCTGGGTTCGCCTCGGTCTTTCTCGCGTGCCCCGCGCTCGGGCACGATTTGCCTTTGAGTTATGTCGATCTGCATATCGACAACAACGGAGTGGAGGCAACCGCCGAGGGTTCCGCGAAGAATTTCGCGCGCGCTCTTCCTGGCGTTACGGAAGAGAGCCTGCTCGAGCAGTCGACGCTGGCGAGCCAGAGCGACAAATTATTGGCGCTGGTCGCTTCCCATCTCGTGGTCGCCGCGGACGGTAAGCCTCTTCGCTTGCAGCTTCGCGCGGCTGAGCCTCTGCCAGCGCGCCGCGACTTGAGATTGCGCTTTGAACTAGTCGGAAGGCAGCCTGTCGCTGCGGTGAAAGTGAGCTGCGAACTGTTTTCGTTCGATGCCCGGCATAGAACGTTTCTAAATATCTACCAGAGCGAGAAGCTGCGGTATCAGGGCATTTTCGACAAGGATACGACGCGTCTTGACTACACTTGCGGGACGCATCAAAGCGCGCTCGCAATCGTTCGCCAATTCATTTGGGAAGGAATCCATCACATCTTTATCGGCCCCGATCACATTCTTTTCATTGTCGGTTTGCTCCTCCTCGGCGGAACACTCATGCAGCTTCTCAAAATCGTAACCGCATTCACGGTCGCGCACAGCATCACTCTTGTTCTGGCGACCCTCAGTATTCTCACGCCGCCGCCACGAGCATCGAGCCGGCCATTGCATTTAGTATTATATTCGTTGGGGCGAATACTTTGATCCGGGGCCGGGAGAAAGCTGACTGGCGCTTGCTCTTCGCTTTCTGTTTCGGTTTCGTCCACGGCTTCGGATTCGCCAACGTTCTTCGCGAAATGGATTGCCTCGGGCCGCGCTCGGCTGGTCGTTGTTTTCTTTCAACGTCGGCGTGGAAATCGGCTAGGCTTGCATCGTCCTGGCAGTAGCACCACTGCTGACGTTGCTTTACCGCCGGAGCGCAGCGGTGGCGGGCCGAGTGGTCACGGCCGGTTCGTTTTGCGTTGTCTTCGCGGGTTCTTTTTGGTTTGTGCAGCGACTATTTCCCGCGCCGTAGGCGGAATTCAAATGGCGTCAGAGCTTGTTGGACGGAGCGGCGTTGGGTCGTGGCGTTCGATCGCCGGGCCATTTCGAGGCCTTCGAGACAAAGAGCACGGCGGTTTTCGGCACGCGAAAAAATCCCGCCACGATGCCTTTCCAGCCAATAGTGGGTCCGACGCTTTGCTGGAATTTCATGTGATCTGGCAACGCGTAGAAACCACGTTTTTTCTTCGAGCATTGGAGATTCAAGGCCGTCTGAATGAAACCCAGATGCGAAAAGGCCTGCGGGAAATTCCCGAGAAACGCGCCCGTTTCCGGATCAATCTCTTCGGAATAGAGGCCGAGCGGGCTCGCCTGCGCAATGAGCTGTTCGAACAACTCTTCCGCGCGCTTTATCTGGCCTTCGCGAATGAGGTGATTGACCCACCAAAAACTACAGATGAGGAACGTGCCTTCCTGGCCCGGCTTTTCGTCGCCGCGATAAATGAGAGGGCCGCGCGTCAGTGCGCGCTCGAGCGCTTCCCGCGTCGGTTTCGCGACCTGCTCGTCGAGAAAACCGACGGTGAAGGCCAGCAGGCTTGAGGCGTCAAGGGAAGGCTCGTCCATTTTGGCCGAGAGGATTTGCCGGCCATCTTCGGTGATGATGCCGTGCTCGAGAATCTCGCGCCGAATATCGGCGCAGGTTTTTTCGATCTCGCCATTTTTGTCGCCGAGCAAGTCGCGAGCGCGTTCCAGCGCGATCCAACACATGATTTTGCCGTAGGTGAATTGATAATTTTCGGTCACTTCCCAGACGCCGTTGTCCGGCTTGCGCCAGAAGCGCATCGCCTCCTCGGTCAGGCGCAGTAGCATCTTGCGTTTCTTCCCGTCGATCTTTCCGCCGGTGTGATGAAAGAAAAAGAGTGACTGTAAGAGATAGCCATAGTTATCGAGCTGGAATTGGTCCTGGGCGCGATTGCCGATGTGCACCGGCGTCGAACCGCTGTAGCCGTCGAGATGATCGAGCACCGTTTCCGGCGGGATCGGCGTTTCGCACACTGGGTACATCACTTCCGCTGTGGGCTCATCCGAGCCGGCGCCAATTTCTTTGATGCACTGCATCCATTTCTTGACCGCGAAATCGAGAAAGGCTTTCGCTTCCCCGGAGTACCCGAGGCCGAAAAGAGTTTGAATGAAAAGGGCGGTGTCGCGCACCCAGGTGAAGCGATAATCCCAATTCAAATCGCCGCCGAGCTGTTCAGGAAGCGACGCCGTGGGAGCAGCAACGAAACCTCCCGTGCTCGCGAAAGTGAGGAGCTTCAAAGTCACCGCGCTGCGTCGCACCATTTTTTGATGAGGACCGCGATAGTAATTGAAAAGGTTCCATTCCCGCCAGAAGGCGGTGGTAACGCCGAGCCACTCGCGAATGGTGGAGATATCCGGGACTTCCGGGTTCTCGCCATAATCGAGCACCGCGAAAAGCGGCTTATCTCGCTCCACGGTAAATGTTCCTAACAAGTCCTTCTCCGCTCTGCAGAGGCTCGCATTTGTGAAGAAAGTCGTTTCCTGCAAGACATGGCCGCCGTCTGCCAGCTCGCGCCAGTGCGGTGCTTTCCGCGCGTAATCGGGTCGGGCCCGCAACACCAAGTCCAAGGATACCGGACCGCTGCTCTCCCATTCAACAAAACGAACCAATTTGCGCGCCGGATGAAGCGATGTGAAATCATAAAACCGCGCCTTCAATTTGCGCGCGATGACGAAGAAATCCGTCAGTCTCACGACTCCGCTCGCGGTGCGAAAACGGGTCTGCAGGATGGCACTATCATCCAGATATTCGCGCTCGACTCGAAATCCTTCCTTCGGGTGGAGGGCGAACTCGCCGCCTTTTTCTTTATCGAGCAGCGCGGCAAAAACCGATGGCGAATCAAAGGCGGGCAAACAGAGCCAATCGATCCCGCCTTGCGGATTGATCAGGGCCGCTGTCTCGCAATTACCAATGATGGCGTAATCTTTGATTGGAGTCATGTTCGCTCGTCCTCGGTCAGTGAAGCGCCGCTTACGGGAAAGTGAATCAATCGTCAGGCCGGAGTGCCCATTGTGACCGTGAGCCGTTGCGGGCATCTAATCATGAGAAGGCGAACTGTCCCTTCTTATTCCTCGCGATCGACTCTCCCCTTCGTTCTCAAGTCCCGTGGCGGAATAAAGCGATTCGCCGAACCTCATGCCTGTGGCAATGGAACGCGCGCCGTTTATCTCAGTCATTATTCCGGCGATCAACGAAGCGGCGTCACTGCCCGCAGCACTTAAACCGCTCCACGCCGGAGCAGTAACGCACGAAGTCATCGTGGCACTCGCGCCGAGTTATGATGGCACTGCGTCCATCGCGCAGGCGAGTGGCTGCGTGGTCGTCGAGTGCGCTCATCGGCATCGCGCCCGGCAAATGAATCTGGGCGCGGCGCGCGCGCAGGGTGAAGTGCTCCTTTTTCTTCATGCCGACACGATCATGCCGGATGGAGCGCTGGAAAAAATTGCGGATTCTCTCGCAGACCCGCGAATTGGGGGCGGCGCATTCGCCAGACGCTATGACACACGCTCGCAATTCCTGCGGGCCACATGCCTTCTCGCCGAGCTGCGCGGCAGGATATTCGGAATTTTTCTGGGCGATCAGGCGATCTTCGTTCGCCGCAACGTCTTTGAGGCGCTCGACGGATTTCACGAGATGAAACTTTTCGAAGACTGGGACTTTTCGCAGCGAATGAGGCAAGCGGGTAAAACGGTGATGCTTCGTCCAGCAGTGGTGTCGTCGGGCCGGCGTTTTTATTCCGAAGGGCCAGCGGCCACAACTACTCACGATTTCCTGATCACCTGTCGCTACCTCGCCGGCACGAGCCCGGATGAGATCGCGATGAAATGTCGCAGAAAGGGCGCTCCTCTCCAGCCGGGTTTTGTCCTTACGCGGCGACCGCAACGATGAAGGCAAAAGGGGAGGGCGTTTACAATGTGGTCGTGCTCGGCGCCGGGACGGCGGGACTTGTGACCGCCGCCGGCACGGCCTCGTTAGGCGGACGGGTCGCGCTGGTCGAGCGCCACAAAATGGGCGGCGATTGCCTGAACTTCGGGTGCGTGCCGAGCAAGGCGCTCATTTCTTCGGCACGCCTCCTTCACACCATCCGGCACGCGGCGGCTTGGGGAATTGACGCGCCGCCACCCAAGGCTGATTTTTCCCGCATCTTCGAGCGCATGCGCGAGCGGCGCGCGAAGATTGCGCCTAACGACTCCCAGGAACGGTTCGAATCGCTCGGCGTGGATGTCTTTCGAGGCGAGGCGCGTTTCCTATCTTCGCATGAGGTGGGAGTCGAGAGCGTGAAGCTGCGGGCAAAATATTTCGTCATCGCCGCCGGCACGCGCGCGGCGACACCGCCGATCAAGGGCCTCGAGGAGGTCCGCTATTTTACAAACGAAACTATCTTCGATCAACTCCGGCAAAAGCCGGAACACCTTCTCGTTCTTGGCGGTGGGCCGATCGGTTGCGAACTGTCGCAGGCATTTGCGCGCTTCGGCTCGAAGGTCACCCTCGTGCAGCGCGGGTCACGACTGCTGCCGCGCGAGGATCACGATATTTCCGTCGCAACTCAAGAACGCTTCAAGGCCGAGGGTATAACGGTGCTGACCGAGGCCAAAGTGAAGCAGGTCCAAATGCGCGATGGACAAATCATACCTACAATCGAGCGCAACGGGAAAGCCGGGGAGATCACCGTCGACGCGTTGCTCATCGCGACCGGTCGGAAGCCTAACATCGACGGACTCGGCCTTGATGCCGCAGGGGTGAAGACAAACAAAAAAGGAATCGAGGTCAACGAATACCTCCAGACCTCGCAATCCCACATTTACGCGGCGGGTGACATCACAGGGCGCTTTCTCTTCACCCACATGGCTGATTACCAAGCCCGCATCATCGTCCGCAATATTCTGATGCCGCTCCAATTCCTCCGGCAAAAAGCGGACTACTCAGTTGTGCCGTGGTGCACCTACACCGATCCGGAAATTGCGCGCGTCGGGATGAATGAAGACGAGGCCAGGAAGGCCGGAATCGCCTACGATGTCTTCGAGCAGGCGATGTCCGGGGTCGATCGCGCCGTGGTCGAAAATGCAGAAGCTGGCGCCGCAAAAGTACTCGTGCGTAAAGGAACAGACAAGATTCTCGGTGCAACCATTGTCGCTGAGCATGCCGGGGACTTACTGCAACCGCTGGTGCTCGCGATGCGCTCCGGACTGGGCTTAAGCAAAGTCGCCGCGGCTATTCATCCCTACCCAACCTTTGTCGAAGTCATCCGCAAAACCGGGGACGCTTACAGCAAGACGCGGCTCACACCGTTCGCGAAAAAGCTTTTCGTCTGGCTCTACCGGCAGCAACTCGGAGGGCCGGTTATAAGCGGTACTGCTGACCGGGAAACTGGAAGTTTCATTTAAGGAATGGTAGAACCGCAGCAAAGTAACTAAGAACATTCGTTAGGTTCTCGGATTCTTTTTTAACCATAACCAGCTATGGGCAAGAAAAGCACGGCGATTCCGAGATGTTGAGAAAAATTGTGGCAAATTCGACTTCGTATTTCAACCTGCAGCTATCTCCACCATTCTAACAAAGCTAAGTCTTGGGGAAAACTTGATCGCGTTTAGTCGCTCTTCTTACCCGGCGGAAAGGCCGGGCGTGCGTAAACGCTGAAGGTCGTAGCACGCGTCTTGCCGGTGTTGATGAAACGATGAAATGTCTTCGCTGGCACCAGGACCGCGTCACCTCGTTTCAGGAGTGCACTTTCCTGAGCGATCTCCGCCCTGAGCTCGCCTTCGAGAAGAACAAGCGTTTGGTCGCTCTCCTCGTGCCTGCTTGGCGTTTCGCTGCTGGATTCGCC
>JBBRYT010000033.1:0-6006 GCA_038237435.1 Chthoniobacterales bacterium
CGTGCCGTCTGCAAACCCATAGCTGCCGGCCAAACCGGCCAGCGTCGTCACCAACCCATCGGGGGTTACCTTGCGGATCGTGTGGTTTCCCGCATCGGCCACATACACGTTCCCAGCGCTGTCGGTCGCCACTCCTAAGGGCTGACTGAAGCGTGCGGCGCTGCTGTCGTCGCTGCCTGCATTGCGCGCCAGACCGGCCACCGTCCTGAAGGAATACGGCTCATAGTTGCTTTGCGCGGAAGCGGTCGCTGCCGAGGCGAGTACGCCCGCGGCGCAGGTGACAGCGAGGAGAAGATGCTTTTTCATAATATTTCAGGGGTGTTGGTTGGTTTTAAATGCCAAATTGCGGCCGGCCAGTTTACCCGGTAAACTGTAAGGTTGGCTAGACTCCGCAATCTGTGTCAAGCATTTTTTTCCGTGAAAAACGTGCGACGGCGCTGCCCGTCCGTCGAGCCCGTTTCTGCTCGCGAAGCGCTGCAGCGCAGTTCTGCTCCAAAAGGACAAGCGACGTTGTTCCCGCAGTCGTGACCTGCAAGAAAGTCAAGTCGATGTCGGTCGACGCAAGTGTTCCACCGTCGACTGGAACGTTGCTTCCGACTGGCGTCGGCAGGGTGACCCGCGCCGCCTTCCCGGCGCGGATCGTGTTGTTTTGCGAATCGGGGACGCGTCCGGGTGATTCTGTGCGCGAGCGAGCCCTCTGATACAACACTTCCGCCCTACTCTCGCCCGACCTCAAAATGCTGTCGACACGCAAGGGGGCGTATGGATATCGAATTTCGATCTCGGGAATTGGTCGGTAACCGCTGCCCAACGCAGAGAGCACCGCAACGTTTGCATTTAGCAGCCCTGCTTCCTGCAGTAGCTAGTACGACGCTGCACCGTCCTTCGAGCCTTCCAGCGTTGCGACAACGAAACGCTTGGGATGACAGCGATCGCTGCCGGTAGGCCAACAAGCAAAATGGGTTTACCGCGCCCATACCCTGACAACAACCCCGGCACGTCGCGTCTGCTCTGTGGCAGGAATTAATATTCCGGTGGGTCTTTGGTTGTTTAACATGCCCTGGGTAATGAAAGTCTTTTCGAAGAACGCCGCACCGTCGCCTTCGGCGTGGATGATCAGGCCGCGTCAGCGAACGTCATTGAAAACAATGAACTTGTTCTGATTCTAATTCTGAATCGGATGTCTCGAATGCATATTATTTATATAACATGCTTATTCTAATATAATATGTCCCCGGCGGGAATCGAACCCACATTTAAGGTTTAGGAAACCCTTGTTTTATCCATTAAACTACGGGGACAAAGCGGTAGGCGCGGGAGGGGGTTCGTTTGGCGCTGTTTTCAGCTCGATTGTGAAAGTAGCGCCCGTTCCGATACCTTTACTAGACGCATGAATTCTGCCCCCATGCGCCTCGATAACTGCTTTGGAGATCGCCAATCCGAGGCCGAGCCCCTCCGCCGGTGCCTCTCCTTGCTCGAATGCTTCAAAGATTTTCGGCAGTAGCTCAGGTTTAATTCCTTCGCCACTATCTGTGATCTCAAACAAAAGTTTCTCTTGGCCATCATTAAAAGAACGAATCGAAATTTTTCCCCCATCGGCTGTGAACTTCTGAGCATTTTTTAAGACGTTCCAAAACACCTGCTGAATCCGCGCGCGATCCACTATGACACGATGGTTGGCGGCGTTCAGCTCCACGTGCACCTCTAGTTCTTTTCGCGCGAACTCGGCTTTAACCATTTCCAGCGCATCCCGGAAGAGCGAAGCAGCGTCCGAAAGCTCTAAATGCAACTGTAATTTCCCACCGGTGATACCTGCAAGGTCAAGCAAGTCGTCGATCAAACTAGTTTCCAATTCGATGTTCCGACAAACCATCTGCAGACCGTCCCGAAGCGACGGGTCCAGTTGCCCTTCTTCGAGAGTGGCATGAGTCCAAAGCAGGATGGGATTGAGCGGCGTCCGCAGCTCGTGACTGAGCATCGCCAAGAATCTATCCTTAGCTTGATTAGCCGCCTCCACCGCCGTGTTCCGTTGACGCACCTCGGCGAGGGCGTCCGCCAGTTCCGAGTTTAAGTTGTTTATGCCTTTTTGCTGTTCTTCGACGAACTGTTTGGCTGAGTCAGTAACGACATCGTCCACGGCATCGTGGATGATATGTTCGGCGGCTTTTCTAGTTTCCCCATCGAACGCCGGCACTTTCCGGGCAAACGCTTCGACCCAATTATGGAAAAGAATTCGTCGCATGATGCTCGCTTCCCGAATGACTTCTTCGAGCCTGTAACCTTGTCGCCAGCGATATTTGCCGTGGACTCGCGCATCGCGAGACACCTCGCGGTGGTTGGGATCAGATTGCGGAGATTTTAGGAGTTCCGCCAGATCTTGGAAGAGCACGGGCATGTGATCAACAAGCTCGTTGTATTCAAGGTGGTCAGAAGAGCTAATGAGGGCGTCCCGTTCCACAGCTCGCAACCACTCGCCGGTGATTTCCTCGCGATGGGCTAGCAGGTAATCGCCGAGTTCGGAAAGAATTGTCTGGTTCATCGTACCCTGACCGCAGCTTAGATGGAAGAGCCCCCGGGTCGATGGTTACTTTTCATGTTCCTTGCGTGTCTCATTCCCGGAACCAGAAGTAAAGGCCGCAAAGTAGGTTGAGAGTGGAACCGGTTTCGCGTTTTTGTTAACCGCGGTCTCACCCGGCAGATGAAAATGGGCAGATTCCGGATGGGATGAGGCGACGCAAATTCCGTCGTAACAAGCTAACTCGAGGCGGTTTGCGCAGTTGAGACGCCTCCTGACGAAGTTTGATGAGACCTCCGTTTCGTCTTAGGAAACCCTCGTTCTATCCGTTGAACTACGGGGACGACGCGCTGTGTTCAAATCACTGACGGATCATGCAAGGAACCCACGATTCCATCACCGTCTAACTATCCTCGTTCTTTTTGACCGGTTTGGCGGGACCGCTCTCTCCACCGGAAAGGAGATCCACGCGAATGATGGGATCGCTGGGCTCCTGCTGCGGGCCTTCGAAGCGAAGGAATTCGGCCGGTGCCTGGGTCAGCCAGATGTGTGTGTCTGGCACTTTGACGAATAATTTGGCGATCGCCGGGATTTGGGGCTGAAGGACAAAATGGTCGCCATGAGGGTTCCGATCCGCCATCTCCAATTCTTCGGGGCCGACGTGCGTGATCTTCACGGTCACCACTTTCGGCGAGGGGGTGAAACCAATCGCCTGCAGTTCGATCGCTTCGCCTTTGACCAGACGGGCTCGGAGATTTTGCACCGCGAGCATGAAGCCGTAACCGGTAAACGTCTGGCCCGGCTTCACCTCAATTTTTTCCGACCACTCTTTTTTCTCGCCGTTCTCGACTTTTTTCGCGGTCGCAGTTTGGGTTTTGAAATCGACCGCGTATTGGCGCACGACGTCTCCGTCTTTCAGTTCGCGCCATGACCATTCTTCCTGGATGAGCTCGGGCTTTTGCCGAAAGACGGCTTTCTCTTCCGTGCGAAAACCGCCGTGTCTGAAACGGTATTTGAGGGTGATGGAAAGGCGTCCGTCCTCGACCTCTTGGATGAATTCGCCATCGGCGAGCTTCTTTCCATTCGTGTCCAGCATCGAAGGAAAACCGTGTGTCGTGCCTTCGAATTCGGTCACTTCCACCGCCGCTGCGGGCCAGGGCGCGAGGAGCGCGAGAGCGGCAAATAAGAGAACGATTTTTGGATTCATGATGCGATGCAGCCGGAGCTTTCTCTACCGGCAGGGAGAGCCGAAACGGTTAGGATCGAACGGCGTTCCCCGCGGGCCACTCGGTTTGTTCCTTGGCGGCGCGCCATTGGGCACCCACGCGTGGATCGCGAAGATTACGGACAAGATCCGAAAGGGCGTGGCTGTAGCTTCGGAAAGGTGGCCGTTCTTCTGCCGCGACAGGCTGTAGGTCGGCCGCGAATTGCGGCAGTTCCGCATGCGGCAACCCGGTGCGTTTGTGGTGCACACCATGAAACGGCTCATGGAGCAACGAGAACGAGACGAGCCGCCCGAACCAGCCTTCCGCGACGATGCTCCGGGTGGAGCTGTTGACGGTGTTCCCGTCGAGCCCGACGTGCTCGATGTATTTGCGCCAGCTTTGCAGATTTGCCGCGATGATCGCGGGCGCTAGATACATCCAAAGGAAATAGCGCCCGACCTGGAAGTAGGCGACCGCGACGAGGATAGCAATCCAGACGACGGCGATCGCGATCATCTCAGTCCAGATCCTCCGCCGCACTTTCTTTTGCCGAATCGGCGAACCCTTACGCAAAAAAGTGCGCTGAAACAAAAACGGCGTGAAGAGGAGGCCGGCGCAGAGCTCAAGGAACGCAGCGAGCACCCGTTTCCAGCGCGGCATGTGGGTCAGAACGAACGGCCAAAGCTCTTCGTCGCGCTCGGTGCCGAGATTCGCGTGATGGGTCTGATGAGCGGCGCGATAGAGGCTGAAGCTCATGAAGCTGAGGACGCCTAGAACAACGCCATTCACTTCGTTGAAGCGCCGGTTCCGCCGAAGCAAGCCGTGAGATGCTTCATGAAAACCAACCAGCGAGCCATGCATGAGATGGCTGATGAGCAGGACCAACGCCGCTACCCACCACATGGAAGCGCGCTGATACAAGACGGCGGCGAGCGCGATTTCGCTCACGAGAAAGAGGAGGGAAACAATCTGGTAAGCCGAACGGCTGACCCAATGCGGTTCCTCGATTGATTCTGATGAAGTTCTCATAATTTGCTCGCGCAGCCCTCCAGGAGAACCTCGGCGCGCCTTACCGGAGAGCGGCAAACGCTGGCCAGCAGAGCCTGGTATAGGTCACCCAGCTTCCGGATATCAGCAATGCCAAACAGGTCCCGCCGAAAGAGCCAGGCGACCTCCAGCCCGTCGCCGTCCTCGTTGATTTCGCAGCCGAGATCGAAGCGGGCCGTGCCAGTCGAGCGAATCCGCAGTCGGAGCGAAAGACTCGGCACCGCGGCATCGGCTGCGGGATGGTTTTGGAGCGCGAAACGGACCTCAAAAACAGGATTGCGCCCCGGCGAAACTGGTTCGCCTAAAGACCGCACGAGTTCGGCAAAAGGCATGGCGTTGGCGAAGGAATCGACCGTCTCTTCGTGCACGGTTCGCAGCGTGTCGGAAAAGTTCCGACCGTGCTCGACCCGCCCGCGCAGCGGCACCACCCCAGCAAAGGAACCCATCGTCTCGCGGACGGCCTGCTTGCCTCGATTCGCCACCGGGGTCCCGACGAGGATGTCGTCTGCGCCGGTCCATTCGGAGAGCGCGATCTGGAAGGCTGCGAGGAGCGTGCTGAAAAGAGTGGCGCCGTTTTGGCGGGCCAGTTCCCGCACTGCGCGGCCGAGATCCGGCGGGACGCGCGAGACCCAGCGTTCCCGCTCTCCCAAAGTTTCTGTGGGTTCGGCCGGCGAATTCCAGAGCCGGCGAGTCCCGGCGAGATTGGATTTCCAAAAGGTGGCGCGGCGTTCCAATTCCGCAGGCTGCCAGAAAGCGCGTTCGGCCGCGCCCCACTGCGAGTAGGAAAGGGGCACCGGACGATGACCATTGGAGTCACCCCGCATCCATTCGATGTAAGCCGCGACCAGATCTTGAAAGAAAACGCCTAACGACCAGCCATCGGCAATCGCGTGATGAATCGCAAAGGCGAGCACGTGATCGTCCGCGCCGCGCCGGAACATCTCCACGCGATAGAGCGGGCCGCGCAACAGATCGAAAGGTTGGCGGAAAACTTCCCGCGCCAGTTCCTCGATTGCTTCCGGCTCCCGCTGTCCGGCCGGGAGATCGCGAAACGAGAAGACCGGCTTGCCCGTGCTCCGGATCAATTGCGTCGCCTGTTCCTTGCCGGGAAGGAACGAGAGCCGAAAGACCTCTTGCCGGTCCACAACTTTTTGTAAGGCCGCCGCAGCGCCTTCCGGCGTGAGACCGCCCCGCGCATGGATGGTGGTGCAGATGTGGTTGGAGACATCCGTCACCGGC
>JBBRYT010000034.1:0-4573 GCA_038237435.1 Chthoniobacterales bacterium
AGGTCAATGCCAGCTCAGCCAGGCTGCTGTTCCCGAAGATAATTACATTCGCCATGGGGATCTTCTTATAACGCCTCGCTGTCAGATGTTAAACATCAGCGATGGAGACTTCTGTTTCGCGCCCTCCAAAAGGCATTGCTCTTTTTAGCGCGACGTATCCTTGCCACCGCGCCTGATCGAACCTAGGTCAAAACGAGAAGATCACACCGCTTTACAAGATAGAAGAGACGAATCGGTGATCGCTCCGCCTAAACAACCCATCACCGGCTCCAAGCGAAGACAGCGCAATATTTTCACGAGACTCGGGTCATCGAGGCCACGAGCGACGAAGCTCGCGTTCGAGAAGCCATTCTTGATACATCCGATCGCATGCATCCGATGTTTGTGACTTTGCAGCGTTCTTCGGTGGCGGCAGGCGTTAATCCAGCAGCGAATCCAAATCCAGCGGCCGCGTGTACATCGCTAGACCCACGTCGCGCGTACGCGGCCATTCTTCCCGCGGCTGATCCCAATACAGTTCCACGAAGGAACCGAAAGGCTCGGCCATTAGGAGCATGTATGTTTCCGTTTATGAGCTTCATCAATCTCGAGCAGCTGCCGTTTGTCGGAATGTCGTATGAGTTCGTTGGCGAAACAGAAGGCGCGCCAATCTCGGCCTACATCGTCAATGCGAAACCCGGACAAGGGCCGCAATTACATAAGCATCCCTACGTCGAAGTCGCGTTCACCCTCGAAGGCTGCGCCACCATCACGGTCGGCGATGAAGAACGCGAGGTGAAAGCGGGCGGCATCGTCCTCATTCCAGCGAACACGACACATCGATTCGTTAACTCTGGCGACACTACCCTGCGTCAGATCGACATCCACGCCAGCCCGCGATTCATTCAAACCGCAGCCTGAACATCAGCCGGCCCGGAGTTATTTTGCGTTTGTATCTGGTTCCAGGACTCCAAAGACATTGCCGGCTGGGTCCTCCGCGTAGGCCAGCCAGCCGATCGCCGGAATGGCCATCTTCGGCACGCAAATCCTGCCGCCTTGCTGCTGGATTTTCTCCAGCGCCGGATCAATCGATTCGACCGCGACCGTATTCAGCGTTCCGGGACTTTGTCCTTGCCGCGGCCGCAAAAGTCCGCCGTTGATTCCCGGCACTCGTTGGCCAATAACAATTAAGTGTGACCGGAATGTGAGCGTTCAGTACAAGATTCCCAGGAATTGAATGAAAAAAATAAGTGACCCATGAGCATCGTCGGAAAAGTCGAAAGCCTTTGGCGTTATCCCGTCAAAAGCATGCGCGGCGAAGAGTTGGACGAACTGTTCGCGGGTTATGCCGGTGTTTATGGTGATCGCCTCTTCGCCTTCGAGAGTTCGGCTAGTCCAAAAGGCTTTCCCTTTTTTACCGGGCGCGAGCAGCGCCAGATGATTCGATACCGGCCGCGCTTTTGCGATCCGAAGAAGGCAGCGCAGCCGGTTAACTGGCCGGAAGCGCAGAAACTTTCGCCTAACATTAACCCAATCTCGGCCAGTGCCGATGAACTGATGATTAACGTGGAGACGCCAGATGGAAAAACCCTGGCAATCGATAACCCGGAACTAATCGAGCATCTTCGCGCCGGCCTTGATCAGGAACATAACCTGAAGTTACTTCGTTCCGACAAGGCCATGACCGATTGTCGGCCTATCTCGCTCTTCTCCGTGCAAACAGCCAGGAAGCTTGGCGAGGAGGGCCGCACTGAAGTAGATAGGCGCCGCTTCCGCGCAAATGTTTATCTCGATCTAATATCATCCGAAGGTTTCGCCGAAGATAAATTCGTCGGTCGCTCGTTGCGCATCGGCTCAAAAGTAACCGTCGCCGTTCTCCAGCGCGATGCGCGTTGCATGATGATCACGCTCGATCCCGACACTGCGGAAAAAACGCCGGCGATATTGAAAGCCGTCGCGCAAGCGCATGACGGCATGGCCGGTGTCTATGGCGCGGTGCTCGCGGAAGGAATGATTCGCAAAGGCGACCCCGTCGAGCTGCTGTAGCGGTTAGTAGGAGGACTGTCGCCATGGCACGTCTCCAGGGAGCGCACACATGTTCCGAGCGCACGGCTTCCAAGCGCGATGGCGAGCAAGACGACGATCTTCTTGAGGCACTTGTTACGTAATAAAAAGCGTTGACCGGACGTTCGCTGCGCCATGCACTCCGGCATGAAAATGAAGAAACTAGTGTTTGTATTAATCGCGTCTGCCTCTTGCATGGCTTTCACGATGAACGCGTCGGCTCAGCAGGCCGATCAGGCAATATCCGATGCCGTCATTGCGATGACGAAGGCGCAGTGGGCGGCTGGAATCAAAGATCAGACGAATGTCGCTGAACAGACGAAGGATATGTCGGACGACTACTCCGAGTTCAACGGCGATTATGCCACGCGTCTCGATGGGAAAGCGCTGAATGGGCGGCTGGCGGAGGCTGCGGGAAAAGATTCAGGCAAGACCATTGCGGGGGAGATGGCCAATCCCAAAGTCCAGGTATACAACGGGGATGTGGCCATCCTGACTTATAATTATGTCGGCCTCACCCAGGACAAGGACGGAAAGACAACGCCGAACCGGGCAAAATCGACGCGCGTGTTTGTGAAAAAGGACAACAAGTGGACGATGGTCCACGCAAACTTTGCGTCGGATCCGCTGCCAAAATAGGACCTTAGAAATCTGAGAGAGGGGCCGCTCGTGCGCACTTAGCGCCTGTGGCGGCCCTTTATCTTGTACCGGACAGCAACACCGCACCGTTTGACTGCATCATAAGCCGGTTACGATGCATGAGAACAGGGCGGATCATGGAGATAAGCGAGGACGATCCCTTGCAGTCCTGGAAGGAGGCGTTGAACGCTTGTGCCAGCGTCGGCTCCCCGCGCCGATCATCCGTCGGCACGCGTCGACGCCGATTTGATGTCGACCACCGGTGTGCCGTCGAATGCCTCGATTGGCCCGATCTTCACGCGGATGCCGTCAATCTCACGCACGGTCACAGGATGCAGGCCGAGCGGGTTCGGTCGCCCCGGTGAGCGCGTGTAAAAGACGCCAGTGAGCGGACGGTTCTCGTCGCCTCGCGGATGGTTCTTTAACACGTCGCGCTTCGCCTCATGAAACCACGTGATCACGATCAACGCGTGACCGACTTCCATTCCTAAGAGTGCCTCCGCAAATCGCGGTTCGATCTCGAGCCACGCGTCGGGCGCACCTTCCGGTCCCTGCCGCGGAGCCTCTTCCCGACGCTTCACCGTCGAACGAATGAAGCCCACCGGCTGCAGTATATAAGAGCTCATGGTCCAACGTTGTTCACGCATCGCGCGACGCAACTGCCCACTAAACGCTAGGACGCCGCAGAATACCGAGGCGGTGATAGCAAGCAGATACGTGATGACGATCTACTGAGTCGCGAAGCCTTCACACTATCTGTTGTTATGCAATGCTTCTTACCATCCCGCGATCGGAAACGTAGGACGGAAGAACGACGCCTGCCTCGGATGAAGCGCTCCGGACCTAGCGCTGCGACCGCGGTTGCGGATTACGCGTTCCGAGATACCGATTCAAAAGTTTGCCAACGAACGAGATGACGATAAATCGAAAAATCCAGCGTATCATACACCAAGATCGAAACTCGCCCTTTCGCGGGCCGTGCTGAAATCCTCGATTTACGAATCCGGTACATGCGGCCCACGCGATCGTGGACGCGGTCGAGTCCAGACCGCTACATCATCTTCTTGTTGGCAATAGTGCTAGCGATTCGGGATGGCGAGCCTGTCCAACGTCAGCAGGGCAACACCGGCAATGATGGTGCCGCGCGAGGACAGCGAACATGGGTAGCGAAAGGCTGCTCCTCGCGAACCGAAGGTGTCCGGCCTGCACTCCCGCTATTGCTTCGTCCACTTGACCGCTTTAAGCGGTCGAGTTCCTAGCCTGCCCTGTTTTTCGAAGGATCTGCTCGGGCTGATGGGCCGAAGTTTCAATCTGACGCCAATCAACCGTCGGTACGCGTCGATGCTGACTTAATGTCGACCACCGGCGTGCCGTCGAAGACCTTGCGATCACACCGGGCTTGAGCCCGGCCGTCAACCCCCTATCCTCGCGAGATATGCATCGTGACTATCAGCGTTGGTACTCTCACCGTCTCACTCGCGACATGGGCGTCGCTGTTTACGGACATTACGGCTCGCCCATCCTCGCCTTCCCGACCAGCTGCGGCGACGAACAGGAGCAGGAAGGCCAGGGCATGATCCGCACCCTCGGCCCTTACCTTGATGAGGGGCGAATCAGGATTTTCTGCATCAACGGCGTTCAGAGCGATTCATTTAATAACAAAGGCGCGTACCCTTTCCATCGCAGCTGGCTGCAGGCGCAATACGACGACTACGTGGCCAGCGAAGTCTTCCCTTTCATCGACTCCCAATGTCAGACGCCAGGCATTCCGATCACCACCTACGGCGCATCACTCGGCGCCTTCCACGCCGCCAACACCCTCTTCAAGCATCCCGATCACGTGAAGCGTTGCTACGCACTCTCCGGCGTTTACGACATGCGCGACTCGATG
>JBBRYT010000035.1:0-4551 GCA_038237435.1 Chthoniobacterales bacterium
GAGCGCATTCGCGCGTCTGCCGGAACTTCCGAATCGAGAGCGCTTGGTGTGATCTTTCGCACGAATTCCGAAGCGCGTTTCGCAGCGCGCTTGAGTTCGCTGTAGGTTAACGGTTCGATTTCAGAGCCGTTTTTCTGTGACACGTGCCCAGCAATCAGCGAAGGTTCGAGGACTTCATCGATCGTGCTACTGTGTTGATCGAATTCGCCTGAGTAAAAATCCTTGTCGCGAATCAGTCGTCGAAGTTGTGCTGTCCTCGGTAGTTTGCCTTCGCTATTGGAGAAGATTTCCTGATCGAGCACAACTATGAGCGTGTGGCGCGCCCGTGTTGTTGCGACATAGAGAAGACGCTCAAGTTGCTGTTGTTCCGCGCGCTCGATCGCGTCTTTCAGATCCTTCGATTTGTCTTGGTTGCCAAACGCGATGATCATTTCGCCATCCGCGGGGGATTTTACGAAATCCGGATAACGCGGCGATGGCGCGCGCAGATCGCGCGCGAGGAATGGCACGACCACCGCCTGCCATTCAGACCCCTTTGCCTTATGCGAAGTGATAAGTTGAATCGCGTTGTCGTCAGCGGAAAAGCGGACGGCGCGTGGCGATGCGAAATCGTTGCGTAACTGTTCGGCGAACCCAGGTAGGATCATTCCGTTCGCTTCTGCTTCCGCCGCTTGTACGATCGAGGTATCCAGTTCGCGGGCGAGATCGCCAAACTCCGCCGCAGGCAATAGAAGCAAACGGTCGCGCAATTGCGTTTGCTCAACGATCAAAGTAACGGCGTCAAATAACGCCAGACCTTCCGCGCGTTGGCGAATCTCTGCGAGCATATGCAAAACCGGGGAAATTCTTCCGGCTGCCGACGCAATCTCGTCGATGCGAAATCTCGTCTTCTGCCCTTTGGAAAAGACGGCAAGATCGTGATCGGACGCGCCAAAGATATCGCGCAGGACGCCAACGATTTCGTAGGCGTTGAGCGGGTCCGTCATGATCGTAAGAAGCGCGGTCAGCCACGCATAAGCCGGGCTGTCGCCTTTGACATCATGTTCAGATTGGATCGCCACCGGTAAACCGACGCGGCGTAACGCTGCGGCCGCCGTTTGCAGCCAGGCTTTGCGCGGACAAAGAATCGCCACCTCCCGCCATGAATCGGCCGAAAGCTTTTTCAGTCCCGCGTCCTTGATCCAGCGTGCAAGATACTCCGCTTCGATGCGTGCCTTTTGGTAGTCCTTGAGTTTTTTTGCTTTCGGCAACAGTTCTTTCGCGAGAAGCGGCACGCGAATGACTTTCCCGGGCAGAATGTTCGGCCGCGGTTGTAATTCGACGAAGCGCACCTGTCCGTCCTCGTTATTCAAAATCTCGCGGAAAGTTTCGTTCACGAAATCGAGCTGCTTCTGGTCCAGCCGAAATGTGACGGCGAATTCCAGGCTCTCACCGTTCTTGTCGGAAATGAGCGCTTCATGAACTGCTCGGTAATAATTCAAGTCCGCGCGCTGCCAGTAAATCGATTGCTGGAAATCGCCGACCATGCAGAAGTGCCCCGGCTGCGGACCTAAATGTCGATCTTGCAACCAAAGGCCCTTCGCTTCCGGCGGGCGCGTCGCTTCCAGCAGCACGAAAAATTGCAGCGGCTCAGTGTCCTGTGCCTCGTCGAGGAT
The DNA here is from genome assembly GCA_038237435.1 of Chthoniobacterales bacterium. Lineage (GTDB taxonomy): Bacteria > Verrucomicrobiota > Verrucomicrobiia > Chthoniobacterales > UBA10450 > JACCTI01. The sequence continues at coordinate 1,656 of JBBRYT010000035.1, forward strand.
GACACGAAAGCTTTCTTCGCGAATTCTCTGCGCGGCCACCGAATGTTGCAGTAACTCTCCCGCGAGCGCGATTTGATCCCCGTAAGTGACGAGTCCGCGGTCGAGTCGAAAATTGAGATAATCACGTTGCACCTCTGCCGCCACGCACGAAGCGGCGTTGCAGATCCATTGTCGCAGAGGCGCAAATTTTTCTTGCCAGAGCTGAGTAAACTTGGCGTTTGCCGCCGTGAAACAAAACGGCCAGCGCAGATATTCCCAATCGCCAGCGAAACGCCTTTCCCACTCGCGCAGTTCCGCCTGCGATTTGCTGATGTTGTCGTTCCCCTTTCCCTTATCCAATTGTGAGTAGACCTCACCGAAATCGAGCGACGGACAGGGCGACAGACCCGGCACCTGTAAAACAGCCGAGCGCGCGCGTCGCGCCAGCTCCATGAGATCCCGCGCCTGTACGAAGCGCAAAAGCGTGGCGCGATCTTTTTCGCTTAGCGAACGACCGATGCGCGTTTGATTCTGCGCGAACTCCTGCCACACGTCGTCGTCGTCTTCGACTAACTCGAGCGGCGCAGGCAAACCAAGATAATGACCGAAGTCGGTCAGGAGTTTCATGCAGAACGAATGGATTGTGCCGAAAAAGGCGCGGTTGAACGCAGTCTGTACTTCCTGTCGCAAATTTTCCTCGAGCAGAGCTTGCCGCGTGCGCTGTTGCATTTCGTCCGCCGCACGATTGGTGAAAGTGACGACGACCAGACAGGGCAGAATTTTCACGGCGTTACGCGAACGCGCGATCGACAAGATGCGCTCGGTGATGGCAGTGGTTTTGCCCGAACCGGCCGACGCGACTACAGAAAAATTGCGATCCAGTTCGCTGGCAAAACGAGCGCGCGCGGATTCATCGCGCGGCTTCACCATGTTTCCCACTCCTCCTTCTCAAGGACGAGCGCGGGATGCGTCAGCGCCCATTTATCTTCCGAAATGTCGTTATCGATCGGCAACGTCGCGAGCGGGTACGGCGCGCTGTAACCGAACGCCGGACGGATTTCACCTTTCATTCCAAAAACCCCGGTGCGCTGCATTTCCGCGAGATCGGCGAAAACTTCGGTATGCGGTGCAAGATCGACAACCGACAGTTGTGGCGCGACGTTTTTAACTGCCAGCGAAATAATGCTCACGCCCACTTCGGCGGCGCCGAGTTCGCGCATGGCTAGCGCGTAAAGACCGAGCTGCAAGGTTGTGCCTTTGACCAGATTGTCGTGCAAATCGGAGGTCTTCAGTTCCCTGTTCGAACCGGTTTTGTAATCGACAATCCAGATCGTTTGCCCGGCGAAACTGGGCGCGTCATTTTGCGCGAGCACCAAATCGATCTGGCCGTGCAGCTCAAGCTCCACGCCATCGTCGATTTTCACTGCGCCTTCACGACCGACGGCCAACTCCGTCGCGATCCAATTCCACCCTTGCGCACCTCCGATTTTGGCGCCGAGATGCCGCGCGAGATAGCGCGCGTTCAACCAGCCCGAGCTCCACCAATCAGGGACGATTTTGCCTACCAAGCCGCAAAGGCGCCGAAGTGCCGCACACCGTTCGTCCGCGGCAAAGCGAATGCGCTCGTCGATCTTTGTCAGGGTCGGAAACGCCGAGAAAATCTTTCCGTCCCGCGTTTCGATAATATTCGCCAGCCAGTGATGCACCCATTTACCGGTTTTCGCCGCCCAGGGATTCGCGGCGTCCTCCGGTGCTTCCACGCCGAGATAACGTTTCATCCAAATAATCGCTGGCGATGAAAGCATTCGTTCAAGATCGGTCACACTCAGCGTCGGCACCGGTCGATACGACCCGTTCGGGCGCAACGCGAAATCATACTCGCCGGCAGGTTTAGAGGAGTCGCGGCGCGCGTTGAATGCGATCAGTGTTTGCTGCACATCCGTCACTATCCCGGCTTGCCTCGGTAACAGCGCAGTGGCGCGTTGGAGATTTTTCAACGTCGCTTGGGTGAGCGGCCCACGCCGCGTTTCGAGATAAAGCTCGGTGAAACATTCGCTCGGATTCCAGAAGCGTTCCGGCGCATCTTCCTGCACCAGACTGGCCGTGAGCGCCACGCCTTCATCGGCCGATTCGAGGAGCGTATCGAATTGCCGCAACGCGGTCGCGCGCTGCTCGCTGGGCCCGAGATAGAGCGAATGATTTTCGCGCACACTCGTGTGGCCTTCGCCCTGGCTTCCTTGGTGCGCTGCGCGCTGGTTGAGCTGTTGCACGCTGTCATTGAAGGCATGAATTTCTTCGGCGCGTGCGAACTCTGCACCCGTGAGCGGCGGCCACGCCCCTTGGTTCCAGCCGGCAAGGATCAGGTGCGACCATTCCTGGTTTTGCGCGCGCGCCACTGTGAGCAATTGCACGCGCGCATATGGATGATCGCCTGCTGCTGAGCGCGCGGCATCTGACGTAGCAGCAGTTTCTTCCAGCCAGCGCAAATAAAGCGCGCGTGAAAATTTCACATCGAGACGCTGCGACCAATCATGGGCGACGTTGGCAAGCTCGAGCGCGTGTTGCTTCCACTCGACATGCGCAAGCGCGGCGTGAGTTTGTTCGAGAAACTGCGCGAAAGTGGCGCGCGCAGGAAGAAACGGCAGCGCGCGCAGAGCTTCGGCCGCCGCCTGAGATTTGTCATCCGCGCGCGCCCCACAGAATTCACGCAGCAGTTCGAGGTCGTCCAGCAATACCTCCTTGTAACTTTCGTGCAAAATCTTTTCGAAAACTTGCCGGCTGATTTTGGGCGATACGACCGTCGGATCGGGCAACGCATTTAGAAAACGCAGAAAAGAATTAAGTCGTGGCGCGCGTTGCAATTCGATCCAGGCCTGCCACTCTGCAGATTCGAAAATGCCGGGCACAATGTGGCCGA
>JBBRYT010000036.1:0-4548 GCA_038237435.1 Chthoniobacterales bacterium
GAGCGCATTCGCGCGTCTGCCGGAACTTCCGAATCGAGAGCGCTTGGTGTGATCTTTCGCACGAATTCCGAAGCGCGTTTCGCAGCGCGCTTGAGTTCGCTGTAGGTTAACGGTTCGATTTCAGAGCCGTTTTTCTGTGACGCGTGCTCTACGATCGGCGAATGTTCGAGGACTTCATCGATTGTGCTGCTGTGTTGATCGAATTCGCCTGAGTAAAAATCCTTGTCGCTGATCAGTCGTCGAAGTTGTGCTGTCTTCACCAGTTTGCCCTCGCTATTGGACAAGATTTCCTGATCGAGCACAACTACGAGCGTGTGGCGAGCCCGTGTTGTTGCGACATAAAGAAGACGTTCAAGTTGCTGTTGTTCCGCGCGCTCGATCGCGTCTTTTAAATCCTTCGGTTTGTCCTCTCTGCCAAACGCGATAATCAGTTCGCCATTCACGGGCGATTTCAGGAAATGCGGATAACGCGCCGACGGGAGCCGCAGATCACGTGCGAGGAATGGCACAATCACCGCCTGCCATTCAGACCCTTTTGCCTTATGCGAAGTGATAAGTTGAATCGCGTTGTCGTCAGCGGAAAAGCGGACGGCGCGCGGCGATGCGAAATCGTTGCGTAACTGTTCGACGAACCCAGGTAGGATCATTCCGTTCGCTTCTGCTTCCGCCGCTTGTGCGATCAAGGCATCCAGTTCGCGGGCGAGATCGCCAAACTCCGCTGCAGGCAATAGGAGCAAACGGTTGCGCAATTGCGTTTGCTCAATGATCAAAGTAACGGCGTCAAATAACGCCAGACCTTCCGCGCGTTGGCGAATTTCTGCGAGCGTATGCAAAACCGATGAAATTCTTCCGGCTGCCGACACAATCTCGTCGATGCGAAATCTCGCTTTCTGCCCTTCGGAAAAGACAGCAAGATCGTGATCGGACGCGCCAAAGATATCGTGCAGGACGCCGACGATTTCGTAGGCGTTAAGCGGGTCGGTCATGATCGTAAGGAGCGCGGTCAGCCACGCATAAGCCGGGCTGTCGCCCTTGACATCATGTTCAGATTGGATCGCCACCGGTAAATCGACGCGGCGTAACGCTGCGGCCGCCGTTTGTAGCCAGGCTTTGCGCGGACAAAGAATTGCCACCTCCCGCCACGAATCGGCCGAAAGTTTTTTCAGTCCCGCGTCCTTGATCCAACGGGCAAGATACTTTGCTTCGATACGTGCCTTTTGGTAGTCCTTGAGCTTTTTTCCTTCCGGCAACAGTTCTTTCGCGAGCGGCACGCGGATGACTTTCCCAGGAAGAATGTTCGGCCGCGGTTGCAATTCGACGAAGCGCACCTGTCCGTCCTTATTATTTAAAATCTCGCGGAAAGTTTCGTTCACGAAATCAAGCTGCTTCTGGTCCAGCCGAAATGTGACGGTGAACTCGAGGCTCTCACCGTTGTTGTCGTGAATGAGCGCTTCATGAACTGCCCGGTAATAATTCAAGTCCGCTCGTTGCCAGTAAATCGATTGCTGGAAATCGCCGACCATGCAGAAGTGCCCCGGGCGCGGGCCTAAATGTCGATCTTGCAACCAAAGGCCCTTCGCTTCCGGCGGGCGCGTCACTTCCAGCAGCACCGAAAATTGTAGCGGCTCAGTGTCCTGTGCCTCGTCGACGATGACACGAAAACTTTCTTCGCGAATTCTCTGCGCGGCGACCGGATGTTCTAGCAACTCTTCCGCAAGCGCGATTTGATCGTCGTAAGTGACGACTCCGTGGTCGAGTCGAAAATTGAGATAATCACGCTGCACCTCTGCCGCGACGCACGTGGCGGCGGCGCAGATCCACCTTCGCAGAGGCGCAAATTTTTCTTGCCAGAGCTGAGTAAATCTGGCGTTTGGCGCCGTGAAACAAACCGGCCAGCGCAGATATTCCCAATCGCCGGCGAAGCGGCTTTCCCATTCGTGCAATTCCGCCTGCGATTTGGCAATATTGTCGTTCCCCTTTCCCTTATTGGATTGTGAGTAGACCTCAGCGAAATCGAACGGCGGACATGGTGACAACCCTGGCACCTGCAAAACAGCCGAGCGCGCGCGTCGGGCCAGTTCCATAAGCTCGCGCGCCTGCACGAAACGCAGAAGCATGGCCCGATCCTTTTCGCCTAACGACCTGCCAATTCGAGTTTGGTTTTGCGCGAACTCCTGCCAGAGGTCGTCGTCGTCTTCGATTAACTCGAGCGGCGCAGGCAAACCAAGATAATGACCGAAGTCGGTCAGGAGTTTCATGCAAAACGAATGGATTGTGCCGAAGAAGGCGCGATTGAACGCAGTGTGCACTTCCTGTCGCAAATTTTCCTGGAGCAGAGCTTGCCGGGTACGCTGTTGCATTTCGTCCGCCGCACGATTGGTGAAGGTGACGACGACTAGACGCGGCAAAGTTTCCGCAGCGTTCGGCGAACGCGCGATCGACAAAATGCGTTCGATGATCCCAGTGGTTTTGCCGGAACCCGCCGATGCGACTACAGAAAAATTGCGGTCCAACTCGCTGGTAAAACGAGCGCGTACAAATTCGTCGCGCGGCTTCACCATATTTCCCACTCCTCTTTCTCAAGGACGAGCGCGGGATGCGTCAGGGCCCATTTATCTTCCAGGATGTCGTTGTCGATCGGCAACGTCGCGAGCGGGTACGGCGCGCTGTAACCGAACACCGGACGGATTTCGCCTTTCATTCCGAAAATTCCGGTGTGCTGCATTTTCGCGAGATCGGCAAAGACGTCCGTATGTGGTGCGAGATCGTCAACGGACAATTGTGGCGCTACGTTTTTAATCGTCAGCGAAATAATGCTCACGCTCACTTCGGCGGCGCCGAGTTCGCGCATGGCTAGCGCGTAAAGAGCGAGCTGCAAGGGGGCGCCTCTGACCAGATTGTCGTGCAGATCGGAGGTCTTCAGTTCCCTGTCCGAACCGGTTTTGTAATCGACAATCCAAATCTTTTGTCCGCCGAAACTGGATGCGTCATTTTGCGCGAGCACCAAATCGATCTTGCCGCGCAGCTGAAGTTCGACGCCTTCGGCGATTTTCACCGCACCTTCGCGACCGACGCCCCACTCCGTCGCCATCCAATTCCATTCTTTCGCCGCTCCGATTTTGGCGCCGAGGTGCCTCGCGAGATAGCGCGCGTTCAACCAGCCCGAGATCCACCAATCAGGGACGACTTTGCCTGCCAAGCCGCAGAGGTGCCGAAGCGCCGCACACTGCTCGTCCGCGGCAAAGCGAATGCGCTCGTCGATCGTTGCCAGGCCCGGAAAAGCGGAGAAAATTTTTCCGTCCCGCGTTTCGATAATATTCGCCAGCCAGTGATGCACCCATTGACCGGTTGTCGCGGCCCACGGATTCGCGGTCTCCTCCGGTGCTTCCACGTCGAGATAACGTTTCATCCAAATAATCGCTGGCGACGACAGCATTCGTTGGAGATCGGTCACACTCAGCGTCGGCACTGGTCGATACGACCCGTTTGGCCGCAACGCGAAATCATATTCGCCGGCAGGTTGAGAGAAGTCACGGCGCGCATTGAATGCGATCAGGGTTTGCTGCACATCCGTCGCTACAGCCGTAGGCTTCGGCAACAGCGCAGTGGCGCGTTGAAGATTTTTCAACGTCGCCTGGGTGAGCGGCCGACGCCGCGTTTTGAGATAAAGCTCGGTGAAACATTCGCTCGGATTCCAGAAACGTTCCGGCGCATCTTCCTGCACCAGACTGGCTGTGAGCGTCACGCCTTCACTGGCCGATTCGAGGAGCGCATCGAATTGCCGCAGCGCGGTCGCGCGCTGCTCGCTGGGCCCGAGATAGAGCGAATGGTTTTCGCGCACACTCGTGTGGCCCTCGCCCTGGCTTCCCTGGCGAGCGGCGCGCTGGTTGAGCTGTTGCACGCTGTGATTGAAGGCATGAATTTCTTCGGCGCGTGCGAACTCAGCACCCGCCGCCGGCGGCCACGCCCCTTGGTTCCAGCCGGCAAGAATCAGGTGCGACCATTCTTGATTTTGCGCGCGCGCCACTGTCAGCAATTGCACGCGCGCATATGGATGATCGCCTGCGACTGAGCGCGCGGCATCTGACGTAGCAGCAGTTTCTTTCAGCCAGCGCAAAAAAAGCGCACGTGAAAATTTCACATCGAGACGCTTCGACCAATCATGAGCGACGTTGGCAAGCTCGAGCGCGTGTTGCTTCCATTCGACATGCGCAAGCGCGGCTTGAGTTCGTTCGAGAAACTGCGCGAAAGTGTCGCGCGCAGGAAGAAACGGCAGCGCGCGCAGGGATTCGGCCGCCGCCTGAGATTTGTCATCCGCGCGCGCCCCACAGAATTCACGCAGCAGTTCGAGGTCGTCCAGCAATACCTCCTTGTAACTTTCGTGCAGAACCTTTTCGAAAACTTGCCGGCTGATTTTGGGCGATACGACCGTCGGATCGGGCAACGCACTTAGAAAACGCAGAAAAGAATTAAGTCGTGGCGCGCGTTGCAATTCGATCCAGGCCTGCCACTCTGCAGATTCGAAAATGCCGGGCACAATGTGGCCGA
>JBBRYT010000037.1:0-4183 GCA_038237435.1 Chthoniobacterales bacterium
GGTGACGCTGGGGAGATTTTCCCCGAAGCCGTCCGAAACTCGCTAGCCAAGTAGCTCTCGAGATTCCGGCCGCTCCATGGGACGGCACCATTTTCGGCGGGTCGCGCCAGCGCGTTCAGCAACGAATCAGGCACAGACGCTGCTATTCCTTTATGAAAATTGTGGAATCGGGCATCAAGATCCTTGCGGTAGACGACGAGCCTTCGATTACGGAGTCGATGCGATTCATCTTTGGTCGGCCGACCTACGAAGTCACCGGTGTGAATGACAGCGATGACGCGCTTGCCAAGCTGACGGAGGAATCTGCGAAATACGATGTCGTTATCATCGACCAGAAGATGCCCTTTCGCAGCGGTCTCGAGCTGGTGCGGGAACTACGAAAGCGGAATTTCACGGGCAAGATCATGGTCTTGTCGGCGCACCTGTCGGCGGATGTGCGCGAACAATACGAAGAGATGGACGTGCATGTGATGCTGGACAAGCCGTTCCATATTCACGATCTGCGTCGGGCCCTCGACAATCTTGCGGCCTAACTGCCGTCGCTGGACTCCTAGCCTGGCTCCGCTGCTGAGAGGCGTAAACTGGCCGCCAAATCCCCCCGTGGGTCGATACAGCCACGGTGGCAACTGAACGCGACGTGCGTGCAGGGAAGCGATCATGATGCTGAATCCTTTCGGCTGGGCGCAGGGTTGTCTGTCAATCAGGAGAGAGACGAGCCCGCCGCAGCTCTTTGACCACATGGTGAAAACGGGCGACGCCTATGAGCTCGCGTGCGAAATTCGCCAGGGCTCGACCTGACCAATGCGCCATAGCGATGTTCGTTGCGCCGAAGAAAACGTGAGCCGTTTGGTTGGCGTCGAAGCGAAGCGCGTGCTGTGACCCTCATGTTTATCGTTTCGTCCTTCTATACTTGACGTTTACTTTCCGCCGGACAGCATCGGCGCCATGCGGCCCCGGACGTTTCCCATCCTCGTCTTCCTCCTGATGTTGTTTGACGGCTGTGCCGGTTTTCCGCATTCAGGCGTACATGCTCTCGTCGGCAGCTGGACAAATCGAGTTGGCACGCTCCTAAAAATTCGCCCCGGCGGTACCTTCGATGCTTTCGCCCGCGACCCACGCGGCGGTAAGGTTCACGTTTGGGGTAACTACACCATTGTGGGTGATACCGTGACATTCCGCGGCAGCGGCGGCGACGCGCCGAACGATTGTCATGGTTCCGGCATGTATCATTTCCAACGCGCCTCGGTTGATATTCTTCAATTCACGCTCGTGAGAGATAACTGCCGAAGCCGCGCGCAAAATCTCAGCTTAACATGGCATCGACAGTAATCGACCTGTTCTTTCTATCACAAGTTAACTAGTAATTAGCAGGTTCATAGGACGTCCAACAGCTTCTCTTACCGTGGACGAGTTCAGCTATCTTTCAGTTCTCCTGTCGATCATCCTCGGCCTTGCTGTCGCTCAGATCCTTATTGGCATGCGCGGCCGGATGCTCACGCGAGCGCGCGCGCGTGGTTTTTGGCCGGTGCAATGGTGGGCCGCGCTTTTCCTCCTCGTCAGCACCCAGACTTGGTGGGCTATGTTTGGTCTGCGCACCCGGCATAACTGGGACTTCAGCGGCTTTGCCATCCTACTAGCCCAGGTCATCGCCCTCTACCTGCTGACCGGTCTCATCTACCCCGATTTTGTTCTCGATCGTGAAGTGGACTTACGTGAACACTACTTTGGCCAGCGCCGTCACTTCTTTACCTTGATGATCATATCGGCTGTGTTGAGCATTTGTCGCGATCTCATTCTCAATCACTCGCTCCCGGGCGCAATCAACCTCGGTTTCCACGTCGGCTTTATCGCCTTCGCCGTGACTGGGCTACTTATCACGCGAGAATGGTATCACAAGCTACTCGTTATCATCGCGGCAGTCATGTTCACGTCCTACATAGTATTTCTCTTCACCAGGCTGGAATGAAGCCAGTGGGTGCCGCGATCGCAGATCGTTCGCTTCCCTTAAGATGAACGGTGATTATGGAAACGTCTTAGCGCCTGATGGCAAAGACGACATTCGATCTCATAGTCCCATCCTGTTCGGGTAGTTCCACCTTTCTAAGAAAGGTAGCGCCGATCTTCGTCAGGGCCTTTTGCGAGCGGAAGTTATGCTCGCCAACGACGAACAAAACCCGATCCACGAACTGAAACGCGTGATCGAGCATGAGTGTTTTCAGTTCACGATTGTATAAGCCGCCCCAGAACGCTCGCTCCAGAAACGTCCAGCCAATCTCAATTTCGCTTCCCTTCTCGTCCAGGTGACTGTACCTCGAACTCCCAATAATTCTGCCGGATTTTTGTTCGATGATGGCGAAAGCGCCTTTCGATTCGATAGCACCATCGAAGTAACGTTGAAATACTTCGCGCTTGTAACGGTCGCTTTCCGGATGTTGTTGCCAAACGAGTGGATCGCTGGCTGCGGCAAAGAGCGCGTCGAAGTCGGCCATGGTAAGTGGGCGTAGCTCGATCAACGACCCTGTGAGCGTAGGCTGAAGCTCGGAGCGCGCTGTAGGCCGATTGTTCCGGTTGGGTGCGGCGGGCGACGCGTCCACCTACAATTCTCCGAGTCTCGCCTCACACGTCATAATACATCGAGAACTCGTAGGGGTGCGGGCGCAGTCGCAGCGCGTCATACTCTTTTTGCTTCATCTCCAGCCAGTTCGTGATGAAGTCGGCCGTAAACACGTCTCCTTTGAGCATGAACGAGTGGTCGGCTTCCAGCGCCGCAATCGCGCCGCTAAGTGAATCAGGCACGCTCGGCACATTGGCCAGCTCTTCCGGCGGCAAGTCGTATAGGTTTTTGTCCAGCGGATCACCGGGATCGATTCGGCTTTGAATTCCATCCAATCCTGCGAGCAGGAGCGCGGCAAAGGCAATGTATGGATTCGCCGCGGAATCGGGCGTGCGGAATTCGATACGCTTCGATTTCGGATTCGCGGAATAAGTGGGAATGCGAATGGCGGCGGAGCGGTTCCGCGCCGGGTAGGCAAGATTCACCGGCGCTTCGAATCCCGGAACAAGCCGCTTGTAACTGTTCGTCGTCGGGTTGGTGATGCAGGTGAGCGCCGGCGCGTGTTTCAGAATGCCACCGATGAAAAACAGCGCGAGGTCGCTCAGTCCGGCGTAGCCATTGCCGGCGAAGAGAGGCTTATCGCCGTTCCAAAGCGACATGTGCGTATGCATGCCGCTGCCGTTGTCGCCAAAGAGCGGCTTGGGCATGAACGTAACGGTTTTGTTGTGCCGTTTGGCCACGTTGCGCACGATGTATTTGTAATACTGCATGTGATCGGCCATCTCCTTCATCGGCGCGAAACGGATGTCGATCTCGGCCTGTCCGGCGGTGGCGACTTCGTGGTGTTGCCGCTCGATGGGAATGCCCGCGCGCTCCAGCTCCAGGCACATCTCGTTGCGGATGTCCTGCAACGTGTCGGCGGGCGGTACCGGGAAATAGCCTTCTTTCGCGCGAATTTTGTAACCTAAATTCGGGAACTCTTCGCGCGCGCTGTTCCAATGCCCTTCGCTGCTCTCGAGCGAATGATATGATGCGTTTCCCGAGTAGCTGAACCGCACGTCATCAAAAATGAAGAACTCCGCTTCCGGCCCGAAGTAGGCCGTATCCGCAATCCCAGTGCTCTTTAGATAAGCATCCGCTTTCTCCACGATCCCGCGCGGGTCGCGATCGTACGGCTCGCGCGTGATCGGATCGACGATGGTGCAGATCAACGACAGCGTCGGCTCCGAATTGAAAATGTCGATCCATGCTGTCGCCGGATCCGGAATCACCAGCATGTCGGAAGCGTTAATAGCCTTCCAACCGCGAATGCTCGAGCCGTCGAAGCCCAGGCCATCAGTGAAGATGTCCTCGTTATATTCGGTCAGCGTCGTCGTGAAATGCTGCCACGAGCCCGGCAGATCGGTGAATTTGAAATCCACGAGTTTGACCTCGCAGTCCTTGATCAATTTGGAAACGTCGGAAGCAGTCTTGTGGGATTTAGCCATGGGTGGATTGAAGAGGTTACACTGTTAAAAAGGTTACATCGTTACACCGGCCCCAATCGACCCATGTAACGATGTAACTCTTCTAACCTTTGTAACCGCTCAAACGGCCTTCTCGCCGATCTCCTCCGTCCGAATCCGCACC
>JBBRYT010000038.1:0-3985 GCA_038237435.1 Chthoniobacterales bacterium
CGATAGTTTCCGAAACGCACCGCTTGTGAGTTTCATTTACAAAGATAGCCAGGACAAAATGCAGAGCGCATTGCGCGAAGCGCGAAAGCGCTTCGGCGAAAAACATCCGTTGTACATCGGAGGGGAAAAAATTTGGACCGACAATTTGACACCTTCGGTTAATCCAGCCGAGCCGACCGAGATTGTCGGCTACGGAAGCGAAGCTGGAGTCGACGAAGCCGAGCGTGCCGTTAAAGCTGCGCGTGCGGCATTCGAAAAATGGAGATGGACGCCGTTCGAGGAGCGGGCGCAGTTGCTGGAGCGCGCGGCCGACATCATGGAGCGCAGGCGCTATGAGCTCTCGGCAGTAGAAGTTTTCGAAGTCGGCAAGCCATGGGCTGAAGCCGACGGCGATATCCGCGAAGCGATCGATTTTTGCACGTTCTACGCGCAGCAAATTCGTCGACTAGGGCGCCCAAAACTCACGCAACAGGTGCCGGGCGAAGAGAGTTATCATCATTACTGGCCGCGTGGCGTCGCCTTCGTAATCGCGCCGTGGAATTTTCCGGTCGCGATTCTTTGCGGCATGGCGGCAGCCGGAGTTGTTACTGGGAACGCCGTGATCATGAAACCGTCCGAGCAATCGATTATCTGTGGCGCCATGCTCATGCAGGTGTTCGAGGAAGCAGGCGTTCCGTCGGGCGTGTTGAATTTTTTGTCGGGGCACGGCTCGGTGATCGGAGCGCATTTGGTCGATCACAAAGACGTCGACTTAATCGCGTTCACCGGTTCGCGCGAAGTCGGACTGAAAATCTGGGAGTCGGCCGGAATCACCCGCCCTGGTCAACGCGAGCTGAAGCGGGTGATTTGTGAGATGGGCGGCAAAAACGCGATGATCGTTGATGCAGACGCAGATCTTGATGAGACGATCATGTATTCAATTTACTCCGCATTCGGTTTTCAGGGACAAAAGTGCTCCGCACTCTCGCGTCTGATTTTACTCGAGGAAAATTACGATCGCGTGATGGAGCGTTTAATTCCGGCCGCAGCCAGTCTGCGAATCGGTAATCCCGAGCAACCAGGCATCATGGTCGGCCCGGTTATTGATGAACCTGCTTACCGGCGCATTCTGGAATACATCGAGATCGGAAAAAAAGAGGCGACACTCGCTTATCAGGCAAAGGAAGTCCCGCCGCATGGATATTTTATTCCGCCGACAATTTTCACCGACGTAAAACCGAACATGCGCATTGCGCGGGAAGAAATTTTCGGCCCGGTGCTAAGCGTCTTGAAAGTGCGCGATCTCGACGAGGCACTCGAAGTCGCGAATGGAACCGACTACGCGTTGACGGGCGGCTTTTTCTCGCGCAGCCCCGATAACATAGAGCGCATCAAAGCGCGACTTGAAGCCGGCAACGTTTACATCAATCGCTCGTGCACGGGCGCGATCGTCGGCCGCCACCCCTTTGGTGGTTTCAAAATGAGTGGTAGCGGCACCAAGGCCGGTGGCGAAGATTATCTTCTGCAATTCCTTGTACCGCGCGTGGTGACCGAAAACACGAGCCGCCACGGTTTCGCCCCAGAACAGTCGCCTGAGTATCGCGACGAATTTTTGCCGCCGCATTCTGGTGGCTAATCTGTGATTTCTTCTTCTTGCTCATCTGTTGCTCGTGCGAGATAGCCACCGCGCTTCGGCGAGAGATCAAACTACTTTTATGAGAGGTCTTTCGTCTTCGTCAATCTGGCCTTTGGCCGGATCGGTGATACCGAAGCGCAAATCGCCGAGCGTTATGACAACCTACTGAATCCCGCGACGGCTACATTACTCACCATCAGACTCGGCTTTATGACTTCAAGAACTACACCATCTTGGTTGAATTCTGGACCGCAAAAGCGCATGTGAATATTTCACAACGAAGGGATAGATCGCCGATTTCAGAGGCGGAGAGTAAAATCATCTTGGCGGCCAATGGACCCATCGAACAGAGGCAACTTATCGCAGGTAACGAAACAGTTGGTATCCGTGATTGGCGTTTGGGTGATGCGTTAAAGGCCTATCGCGACGACCGAGCAGGATCACTCCTGCTTGACGCTGCCTGGTTCCAAGGCTGGATCAAGGACGCGAAGGCGGAAGCCGCTAAAAAGGATTTGTCCGGATTTTAGGAACATTTACGTAATGCTCGAATCCCTTACGGTTCGACCCCTACTAGGTATATAAAGCTGATTCTAGATCTACAAAAGAAGCACTCGCGATTTTATGCCAACGAACTTGCCTAAACTGCTTTTTGTCGAGAATGCCGAGAATATTCTCGTTTCCACTCAGAAGCCGGTCGAGACGTGGATCAATGTCGACGACATATCCTGGATTGAGATTTCCTGTGCGCGAACGCCCAGCGTTCGCATCCGCCTACGTAGCGATCCGAACGCTAAGATTTGGGCGCGCGGCGCTTCCGCTGCTGCTCTGATTGCGACGCTCCGTGGGGGTAAGCGCGGCGCGAACAAGTGACTTCTTCATGCCCGCGGGTCGTATTTACATCCTCACGAATTCCTGCATCCCGAGTTTGGTGAAGATTGGAAAGAACGCAATTCGCCGGTGTTCCAACGCCGTTTAGAGTGGTTCATTCTCAATTTACACTCAATATTCATTCGACTGAGGCCCGGATCTTTCGAGCACTTCGTCAGTACCGCTGGAACCATAAGAAAGAGTTTTTCACCTTCACCCTGACAAAGCCGTCAGGATTGTGCGAACAATAGTTCTCGAGGAGGCGCTAAAGAAGCCCGAGTACATCATGGCGAAGACACAACCGGCACGAGATTTAGTGGCGAAACGTTATCCTCGACTTGTCCATGAACTTAGCGACTCAATCGCTAGAAAACAGGCAATTTGAACGTAAACTGCTCGCGGGACAGTTCATCACCACGAAGGCATTGAAACGCAGTCGGCGCGCCGGCCCGGCGCGTATTCCCTCCAGCGTTTCTTCTGCTTCGGCTAGCCGGCACGCCTTGGTGTGATCTGTTGGAGTTGATGCGTTCAGCCTGATTGTATAGAATCCCTTCGTGAGTGCTGCAATTCAGGATCTGAAACGACTGCCCCTATCTGAGCGAATCCAACTCGTTGAAGACCTATGGGACAGTATTGCTGAAGATTCGCCTGCCATGGGCCTTACACCAGAGCACATCGCCGAACTCGACCGGCGATTGGACGCCTTAGAGGCACAGCCCAAGGACGGAACTCCTTGGGAAATCGCTCGTGAGCGGATTCTGGCTAGCCTGTGAGCTTGCCAGTAATTACGCGCGACGAGGCCGAAGCTGATATTGCTGAGGCGGCGATCTGGTATGAGCGCCGTTGCGCCGGGTTGGGCGCTGAGTTCGTCCGTAGCGTTGACGCTTGCTTTGCTCTCATTTCACGGCAGCCAGAAGTCTTCCCCATAGTTTATCGTCAAGCTCGCCTGGGGCTGCTGCGAAAATTTCCATACTTGGTGATCTATCGCGTTTTCCCGGATTTTATTTCTGTCGTCGCCGTCGTGCATGGACGACGTCATCCACGCCGCTGGAAATCGAGAATCACTGAATAAACGCCAACTTTGCAGCGAAAGAGAACCGCCATTACTCGATTTTCAACGAAACTCGGGGGTTCGTGCAATTCGCCTGCTCACTCAAATTTCAAATCACTGGAGCGGGCGGCCTTTGCTGAGCAACTTCACAACCGTGATGATCATGTAGAGGACGGGCCAGGCCGAGGTGAGAACAATTACGGCGAACACCGCCATCTCTCTTGCTCGTTCCCGTGCCGCTTCGAGACGATATTCGCGTCCCAAATCAAAAAGATTCCGGAACTCTGATCTACCGTCTCCGTCGGAAGACCAAAATTGGCCGCCGCGCCATTGACCAAAACCGGAATGAAAAAAATAGTCCGTCTGCGGAAAGCGTCCCTTACCGCCCGTGGAAGGACTCCTTGGTTTCATAGACTCTGACCAACAACTGAGTTGGAACCAGTGACACAATA
>JBBRYT010000039.1:0-3656 GCA_038237435.1 Chthoniobacterales bacterium
CAGAATCGCGGATTGGGCTTCTTTGCCACAATGATCCAGTCAATCACACGGATCCGATGGGACTCTGGAGTCCCGAAGCTCACGACAAAATCATCGATAATGCCCTGAAGGATCGCTTTTCGAAGGACGACATTAAAGCGGTTCAACAATCGAGTCGCGAGTTCGATAAAGCAACGCAGGCAACCAAACTTGCGAATCTGCATGCGATGCGGCGCGCTGGGCAGACGCCGAGCGACGCTAAAGCGGAAACGCAGAAGTTCGTGAATGAGCGGTCGGCCCAAGCGCGCGCGGCGGAGAAAGCTGGAGATCACGCAGGTGCTCTCAAGAAATTCGGTGAAGCGATGCACCCTGTAATGGACTCTTCCAGTCCGAGGCACACGAACGCGGATGGCAATCCGAAGCCGTACTACGGCATCATTCGTAGCGGATACGGCCACAGCCCTTCCGATTTTATCGGCGGGAAGGAAACATCACGGCAGCTCACGCCAAGCATTCTTTCAAGCCAATCGGCCTTGATCAATAGCGCAGCAGATCGTGTGTTCGGCGACTAACCAATCCATGAAACGGCTTCGCCTTCTGCTTTGGTGTGTGCCGATCTATTTCGGGGCGTGGACGCTCGCCTATGTCGCAATAATGGGTGGCGATTTCCGATACTACTTCTCATACCTAGGTTTGGCTTGGACTGGCCAGGCCGGCGAGCTTCCAGGTTTTATGCATGTTGCTGCGTTGGGAACTGTTTTCTTGTTCGGGTTGATCGCAACAGTCGCAATTGTTCGTCGCAAGCGAAATGCGCTCGTCGCCTCTGCGGAGTAAACATCGACGGGTGCCGAGCGGCGTCATCGCCAAAGTCGGCGATCACGCCTCGGAAGCGGCAGCAGAGATTCGAGCGCAGCGTTCCGCTGCAGTTAATTGAAACGGCCCCCACCTGCGCCGCCGCCTTCGGAGACGAGACCCGGCACGCAATCGCGCCAGCGCACCACTCGCCCTTTTCCCCTAACGAGTCGTGCGCTGTCACGCTGCGTGCTTGAAGAATCCCCCCTCCGCCCTCTGTCACGCCGGCTGACTTCCACGAGAATCAGGAGGAGAATAGGGGTCAGCGCTAACTATCGACAATCCACCTATTGCGCCGAGTGAACAGGTGGCACGCCACGGTCTCTGCGAATCGGATAGCGCGCGCCGGTTATTAAAAAAGGAACTCTCATGCCTCGACAAGGGCTCGCGGGCGTCTAAAAATTGGCAGCCTCAGCTATATCTCGCATGTGTTCTCCATTGTCGTAGTTAGCGCTGACCCCTATTCTCCCATGGCCTGCGAACTGGGAAACGGTGGAGAAAATTCATTCGCGCAAGAGTATGCTGACCTAACTGGCAAAACGGTTATGGCTTTCAAGGATCCACTTTGGATGGATAAAAAAGGCGGATGTTACGCGGCGCCTTACCTTCCTAAGAAGGACCCGCATAATGATAAAGAGCCTCGCAGACCCGATACATCTAAAAAGAGCTATCTTATTCCCTTTTATCCACACAAACGTGATCACTAAACTGATATCTTTAGTGTCGGCTGCGTCTATGCTTTTGATCGTTAGCTGTGCATCGAACGAAGGCTATACGACAGGCCGAGAGCGCTTTAACCTGACCGAGGCCCAGAAGGTCTTGTATGAAACACAAGCTGCACACGGAGACCGAGAGGCAGCGCAGCGTATGCTCGAATATCATTCGTTTATCACAGGAGATCAAAAGGGAATAAAACGGTGGCAGAAAAGAGTGAAGGAATTAGATCGCAAGAAGAAGAAATACGCAGGCTGAGAGAGCGGAGCAGAGGCAACAGACGCGCATGGCAATCGCACTAACTAGAAGTGGTGCGTTGCGCTAACTACTCGTTAGGCTAACAGGATGGAACGCGACGCTTTGAAGGCCTGGCCTCGCCTGCTCCGCAGGCTGCGTTACGGGTCCGTCGCGAAATTTTCGCGATCACAGAGGATCGCGCCCCACGGTCGCTCGAGTCAATTCGGCGGCTCGTTCAGTGGCCCGCGCGCGCGCGGCTCGCGATCTTTCGTTGTGGCGGTGCTCGGTTTTGTAACGAACGGTCCGCCTTCCAACGGCGCGGCCGAGGTGAACGCCACATCCGGCATGTCGCTCGGCAAACCTTGCAACGGGAATTCCTTCCGCAACGGAAAGTAGGGATAGCCTTCCCACATCAGGATACGGCGCAGGTCGGGATGATTGTTAAAGCGCAATCCCATCATGTCGTAAATCTCGCGCTCGTGCCAATTGGCCGTCGGCCAAATGTCGGAAACGGTATCCGCGCTGGGATCGTCTTCCGACACGCGCAGCTTTAAACGCAGATGAACTGCCAGCGTCATCGAATAGAGCTCGTAAACAACTTCGAAGCGCGGTTCTTCGCCGAAGTTGTCGACGCTCGTGATGTCTAACAAGTAGTCGAAGGACAATTCATCACGGCAAAATTTCGCCACTTCGCGAAGGTTTTTCCGTGCGATCCGAAAAGTCGTCTCTTCGCGAAATTCCGTTTTCTCCTCGATCTTGTCGCCGAAGAGTTTGCCTAACGAGACCAGAAGTTCCGGGCCGGTCATGGCATAACGTCCGCATATTCTTTGATTAATTCGCGCTTCTGCTCGTGCAGAAACGGCTCGGTCGAAATTTTTTCCTGCAACTTCATCAACCCTTCGAGCAACGCTTCCGGCCGCGGCGGACAACCCGAAACATAAACATCCACCGGCAGAAGTTGATCAATTCCCTGCAGCACGGCATAGGAGCGATACATCCCGCCCGTTGACGCGCATGCGCCCATGGCGATGACCCATTTCGGTTCCGGCATCTGGTCGTAGATGCGTTTCACCGCCAAAGCCATTTTGTAGGTGACGGTGCCGGCCACGATCATCACGTCGCACTGCCGCGGAGAAAATCGCATCACTTCCGCGCCGAAACGGGAGATGTCGAAACGCGACGCGGCCGTCGCCATCAATTCAATCGCGCAACAGGCCAATCCCATCGGCATCGGCCAGAGCGAATTTTTGCGCATCCAGTTCATGGCCGCGTCGACGCGTGTAAAAATGACGTTGCCCTCAATCTTCGAATCGTAGGCCGCTGGACGAATTTCCGGCATGGCGAATACTATGAGCGCTCGGCCTTGCCGCAACAACCCGAATGACGCGCACACACCTCGACCAGCTCGAAAACCAGAGCATCTATATTTTTCGCGAAGCCTTTCATTCCTTTAAGAATATCGCGATGCCCTGGTCGATGGGGAAGGACTCGAACGTTCTCATCTGGCTTTCGTTGAAATCATTTTTCGGGCGGGTGCCCTTTCCCGTTCTGCACATCGACACGACCTACGAATTTCCGGAGATGCTGGAGTTCCGCGAGTGGGCGACGCAACACTACAAACTCAATCTGATCGTGAAGATCAACGACGAGGCGCGCGCGCGCGGCGTCGGCTACGAAACGCACGATCCAGTGACAGTGACGCACGAACTAAAGACGGTGGCGTTGCAGCAAGTGCTCACGCAACACAAGTTCGACGCGCTTATCACCGGCATTCGTCGTGATGAAGACCCAACGCGCGCGAAAGAGCGTTACTTCTCGCCGCGCAATGCGCAGTTCGAATGGTCCTACAAAGATCAGCCGCCGGAATTTTGGGG
>JBBRYT010000040.1:0-3342 GCA_038237435.1 Chthoniobacterales bacterium
CGCACCACCTCGCACCTTGATCCCGACTTCGGTTCCCACTCCGTCGATGTGCCTAACGACTTGCTGGACACCATTCTGATCCGTCGGGAGCAAGGCGCGCGCGACTTTGGTGACGTTGGTCGGGCAGGGAAAACCGTGGTCGGTTTCGTGCTCGGTGTTCCAGGTGCCATCGGCACAGACAATAAGTTTTTTTCGCATGGCGATTGGTGGGTTGGTTAAAGGCTCCGGCTCTCGGACGGCGCGGACCTCCTATTCATTTTCAGCTCGGGCGAAATAGCGCAGGGCGCGCAGGCTCGGAAGAAAGAAATAGGCGCCGCCGCGCACGGTGACGAATTGTGGCAAGCCCACCAGACGGCGCCGCAAATTTCCCTCCCGTGGCGCGCTGAAATCAGCGGTCACGGGGCAGCCCGGAATTTTCGCGCGATTGCCGAGCAGCGGATCGCTTTCTCCCGTGAGGCCGGAGAATTTCGTATTCATCATCCAGGCGTTCTGGAGGAACTCGAATTGGCGGGAGATGTTTGCGTTCAGGCAGAGGAAATGCAAACCGCGTTCGCGTTCGTTAGGCGGGGCGGGCGTGAGCGCGTCTTCGGGTTTCAGCTCCGGGCCGTATTCGCGGCCGCGCCGAAGAATGCGATGAAATCGCACAGCCGACATAAGGTCGTCACCGAAACCCTTTGGACCAAAGCCAATCATGGTAAGGAGTTTGGCCAGTCCAGTCGGGCGCCCCGGATAATCGGTTTTGCGCGGATTGGCGCGATGAATATGCGCGCCGAAAGGACAGCGAGCGCCGCCTGGATTTTCGGCAAACGTGAACTGGTTCTTCCGCACCTGCTCAGGATCGGAGGGATCAATGCCAGGAATCGCTTCTTCGTGGGTTGGCACCAAGGGATTACCCGCACGGGTGCGGCCGACGAAGGCCGCAGCCAGTTTTTCCGCTTCCTCGGCTTTCCCATCGGACTGCTCGTGAACGAACTTCCAAAAACCCCGCACGTCCTGCTGCAAGGTGCGCATGACGAGATAGGTCCCATTCCGACCGACATCTTTTTTGTCGGGATGGTCTTCCGCTGCGAGTAACTCGCGCGACGCCAAATCAGGATCAACCAGCGGTCGATCACTGTACTTGTCATACTCGTTAGGGTAACCGAGCAGAAATTCTCCCAGCGCCACGACGTTGCTGTAATCAAGTTGCGGGGAAGTCACGTCCCGCCCCCGTTCCCAATCGATATGCGGCTGGCTGATGCCATCGGCAAATCCGAAAGGTTCAACGTTATCGAGATCCGCGGTCTCGAGCCATGGCATCTCTTCGAACGCAGTTTTCCAGGTCTGATCGACCAGGTTTTGCTTGAAGCCCGCGAGTTCTCCAGACTCAGCAAAAAACATCACCACCAAATCCGGCATGCCGGCTTTATAGCCCCACGCCCATGCCTCCGGCGCATTGCTCTCGACATCGCCGAGACGACGCGCGCGACTTTCTTGGGTCATGCCCGTGAGGAATTCCGCGGAAAAACTTTGGACGACCGAAGGAGCGACGCCCAGGGCTCGGAGACCCGGTGCCGTGAATGCCACCTGCAGCGCAGTGGTGGGCGGCGGATTCATTGCCATCGCGCTGGTGAACGGTGCGGCTCGCAGCCAGGCCCGCGCGGCCGCGGCATCTTTTATTCGCAGAAGCGCATAAGTGGCACCTTTCATTTTCCCGTAACCAAAGCGGACCAGGCCTTGGACATCGGAGTAATCGACGTCGCTCTTTCTCATAGAAGCGCGGCCCATGCGCGGGCCTCCTCTTCGCTCATCGAGGCGGACTCGAGGCCTTCCCTGATTCGGCCATTTCTTTCCAGATCGATCGCGGTCAAACCGGGATAGGCTTTATACCAGACTTGTGTCGGCAGGGTATGCCGGCGGAGGAAGTTCCGATATTTTTGTTCGTCGTTGCACCCATCGAGCACGAGCCAGTTAGTTCTGATATAGCCGATTCCACAACCTAGGAATGCGTTCAGACCGAAGCCCGCTTTATTGATGAAATCGTCCATGTAACTCTCGACCGAGCCGTCGTAGTTGCTGAAAAACACCATGCGTTTCTTGCCGTCGAGAAAGACCCAGCGCGCGAAATGAATCGAGCGGACACGTCCGAGGCGGCCGCGTCTGACAATATGCCGCGCGGCGTAATCAACCGACATCAACACCCCGAGCAGGGCCGCCAGCCGGACAAGGCCTGGCTTGATGCTTCCTAAGAGAGAGAATTGATTAGTGACGTCGTCATCTTCCAGGGAGGACAAATGATCGGAGTGAGTCTGGTCCCCCCGCCAGCATAACTCGGGATCTGATTTTTCGAGGTGGCGAAGACGAATCAGGTAGAACGGCGCGATGAGGATAAGGAGGGGCGAGGCGAGCAGACCCAGCAAGGGAATCCCGATCATGTGCAGGAGATTCCTGATCCACCAGGCGAAGGGAGTGCGACTCTCGGGCGTCGACCTTAGGCGTCCCGCGGCTCTCTCCGCGCTAACGAACTCCTGCAATTTTGCCTGGACTTGTCGCGGCCCCAGTTTCGCGAAGGCCGGTCCATTACCTTCGATGTAACTAACGAGCGCTTCTCTTAATGCTGCCTCCTCGCGAATGCGGCGCACGGTTCGCCCGCGCCAATTCACATAAGCGGCCACCGCAGGGGCGCTGTGGTCCTTCATCCACCTAACGAGATCTGTCCTGGGGGTGAATCCGGCGCAGCATGAAAAGATCGAGATTAACCCTACCCCCGCGACCTTTACCAATGCACGCAGAAACGCGTCCGCCTCTCCATCGACGTCGCCGAGGAAGGCGAGATAGAGCGGATAAATCGGAGCTGGTCCGCCACCGTAGATGCGGACGTCGTTCAAGGTCTTGTCTTCCAGGATGAGCAGCCGCGCGAAGTGCAGGGTGTCGAATCGGTTGAATGGAATAAGCGCATTTTCCGCGTTCACACGCCCAGGCGCTTCATTCATGGAGTCGAGCAGTTGGCGCAACTCCCCTTCCCGCGCCGGATCGATTGCCGCCAGGACCATGAAGTTCGCTTGCGGAGTCATGGGCCGTCACCCAAAGGTCTCGTCGCCCGTGGGTTCGAAATGCGGAACGGCGTTGAGGGAATGCCGCATCTTCGAAAGCGTTTCGTACAAGCGATTCCGGGCGCGGCTTTGATTACCCAGCGGACGATGCTCCGCGATCGTATGCCAAGGGTTATAGGAAAGTTTCTTGGCAAATTCCAACTGCGCGGGCGAGTCGAATGTCTGTCGCGGAAGACGTAACGTGGCGACGGAGACGCGCGGCGAAAGTTCCTCTGGCCAGAGCACGCCGGCATTCTCGATCGGCATCAAG
>JBBRYT010000041.1:0-3117 GCA_038237435.1 Chthoniobacterales bacterium
ACGATGGGTTGGCGATTAGGCCAAGGCAACCGAGGAGCAAGAGCAGCCGCACTGGTCTTCTCCAAGACGTTAGACCGCTCCTCGCAGAATGGGATGCGCAATAAGATTTCATAACGCGATGATACGTTCGGCAAACTATTGGTGAAGGACGTTGTCGTAACAGAATCGTTACGACGGGTGCGCGCCCGAACCGTCTGGTGTCCGGCAGCGATGCAAATAGGTCATCCCGGGCGAAGTTGAAAGACCTTTGATGGGGTTTGCAGTTGACCGGCGCCTGGTGATAAGCGGGACTGTAGGAGCCTCGCGATCGCATCGCATAGTTAATCCGCGAATAGTCCCGGAAACCTCTTCGCTTACCATTGCTCAGTCCAGGCAAGCGGGAGCGCCTGCCTTACAATTCTCAGCCGATCGATTAGATTACGAGCACGATCGCGATCACGGGCATGAGTAAGAGTAAGACCTTGGAAGATAACCGCTCCGGATTGCCATCGGCTCTCGCACTCGCTCCCGCCGCAACAACCGTTGCGCGTGCTCATATCGTAAGCGAGGTGTCAGGGCACCATCTCCTGCATCCAGCCTAACGATTTAGATCGAGGAATTAGCCGGATCGCGGGTCGCGTTCCCCAACGACCAGATACTTCGCAGCGCGAGACCAGAGCCGAAGGCGGGGCTCGGTGTCGAGAGTCTCCGAGGATGGCGCGGACGGTCTGGTGTGGCGATTTGGGCGACCGCAGCTTCAATAAAGCGTTCGGCGGACTCCAGTCACGCAGGTCGCACTCGAAGCCCCGCGCTTTCTTCCGCGTTTGCAAAGGACATTACGCCATCGCACACGTTCACCCCGCGATAAGGGTCATTCACGATCAACAAATTTCCGTCGAGATCCAGGTAATCGGCTAGCTCCGCTAAATGTGCCCCAGCGCTGATCAGAAGACTCGATTCAGCCATGCAACCAAGCATTGTTTTTAACCCAATTCGCCGCGCCGCGGAAAGCGCCTCAAGCCCGGCAGTAATGCCACCCGTTTTGACCAGCTTGACATTAACTCCGTCAAAGCAATCAACGCACCGAGAAAGATCATCTGCGTTTCGGTAGGATTCATCGGCAAAAAGAGGAAGAGGAGACCGCTCGCGCAGCCATACCCAAGAGCTTGCTGGGATGCCTGCGGGCATCGGCTGTTCGACAAATTCAATGTTGCCATGATCCGCAAGCGCTTCGATTTCCAAAAGTGCTCGTTCTTTCGTGAGCCAAGCTTCGTTGGCATCCACGCGAATTTGTTTTTCAGGAACGATCTCGCGCACCACCCGAATAGTCGCTTTATCGCCAGGCCCTCCGACTTTCAGTTTCAGGACTGGGTATTCATGGGCGGCTAGCACCTTCTTTTCTATTACTTCACGCTGATCAATCCCGATGCTGAAGGAGGTCACATGCCGTCGTTCGGTGAAGCCGAGCTTTAGAAAATCGAAGACGGCTAGACCTGCTTTTTTGGCGGCGCCGTCAAGCAACGCCAGGTTTATTGCCGCCTTCGCCGCGAAATTATTCTGAGCTAACTCGTCAAGGTAGGCCATGCTCTCTTCCACGCCATCGAAACTGAGACGACTTGGATCGACGGAGGCGAGAAAGCTAAGCACCGTCGCCGAGGTCTCGTGGTAACGGGTCGATGGCGCTGCCTCGCCGATTCCGAGCAGGCCATCCTTGCCTTCAAGCTCAACAAAAACGACTCCGGAGGAAGTTTTTCCTCCGCTCGCGACGCTACTGGAGATGGACCAGGTATGAGCAAAACGTAAGCTATATGGACGAAAGTTAAGCTTCATGAACGACCGAGGGTTCTAGGCTGGCGCACTTGACATGCAATCTACCGCTCAAGCTCGGCAAGTAGGTGCTTTCCGATAGAAGGAAGGAGTGTCTTGTCGTCTGCGGCGCCGCGGGTGAGAATGACTACTATGAATTTCCTTCCGTCTATCAACTCCACATATGCGGCGTCGTGCCGCACCTCGCTGGTGTCGCCCTCTTTCGACCAAAGCCGCGCATCGGTCGGTAGCGCTTCGCCGACAAATCCCTTTACCTGATTTTCCTCTGGGCGCGGCGGCGCGATGGGTCGCTCGAGCAGTGCCAGCATCGCTTCACTAGCTTGCGGCGAGACCGCCTGGCGGCGCACGATCCAGAGAAGAAGGGACGCAAACGCGTTCGCGCTCGCGCGATTACGGTTGATCAGGTTCTCTCCCATGATCTGCATATCACGACCGAAAGGACCGAAGCTCCAAGGCTTGATCATCGCGCTAATGTCGTAACCAAGGGAGGCAAAATAACGGTTCAACTTCCGGCGGCGATCAATAAATTCCTCGAGCGACTTTCCTTCCAATTCGGAGCCACTCGCGGTATCGGTCAGGACGTCGAGCAGGAATGCGGCTGCGTCGTTGTCAGACACACGGATCATTTCGCGAAGAGCGCGCTCTATTTCTGGTGTCATGTGCCCTTGGTGAAACGTCTCGACCATAAAGAAGAGCTTTACGAGTGATGCCGGATAAAATGAAGCGTCACCGCGATAGTCGGCGCGGCTAACGTTGTCGGACTTCGTCACGTCGATGACACTGATCGCAAGATTATCTGTCGTCAGCTTCGGAAATTCCTTTAGCGTGACTCCGGCTGTTTTTTTGATTGCCGAATCGATCGAGGAATCAATCGCTACTTTGCAGAATTCACGATAATCGCCGCGAGCAGTCATCTCGCCTACGAATAACAAAAGCAAACTAAGAGCGATACGCACTTCTACAGTCGTTGAATTTCGCGCAAGGAGCACCGCCCAAGGCAGCCTAGCCACAGGCATACTCGCAACCAGCAAAAAATGACCATCCGATTCGAACAAAGGCGCAGATGATTAGTCGCGTCCCCATCAGTCTTCGAGCGCGATGTTGATGCCTCATCCATAGGTCTAGGAAATGGACGGATCGTTCCGTATAAATCCGCTACTTTGGACGCTGCCACCCGTTAAACATGTATTCATGCCTGCTATCGTGTTCACGCTGCGGTCGAGCGCAAGCGAAAAAGCAGTAAAATCGACGGTGGAATGTTGGGTTAGGTGTCATGTTTCAAGACGTTGTCCGCACGGGAAGGGTAAGGCA
>JBBRYT010000042.1:0-3107 GCA_038237435.1 Chthoniobacterales bacterium
GGCGGGACGATCGAACGTCGGAATGACAAGGCTGACCAAGGGAGACATGAGGCGCGAAAGCAATCCAATACCGTGAGCAGATTGAAGGCCAGTATTTTATTCTGGAGGCCGAAGAGGCGGGGCGCCCAGCCGCAGTTCGTTAGGCAAGAAGAGTTGACTCGCGAGCACAAACCCCAGATCAGCTGAAATTTACGTCGAATACGGAACCCCGGATTTTCCCAGAATTCGTTTCCATTTGCCTTGACACTAATCTCCGCCAGCCGCGAAAATGAATCTCGGCTTCGTAATCTCCTCCTGTAAATCTCTTTTCTCTTCTCTCTTTTTTTCGATCTTTCTCGCCGCCACGGCGCGCCCACTCCGGCGCTTTTCTCATGCCTGGGCGGTCCAAGAACAAAGAATTCACCTCGACCTCATCGCGGCGTGGAATGGTTCCTCGCGAGACGGTTCGAATTGGCGCGCGCCGCAATCGTCGCGTCAAGCCCAGTGTTGCCCGGCGTTTCATGCTTAGCCCGCCCGAAATCACTGTGACTGCGACCACGCCCCTTCCGCCATGTCGGCCGGAGCGGCGGCCTCCCTTTCACGGTCGGACGACCACCCAGAGCGTGCAGCGCGCGCAACCCCGCGGCCAAGGCTCCTCCGCGTCCACCCTTGGCTAAACTCCCGGCGGTTCCGGCTTGCGGGAACCGCCGGACGCGGCCTGCGAAGCGCAACAAAAGCAAACGGTCCTAGCGAATTTGCGCGCCAGGGCCGCTGCGTCCGCAGCCGGTGAAGTGATGCCCACATCCAATTCCTCGCCGCCGAGATCGTGTGCCATCCGTCGATGGCGACCCGACCAACGGCGCGGGCGCGTCTAGTCCTATACCCCACAATCGACCGGCTAATTCTTCGCGCCGGTCGTCGCCACCCCTTCGACGAACGAGCGTTGGGTGAAGAAAAAGAGCACGACCACGGGCAGGACCACAAGGGTGGAGGCGGCCATCAGGAGATGCCACGATGTTCCGCCCTGCTGGCTCTGAAAACTCTGGAGGCCGAGCGCAAGGGTAAAATCCTTCTGTTCCGCGAGGAAAATCAGCGGCCCGAGGAAGTCGTTCCAAGTGGCCATGAACTGAAAGATTGCGACCACGAGCAGCGCCGGTTTTGAGAGCGGCAGGATGATGCGCAGGAAAATCTGGAACTCGTTGCAGCCGTCGATGCGTGCGGCTTCCGACATGTCCCTCGGTAGCGTCATGAAAAATTGCCGGAGGAGGAAGACGTTAAAGGCCCCGGCAAAAAGCGAGGGCACCCAGAGCGGCCGCGTCGTCCCGATCCAGCCGAGAGCCTTAAACAAACTGTAGATCGGCACCATGATGACCGGGAAAGGAATCATCATCGTCGCGAGCAGGATAAGAAAGACCTTGTCGCGACCCTTCCAATCGATTCGGGAGAACCCATAGGCCGCGAGCGCGCTGCTCGTCACCGTCCCGAGGACAGTCATAAGACAAAGGAAGAGCGTGTTCCAAGTGTAACGCCAAAAGTAGCCCATGGCGGCGATCGCGTCCGGGTAATTGTGCCACTGGATTTGACTCGGCAGCCAACGCGGCGGCAAAGCCATGGTCTCGTTCAGCGGCTTCAGCGAAGTCGAAAGCATCCACGCGAAAGGAGCGAGGGAGCAAATCCCCGCGAGCACGAGAATGACGAAGACGATGACGGGTAGGACTCGGTTATTGCCTGGCATGTCTTATTTCCCCGCGTAGTAAACGTGGCGCTCCGAGAGCTTCGTCGCGCCATAGGTCAGCGCGAGGACGAGAAGAAAGAGGGTGAGCCCGATCGTGCAGGCGTAACCCATGTTCCAGTAGTCAAAGGCGTTTTGGTAAAGGTAAGTCGCCATGAACAGAAGCGAACGATTCGGCCCGTCGCCGCCACTCGTCATGACATAAGGAACGGCAAAGACCTGAAATGCGCCGATCAATCCCATAATGGTATTGAAGTAAATCACCGGCGAAATGACCGGGAGCGTGATGTGCCGGGTCTTCTGCCAGAAGTTCGCCCCGTCGATCTCGGCAGACTCATAGAGATGGCGCGGCACATCCTGAAGTCCGGCGACGTAAATGACCACCGCCTGCCCGACGCCCCAGAGGCCGGTAAAGATTATGCCCCACTTCGCGTAGCCTGGTTCCTGCAGCCAGTTCGGTGGCACCAGGTGGGTGTCGAGCAGACTGTTGATCGTCGTGAGAATGGGCCGGATCGCATTGTTCACGAGGCCGAGTTCGCCGTTCAGCATCCACTGCCACAAGACAGCGAGACAAACCACCGGCACGAGCGAAGGGAGGAAGA
Source organism: Chthoniobacterales bacterium (assembly GCA_038237435.1). Taxonomy (GTDB): domain Bacteria; phylum Verrucomicrobiota; class Verrucomicrobiia; order Chthoniobacterales; family UBA10450; genus JACCTI01. The sequence goes on from JBBRYT010000042.1 coordinate 2,314, forward strand.
AGACGGTGCGGAAAATACCTTTTCCGGGAAGGTCGAAGTTCAAGAGAATCGCGAGGGTAAGTGAGATGATCAGACCCAGGGGAATGGCGAAGAGAGCGAAAAAGAAAGTGTTATAGACTGACTTCCAAAAGATGGCGTCAGTGAACAGACCCTTATAGTTATCCAGACCGACAAAAACGGCCGGCGACAGCACGGAATAATCGCAGAGCGAAAAATAAACTGTGCTTACGAGCGGATAAGCGGCAAAAGCGAGGAAGCCGATAATCCAGGGGCTAATGAAAAGCAGGCCGAGCCTGAGGTTGCGTTTTTCCTCGTTGTTCATGGTTTGCTCTTCCACTCGGCCTGCAGCTTAGCCGCGAGGTGCTGCCAGCGTTTCTGCTGCTGCTCGAAGACTTGCTGGGCATGCCGCTCGACTTCGTTTAGGGCCACGCTCGGGTTCGAGCTGCCGTCCCAGATACGGCCGAAAGCCTGCTTCATGTCGTTGCTGTAAACCGTCCACATCGTCAGTTGCGGGATGGAGTGGGCGTTCGGGCTCCTTGATAACTCGAGGAACTTGTCGATGCAAGGATTGGGATGGCGCTGGAAAAAGCCGGGACTCGTCTCGCGCAAAGGGCTGAACTTCCGCTGGGCGATGCACAGCTTTTCCATTGGCCCCTGGGAGTTGACATACTTAATGAAAGCAAAGGCTTCAGCCGGATGTTTGGCGCCGGCGGGAACAACCAAGGCATCCGTTTCGACCAAGGTGACCTCCTGCAATCTTTGCGGGTCCACGCTGGGAAAAGAGGCTACTCCCC
>JBBRYT010000043.1:0-2842 GCA_038237435.1 Chthoniobacterales bacterium
CGAAATCCAGTGGAAGGGCGCGTTTTTGGTCAGCAGGGCGACGTGAATCTTGCCGCCAACCGTCGCGATCGATGACGCGAACTCCTGCGCTTTAATCATAACATCGATAAGAAAATAGACGAAATCTATGCCCGCCTGTTCAGACAAACTGCCCACATCTGGAAATAAGCGCGTCACCCCTCCAGCATCGTTCTCGAATAGATTAAACTTTTTTTCCCAAAAGTCGGGTTTCGGGATTGTGATATTGGCGTCGATGGCATGAACCTTCGCCTGCATATCATCATGATATTCGTTCAATGCCTCCACCGTGCGCTGGCGCAACGCAAAATTAGAGGATGAATCAATACCATTTACGACGCGTTGAATTACATCGTATTGGCCGCCAAAGGTCACGTTATATGTGCCACGGGGAATCCGATTGAACACATCACATTCAAACTCAGTACTTTGACGATTATATGAAAATGTTAGACCCCAGAGTTCCGGCTGGCGATGCTTGGCAGAATATCCCGACAAGATCACTTCCATCGTCTGCCGCGCCCATTTCGTCGGAACCTCTTTGTCGTAGAGTTCCATCACAAACTCTTTGAATTTATCCGCAATCCATTTGAGCGTGTATCTTGAGCGGCTGTTTTTGATCTCGGGTCGCGCAACGAACGTATCGACGATGTGGGCAATCGTTGTATTGCCGACTCTCGACGCTCCGGCAAATAAGACGCAGGCGTTCAGCGGAGCGAGATCATAGAGTTTAGTCACGCTCGGTAACTGATTGATCGGCATTCGTTTAGCCTTTTCCCAAATCTGGCTCGAACGTTGCAGAAGCGGTTTCCCGGTCGCATCAAGTTTGAGGTCGCCGTTCGGTTCAAAATAAACCGATGTTACGGACTGTGGCTCAAGCAACTCGGTACTTGTGGTAGCGAGGCTGTCGCACCCTACCGCGATAAAGTCTCTAGCCGCGAGACTGACAATCGTTGTCACGGCTTGCCCCAGCGAGCTTGCGCGGCTCGTCGCGCGATTTCCGCGCGTCTGTCTGCGGACAGTGTTGCAGCGCGTGCCTTGCCGCCCTTGCTTCCACCAAGCCGACCCAAGATCGCCGCCGCCTCGCTTCGCATTCTTTTCACTTCTCCCGAGGACAGTTGAGGCACAGGCTGCCCTGTTGAAAGCGCCACGATACGAGCGGCGTTCTGGTTTAGGTCGCGTGGAACGCCAGGATTCTTCTTGGGCATTCCTAAATATGCTTAAACGGCTAGGCATTGCCAATCAATTTTCAAACTGAGCCACTACCGGTAAGACGATGAAGAAACCGTGCTGCAGTAAGCCGGAAATTCCGGCACAGCCGAAGAAATAACATGACTCCGCTCCACATAGGAGCGCTGGCCAAGCTGGCGGGAGTGAAGTCCGATACCGTGCGCTTCTACGAGCGGGTCGGACTTCTTCCCAAACCGCAGCGGTCCACTAACGGCTACCGAACTTACGAAAAGGATGATCTTTCGCGCATTCGTTTCATCCGCAAAGCACAGGCAGTCGGTTTCAGTCTGGACGAAATCCGGCGGATCCTGAGTTTCCATGGTGAAAGCCCCAAGACCTGCCGGTGCGTGATCGCGATGGCCGAAAGCACTCTCTCGGAAACGGAGACGAAGATCGCCGAGCTCACGAAATTCCACGAGGCGCTGGCCAAGAATCTCCGCGGGTGGAAACGGCGGTCGCCCCGCTCGGCTGCCGTAGAGTTCTGCCGTTTGATCGAGTCAGCCGAAATTCATATCCCGCCAACGAAACTTCGTTAGGCGAGAAACACCCCGCGCTTTCGCGGTCTTATCTGATTGCGGCTTGCGGGCAGATCTCTTCGCACCACTTTTCCACTTTGCGGCGAATCTCGTCGAAGACGGAAAAATTAGGGACACGCGCATCATGATGGACGCACTCGGGATGATGGCACAGTTCGGGGTGTTTCCTCCGCCAGGCGCGTGACTGCAACGCTTCCATTGCAGTTGAAGTCCGATTTCGCCAGCGGTCGCTGATCTTGTGTCTCGTTAGATGTTGAATCGAGTTCTTGCTGGTCAGTGGAAGGTGGCTTTCGTCATTTTCGTTACACTCGTTATTTCGACAGGCCTCACTTCGTTTTTCTTCCTCCATGAACAGTTGCCCCGATTTGCTCGCGCTCCGAGCGCGTTGATCCTTGCGCCGGTCGCAATTGTAGACGGCCTATGTTACGCAGCTGGTGTTCCGGGCATTTACGGCAAGGCCTTTCCGACCTTCATGGTCAATTGGGTGTTTGCCGCCGTTCTATGTGGGCTGGCGGACCGCGGCCGGAGTTTGTGGCGGGGCCCCAACATCTAATCAGGCGATGCGTCCTGACTCCGAAAACTTTCGCCCCACTACCCGATAGTCCGGTCTGATGTGTCGTTAGGCGCTGACGGCTACGTAAAAAAGATCGGCCGCTCCAGAAACGCCCGGGTCGCACCGCCTCCAGTGACCGACGAGCGTTGCAATGGACTCCGCCGTGGCGTAGTCGTGTTCTCCGGAGTTGCAATGCCGTTATACATGGACATTCACGAGCTTCACGGGGCTACCTCGGAAGATATGGCGAAGGCTCACGCGGCCGATGTCGAAACGCAGCGGAAATACGGCGTTAACTACCGCAAGTATTGGTTTAACGAGAGCTGCGGGAAGGCCTTCTGCCTGGTTGAAGCACCAAGTGCGGAGGCGGCTATTCGAGTCCACCGCGAAGCCCATGGCCATATCGGCGACAGGATCATCGAGGTAGAGCCCGACCTCGCCGAAGGTTTTCTCGGCGGTGGCGACGTCAATTCGGCCGGAGCGGCCCTCCTTCCCGGCGGCACAG
>JBBRYT010000044.1:0-2599 GCA_038237435.1 Chthoniobacterales bacterium
ATTCCGGATGAGACTTTCTCGGAGATGAAAGGCAAAGGGATCGCGCTGGATCCCACCTTGAGTGTCGCCGAAGGATTCACCAGTTTTGGGCGCGGCGATGCTGCGTTGATCAAGCGTTCACTCGTCCAACAGGTGGCGCCAAAAGACCTTGTCGCTGGAACGGAGAGCGCCCTCACGAGCGACAAGATGGCCAGCTTGCGCGAGGGCATTTCGCATTACCCGATGTCCGTCGAGACCGGAAGCAAGAATCTGCTGAAAGCCTGGCACGCGGGAGTCATGCTCGTGACTGGCAGCGACGCAGGAAACTTTCTCGTTCTGCACGGTCCGACGGTGCAACATGAAATCGAACTTTGGGTCGCCGCGGGCATACCGGTAGAGGTGGCGCTGCAAGCGGCGACTTCGAACGCGGCGAAGTTGTTGCGGGCGGATTCGCGGATCGGCACGATCGAGAAAGAAAAAGAAGCGACGTTGCTCGTGGTAGATGGAAATCCGTTGCAGGATGTCCACGCGCTCTCGGCTATCTCGGTTGTGCTCATGAAAGGCGAGCGTGTTTCGCGTAATGAGCTCTTCGAGCAGAAATAGCTCCGTTCTTGTTGCTCCTACACTTGTTAGGCTAAGACCTGTTGAATCCGTGAGTCACGGGAAAGAAGCTGTTCCTGGAGATTCGGATGATGGAACCGAAAAGCCGCGCGGACGCCGCGCCGCCCCTTGTCATCCTGAGCCGCGCAGACGGCGAACGGACCTCACACTGACCTCAAGCAATCGTGCGCCAAAAAGCGCCGTTTACGGACCACGCGCGGTTCGTGGGCGTATCCATGAGGACGCTTGTGAGGTCCTTCGCCGTCTGCGCGGCTCAGGATGACAAAAATGCGAACGTCTGTCGTGATTTGGTAACCGCCACTTCCGCGCTAGCGTTGGGCTCAATCCATGAAACTTCGCTTCGTATCTCTCGCGATCGTCTTGTTGTTCTCCGCTTCTGCCCAAGCCTATGGCCCTATCGGCCACCAAATCGTTGGGGCGATCGCCGATGAAAGGCTGGCGAACACGCCGACGGGCATAAAGGTCGCCGCCTTACTCGACGGCCTGACTTTGGAAAAAGCGTCGGTGATTGCCGATGAAATCAAGGGCTGGGATAAGCGCGGCGCGGACGATCCGGGAATCTTTCATTACTCGGCGCATCCGAAGATTGATGCGCAGTTGCGCGATTTCTGGCGCGCCAACCAGCCGACGCACGATTTGAAATCTCCGATGCCGTCGCATCACTGGTTTCATTACACCGATGTTCCGGTGCTCGATCCCGAGAAGTATGCCGACGGCGCCGTCGGTCGAACGCAGTGGGACATCGTGCACATGAGCCGCTTTTGCATCGCCGTTTTAAAAGACGAAGAACCCGCCGAGAACGCGCGCAAGATCACCAAGCCGATCGCGGTGATTCTGCTCGCGCACTTCCTTGCGGACATTCACGAACCACTTCATGTCGGCGCAGAATATTTCGACAATCAAGGTCACGCCGTAAATCCGGACAAAGGAACGGCAGGCTTGGAAGATGAGGGAGGCAACACAATCACTCTTCACCTAACGAGTGGTACGGATCAGCAAACCGGTAACCACAATTCCAAGATGCATGGCTTTTGGGATAACGACACGGTCATGGCGAGCTTGCCCGTCCTGCCAGAGAGCATGCCGAAAGAAGAACGCCAGGCGAAAATGAATGCAGCAAAGGCGGAACTGATCCGTGAGTTTGCCACGCATGAGCCGAAGGACTGGCGGCTGCCGCCGAATCTGGATCCCAAAGATTTTCCCGAAGCCTGGGCCAACGAGATCTTGCCTGCCGCGCGCGAGGCGCACGAACGTTTGCAGTTCAATAACGTTGCTCCCAAGCAGGAGGAAGATCGCATCGTGGCCGCGGGCCTCGCCGATGAAAAGAAATCAACGGACGGCGTTTCGTATCACGACTGGGCTGCCAAAGTCGTGCGCGCAGAACTGCCGAAAGCAGGCTGGCGCCTTGCGGATCTCCTCGAAAAAACGCTCAGATAAGAAAACGGCAACCCGAATTCTCCGGATCGCCGTTTGCAATAATCGGACTCTCTAACTGCTCGTTAGGCCTTGGAACCTTCGTGCATCTTGCCGCACTCGGATTTCAAAGTCGCGAATTGCTCCTTCGAAAGGACACCCTTGGCCGACCTCAAAAACTGCGCCGTACTCTCTTTGGTGCAGCCATCCTTTTTGCACTTTGCCTGGAACCCATCGATCTTGGCCTTCTGCTCGACGCTCAGGTTGAGATTCGCAAACGTTGCACTGCATTCTGCGTCAGCACCATTTTTCGCCTTAGTTGCGCAGCACTCTTTGCCGCCCGCATAAACTGAAGCAGCAGCTAGCATCGCCACGGCGAGTAAACCCAAAGTCTTAGTTTTGATCATAGTGAAAGTAAGACACATGATTCGACGCACCGTTCAAAGTCGCATCCGCCGCCGCGGCGGAAACTAGCGGTCCTGGATCGATTGCCAACGCGGCGGTGCTTGCACGCCGAAGCTCGAGCGATAGATCTGATCGTTCGACAGCGATCCGCCGCCTGATTACCGGTCGACGCGGTCACAAG
>JBBRYT010000045.1:0-2556 GCA_038237435.1 Chthoniobacterales bacterium
CAGTGATTGTGACCGCACATTCAAGTGTGAATTATCAGGAACTGGGGGCCTGGTCTGATTGCATTGTGGACACGCGCAATGTGTTTGCCGATTGGGGGCTTTATTCTTTGCCTATTAAACAGAAGATTTGGAAATCATAGGTGCTCGATTGTTTTTTGCGCACCCAATTGGATGTGCTCGTGTTCGGCTCATTTTTCGTGGAACGAAAAGAGCTGAGCACGGTAAACGCTGAAAAACTGAAACCAAGTGCGACTGCCGGAGAGTTTCGCCAAAGGACAAAGCGGTATGCGTCTGCCGTGGTTCGACTTTATAGTCATTTGCCGCGCTCCCGTAAGGAAGTCGACGTGATCTAAGAAAAGTAGAAAGTAGTAAGTAGAAAGTAGAAAGGCTAAAACGAATAGGTGGAAAAAGATTTGGAGCAACGAACGAAGCGCTTCGCTGTCTCGGTTATAGAATTCGTTTCAAAGTTGCCGCGTAACGATGCAGGAGCAGTCATCGGTCGGCAATTGCTTCGGTCCGCTACTTTAATAGGTGCTAACTATCGCGAGGCGAATCGCGGCGTGTCGCGGGCGGATTTTGCGAACAAAATAGGAAACGTGCAGAAGGAGGCCGCTGAGACGCAATATTGGCTTGAGCTTCTGATCGATGCGAAGATTGGAAAAGGGAGTGCCATCCTGGCTTTGCACAATGAATCGAGCAAACTGCTGGCAATCTTTACCACTATTGGAAAGCGACTGAAGGGCTAAAATGTTTTCTACTTTCTCCTTTAGCCTTTCTCCTTTCGTCTCGTGTGCGGCATAGCAGCCATATTCGCTTACTCTGAGTCCGCGCCACCGGTCGACAAGGCGGAGGTGCTTCGCATGCGCGAGAGAATGTTGTCGCGCGGACCGGATGGGGAAGGGGAATGGTTTTCCGAAGATGGGCGCGTCGGCCTCGGGCATCGCCGCCTCTCCATCATCGATCTCTCGCCTGCCGGCGCGGAGCCGATGTGGAACTCTGATCGCTCCCTTGCCATCATCTTCAACGGCGAGATCTATAACTACGGCGAGCTTCGCTCGCAGTTATCGGCTAATGGTTATCAGTTCGGATCTCATTGCGATGTTGAAGTCTTGTTAGCTCTCTACCAGAAGCACGGCGCCGCCATGACTAACGAGTTGCGCGGCATGTATGCCTTTGCTATCTGGGACGAGAAACGCCAGGGCCTCTTCCTGGCGCGCGATCCGTTCGGGATCAAGCCGCTCTATTATTCCGACGACGGCCATACGTTTCGCCTGGCCTCGCAAGTGAAAGCGTTGTGCGCTGGCGGCAACATCGATCTTGTTCCCGACCCGGCGGGGCACGTCGGCTACTTCCTCTGGGGACACGTGCCCGATCCGTATACCCTCTACCGCAACATCCGCAGCCTGCCCGCCGGAAGCACGATCTGGGTGGACCGCAACGGTTCGCAATCGCCGCGCGTGTTCTGCAACATCAGTTCGATTCTTCGCCAATCCGAAGAATCTTGTAGCCACGGCTCTATGAGCCGTGCCGATGGCAAGCTTGTATTCGACAATCCAGGCGTCTCTCAAAGACGCGGCTACAGCGAGCTTCTTCGCTCATCTTTGAGCGAAACTGTTCGCTACCATCTTGTCGCCGACGTTCCCGTCGGCGTTTTCCTTTCCTCGGGACTCGATTCCACCGTCATCGCCGCGCTTGCGGCGGAGCAGGGCGGCGATCTTCGCACCGTCACTCTCGGTTTCGAGGAATACAAAGGCACCGAGAACGACGAGGTGCCGCTGGCGGAAGCGTTCGCGCAACGCTGCGGCGCCAGTCACCAGACCATCTGGGTGTCGCGCGCTGATTTCGAAGCCGAGCGCGATCATCTCTTTCAGGCCATGGACCGGCCGACCACGGACGGCGTAAATACATTTTTCGTTAGCCTGGCGGCGAAACGGGCAAACCTGAAAGTGGTGCTATCAGGGGTAGGGGGCGACGAACTATTCGCCAGCTACCCGAGCTTCACGGAGATCCCGCGCAGCGTGCGCTGGCTCAAAGGCTTCAACTGGTGGCGCAACATTGGCCGCGATCTCCGCATCGTTTCCGCGCCGGTCGTGAAACACTTCACCTCTCCCAAGTACGCCGGCATGTTCGAGTACGGCGGTACGTATTCCGGCGCTTATTTGTTGCGGCGCGGAATGTTCATGCCATGGGAACTACCTGAGCTACTCGATCCCGACCTGGTGCGCGAAGGCTGGGCCGAGCTACAGACAATTTTACGTCTCGATGAAACGCTCGATGGCATTCGTGATCCCCGCCTCAAAGTCTCCGCGCTCGAGCTCACCTGGTACATGCGCAACCAGCTCCTGCGCGATTCCGATTGGGCCGGTATGGGACACTCAGTCGAAATTCGGGTGCCTTTTGTCGATGTTGATTTCTTTCGGTCGATTGGTCCGGTGCTCGCAAGCCGGCACCCACCATCGAAGCGCGATATGGCGGCTTCCGCATCCGAACTAATCACGCCGGAAATGCTTGAACGTCGCAAGACCGGCTTCCAGATTCCGGTGCGCGACTGGCTAC
>JBBRYT010000046.1:0-2440 GCA_038237435.1 Chthoniobacterales bacterium
GCGCATCTCCGGCGAACACTGCGGCGATGTGCTCCAGTGTGCTCGAATCACTGATCTGTCGAATTCGCTGGCGAAACGGCCGCAAGGTTTCAGTCGCAATCGCGCGCAGGCTTAGCGTACGCCCGTCGCGCAATTTCCAAAGCGGCTCATTGATGTTCGACTCAAATGGATTTTGGCCTAACGAATCAGCTGTGACGCGCCAACCGCGTCGCGACGAATGTTTTCGCAGACGGAATCGCGCCATTCGAGAGAGGCTATGCCGCCCCATTTGTTTTAGTCCAAAATCTCCCCAGCGAAGCACCGTTTGCATGGCGCCGGCGATGAACGCACACGTTGCCAGCATCAATGCGGGGTCCGGAGTGAAATCAACTGTGACTTCGATCCGGTTTCCGCGCGGGCGCACACCGACTGCGCTGCTCTGCCGGTTCGTTGCCAACAAGATCACCGGCACCGGCAGGATGTGCGTCAGCAGATACGCAAGCTTCGTGGCGTTTCGAAGCTTTGATTTTCGACCAGTAGGAAAAGAAAAATTGTAATGCGTGCTGAAGCCCTGAAGCGTGCACTGACATTTGTTTCGCCTGGCCCAGTGATCCAACTCCCGTCGCAGATAGCGGATCTGCTCCCACAACAAACGCGTCGCGCGATAACAACAGCCGCGCTCGAGTTCAACAATGGGTGTGGCGACTTCGATCACGCCGGTGTCGAAATAAATTGCACCGCCCGCGGGCAATTGAAACGATTTGCCGGTGCGCGGAATCATTCGGCGTCGGACCAGACGACTGGGATCACCAAAGATTTTTTCCGGACGCCGTCTGCGTCCATTAACGAAAAGATTAAATTCCGCTTCCAACCCGATCACCGCTCGCGGTGACGTTGCACCAGGCGTGCGAAGGCGAAGACGATGCGCGTCGCGTTCTGTTCGGTGGTCCTTCATCTGCTCAACCCGAGACTAACTCGCTTCGCTGCATTCGCGCGGAGTTAACCGCGCGTATCCCAAATCGATGTGGAGGTGGTCGCTTGTCTGTCCTTTTTCACGTCCGAATGGCCGAACAAAAACAGCCGGATTAAGCGACGCTGCGATCGTCCAATATTTCTGAATCGACTTCGCGTCGCACAGGAAAGTATCGCCAATCCGGTAGATATTGGCCGCTGTACCCCACGCATGAATGCTTTTTGCGCCGCCAATCTGGTGCGCCGGCGAGCGGTACCCGCCGTTCGCGCTGACGAACACCGGCGTGTCAACTTCGCGCCGGAAGTCCTCCAAGAATCTGGCAAGCAAAAGGATTGCACACGGGACGTAATGAGGGAACTGGCTTAGGAGCAGCCTCGCCTCGCGACAGTCGACGAGCATCAATTCCGCGAGCATGAAGTGCGGCGCCAGCCGAATTTCATGCGCTTCCTCCCAGCTGCCAATTTCATAGAAGAAACGCGGCAGACGATGAACAGTGCCGTTAGCGCCAGCCTCGCTTTCGCCCGGTCGCAACAGCGCGCGATACTCTTCAGCCAGACGCAAACCGTCAATCGGCCGCAGAAACTCAGTCCTCATTTGAATTCGGCTTCGTTTGCAGCAGCGACCGATAAATAGTTTCGGAAATAGCTGCGACTGTTTCGCGCCGCCCCTCTTTGTCAGGATCGCATTCAGTTAAAATGGCGGCGATGTAAGGTTCGCGTTCTGGCAAGTAGACGATTCCAATGTCATGGCAGGCAGTCGAAATTTCTCCTGTCTTATGCGCGACTGTGGCATGCGCTGGAAGACCGGCGGGAATCATCGAGTTGAATCGTTGCTCCAGCAGAATGCGGATTACCTCTCGTTTGCTTTCGGGCGTAAGAAAATCACCGCGGATCGCTGACAACAAACTCAACAACCCGTCGGCAGTCGCTTCATTGTTTATCGCGCGCTCGTGCGCACCGTGGTCTTCCACGCCTCGCCGGAGCTCAACCCCGTCAACTTGCGCTTCCCGCAGAACCGTCCGCGCATATTCCACATCTACAAAATCGAGCAGTAAATTGGCCGCGAGATTACTGCTTCCGCAGATCATTGCGTGCGCAAGCGCGGCGATCTTCGCGGTCCGTCCAATAGCCGCATACAGCTCCGGCGTCGCGTCGCGATCTTGGCGGACGCGAAAGACCGATCCATCTGCTGCGCTGAAGAAACGGTTTCGCACGTGTAACGAGTCATCGAGCCGAAGCCGGCCCTGATCTGCCGCTCGAAATGCTGCAAGGAGCACTGCGACTTTGATCGTGCTTGCAGCATGAAACCACCGGTCGCCGCGCAACGAAAATCGGAATCCGGTCTCGAGATCGTGCAGTGCTACTCCGATGGCTCGAGCTTTGTTTTTGAGAGCCAGGGCTTCTAGTTCTTCGTGTAATCCGTTGGATACATCCACGCTCAACATCGAAGTGCTCTTTACATGGCCATTGGCAAGTCGCAAATTCGCCC
>JBBRYT010000047.1:0-1991 GCA_038237435.1 Chthoniobacterales bacterium
CCCTTGAGAAAAGGAGCCGCGGCAATATCATTTTTCAGATCGTCTGAGTTCATAGATCTTTATTTTCGTCTTTGCAGAACGATGCCATCGGCGCGAGAATAACTCAAAGACTATTTTGATTTATTCGATTTGCTTTTATGGTGAAACCAATGAAAACAACCAGCTGGCGCGCGCGCCTGATGGAAAGCACACGCGGCAAGATTCTCGAGTTGCTCCGTCCGAAGGACCAAACCGTGAACGAATTGGCGGCCGCCTTGAAGCTAACCGACAACGCGGTTCGGGCGCATCTTCTGAGTTTGGAACGAGATGGACTGATTCATCAGTCGGGAACGCAGCCCGGTTTCAGAAAACCACACGTGACGTATGCGCTCACGCCGGAAGCGGAGCAGATTTTTCCAAAATCATATGGCGTTCTTCTCGACCTTATCTTGATCGTTATTTCAAGACAGCTGAGCCCGAAGGAACTGCGCGCGGCAATGCGCGAGGTCGGCAAAAAAATAGCGGATAATCACTTGAACGAGATCAAGGGAAAATCCCGGAAGCAAAGGATCGACACGGCTCTGCGCATTCTCAAGGATCTCGGCGGCGCCGCGACCTTCGAAGAGAGCGAAGGAAAACATCTTATTCGCGGCAACGGCTGTCCCCTCGCCGCTGCCACCGGCCGGCATCCTGAAGCCTGTCTCATCGCCGAGTCTTTGCTCAGCCAGATCATTGGCGCTCCGGTAAAAGAGCATTGCATTCACGGCGCCGCTCCTTCGTGCCGTTTCGAAATCCGCTGATCGCTCATTGCTTTGGCGACCGATAGGCGCCGGGCACGCTTCGAATGTTGAGTTCGTTCAGAAAACCGATCACCGCCGCTGACCAAGGGCATCCAGACTTCCGGTAGAGCGTTATTGTCATATCGGGCTACGGTTTTACCAACGCGAGGAACTCGGTGCGACTGGCCAGGTTCTCCTTGAACGCGCCGAGCAGGCAGGAAGTCACCATCGTGCTTCCTCGTTTGCGGATTCCGCGACTGCACATGCATTGGTGCATCGCTTCGATCATTACCGCGACGCCTTTTGGTTTGAGAACGCGCTGCAATTCGGTCGCGATCTGATAGGTCAAACGCTCCTGCACTTGCAGTCGCCGCGCATAGACCTCGGTTAATCGCGCCAGTTTGGAGAGGCCGACGATCTTTTCATTCGGGAGGTAGGCGATGTGCACTTTGCCGTGGAATGGGAGCATGTGGTGCTCACATGTTGAAAAGAATTCGATGTCTCGCAGCAACACCATCTCGTCGTACTGCTCAGCTTGGAATTGCGTGACCAGTACATCCTCCGCGCGTTGCGCATAGCCGCCGTACAGTTCCTTCCAGGACCGAACGATCCGATCCGGCGTCTGGCGTAGTCCCTCGCGATCGGGATCGTCTCCGACGCGCCGCAGGATTTCGCGAAGTAGTTCTTTCGAATCGATGCTCGAAAGATCGCGCGGCAGTGGCTTCGGCGGAGGCGGCGGCACGGACGGTACCAGACGGTTGCGGTCCAGTGTCTCGCAGGTGTGGCCATTACGACTTGCCGCGAGCGTTCGTGGGGGCCAGCGGAGATTACCAGCTAAGGATCGAAACATCTGAATCGCGGAACGTGTTTCGGGCCGCGCCTCGTCGCTGCGCAAAGAAAAGCCAACTGCTCCGTTGATCGGGGGACAAGAACTTGAATTCATCTCGGGCATGCTCAGAGCAAAACGTAGGCGCAAGAATAAGTCAATATATTTCTTGACTATTCTTGCTGACGATCCAAGCTGCGTTCACCATCATGAATACAACTTCGACAAATACATCACCGGACCGGGGCGCAGCCTCGCCTGCATACCAGGCATTCCGGATTCTGCAGGCCGCCTTTATCGCAGCGCCGATCCTGGCCGGGCTGGACAAATTCTTCCATCTGCTTGTCAACTGGGATCAGTATTTGCCTGCGGTCATTAGCCGGCTCTCGCCGATCAACGGGCATCAG
>JBBRYT010000048.1:0-1614 GCA_038237435.1 Chthoniobacterales bacterium
AGCATGGCGGAGATTTACTCGACAACATCGAGAGGCGAAAAGCTTTTCTGCCACGCTCGATAATTTCATCGACCATTGCGCACATTTCGCTTTGCTTATGATGGTGAAACCGATGTTCGCCTTCTTCGTTTGCTTCGTCCTAAGCGCAGCGGCGCAAACTCCGGCGCCGCCTGATGCGGCGCTTTGCGGTCCCTTTCCGAAGAATTACAAGGAAATCGTGTGGAATTGGATGCAAGGCGCGCTCCTCGACGCCGATAGCGCGAAGATTGAATGGCAGGGAGATCCCAAGCCCGCCGATCTCGGACAGAATGGCGAGCATCTCTACGGCTGGCTGGTGGAATTTCGTGTAAACTCGCGCAATCGCTTCGGAGCTTACACCGGCAAGCAATCGCACGGCGCGTTGGTTCGCGATAACCGAGTGATCAAAGGCGTCGGCTTCGGCTACTGACTACTCAATGTAGTTTAGATCCCGTCATTAGTGCAGCGGCACCGCCCAGCTGCCGATACCAAGCGCGTTCATGACGATTTCCACCGAGAGCGCCGCGAGGATCATTCCCATCACCCGAACCAGTATCGCTGCGCCATTCTGGCCAATAATTCGAAGGATCAATCCGGAGAGTAGCAGAAGAACGTAGTTCAGTATCAAGACCAGTATCAGCACACCGGCGGTTTGTGCCTGCTGGGGAATGGTATAAACGTCGTTATCGGTCCGCAGGATGACGGCCATTATCGCTCCCGGACCGGCGATGGCGGGGACAGCGAGCGGAAAAACAGCGATATCATGATCTTTTTCCGACGATGCGCTGGCGTGCTCGGTCGAGCCAAACAGCATTTGCAGTGAGAAAAGGAAGAGGATGATGCCTCCAGCGAGCTTGAGTGAAAGAACACGAATGCCCATTTCATCCAAAACGATCTGGCCGATGACGACGGCCACAATGAGAATTATGGCGGCGTAGAGGGATGCGCGAAGAGCAATTTTCCTGCGTTCCCGCACCGGGAAAGCCGCGGTGAGGCCGGCAAATATCGCGAGTGTGCCGATAGGGTCGAGTGTCGTCCAGAACAGGACGAAATCTCGCGTTAGACGTTCGACCATGGCCAGTGCCTTATAGCAGCAAACGATCGAGCGCGTCCACGCATAACTGCGACCAAGTCTCGAGAGAGTCGCGGCGGTCCACCAATTCCTCGCGCGACAGGAACTGAAGATTGGTGATCATGGATTCACGTTTCTCCACCTTCGGCTCGTCCAGCTGGAAGACATGAACTATTCCAAGGTGCACGCGACCTACCTCGGTGCTGTCATCGTTCAATAGGGCAACGACACGATCGTCGTAGGTGGTTTCGATGCGAATCTCTTCGTTGACCTCTCGCTCGACGCCGGCGCGGTATGCTTCTTCGTCCCAGGCAAAGAGCGATTCATCCATGTCGTTCATGTGCCCGCCAATGCCGATGGAGCCTTTCGCAACCAGGCGTTGCTCGCCGGCCTTCTTCCCGCGCACGTAGTGAAGAACGCGTTCGCCGTGCACGATGATCGCGTATGGGATGATTTGTTTATAGCTCGCGTCCTGCTCGGCGGCGGCGCGTGGGAGGAAGTAGTTATTTCCCCGCGACAGAAGA
>JBBRYT010000049.1:0-1601 GCA_038237435.1 Chthoniobacterales bacterium
AGCCGGACGGCGAGTTCCAGTTCCCCGCCGACAACTGGTATCTGATCGCGCCGATTGGTGAGCATCCGCATAGCGATTCCGGCATAATCCAGGTGATCGATGCAGCGGCCGTCGAGGCGATGACGAACTCGATGCCGACGAACACGGAGCTATTGGTCGATTTCGACCACGAGTCGTGGAGCAAGGAAAAGCGGACGACTGCAGCCGGTTGGATCCAGAACCTGAAAGCCGCAGCACAAGGCTTGATGGCACAGATCCGCTGGAGCAAAGGCGGAAAAGAAGCGCTCGGGGGCGGCGACTATCGCTACATCTCCCCCGTTTGGACCCTCAACAACTGTCGCCAAATCGACGAAACTCACATCCGGCCCATGGTGCTAACCGATGCTGGAATCACGAACCGACCGAATCTGCGAGGTCTTCCAGCTCTGTCGAATCGTGACGCGCGACGCGAGCGCGTCGCCGCGGATGATCCGGTCGACTCATTCTTTACCGAGGTCCGAACGATTCAGAATGCGCGGAAAGTAGGATTTGAAGCGGCGTGGTCTTCAGCAAAAACCGAGCATCGGGAAGTGTATCAGAACGCGTTACGGCATACGGGGTACAAAAATACAGCGGAGCTGATTCAACCGACCCACACCTGGCCGGGTGGCCATAACCCGTACCTCAAGTTCGACAGCATCGTGAAGCATCGGGCGTCGAATGACGACATCAGTTACGATCGCGCATTCGAGAAGGCAAAACTTTCCCATCCTAACGAGTACGCGCAAATGTGCGCCGAGTACCAGCGCGACGAGTCTATCCGAGCATCCGCAACCTCCTTATGAAAACAAAACAACCGCAACTTGATTCCGAGCCCCAAGAGTTTCAAAAGCTCAGAGAATCGCTCAAAACGCACCAAGCTATCCTCACAGAAGCCGAAAAATATCGCGAGCTGCAATCCGTCGTAAACGCTGAGGTGGAGACGTTCGCAAACAGCGGCGACTTGCGGGACACGGAGGCAGTATCAGCTATTGCCGCAAAGCAGCTGCAATCGCAGTTAATTGAAAAACGCCTTGCTTCTTTGGAGGCTAAGCTCGCCGACTCAGATGCCGAACTGAGCGCCAGTGCCGAGTCCGTTGGTCGCGTTCTGCTAAACGATCTGGAGCAGATCAAAAACGGAACCGTCGAGAAGGTCGCGCAGGCAATGAAACCGCACTTCGAGGATTTCCAGGCTTGCCGCCGTCAGGCGAGTCAATCGGTGGCGGTGAAGGAAGTCAATATGCGCATTCATGAGTTCAGGCATCTGCCGAATGCCGAGACGGTAGCTCTCGCCCAGGAATATCTTTCACGTGCAACACACATCCTGGAGGAAGTGGAAATAATTCGTGACTCGTTAGGCGGATCGATTCCGGACGGGAACGAACTGACAGCAATGTAATCGCCGCGATGCGTCAACACTCCCCCAAATATCACGCATCGGACCGGCGATCTGTTGCGCCGGTTTCTCTTCAAGCCGCGCGCCCGACGGCTTCCGCGGTGCGATCGGGCAAACTTTTCGCCCTCTGAAACATGGCCGGCGCGGCAACATTTACTCTTACCTTTAAGACGGTTGCCGAGCTGAC